>NZ_MVDD01000002.1 GCF_002843315.1 Labilibaculum filiforme | reverse complement strand
ATAATTGTTCTGCTGTAACAGTAACTAACGATGCAAGTTTGCCAATAACTACACAAGGAACTACTGTTGTTACCTGGACTTATAAAGATGTTGTTGGGAATATCAGTACACAAACACAGAATGTAATCATTACTGATGCTACTGCACCAGTTGCAGATTTGGCTTCATTGCCAAACGTAACCGCAGAGTGTGAAGTGATTAGTTTAACTGCACCAACAGCAACAGACAACTGCTCGACAGTAACAGTAACTAACGATGCAAGTTTGCCAATCACTTCACAAGGAACTACTGTTGTTACCTGGACTTATAAAGATGTAGTTGGGAATACCAGTACACAAACACAGAATGTAATTATTACTGATGCTACTGCACCGGTTGCAGATTTGGCTTCATTGCCAAACGTAACTGCAGAGTGTGAGGTAACTTCATTGACAGCACCAAGTGCAACAGATAATTGTTCTGCTGTAACAGTAACTAACGATGCAAGTTTACCAATAACTACTCAAGGCACTACGGTTGTTACTTGGACTTATAAAGATGTTGTTGGGAATATCAGTACACAAACACAGAATGTTGTTATAAAAGATAATACAGACCCAGTTGAACTAACATTAGCAGATGTAACTGGTGAGTGTTCAGCAACAGCGGTAGCACCAACTACCACCGATGCTTGTGCAGGAACAATTACTGGAACCACAACAGATGCACTGACTTATAATACTCAAGGAACTCATGTTATTACTTGGAACTTTGATGATGGTAATGGGAATGATATTGATGTATTTCAGAATGTTGTTATAAACGATATTACAGCTCCTGTTCTTGCTGATTTATCAGATTTATCTATTGATGATTGTGCAGAAGATGAAGTTGCTCAGACGAAGGTGCTAACAGGTTTAGAACTTCCAGTTGGTAGATATTCAGATGGCTGTTCATCAACTTTTACAGTAGAGTATCGTATTCAATTGCCAGATGGTTCTTATGCAAATGCATATGGAATACAGGCGGTAGGAACAGTTTCAGCATCCGATCCATCAGGATATAGTTTTACAGAAGGAGTATCAACAATTTACGTTAGAGTGTTAGATGCTAGTGGAAATTTTTCAAATGAAGAAACATATACGGTTACGGTGAATCATAAACCAACACCATCAGGAATAAATTATTAAAAATTAAATATAGTCAACATGAAAACAAATTTTACAAAACTTTTAAGCGTATGCTTTTTCCTACTCCTAGGATATGGTGCTATGGCACAAGATACGAGGAGTGTTGGAGAAACACATACTTACACCGTAGTTCCGGAGAGTGGTACGAATACACTTCTTTGGGCTATTACTGGGAATAATGGAGAGGGAGTTTCTTGGGATCTACAAGGAGGGACAGCTTTAAATGATGCTGCTATTCAGATTTTATGGAAGCAACCAGGAACCTACACTTTAACATTTACTGAGAAAGAATCTCATGGTGGAATTGAATGTTCTACTATAAAAACAGCTGAAGTAAATGTTGGTGATGACTTCGATGTGGTGATTGCAGATGCTACTATTGCAGTGGATTGTGCGACTACTGCAGCAAATACAGATATAACTTTTGTTTTGAGCAAAACCAATGGAGCAACTGATTGGACTTTTGATTACCAAACTGTTGGTTTCGGTGCAGGTAATGAAATAGCAGCTACAGGTGTTAACGCTTCTGGTGATACTCATAGTTTGGTAATTTCAGTACCTAATACTACTGATGGAGGAGACAAAACTTTCAAAGTTCAAATTACAAATGTAAAAGATAGCTTTGGAAATGATACTGTAACAGGAGATGATGAAACTGCAAATGTTACAATTTACGGTCTTCCAGATACTGGAGATATTACCTTTAATTAATATAGAGTTAACAAGAAAATTATATACGATATGAAATCTTTATATAAACTTTTAATGGTTTTTGTTGGGGTATTGATGTTTACAAATACTCAAGCACAAAATACGGGTACTACTCCTTTTGCGGGTTCAACTCATAGATATACAATTACTAAAGGTAGTATTGCTACGACGACATTAGCTTGGAGTGTTACGACTGGTAGTAACGGAACACAATTTAATTATAAAACAGCTCTTGATGGTACTTATGTAGATATCGAATGGTTAGTTGATGGTGATTATATTGTACAGGTTGTAGAATCAAGAACAGATGTAGGTTTTGCCTGTCCAACAGTGCGTCAAATTGCTGTGAAAGTTGGTACAAATACCTTTGATGTTTTTGCGGAACTTGTTAGTGCCACTGAAGAATGTGCAACAGTTCTTTCTCCTGTTGATGATGCCGATGTTCTTGGTGATAATTCAACGGATATTTTTGGAACTACATCACGTGATTTTAAAGTTAAAATGACAGGCGGAGATAACACGAAAAAATGGTCGTTTGATTATGCTTTAACTGATATTGCTGGAAGTTTTAACTTAGGTGATGTTACTGCTGTTTCTATAACTGATGGAACTGCTACTGGCAATAATGTAGTTGTTGCTGCAGGAGTTTCAGAGGTGACTTTCTCTATAAGTTATAGTACAAATAAAAATACTGCTGGAGTGAATGGACAGGATACTGATTTTACTATGGAATTAGCTGTTTCAAATGCTAAAGATGAGTTAGGTACTCCAGATAGTGAAACAGGTGATGCAAGTAATAAAGTATCTTACATTGTAAAAGCAGTACCTGCAACTACAGGTATAACTACGGACTAATTAAAAACTCTTAAATTTATTGATCATGAAAAGATTATTAAAAATAACAATGGTTCTTGCAATTTCTTTAATTGCATTTGGAACTTACGCACAGGATGCTACACATAATGTGTTTTCGAAGCATACTTTTAAAGTGAATTTAACAGATCCTAGTGGGGATCATGCAGGTAATACATATACTTGGGCTGTTTTAAATTCGGCGGGAACAGCAGAAGCTCCTGCAGGAACATACTCATTTATTACTGGTCCATCGGCTGTAGATTTAAATGAAGTTGAGATTCAATGGTTGGCTTCAGGTGATTACTTGGTTCAGGTGACTGAACAGAATACTGGTGGTGCTTGTACTACTCTTCGTCAGATTAGTATTCGAGTAGATGGTGGAGATATTGATCTTTTAGTTGAGGCTTGTGATGTCGCAGGTACACCTTTGGTTGACTATACAGCTACAACACCAGACTTGACAGTTCTTTCAACTTGTAATGATAAGAGTGGAGAAATTATAACACGTGGATCTGACGATTTTGGAGGTTCTGTTCGTTATTTTAAAGTTTCGATGACGGCAGGTGGTGTTGCATGGACTGAAGGGACATGGAAATTCGACTATGTTGCTACAGCAGGAACTGTAACTTCAACAGATGCTACAGTTGCAGGTACTAACGTTGCCGTAGCTCTTGGTACATCATCTATCATATTGAAGGTTGATGTGCCTAATACTCCTGGTCCTGTTGCAAGTGAGTCAATTAATTTGAATTTGACAGCTTCAGCAGTATCTATCAATACTCATACTGGAGATGTTAATGAAAATGGAACAGTGGATAATAATAAAGCAAAAGATGCGATTGTTATCTTACCTTCTCCTAAAACATCAGATATCTCGATTGACTAATTAATGTAAAGTTTGTTGACTTACATATAGAATCCTTCCCGGATTACGATCTGGGAAGGTAATTCAAACATAAAAAATAGAAAGATTTGTTTAAAGGTACACTACATAGAATTCTGATCCTCGTAATTGTTACGATGGTGGCTTTGGCTTCAGCTAAGGCACAGAGTCCGTATGTGATATTGCCTGGAAGTACGCATAAACTTACTATTACTGATCATGTTGGGAATACTTATGAATGGAAAGTTTATAAGGTGAACGATTGGGCAGATCAAAAGGATGCTTTATTAGCAGATAATGATGGATTAGGAGGAGATGATGACTTTTTATTTGTTGGGGGAGAATTTGAAAAAGCGGAAGTTGACATTACCTTTTTAAATGAAGGCAAATATTACGCAATTGTGGAAGAGTTTAATTCAGGAACGAATTTTTGTTCTTCTCGAAGAGCTATACCAGTGGAGGTATTTGGTACTGAAGCCACGATTGTATTTAAAGATCTTACATCAGAAGATTGTGCTGATTTAGATCCACAATTTGCTACAGAATTAGTAGCCATGTTTAATTCAGGTACCGAGTTGCCAGAATCACAATACCCGATTACAGTAAATTACCATTTAGATGATGCTGTTGATCGAACTGCAATTGTAAATTTTGCAGATAAAATGCTCCAAGTAGTGGGCGTTATTGAAGATGTAAATTCAGATAAAATAAATCATATAACCATAACAAGTGCGACCAATAGTTATGGGGGAACTTTAAAGATAGTTTCAGGTCAGGAAATACATACACGAACAATTAATAAGAAACCAATAATATCAATCATAAACTTAAATTAAACTACTATGAAACTGACTAAAATATTTGGCTTGCTATTTATTAGCTTAATCGCATTCGTAGGAACTGTTAATGCACAGGACCAAACCGTGACGATTAATACTTCTCATACGTATAATGTAGATCCTGTTGCGGGAGTAACTTATACTTGGGCTACCACAGGTGGAACGAGTACTGATTTAGTTGCACAAACAGGAAATTCGATGACACTTATTTGGGATGCTCCAGGAACATTTGATGTTACTGTATTTGGAACTGATGCAAATGGCTGTTTGACAGAAACAAGAACATCTGAAATTTTAGTTGTAGGTGCTTCTTCGGTTATGTTTGCTAACTTGCCTGCAAATGATGCCGTTATTAGTTGTTCTCCATTGATAGGAGGAGCCTTAACTGTTAGTGACTTTGATGTTGTATTTACTGGTGGTGTAGCTCCATTCGAATTAACATATGAGAAAACTGCAATTGATGGAACAAAATCGACTCTAGTTGTAACAATGGGTGCTGCAGGTGATGCAACTCCATTAACTGGCCAATTAAGTATTTCAGATTTTGAAAATTTAACTGCAGGTGATCAAACTGTAAGCATTCAATTGATTAGTGCAACAACTGCCGATTTAGGTATCGTAGCTGTTGATGCAGATGTTGCGAATAACACAAGAAGTGTAACTGTTCACGGAAAACCTACAATTTCAGGTGCTATTACTCTTAACTAGTATTTAATATATTAAATTATTAGATTTGAAAAAAATAAAAAAATAACATGTTGAGAACCTTACTACATAAAACACTGCTTACCGCAATAGCCATCCTCTTGGGAGGATGGGCTGTTGTGGCACAGCAGTATGTGGTTAAGGGAACAACACTTAATTTTAAGGTGGATGAAGTTACCGGTTATGCATACCATTGGTCGGTAACTCATACAGCTACTCGAGCTGTTGCATATCTTACATCAGAAACATTTGAGTCTGGCGATTATGTATTCGATAATGAAGGCGAATATGTAGTAAAGGTATATCCAGAGGATTTAGGAACGCGTTGTTTTGGTGAGCCTTTAATTATGATGGTTGTGGTTGATGGAGCTGCTCCAACAGCAGAGTTTGATGATTTAGAAGTGCCATATGTTTGTTCTGCAAATAATGGTGGAGATGCAAATGGGAAAATAAATGTTACCGTTAATTATTCGGGTCCGAAACCTTGGACATTTAAAATTTCGGTAGATCGTGCGCCTGCAGTAATGCCTGATGGAGCAAAAGAATTGTATGTAAATTCTTTTGAGTTCGAACTCGAAATACCGAATACAAGTGGGAAAACTCATCGTGCTGAAATTTTATTAGTCGATGCGAAGACAGTATCAGGAATTCCGGTAACTGAAGATCTGGTGAATCAGACTTTAGAGGTAGATGTAATGGCCTTGCCAAATACGGTATGGGGAGATTATGAGCCTGTTATTCAGTCGGGAACTATTCAATCCTACACAGCTACTATTGAAAAGAACGAGAATTACGAACTATTTATTCCTGCTGGAGCAACAGTTTTAAATGAAACTACAACAAAACTGAGCGATAAGTATCATAGTGAATTAAGCTTTGATGTACAGTGGGGAAATACTCCGGGTGACTATCAAATAAAACTTTTAGAGCGAACAGCTTTCGATTGTGCTGGAGATACTATTTATGCAGATATCACCCTTGTTGAATCCTTCTCTGTTAGTTTAGGTGGCGATATTAGTATTTGTGAAGGAGAGAGTGCAACTTTAACTCCTACCATCGATTTTGGTGGAACCTACACTTACTTATGGTCCGATGGTTCAAAAGAACCTACTTTAGCAGTTACAGAGTCTGGAACTTATTCTGTTACCGCCAAAGATTCGGACACAGGTAAATCATCATCGGCAAGTGTTAATGTGGAAGTATTAAAAGCTCCAATTGTTGATTTAGGTGCAGATTATGAATTGGCCGAAGCCGAAACTAAGGTGTTGGATGCAGGAAATCCTGGATTAACTTATTCTTGGTCTACTGGTGAAACCAGTCAAAGCATAAGCGTGAATACTAGTAATACCTATAGTGTTAATGTTACTAGTTTAAATGGTTGTGTTGGTTCCGATGAAATTGTTATAAGTAGTTCAAGTGATGTGTTTGCGATTAGTCTAGGTGCTGATATTAATATTTGTGATGGAGAAGAAGTGATTCTAAATCCAAATCCAAGTATCTCTCAAAACTATGCTTATTTATGGTCTAATGGTGCTGGAAATTCTACACTTACAGTGAGTGAGTCTGGTACATATTCTGTAACAATGCGAGATGATGCAGGTAATGAAAAAACAGATGAGATTGAAGTAATTGTTCATGCCTTACCTATTGTTGATTTAGGTGAAGATTTTACTTTATATGATGGCGAAACTGCAACTTTGGATGCAGGTAATTCTGAAGCAGGCTTGGTATACGAATGGAATACAGGAGAAAATACTCAAACAATTACAGTAAGTGATGAAAATGTGTATTCTGTAAAGGTTACTGCGGCATATTCTTGCTACAATACCGATGAAATCAGTGTTGTTAAAAAAGATGGTCACAAATTCTCTGTTGATTTAGGTGGTGACATTGAAATTTGTATGGGGGATAGAGTATATCTAGAACCAATTATTGACAGAGTATTTACTTCCGATCCAAGTTATAAGTGGATTCCTTCAGAATCAACAGAAAAAGGTATTTTTGTGGATCAATCTGGTAAGTATTGTGTGGAAGTAACAGATCCATTTGGCAATACAGAAGGAGATTGTATCGAATTAACGGTTAATGCAACTCCTATAGTTGATCTTGGTGAAGACATTATTGCTCAAACTGGAGAAACAGTAATCCTTAATGCTGAAAATAGTGGTAGTTTCTATCAGTGGTCAACAAATGATATCACTCAAACTTTGAATGTAGATCAAGCAGGCGAGTATTGGGTAGAGGTAACCAATCAGCAAAGTTGTATGGGTAGAGATACAATTAATGTTTTGTACCCAGAAGGCGATCAATTTGTAGGTCTGGCGTCGGGTTTCTCTCCTAATGGAGATGGTAAAAATGATGTGCTCTTTGTTCGTGGAAACAATATTGGTTCAATGAATTTGATTATTTACAACCGATTAGGTCATAAAATATTTCAATCGAACAGGCAAGATGTAGGATGGGATGGAACCTATCGTGGAGTAAAACAAGACATGGATGTTTATGTTTTCTTCCTACAAGTAACCTTCCTAGATGGTAGTTCAGTACAAAAACGTGGAAATGTTACACTACTGTACTAATATAGTTGATGAATAAAATGGATTGTTACTGTTAAATTTCATCTTATTAATTATATTTATGCCGAATAATTTGTCGAAAATAAATAAATGTAAAATAAAATATTTTACAGTGGGTAATAGGCTATTATTACCCATTTTTATATTTTTGCGTGGGATGTTTCGTTTTGTCGATTGAAAATTTTAAGAATCGATTGAAAGACCCGTAAACTATGATATGAGGAAGAGTTTAGTTTTTTTTATACTGGTATCGTTTTTTGGAGTCTGTCAGGTCTCTGCTCAACGTGTGCACTCTTCTCAATTCTATTCTATTCCTTTATTGTTAAATCCAGCGTTGACTGGAAATTCAGATTATAACCTTCGAGGAGGGTTAAACTATCGTAATCAGTGGAATAGTGTTACCACCCCTTTTGTTTCTCAGTCTGTTTTTGTTGATGGTAAATTGTCTACTCAATTACTAAGCTCGTCTTGGTTGGGAGTGGGTGGAATGATTTTCAACGATAAGGCTGGAGAAGGTAGTTTAAAGACAACTCAAGTGATGTTTTCAGGATCTTTAAATAAGAGTTTGAATGCTGGGAATACATTGTTTATTCACGCAGGTCTTGGTTTAGAGTTAGTCAATAAGTCAGTAGATTACAATAAATTGGTTTTTGATGACCAGTGGGATGGAACACTATTCGATCCTAATTATCAAACAGGAGAACCTTTAGGAACGCAATCCTTATTTTATACCGATTTTTCAGCTGGTTCAATGGTTACCTATTTTAAAGGGAAATCAAAATATTTTATGGGCGTTTCTGTTAGTCATATTAATCAACCTAGTGAGTCTTTTTATGCTATTACAAATAATCTAAAAAGGCGATTTGCTTGGCATGGAGGGGTAGAGTCGAGAATATCACCAAGAATATATGCGAAGCCCGAAATCATGTTTACAACAGAGAAAAGTGCAAATGAGTGGATTGCTGGGGCCAATTTTATGATGTTATATGGTGAAAAAGGTACAATTCTTCATTATGGCTTGTGGTATCGTTTTACTCAGGATATTATTCCTGCATTTGGATACGAGAAAAATCGCATGAAATTTATGATTACCTATGATATTAATGTTTCTGATTTGCAGGTAGCATCCTCGAATAAAGGAGGTTTAGAAATTTCTCTTACTTATAATTACAATTACTCTAACCCTAGAGAAATCAGAAAGTTGAAACGTCGTCAGAAAGTGAAAAAATTAGGAGATAAGGCTATTTCTTGTCCGAAATTCTCACACGAAGACTAATGCTAATTAAGAATTAAAAATTACGAATGAGTAAATATTAGTTTATTAAAACTTTATCTCTTAAGGAAGAACTGAATTCGTAATTATTAATTGATAATTTGTAATTAAATACGGTCTTTCTTAATGTATTCTTTCTTCTTTTTTTCCACAATTTTACCGCCAACAACAATTACAATTTCCCCTTTAACAGTTTTTTCATTGAAATGCGCAATGAGTTCAGCGAGTGTGCCACGAACGTTTTCTTCGTATAATTTGGTTAGTTCCCGAGATACAGAAGCTTTTCGGTCTGCACCCATAACTTCAGCAAATTGTTCCAGCGTTTTTACCAAACGGTGAGGTGATTCATAAAAAATTATCGTTCTCGATTCTTCGGCTAGTTCGGCTAATTTAGACTGACGGCCTTTTTTTTGTGGAAGAAAACCTTCGAAACAAAATTTTTCGTTGGGCAGACCTGAATTTACAAGAGCAGGAACAAATGCGGTTGCTCCGGGTAAACATTCTACATCAATTCCGCTATCCAAACAGTGTTTTACTAAAAAGTAACCAGGATCAGAAATTGCTGGTGTTCCGGCATCAGAAATTAAAGCAATAGTTTCGCCGGCTTTAATTCGATTAACTATATTATCGGCAGTTTTATGCTCGTTAAATTTGTGATGGGAGTGTAATGGTTTCGAAATATGGTAATGCTTCAATAAAAAGCCCGATGTTCTTGTGTCTTCTGCAAGAATTAAATCAACACTTTGTAATACTTTTAAGGCTCTTAGAGTAATATCTTCTAAATTTCCAATTGGGGTAGGAACAAGGAATAGTTTTGACATGTTTAAAATTTTCTTTTGGTGATTTCGATGAATTGAACAACAATTGGATCTTCCAAATCCCATTCTTTTTCTACTTTAATCCAATTCATTACAGAATCAAAATTAGGCGCTTTGTTTACAAAGGAAATTGCTGTGTTATAGGCATCCATATTGTTTTCAAAAAGCTCACGAGCAAATAAAAAGCGATCGTTAATTCCAATTGCAGACTGTACATCTGCAAGTTTGTGAGAATACATTTTTTCGCCAATTAATTGGGTAGGTGCTACAGGAATACTTTCGTTACTGACTGATGATACGAGTGTTTTTTTCTCTTCCAGCTCAATTTTTTCGGTAATTATAGGTTCCATTTCCTTCGCAAGATTTGATTCTTGAGGTTCTGGTTCTTTTTGTATTGTTTCGGGAACAAAAGGAGTACTTTCTGTCGATTTAATAACAGAAAATTGTTCGTCTGGTTGTCTTTCACAATTCCTTTTCAGGATTTTAAAATCGTGACTTAATCCCTGTATTCTGGAATCAAGTAAATCAATACCATCCTCAAGGTCGGCAGGTTTATTTGCAAAATGCACCAATAAGTTTTGAATTTCTTCTGTCTTACTTTTAAGTAGTTGAATGACTAGTTTATTATCCATGACCAGAATTATTATAAAATAATTAGAATTGCCTATTCTAGTTTACAAAAGTAAAGCATTTTTTTTTGTATTGATGACTTAAGCGGATTTTTCGGTTCAAACTAAAGAATTTTTGAGGCATATGGTTCAAAAGTTTAGCAAGTCGGTAATGCAAGTGTTAAAGTGTTTTCTTACTTTTGTCTATCTATGTAAAATAACCTAAAGTTTATCACATGTTTCTTGAGAATGATATTAACAGAGCTGGCAGTAACGGTTGGATCGAAGTAATTGTTGGGTCGATGTTTTCGGGTAAAACCGAGGAATTGATTCGTCGATTAAATCGGGCAAAAATAGCCCGCCAAAATGTGGAGATATTCAAACCTCATATTGATGTGAGATACTCTGAAGATGAGGTGGTTTCGCATAATGCTAATTCCATTCGATCTACTCCGGTCGAAACCTCTGCGAATATACTCCTGCTTGCTAGTAATGTTGATGTAGTTGGTATTGATGAAGCACAGTTTTTCGATGCTGGTTTATCCGACGTTTGTAACGAATTAGCAAATCAAGGTATTCGTGTTATTGTTGCGGGTTTAGATATGGATTTTAAAGGCAATCCTTTTGGTCCAATTCCTAGCATAATGGCCACTGCCGAGTATGTAACCAAAGTTCATGCAGTTTGCATGCGTTGTGGCAATTTAGCAAATTATTCACATCGTTTAGCCGAAGCTGATAAATTAGTTTTATTGGGCGAAAAGAGTGAGTACGAGCCTCTCTGCAGGCATTGTTACCAAAAAATTTATCGCGCTGCAAAAACAAAATAAGGAAGTGTAATATGACCGCTCCACAAGTTTATACTATTGAAACTGTAGCCTCTGTAACAGGAGGCATTTGTTATGGGAATGAGAATCTTGTTGTTAAAAATCTCTCTATCGACAGCAGATCATTACAATTGCCCGAAGAAACTTTATTTTTTGCTTTAGTCGGAGAACGACATGATGGTCATTCCTACATTGTCGATTTATATCAGAAAGGAGTTCGTGCTTTTGTAGTGAGCAATTTGGAGATGATTGATTTCACTATTTTTCCTGATGTAGCTTTTGTTTTAGTTGCAGATACACTCTGTGCATTGCAGGATTTGGCGCAGAATCGAAGAAAGAGCTTTGAGTATCCGGTATTTGGAATTACTGGCAGCAATGGAAAAACCATTGTGAAGGAATGGTTGTACCAATTACTTAACGAGTCGTATTCTATCGTTCGCAGTCCTAAAAGTTATAATTCACAAGTTGGTGTTCCGCTTTCGGTTTGGAATATGGACGAAGAGGCTAGTTTAGCCATTTTTGAGGCTGGTATTTCGCGAGTGGATGAAATGGAATCACTTTCGAAAATTATTCAGCCTACCGTCGGAATTTTCACTCATTTGGGCGATGCTCATCGAGAGAATTTTAAGGATGATTTGCAAAAGTTAGAGGAAAAGATAAAACTATTCCTATTCTGTAATTCGATAATGTACTGTGCCGATGAAGAACTTGTTGATAAAGCGCTTAAACTTCGTTTTGCAGAAAGTAAAGAACTGATTTGCTGGTCACGAAATCAGGAAGCCAATTTACGAATTGTATCGGAAGAAATAAAAGGGAATTGCACCATCATAAGCGCGGAATATAAGGAAGAAACGAAAGAAATATGCTTGTTTTTTACCGATAAAGCCTCTATTGATAATGCAATTACTTGTTGGCTTTGCTTGTTGAACTTGAATGTTGACGATGACAGCATAAAAGAGCGCTTTTTGAAGTTGGAACCAGTTGCCATGCGACTGGAAATTAAGGAAGGGATTGGCGATTGTACGCTGATTAACGATTATTACAATTCAGACTTGGGTTCGCTTGCAATAGCATTGGATTTAATGAATCAGCAGCAAAACGATAAGCGTAAAACCTTAATTTTGTCGGATATTTTTCAATCTGGTTATACCAATTATCAGCTTTACAAAGCCATATCTAAATTATTAGAACAGAAAAAAATTACCCGACTAATTGGTATTGGTGAAGATATTTCTTCTCAAGCTAAACTATTTAAGTGCAATGCTTCTTTTTATCGATCTACCGAAGTGTTTTTGGCCGATTTAAATCGAAATCAGTTCGATAATGAAATTATTTTGATAAAAGGAGCGCGAAATTTTCATTTCGAGAGAATTTCAAATGCACTTCAGTACAAGGCGCATCAAACGGTTTTAGAGGTGAATTTGAGTGCCATGGTTCATAACTTAAACTATTTTAGATCTTTACTGCAACCTGCTACCAAGTTAATTGTGATGGTAAAAGCATTTTCTTACGGAAGTGGATCCACCGAAATTGCTAATTTACTGCAGTACCACCGTGTTGATTATTTAGCCGTTGCAATAGCCGACGAAGGAGTTGAGTTGAGAGATGCAGGAATCACCATTCCAATTATTGTGATGAATCCAGAGTCTCATAGTTTCGATACAATGATTGAGTATCATTTGGAGCCTGAAATATACAACCAGACCATTTGCTTGGAATTCGAAAAGGCATTGAAACGAAACGGAGTAAGAAACTATCCAATTCACATAAAATTGGATACCGGAATGAATCGCTTGGGTTTTGTTCATCAGGGACTAGATTCGCTGTTGGCAATGATTGTAAATAATGAGCACTTCTTTATTAGTTCGGTATTCTCTCACTTGGCGGGAGCCGATGAGCAAATACATAACGATTTTACCAAACAGCAAATTACTACTTTTACCAAGTGGAGCGATCAAATTTTAGCTCAGTTTTCCTATCATATCGATCGGCATATTTTAAATTCGGCAGGCATTGAACGTTTTCCGCAGGCGCAATTTGATATGGTTCGTTTGGGAATTGGTCTTTATGGTATAAGTTCCGTTCATCAAGAAAAACTGATGAATGTGAGTAGTTTAAAAACCACTATTTCTCAAATTAAAGAAGTTTCGAAAGAGAATACGGTAGGATATGGTCGAAAAGGGCAGTTACAGACCGATACACGAATTGGAGTAATTCCAATTGGTTACGCCGACGGTTTTAACCGGAAGTTGAGTAACGGTCTTGGAACAGTGCTGGTAAATGGCCAAACTGCACCTGTAATTGGTAATATTTGTATGGATATGAGTATGATCGACCTTACAAACATTGATGCAGTGGAGGGCGATTCGGTACTTATTTTTGGCGATGATTATCCGGTAAGTAAATTGGCCGCGCAATTGGATACCATTCCTTACGAAATTCTCACTACCATTTCGCGTCGGGTAAAACGCGTTTATTTTCAAGGATAAAAAAAACCTTGGGTGTTTCACTCGTTCCTCGTGTCGGGCTTTTCACTATTACTCCTCGCTCATTCTTCGCTGTGGGGTAAACGTTTCAATCCCTAACACACAAGTTGCGAATTTTTGCTCAGCGGTGCTTGCTCTAAGCAATTATTAATGCATGAAAAAAGCCATCCCTAACGAGATGGCTTCTATATTTTTTTGGTTTTAGCTTTTATCCAAGCTTACTAACCCGGTCTAATCGCACCTTATCTAATATCTTAATTTTCCGACCATCAATAGAAATTACACCTTCACTTGCAAAAGTAGAAAGAGTACGAATTGCATTCGAAGTAGTCATGTTCGATAAATTGGCAATATCTTCCCTCGAAAGATAAACTTTTATGGTTGCATCATCATCTTCAAAACCATAAGTATCGCGCAGAAACAGCAAAGATTCAGCTAATCTTCCCCGAATATGTTTTTGAGTTAGCGTGATGGTTCGGTTGTTCGAAAATCCTAATTCGGTAGATAGGGAACGAATTATACACAAAGAAAGTTCCGAATTAGATTTTATCAATTTCAGAATTAATTCGTAGCTAACCGTACAAGTCACCGAATCTTCAATGGCAACAGCCGAAGCAATATTGTTTTCTTCCGCAAAAAGGGCACGGTATCCTATAAAGCCAATAGGTTTAGCCATTCGAACAATTTGCTCACGACCGCCTACGCCTTCCTTAAATATCTTCACTTTTCCATCCGACAAGCATACAAGTCCAATTGGTCTTTCGCCTTCTTTGTATATGTATTCCCCCTTCTTAAAAAAAGAACAGGTCATGTTTGCCATTAACTCCTCTTTTTCAGACGGAGTAAGAACATTAAATACTGAACTGGAATTGTTAATTACTTCCCCACAAATAATCTCTCTGGATTTTCTATCGTTCTCAATCATATACTAAAGTGGAATATGGATTTAAAATACGTTGTATGTTTTAAAACACTTCAAAAGTATATAAATGAAATGAAATGAGAAAACGAATGCAGAAATAATTCATTATTTAAGTAATGTTCGACAACATGCTATTATGTAGGTGTTTATACCCATTAATTAGTGTTTTGCTACTAAGGGTATTTTTCTACCAAAGCCAAAAGCCTTCGAAGAAACGCGTAAAATAGGCGGAGTCTGGAATCTTTTGTATTCATTCATGTTGACTAATCGGAGTACTTTTTGCACCGTAATTTTTTCGAAACCATCCTGAATAATTTCTTCCGAAGACATATTTTTTTCTATATATCGAAATAAAATGCCGTCTAACACATCGTAATCTGGTAAAGAATCCGAATCTTTTTGATCGGGACGTAATTCTGCCGATGGTGGTTTTACAATAGAGTTTTCAGGAATCACCTCTTTGTCTTTATTAATGAACCAAGCTAGTTTGAAAACATCAGTTTTATAAACATCGCCTAATACCGATAAACCACCGTTCATATCGCCATATAACGTGCCGTATCCAACAGCCGATTCACTTTTGTTCGAGGTATTTAATAGGATATGTCCAAACTTATTCGATAAGCCCATAACTAGTGTCCCCCTTACGCGAGCCTGTATGTTTTCTTCAGCAACATTAAAAGGAAGGTCGCCAAAAATTGGACGTAAAGAGTTCTGAAATTCTTGAAAAATGTCCTGAATTGGCACAATATCATATGCAATGCCTAAATTTTCGGCTAAGTCAACGGCGTCTTTAATCGAATGATCTGATGAAAACTCCGATGGCATCAATAAAACTCTTACGTTTTCTTTTCCAAGAGCTCTTTCTGCTAGTACTACTGTTACTGCAGAATCAATCCCTCCCGATAAACCAAGGGTTGTTTTGGTGAATCCCATTTTTCCGAAATAGTCTTTCAGACCTAAAACCAAAGCATCATGAATTTTTTCGATATAATCTACATTTCTTGCTTCTGCTTTCTGCTTCTCAATTTCATTAAGACTAACAATTTGATAATCTTCCTCAAAATAATTTAATCGTTTGGCTACTTCTCCCTTCGAATTGAGAACCAACGAGTCGCCATCAAAAATTAATTCGGTATGTGCACCAATCTGATTCACGTAAAAAATAGGAAGTTGATACTTTTCGCAGGTTGCTTTTAGAATATTTGTTCGTAAGTCTTGCTGATTGTACGAGAAAGGAGAGGCTGCAATGTTTACAACAAAATCGGGTTTTAGTTTGCTTAATTCTTCCATTGGCGAAACATTATACAATTCCGATTTTGCAAAATTATTGTCTACAGGTTGTTTCTCCCATAAATCTTCACAAATGGTAATGGCAATTTTTTTACCTTTCAATTCCACCAACGAGAATTCAGTATTGGGTTCAAAGTAACGGTATTCATCAAAAATATCGTAATTTGGTAGAAGCGTTTTGTTATGAATGCTCTCTATTTTTCCGTTGGATATAAAATATGCCGAATTGTAAAGGTTTTTCCCTTTTGGATGTGGATTTACCGATGGTCCTCCAACAATAGTTGCAATATCAATGCAATGTTGTGCTACTTTTTCCAGTGCTAATTTAGATTTCTCTACAAATTCTTTGCGTTCCAGTAGATCTTTGGGCGGATATCCACAAATTGCCAATTCCGAAAAAAGAACCAAATCAACACCATCTTTGCGCGATTTTTCGATTGCAGAAATAATTTTGTCGGTATTGCTTTCGAAGTTACCGATATGATAGTTTAATTGTGCTAATGCTATTTTCATCTTTAAAAATATGAGTCCAGAAATTTTTCAGGCGGAGAAGAAAGATCTGTAAATCCGCCATCTCATTTTAATAATTGAATATTTGAAACTGTCTTAAATTTTCAGCCTGAGCAAATTTAGTGATAAAAATATGGAATAGGTATTCCTTCGATCTGCAAAAAATGAATTGGCAAGAAATTAAATGCAGCCAGGTTTTAATAAAAGACTACTTAAGGAAAAACTGAATTTTGAACCCGACTTAACTTATTTTTAATATTTTTGGGAATCACAAGAACAATCACCTACTTATTAATTCACAAACATGAAGTGGTATTCGTATAAAAATACAGGCAGTTTTTTTTTAATCTTACTATTTGTTTTTCTTTTTTCCTGTAAATCTGGCACTAAAAGTCCGGATGTTTCTAATATGGAACTGGACGTGAAAATTCAACGTTTCGAGAAGGAGCTCTTTGCTGTAAAACAGGATTCTGATTTAAATCAACTGCGAAAGCGATATCCTGAGGTATTGCAATTGTATAGCAACAAAGTGATTGCTTTAGGCGATGCAAATGATCCTGATTACATGATGTATTTGAATCAGTTTTTATCCGATTCAACTATGAGTCAGGTTGCCGATAGTGTTGCTGAAAAATTTCCGAATCTTGAAAAAGAGGAGAAGGATTTGGAGCAAGCATTTAAGTATTTGAAGTACTATTTTCCCGAAAAAACGATTCCGAATTGTTATTCTCAAATTTCAGGTTTTAATCAATCTATTGTGGTTGCGCCAAATTTAATTGGGATAAGCTTGGATAAGTATTTGGGAAAAGATTGCGTGTTTTATTCCTACTTGGGAACACCGATGTATGCCAGAAAAAATATGATTCCAGAAAGAATTGTTCAGGATGTTGTACTTGCTTATGCGTTAACGGAATTTCCGTTTACTCCTTTAAAAGATGATTTAATCAGTAATATGATTTATCAGGGAAAAATAAGATACTTTTTACAAGCGATGATGCCCGAAAAAAACGAGGCAGATGTAATGAAATATTCGCAGGAGGAATTGGAATGGTGCAAGGAGAATGACGAGTTAATGTGGGGATATATTATCGAACAAAAGCATTTGTTTATCAGCGAATATCGCACGGTTATTAAATACATTAACGATGGGCCGTTTACTCCTGGAATGCCACAGGAATCACCTTCGAGAACTGGTATTTGGATTGGATTACAGATTGTTAAAGAATATATGGCAACACATCAGGAGATCACACTTAAGCAACTGATGACCGAAAATGATTATGCTGTTATTTTGCGTGAATCTGCTTATCAGCCATAAAAAACCTAAAAACAGATGAAAATAGCTTTGATTCAATTTGCTCCGGTTTTTGGTGATTTAGAAGCAACGATGAATTTTCTAAAGGCCCTGCTTCACAAGGCTAAAGATGCCGATTTACTCGTATTGCCGGAATTGACAAATACTGGTTATAATTTTCATTCGAAAGAGGAGGCTTTCGCACTTTCAGAGACCGTTGGTAATAGTGTTTTTCTTGAGTTTATAAAGGAAGCCTGTCAGCAATATAATTTTACAGTGGCTACTGGTTTTTTGGAGCGGGAAGGTGATTTGCTATATAATTCGGCTGTTTTATTGAATAAAAAAGGAGTAATTGGTTCGTATCGAAAGCTTCATTTGTTCATGAATGAAAAAAATATTTTCGAGAAAGGAAATTTGGGACTTCCTGTTTTTACTGTTGATGAGGTTAAAATAGGAATGTTAGTTTGTTTCGATTGGATGTTTCCAGAAGTTTGGCGTAAATTAGCCTTGCAGGGAGTTGATATAATTCTTCATCCTTCAAATTTGGTATTGCCTTATGCTCAATCGGTAATTCCTTCCTATGCTCTGGTAAATCGAATTTTTATTGCGACAGCAAATCGAATAGGAACAGAAAAGGACCTCTCTTTCACAGGGCAATCTATATTTGTGAATCCTAAAGGCGAGGTTTTGGCAGAGGCGGGAGAGTCGGAGACAATTTTGTTTGTCGATATAGATCCAGAAATGGCCAGAGACAAAATGATAACTCCGAAAAATGATGTTTTTAAGGACAGAAGAACTGATATTTATGAATAAGTAGGAACAATGAATGTGTCAAAACAAAGTATTGAAGCTGAAAAAAGGCGAATTCGAAAGGAGATTAGAGTTGTGAAGCAAAACTATTCTTTGGAGCAGAAAAAAAAGTTGAGTGTTCCTATTTTGAAAAGCTTAGAACAACTCCCAGAATTTATCGAAGCCAAAACCATTATGCTCTATTGGTCGATGAGGGACGAAGTTTACACGCACGATTTTGTTTGCAAATGGGCCAAGGAGAAAAGAGTGATTTTGCCGAGTGTAAAAGGAGAAACCTTAGATCTAAAATTATTCGAAGGAATAGATAATCTGATTGAAGGAGAACATTATGGAATACCAGAACCTGAAGGATCTGTATTTATGCAAGAGGATGAAATTGAATTGATTCTGATTCCAGGAATTGCTTTCGATCGAGAAAAGAACAGAATGGGCAGAGGAAAAGCTTATTACGATAGATTATTACAGTCGCTAAGTGCTTTTAAAATAGGAATTTGTTTCGATTTTCAGGTTTTAGATCATGTACCCATTGATGAGCATGATATTAAAATGGATGAAATTGTATTCCAATAAAAAAGCCAGTGATTCTCTCACTGGCTTTTAAATATCGCTAAATTACGATTATTCTGCGTGAATAGCTTCCACAGGACAAGCGTCAACGCAAGTACCACAATCAGTACAAAGATCAGCGTCAATTACATAATGCTCATCACCCATAGAAATTGCCTCAACAGGACATTCCCCTTCACAAGAACCGCAAGAAATACAGTCGTCGTTAATTACGTAAGCCATTTTCTTTAAATTTTAATGTTAATACTGTGACAAATGTAATATCATATTTTTAATGGAGAAAGAAAATCGACTATAAATATATTATTTTGAAACAGATTAAATAATGAACAAGACGCCTTACAAGTAAAAATTAGATTTTTAATGAGGCAGAATAAATAATGGTAATGTGTTTAAATCGTTGGTTTTAGATGCTTAGAGCAACTACTTGTTCAGATAGCTAATTGCCAAATAGGCCATTGTGGTCATGCATGTATTTAAAGAATTATCATTTGCTTCGAAAGAGGAAGTGTGTAAAGAACCATTTTTATCCGATTGTACTCCAAAACGGTAAAATGTAACCGGATATTTTTGAGAGTAGAAACCAAAATCTTCGGTGGTCATTCGAATATCCATATCTACCACTTTATCTTTGCCCAATAAATCGATCGCATTTTTTTTAGCTTCTTGGGTACTATTTTCATCGTTCACTAAAAAAGGATAGCCGTGACGAATATCTACTTCGCAACTTGCACCCATTCCTTTAGCTGTTGTTTGTGCAATGTCGGTGATCAATTGTTTGGCCTTCGCTCTCCATTCTTCATTCATAGTGCGAAAGGTTCCTTCAATTTTTACTTCGTCGGGAATGATGTTTGTAGCTCCGTTAGCAATCATTTTTCCAAACGAAAGCACTGTAGGAATTCGTGCATCGCAATGTCGGCTAACAATTTGTTGTAATGCAACGATTATGTGGGAAGCAACAAGAACAGTATCGGTACACTTGTGTGGCATTGCAGCATGTCCGCCTTTGCCTTTTACGGTAAGATATATCTCATCACCAGAGGCCATATACATTCCCGATCGGAATCCAACAGTTCCTGCTGGCATATCTGGTAAAACGTGCTGGCCAAGTATCCATTCTGGTTCAGGGTTTAAAGCACCTTCCTCCATCATTAATTTGGCACCTCCAGGTAATAACTCTTCTCCAGGCTGAAAAATTAATAAAACGGTACCTTCCCATTCATTTTTAAATTCGGTTAATATTTTAGCTGTTCCTAATAAGCCTGCCATGTGCATATCGTGTCCGCAGGCATGCATTACACCTTCGTTGGTAGAACAATACTTGTTGTTTTTATTTTCGGAGATAGGGAGGGCATCCATATCGGAACGAAGCGCAATAACTTTTTTAGAAGGGTTTTTGCCTTCAATTTTTCCTACAATACCGGTTTTAACAAAGCCCGATTGAAAAGGAATTCCTAATTCGTTCAAATAATTCTGAATGAATTTTGAGGTTTCAAATTCTTGAAAAGAAAGTTCGGGATGCCTGTGTAAGTGAGCTCTTATTTCTTTTATTTCTGCATTAATCTGATCTGAAAATGCGAGTATTTTTGTTTTTAGATTTGTCATTTGTGGTGAATCGTTTATTTCGTTTTAATTGCATGTATTCTCAAAAAAAATATATGCTTGCACGAAGTTCTCTTATTTTGGCTAATTCGAATTAAAGGGAATAATTTTCTAATTTTAAAAGTAGACTTTAATTACAAACAAATCTACTAAATACTTATTACAGATAGCAAATTATCCTTTTTT
Source organism: Labilibaculum filiforme (assembly GCF_002843315.1). Taxonomy (GTDB): domain Bacteria; phylum Bacteroidota; class Bacteroidia; order Bacteroidales; family Marinifilaceae; genus Labilibaculum; species Labilibaculum filiforme. Next base: position 540,571 of record NZ_MVDD01000002.1, on the reverse strand, counting down.
GAAGGTCAATAATTTCAAATAAAATTATTTGGTTCGGTTTTTGTTTCGATACATTAAAAAGAGGCTCTTGATGGTTTAAGTACGCATAAAGATAGGCTGGGATATTGAAAATACGTTATGATTGTCAGGGAATTCCCTTAACAACTATTTAACGATATTTAGGTTTTCTTTTCGTAAAAAATAGTTAATTTTGTTTGTTCGTCTAAATTTTCAAGAATTTATAGAACTCTTTAATTTGTTTAGCGTATTAAACAAAATCACCGTAATTAAAATAATTAATTGTTATGAGTAGAAAAGTATTTTATTTGTTGGTAGTAGCTATTTTAGGAAGCACATTTTCTGTGTCTGCTCAAGATACTGCACCAGTAATGAAATTTGATTCAAAGGAGTACGATTTCAAGACTTTTAAGGAAGAGGATGGATTAACATCTTACTCGTTCGAATTTATTAACACCGGAAGTCAACCGGTAATTATTAATCAGGTACGATCTTCGTGTGGATGTACTTCTCCGGAATGGAGTAAGCAACCAATTGCACCAGGACAAAAAGGTTTTGTGAAAGCAACCTATGATCCTAAAAATCGTCCGGGTCCTTTCAATAAGTCGATTACAATAACAGCAAATACTAATCCTGCAATTACTATTTTAAGAATTAGTGGTACCGTTATTGCCAGAGAGAAAACGGTGGCTGATTTGTATCCACGGGAAATGAATGGTTTGCGTTTGCAAAATAACCATCTTTCTTTCACAAAAGTGAAAAATACAGATGTGAAAGAAGCCACAATGGATGTTTATAATGATAGCGATCAGCCAATTAGTATTGGTTTTAAACGAGTACCAGCTCATTTATCGTTAAAAATGGTTCCTGAAAATTTACAACCAAAACAAAAAGGACAAATTGTAGCAACTTACGATGCCAGTAAAAAGAACGATTGGGGATTTGTGATTGATTATTTAGATGTTTTAGTAAATCAGGAATTTAAATCGGGCAACCGCCTTACTGTTAGTGCCAATTTGGTGGAAGACTTTTCTAGTTTATCGAAAACAGAATTGGCAAATTCTCCTAAAGTTGAATTCGTGAATGATGTATTTGATTTTGGGGAGATAACTCAAGGCGAAAATGCTGAATATACTTTTACAATGAAAAATTTGGGAAAATCTGATTTAATTATCAGAAAAACCAAAGCATCATGTGGATGTACAGCAATTGCACCAAGCACTAAGATTATAAAAGCTGGTGAAGCATCGGAAATTAAAGTAGTATTTAATTCAAGAGGAAAAAGAGGTCGTCAGAATAAAATGATTACTGTAATCACTAACGACCCTGTTGATTCAGAAGTAAAACTTCGTGTTTCGGGAAACGTTGTGATGCCTAAAACTAATTAAACGAAATTTGAATATTAAGATACCAAAGGCTTTTCCACAAGGGAAAGCCTTTTTTGTTGCTAACAAACATGTACAGATTTCGCGATGTTTACTAAGTCTTTACACGGTAAATTTATAACTTCGCATGTAGTACTAAATGGAAAATTCTTGTCATGACAGATAAAAATAAAAGAGACCATATCGAAAATGCTCCTGATTATAAGGCGCTAAAAGTGAATTCAGGAATAAGTAAACCACCGTCTATTAATCCAAAAATTGCTGATAGACTAAAATTAAATAAGCGGAAAACATATTCGGTAGCAGATTATGTTGCGGGAATATTAGCGGGAAATATTGGTATTTTAAGTCAAGCAATTACTCTAACCGAAAGTTCAAAGCCTGAGCACCAATTGATAGCGCAAGATATTATTGAAAAGTGTTTGCCTTATTCGGGAAAATCGGTTCGAATTGGAATTACTGGAGTACCAGGTGCTGGTAAAAGTACGTTTATTGAGGCATTTGGAAAACATGTAACCGGACAAGGACATAAATTGGCGGTATTGGCAATCGACCCAAGTAGTGAAAGAAGTAAGGGAAGTATTCTCGGCGATAAAACACGAATGGAGGAATTGGCAGTGGACCCAAAGGCTTACATTCGACCTTCACCATCGGCAGGATCTTTGGGTGGAGTTGCGCGTAAAACTCGCGAAAGTTTAATTCTGTGCGAAGCTGCTGGTTTCGATACAATTTTAATTGAAACAGTTGGTGTTGGTCAATCGGAAACAGCTGTACATTCAATGGTAGATTTCTTTTTACTGATTAAAATTGCCGGTGCAGGTGATGAGTTACAGGGAATTAAACGAGGTATTATGGAAATGGCCGATGCAATTAGTATTAATAAAGCCGATGGAAATAATATTCATAAGGCTCAATTGGCAAGGGTTCAATTCCAAAATGCATTGCACCTGTTTCCGGAATCACCATCTGGATGGATTCCTAAAGTACTTACTTGTTCGTCTTTAGAAAAAACTGGTATCGATTCTATTTGGGATAATATTTTAGATTATTGTAGTCATACACAGCAAAATGGATATTTTGACAGACGAAGACGCGAGCAGGCGAAATATTGGATGTATGAGACTATTAATGAGCAATTACGTGATCGCTTTTATCATTTGGATGTAATAAAAGGACAAATTCCCGATTTTGAAACAAAAGTTTTAAATGATGAGATGAGTTCGTTTGTTGCAGCACACAAGTTGCTGGATGCTTATTTTAGTGATGTGAAAAATAAAGAGTAAAAACGCATTGTTTATCGAAAACTTTTCTTTCGCATGGTTTTATTTGCTAGTTTTAGTGTTTAGTAAAAAATATAGATCAAAATACTTAATCACATGAAAAAACTTTTTATCGCAACAGCAGCGATTGGCCTTTTTTTAGGCGCTTGTACTTCTAAAGAAGAGTACAAATTAACTGGAAAAGTAGAAGGTGTAACGGAAGGAAAAGTTTTCCTTTCTAAACTTCAGGATAATAAATTGGTAAAAACCGATTCTACTGAAATGACGGCTACAGGTTTTACTTTTCAAGGAACTGTTGCAAGTCCAGATCTCTATTACATTCAATTAGATGGTCAGGGAGGCGCAATTCAGGTATTTCTAGAAAATTCTATTATCACTGTTGATGCAAATGTTGAAAACTTAAGAGAAGCTAAGGTGCTTGGTTCTGCAAATCAAGATATTTTAGGAGGCTTCGGAGATATACAGAAAGGATTTCAAGAAAAACAACAAGCTTTATATGCTGAATATCAAAAAGCAGGTGAAGAAAAGAATCAAGTTGTTATGGATTCTATCGAAGCTGAATTCAATAAATCGGAAGCAGATAAGCTTATTGCAAGTAAAGAATTTGTAAAATTGAATGGAGCTACTCCTGCTGCAGCATTTCTTGCTTATCAAATTACATCTTCTCTTGAAGTTGCAGAAATGGAAGAAGTTTATGCTTTACTGAGCGAAAATGCACTTGCATCGTCTTATGCTACTTTAATTAAGGAAAAGATAGAAGTATTGAAGAAAGTTGCAATTGGACAACCTGCTCCTGATTTTACATTGAATACCACCGAAGGAGCTCCACTTAGTTTATCTTCTTTTAAAGGTAAAGTGGTAGTGATTGACTTTTGGGCATCATGGTGTGGTCCTTGTAGAAGAGAAAATCCTAATGTAGTTAAGATGTATGAAGAGCTTCACCCTAAAGGGGTTGAGATTTTAGGTGTATCTTTAGATGAGAGTGAAGAAAAATGGTTAAAAGCAATTGAAGACGATGGTTTGGTTTGGAATCATGTTTCTGATTTAAAAGGTTGGGGTTCTTCCGCAGCTAAATTATATGGTGTTAACGGAATTCCTGCTACTGTTATTTTAGATCAAAATGGCGTAATTATTGCAAAAAATTTAAGAGGTGAAGAATTAAAAGCTGCTATCGAAAAATTGATTCAGTAATTCTTAGCATATAAAAATATTTTGACCCGAGAGATAATTAAATTTATCTTTCGGGTCTTTTTTTGTTAAATGACTTGGTTTTCATTAAATTCATATTCTAAATTTATTCAAATCACGAGGGGCTATCTAATGAAATTTAAAGAGGAAAATCTTTGTAAAAACAAAAAAACATCTACTTTTGTTATTTAAAGTAGATCTAAATAAAAACAACAATTCAAACAGAATAAATGAACGTAATAAATAAATTAATTCTGGTGTTTCTTGCAAGTATAATAATGTCTTGTCAATCAGGTAAAATTGAGAAGGAACCCAATTTAATATCCGTTAGTATATTGCCTCAGAAATATTTTATTGAGCGAATTGCTGGTGATGACTTTAAGGTAAACGTATTGATACCTCCTGGAGCTAGTCCTGAAACTTATGAGCCAACGCCAAATCAAATGACAGATGTAGCTAAATCTGTTGCCTATTTTAGAATTGGAAACATTCCTTTCGAAACCGTTTGGCTGGGTAATTTGTTGGAAGGAGCTGATAATATTAAGGATGTTGATCTTTCGAAAGGTGTTGAATTAATTAAGGGTCAGGAGAAGCATGGCGATCATTTTCATGAAGGAGGAATTGATCCTCATATCTGGTCATCGCTTAAATCAGTAAAAATCCTTAGTGCGAATTTGTATCAGGAACTAATTAAAATGGCTCCTGAGAAAAAGGATATTTATGAGAAAAATTATCAGCAATTTATTTCTGAAATAGATGAATTAGATAATCTTGCAGAATTTTCATTGAAGAGAAAACAAGGAAAGTCGTTTATGATTTTTCACCCAGCTTTAACCTATTTGGCAAGAGATTATAATTTAAGACAAATAGCTGTTGAAGTAGATGGGAAAGAGCCATCGCCAACTTATATGAAACAGTTAATTGAGGAGGCGAAGCGGTTGGAAATAAAACAAGTTTTTGTTCAGAAACAATTTAATGTTGAGAATGCAAAAGCAATTGTTGCCGAAATTGATGGAGAAGTTGTTGTGATTGATCCCTTGGCTGAAGATTGGCTAACGGAAATGAAACGAATTATTCATATCCTTAAAAACTGAAATTGGCGGTAATGAGAAAAATTCTGGAATTAAAATCACTAACGGCAGGATACGAGGAAAAAGTCGTATTGAAAGGAGTGAATTTGATGGTGAAGGAAAATGATTTCCTTGGGATCATTGGTCCTAATGGAGGTGGTAAAACAACACTTTTAAAAGTAATTTTGGGTATTTTAAAGCCGATGGAGGGTGAAATATCTCCTGATGGAAGTGAGCGTTGTAATATTGGCTATTTGCCACAAATAAATCAAATTGATAAGAAATTTCCAATTTCTGTTAAAGAGGTGGTTCTTTCAGGATTAATGTCTCATAAAAAGATATTTGGAAGATATAATAGTGATAATAAGCAACGCGCAGAGGAATTAATGACTCAAATGGGAATTATTCATTTGAAGAATAAAAATATTGGAGAGTTGTCTGGCGGACAAATGCAACGGGTATTTTTGTGTAGGGCGATTATTTCGGATCCTCAGTTATTGATTTTGGATGAACCGGATACTTATGTTGATAGTAATTTTGAAGGAGAATTGTATGAAATTCTTCATCAATTAAATTCACATATGGCGATTATTGTTGTATCGCATGATGTTGGAACAATATGTTCGCATGTGAAATCAATTGCTTGCGTAAACAAAACACTTTGTTATCACGATTCGAATGTGATTTCGCAGGAACAATTGAAAGCGTATAATTGTCCGATTGATTTAATTACACATGGAGAAGTTCCTCACCGAGTACTAAAGCAACATAAATAAAATATGAACGATCTGTTTGAATTATTTCAATATAATTTCTTTCTAAATGCAGTAGGGGCTGCAATTTTGGCAAGTATTTCGTGTGGAATTATTGGTTCTTACATTGTTGCCCGACGAATTGTTTTTATTAGTGGAGGAATTACACACGCCTCTTTTGGAGGAATTGGATTGGCTTGGTATTTAGGCTTAAATCCAGTATTTGGAGCAGCTGTTTTTGGTGTTTTGTCGGCCTTAGGAATTGAATGGATTTCGAAAAAAACCGACGTGAGACAAGATTCTGTTATTGGAATTTTGTGGGCTTTTGGGATGGCTTTGGGAATCATTTTTATTTACATGACTCCTGGTTATGCACCCAATTTAATGAGTTTTTTATTTGGAAATATTTTAACGGTGGGAGCATTGGATTTATACCTTTTGTTGGGTTTATGCCTATTTACAATTGCTGTTTTTTCTTTTCTGTTGCGACCTATTTTGTTTGTTGCTTTCGATGAGGAATTTGCAAGAACCCAAAAAGCTCCGGTTCAGTTTCTAAATTATTTACTGATAGCATTGGTGGCTTTGGCCATTGTTTTAAATATCAGAGTGGTTGGAATTATTCTGGTGATATCGTTTTTGACGATTCCACAAACCATAGCCAATATGTTTACGAACGATTTTAAGAAAATGATTTTCGGATCGATAGCTTTTGGTATTTTAGGATCATTTATTGGTTTGTTGGTTTCTTATCGTATTAATGCACCATCAGGAGCAACTATTATTTTTGCTTTTGTAATTTTGTTTGTGCTGGCTAAATTGGTTCAGCTAGTAAGGCTTTCGGTAAAACGTAAAAGTGTTGTTTCCAATAATTGAAGCCGAAAAAAGATCCGTATTAAAAAAAGAAAACATAAATTAGTAAAACGAAAATTGTACTAACATAAACAACAAAATAAAAATGAGTTACGATTTAATAGTAGTAGGAAGCGGTCCTGGTGGTTACGTAGCCGCCATTCGCGCTTCACAATTGGGTTTGAATGTTGCAGTTGTTGAACGAGCCGAATTGGGTGGAATTTGTTTGAACTGGGGTTGTATTCCTACCAAATCTTTGCTGAAGTCAGCTCAGGTTTTCGAATATATGAAGCATGCCGGAGATTATGGCTTAACTGTGGAAGGAGAGGTTAAACCTGATTTTGAAAAAGTAGTAGCACGTAGTCGTGGTGTTGCTGAAAAAATGAGTGGTGGTATTCAATACCTACTTAAAAAGAACAAAATTGAGGTAATTAATGGTTTTGGAAAATTAGTAGGTAACAAAACGGTGGAAGTAACTGCGGAAGATGGAAGTAAATCCAATCATGAAGCAAAACATATCATTTTGGCAACAGGAGCACGTTCCCGTGAATTGCCAAATCTTCCTCAGGATGGAAAAAATATTATTGGATACCGCAAAGCTTTAACTTTAGAGAAACTGCCTGAATCGATGATTGTAGTTGGTTCTGGAGCAATTGGGTCGGAGTTTGCTTACTTCTATTCTACCATGGGTACTAAGGTAACTTTGGTGGAGTTCCTGCCAGAAATTCTTCCTGTGGAAGACGAAGAGGTTTCGAAACAAATGGGACGTAGTTTCAAAAAGAATAAAATTAAAGTCATGACTAATTCTACTGTGGAATCGGTAGAAGGATCGGATGGCAATTTAAAAGTGAATATTAAAAATAAGAAGGGCGAAATTGAAGTGCACGAGTGCGAAATTGTACTTTCAGCAGTTGGAATTGCGCCGAATACCGAAAATATTGGTTTAGAGGAAGTAGGAGTGACTACTGAAAATGGTAGAGTTCTTGTTGATGATTACTTTAGAACAAATATCGAAGGTGTTTATGCAATTGGCGATATTATTAAAGGTCCTGCTTTGGCTCACGTTGCTTCGGCCGAAGGTATTTGCTGTGTAGAGAAAATTGCAGGAATGAAGGTGGAACCGATTGATTATACAAGCATTCCTGGATGTACTTATACCATTCCTGAAGTTGCTTCGATGGGGATGACAGAAAAAGCTGCCAAAGAAGCTGGATACGAGTTGAAAGTTGGTAAATTCCCTTTCTCAGCCTCGGGAAAAGCTAGTGCTGCTGGCGCAAACGAAGGATTTGTGAAGCTAATATTTGATGCGAAATACGGCGAATTACTTGGAGCTCATATGGTGGGTGCTAATGTAACCGAAATGATTGCAGAATTAGTTACTGCTCGTAAACTGGAAACTACAGGTCATGAGTTAATTAAGGCTATTCATCCACATCCAACCATGTCGGAAGCGATTATGGAAGCCGCAGCTGCTGCTTACGATGAGGTGATACATATTTAAAAGATTCGAAATTAATGCAAGATAAAAAGCCATCCTTCAGTTTGAAGGGTGGCTTTTCTCATGGAATTAGGCGTGTTTTTAGATCTGTTTTTTTAAGTTTGTAGGAAATATTCAAAAACAACAACCTACAAAAACTAAATCAGATGAAGAGATTTTTATTGGTTTCTATTTTAGCGTTGACATGTGGTACGATGTCAATAGCACAAAATAAGGGAGCCGTAGATGTGAAAATGTTGAATGATATTCGATCTACTTTCACATTGGATGCTTCAAGTCGTGCAATTCAGAATGCAATTACTAATTCGGAAAGTATTCGAGAATTGTCTTTGAATCATGAAAAAATTGGAAAAACAGATCATTTTTTCAAGTACAGAGTAGATGTAAAAGGAATTACGAATCAGGAAAGTTCAGGCAGATGCTGGATGTTTACTTCGATGAATACAATTCGACCTGATGTAATGAAGAAATTTAATTTAAATTCTTTTGATTTTTCTCATAACTATAACTATTTCTGGGATTTGTTCGAGAAATCGAATTTATTTCTTGAGAATGTGATGGCAACTGCAGATAGAAAAATGGATGACCGCGAGGTGGTACTTTATTTTAAAGGTCCGGTAGATGATGGTGGCGTTTGGAATTCTTTTTTTAATGTAGCTAAGAAATATGGTGTTGTTCCAACAGAGGTAATGCCAGAAACCGAAGCAAGTAATAAAACTCGCGAAATTACCAGCTTGATAAATGAGAAATTAAGAGGTGAAGGGTACAAGCTCCGAAATATGATTGCCAGAAAAGCTTCTGTAAAAGAGGTTCGTTTGGCAAAAGTGGAGGTCTTAAAGTCGATTTATCGCATGTTAGCTTTAAGCTTGGGCGAGCCTCCGGTAAATTTTACCTGGAGATTTAAGGACGTGGATGGAAAAATCAGCGAAAGCAAATTATACACTCCAAAAGAATTTTTGGCGGAAATAAATCCTGATTTTGCAAAAACAGAATTGGTGATGATTATGAATGATCCTACTCGTGATTACTATAAAGTATACGAAATTAAGAATTACAGAAATGTTTCGGAAGGTATTAACTGGACGTATTTAAATTTACCAAACGATCAGATTAAGCAGTTTGCAATGGCTTCCATAAAGAACAATGAAGCAATGTATGCATCTTGCGATGTTGGGAAACAACACAACAGAAAAGCGGGCGTAATGGATTTGAATACCTACGATTACGAATCGTTAATGGGGGTAGAATTTGATATGGATAAAAAAGCCAGAATTTTAACCCGACAATCAGGTTCTTCACATGCAATGGCACTAATAGGTGTTGATGTAGATGAAAATGAAAAGCCTGTGAAATGGGAGTTTGAAAACTCATGGGGAGCTACTTCTGGAAATAATGGATACATTACTTTTACAGATGAATGGTTTTCGGAATACATGTTTCGCGTGGTAATCAACAAAAACTATTTGGACGACAAAGCGAAGGCAGCGCTTAATACAAGTCCGATATTACTACCTGTTTGGGATTATATGTTCTAAATTTAAAAAATCGATAGAATAGAAAGGACCTCCATTTTGAGGTCCTTTTTTTTTTGAGATAATAGCTTGAATTATTTTTTTTACCACCTAAAAATCAGACTGCATTGGTATTATTGCACAATGGTTAAGTTTAATAAATGTGCAACTTTTTGTGCTTCCAATTTGGCTTCCAGTAAGTCTTTACATCTTTTAAAAGGAATTTTTCGATTGCGGTTTTTTAGAAATAAAACAACAAAACAATCCTCCATTTTTAAATTTGCCACTTTATTTTTTGTGGCATAAGAATCCCTTACTAGGATAGAGGAAATTCCTGCCACACGGTCGATGTTCTTTAAACTTCTCCACGACCCCGATTTAAATACTCCAAAGTAAGCGTAATAGAATTTATATTTTCCATGTGCTTTATCAAGGTAAATTCCTGAATAAGAAAAGGCCATAAACGATCCTATAAGAAGTAAGAGTAGGGTAAGAGGGAAAAAGAAGCAGTATATTCCTAATAGCATGATTATCCAACCGAGAATCGATCCGGCTTGTCCAAATAGTTTATCGAGTTTGTTATGAATCATCTTTTTACTTATTTAGTTTTTATGTAATTACTATAGAACCGAAATAAGTAAGGCTTTACCCTACTTTATTTTTAATCTTTCTTTATAGGGTAGCTTCAAGTTCCTTGAAAGTATTGCTTTGTAAGCATATTAATAAGTTTTTCTTATGGTAGTATAAAGTTTAATAATTCGAATCGTCGGATATTTGTATCAGATAATTAGAAATAAAACAGTAAAACTAAAAAATAAGAAATCATGAAAAATGTAAAAAGTAACGAAGCCGTAGCAGATTTAAATGCGAAAGAAAGAGAAATAGAGCAGTTACAAGTATTACTAGCCAACTATCAATTGTACTATCAGAATTTAAGAAATTTTCATTGGAATGTAGGGGGAAGTAACTTCTTTCAGTTGCACGACAAATTTGAAGAGTTATATAACGATGCAAGTGATAAGGTTGACGAAATTGCAGAGCGCATATTAACTTTGGATGGTCATCCTCTTGGGAATTTCTCCGATTACGTTGCAATTTCAAGCATACAGGAAGCCAACTCGAACTGCTCTGGTACCGAAATGGTGAATCAAGTTATTCAGTCGCACAATATCTTAATCGAAAAAGTAAAAGAGGTAATTGTGGAGGCAAATGAAAATGGAGACGAAGGAACTTTGGATATATTACCTGCCTATGTTTCTTATTTTGAAAAGCTAAACTGGATGTTTAAAGCTTATTTACGCTAAGAAAAATAAGCCTCCAATGAAAATTGGAGGCTTATTTTTTTATTCAAAATCCAAAACCATTGGTGAATTCATGTAGTTTTCCATATAATCATCCATTTTATTGGTGATTTTAGTACTGAAAATTATTCTTTGCGATTTTGGAAGATTATCAGAAAGGCGATTAATATCGGACACAATTTGTTCTTTAATAATTAAATCGGCATCGTCAATTGCTACCATTTTTAAATTGCTAAGATTAATTCCGCTAAACGAATACAATTCGTTAAATTTTCGGGCTGTTGCAATTACAATATCCGATCCTGCATATACCTTATCGCGAAGGGTGTGTAAATTTCCTGCATCGCCTTCGCTAAATATTCGTAGACTGGTATTGTGACTAAGTGCCAAAAATTGTTCTTTTAGTTGAATTGCTTTTTCTCTATCCGAAACAACAACAATAGCTCTTGGTACATCCTCAAATTCGGCTTTTAGTTGCTGAATTAAACTAATAATAATGGTATGTGTTTTCCCTGAATTGTCAGGAGCTTTAACAAATAAATCAACACCACTTTTTATTTTAGAGATGCAAGCTTTTTGAACTTCCGTTGGAGTTTCAAAACCATATTCTTCAATCGCTTCTAAAAGCTGTGGATCTAATTTTTTTAAAAACATCGGGGTATCGTATTTTTGTATTCTGTGCAAAATTACTAAATATCCCATCATTAGAAACTTTATGGCGATATTTGAAAGAAAGAGGCATGCTTGATGCCTCTTTTCTGTGTTTATAATTGTTTGGCAAGTTTCATTAGTTGGATAAATTCGCTTCGGTATCCTTCTTTGTCGTCTCCTTTCGATTCTTGTGCCAAATTAATCAGCATATCGTAAGAACAGTTTCCTTTAAATTTTGAATCTCGCAAAAGAAGTCCAAAGCCTGCAACAGCTGCAGAGAACTTGTAATTGTTCGATACTTTTTGTTGATGGAGACAAGTATTTGGAATTATTTTTTCGAGTAGTTGACTTTTTGTGCCTTCTGGTTTTTTGTATCGAAATTTTACCGTGGCAAATTCGTTGCTGTTCGTGGCAATAGTATTTAAATGGGTATTCTGATATTTTAAACCCTGATTTTTCTTGCTATTGTTCTCATTCAATTTCACTTCGTAAATTGCCGTTACACTATGGCCAGATCCCAATTCTCCGGCATCTTTTTTATCATCAGCAAAATCTTCGCTTGCCAACATTCTATTTTCATAACCAACCAATCGATATTCGGCTACAACAGCAGGATTGAATTCAATTTGTATTTTCACATCTTTGGCAATTGTAAATAAAGTACCGCCAAATTCGTTAACCAAAACTTTTTTTGCTTCCAAAATATTATCGATGTAGGCATAGTTTCCATTTCCTTTGTCAGCTATAATTTCCATTTTATTATCCTTGTAATTTCCCATTCCAAAACCTAAAACGGATATGAAAATTCCTTTTTCGCGTTCTTTTTCAATCAAACGTTCCATTTCTGCATTGCTCGATTGTCCAATATTAAAATCGCCATCGGTAGCCAAAATAATTCGATTATTCCCGCCATTAATAAAATTTTCACTGGCAACTTTATAAGCCAATTGCAAACCAGAAGCTCCGGCAGTAGATCCTCCTGCATTCAATCTTTCCAGTGCATTTAAAATGTCTTCTTTTCTTGATCCTGAAGTTGATGGAAGAACCAATCCAGAGTTTCCTGCATAAACAACTATGGCTACTCTATCGTCTTCGCGCAATTGATTGACTAATAATTTAAATGCTTTTTTTAGTAAAGGCAGTTTGTTCGAAGCATCCATCGATCCGGAAACATCCAACAAAAAAACCAGATTGGAGGCAGGTAAATTTTCATTCAGAACTTCTTTCCCTTGCAATCCGATATGAAGCAATTTATTTTCTGAATTCCAAGGACACTCAGCTAGCTCATGATTAATAGAAAATGGGTGTTCTCCCATAGGCTGTGCGTAATCGTAATTAAAATAGTTGATCATTTCCTCAATACGAACTGCATCAACTGGAGGTTTTTGGCCATCGGTTAAAAAACGACGAACATTACTGTACGATGCCGCATCTACATCAATCGAGAAAGTAGACAATGGACTTTTAACAGCACTCTTATACCCGTTTTCATGGATTGTAGAATAACCTTCCGTATTAAATTCTTCATTTATGGGATAAGAAATACATTCACTAAATTCCATTTCCATATCACAATCTTGTATTGAATAAACATTTTCTGCTTTGTCTTGTGAAGTTACAGGTTTGTTCTTCCTGTAAAGTGTTCTCTTTGTTTTTACGCCTGCTACACTGCCAGTTAAAGATGATTTTCTTTGTGTAGTATAACCAACTACTACGATTTCATCCAAACCAATTTTACTTGATTCAAGAACAATATCAATATTGTCTTGATTCGTTATTTTTACTTCTTGTGCAATCATACCTACGAAGGAATATACCAATACATCGCCTTTATCAGCTTCGATACTGTATTGTCCATTAAAATCAGTAATAACACCATTTACAGTTCCTTTAATAATGATACTTACACCTAGTATAGGCATTTTACTTTCATCAGAAACAGTTCCTGAAATGATGTTCGCGAATAAATTACAGCTAATAAGTATGCCTACAATGCTTAGAAATAATGCTTTTGTCTTCATGATTTATCTTTTTTAGTTCTTATTAATTTGTCTGTCTTTGCCTATAGGATGCAAGAGCAAAACAAATTCCATAAAAAATTTTCATCTTTTTTTCTTTTTAGTTAACTAGCAGAAGCAAACTCTTTGTTTATCAAGCAAATCTTCTGAATGTTTCAATCGAAAAAAAATCTAAAAAATAAGGATGATCAACACTTACTGTTGGATTATTTGGCGGATGGTAACCTGGAAACATTAGGAGAACTTTTTGGCCGATACATGCATTTGGTTTATGGTGTTGCTTTGAAATACCTAAAAGATAGGGAACAGGCAAAAGATGTGGTAACGCAGATTTTTGAGCGTTTGATCATTGAAATCCCTAAATTTGAGATAAAGAATTTTAAGAGCTGGTTGTTTGTAGTAACTAAGAATTTTTGCTTGATGGAAATTCGAAAAGAAAAGGCGACTAAAAATCGATTTGAAAAATATTCTGTAGAGCAAAATATGGAATCTGCAGAATTTGTGCATCCTATAGATGAGGACTTGAATTCGTCGATGCAAGAGAATTTAAAGCATTGTATCGAGCGATTAAAAAAAGAGCAAAAGGATTGCGTACAGCTGTTTTATTATCAGGAACAAGGATATAAAGAAATAGCTGAGGAATTAGAAATCGCAGAGAAAAAAGTGAAAAGCTACATTCAGAATGGGAAGCGTAACCTGAAAATTTGTTTGGAGCAATTGGAAAAAGAACATGAAGTTTAAAGGCAGATTGACATATCGAAACTTTTTAGACTACTTCGGCAACAAGCTGGAGAAGACGGAAAAGCACGCTTTTGAAAAACAGATGATGCAAGATGCTTTCGAGAGCGAGGCTTTCGATGGTTTGTCGAAATTGGATGTTGAGGATTTTAAAAAAGACATGACTGATTTGGATCATTTTCTTCAAGCTCGTACAAAAGAAAAGAAACGTAGAATACCAATTTGGTTTCCTTATGCGGCAAGTGTGATACTTCTACTTGGTTTGGGGTCGGTGCTTTACTATTTGAATCAATATTCTGTGCCGGATGAAATGATTGGTGACCAAATGGAAGAGTTAACACCGAAAATAGAAAGCCCTATTGCCGAACCCGAAATAGTAAATCAGGATACAGAATCTGTTGATATGATGGAAATGCTTGATGAGGATTTGGAAATGGAAATTTCTGATGCCGAAGCGGTCATGGAAGAGGAGTTGTTGGTTGTGAGTGAGGATAAAGAGGTGGAAGACGAAATTGTTCCTCTTGTAAAAAGTGAAGAAGTTGAAGAGATTGAATCGACTGTTTATTCCGTTATAGAAGAGGAAGATTCTGAAATAGCAACAGACTTATCTTCAAGAGATATGCTAGGAGCTCTCGATAAGAAGCTCGAGGGGGCGGAAGTTGAAAAAGTAAGAAGATTAAAATCTGCCAAAAAAGCCGTTGCAAATAATGCCTTACAAAGTTCACGGATAATATCAGGAAAAGTGGTGGATGAGGAGGATAAACCGATTCCTGGGGTTAGCATAGTGGTAAAGGGAACTGCAAATGGTGTAGTTAGCGATTTGGATGGACAATTTAAATTGAATGCATCGGATACGAATGAAGATTACAGATTGGTGGCTTCTTTTGTCGGTTTTGAGCCAAAAGAGGTAAATGCATTAGCCGACTCTTCTTTATTGGTTGTTCTTGAAATGAATCAAGATGAAATAAGTGAAGTAGTAGTTGTAGGCTACGGAACAAGTAAAACAGAGCGTGGAAATACACACTGGCATGAAGCCAAGCCAAATCAATTTGCCACTGTTTCTAAGTTTGAAGATTACCTTATCGAAAACTTAGAAAGTAAGAAGTTTAAACTCCTGCAAGGTATTCACAAAGTAAAATTTACTTTCGAAGTAGAAGCCAATGGTGCTTTAAGCGATATCAGGTTTAAAGGCAATCCTGATGCTGTTTTAGTAAAAGAAATTGAACGTTTGCTACTAGATTCAGGAGATTGGTATCCAGCCGAATCAGGAGGAAAAGCAGTAAGTTCAAAAGTGAAAATGATTCTGGAGTTGAATTTCGACTAGCGACTTGCAGACTTATTTTTTCCGATTGATCAGATAAACACCCAAAAGAATTAGCACCATACAGCTAATGTGCAGAACGTTTATTTTCTCTCCATCGAGTACTCCCCAGCAAATTGCAAATACAGGAATAATATAGGTTACCGATGAGGCATAAACAGCCGAAGCATAACGAATTAAACTATTCATTAGTAGCATTGCCAACGCAGTTCCAATAATTCCTAAAGTACATAGTGCTAAGAAATGAATGGGCCAGTTTGCTGATGCTAAAACAGGTTCGAAATCGGTTGTCGCCAAATAAATTAGTGCAGCAGGTCCGGTAAAAAAGAATGCCAATGAGGTAATTTGAACACCACTTAAGTGGGATAAGCGTGCTTTAACTACATTGATATTTATTCCATAAAAAACAGTGGCGAGTACAATAAGTAAGGCATAGCTATTGATTTTTCCGAAGGATAAATCTTGACCCGATGTAATTAGACCAATGGCTCCAAAAAATCCAAGTATCAAACCAGTTATTTGTAGCCACTTCATTTTAGTTTTGTAGAAAAGCATTCCAATAATTAAAGTAAATATCGGAGTCATGGAGTTTAGCATTCCCGCTAAAGCACTATCAATTTGAGTTTGTGCTTTGGTAAAGAGAAATGCTGGAATAAAACTTCCAATAAAACCGGCAATTAGCAGATTTACTAGGTCTTTTCGCTGTAGAAATTTTAAATTTTTAATGGAGTAGGGCAACAGAACTAAAGAGGCCGTAAGCATTCTGATACCAGCAGCTTGCTCACTGGTGAAACTTTTTAAACCAATTTTCATGAGAATAAAAGAACTGCCCCATACAAAGGCTAATAGTAAAAGGATAGAAAATTGAAACCAAGGCTTATTCCAGTTCATAATATTGTGTGTTTGAGCACCCGAAAGTAATTTATTTTTAGGTAAGAACAAACCCGCCGGAAAGGGAGAAAATTGTGTTTATTGCATCTTTAATTCATGCAAATGCCAATGTGCAAATAAAAATAGCCCCAAATCGTTTCTAATTTGGGGCTGTTTTAAAGTGGAGAGCTTACTCTATATAGTTTATCAAAGGTTTCTTATCTTCATTGATCACCCATTTCCCATCTTTTTTAATGTAAAAATAAGTAGACCAGTCTGGTTCTATTTCTATTGCCACCTCTTTTAGATTTTTAGTAAGAGCAATAGATATTTTTAGATCATCAGCATTTTTTGCCACAGAACCTGTCGATTGATCCGCAGAAGAGCTTGTAAATCCACAGGATGGAATGATTTATCCGCAGAACGAACGTTTTTAACACAGAGACGCGATATACTGCGAAGGAAGGATGTGGATGACCAATAAAGTATGTTTTTTTGTAAAAATAAACCCCCGATAGCAGTTTGTCGGGGGTTTGGGTGTAAAAAACAGATGCAGGTTTTGTGAGAAAACCAACAGTTAATCGTCGTTTATTTTTGTAAGATATTTAGCTTCTAAACTAATCTCACCTCTTTATTCTCTTATTTGCTAAAAGGTAACCCTTCCCAACCGATTATTTATTGCATTTAATTGTAATTTCTCCGCACTTGCGAGTAAAACTTCTTGGAATTAGTTCATTAGGAATGCTTTAATTCATCTACTGTCTGTTTTATTTTGTCGAGAGCAATGGCGAGTACCGATCTTGGGCATCCAATGTTAATGCGAAGATATCCTTCTCCTTCGGGGCCAAACTTGGTTCCTTCGTTTACTGCCAAACCTGCTTTATTAATTAATAAGCGATGCAGGTCTTCAGTCGAAATTCCAAGCGCCCGGTAATCCAACCAAAGTAAATAAGTGGCTCCGGGTTCAACCAATTTTATTCCCGGGATATGTTCCTTTAGATATTCTCTTAGAAAATCAACATTGCCTTTTAAGTAGATCATTAGCTGATCCAGCCATTCGGCTCCTTCCCCGTAACCGGCCTGCATAGCAACCTGTCCAAATAAATTTCCCAAATCTAAGTGCAAGGCCGATACCAATCTTTTGTATTTTTTCCGAAATACCGAATTTCGAATAATAATTAAGGAGCTCGATAAGCCTGCAACATTAAAAGTTTTCGAAGGAGCAATACAGGTAATGGTTCTTTGGTTTAAATCTTCGGATAAGGAAGCAAGCGGAATGTGTTTGTATCCTTCTAAAATTAAATCCTGATGAATTTCATCAGAAATAATAAAAAAATCGTAGGCTTTGGCAAGATCTCCAAGTTGAAGCAAGTCCTTTTTTGTCCATACTCTTCCAACCGGATTGTGAGGATTACACAGTATCAATGCTTTTATTCCATTTTTTGCCAATTCTTCGAGTTGCTTAAAATCCATTTCGTAGCCCGTTTCGGTTCTTATCAAAGGGTTGTAAACCAACTCTCGTTTGGTGTCATTTACCACCTGATAAAAAGGGTTGTAAACAGGAGGTTGAACCGCTATTTTGTCTCCTTTATTGGTTAAGCTCATTAGCAAAAGAGATAGGCCGGTAACTACTCCCGGACTAGTGGAGATCCACTTTTTACGAACCGACCAATTGTGTCTGGTTTTGAGCCAGTTTTGAATGTTCTCAATGCACTTGTCGCTGCGAAAAGAGTAGCCGTAAATTTCATGATTGGCTCTTTTAAGAATGGCATCCGAAATACATGGTGGAACTTTAAAATCCATATCGGCAACCCAAAGGGGAAGAAGATCGTCCTTGCCAAAGAATTTTCCCAGGGCATCGTATTTTATAGAGTCTGTATTTTTTCTTTCAATTATTTCATCAAAATTGTATTGCATAATTTCCTTTTAATTTATTGAGAAGTGAATTTATAAAAAAGGCTCAAGTAAAAAAAGGATTTTGAAAACGAGTGCGAAATGGGAAGCTATAGCCGTTCGCGCTTTGGTCTTATTTCTTCGGAGAAAACCGAAAAGGGAAAACGGAATAATGCTTTGCTTTTATGGTAATTTACTGCCCGATTCTGCAATAATTTCAACCATGCCAGAACCATACACACCTAATTCCCAATAATGTCTATTGATACATCCCGAAGGACAATCGCCCCAGCCGTAACTATAAATTAGGTGAATAAAATCGGACGAATAATCCATAATTTCAATTTGCGAACCATCGCCTATGCACGAGCTAGCTTTGGCGTTAAGAATAAAAGCCATGCTTTTTAGCTCCGAGGCCAGCGCCAACTGATTGATGCCAATTTCGGATTGGTATTTGTATTGGTTATTTCCGATGGAATCAAGACTAATACTGTATTTGTAAATGTAATTATCCAAGGCTTTGTAGTCGGAATAACCATTCCGATACCACGAGTTAATAGGTGTATTTATAGTATCGGAAAGCAGTATTCCTTGGTGCAACTGCAGCCTGCAAAGAGCATGAATTTGATAGTTCCTGATTTCCTGAGTAGCTGGTAACAGCGAATCTAAAAACACCATTTGAAGCGCCGACACAAAGGGTGCTACATGCGATTCATTAATTTCGATATCGTTTAATTCTTGAGTCTCCTCATTTAAATACAAGTTTAAGCAAAGCAACCTGGCATCGTCTAAAAGAATCTGAAAAGTAGAGTCCGACACTCTTGAATCTTGAATAATATTGGTAGGAAAGTTGATCGTAGCGTCACCATCGCATGCTGCTAAGAAGATGCTAGCCAAAAAGGAAGAAAGAATAAAAAGATAGTTTTTCATTCTGTTGGATTTTGGAATAGGTGCGTAATTACCAATAGGTGTTGTGATGCAATAGCTTATCTAAGATACAACGAAATCGGAACAATTTTGTTGCTTTTAAAACCAAAAAAACTTGGGAAATAGTTCATTTAAATTATTTAGAATCATTCTTGATGAACAAGTATTTTTTAGGGATGGAAATAGATAATATTTCGGAACATTTTTGATTGAAATACAGTAGAATCTTATACTTTTGATAGCCAAATAAAAAAAATAAGCATGAATCCATATACTTCATTAAAAAACAGCATCATTTTTATCGTAGTCCTTGTAGGTATTTACATGGCAGCTCAACTTTTTAACTATTCAAAGGTCGACGATCCCACTACGGAACATATTGGAAGCGAGTATATGAGTAAATACAATGTGTATGCATTAAAAATGCCCGAAAAAATGATTTTTGCCGGTGAAAATATTCCCTTGGATAGATGGGATGTAAAAGAATCATTCGATCGTGAATTGTTGGTGAACACCTATTGGCAATCGCAAACACTTCTCTTTATTAAAAGAGCCAATCGTTATTTTCCTATTATCGAACCAATATTAAAAGAGCAGGGGATACCCGATGATTTTAAATATTTAGCATTGATCGAAAGCGGATTAGTTCCTACGGTCGAGTCATCTGCTGGTGCAGTAGGAATATGGCAGTTCATGAAAGGAACAGCAAAGGATTATGGTTTAGAGGTTGAATTAGAGGTGGATGAGAGATATAATATAGAAAAATCGACCATTGCGGCTTGTAAGTACTTAAAGCAGTCTTACGAGAAATACAGAAGCTGGACTTTGGTTGCCGCATCCTACAATGCAGGCAGAAGGTTTATCGATAAGCAATTGCAATTACAGGATGCTGGCGATTATTTCGATTTGCTTTTAGGCGAAGAAACAGGTCGGTATGTATTTCGAATTATGGCTATTAAAAGAATAATGGAGAATTCTGAAGAATTTGGTTTTCGATACCGCTTATCCGATTTGTATCCAAATATTCCTACTCGGAAAGTAAAAGTGACTGGTAAAGTGGACGATTTTGCTGTCTTTGCAAAGGAAAATGGAGTTAATTATAAGATACTAAAGCATTTTAACCCTTGGCTTCGTAAAGCTTATCTCACAAATTTATCTAAAAAAGAGTACGAAATTACGCTTCCTGCCAAAGGATATATTAATTTTGCATTTTCTGAATATAAAAACCCTTCAGATTCGATTGCAGTAAAGTAGCAAATTAAGTGGGTGTAAAAGGAGATTGTAAATTGAGTAGTACAAGTAAAAAGAACAGCAATGGGGAAGAACAGCTGGAGACCGAAAATGTCGAAGTTTTAGGCGCTCGTGTTCATAACCTCAAAAATATAGACGTAAGCATTCCAAGAAACAAACTTTCGGTAATTACAGGTTTAAGTGGAAGTGGAAAATCCTCTTTGGCTTTCGATACCATTTATGCCGAAGGACAAAGAAGATATATTGAAACTTTTTCGGCTTATGCCCGACAGTTTTTGGGGGGAATGGAACGCCCGGATGTAGATAAAATTACAGGTTTGAGTCCTGTTATTTCTATTGAGCAAAAAACCACCAACAAAAATCCTCGTTCTACTGTTGGAACGATTACCGAACTATACGATTTTCTTCGACTGCTCTACGCAAGAGCAGGTATAGCCTATTCCTACGAAACGGGCGAAGAAATGGTGAAATATACCGATGAGCAAATTATCGATTTAATTCATGAAAAATTTGCGGATAAAAGAATCTTGATTCTTGCTCCCATTGTAAAAGGTCGCAAAGGTCACTATAAGGAGCTATTCGAGCAAATTCGAAGTAAAGGTTTTTTGTATGCCCGGGTCGATGGCGAAATTGTCGAGCTTCATCATGGCTATAAGGTCGATCGATATAAAAATCACAGCATCGAAGTGCTGATTGATAAGTTAGTGGTAGAAGAAGTAGGCGATAAACGCTTAAAAGAATCGGTGCAAACCGCTATGAAGCATGGAAAAGGAATCACCATGATTCTGGATAAGGATTCGGACGAGCTACGATTTTATAGCCGTTTATTGATGTGCCCTACAACGGGAATATCCTACAATACACCAGCGCCACATAGCTTTTCTTTTAACTCTCCACACGGAGCTTGTCCCAAGTGTAAAGGTCTAGGTCGGGTAAATGCCATTGATATGGATAAGATTATTCCCGATGCGAAATTGAGTATCCGCGAAGGAGGGATTGTACCTTTAGGAAAATATAAAAACTCATTGATATTTTGGCAGCTGGAGGCTATCGGACGAAAGTATAATTTCGTGATGGATACGCCTATAAATGAAATTCCCGAGGAAGCATTAAGTATTATTTTGGATGGATCCAGCGAAACATTCAAGTTGGATAATACACCCTTGGGAGCATCTTCCAATTACTTTCTTAGTTTCGATGGGGTGATTAAGTACATTTCTAATCAGGAAAGTAATGTAACCTCGAAAAAGGCGAAGAAATGGGCCGAACAATTCATTATTACTAAAGTTTGCGATTCTTGTAATGGAAATCGTTTAAAAAAAGAATCTCTTCATTTTAAAATTCACGACAAAAATATCTCCGATGTATCGATGATGGATTTGGGTTTGTTGAGTGAATGGTTTCAGGATTTAGAACAACATTTAAACGAGAAGCAACAAATAATCGCACAGGAGATATTAAAGGAAATACGATCTCGATTGGGCTTCCTGCTTGATGTTGGTTTGGAATACTTATCGCTCAACAGAAGTTCTGTAACCCTTTCGGGAGGAGAATCGCAACGTATTCGATTAGCAACACAAATAGGTTCTCAGTTGGTGAATGTGCTTTATATTCTCGATGAGCCAAGTATCGGTTTGCACCAAAGAGACAATCAGCGACTGATTTATTCTTTGCAGCAGTTGCGAGATTCAGGCAATTCGGTAATTGTTGTTGAGCACGATAAAGATATGATTCTATCGGCTGATTATGTGGTAGATATGGGACCATTTGCAGGAAAACATGGAGGAGAGGTGGTAGCGGCCGGAACGCCTGAACTTATCCTGAAAGGGAATAGTTTAACGGCTCATTACTTAAATGGCGTTAAAAAAATTGCGATCCCTGAAAGTAGAAGAGAAGGGAACGGGAAAACAATCAGCTTAAAAGGTTGCACCGGAAATAACCTAAAAAATGTAACTGTTACTTTACCTTTGGGGAAATTTATTTGTGTTACAGGGGTTTCGGGAAGTGGCAAGTCAAGCTTGATTAATGGAACCTTACAGCCAATTTTATCTCAACACTTCTATCGGTCGGTTGCAGATCCTTTGCCTTACGAAAAAATTAGCGGCATAAAGAATATCGATAAAGTAGTAGAGGTGAATCAATCTCCATTGGGTCGCACACCAAGATCTAATCCGGCTACCTACACAAATCTATTTGGTGATATTAGAAAGCTATACGAGAAATTGCCCGAGTCGCAGATTCGTGGATATAAAGCAGGTCGATTCTCATTCAATGTGAAAGGAGGGCGATGTGAAACCTGTCAGGGCGCTGGGGTGCGATCTATCGAAATGAATTTTCTTCCTGATGTGTATGTGCATTGCGATGAATGCAATGGAAAGCGTTACAACAGAGAGACTCTGGAGGTTCGTTACAAAGGAAAGTCGATAGGGGATGTTTTGGATATGACCATTAATCAATCGGTAGAATTTTTTGAAAACATTCCTTCTATTCAAATGAAGTTAAAGGTGCTTAAGGATGTTGGTTTGGGATATATAACACTTGGTCAGCCATCTACAACCCTTTCGGGAGGGGAATCGCAACGGGTGAAATTGGCAACCGAACTGGCTAAAAGAGATACCGGACAAACCATGTATATTCTCGACGAACCAACTACGGGTTTGCATTTCGAGGATGTGAGAGTTTTGCTTGATGTGTTGAATCGTCTTGTTAACAAAGGAAATACGGTGATCGTGATAGAACACAATATGGATGTGATTAAAGTTGCCGATCATATAATTGACATTGGAATGGAAGGCGGTCGCAATGGTGGTGAAATATTATTCGAGGGTACGCCTGAAGATCTTATTAAATGTAAGAAGTCATTTACCGCTCAATTTTTAAAAGAGGAAATGAAATAATTAACACGTAAAGTTCTATGAATAAGATTCTCAATTTGGGAATCTTTTTTTTTGAATCAGATCAGAGGAAATATACTTGCCTTACTTTCAATTTCTATATAGGAACTTAACAAAATTTAACGGGTTAGCTTTTAAATGTGACCTCCTTATTGTTATCTTTAAAAACAATATAATCATAAGCGGGCAACTAGTAAATTTAGAATTTTATGGGAAAATTAATTGATATTTATTTTGAAGATTTAAAAGAGAAAAGATCTTATGCTATTGGCACCGATCTTCAAACCATACTAGCAGATCACAAACCACAATATAATGGCGAGGTGCTAGGAGCAATGGTGAATAATAAACTGAAGGAGCTTACCTACGAAATTTACAAGCCTAAAAAAGTTCTTTTTGTGGATGGAACACATCCCGATGGACGAAGAATGTATGTTCGCTCGCTGTGTTTTTTGCTTTACAAGGCGGTTCATGATTTGTATCCCAAAGCTAGCTTTAGGGTTGAACATTCTATTTCCAATGGTTTATATTGTCGAGTAACAGATAAGAATATATTGCTTACGCCTGAAGATGTTGAGAATATAAAAAAGAGAATGCAGGCGATTGTAGAGGAGGATCTTCCTTTTATTCGAGAAGAAATTGAAACAGAGAAAGCAATTGAATTATTCGAAGCGAATGGCTTGAAAGAGAAAACAAGTTTATTTAAAACCCGAGGCAACTTATTTACATCGGTATACCATTTGGGGGATAGTGTAGATTATTTTTATGGATTTTTAGTGCCATCTACGGGCAAACTAAAAGTGTTCGATTTGTTACCTTTTGCTCAGGGAATGTTACTTATGGCTCCTGGAAGAAGAGATACTTCGGTAACAGAACCTTTTATTCCTCAGGAAAAAATGCTGAAAATTTTTAGTGAGTACAAACGCTGGGGAAATGTGCTGAATATTTCCAATGTTGGAGATTTGAATGGCTATGTCGAGAATAATAATATTTCAGAGCTAATTAAAATATCCGAGGCCTTGCACGAGAAGAAAATTTCTCAAATAGCCGATAAAATTCGCAAGAAAAAAAAGCATACCAAATTAATTCTTATCTCTGGACCTTCATCATCGGGGAAAACAACCTTCGGCAAACGATTAGCTATTCAGCTGAAAGTTGCTGGTTTGCATCCAGTAAATTTATCGTTGGATAATTATTTCGTGAATCGAGATAAAACTCCAAGAGATGAAAATGGAGAATACGATTTTGAAGCCTTGGAATCTTTAGATATTAGATTGTTTAATGAGAATTTGGTTGATCTTTTAAATGGTAATGAGGTCGAGTTACCAAAGTTTTCATTCGAAACAGGAACGCGTTATTACGATGGCGAAAAATTAAAAATTAATGGCAAGCAGGTTTTAGTTGTGGAAGGAATTCATGCGCTAAATCCAAAGTTAACGCCACTTATTGCTGATGATTCTAAATTTAGAATTTATATTTCGGCTCTAACTTCTATTTCTATTGATGGACACAATAGAATTCCATCGACCGATAATCGCTTGATTAGAAGAATTGTTCGTGATCATAAATATAGAAATTACAGTGCATTAGATACAATTAGTCGTTGGCCAAGCGTTCGTCGTGGCGAGGAAAAAAATATTTTTCCGTATCAGGAAGAGGCGGATGTCATGTTTAATTCAGCGCTTCAGTATGAGTTGGGGGTTTTAAAACGATACGCAGAGCCTATATTAAAGGAGATTCAGCCTAATCAGGCAGAATATTCCGAAGCAAATCGATTGTTGAAGTTTTTCAGCTACTTTGTTCCAATTAGCGATGCCGAAATACCACCAACCTCATTAATGAGAGAGTTTTTAGGAGGAAGTACTTTTGAGTATTAGCTGTTGATAACTTTTCACCTGTTCATATTCATCCCTGTTTTACTTGTTAATAACCTTATCAATTAAAACAGGGATTTTTAGTTATTAACAATTGAGATGATCTTAAATAGGGGTGTTTAGAAGTTATTAACAATTAATCAACACTGTTGATAACTTGTTAATACTCTGTTTAAAAGTAGAAAAATATATTGGGACTGGTTTTTCAGAACCGGGGTGCAAATATAGAACAAAAAGTGGGAGTTTTGAAAGGAAATACTTGGTTTTTTTCAATAAAAAGGAGCGGTTCGAGCTAACTATCTCTTCATCATGCGGTCTATCTCTATTTTATGATCGCGTTGTTTTAAGCTCTCTCTTTTATCGTAGTGTTTTTTCCCTCGACAGAGTGCAATTTCCATTTTGGCAAAGCCTTTTTCGTTCAAGAAAATTCTTAATGGCACAATTGTTAAACCGCTTTCTTTCGTTTTACGATCTAATTTGTCTAGTTCTTTTCGGTTAAGAAGGAGTTTACGTTCTCTTTTTTCTTCGTGATTATAGTAGGAGCCAAATTTATATTCGGAAATGTGCATTTCTTTCACGTAAAGCTCATTTGCACTAAAATAGCAAAAGGAGTCTCCAATATTTGCTTTCCCTGCACGAATAGACTTGATTTCAGTTCCAAATAGCTGAATTCCTGCCACAAAGGTCTCTATGAATTCGTATTCGAAGCTTGCTTTTTTATTTCTGATGTTGATTTTCTGCATTGTAAATTCTTTATTGCCCAACAAATTTACGATTTAAATTGTAACCGGAAGCTTGAATATAACGGAAAACATTCGTTCGAAGATTAAAGGAAGAACTAAAATAAGCAAACTTACTACAATGGTGAAGCCTGGTTTCTTATTTTCAGAAATGTTTAGTAGTTGCGATATTCCCAACCATAAAACACGTATAAAATATAATTCGAACACTAAACAGATCTGATTCAGAAATGAATAGGGCGAAAATAATTTTGCCAAACCATGAAATAAACAAAAAACTGCCCCACTATAAATAATTAGTTGGTAAATGGTGGAGAGTTTAATTTGCAATTGAAAATTAGGAGCTAATAGTTCAATCATTTTTCCAACCGTGTAAAATCCCAGGTTTAAAGAAATGAACGAAACCACAAGTTGAGAAATGCTGTTGCTAATACTCCCAGTGTGAATTAAAACACCAATAAAAGAAAGTAAGGAGCAAATGGCAACTACAGGAAACGCAAATTGAATAAAAATGGATTTCATGTTTGTCTTCTCCTGTGCAATTGCTTTCCATTCCTTTTTAGGGTCTAGAAGTAGATGCTGCCACCTGGAGAAAGAGTTTAGTAGGTATTCGATGCGAAAATTCATTGCTGTAATTTCTTAAAATTGATGGACATCAAAATTAAGCAAGCTTTTTTAATTTGCTGTGTTTTTTTGCAAAATTGTATGCTTTAGTTTTGTCTCTTTAATTAAAATCCCAAAAGGCTTGCAATGCCAATAAAAAATGCTCCTAAAACCGCATATATCGAGAGTAATCCAATCAATATAAAGGTAAAGTATCCCGATTTTTTATCATTAGGAATAGAAAGCATTGGAGTAATTCCTTTGTATAGGATGTAAAAGCTGAAAAGACCAAGAATAGTAAGGTAGTTTATGGTGGGAATTAAAAATGCCAATGAATTAAAAAGGATACCAGGAATAAAAGAGAAAGCAACAAGCGTGAAGGCTCGGTTAAATCTTTCTGCCTTGTTTTCGAAGTGAGCAAATTTGCTAACTAGTAACGTGGAAATATAAATGGATAGAATGGAAAATAAAAAAGTGGCGATTGCTGAAAATAGATGCATGTTTATGTGCTGCAATGGATGAGGCTCGAAGAGCTGATAACCCGAAAAATTGCAGACGGCCATTATTACAAGTAAGGGTAAAATAAGAATCAGGAATAATTTTTTAGGATCGTTTTTTTGAATAGCAATGGATTCCCAGGCTGGTGTGGGTTGAATGAATAGCTGCAAACTGTGTTTGTAAATGCTTCTAACGGTCATATTGAATGTAGATATTGGTGAATTCAAAAAACTTAAAGTAATTTTACTGCATCGTTTTAAGCAGTAGTTTGTTTTATTGTAAGATAAGCAATATCGGCAAAAACAAAAATAGATCGTTTTATTCGTTTGGGAAAAATAGTTGAAATGCAGAATAACTTATTAGTAGTACTTGGAGCAACTGCCACAGGAAAAACAAGCCTGGCAGTAAAATTGGCGAAAGAATTTGATGGAGAAATTATTAGTGCCGATTCTCGTCAGATTTATCGTGGAATGGATTTGGGTACCGGTAAAGACCTGGATGAGTACGTTTTGGATGGGACTGCAATTCCTTATCATTTAATTGATATTGCCGACGCTGGTTATAAGTACAATGTATATGAATTTCAGCAAGATTTTGTAAAAGCTTTTGAGCAGATTACCGCTAAAAAGAAAATGCCGGTGGTTTGTGGTGGTACAGGAATGTATTTAGAAGCGGCTTTGAAAGGATATAAATTAATTGCAGTGCCAAAAGATCAGCCCTTTCGCGATGAGTTATTGGATAAATCCTTAGACGAGTTAGCTGTTATTCTTCGCTCGTATAAAGAGGTTCACAATAATTCAGACTTAGAAACTAAAAAGAGAGCTATTCGAGCGATTGAAATTGAACGATACTATGCATCGCATCCCGAAATTGAAATGGATTATCCAGAATTAAATCCTTTGTTGATAGGAATTAAGTTCGATCGTGAAATTAGACGAGAGAGAATTTCACAACGTTTAAAAGAGCGGCTAAAATCAGGAATGGTGGAAGAGGTTCAGGCTTTAATGCAGTCTGGAGTATCGGCCGAAGATTTGATTTATTACGGCTTAGAATATAAATTTCTAACGCAGTATGTGGTTGGTGAACTTACTTACAACGAAATGTTTACTGGTCTCGAAATAGCTATTCATCAGTTTGCCAAGCGCCAAATGACCTGGTTTCGAAAAATGGAACGTAGTGGCTCAAGCATCCATTGGTTGGATGGTTTTATGCCATTGAACGAGAAAGTGCAAAAGGTAAAAGAGCTTGCGTCGCTTTAATTTATGTATTTTTCAATGTCCTCGAAGCGAATTCGTTTTACCTTTAGTGTATTCCAGTTCGAAAAGGGAAGGGGAATGTTTGGTAATTCTTTAATTGCATCCTCAATTACGTAAACGCTAATACCTCGCTGTGCCAAGCCAACAACTGCACAATCTACGCAAACATTGGTGGTAACACCATAAACAAAAACTTTTTTAGGAGCAATTAATTTGAGTATTGCATGGGTATTTTTGTTTCCTTGGAATACATCAAATGCATCTTTTCGAATCACAATATTTCGATTCGTAATCAAATTGCGAATTTCTTTTTCAGAATAGTTGATGTTCCAAAATACTTCTGAAAAAGGAGCTTTAGGATTCGTCTCTTTCACGTAAGCAGCCCCGGAAGTGTTTGCCATGCAATGGGCTGGAAATGTTGTTATAAAATTAGGGGTGTCGGATAATTCTTTGGAATTAGAATAGTGAAAATCAGCAGTATTAACTACTTGGATATTATTTTTTTCGGCAAAAGTGGTTAGTTGACCAAGTACAGGTTGAATTTGTTCTGCTCCCTGGGCATATAATTTTCCGAAGGCGCTCATAAAATCAAATTGAGTGTCCACATTCCAAAATAAAATATCTTTTACAAACATATCGTGATTCTTAATTTAGATTGGTATTTACAGCAATATTACAACAGCATTAAAAAAGATCAAAACTAAAAGGGTGTTTTTTAGCTTTAAGACATCGGAAAATTAAGCCCTTTTAACCGGATAATTGTAAGTGACAACGAATAATTTTCACTGCTCATTATTTCTTTTCTAATTTACTTTAGAAAATTACAGCGAATACTATTTATGACTAACATAAGAAAGATATCCCGTAGTCGGATTGCTTACCATATATTGTTCTGGGTTCTTGCCTTTACATTTTGGCTTTTTACCATGTTTGTGGCAAGTAATTTCAAAAATATATTGCGATTAGAACCGGTCTTAATGACATTTGTCTTTAATCTTTGTTTTGCGGTTGCTGTGTATTTTAACTTATTGGTATTAATTCCATTTTTCTTCAAAAAGCAGAAGTTTTTCTTATATATTCTCTTCTTATTGGGATTAATATCGCTAGCCGCCTTTTTTATTGATTTTTTGCTGGTTTATCCGCTTGGACGATTTGTACAGGGAGAAAAGTATTTCGAAGAATTAACCTTTGTGGTTTGGTTTAACTTTGCTTTTTTTACATTTATTTACGTTGGGCTTACTAGCTTTTTATCGCTGATGAGAGAGTGGTTCATTCTACAAAAAATATCTTTTCAGTTAAAAGATATTGAACGGGAAAAATTAGAAGCAGAGTTAAAGGCATTGAAGGCTCAAATAAATCCTCATTTTTTGTTTAATACGTTGAATAATATTTATTCTCTTACACTTGACAAGTCGGATAAAGCACCTAGCTTAGTGCTGAAACTATCCGATTTAATGCGATATATTTTATACGATTGCAACGATCGTTACGTTTTAATGGAGAAGGAGTTGGAATTTATAAAGAATTATCTGGACTTACAGAAAATTAGATTGGACGATAGTATTCCTGTAAAAATGGAAGTGAAAGGAAATGTGGCAAGAAGTAAAATTGCTCCTTTGTTGTTCGAACCATTAATCGAAAATGCCTTTAAGCATGGAGCGTATGGAAAGAATAATGGGGGGTTCGTAAATATCCTTTTGAATTTTGAAGACGAGAACCATATTGAATTATTAATAGAAAATCGGTCGCAACACGTCTGGGATAAAGAGGATGAAAAGAATAGTGGTATCGGAATAAAAAATGTAATTCGACGATTGGAATTATTATATCCCGAAAAACATCGTTTAGAGATTAAAGACGAGGATAATCTGTTTAAGGTTAGCTTGCAAATTGATTTGTCTTAACCAAGTTAAGTTTATATTTTATGAAGTTAAAATGTTTGATAGTTGATGATGAGCCTTTGGCACAACGGGTTTTGGAAAAATATGTCTCGGAATTGCCTGGTCTTGAATTGAAAGGGAAATGTAGCGATGCTATTGAGGCAATGGAAGTTTTACAAGAGCAGGATGTCGATCTTATATTTTTGGATATTAATATGCCTCGTTTAAGCGGAATTAATTTTTTGAAAACATATAAAAATCCACCAATGGTTGTTATTACAACGGCCTACACAGAATATGCTTTGGAAAGTTATGAGCTAAATGTGTTGGATTACCTAAAAAAACCTTTTTCTTTTGAGCGTTTTTTACAAGCGGTTCAAAAGGCAGAGGATAAGTTGAAAGGGAATGTGGAGCCACAAGAGATTGAAAAGGACGAGCGGGAATTTATTTTTGTGAAAGCAAATAAGAAAACGGTAAATATTAGTCTCGATTCTATTTTATATGTGGAAGCTTTAGGCGATTACGTAAAGATTTTTACAAAGGAAGGTCACATTGTAACCTATCAATCGTTGAAAGGAATTGAACGTTTATTGCCATCCCAGAAATTTTACCGAATTCACAAATCTTACATCGTTGCCTTAGCGAAAATTAAATCGATAGAAGGCAATATGGTGCATATGGAAAAAGGAACTATTCCTATTGGAAATAACTACAAGCAGAGTTTTTTCCAAAGAATACATCCGGCATAATATCATAATCAAGTTCTGTTTTTTTTTAGGTTCGATGAATGTTTTCATCGAACCTTTTTTCTTTTTGAAGATTTTATATTGCCGATTGTTTTTATATCTATTTGATAGGCAATAAGAAAAGAGAATGCGTTCTTTAAGAGATAGTGTCGACTTTAATCGGATAATAGCAACTATGTTTAGAGGACGAAGAGATGGAATTAAGTAGTGGAAATATATTGAGGATTTCATGCTTGTATTTCGCTCCCTTTTTGTTAAATTTAGAGCTGAAAAAATTGAATTTTAGGTTTATAAAAATTGAATATCCATGAAAAAACTGACTAATTGCCGTTATATTGCTTTTCTTGTAGTAATTGTCTTTGCTTTTAACTTTGTTGGTTGTAAACCAGTTGATAAAAAGAATAATGAAGGACAAACTGTGAAGCCTTTATTAAAGAAAGCGATTGAAAAAGAGGTGAAAGATGTAGTTTACCCTCTACCAACAACTTTTGAGTTAACTTCGATGTTGAATCGTATTGGTGCTGATTATATATTAGGACTTTCTAATTCTCCAGAGAATGCAGATAAATATTTTACCGAAAAAGCCAGAGCTTTAAATCTTGGTGTATATAGTGCCGATTTAAGTTATGCAAGTACCTATCAGCGCAAGCAGGAAACCATGTTGTTCCTAAAAGCATCAAAAGCTTTAATCGATAATTTGGAAATTACTAGTGCTTACAATGAAACACTTGTAGCAGAGGTAGAAAAGAACTTGGATGATAAAGATCAGCTAGTGAAAATAATTACAAACTCTTTTTACGATACCTATGAGTTTTTGAACAAGAATGCCAAAGGTAATCTTTCATTAATGGTTGTTTCGGGTAGTTTTGTTGAGGGATTGTATATTGCAACTCATATTTCTGAGAATACTTACTCTAATCCTGAAATGGTGAAAGTAATTTTCGATCAGAAAGAAGTTTTGGAGAAATTGGTATCGGTTTTAGAGCCTGAAGCTAATGATCCTAATATCGATTCTTTATTAATTGAGCTAAATGGATTAAAACTTAGCTACGATAAAGTGGTTGATGGAAGTATGAATGAAGCACAATTAAAAGAAATTACTGCTAGTGTTGCTAAACTTAGAGATGCTATAGTTCAGTAATTACAAGTTATAACAAGATATGTAACTGCCTTTCGAAACGAAAGGCAGTTTTTTTATGTCGATATCAGAGCTGCAATCCTCCTTTTGTTTACGAAATAAGTTGTATTTTTAAAATTGTACCAATATAATTTCAAAATCATTTTTCATGAAATAAGATTGTTTGCTGCTATATAAAGGCTAAAACAGAAACGATAGCCGAGCAAATTTGCCTTTTTAATGATAATGTAACGGAAAAGAAAGGTGCTGTAAGATGAGTTTTGATATTAATCCAATAAAGGCATACCATAAATTCGGAGAAAATAAATGGGGGAATCGATTTTAAATGCACTAATGCATCTTTTTGCCATTGTTGCCAATGCTAAGGAAGAAGGAATTTCGCGGGAAGGGAAAGTGATCGTGGAAGGTTTTTTAAATCGCTATGTGAATTTAGAACTCCAAATGGAATACCTGCGATTGTTCGAAAACTATTCGGAATTCTATCGGCGTGAGATGGAGTACCAGAATAGTGTGCATTCTCAGCAAGCTAATATTTTATCCTTATCAGAGGCATCTAAGGTTTGCACCAAAATTAAGGCAGAGTTGGTTCAGGAGGAGCGCTTGATTGTGCTATTGCGTTTATTGGAATTTGTTTACGAGGATAAGGTGGTAAGCGAAAATGAATTCGAGTTTATAAGTATTGTCGCGGAAAACTTTAAAATTCCACGTTCCGAATTTATTAATTGTTTGGCATTTGTGTGGGGCGATACGCTCGATGAATACGATAAGAGTAAGTTTTTGATTATCGATAATAAGGTAACCGAGTGGTCTGAAAATCTGTCCTGGTTCATGAAGAAAGATAAAAAGACAGAGAATGATCAGAAGCACTTATTTTGCGATAATTTGTATGGCCGAATTGTGGTGATGTTTGCCGAGAGTGTGAACTTATTGGTGTTTAAATACGAAGGAGAATTAAACCTTTATCTGGAAGGAAATAAAATAAAGCCCGATAAAACTTACCAGTTAAGCAATGGCTCCATTATTAAAGGTCCTAATATTCGTTCGATTTACTACTCGGATATTGCTGGGAAATTTTTAAAGGAGGAATCGCAGCAAAAAATAATTTTTTCGGCCAAAGAGATTGAATTTAAGTTTCGGAATTCGAACAATGGGATTCATAAATTCACTATTTCGGAGGAGAGCGGACAGCTGATAGGAATAATGGGCGGAAGTGGTGTTGGAAAGTCCACTTTGTTGAATGTTTTGAATGGAAATTTAAGTTTAAATCATGGCGAAATTCGTATTAACGATTACGATATTCATCGAAATAAATTGGCAGTAAGGGGATTAATTGGTTTTGTGCCACAAGATGATTTGTTGATTGAAGAGTTGAGTGTATTTCAGAATCTGTATTATAACGCCAAATTGTGTTTTAAAGATTACAGCGAAATTCAAATTCTAAAAAAAGTATTGAAAATACTTCAGGATTTGGACTTGTATGAAGTTCGCGATCTTAAAGTAGGTAACCCATTAAATAAATTTATTAGTGGAGGACAGCGAAAAAGAATAAATATTGGTTTGGAGCTGATGCGCGAGCCAGCTATTTTGTTGGTGGATGAACCTACATCTGGCTTATCTTCAACCGATTCGGAAATGGTGATGAATTTGCTAAAGAGTCAAACTTTAAAGGGGAAATTGGTGGTAGTGAATATTCATCAGCCTTCTTCGGGAATTTTTAAGATGCTGGATAAACTTTGGATTCTCGATCGAGGAGGTTATCCCATTTACAATGGCAATCCAATTGATGCTATTGTGTACTTTAAGACTCAAAATTCGCAGGTAAATGCTTCCGAAAGTGAGTGCGTTACTTGTGGAAATGTAAATCCAGAGCAGATATTACAGATTGTTGAAACTAAATTGATTGATGATCAGGGCAAACCTACTCGCGAGCGACGAATTTTACCTATTGAGTGGTACCAAAAATACAAAGACAATATCGAATCGAATCGTTTGTTATTGCGACCCGATAAAAAATTGCCACAAAGTGATTTCAAAATTCCAGGAAAATTAAAGCAATTTTCTATTTTCTGGATTCGGAATGTGCTTTCGAAATTAACCAATAAGCAGTACCTAATTATTAATTTGTTCGAAGCTCCTTTGCTTGCCGTAATATTAGGGTACTTTACCAAATATACTACCGATGCGGGTTATGTATTCGGCGACAATAAAAATTTTCCTGTTTTCCTGTTTATGGCAGTAGTGGTTTCGATGTTTTTAGGATTAACCGTAAGTGCCGAGGAAATTATTCGAGACAAAAGGATTTTACAACGGGAGAAATTTTTGAACCTCTGCAGAATTAGTTATTTGGCCTCTAAAATCATTTTCTTATTTGTTCTTTCTGCAATTCAATCCATCTCTTTTGTAATAGTGGGGAACTATGTATTGGAAGTGGAAGGAATGACTTTTGCTTATTGGTTAGTGCTGTTCTCTACTTCCTGTTTTTCGAACATGATTGGGTTAAATATCTCATCGGGATTAAATTCGGTGATAACCATTTATATCCTAATTCCTTTAATTCTGGTTCCTCAGCTTTTGTTAGGTGGCGCTATGATTAAATTTGACGACCTACATTCCGGAATTACCGATAAGGTGTATGTGCCAATTGTTGGGGATTTGATGACTACTCGTTGGGCGTACGAAGCTTTAGCGGTGACTCAGTTTAAGGACAATGCTTTCGAGAAACACTTTTTCGAATTTGAGAAAGGAATTAGCGATGCTTCTTTTAAGAGCTCCTTTTTAATTCCTAAAATAGAATCGGTATTGTTGGATTGTGAGCGGAATATCGAATTCGAAAAAGATTCGGAGGAAACCGAAGCTCAGTTTGAGATGCTTAGAAAAGAGATTTCGCAATTAGCGGATGAGGTTGGCTTTACGCTCTATTCGGAGGTAAAGGAATTGAATGTTCATGACTTTAATTTGAACGTTGCCGAGCAAACCAGAAGTTTCTTAGATAGGGTGAAGCTCTCCTTTTTGGGTTTAGGAAGTGAATCGGGCTACAAAAAAGATTTCGAATATTCTCGTTTGGTCGATTCTTTGGGACGAGATGGGGTTTATGAATTTCAGCAGAAATATTACAATGCTGGTTTAGCCGATTTGGTACTCAATAAAACCGAAATTAATAAAATGATTGAGGTCGATTACCAGTTAATTCAAAAGAAAGATCCTATTTTAATGTATCCGGATTCTGAATTTGGGCGTGCTCATTTTTATGCTCCGGTAAAACGAATTGCTTCTTTTTATATCGATACTTTTTGGTTTAATATTGCTGTAATATGGTTAGGAACATGCTTCTTGTTCTTAACGCTATGGTCTGATGTTTTAAGAAAAGCAATGAATTACATCGAAAGTATTAAGCTGGTGCGACGCGAGAAGAATAGAGGGTAAAAAGAGCCCCTTTTCTCCTAAAAGCAAATTGTTGCCTATAAAGAACTTTGTTGGTTATCTGTTGGCAATTTCTAATTTTACCGCTCTTCGGTTTAAATAATTAACCAGAAGTAAACTGCAGGCAATTACCATCATTCCGGTAATGGAAAGTAGATCGGGATATTCGTTGGGAAGAATTAACCAGCTTAAGGAAGCACCAAAAATTGGC
Organism: Labilibaculum filiforme; assembly: GCF_002843315.1. Lineage (GTDB taxonomy): Bacteria > Bacteroidota > Bacteroidia > Bacteroidales > Marinifilaceae > Labilibaculum > Labilibaculum filiforme. Next base: position 504,811 of record NZ_MVDD01000002.1, on the reverse strand, counting down.
ACAATAAATTTCCAAGTATTTAAATTGGAAACTTTTACTCCAGGGCGTTGTAGCAAACCAAACCAAATAGTAATGGCAAATGCCGAAACCATGGCTAGCCAAGCTAAGGAAATGTAATATTCGCCAGGGTAAATTGTGTTCCACGAAGGATGCTCTACGGGAATAGAAATAAGCATCAATACCGCGCCACCAATAATCATCGAGAAGGAGGCTAAAACTCTTGGGGGCATGTCTTTTGCATCGCGCGATACAATTACATTCCCAGTACTTCCCACAATATTATTCAGGATCAAAATTCCTACACCTAGCGGAATAGTAGTGCTTAATACAAAATCGGCTCTGCCCAAACTAATAATGCACACTCCGATGATTCCCAGTAGGATCGCAAAAATCTTTTGCCAGCTCATTTTGTCATTTTTTAGCATAAAGTGAGCAAAGAATGCTGCAAATAAAGGCTGCGCACCAATTAGCATTGCTGCCAAAGCTCCAGGCACATAACTTATTCCCGTATAGAATAATCCGTAAAGAAAAGTAGTTTGTAAAAGGGCAACCCAAAGTATAAATCGCCATCTTTTTTTCGATTCTCGTAGTTTGAATTTTAAATCTTTTATAAAAGGAAGAATAATTAATCCCGAAAGGAAAAATCGAATGCCTGCAAATTGAAGAGGAGTAGTGTATTTTAAGCCAATTTTAATTGCCGTAAATGGTGTTGCCCAAAGTAAACATGCAAAAATTGCAAGTGCGGTTGTAGAGAATAGAAACTTTTTCATAGGAATGAATAATTTACTGCAAACTTAGGGATTTTATTTGCATAGATATGGAAGGTGACTTATATATTATATAGGATTGTGTTTTGAATAAAAAAAATCCTCATCATACTTTTGTTTGATGAGGATTCTATAGGGTAATTTTCTTTAAATATTATTTTGCTTCTTTCACATACTTATCCAACCAGTTGGCGAAAGTACGTTGCCACAAAATTCCGTTCTGAACGCCAAGTACCCAATGGTTTTCTTCAGGTAAATGTAGCAGTTGAGCAGGAATTCCGCGTAGGCGTGCAGCGTTAAATGCCTGCATTCCCTGCGATTCAACAATACGGTAATCTTTTCCACCGTGCACCACTAAAATAGGAGTGTCCCAATTTTGGACAAATTTATGTGGAGAATTTGCATAGGAACGCTGTGCAATTTTATTGTCTTTTTCCCAGAAAGCACCGCCTAAATCCCAGTTTACGAACCACATTTCTTCGGTTTCTAAATACTGAGCTTCTAAATTGAACATTCCATCGTGAGCAATAAAAGCTTTAAAGCGTTTCTCGTGATGTCCGGCCAACCAAAATGCAGAAAATCCTCCGTAAGATGCGCCAACGCAACCCAAACGGTTTTCGTCAACAAATGGTTCTTCTTTAACGGCATCAATTGCACTTAAATAATCTTTCATGTTTTGTCCACCATAATCGCCCGAAATTTGTTCCAACCATTCTTGACCGAAACCAGGCAATCCTCTACGGTTTGGTGCAACAACTATATAATCGTTCGCGGCCATCATCTGAAAATTCCAACGGTAGCTCCAAAATTGCGAAACAGTTCCCTGTGGTCCTCCCTGACAGTAAAGTAAAGCAGGATATTTTTTAGTTGCATCGAAATGAGGAGGGTAAATTACCCAAACCAACATTTGTTTGTTGTCGGTTGTAGTAATCCATCTTTTCTCTACTTTTCCCATTTCTAACTGCTCCAGAATATTTTTATTCACGAAAGAAATCTCTTCTGCATCGCCTGTTTCCGGATTTACATTATAGATTTCAGCAGGTTTCGACATCGAAACCTTGGTTGCAATTAGCGCGTCGCCAGCAATGTGTATGGTATGGTAATCGTGAATGCCCTCGGTAACTTGTTTGATATTTCCAGAGGCTAAGTCTAGCTTGTAAATTTCCTGTACGGCATGCCATCCCGAAATAAAATAAATTCCTTTACTATCGGCAGTCCAAGTTAAGGCTTGCGCATTTTGATCGAAATCTTTCGTGTAAAATGTTTTTTCGCCACTAGCCAAATCCATCACGAATAAACGGTTTTTATCGGCTTCGTAACCATCACGCTCCATACTTTCCCAAGCCATTTTGCTTCCGTCAGGCGAGAATACTGGGTTCATATCGTAACCCATCATTCCTTCGGTCATGTTTTTGGTTTCGCTAGTAGCGATATCGAAAAAGTAGATGTCCGAATTGGTCGATTTTGCATATTCTACGCCTTGTAATTTTCGCGACACATAAGCCAATGTTTTTGAATCGGGCGACCATGCTATTTGTTCCGTTCCACCAAAAGGTTTTACCGGAGCCGACCATTTTTCACCTTCCATAATATCTTTACCTGCAGTAATTTTCTCTCTGTAATCAGCAATAAAAATATGAGTATAGGTATCCACCCAATTGTCCCAATGACGGTAGTTCATGTCGTTAATTACCCGAGCATTTGCTTTTGGTAGGTCAGGATACAGATCTTTAACTGCCTTTTCTGCCTGAACTTCTTTTAGGTAGAAAATTTTACTCATGTCCGGAGAGTAAGCAAATGCATCTATTCCTCCTTCAATGTCGGAAACCTGAACAGGATTACTTCCATCCGGATTCATTTCCCATATTTGTGTGCTTCCACTTGCAGAACTTATATAGGCGATCTTTTTACCATCAGGTCTCCAAATTTCGTTGAATTCTTTTTTTTCTGTGTTGGTTAATTGAACTGGTTCACCACCTTCAACGGGAAGGGTATATAAATCGCGGTACGAACGATTTTCTTCCTTGTTAAAATAACTTACTCCGTAAAGAATAGTTTTTTCGTCGGGCGAGATATTTTCTCCTCCAAGACGTCCGAACGACCATAAAACTTCAGGAGTCATTACATCCGACTCTAGTTTTATTTCCGGTGTTTTGTACGACGAATCGTCTTTTGATTCCTCAGCGTTTTGTTTGCAGGATGATAATCCTGTTACAATTGCCAAGCCTAACAAAAGTTGTTTGTTTGTCATAATTGTATAGCTTTGTTGTGTTAATTTATATTAGCACCGTAAATGTAAGAATTACGCAACACATTTAATAATGGTTTAGCAGATACAAGGAGATGGTAGCTTGCGTTTAGAATTGGAAGTGCTGTTTTTATAAAAAAAAGGCTCTCAATTAAAATGGAGAGCCTTTCGATATAAATTGTTTTGGGAAAAATTATGCCACTGGGGTATTGATTGCCTCAATAATTTTAGCTTCTAATTCTTCTGCCAATTCTACGTTATCAATAAGAAGTTTTCTTACTCCTTCGCGACCCTGACCTAATTTAGTTTCTCCGTATGAGAACCAAGATCCACTCTTTTTAATTACGTTGTAAGTAACACCAAGATCGATGATTTCACCTGTTTTGGAAATTCCTTCTCCGTAAATAATATCGAATTCTGCTTTTCGGAATGGAGGAGCAACCTTATTTTTTACCACTTTCACACGAGTGTGATTTCCGTTTACTTCGTCGCCATCTTTAATTTGTCCGATTCTTCGGATATCCAAACGAACCGAAGAATAAAATTTAAGTGCATTACCACCGGTTGTAGTTTCAGGGTTTCCAAACATTACACCAATTTTTTCACGCAATTGGTTAATGAAAATACAAGTAGTATTGGTTCTATTGATGTTTGCTGTAAGCTTACGTAATGCCTGAGACATCAAACGGGCTTGTAATCCCATTTTTGATTCTCCCATTTCCCCTTCAATCTCCGCTTTCGGTGTTAAAGCTGCAACCGAGTCAATTACAATAATGTCAATTGCCGATGAGCGAATCAGCTGGTCAGCAATCTCTAAAGCTTGCTCTCCATTATCTGGTTGAGAAATTAATAGATTTTCAGTGTCAACACCTAATCTTTCGGCATACGAACGATCGAATGCATGTTCTGCATCGATAATCGCAGCAATACCACCTGCTTTTTGCGCTTCAGCAATAGCATGAATGGCCAGGGTTGTTTTACCAGAAGATTCTGGTCCGTAAATTTCAATAATTCGTCCTCTTGGTAGTCCCCCCACACCTAAAGCCATATCTAAAGATAAAGACCCTGTCGAAATGGTGGCAATATCTTCAACGGCATTGTCTCCCATTTTCATGATAGCACCTTTTCCATAGGTCTTATCAATTTTCTCCATGGTTAACTGGAGTGCTTTTAGTTTTTCTTTGTTTATTTCTAAAACTTCTTTTGCGCTCATAATATATTTATCAATTATTTATTTACTACAGTAATCCCATTTCAGATAAAATCTGATTGGTATGATCTTTTGTTTTAACTTTCGGAAATACTTTTTCAATAATTCCTTCCTCCGAAATTATAAAAGTAGTGCGAAGTACTCCCATATAGGTTTTTCCGTACAGTTTTTTCTCTCCCCACGCACCATATGCCTCCAGTATTTCTTTTTCGGTGTCGGCAACTAAATTAAATGCTAAATTGTATTTTGCAATAAATTTTTGATGCGAGGAAATTTTATCCGGACTTACTCCAATAACTTCGAATCCCTTTTTAGTCAGTTTGTCGTAGTTCTCATTTAAATTGCACGATTCGGCAGTGCATCCAGGGGTATTGTCCTTCGGATAAAAGTACAGGATAACTTTTTTGCCTTTGAAATCGGAAAGTTTAATTTCCTTTTCATCTTGATTTAAACCAGTAAATTCTGGTGCGTTATCTCCTTCTTTTAAGTTTGTCATCGATACAGAAATTTGAATTGCAAATATACCTTTATAAGAATAGAGGCACGAATTTTTAGTGTAAAAATTACTAAGCATGGAAGTTAAAAAAAAATACCTTTAAATATAGCAAGTGCTGATTTCTTTTTTATCTTTTGAAAACATTATTTTGTTAATCTTAATTGCAAATTTGTAATTTCGTACTTACACATTATATATTATCTTTGTTATGAAATAATTACTATCTTAACTTTTTGTTAGAACCTGCATGATACAAGAGGTTTTGTTGATTAAAATAATATAGTTGCAGGCAAATTATTGTTTTTTGTTGTTAATTGGAGGAAAGCATTCTTTGTTTTCCCAATTTTCATTTTCAAGAAATTGATTCTATGAATAATAAAATGAGATTACACTACGGTTTATTTTTTCTTTCTTTTTTCCTTTTCCAGTTTTCTTTCGCGCAAAACTTTAATGGAGGAAAAACGGAGCAGCAAATAGAGCAGGAAGCTTTTACATTCTTCGATGCAGAGAATTTTACGAATGCCTTGCCATTGTATCAGGAATTAATTAATGTATATCCGCAAGACCCCGAGTATAATTATTATCTAGGTGTTTGCCAAGTGGAAGAAAATAAAGATGTTAAGGAGGCTATTCAGCACCTTAAAATTGCATCAACAAAAAATGTTAATGCCTCGGTTCCCTATTTTTTAGGACGAGCTTTTCATATGAATTATGAGTTTAATTCTGCAATACGTTACTATCGAAAATTTAGCGAATATTATAAGAAAAAATCAGTTGGTATCGATCGCTTAATTGAGATGTGCCAGAATGGTTTGCCCTTGGTGAATTCTTATTATGTTGTAGATGTTAAAAATAAGAAAGTAGTAAGTAGTAACGAGTTTTTTAGATATTACGATATTGACGGTTTTGAAGATCGATTGTCAAAAAAAGACAAATCGCTTACTTCCAGATATGATGGCGAGGGAGATAAAGAGGTAGCTTGTTTGGCGAACAAAGGACAGTATATTTATTTCTCAAGTGTAGGGAAAAATAAAAAAACAGGACGGGATTTATTTCGTGCTAAACGTTTAAAAAATGGTGGTTGGGGTGAATGGGAAGAGTTAAAAGCCCTAAATTCCGATTACGACGAAGTATATCCATTCATGTCTAACGATGGAAGAACGCTTTACTTTTGTTCACAAGGACACACAAGTATGGGAGGTTTTGATATTTTTAAATCGGTATACAACGAAATATCAGACACTTGGACGGAACCTCAAAATATGGGTTTTCCAATTAATTCAACATCGAATGATCTGTTTTTTGCTACCGATTTAACCGACGAGTATGCTAGTTTTGCCTCTAGCAGAGATAATGGAAAAAATGAGGTCACTATTTATAAAATCAAATTGTCCGACTATTCAGAGCAAAAAGTAGTAATGAATCCTGATTTGCTGGCAAATATCGCTAGCTTAAGTATTGGAGCGGAAAATGTCGATGGAAATTTATTTCAGGCGGATACAGAAGAACTTACCTATTCGAATAAATACAGGAGTAACGATTTTCCTTATTTTAATTTTCCAATTACTGGCGAGCTAACTTATCATTATTTGAATGAATTTAAGTCGGGCGATGCTCGGGAGGTTTTTATTGAAGCAAAGAATGACCAATTCAATTCGGATAGTTTAATTGATTATACCGACGATTTAAGAGGCGAGTTGAATGGTTTGGAGGGGATGCCTCATAATGTGCTTGCAAATAAAATATCAAAATTAGAGCAACGATCTTTTGAATTGAGTAAACAGGCACAAAATAAATTGCGAAAGTCTCAGTCTGAAGAAGCTGATTATTTGAATAAAAATATTATTGGTACGGTTACTGCCGAGGTTCATGCTCCTGCAACAAAACAACAATTAGTAATGAGTTCGGAGGTAATTCCTGCTAGTGGTGCAAAAACAGAAGCCTATAGAGCGAATAAAGCCAAGGAGGGATATGAATATCATTTACAGGTGGGTGTTTTCTCGAACCGAGCCGAGTCCAGTTTCTTTTTAGGCTTAAAGGATGTAAAAGAGGAAGTTGTTGATAACGGAAAAATGTATAAATATATGGTAGGGTCTTATCCAACTTTTGCGGCAGCGAAGAAGGAAATTCCTGAAGTTCGTCAATTATTTCCCAATACTTTCGTGGTTGCCTACAAGGATGGGGTGAAAGCTAGCTTAAGTGCTGCAATTAAAGCTACCGATCAGGACTATAAATATGAAGCGAAACCAGCCGAGCAGGTTAGTCCTGCAAAAACTACTACTGCAGTTGTTAATGAGCAGGTTTCTTTTCGGGTTCAGGTTGGAGCGTATGCTACCGAGGTGCCCGAAGATGTTAAGTTAAAATTGAAACGTTTTTCAAAGTATCCGATCGATTATTCAAAGGATTATAGGGGATATACAATTTGTACCGTTGGCGATTTTGATTCTTACAGCAAAGTGAGTAAATTGAAAATGGAACTTCGGGAAGCTGGATTGGGTGATGCTTTTACAGTGGCATTTTCAGGAAATGATAAAATTACTATTCAGCAAGCACTCGAAATTTTAAGACAATAATTAGAGATATCTACTATGTTTGGGAGCAGAGATATACGCACAGATAAAGAGGAGAGCGATGTAATTAGCGATCTTTTAAATCGCAAAACATTAATGCTTATTAATGATGATTTTCACACCTTTGATTTTGTTGTGGATGCATTGGTTGATGTCTGTGAACATGAACCGGATCAGGCAGAACAATGTGCTTACATTACTCATTATAAAGGGAAATGTGATGTAAAGAAAGGCAAGATGAGTACCATTAAGCCAATGCGCGATAGATTAGCAGAGAAAGGATTAAAAGTTAATATTGTATAGTGTTAAATAAATCAGATTTGTAGAAAATGACAGCGCTAATTATTGTACTTCTTATTGTTTTTGGAATTGTTCTGTTGCTTTTGGAATTCTTAGTAATTCCTGGAATTACAGTGGCAGCTATTGGAGGTGTTTTAATGATAGTAGGTGGTATTTATATGTCCTACGATCATTATGGAAGTTCTATTGGACATTTAACTATTTTGGCGACAGTAATTTTTGGTATAATTTCCTTATTTCTAGCTTTAAAGTCGAAAACTTGGAATAAAATCATGTTGAATACAGAAGTGGATTCGAAAGTTCAAAAGCTAGATGATGAAAATATTAATATTGGGGATCAAGGGATCTGCGTCTCTCGTTTGGCTCCAATGGGAAAAGTGAAGTTGGATCAAAAAATTGTAGAGGCAAGATCTACAGGTTCCTACGTTGACGAGAAAACAAAAGTTATAGTAGTTGGTATTGTTGATAAAGTTGTAATTGTAAAACCTATCTAAAATAAATCAAATGGAAATTGGTGCATTAATAATGTTAATTGTCGCCGTTGGGGTTGGAATATATATATTATTCTATTTCGTCCCAGTTGGTCTTTGGTTTTCGGCTCTTTTGTCAGGAGTTAAAATTTCTTTACTTCAGCTTGTGTTTATGAGATGGAGAAAAGTTCCACCAAAAGTAATTGTAAGTGCTTTAATTGAAGGTACAAAAGCTGGTTTAGTATTGAATCGGGATGAACTCGAAGCTCACTATTTAGCTGGAGGGCGCGTTGCTCAGGTTACACATGCTTTGGTTTCGGCATCAAAGGCGAATATCGATTTGTCCTTTAAAATGGCTACAGCAATCGACTTGGCTGGTAGAGATGTGTATGAAGCAGTACAAATGAGCGTTATTCCTAAAGTAATTAACACTCCACCTGTAACAGCTGTTTCTAAAGATGGTATTCAGTTAATCGCTAAAGCGAGGGTTACTTTACGTGCGAATATTCGACAATTAGTTGGAGGAGCAGGAGAGGAAACTGTACTAGCAAGGGTTGGAGAAGGAATTGTATCTTCAATTGGTTCAAATGAATCGCATAAGTCAGTTCTTGAAAATCCTGATTATATCTCTCGTGTAGTGTTGGAAAAAGGTTTGGATGCTGGTACTGCTTTTGAAATTTTATCGATTGATATCGCAGATATTGATATAGGAAAGAATATTGGAGCGGTATTACAAACCGATCAAGCCGAAGCCGATTTAAAAATAGCACAGGCTAAAGCAGAGGAAAGAAGAGCAATGGCTGTAGCCTTAGAACAGGAAAATAAAGCATTGGCTCAGCAAATGCGCGCGAAGGTAATTGAAGCAGAAGCAGAAGTTCCTCGTGCAATGGCAGAAGCTTTCCGAAATGGTCAGTTGGGAATAATGGATTATTACCGAATGAAGAATATCGAAGCAGATACTAATATGAGGGATAATATCGCAAATCCATCCGATAAAGGGAAAAAGAAATAAATAAAACAGACTAATTTTAATAGGAACCGGGGAGTATTTGTATGTTTCCCGGTTTTATTTTGGGTATTTTGAAAAAAAAATAAAAATGAATCTCATTGATTTATAATTTACTATAATCCAAAGGGCCGAAATCTTTGTTTAATGCGGGATAAAAATTTTGCACATCTGAATTTTTTACATACTTTTGCTACCGCAAGATCAGGAGAGGTGGGTGAGTGGCTGAAACCACCAGTTTGCTAAACTGACGTACGGGAAACTGTACCGGGGGTTCGAATCCCCCTCTCTCCGCTTTTTTTTGTTTAGATTGAAAAGGAGTTTTATCTCCACAAATTTTCGGGGTGTAGCGTAGCCCGGTTATCGCGCCTGCTTTGGGAGCAGGAGGTCGCAGGTTCGAATCCTGCCACCCCGACGAAAATTTTTAGAGGAGTTTAAAAACTTCTCTTTTTTTATCTAAATAGAGTACCGGAATGTAAGTTTCGGGGTGTAGCGTAGCCCGGTTATCGCGCCTGCTTTGGGAGCAGGAGGTCGCAGGTTCGAATCCTGCCACCCCGACAATACTTTGAGGAGTTAAAAGCTTCTTTTTATCCAATAGAATACCGGAATCAAGTTTCGGGGTGTAGCGTAGCCCGGTTATCGCGCCTGCTTTGGGAGCAGGAGGTCGCAGGTTCGAATCCTGCCACCCCGACAAGAGAGAGAAATCACATGGTTTCTCTTTTTTTGTGCATTATATTTTGAGAGGCTCTGCTGAAAATAGCACGACTTTCTTATTTTTGCAACCAACTTACACAACAACGAAACACCATAATGGAATCAATAAAAGAACTTTATCGAATTGGCTACGGCCCTTCAAGCAGTCATACCATGGGACCAAGAAAGGCGGCAGAACAGTTTTTGTTGCGTCATTCTAAAGCAGAGAGATTTGAGGTGACTCTATTTGGGAGTCTGGCAGCTACTGGAAAAGGACATTTAACTGGTGTTGCTATTGAGAAAGTATTTGAGGGCAAAAATCTAAATTTAATTTGGAAGCCTGAAGAGTTTTTAAAAAAACATCCTAATGCTTTACGATTTAAGGCTTTTTCAATTACTGATGAGTTGCTTGAGGAATGGACTGCATATAGTATTGGCGGAGGAGCAATTGTAGATGATGCTAGCGTGTTGGTTGCTAAAAAAATATATGAGCTAACTACTATGGATGAGATTCTGAAGTGGTGTAGGATCAATAAAAAGCAACTTTGGGAGTATGTGGTGCTGATGGAAGGAGAGGGTATTTGGGATTATCTGGATGAGGTTTGGACCGCAATGAAAAATGCCATCAAAAGAGGTATGAATAAAGAGGGCGAATTGCCTGGAGGATTAGAGCTGGAACGTAAATCGCATTCGTACTACTTAAAGGCAAAAACATTAAGCGGTCCTATGCGAAAACGATCTATGTTATATTCATTTGCTTTGGCTGTTTCAGAAGAAAATTCAAGCGGAGGGATTATTGTTACTGCTCCTACTTGTGGGGCTTGTGGCGTTTTACCTGCAGTGCTTTACTATCACAAGAAATTTTATAAGTTTGGAAAAAAGGATGTGTTAAAAGCATTAGCTACGGCTGGTTTAATTGGAAATTTGGTAAAAACCAATGCATCAATTTCTGGTGCCGAAGTTGGTTGTCAAGGCGAGGTGGGTACTGCTTGTGCTATGGCTTCGGGAGCGGCAACCCAGTTGCACGGAGGAACTGTATTTCAGATTGAATATTCTGCTGAAATGGGTTTAGAACACCATTTGGGCTTAACTTGTGATCCTGTGTTAGGCTTGGTGCAAATTCCGTGCATTGAACGTAATGTTTTTGCGGCCGCGCGAGCCCTGAATCATAATACTTATGCTTTGTTATCCGACGGTCGCCACAGAATTAGTTTTGATCAGGTTACCGAAACAATGATGAAGACCGGACTTGATTTACCTTACACCTACAAAGAAACATCGCTTGGAGGTTTGGCATCTTTGAAGGTGTTCAACTATAAATAAAAAATAAAGAGGTTGATTTCATTGTGAATTAACCTCTTATTTAAAAGTTATAGCCTCAACTATTTTAAATCTTTTTCACGGATTGCTTTAAATTTCGAACCGTCTTTCCATCTTGGAAACTCATCCTGATTGGCAAGTTCACAGCCAACACGGAAAAGTAATTGGGCATCTTCTACAATACCATCTAAATCTCACCATTCTTCGTATTCATCGGAAGGCTTGTGGTAATTATTTGCCAACCATTTTTTTTCTTTGGTCGACATGTATTTAATTCTTTTCTCTCGGGGGTCATTATTGCCACGAGCAAATAAAGCAGGCATTTCCACACGGGCAAAACTGAAATGATCGGATCGATAATACATTCCTGATTGAGGGATAGGATCAGGCAGAATATATCTATTCTGTATAAATTAATGTTTATTTTATTTTGATAAGTGAACTAGCAAGTTAGATAGAAGATAAAAGTTATTTTCATTTTAATCAGAAACTTAGAATACATCTTACAATTTTTGTAAATTTAGGGAAAAGAGTAGTTGCCATGAAATCGAAACGAAAATATAGAGCTGTTGAAATGTTGTTGCGAATAGTAACCGCAATTATACTGATTCAAACTTTGCATTTTAAATTTACCGGACATCCCGAGGCGGTATATATTTTTTCTACAATTGGTATGGAGCCCTGGGGACGATTTGGTATTGGAGCAATTGAATTAATAGCTGGGATATTGTTTTTCTTACCTAATTGGTGGAAAGTGGCGACGGTTATTACTGTTGGTTTAATGCTTGGAGCACTTGGTTTTCATTTTTTTAGTCCCTTGGGTGTAGTTGTAGAATACAATGGTATCTCCGATGGAGGACAATTATTTGTTATGGCAGTTATTGCCCTTACTTTTAGTGGGATATTAATGTTTAGGGCTAATTTACCCGAATTGTATAGGAGTTGTTTGAAAAAAAATGCTAATCGATGATTATAAAGCTAACCTATCAAGAGAAGTGTGCTTGTTCTCGTAGTAGTTTTTGTACTTATGTGGAGAATGAGGAGTCTTTTACAAGTTCGGAGAAAGAATACTTGGTAAAGGTTATTGTAAATGATAATCTGTCAGGAGTTCTCTATGTTAGTACCGTTTTAGTTGTTTGGAGCCTAGTTGTGGGAGTAATTGATGTTATTCTCTTCCCAGGTATTATTGTTTATGCTGTTTTTCATGGTGTTATTGATTATAAAGTCCTTACTCCTCCAATTGTATTTATGATCGTAAATTTCTCATCAAAGTTAATTTATATCGGCTCCGTTCTTAAGGGTAGAGTAAGTCTGGTAGATATATTTGTTGCGGCTTTGCCGTATGCTGGCTCAGCTTATCTTCTAAAAAAATTTCTTGTTAACGACAAATTACTTTCTCAGGCAATGGTTTTATATTTAAAAGAGAAGAAAAAGCAAGTGAAAAAATTCTTTTTAGATAGGTTTAGATTGCTAAAATAGTAATCAAGTATCTTTTTTTTATAGTAAATAAAAAGAGGAATTAATCCACACTTTATTGTGTAGTCCACACATTATCATAAGGGGATATTTTATATTATTATTATTCAATTAAGTGTAAGTATTAGAGGAACAACACTTTATTGTATTTGAATGTTGTGGCTTTTATTTTGGCATAGATATTTCATAATAGGATCATGTTATTATATTTTTTTATTTATATAAAATTTGATTAGTTATGAAAAGAGTATTAGTTATGTCGGCAACAGCGCTTCTATTTAGTTTGAGTATTCCTGCGTTTGCTGCAAATGGAAATGTTACTTCTGAATTTACAGTTGCACAAGAAGAGGTAAAGTATGAAGAAATAAAAGCTGAAGAACTTCCTAAATTGGTTCAAGAAGGATTAAGCAAGTCGTATTCGGATTTTGCAATTTTGAAATCATACATTGGAAACGATGGTTCTTATAAAGTGATTTTGTCTGCTCCAGATCAAAACATTGCAGTATTCTACAGTGTAAAAGGGGAGTTTGTAAAACAAGAAGATCTTGATGTCTAGGTGTATGTTGTTGATTATTTAATTAAGTCCCAATTTTTTTTGATGTTCAACCTCTATCGAGATAGTATCGTAATATTTCGATAGAGGTTATTCAGTTGCTAGCGTTTCAATATTTTATATGTTCATTATTAGCAACTTCATTGATTAACTAGTATGGAGAGTATTCTTATTGTAGATGATGATGCAACCTTCTGTTTAATGCTGAAGACATTTTTAGAAAAAAAAAGTTTTTTAGTAGCAACAAGTTTTTCGTCAGTAGAGGCAAAAAAAATGGTTAGTACGAAGTTTTATGATATCGTTCTTACCGATTTGCGAATGCCTGATGTTTGTGGTATGGAATTAATAAGTTATATCAAGCAGGAGGTGCCAGAAACAGAGGTGTTGATGATGACTGGATACGCTAGTGTTTCTAATGCAGTAAAGTCTATTAAATTGGGTGCTTTTAATTTCATTTCGAAACCATTTGGTCCCGATGAAGTTTTAGATATGATCGAAGATGCTCTTTCACATCGAAAAGGGAATGAGAAGCAAAAGAATGAAATACTACCAGCAACCATTTCTGTTTCGAAGTTTTATCATGGAAAAGGAAAACTATCGCAACAGCTGCTCAATTATATTGAATTAACCGCTCCTACTTTTATGTCGGTATTAATTGTTGGAGAGAGTGGTACCGGGAAGGAAATGGTAGCCAAAATGATTCATGAAAAGAGTGATCGTGCTAAGAATCCTTTTATTGCTGTTGATTGTGGTTCAATTTCTAAAACATTAGCTCTGAGTGAATTTTTTGGCCATGATAAAGGGGCTTTTACGGGAGCTGTGTCAGATAAAGTTGGATGTTTTGAAGCTGCAAATGGAGGTGTTTTATTTTTAGATGAGGTGGGAAACTTAAATTATTCAACCCAAGTGGTGTTGTTGCGTGCTTTGCAGGAACGAAAAATAAAACCAGTTGGAAGTAATCGGGAAGTGGCAGTTGATGTTCGAATTCTTGCTGCTACTAACGAGGATTTAAAAGAATCGGTTCAGATTGGTTCTTTTCGCGAAGATCTGTATCATCGATTAAATGAATTTCAAATTAACGTTCCTGCGCTTCGAGAGCGAAAGTCAGATTTAATGCATTTTGCAACGTTCTTTCTCGATTCGGCAAATACTAAGTTGGGAAAATCGATAAAAGGTTTTGACGAATGTGCAACATATGTGCTTAATAGATATACGTGGCCTGGAAATTTGAGAGAAATGAAAAATACTATTCAGCGTGCAGTACTTCTCTCCAAAAAAGATGTAATTACATTGGATGAGTTGCCATCCTCATTTTATGAAAATATTCAGGATTGCTGTGGTGTTCCCTTCGAGGGTGAAGATGAGAAGATTAAAAGAGCTTTGCATATTACGAATAATAATAAAAGTAAGGCAGCACGTTTATTAAATATCGATAGGAAAACGCTTTATCGCAAAATGAAGATTTATAATATTTAATAGGGCAGTGATTAGCCTGTTTGAATTTCTTTTTGATTTGTTTAGGTTTGATTGTTTAAATACGATTAATGAAAACGAAAATAAAATGAATAAATTATTATTAACGGTATTGTTTATGGGGCTAAGTTTTTCAGGAATGGCACAAGCGCCAGATGCTAGAGGGTATATTGTGAAGTTAGGCGATATGGCGCCTGATTTTGAGATGAATTTAACCGATGGAAGTAAAATTAAGCTTTCTCAGTTAAAAGGAAAAGTTGTTATGCTACAGTTTACAGCTAGTTGGTGTGGCGTTTGTCGCAAGGAAATGCCTTATATCGAGAAAGAAATTTGGCAGAAGCATAAAGAGAAGGATTTTGTTTTGTATGCTTTAGATTTGGATGAGCCACTTGAAAAGGCCGAGAAATTAATCGTAGCAACAGGTATAACGTATCCGGTTGCATTAGATGATAAGGCAAAAATATTTACTAAATACGCTCATAAAGAGAGTGGTGTAACTCGTAATGTGATTGTTAATAAGGAAGGTGAAATTATATATCTTACGCGCTTATTTAGTACGGAAGAGTTCGAAGGAATGAAAAAAGTGATTGAAGAAGAATTGAAGAAATAATATGTTGTGTAAGACAACTGTTAAAGCACTAAAAATATAATTTATTTTCTTTTTATCCTTCTGTTTACTATGTAATAAGAGCTTTTTTTTTGTTGTAATTACAAGTTGGGAAATAGGGTGAGAAAGGAATGAATTAGAAAAAAAGGGCGGTGACTAGCCGCCCTAAACTACTACTTAAATTTACTTATGAATTAGTACAATTAAACGACTAAGTGCTTAACAGACTTCCTTCGAGTTCAAAGATAGTGTATGATTTGTTTTTCTTATTGTTCAGATAGTTTCTTTTTATGAATCAATCATTTTGATAAGTGAATGGCTGATTTTTGATGAACAATTGTGTGAGAAGATTATGAACGTCTTCTCAATTTTCTTGTTTCAAGTTCACTTATCGATTTGTGGCATGGACAAAGGATGAACAATAAGTTAGAAAGAATGCTTATGTAAGATATGGTTATCTATTTAGATATTTGGATACGAAAAGAGCTAAATTGCCTATTGGTGGTTCCATTTTATAGATTTTCCTACAAATGGAAACTCCTATTTAAAAGGGGGCAAGTCTGTTATTTTTTAAGTTAGAAATGCTTCTGTCAATTTAATTTGGCGAATTGGAATTTAAATCATCTAAATAGTAACTTGTTTTACTATTACAACTGAAAAATACCTAAATTTATGCCTATCTTGAGAGTATCAAAGAAATTTAGGTTTAGTTTATTTATTTTTTAGCACTAATAGTTTATGGATAAGGATTTTATTCAAATTATAGAGAAAGTAAGAGCGTATTTGTTCAAAAATGGTTTAAAAGACTTTTCTTTTGATAAAGTTCAAGATTTTGGTGTGTCACCTTCTGATGTTTCCAAATTTGTTGGTTCCGTGGAGGAGTTGGTCGAAAAAATTCTGGAGTACGAACGAAAATCTTTCGAATCTATTTTTACACAGTACAATTTTGAAGGTCAGAATGCTATTGATATCCTATTTATCGTTAGTCAGGAGATGAATGATCGTTTTGAAAATTTATCCCCATCCATAACTATGGAGTTTGAAAGTCTTTTTCCGGAAGTTTATAAAAAACATATGGAGGAAAGAATGGAATTTATTTTTGATAAAATCAGGATCAATATTCAGAAGGGAATGGCACAGGGAATGTATCGAAATGATCTTAGTGATGAGATGGTTGGACGTATGTATCTTTCGCGACTAGAAGATATGCATAATCCAGAATTATATCCGCCAGAGCGATTTAAATTTGGAACTATTTATGATACAATGATTGATCAGTTTATAAAGAGTATAGGTACCGAGGACGGCATTAATTATTACCGTCAGCGAAAACAATTATTAGGAGTTTTAAGTTTTGGACGATAATATGAAAATTTCATTAGCACCTCTTCAGGGATATACTGATTGGGTGTTCCGACAAGCATACGACAAATGTATTGGGGGCATAGATGAGTTCTATACCCCTTTTCTTGTTCTTCAAAATTCAGGAGAAATAAGAACCTCGCACAAAAGAGAGGTAGAGCCTTTTGTAGAGAGAAATAAAAGCTTGGTGCCACAATTTTTGGCCGGTTCCGTAGCGGAATTTCAATTTTTCGAAACCTATTTTTCAGATTTAGGATACAAAAAGATGAATTGGAATTTGGGTTGTCCTTTTCCATTGGTTACTCGAAAAAAGAAAGGATCTGGCTTATTGCCCTTCCCCGAAATAATAAAGGATATTTTAGAGAATGCTTATTCTGGAAAAATCGATTTATCGATAAAAATGCGATTGGGTTTGGAAGAAAAGTCGGAAATTCTTGCCGTTTTGGATGTGATTAAACAATTTAATATTGACGAAGTTATTGTTCATCCTCGTATTGGAAAACAAATGTATAAGGGAAGTGCGGATAGAGATTATTTTCAAGAATTACAGAATGGTTTTAATAAAAGCATGGGATTTAATGGAGATATTTCGACATTGGAAGATTTTGAAAGTTTGCATGCTCAATTCCCGAAGTTAAATCATGTAATGCTAGGGAGGGGTGTTTTGAAAGATTATTGGTTACCTGCGAAAATAAAGGGAATCGAAATTCCAACAGTAGCTATTCGTAAAAAAGCATTGCGTAACATGCACGACGAAATTTTTTCTACTTATGCGTCATTTTTAAGCGGAGATACCCAAATCTTGCAAAAAGTAAAACCATTTTGGGAATACTTCTCGGCTCATTTTGAGGAGGAACGGAAGGTATTTAAAGGGATAAAAAAATCTGGTGGTTTAAAAAAATATCACGAAGCAGTAGCTTTTGCTTTCCAACAAAATATAAAGGAGTAGAAGAATGGAGCTCTCTGTAGAATTAACGGATCAATACTGTCATATTGCTTTTAATCATCCGGTTAGGATGATAAGTTCTGCAATTTTAAATGGTGGTTGTCAATATGCCAATCATTTTTTGAATGTAAAAGTAGATGCCAATTTTAATGGGGAAAAATCAGATTTTGAGTTGCCGAATATTACGCTTCAAAAGTTGGTTGATTTTCAAAAATGGAAGGGAAATTGCGTGGGAATGATGACTGCTGCTTTAATGAGTTCTTTTCGAAGTGTGCGAATGGAAAAGCAGGGTGTATGGATCGAAGTTTTTGTGACATCGGGAGTGTCGAATGCACGTAGGGCGGGTGATAAAGCCGATTATCGTTTGATGAATGAGGATTGTCAAAAAATTGGCACAATAAACATTCTTCTTGCTACCAATGCTACGCTCACCGATGCAAGTATGGTGGAGTGTATTATGATGGTAGCAGAGGCAAAAGCAGCATGTTTGCAGGATTTAAAGGTGAAAAGTCCACAAAGTGGATTGGTAGCGACAGGGACTGGAACTGACTCAACAGCAATAGCTTGCGGTAATGGTCCTGCGGTTGATTATTGTGGAAAGCATGTGTTGTTTGGTGAAATGTTAGCGAAAGCTAGCTATCAAGCTCTTCAGGAATCGCTTTCGGAATCTAAATAGTTGGTAATAAATTGAGCTCTTTTGCTCACTGAAAATTTTGGAAGTTCAATTACCGTAAAACCTAATTCTTGGTAAGTGTTTTTTAAAAATGCAGCTATTTCTACAGCATCTTCAAAAGATTCGGGTCTTTCGGCGTCGTTAATGAAAATCTCCTGCCAAGGTGGAGCCAAAAATACGGTCTGGTTGTATTGTTTCGATTTGTTGAAGTATTTAGTAGGAACGGTCAATTTTCCTCGCCTTACATAGGCAATAATATCAGGTAAACCTCGATCAAAAAAACAAATTCCTTCTAATTTGCATTTACTTAGTTGAGAACTCATGCGCTCAAAGCAAATTTCGGCAAACTCGGATAAGTTGCGCCAAGGTACTTTATCGCCACCAATAAGGTGTTGTTCCTGTATAACCATTCGCGATACTTCCTTAAAACATTGGTGTCCATGTTCCGATAGCTTATTTAGTAGGGTAGATTTTCCGGATCCAGGTCCACCCGTAATTATATAGCGATTATGGTATTCGTTCATGTCTTATTCTTCTTCTTCTTTTAAGTGGCTGTAAAATAAGTCCATGTCTATGTTTTCTCTTATTAATCCAGCGAGTTTATCGTATTGCTCTTCTTTAAATTCCTGATAGTTAAAATCACTTTCTTGTTCCAGATTAAATCCGGATAGTAGATCTTGAGTGACAATTTTGTTATCTAGAATACCATGAATGTAACTACCCCAACAGTTTTGGTTAAGAAAATAACCATCTGTTTTTCCGTTAGGAAAGGTGCATAAAGGAATGTTATTTCCGACAGCAACGGTTTCCCCCATATGTATTTCATATCCAATACAATCCTGTTTCGAATCTTTAAATTTAAATGAGCATTGTTCTGTAAGTTTTTCGTTGGTAATATTTGTTTTTACAGGCAGAATACCCAGACCGGCAATGCTAGGTATATTGCCTTCAATTTGAAGCGGATCGCTTATTATTTCGCCCATCATTTGGAAGCCACCACAAATTCCTATTACTTTTTTTCCGTTTTTGTGAGCTTTTACAATAGATACAGCAACTCCATTTTGCTTTAGTTCCTGAAGATCAGAAATGGTATTTTTGCTTCCTGGAATAATGATGACATCAGCAGTTTCAATCTCTAATGGATTGTTTGTGTAAAAAAGATGTACTCTTGGATCGTGCTCTAGTACGTTAAAGTCGGTAAAATTAGCCATCCTGGGTAGAATAACTACTGCGCAGTTTATCTTTTCTTTGCTGGATGTTCTAAATTTTTTATCAAGACTTACCGAATCTTCTTCTTCAATATGAATATCCTTAAAATAAGGAAGAACTCCTATTACTGGTTTGCCGGTAAGTTCTTCAATAATTTTTTTTCCATCTTCGAATAATTTTATGTCTCCTCTAAATTTATTGATGATTATCCCTTTAATTTGTTTGCGTTCCTCTTCATCAAGTAATTGAATACTGCCATAAACACTTGCGAAAACCCCACCTTTATCAATATCAGCAATTAAATAGGTAGCTGCGTTGGCCTCAACAGCCATTCGCATGTTTGTGATATCGCGACTTTTTAAATTTAATTCGGATATACTGCCAGCTCCTTCTAAAACTACGGGGTTATACTTTTTATTTAAACGATGAAATGCAGCTTTAGCTTCGTCGAATAATGCAAGTTTATTGTTTCCCATAAAATATTCAACAGCGGTTTGGGTACCAATAGGTTTCCCATTTAAAACCACTTGTGAACTTTTATCATTGGTTGGTTTTAATAAAACCGGATTCATATCTGTGTGACATGGCAAACCACAGGCTTCTGCTTGAACTGCTTGTGCTCTTCCAATTTCAAATCCTTCTGGAGTTGCAAAAGAATTTAAGGACATGTTTTGAGCCTTGAATGGAACTGGTTGGTAGCCATCTTGCTTAAGGATTCTACAAAATCCTGTATTCACAATGCTTTTTCCTACATCAGAACCAGTTCCTACAAACATTAGTGGTCTTAATTTAATCATAAGGACTTGTTTTCAATTCAATTCACTATATTAGATAGGAGTGAAAATTTCAATTAGTTTTCAAAATTAGTCTTTTTTTATGGAGTTGTTTTTGTTGTAAAGCAGTATTTCGTTGAATTTTAGTTGGTTTATTTACATTAGAATTGGAAAATTGGGCTTGAGTGAATTGGTTCTAAATATTGTAAATATGGTGTTCTGGTATTTATTTACTTATGAATTATTAATAATTTTGTTAATATTGTAATGATTTGTAACAAATGGTTCGAATTCAAGAATTTCTTCGGAGTGTAAAAATATGGTTCGTATGGTATTTTTATTCTTTAATCCTGTTTTTTTTATAATTCATGTAACCATTTACCAACTATTTATATCTAAATCATAAAACTAATGAAAGTTCATATTGATGAAGTAGATCAGAAGATTTTATCTTATCTGATTAAAAATGCAAGAATTCCATTTTTGGAAATAGCGCGAGAGTGCGGAATTTCTGGCGCAGCAATTCATCAAAGAGTTAAAAAGCTTGAAGATGCTGGAATTATTGATGGATCTAGGTTTATCGTTAAGCCAAGAGCTTTAGGGTACGAGGTTTGTGCTTTTGTAGGTATTTCGCTAGATCATGCACATCAATACAAAATGGTTGTTGAGAAAATCGATGCAATACCTGAAATTGTAGAATGTCATTTTACTACGGGTAATTTCACTTTTTTGGTGAAAATGTTATGTCGAGATAATCAACATTTAATGGGGATTTTAATTAATACTTTGCAGAATATTCCTGGAATATCAAAAACAGAAACATTTATTTCTTTGGATCAAACCGTTGATCGAGAAATTAAACTATAACAATAAAATTATCAAATTGAGAGGCTTTCAGTAATGGAAGCCTTTTTTTTGTATGTATAAATACTCTTAATCCTTTATCAAATACCTCTCTTTTTTGTATCTTTCGAATTCATTAATACAAAACACTTAAAAAATAACTAAACATGTTTCCAAAAGAAGTATATATTAAAAGACGTAACCAATTACGCGAAATAATGAAAGACGGAATTGCGTTGGTATTAGGTAATCCTGAAGCGCCAATGAATTACGCCGGTAATGTTTATCATTATCGTCAGGATAGTACATTTTTGTATTTTTTTGGTATTGATCATCCTGGTTTTGCAGGAGTTTTTGATATCGATAATAATAAAGATTATATTTTTGGTAATGATGTTGATATTGATGATATCATTTGGATGGGACCTCAGCCAAGTGTTGTTGAACAAGCAGCACGTTTTGGTATTGAGCATACTGCTCCATTTAATGATTTAAACTCTATACTTGCGGAAGCAATTAAAGCAGGTCGAAAAATTCATTTTTTGCCGGTGTATCGTGCCGAGAATAAAATCTTGATTCATGAAATGTTAGGAACACCTTTGAATGCTATTAAAGAGAATGCATCGGAGGAATTTGTGAAGGCTGTAATTTCGCTTCGTGAAATAAAAGATGAGTATGAAATTAAAGAATTGGAACGTGCAGCTGCAATTGGCTACGAAATTCATACAACAGCAATGAAAATGGCTAAGGATGGCGTTTATGAAAGAGAAATAGCCGGAGAATGTGAAGCTATTGCTTTACGGGCCGGAGGACTTCTTTCATTTCCTGCTATTGTTTCGAAAAGAGGGGAGACATTACACAACCACGAACATGGGAATCTGCTTAAAAAAGGAGATTTACTACTTGTTGATAGTGGTGCTGAAACGGATACCCATTATGCTTCGGATAATACTCGAACCATTCCTGTTGGAGGTAAATTTAGTCAAAAGCAAAAAGAAGTATATGAAATTGTTTTGGCTGGAATTAATAAAGGGAATGAACTGATACGTCCGGGAGTTACTTATCAAAGTATTCATTTAGAGGTTTGTAAAGTTTTAGCTTCGGGCTTAAAAGAAATTGGTTTAATGAAAGGAAATGTTGAGGATGCTGTAAAGGCTGGTGCTCATGCATTATTTATGCCTCATGGTCTTGGTCATATGATGGGACTGGACGTTCACGATATGGAAGATTTTGGGGAGAATTTGGTTGGATACGATGAAAAAGTACAACGAATTGATCAATTTGGTACCGCTTATCTTCGATTGGGAAAAGAATTGAAACCAGGTTTTGTGATTACGAATGAGCCAGGAATTTATTTTATTCCTGCATTAATGGATAAATGGAAGCAGGAAGGTTTGCACTTAGATTTTATTAATTACGATAAGGTAAATGAATATCGTAATTTTGGTGGAATTCGTCTGGAAGATGATGTATTAGTGACCAAAGATGGTAATAGATTGATTGGTAAAAGAATTCCTGTTAGCGTTGAGGAGGTTGAGAAAATAATGTGTTAAATATCACATAAATTATTGTGAGAGGCGGTATTCCTAGAGAGTATCGCCTTTTTTATTATAGTTAATCCGTTTAATTTTACTTAAATTTGAATTTTTATAGTCAATATGTAACAAAAATTAACTTTTATCAGTTTAAGGAGATAGTTTGTGGAGCTTTTTTTAGAACCTAAGTAAGTGATCAGTTAATTTCTACTTGGTTCTAATTGAAACTGTTTAAGACTATCTGCTTAGATAGTTTTGTGAGTTGTTTTGATTGATTCATTTTATGTTGTTTATTCGATGTAAAGTGTCTTTCATTGCAAATTAATTTCGTTCTAACTTTGAATTTTAATGATATGAGGAATGGTAAAATTTCTACTCAATTAGTGAAGATGTTTAAGTTAACCTTAATTGGTTTATTGTTTGTTCTGCCATTTAGTGGGATGGCGCAGTACGATTACGAACATTATGTGCCGCCGTTTTACTGCTCGGCTCAGGTGGGGAAACAAGAAGTATTCTTGTCAACCAATTCTGAAAAAGACCTTAAGATTTTTATTGAAGATGGACAGGGAAAGACAGTTGCAGGACCGTTTACAATTAGTCGTAATGTAAGTAAAACTTATATTTTTACTACTCCAGGAGGAGATACATATGGTTCCCATAATTCGAGTACTTATCCTGATGGATGTAGTTATTCGTATGGGATTATTGGTCCTAAGGATCTTAACAAACCCATAGATGGGCAAGGGTTAAGGATTTATTCGTATGATGGTCCTTTCTTTGCGAATATAAGACATGGGTTTAGTAATGGTGGAGAATCTGGAGCTTTAACGCATGGAGGTTCTCTTTCTGCAAAAGGAGCGTATGCCAAAGGACAAGATTTTTATTCGGGGCATTTGTATAGTCACACAATTAACAACTCAGATCCTTCGTATAGTGGAGGCTATCCTATTCGAAGTCACTTTATTTCGGTAATGGCTGTTGAAGATGGGCAAACAGAAGTCAGTTTCTCTGGAATTAAATGCAAGTATATTACAAAATACGAAGGAGGAAAAGTGGTTTTGCAATCAATAGATCCTTCTGAGAAGATAACAAGAACACTGAGTAAAGGGCAAAGTTACGTTATTGGGGTAAATTTGCATGCTAATAAGTTTAATAGCGAATCTTCGATGGTTCGAAACGGACTGAATGGAACTCATATTACATCCAAACAAAAGATTGTTGTGAATTGCGGTTCATGGACAGCTGGGGCAAAGCCTTCTCAAGATATTGGTTTTGACCAAATTGTTCCGGTCGATCAGGTACGAGATAAGTATATCGTAATGAAAGGAGAAGGTAAAGCTGAACCAAATTCGAATGCTTATCATGCTGGGCAGGAAAGAACGATTGTTGTAGCGACTCAAGATAATACTCAAGTTTGGGCAAATGGAAGTAATAAAGGAACACTTGCTAAAGCTGGTGATTTTATCATTTTAGATGATATTGTTAATCCTACTGCAATACCAACACTTTATATCGATACTAAAGGTAAAGATGTATATGTTTATCAAACCATGTGTGGTACCAATAATGACTGGACCAATATTGGACTTAATTTTATTCCCCCACTCACAGGTTTGGGAATTAAGGAGGTAGTGATTCCTAACGCTGATCACATTACTACTGGGGATGGAGGTCTTATAAATCCAACGGTTACGGTTTTGGCGCAAAAGAATGTAGATGTACAGCGTAATGGAGTATCTTTAAGTAATCCTCAGGATGTGACAGGAACAACAGAATGGGTTTATTACAAGGTACCTAGTATAAGTGGCGATTGTCGTTTTACTGGGAGTAAAGCTATAAACGTTGCTTGGACAGCGAGCTCGAATACTTTGGGTGCCGCAGGATATTATTCTGGTTTTACAAAAGCAGTATCACCAATTCATCCGGTGCTAAATATAGACACAGAATTAAGTTTGGTTTGTGAAAGTTATGATGAGAACATAGGTGTTTCTCTTGTGGAACCATTGCCTGATTTTTACGAATGGTACGTAAACGATTCAACAGAACCTTTTATTGAGAATGGACCTTTGGTTGTACCAGCGCCAGATGTTGAAACTCTCTATCATGTTATAGGATATTACAGAGATCCAAGTTTGGACCTTTTATTTAATGGTGATTTTTCTGATGGTTTTAACGGGTTTGAGTCTGATTACGGTATGCCTGTAACTGGTAACCTTGTTGATCCTGGATATTTTGCCTTAGCATCTAGTCCTGTAACAGAAAATCCTGCTTTAGCTGATTATAGTGCAATGGACGGGGGAAGGATGTTTTTAGGATATTCTGATAGACAGGGAGAAGTTGTTTATCAGGTGAACGAATTGCCTGTAGAAGAAAATTTTAGTTATATTTTTAAAATGTACGGGCGTTTAGCTCAAAAAAATGCATCTTCTAGTCAATCACTTAAGGTGTTAATTAATGATGAAGTAATTATTGAAAATTTTAAAATAGATAAATTTACAGAGTGGCAATCTTTTTCAGCTCTTTGGAAACCAGGAACAGAAAGGAAGGCTACAATTAAGATACTCAATCAGAATCTTGATGCTAATGATACATTTTTTGCTCTGGATAGTATATCCTTTGTTCAGGCGGTTCAGGATACTGAAACATTCACTGCAAGGGTAATACCCAATTTTAGCACTGTTAAAGATGGAGAAGTTCATTTTTGTAAAGGGGTTGCCAATTCCTTAGATGTTTCAAATGGAGATACTAGTTGGTACAATTATTCTTGGTCAAAAGATGGTGTTGATTTAGTGAATGGAACATTATTTGATGGTGTTAAGTCACATGAATTAACATTTAAGAATCCTCAAGATGCTCAAGAAGGTATATATATATGTACTATTGGGTTTAAGCCAGAATATAAGGATTGTGCAACATCAGACGCTACAGTAGATGTAAGTTTAACTGTTTTTGTTGATGAGGCTGCTACGGTTAGAATTGAGACCGATAAGGTTAACTTTTGTTCTGGAGCTAGTACTACTTTAAACGCAATAGTAACTGGCGATGCAGGCGAAGTTAAGTGGTATATTAATGGCGACACGTCACCAATTTCAGTAGGAAAATCATTTTTATTTAATTATCCAACAGGAACTTATACTGTTCGTTGCGAAGCAGGAAATGGTTGTGGAGTTGCTTTTGATGAAGTGGTAATAAATGTATTGTCAACACCAGAGCTAGTTAGTTTAACATCTAACGATAACTTGTGTGTAGGTAAAAATATTATAATTACTGCACAGGCAACAGGCGATGGTACCTTGGTTTATACTTGGCAGCGAGATTCTGACTTATTATCCGAAACAGGAAATGTTTTGAATTATACAGCTTCAATTTTAGATCGTGAATCTACTTTTAAAGTGAAAGTGAAAAGTGTTTACACAATTGCATCTGAAACAATAGAGTGTGTGAATGGTTCTGGAAAGGCTGTATTTGATTTAAATATTATTCCTTTAGTTGAGTTTGATAAGCTTTTAGCTGATGCTACTGTTTGTGCAGGGAAAAATCACTCCTTTAGTGTTACCATGAAATATCCAGGTGATTTTTATACTTATTCATGGACAAAAGAGGGAGCACCAATTACAAATAACTTGTCCTCTTATAATCTGTCGGATGTAAAAGTTACAGATGCAGGAAATTATAGAGTGGATGTTACTAATCAATGTAATTCTGAATTTTCGGCAGCTGATTTAATGGTTACTCCTAAAATTGAGGTAAAAGGTTTTAGTTTAGATAAATATGGTCCATTTTGTAATGCAACTGCTGTAACAGCAACTTTCAATGTTGTTAATAATGGAGCTGTGTATGTTTATCAGGTTATAGAGCCGGGAGGAACAATAAAAACAATAACTAATCCTTATACCTTCACAGTAGATGCAGGTAATCAAGGTGATTTTGAGTTTTTAGTGAGTAGCTCATGTGATACTCCAGTTTCATTTAAACCTACCCTAAAAATGTATTCTGATTTTGGTACACTTTCAGTGGAAGATGTTGGAACTTGTATAGGTGAAAATGTAACTTTCGAAGCGGATATTTCTTCTATTCCTACTGGTTCAGTGCTTACTTATGCTTGGACAGATAATTTAGGTAATCCTATTGGAACCAATTCGGATAAATTAGAGATCTTAAATGTTCAGGATTCAAATCTAGGAACTTATACAGTTGTTGTTACCGATCAGTGTGGAAACAGCAAAACTGATAATGCGAATTTAACGAAGGAAGCGGTTACTTCTCCTACAACGGCAGCGGCTGTAACTATTTGTGAAGGAGATAATTTTTCAACAACAATTTCGTATTTAGGTAATCCAACTTTTGAATGGAGATTTAATGATGCGACTAGTGGTCCTATTGTTGGAACTACTGAAACTTTAAGCTTAACCAATGTTAGTTTAGCACAAGCTGGTACTTATTATTGTACTGTTGAATTGATATGTGGAACCGATGTGGTTATTCGACGAGAATTGAAGGTGAATGCTCATGTTGCTTTATTTGATGCTACTGATAAAATAGTTGATCTTTGTGTAGGGGAAAAACCTTTGCTTAGTTTGCTAAATTCGGAGATTAATGGAAAGCCTACTGACTATTCAATTGTTTGGAAAGATGCTGGGGGCGTGATTATTGGATCAGGAAATTCTATTCAGTTAGATGCACATACTTCTTCTGGATCATATTTATATTCAGCTACAGTTGTTGGTAAATGTGAAAGTCCAATTAAGACCTATCGTGTAATTGTACATGAAAAACCAACAATTACTCCGGTAGATCCAGTGGTTGCCTGCGAAGGGGATATTGTTCTTTCTATTGGAATTGTAGGAAGTGATTATAATGGAGTAGAATGGTGGAATGCTGATGAAACTGTAAAATATGGTAATGGAATTAATTATACTATTACTGGTGCTACCGATCCAACTTCCGAAGGAACTTATGTAGCTAAAGTAACAACTGATTATTGTGATGCTGTTACGACTAATGTTTTGGTTACAATTTATGAGCCAATTAAAATTACCTCTACCTCTAATTTAAATCCAACACCTTGTGCGGGATCGCCATTGTCATTAGTTGTGAATGCAACAGGAGATGGAGTGGCATATAAATGGTATGTGACTGGTACTCCGGGAGTAATAATTGGTACATCTAAAACATTAAGTTTGGGTGTAGCGGATGCTTCGGATAATAAATCATATACTTGTGAGGTATATAGTCTGAACGGTTGTGATGGAGATACACGTATTTTTAATGTGAATGTGAAAGAACATGTAGCCATTACAAGTCAACCAGCAGATGTAGAAATTTGTGCTAGTGTAGCACCTGCAACTTTTACTGTAGCGGCTACTGGTGATGGTGTTTTGGTATATACATGGTATGATAAAGATGATAATGTAGTTGGTGGAAATTCATCTACTTTATCAATTGCTGATCCATTGGCGAACAATGGTCAAAACTACTATTGTATTGTTTCGGGTGATAATTGTAATGATATGCAATCCGATAAAGCAAGTTTGATAGTTAAGGAGGAAGTACTAATTACTGATCATCCTGATGATGTTAAAATTGCTGATGGTGGTGATGCTTCATTCTCTGTAGTTGCTAGTGGCGATCCAACACTTACTTATCAATGGCAAGAGTCAGTTGATGGTACTGGTCCATGGACTAATATTTCTAACGGGGGAGTTTATTCGGGAGCTGCAAGTGCAACTTTAATCATGACTGGTATCGATAAAGGTACATACGATACAAATAAATACAGATGTGTTGTAGATAATGCATGTACTCCAAAGATTAGTAATCCTGCGTTGTTAGAAATTGATGCTAATGTGAAGATATTAGTACAACCTAAAGGCTTTAATGCTTGTGTAGGTGCAGTTGGTGGTAGTTTTACTGTATCTGCTACAGCTAGTTCTGTATATAATTGGGTATATCGTGAAAGTAGTTCTGATGCCTTTGTGGATGTTACTACTGGAGGTATGACCAATGGAAACCCAACACTTAATTTACCTACAATTACAGAACCAATGAAAAATTGGGAATTTAGATGTATTGTAAGTTTTGGTGTAACCACTCCGGATGTATCAAATACTGTAAAAGTAAATGTGTTTGTTCCAGTAACATTTGATGAGATTGCTGATGTAACGCTTTGTAGTGGGACAGGAACTCATTTTAAAATTCAGAATCTTGCGGGTACAGGACCATATAGTTATTCATGGGATCGTGGGGCAACTAATTTGGGAACTAATTCTCAATTAACTTTAACCGCAGCAAATGCTACCGATGCAAATTATAAAGTTAGTGTTGGTAATGGTGTTTGTCCTGTAAAAACGGATGAGTTTGCTATCGATCATTATACAGATTTGGCTTTGAATGCTTGGACAAATGGAAATGAAACTTGTGTGGGTGAAATTCCTAAAGAAGAACTTACTGTTACTACTTCAAATATTGATGGACATTGGACTCCTGGTTATTCTTGGACGAAAGATGGTGATCCTACAGTATTAGGAACATCTGCAACTTATACTATCCCAGGTTTGTCATCGACAGAAACTGGTTTGTATAAAGTGGAAGTATCAGATGGTTGTTCTTCTCAAAGTATTTCTGGCTTTGTAAATGTTTATGATCCTATTGTTAAAATAAATTCTTGGAAACCATCAGAAGCTTATTGCTTGGGAACAGACCTAACGCTTAATGCAAAAGTGAGTGGAGATAATCCAACTTACGTATGGACCTATCCGGATGCAACAAGAACTCCAGTTGGAAATAAAGCAAGTCTTAAATTTAATGCATTAACCGCTGCTGATGCAGGAACATACACTTGTACAGTATCAAGTTCTTGTGATGCGGTTGTTGTTTATACAATAGTTATTAGCGTTATAGGTGCACCCGAAATTACTACAGGTATAGAAGTGATACCAGCAGTTTGCGAGGGAGATGCTCTGGAGCTTGGACCAATTGTAGTAAGTGGAACCTATAATGATCCTGTTTGGACATTAAATGATCATATTACGCAAGTAACTACTACAGTAAATTCTTTGGACTTAGGAACAGCTGAATTAACAGAAGCTGGTAACTATTTAGTTACGGTGAGTAATAAATGTGGTTCGGATGCTTCTTTAGGGGAGTTGGTTGTAAATCCAACCTTAATGCTTGACCCAATTGCATCACAAACTGTTTGTGCAGGAAACGATGTTGTGTTTAAGGCAGTTGCAACAGGAGCTGGTTTGAACTATCAGTGGTTGGTTGACGGAGTAGATCAAGGGGTTAATTCTTCGGAATTGATTATTGATGCTGCTGCGGTGTTAGCTTTCGATCTAAATACTTCTCAAACCTATAATGTTGTTTGTAATATAACTAGTACAACGGGTTGTGGTGTTGCTTCAGAAGCAACTACATTACTGGTTAATCCTAACACAGTTCTTCATGCAACACTTAAGAATGTTGTAAAATATGTAGGCGATAATCACACAATGACAGTAGATGTTAGTGGTGTTGATTTGGTTTTTTCTTGGACTCACGAATTAGCTGATGGAACAAAAGTTCCTCTTGCTGAAACAGGACCAACTATTAACCTTACTAATATTGCAATGGCTGATGCTGGTTACTATACTTGTAAAATTATTGGTACTTGTGGTCAACGATTAGCTTCTGGTAAGTTAACCGTTAAAGAACCGGTTAGTATTACTTCTGGTTTGGTTGCTTTGGAAGAAAAATGTGTTGGCGATCCGTTAAGTTTGTCGATTACTGCTTCTGGTCAAATTACATCCATTAAATGGTTTAAAAATGACGTTGAGATAGTAGGAGAAACAAGTTTGAATTATTTTATTTCTGCAGTTGATCTAACTGATGCTGCTATTTATAAATGTGAAATAGAAGGAGAAGGTGTTACTGTGATTTCAGAAACTACTACAGTAAGAGTTTATTCTCAGACAGCTTTAGTTACTCCTATAGAGGATCGTATTTTGTGTGAAGGTGTTGATTTGGATTGGAGTGCTGGAATTGATGGTACAGCAGTAATGACTTATCAATGGACTTTGAATGGTGTGGATGTTTCCGATCAGAAAATTCTTCATTACGATGCTCTTGCTTTAAGTAATGAAGGTAATTATGAGGTTCAGGTAACTAGTCTTTGTGGAGATGTTTCTACCAAAGCTAAACTGGAAGTAATTGAATTGCCAGCATTTGTTTCAATATCTAACGATACAGTAGTGTGTGAAAATACTCCACTAGTTGAGTTTAACGTTGAATATAAAGGAGAACAGTTAAAATATCAGTGGAGAAAAGATGGTATTGATCTGGCAGGAAAAACAAGTGAGACTTTAAGCTTAACAAACATTCAACTTACAGACATTGGCTCTTATAATTGCAGAGTATATTCTGGTTGTGGAGATGAATTAAGTCCTGAGATTACATTAGATGTAACTCCTCAATTGCAAGTCTTATCTGATATGGTTGATATGGAGGTTTGTATGGGTGAAGATGTGTTGTTCACGGCCGATGCGATAGGTAATAATGTAAGTTATCAGTGGAAAGTGGATGGAGTTGATGTTGTAGATGTTCCTGGAGTAATTACAGGAGCCAATACAAATTCTTTATCCATAGATTCAGCACAAGTTGCTCACAGCGGTTATTATACTTGTATTCTGTCTGATGAATGTACCGATTATCGTTCTACGAAACCAACCAGATTAATTGTAAATGCACTTCCTAATACTGCAATTTATGGTCGAATGGTACTATGTGCTAAAGAAGATCGTGTTACTTATGTACTGAATCAGGTTGATGCTGATGTGTACAATTGGAATGTAAATGGTGGAATATTTGCTGGACCTGAAGAAGGAGCGAAAACCAGAGTTACTTGGAAGGAAGATCCTCTAGGTAGTCTGTCTGTTGAAATCACCGATTTAGCAACTGGATGTAAGTCAAGAGTTGATTCGGCTGTTATTTTAAATCAACTTCCTATTGTAAATTTAACAAGTTTGGATTCGAAAGGAGTTTGTGAAGGAGAGTTTGAGTTAACTGGAGGTAATCATACCGGAGGAATTTATTGGGTAAATGGAATCTCTGAAACAGTATTTAATCCTTCTGAACGTGGAGCTGGAACTTATGCAGTTCACTATTCATATACTGATGAGTATGGTTGCTCAAATGTGACGCCAATTACAGATCTAACCGTAGATGTTTTACCTGTTGTTGATGTTACCGATGATATTACTGTTGGTAGTTGTAATCCGACACCATTGACTGCTAAAACCGATGAGGATAATATTCAATGGTTTAAAATTCAGGATAACAACAGGGTATTGCCAGATAATTTGGATAATCGTAATTCAATGAATCCGATATTTACTCCTGGAAAATCTCAAGTATTGTTAGCAATGGTTAAGGATGAGCATGGATGTGAAGGAATTGATTTGTTAAACCTTTCAGTTGCTCCTCTTCCTGTGGTAACAACAATAAACGACACAACTGTGGGTCAATGTAATCAGTTGGTTTTACAAACTGATATTGTTGGAGATAAGGATGTGATTAGTTGGACTAATCCAGATCATTTAGATCATTCAGACATTAGCAGTCCTCAGATTATTGATGCTCCTGAGGGAACTCATACTTATGCCATCAGTGTAACTGATTTATACGGTTGTGATGCTGCTGGTGAAGTAACAGTTACCATCGTTGCTGATCCTACAGTAGGAGAGGATAGATTTGGCTGTTATGGTGATAAATTTGAGGTAGATCTCACTGGATTGGAAAATCCTGTTTGGAATGATAATGATGATACTTTTCCAATAAGAACAATTGAAAATCCAGGGGAATATTTATTAACAGTTTCCAATGATTATAAATGTGGTGATGAACAATTGTTCGTAATCAATCCAAAAATGAATTTAGGATTGAAAGACAATTTGTTTTATGAAGGGCAAAAATTAGTTGTCGACTCCGTAGCGAAGATCGTTGACGGGAAAACGATATATGTAAAGATACCAGTGATAATCTTTGAAGGACAAACATTGACATTAGCAACAAATCTTCCATCGTATTATGAACCTTACTTTTATGAGTGGCAAGATGGTAGTATTTTTCGGAGTTTTGAAGTTTCTGAAACAGGCACTTATACGCTGAAGGTTGAAGATAATTTGGGATGTGTTGCAATTGACTCTGTCGATATTGAAGTGAAACCAGTTGGGATAGAGTCTTCAAATGCATTTTTACCTCTAGCTAACGATAATATTAATGATGTATTTTATCTTGGTGATGGTAATCTAAATATGGGTTCCGAAGCTGATGCAAGATTCTCTATTATTGAAAAATTTGAGATGTATGTTTATGATCGTTGGGGCGAGTTATTATATAAAACGAATGAACAAGGATACAAAGGCGGATGGGATGGAACCTACAAAGGGAAACTTTGTCCAGCCGGAGCTTATGTGTGGATCGTATTTATAAATGGAGAGCTTACCAATAAAGGAACCTTTATGTTGATAAGATAATTGGTGAAAAGCTTCGTTTTCTTAATAAAATGAATTTAATTTACGTGCGTTTTGGGATCTGTCGTTTAAGATGTTCAAAACGCACGTAATGAATCTATTACTTGTGGCTGTATTTGTAGATGTTTCCACTAGTATATATTGCACAAATAAAAAAATGTCGAATTTTGTTAACAAAATAAAATTCGATGCGTATAGTACTAAATTAACCACTAATTGAAAATTCTCTCATCGAGAACTTTAACGATAATAGTTATGAAAAAGGCGTTATTTGCTTTTTGTATATTAATTGCAGGAATTGTATCTACGACTAAAGCTCAGGATATTCGTTTTTCGCAATTTTATGCTAATAAACTCTATTTGAATCCAGCTTTAGCAGGTTCAACCAATTACTCCAATGTAAGTTTAAACTATAGGAATCAATGGCCAAATTTAGATTTGCCATACGTTACTTATAGTGTTTCATTCGATAATTTTTATGA
Organism: Labilibaculum filiforme; assembly: GCF_002843315.1. Classification (GTDB taxonomy): domain Bacteria; phylum Bacteroidota; class Bacteroidia; order Bacteroidales; family Marinifilaceae; genus Labilibaculum; species Labilibaculum filiforme. The sequence continues at coordinate 471,291 of NZ_MVDD01000002.1, read as the reverse complement.
AGCGATAAACGGTGGAATTGGTATCATGGTTATTCAGGATGATCAGGGAGACGGAGCTCTTAAAACGACAAATTTTGCGGCGATGTATTCTTTTTACTTGAGGATTAATGATGAGTTAATTATACGACCAGCTATTCAAGCTTCTTTTTTGCAGAAAAAAGTAGATTGGTCAAATTTGGTTTTTCCGGATCAGATTTCACCGATTTATGGAAATAAATATCCGCACAATAATAATAGTGATCCTGCAAATAGGAGAAAAGACGGATGGGATTTTTCATTGGGAGCAATTGCGTATTACAAGGATTTTTATTTTGGTATTGCAGCTCATCACCTTGCAAAGCCAGATCTTAGTTTTGATGATGAAATGGAAGATCAATTAGAAACGAAATATACTTTTCATGCAGGTGCTGAATTTGTGTTGGGAGGAAGAAGTCGAAGTTATGTGGATAAATGGATAATTGCTCCGGCTTTATTATTTCAACAACAAGGCGATTTTTCTCAAATGAATTACGGTTTGTATGCTAGCAAGAGTTCTATAGTATTTGGATTGTGGTTTAATCAGAATTTCGAATTGAATTACGATTCTTTTATTGCCATGGTTGGTTTTGTTACCGAAAGGTTTAAAGTTGCTTATAGTTACGATTATGCTATTACAAAGCTAATTCATACGAATACTGGTGCACATGAGGTTTCCTTCTCATTTCCATTAGCATTTGATACAAGTAAAAGAAAAAGAAAAATGAAAGCGGTTCACTCTCCAGTGTTTTAAATTTACTGGTAAATTGAATAAAATATATAAAGAAAGGGCTGTCATCGACAGCCCTTTCTTTATATATTGGAACTACAATATCACTTTAGATATAGAAAGTTTAATTTTATTCTTTAATTCTCTCCATAAATTTCGTTTTAATTTTTTTCATTATTTCAAGATCAAGGTTTTCTGCATAAATCCGAATCATGTCAATTGCTTTAAAATTGTCATAAATAAAGCCCAGAGAGGCATCAAAATGAAACATTTCCATATTGTATTGCACTTGCTTTGTTAATTGCTCAAATTCTTTCCAGCTGAGTTTTTGAGGAATTGTAAAATATCCATGGTTTGGCTCAATATGATCAAAGAAATATCCATCTCCAATTTCATCCAAAGCAAAAAACTTATCCAGTTGAATCATTGCTTTTGAATTGTGAGGTATGGTCGTGTTCAATTTTAAACTAAGACCTTCTTCAATATAGTACGATTGTAATTCTTTAATTTGGTCGTACTTACTCAACCTTCTAATTCTTATTGCGTGGTAAATATCATTATAAATAGTAATGGTAGCCATTGCGGCATGAAAATCTTCCTCAAAATACGACATGATTTTTTGTGTAGCTCGGGTAAACTTTTCCAAATCGCATTTTTTGGCCGTTACCAAATAAATGTAATGAGGCTTTACGTCTTTTTGAATTCCTTCGTAATATTCATAGTAACCAGGAAAAGGGTTAGTTGCTTCTAAAACAATCGTTCCAGGTAATATCTTACTGTCTATTACTTCAAGAGTTTCCTCTTTTAGTAAGCTTCCAAATTTAACTACAATGTTTTTATCAGTCATAAGAGAAGGGTTTTCAGGTTTTTATTGTGATTGTCTTATTTAAACTTAGTAAAAATTAGAAGTAAAAACAAGGCTTTAAATAAAGTAACTTTTCTTTAATGATCTCTTGTGAAAACAGGTTCTCTTTCTTTGGAAAGCATTGAATTGTACATGTATCCATCCAAATCAAAAGCTTTTAGATCTTCAGGATCCGTAATTTTATTCTGAATAATGAATCGAGTCATTAATCCTCTGGCTTTCTTGGCAAAAAAGCTTATTATTTTGTATTCCCCATTTTTTAAATCCTTAAAAACAGGTGTGATTATTTCTGCTTGAACCTTTTTTTTATCGATAGATTTAAAATATTCGTTGGAAGCTAAATTGATTAAATGTTTGTGATTGGATGCTTTTAAACTTTTGTTAATTGATTTGGTTATGCTGTCTCCCCAGAATTGATACAGATTCTCTCCTCGGCTGGTTTTTATTTTTTTTCCCATTTCCAGTCGGTAGGCTTGTATCAGATCCATAGGTTTTAGAACTCCGTACAAACCCGATAGAATTCGAAGATTGGATTGCGATTGGATAAAATCTCCATCCGAGAAGGTAGACGCATTAATACCTGTATAAACATCGCCTTTAAAGGCTAATAAAGCTTGTTTCGAGTTTTCTTTGGTAAATGGTGTGCTCCACATGTGGAATCGCTCAAAATTCAGTTGTGCAAGATTTGCACTAATTCCCATTAAGTTGGCAATGTCATCCACTTTCAAATTGCGAAGCTCTTTTATTAAAAGTCTGGATTCTTTTAAAAAGGAGGCATCAGAATAGATGTCTGAAACTGCCGGACTTTCAAAATCGAGTGTTTTTGCTGGCGATATAACGATTAGCATAATTTGTTTTTTTTGATTCAATTTTAAATTTAGATATAAAAGATCGAATCATCAATAGTGTTTATAATTATTGATAATGACTTAGTTTTTGTCTATAATCTGATTCTGAAAAACAAAAGGGTGCTCTAACTAAGAACACCCTTTGAATGAATCATTACGGATTGTTATAAATTTTTATCCGGATACAAATCGTTCCACCATTGTGGTTGTTTTTTTAAGTGTTTCGCGAAATAGGCAAATATGGTGTTGTTCCAAAGTATTCGTTGGGTGTAATTTTTAATATGATGGTCCTGATTTTTTACCTGAACAAAATCCACATCTTTTCCCAATAGTTTTAGGGCCTGATACATTTGTATACTTTCGCCCAATGGTACATTCGTATCAACACTTCCGTGGATTAATAATAGTGGTGTTGTTATTTTATCAGCATTAAATAAAGGACTTTGGTCGATATATAGTTTTCTATTGTTCCAAGGGAATGATTTGCCCGAAGCATTTACACTGTAAGAATATCCCCAATAGCCTTCGCCCCAATAGCTTGTAATATCGCTAATTCCGGCATGAGAAATAGCAGCAGCAAAAATATCGGTTCTGGTTTGCAATAACATGGTCATAAATCCACCGTAGGATGCTCCAATGCAACCAACACGATCGGCATCGGCAAAAGAATGGGATTTTAGGAATTGTTTGGTTCCTTCGATAATTTCGTTGGCAGTGGTAATTCCCCAGTTATTTTGATGCTCGGCAGAAAACTCTTGCCCAAAACCAATGGCTCCGCTTGGCTGAAGCAGGTATACAACGTATCCCATTGCAGCATAAAGATTCAGAGGATATCTGCCACCGTAACTTCTTTCAACAGGCGATGTGCCCGCATAATAGTTTACAATTACAGGATATTTCTTACTGGAATCGAAGTTTGGAGGATAGTAAACTCTACCCATAATCGTTTTTCCATCTTCTTTCGTAAAATTCCAATCTTCGGTTTTGCCAAATTTTACATGAGTTAGATTCTTTTCTTGCGGATGAGCGATAATTGAGCTGGTATTAGCTGCCAATTCGTATACGAAAGCCTTGTAGGGGGTAGATATGCTACATGCTGTGTAAGCAATGTTTTTTCCATTTTCGGACAAGCTAAAACTACCTACAACATCTGAATCTATTGGTAAAGTATTGAATTCTTTGCTTGTTGGTTGATATTGAAATAGGCGAATGTAATCTTTGTCATTGGCAAGCAAGTAAATGTTGTTGTCATTCTTGTTCCAAATCGCCCGACTAACCGATGGATCAAAATTAATGGTGATTGGATCGGCTTTTTGGCTTTTAATATCGTAAATGTACAGTTGTCCGTCGTAATTATTTGCCAGAGTTTGCTTTCCAATGTTTTCGCCTAGCGTACCAAAGCACGAAGGTCCGGCTTGCACTAAAAGTTGCGAGCCATTAGGAGAGTATTGTGCCAGTCCGCCAAATAGTTTATCGCTCCAGATGGTATCTACTTGAAAGGTTTCGAGGTTCATTTGGTAAAGATTTTGCTTCTCGTAAGGATATGTTTCGTAATCGGGGCGCGATTGAGAAAAAAGAATGTGCTTGCTATCGGGACTGATCGCTTGCAGACTGGTTGTTATACTTCCATAGGTTAAGCGTTGTTTTATGCCGCTAGCAACATCTAACTTGTATAAGAAACTTCGGGTGCGAAACCAAGGTAAGCGATCTTCCATTCCCTGAAATTTTCTAATTTTCCATTCTTCAGAATAATCTTTTGATACGGAGTAAATGATTTGTTTTCCATCGGGAGTCCAGTTGTAATTCGAAAAATCAGCAATGTTAGTGGCTATCTCAGTTTCATTTCCGATGGTAAAATCAAAAATATAAAGACTCGTTTTTTCGTTGTATTCTTTGGTGTACGAAATCCGGTTTCCTGTTGGTAACCACTGTATGTTTGCCAGTTGACTTCCTCGGAAGGTGTATAAGGTTTTACCACTTGCAACTTCTTGTATTTCTTTCCAGTTTTCGGTATTGTCTGACGGGGGAAGGGTTCTGCTAAAGCTTAGTAAGGCCAATTTTCCATCGGAAGCTAATTCGATATTCTGCACATTTACTCCATCTAAAACTTTATGAATGGTTGTATTTTGTTCGGGTGATATGGAGAATGTGAAATTACTCTCTGTCCAATTTTCGGTAGGAGTAATGCTTAATTTAAAATCATTATTTTTTTCTCCGCTAATAACTTTTACCAGAATGCAATGTTTTCCAGGTTCTAGTTTTAAAGTTTCCGAAATTTCTTTGGCTTTATCTACTGCTGATTCGTAATGCGAAATCTTTTTTTCTCCATTAATATACACCTCTAACATGGGGTACGTTTCCATATTCAATTTTGCTTGCAACCATTCATCGGTCGAGAAATAAGCGACATAAAATAACAACTTATTTGCGGCGACTTTACTGCTTACAAAACCTTTTTTATTCGTGCTTGTTTTGCTCCATTGCAGGCTTTCTTTGTTCCATTTTAAGTGCTCCTGCTCGCTTGGGCGAATAGAATTTATTTCCAACTGATTTTCCTGCAATAGGTGTTGTAATTCGTAGTTTTTTCCGTTTATATTTTGGCTAGAATGGAATGCAGGCAGTTGAATTGATGCCGGATTAGTTTGCAGCCAATTGGTAATGGGAATATTTTTGTTACTTTCTTTTTGCGCAAAACTGCATGTTGTTGCAGTTAGTAGTACCATCATTGTTGGTACAAAATATTTTTTCATCTTTTATAGTTTATGCTTGAGTATTTAAGTATCGATCCATTGAAACATCAATACTATGGATTTTTAGTTGGATAAAAAAGAACATTTGTTAGGAAAGTTTAAAACTGGGAACCCTATTGTTTCCGCGTAATTTTTTAAATCTTTTTTTTCAGGGAATAGCTGAAATCCTTTTGTTGGGTATAAAAAAACCTCTTAAAGTTAATTTTTAAGAGGTTTTAGTTTTATAGCGAGAGTTTATCTTTTTTCCAACTGCACAATATTCTCCACATGATGGGTGTGGGGGAACATATCAACAGCTTGCACTTTTGTTACTTTGTAGGCCTCGTTCATCATGGCCAAATCGCGAGCTTGAGTTGCCGAATTACAGCTTACGTACACAATTCGTTTTGGTGCCGCTTGCAGAATTGTTTCCACAACATCGGCGTGCATTCCTGCTCGTGGAGGATCAACAATAATAGTATCGGGTTGACCGTGAAGAGCTATGAATTCGCTAGTAAGTACATTTTTCATGTCGCCAGCAAAAAACTCCGTGTTGTTAATTCCGTTAATTTCAGAATTCACTTTTGCATCGGCAATAGCTTCGGGAACGTATTCAATTCCAATTACTTTTTTAGCTTGTTTTGCAATAAAATTAGCAATGGTTCCGGTTCCGGTATACAAATCGTAAACAATTTCGTCGCCAGTTAATTCGGCAAAATCACGAGTTTTGCAATACAAATTGTAAGCCTGCTCCGAATTGGTTTGGTAGAACGATTTAGGACCAATTTTAAAGCGTAAATCTTCCATTTGCTCAAAAATATGATCAACACCTTTGTATAGAATTGCTTCCTGATCGGTAATGGAGTCGTTGGCTTTCTCATTAATCACATACATTAGGGAAGTGATTTCGGGGAATTTTTCCGACAGATGATTCAGCAATCCCTCTCGTTTCTCCACATCTTCGTGATAGAATACTACAATAATCATGTTGTCGCCTGTCGAAGAGGTTCTAATAACCAATGTTCTTAGGAAACCTTCTTGATTTCGGATATCGAAAAAGGATAGATTGTTTGCGAAAGCATATTCTTTAATCGCTAAACGAACCGCATTCGATGGTTCTGGTTGCAGGTGACATTTATTAATATCAACTACTTTATCGAATAGTTTTGGAACATGAAAACCAAGTGCAGGTGTTCTTTTTATATCATCATTAAGGGCAATTTCCTCGTTGGTTAGGTAGCGCTTGTTCGAAAAAGTATATTCCAGTTTATTTCGGTAGAATTCAGTTTTTTCTGATGCCAGGATGTTATTGATACCATTCAGTTCTACTTTGCCAATTCTCTCTAAATTGTCAATAACTTCCTGCTGTTTAAATTTTAGTTGTTCTTCGTAGGGTAAATTTTGCCATTTACATCCACCACAAACTCCAAAATGCTCACAAAAAGCGTCTATCTTCATTGGTGAATGCTGGTGAAAAGCAACCGGATAGCCTTCCATAAAACTTTTGCGTTTTTTGTTGACTTGTACATCAACAATATCGCCTGGTATTACACCGGTAACAAATACAATTTTGTCATCTACTTTACCAATTGCCTTGCCTTCGGCGGCTAACTTCTCTATAACTACTTTTTCCAGAAGTGGTTTTTGCTTTCTATTTCTTCCCACGATTCAATTGTTTTAAATATTGGCGCAAAGATAGATAAAAGTCGAAAGCTGGAAAGAAGGAAAGCTTAAAAAGTAGAAAGACATTTTTATTATTATCTGAAATCCCCTAAACTAAAGACAAACAGCGAAAAAGGAATCGCGGTTACTACTTAATTTTATATCTTTACTTCGTATTTCAAAGCCACATTTCAATTTTTTATAAAAGTACTATGAACAAGTTACTTGCTGTTTTTGCATTATTTTTATTGGTTTCGTGTGGAACCAAACAAGCAACGAAAGTTCCATGTTTTGCATGGCTGGGTGGCCCGGGCGAGGCTACCGATACAGAGTTAAAAGCGAACTTTACCGATTTAAAGGAGAAAGGGATTGATGGCTTAATGTACAATGGAGGGCATGATGCTGCTGTTTATCAACGAGTGGGGAAAATTGCAAAAGATGCAGGTCTCGAATTTCATACTTGGATACCTACCATGGTTCAGGGAAGGAATGAAAATATTCCTGCAGATTTATATGCCGTAAATGGAAATGGTGAATCGGCATACGATAAGCCAGCTTATGTAGATCATTATACCTTTTTGTGTCCGAATCGGGAAGAAGTGTATCAATATTTGTCTGGTTTATATACCAAAATAGCAGCTTTGCCCGAAGTGGATGGAATTCATTTGGATTATATTCGTTATCCGGATGTAATATTGGCTAAAGGTCTTTGGGAGAAGTACAATTTGGTGATGGATAAGGAATATCCCGAGTTTGATTACTGTTATTGTGATAAATGTAAGGCTGATTTTAAAGCCAAAACAGGAATTGAGCTTGTAGATCAGGCTCAAGGGCGGGATTTACAGGAATGGAAGCAGTTTCGTCAGGATTTAATTACGAAAATGGTAAATCGTTTGGTGGAAGATGTGCATGCACAAGGAAAAGAAATTACTGCAGCAGTATTTCCTGGTCCACATTCTCATGCTGTGAAAATGGTTCGTCAGGAATGGAATAAATGGGATTTAGATGCTTTTTTACCAATGAACTACAACGATTTTTACTTGGAAGGAACCGAGTGGGTTGGTAAAATGTGTAAGGAATCCAGCGAAAGTGTAAATGGTGAAAAACCGATTTACAGTGGTTTGTTTATTTGTCCAAAACCCGATTCTAAGTCGAAAGAAGCTGATCCTGAAAATCATGGTTTGTTGCCGGAAGAATTAGGAGAAGCAATTAGGGAATCGATGGTAAATGGAGCAACAGGAATTTGTTTATTTACGCCCGATAGAATGACCGAAGCACATTGGACTGAATTTCAGAAGGCGATTTATAAAGATTACACCAAAAAGTAAGAAGGAATTTATTAAAATAAACAGAAAGGGAGTTCCAATGGAGCTCCCTTTTATTATACTATTGCATTTGTAGCTTGAAAGTTTTCGAGTATCGTATTTACCTTGCTGCTACACATGTTGCAACGTAACCATTTTAATGCAGATTCAACAGAACTAAAAACTTTTATTGGTATATCTATTTCATTTTCAACACTATCAATAATTAGCATTGCGTTGGCCACCTGCCTTGGAGTGCTGGTGATAATTGCAATTCTATCAATTTTTGAACTTAGCTTCGATTGTAAATATAATTCAATAAATTCATCAATCTCTTTAAAAGATGGTTTACTGTTACTTCTCCGAATATCAGCAAGTACGCTGAATTTAGGCACATTGTGTAAATGAGATCCGGTTTCGCATTTTAATTCAAATACATCTTTTATCTTCGTCTCACCGCAAAAGCATTCAATTAAAAGCTTATGCTCTTCTACATAGTTGTAATAAGAATTTCTCACCTTATTCTTTATTTTGTTAATTAACTGATTTGTATATTCATAGATCAGTTTTTTAATGGGGCTGCAAATGCAATTAATTTTATAAAAGCGCCAAATGATTTTTTCCGGATTGAAGATAAAAATGCTAGGTTTGCAGAATATTTAAACAGACTAACAAACACATACGTTTAAGCATGAATCATTTATTTGTTCCCAATATGGGAAAGGTTGATTTTGAAGATATTGTATTTGATCAGGAATTGTCGGTTCAGGTAGCACAGTTTCTGCGGGAATACGAACATTTTGAAATACTTAGCAAATTTGGTTTGCCAGTAGTAAATAAACTCTTGCTTTTTGGGAAATCGGGATGTGGTAAAACCATGACAGCAAAAGCAATTGCGAATAAGCTGGAGAAGAAATTAAAAACAATTAATTTGGGGAATATTGTTTCTTCGAAACTTGGTGAAACTTCAAGGAATATCGCGGCAGCTTTTAAAATGGTAGAAAGTCAGGAGGCTGTTTTGTTTTTCGATGAGTTTGATTCTTTAGGGAAAGAAAGAAACTACGATAATACCGATAGCAGTGAAATGAAACGAGTGGTAAATAGTATGATTCAATTGATCGATTCTTTGCCTAAAAATTCTATTCTAATTGCTGCAACAAATCAAATTGGACTGATTGATGAGGCGCTGGTTCGACGTTTTGAACTGAAGCTGGAATTTCATAATCCATCTAAAATTTATTTGGATCAATTGTACGATAGGTTAATTTCAAAATATCCGAAGGAATATCAAAAAGTAAACCGAATTTATGATATTTCATTTGCCGAAGCTGAAACCATTGTGATGCGGGAAGTAAAAGAGAATATCATTCAAGCGGAATTAGTAAAAAAAGCGACAATTTTGTTGGAAGAAAAACGACTGATGAGTTGTAATAATTAGGATGTTGGTATAAACTGATTAATGATTACAGATAAGTGCAAACAGTTGTTATCTTTGTCGCTTTAACAGAAAAACAAGAATAAGTATGATCTCTATTAACAATCTTACGGTTGAATTTGGTGGCTTTACCCTTTTTAAGCAAGTTACTTTTATTGTAAATTCTCGCGATCGCATTGGTTTGGTTGGCAAGAATGGTGCAGGGAAATCAACTTTGCTAAAAATATTTGCTGGTTTTCAAGCCCCTACAGCTGGAACTGTATCTTTGCCAAATGAGATTAAAATTGGGTATTTACCACAGCAGGTAAATCATATCGACGGCAATACCGTAATGGAAGAGGCTTTGTCGGCTTTTGAAGAAGTGTTGGGTTTAGAAAAGGAAATTGCAGCTATTAATTTAGAGATTGCCGAGCGAACCGATTATGAGTCGGATGACTACATGAAGCTTATTGAGCGACTGACGGAGAGAAATGACCGCTATCATATGATGGGTGGTGAGAATATTGAGGCAGAAGCGGAACGTACATTAATTGGATTGGGTTTTTTACGAAGCGATTTTACTCGCCAAACTAACGAGTTTAGTGGAGGGTGGAGAATGCGAATAGAATTGGCTAAGATTTTGTTGCGTCGTCCGGATGTTTTTCTTCTCGATGAGCCTACAAACCATTTAGATATTGAATCCATTCAATGGCTAGAGGATTTCTTGAAGACCTATCCTGGAGCTGTGGTTTTGGTATCGCATGACCGGGCATTTTTAGATAATATTACCAATAGAACCGTTGAAATTTCTGTTGGGAAAATATATGATTATAAGGTTTCTTATTCTCAGTATGTAATTTTGCATGCAGAGCGTCGCGAACAACAAATGAAAGCCTACATTAATCAGCAAAAGCAAATTAAAGATACCGAGGATTTTATTGAGCGTTTTCGTTACAAAGCAACCAAATCGGTTCAGGTTCAATCTCGGATCAAGCAATTGGAAAAAATTGATCGTATTGAGATTGATGAGGAGGATAGCTCGAAGCTGAGCTTGAAGTTCCCACCAGCACCGCGATCGGGAGACTTGGTGTGTGAGGTGAAAAATCTGAGCAAGGCTTATGGGGATCATTTGGTTTTAAACGAGCTCGAATTTGTAATTGAAAGAGGTGAGAAACTTGCCTTTGTGGGAAAAAATGGAGAAGGAAAATCAACTCTGGTGAAAGTTTTGATGGGAGAGCTGGAGCATACGGGAATCTGTAAAATTGGACACAATGTAAAAATTGGTTATTTTGCTCAGAATCAGGCTCAAATGCTGAATGAAAACAAGTCGGTATTCGAAACGATTGATGATGTTGCTGTTGGAGATGTAAGAACTAAGATTCGTGATATTTTAGGTGCTTTTATGTTTAGAGGCGAGGACATTGATAAAAAAGTGAAAGTATTGTCTGGAGGAGAGCGTTCTCGTTTGGCTATGATTCGTCTGCTTTTGGAACCAGTAAATTTATTGGTGCTCGATGAGCCAACCAACCATTTAGATATGAGATCGAAAGATGTTTTGAAAGAAGCATTGAATCAGTTTGACGGAACTGTTATTGTTGTTTCTCACGATCGTGAATTTTTAAATGGATTATCATCGAAAGTGTATGAGTTTACCAATAAGAAGATAAAAGAACATTTGGGAGGAATTTATGATTTTCTTCAAACCAAGAAGATGGACTCCTTAAAGGAATTGGAAGTGAAAAATGTTGCAAGCTCTGTACAGGTTGAAGTTGCTCCTTCCGATAATAAGCTGAACTATTTGGAGCGAAAAGAGATGAGTAAGAAAATCTCTAAAATGGAAAGAGCTGTTTCTAACTCGGAAGAAAATATTGCGCGATTTGAAGAACAAATAGCCGAAATGGAAGATCTGCTTGCAAATCCGGAGAATATTCAGGATCATTCTCTGTTTGCAAAATATGAAAAATCCAAAAAAGACCTTGAAAAAGAAATGTTGGATTGGGAGCGTTTTAATGAAGAATTGGAGCTGCTAATTGCAGAGAAAGGGGAGTAGTGTGCTTCCCGTGCATTTTCCCTGAAATCATCTTAACTTCAAAAAAAATGCCTAATATACAAGCTATTCCTACTTTGCCTAAAGAAAGAATACATTCTCTGGATGTACTCCGGGGTTTTGCTTTACTAGGAATTTTACTCATCAATATTCAATTATTTGGGCTTCCCAATGCCTCCTTTTCGAATCCTTCAGTAATGGGGGAATTGTCTGCTTCTGATTATTTTTCCTATTACTTTGTGAATGTATTTGGAGAGCTAAAATTCATGACCATTTTTTCTATTTTATTCGGGGCGGGAATTGTATTGTTTATCAATCGATTGAATGAGAGGGGATTGGATGGCTTTAAATTTCAAGTGAGGAGAATGATTTTCTTGCTTATTTTTGGGATGTTACACGCTTATTTAATTTGGTTTGGTGATATTTTGGTTGCTTATGCAGTGGTAGGACTTATTGCTGTTTTACTTAGAAAGATGCCAAAAAACCATAAAATTATTTTGTGTGTGGTACTATATTTAATTCCGATGGCTTTTTTCTATTTAGTAGGTGGCTTATTTGAAAGTATGCCCGCAGAAATGGCTAAAGAAGCCATGGCAGATTTTAATCCTGCTCCTAATGCGGTGGCCGGGGAAATTGATTTGTACCAAACGGGGACTTGGTTTGATATTTTTGTGAAACGGGCTCAATTAAATATGAATTACCAGCTAGGTTCCTTTTTTATGCTCTCTTTATGGAGAACAACCGGAGTTATGTTATTGGGAATGGTATTATTAAATAATGGAGTGCTAGCAGCCAAAAAAACGAAATACTTTTATTTTTGGATGGCTGTTTTAGGCATTGGTATGGGTACTTTTTTTGCTCATGAAGGATTTCAGCACATTGTGGCTAGCAAATGGGAGATGATTTACTTTTTTAAATATGGCTATCAGTTCAACTATTTTGGGAGTTTATTTACTGCGTTGGGATACATTGGCTTGATCCTTTTGATATATCAAATGAAAATTTTGCGTTTTTTCACAAAAGCGCTTGAAGCAGTTGGTCGAATGGCTTTTACGAACTACCTTTGTCAATCCATAATTTGTTCCATTATTTTTTATAGTTATGGCTTTGGAATGTTTGCACGCTACTCAAGAGCAGAATTACTGATTTGGGTTTTGATAATTTGGACATTTCAATTGATTTCTTCCTCTATTTGGTTGAAATATTATAAAATGGGACCATTTGAATGGTTGTGGCGATACTTAACTTATAAGGAAAAACCACAATTATCACTGAATGTAAAATACCAATAAGCAAATAAATCGATGGCTAAACAAAAACAGGAGATGTTGTTCGGAATTAGAGCAACAATGGAAGCAATAAAGAGTGAAAAGGAAATTGAAAAAGTATTAATCCGTACTGGTTTATCGGGTGCTTTATTTCAAGAGTTATTCGATTTAATTCGCGAAAAAGGAGTTGAATATCAGTTCGTTCCTGTTGAGAAGTTAAATTCTTTGGATCAGCATAACAATCAAGGAGTAATTGCCTTAATTGTACCAATTCCTTATCAAGAAATAGAAGAAGTTATTCCGGAATTGCTTACGCAAGGTAAAACTCCTTTAATTTTGATTTTAGATCAGGTAACTGATGTGCGAAACTTTGGTGCTATTGCTCGATCGGCAGAGTGTGCAGGCGTGCATGCAATTGTAATTCCATTTAAGAATTCAGCAAAAATTACTCCCGATTCTATTAAAACATCTGCAGGAGCGTTGTACAATATTCCAGTTTGTAGAGTGCAAAACTTAAAAACACTTACTCGAAATTTGAAGAAAGAGGGAATTCGAATTGTAGCAGCTACTGAAAAAGCAGATAAAGTGTATACCGAAGGTGATTTTACTCTTGCAACAGCAATTATTATGGGATCGGAAGATACTGGTATTGAAGATGCTTTATTACGTTTGGCGGATGAGCAGGTGAAGATTCCTATTTTAGGAGCCATTCAATCTTTAAATGTTTCTGTTGCAGCTTCTCTAATGGTTTACGAAGCGGTTCGACAAAGAGGATAATCCGATAATAGATATTTATTTGAACGCAGAAATTTTATTTCTGCGTTTTTTTTATGAAATATTATTGAATACAGTCACCCTAGTTTCCTATTTAAACGTTATTATATTGTAGGTGTATTAAAAACGTAAACAATAGAATTATGAAAGTAGTTTTAACTGTATTTCTGATTTTCTTGTCATTTTTTGGATTCGGACAAGATTTTGATAGTGAGTTGAATAAGGCAAACAGTAAATTTTTTGAGGAAAACTATACGGAAGCTTTAATAAGTTATCAAGAACTAATAGCAACTGGTATTGGTGATACAATACAACGATCGTGGGCTTTTGGATATGTTGGAGTTTGCCAGCAAGAGCGAGGTAAGATGGAAGAGGCAAAGAAAAATTACCGAATTGCAATAGGTATGGGAACTCCAGGGCCAAGTTTTTATTCTAAATTATTGGCGATTTATAAATCGGAAAATGATACTGATGGACAAGAATTTGTATTGTTGACTAAAAGTAAGAATTTACCGCATGAGTATAGGGAATCTGTTAAGAGTCTTGCATATTTATATGTAAATACTGGAAAATTTAAAGAGTTAATTCCGCTATGTGATGAATTGCTGGTTTGGGATTCGGGGAATTATAAATATCACTATTTTAAGGCAATCGCATATCAGAAATTAGAGGATGTTGAAAATGCTGTGCTTGAGTATCGGAAAGCAATCGACTGTAAGTCTGATGATGTGAATTCAAATATGAACTTAGGAGTTATTTTGTTTTTAGAGGCAAATCGGGCTTACGATACCGCAGTTGAGAAATATGAAGCTATTGTTAAACCAACTGATAACGATTATCAGAAATGTATAAAAAATTTAGATGTTGCAAGAGCTGATATGCGCAAAGCAGAACCATTTTTGTTAGTGGCATACAAATTAAAACCAAATAACAATGTAAAGAATGCATTGTATAACCTTTACAAAAAATGTAATGAACATGAAAAAGTTAAGGATTATCAATAGATGTAATAAATTAAGCGAAATACAAGTGGCTTATTTTTCTTATTTATTATAATTTCTCATTGGGAATCCAGTTTGGCATTTTTGCTGCTTTAGGTTTTCTGCCATAAAAGAAATCATCCAATGGTACGGCAATTCTTCGGAATAAAGGAGAGTGTTGAATTCCCCAGCGAATAGAATTGTGTAAGAAATTATTTGGATGAGAATAAGGACAACTCGCCATGCAACGTCCACAATCTGTTCCTGCTTTGCTCCAATAGGTAAAACAACTTTCGGAATTTATTTGCCAGCGTTTTATTCCATCTATCCTGTGGGGTGGATCAAAAGAAATCGATTTGCTCGGACAAACTGCTGCACATTTCTTGCATCGATTACAGAAATCGAGCAAACTGTTGTTTTTTTTCCATTGCTTGGATGGCAGTACAAAATCGGTGGTAACTACTCCTAAACGAACACGAGGGCCTTCTTTTGGAGTCATTAATAAGCCCATACGGCCAATTTCTCCCAAACCAGCATCTCTTGCAACAAGAGGACAAATTACTTCGTAATTTCCATCGATATGGGCTTTTGCCGAATAGCCCAAATTTCGAAGGAATTGACCAATTTGTACCGCAATTCTCCCTGCCTCTAAATATTGTTGTGCCGATTCCATAACTATGGAGGCTTTTGGTGCTGCGGCTACCATTTCTTGATTCATTTCAACCGTAAAGGCAATTGCGTAGGAATGATGATTTTTTATTTGCTCTCCATATTGATCACCTCTGCCTTTATGTGAGTAGTAATGGTAATCGGATAATTTTGTGAAGCCAACCTGAAGAGCGCCTAATTTTTTGGTCCAGGATTTTAGGAATACAATCATTTTTTCCTGCGAAATAGCTTCCTGAATAGGATTCACCTCTCCATCGATAGCCGTTTTAAAATGGTCTACAGCAAAAAAACTGGCATTGGATGCGGCATAAGCCATTCGGTTGTAAAAAACGGACTTTTTAGTTAGTAAACCGGGTTCTTTTCTAAACTTATTATCCAGAATCTCTTTGTCAGGATTATTCTGATAATACTCATCGTATCGATTCGAACCAACTTTTAACTCGTTTCTCGCGAACATGATATCTCGTTCATCAATTTGAGATGCTGGAAAATCGTCGCAAATATTTTTAGGCCTTGGGAATGGAATTGCAAAAACAAGAAAGGTAAGCAAAAGATCAATGGATAAAAGTAAGGCAACTATTTCCCACGAATAATACCAAGAAAGCAGATAAGGAACAGGTAGTACGAACAGGAATGTAACCGCCCGAAAAGTGGCTCTTTTTTCCTTCTCTTTCCAAAAAATGATGCTGGTATAAAGTAGAGTAATAAAGAACAAAATGGCTGCTGCTAAACAAATAAGAATAGCGAAAGTATATAGTGAATCCATCCGGTTTATCGTTTTTATTAACTGCAAGATAAAGGTATTTTTCCAGCTTGTTTTTTTTATCTCTAATTTGGATTCTTTCTTCGAAAAAGGAGTTTGTCTTAAAAAAGAATTACCCGAATCAAACGAATTTGATCGGGTAATTATCTATAGTAATCTTAGGGTTAGAATGCAATTTGATTCTGACTTCTGAATGTTGTCTATCTCCTCAATCTCCTAATTCCCTTGTCTGTTTCAGATTCAGCCCTGCTAATTTGCTAAAATTAATTCTTGAATACAAGTCTTTCTTTAAAATCTTTCGAATTGGATCGAAAAAAGCCTAATTAAACTTTATAAACGAAAGAATTAATGTTCATTCCGGCACCAACCGAAGCAAAAACAATGTAATCTCCTTTTTTTAGTTTATGATCTTCTAATTTGTCTTTAGCAATTTGATCGTAAAGAATAGGTACAGTAGCAACAGAGTTATTTCCCATTTCCTGAATAATCATAGGCATGATTTTCGCAGGAATATTTCTTTCCTGATACAAACGGTAAAGACGTTTAGCAATGGCTTCATCCATTTTTTCATTTGCTTGATGGATGAGGATTTTTTTGATATCCTTAATATCTAATCCTGCCTTATCAATTGCTTCTTTTACAACACCTGGAACATACGAAATGGCATATTCGTAAATTTTACGACCGTGCATTTTAATGAAAAGATTGTTTTTATTGCCTTCAAAATCGGCTTTGTCCGAAATGTCAGCACGCAAAAAGTAGGCTTCATTAATTGTATCTGTTCGTGTAGCATGAGCTAATATTCCCGATGCTTCTTCTGTTTCGCAAGCTTCCAATATTGTTGCTCCTGCACCATCCGAATAAATCATACTATCTCTGTCGTGCGGATCGCACACTCTCGATAGAGTTTCGGATCCAATAACCATTACTCGTTGGGCATCGCCCGATTTGATATAATAGTTTGCTTGAATCATACATTGAATCCAACCCGGACAGCCGAAAAGAACATCGTAAGCTATTGTCTTAGGATTTTTTATTTGAAGCAGATTTTTCACTTTTGCCGCCAAACAAGGTAATTGGTTGGTTAGCGTAGAGTTTGGTTTTACATCACCAAAGTTGTGAGCAACAATGATATAATCTAAGCTTTCTTTATCTATTTTGGAAGATTCTAAGGCATCTTTCGCTGCTAAATAGGCAAGGTCAGAGTTTCTCTGATCATCAGGAGCATATTTTCGTTCACTTATTCCAGTGATGTCCTTAAATTTCTCTATGATCTCAGCATTGGGTGTTTCAATTTTCTGGCCATTTGGATCAAAAAAACTGTGATTCAAAAAATGCTCATTTTTAACTTGAACGGTTGGGATATAACTACCGGACCCAACAATTTTCGAAAATCTTTTGGTACTCATTGTTAATGTTTTTGTTTCAACTAATATATGTGCCCTTATTATTGGCGCACAAATTTTTCTTAAGCGACTATCTTTTTGTGTCCGAAAGATTTTGTTTATTGATAAGTTGTAAGTTAAACTTACTGCTAGGTATGTGGCGCTAAGGTAAAGATTTATTTTAAAATTGGTGTTTTTTTATCAATATTTAGGCGTAGTCGTTAAGGTCTACAATTCATAAAAAAACATGAAAAGCCAAAACCAAACTCTTTAAGCGTACTTATCTGGCAGGCTGAATCAATTTACTAATTTTTCTTTTAGACTTTTGTCTGCGGGTTTGTTACAAAGCCATATTCCAAATAAGGCTTGTTTAAACGATAATCCGCGAATGGCTTGTTTCAATTCTCCATTTTTATATACCATTGTGCCAATAGTTGGCGAGTAGATAAATTCAAATACATCTTTTTTCTCGATATCGCCCATAAAAATAGAAATGAAATCTTCAATTTCTTGTTTGATATTTTCCATTTCGCCGTTGGTTGCATTTTTAAAACCTTCTCTGGTAGCTTTTTCCATTTTTTCAGAGGTAATTAATCCAGATATAATCTCTAAGCGGATTCCCATACTTTCATCAGCAATAATAATTTTGTCAGCATCTTTTCTATCCGTTGAAAGATACAAGCCCATTGCGTACATGTCCATCCAAAGTTTAACGCGGGTGCCTGCTCCTTTTAATTGCAAATGGTTATCTTTAATAATCAGCTCCTTAGGAAATTCAACGCCGCCAACTCTTGTTTGGGAAAATCCGTAAAAACTGCTTAGTAAAAGAAAAATAATAAGTGTTTTTTTCATTTTTATGAGCTTAGGTTGATGTATGATTTAACTTTTAGTGGTTAACTAAATATTAGTTTTGCATAGCATAGGTAAAAGGTAGCAAATATATTTACTATATAATTAAGCCACAGTGGGTATTGTCGTTTGTTCGATTTTAAATCTCCATTTACAATATAAATAAAAGTAAAGAACACACCAAAAGCCCACATGAGTAAAAATGGCCAGTTAAAACTAGCAACGTCGTGCGTTTTGTAAGTTTGCACCACTTGTGGAATAACCCCAATGCTTAAAATAATGTTTCCAAACCAACCTAGTGATTCAAAAAAATTTAGTTTGGCAAAAGCTTTTTTCATGCTTAATTTACTAGTTTGTGAAAATCATCTCCCGTAGGGTTTTGAAATACTCGTAAGCCGAATTCAGGTACAATGGCTAGAATATGATCGAAAATATCGGCTTGAATGGCTTCATAGTTCGCCCATTCCTGATCGTTAGAGAATACATATATTTCAAGAGGCAATCCTTTTTCCGATACTTGTAATTGTCGAACAAGAAAAGTCATTTCGTTATGAATTTTTGGGTGTTCCTGAAGATAGGCCTCCACATATTTTCGGAAGGTACCTACATTGGTTAATCGTCGCTGATTTACTGGGATTTCACCTTCGGGATGGCTCGCTCGAATCTCATTCTTTTTCTCCACTAAATAATCCTTTAACAAGCGAATTTTTTCAAATTTTGCGATTTCTTCCTCATTTAAGAAATGAATAGATTTTACATCTATATTCAAATGGCGTTTTATTCTTCGTCCGCCCGATTCCTCCATTCCTTTCCAATTGTTGAACGATTCGGAAACAAGAGCGTAGGTTGGTATGGTGCTAATAGTTTTGTCCCAGTTTTGAACTTTAACGGTATTTAAACTGATATCAATTACAGTTCCATCGGCTCCTTTGGCTGGCATCGAAATCCAATCGCCAATATTTACCATTTTATTGGCTGATAGTTGAATAGAGGCTACAAAGCCGAGTATGGTATCTTTAAATATTAACAGGATAACAGCAGCAAAAGCTCCCATTCCTGCTACAATATTAAAAGGATTCTGATCAAATAGAAGTGCGGTTATGGAGATAATCCCCATGGAGTAGAAAAAAATCTTTACAATTTGTAGGTAGCCTTTAATCGGTCTTGTTTTGCTTCCAGGTAAGGTATTGTAGATATCATTTCCAGCATTTAAAAAGGTGTCGATTAGAATGATCGCCAATACCACCATATATACATGTGCACTGTTTTGAATAAAATTACTCAATCCCGGATGGTCGAGCATTCCTGCACTATAATAAATGATTGCTGCTGGTGCGAAATGAGCTATTTTATTAAATACTTTTCGTTCCAAGAGTATGTCGTCCCAGCTTGTTTTGGTTTTTCGTACCAATTTAGTAATGATCGAGATTAACACTCTTTTTGCTATAAAGTCGCATATTAAAGCAATAAAAACTACGATAACAATTGCGATGAGTGATTGTAATATTATTGCCCAGTAAACGGCAATTCCTTCGTTGATCAACCAATTTTTTAATTGAACGCCTAAGAGTTCTTTCATGTGATACTAAGTTTACTTTAAATTAAAAATCTAAGATATCTATTCCTTTCAGGAAAAGAAAAATGTATTTCATAATAATTTGTAAATTTAAACTCTAAATACAAAAACAACTAATATGAGTGCAAAATCTTTACTGGTAATTGTTTTAATGGGATTCTATTCGGTTTGCTACGGACAAAGTAATTTTGAGAAATATTTTGAAAATAAAACCCTCCGAATAGATTATTTGATGGGTGGTGATGCCGATTCTCAAACAATTTTTCTGAAGGAGTTGAAGGAAGAACCTATGTGGGGAGGAAGTAAATCTAATTTAATTGACCGCTTTGGTTACGGTTCCTTTCGGTTTCAACTTTTTGATTGGGAGTCTGGGGAATTGCTTTACTCAAAGGGATTTAATTCTTTATTTCAGGAATGGCAATCCACAGCCGAGGCAAAAGAGGTTAAAAGAGCCTTTTATCAGGTAAACGTAATGCCTTATCCGAAAAAAACAGCCCGATTTGTTCTTGAATCCAGAAAATGGGATGGAAGTATGGAGAAAATATGGGAGTATAAAATTGATCCAAGCAATTATTTTATTGGTAAGGAAAAACCGAATCCTATCCGATTTACGAAAATAATGGGAACGGGCGATCCAGCACAAAGTGTTGATATTGCATTTATTGCAGAAGGATACACTGCTGCTGAAATGGATAAGTTTAGAGCAGATACCAAGCGTGTTGCTGGTTATTTGTTGGATGTTGCGCCATTTAGTAAATATGCCGATCGTTTTAATATTTATGCACTGGAGTCGGTTTCGGAAGATTCGGGTACGGATATTCCAGGAGAAAATGTTTACAAAAATACAGCTGTAAACTCCACCTTTTATACGTTTGATGTGGATCGTTATCTAACTACATTTGATCTTAAATCTTTACATGATATTTCTGCAAATGTTCCTTACGATCAGATATTTGTATTGGTGAATACCGATAAATATGGAGGAGGTGGTTTTTATAACTATTATTCGAGTTGTTCGGCTGATCATGTATTGTCCTACGAAGTGTCAAGTCATGAATTTGGTCATGGATTTGCTGGCTTAGGAGATGAGTATTACTCTTCGGAAGTGGCATATGAGGATTTTTATAACCTGGAGGTGGAACCTTGGGAGCCAAATATTACTACGCTTGTTAATTTTGAGAAGAAATGGAAAAATATGCTGAATGATTCTATTCCTATACCTACTCCCAGAACTAAAGATTTTGCGGATAAATTAGGCGTGTTTGAAGGAGGAGGATACATGGAAAAAGGGATTTATTCGCCCATGCAGGATTGTAAAATGAAATCGAACCAAATGAAACATTTCTGTCCGGTGTGCGAAAAGGCTGTCGAAGAGGTAATTTTGTATCACCTTGGAGAGTGATGGTATAATTTTAGTAAACCGCAAACGAAAATGCGCTTCCAAAAAGGAGCGCATTTTTTTGTAATATTTGGTTTGAGTTATTTTTGTTCTTCTTGCTTTTTAGCAATACCGTAAAATACTAATAGCGCTAGTCCACCGAATAAAAAAATCATTGAAAAGTAGGAAACCTCTTCATTTAAACCAGTGTAAGCATCTAAAATGTTTCCGACGAGAATTCCAATTGCCAAACCAATTAATAGAACTCCATATTTTAAACTTTCAAGCGTACTACACTTTTTTTCGCCTTGCAACAGGCTAATGTCCATTCCTTTTTCGATTAATGCTTGTCTTTCTCTGTGTCGGTGTACTAAAAATACTACCAAAGGAATTACTCCAAATACAGAAATGATTGCTACTACTCCTGTTATATCCATGATTTAAGTTTTTAGATGAAACTATTATTGTTTTTTTTATTGGGTTCAAGAACCAAAGCTTGATTTTTGCATTCAACTTTATGACGCCGGTTTTTTGAAACAGGTTACAATTATTATTAGTTTTTTTTATGCAACTAATAATATCAATGAATATTGTTGTGTTGACGCAGTATAAAATGCTGTTCAAAAAAAAAGATGTTGAGAAGAGAGCATAAGCTGTAACCGATTTAGTTGGTAAGGCGTCTAAGTTATAGATGATTCAATTAAAATGAAACAAAAGGAGAATCAAGGCAACAGTAAGAAACAAAAGGATGTCTTTTAAGAGCATGATTTTATTCTTCCAATCGAAATTGTAAACTGTATATGAAGTTTCAAAAAGATAGTTATTATATAGCCAAAATTAGAGAAGGTGATCCTGGCGCTTATGCTTTTCTTGTAAATAAATACAAGAAAATGGCATTTAATGTCGCGTTGCAGTTAATGGGCAATCGGGAGGATGCTGAAGAAATTGCTCAGGATGCTTTTCTAAAAGCATATCAGGCTTTGGATAGCTATAAAGGAGAATCGAAATTTTCTACTTGGATTTACCGAATTATTTATAATGCGGGAATATCAAGATTAAGAAAAAAAAAGTTGGATGTTAGTTCTATCGACGATGATTTTACAACATCTGTTAATGTGAAATCAACACAGTCTACTTTGCAGGAATTAAGGGATACGGAAAGGAAAAAGTATCTTGGTGAAGCCTTAAAAAGCTTAACTTCTGACGAAAGGATTCTTATTACTCTGTTTTACTTGGAAGAAAAATCGGTTGATGAGCTTTGCTCGATTACTGGATGGACTGCTTCTAACGTGAAAGTGAAATTGCATCGTGCAAGAAAAAGACTTTATGCTCAGTTAGAGCTAGCTTTGCATGACGAATTAAAAACGATATTATAGATTTTCTAATAAATAGTAAATTAGATGGAAATGAGCAAAAAAGAGGATATCTATAAAGATGATTTTGTGAAGGAATTGATGAATAATATTGATTTAGTGGAGCCTTCGGATCAGTTTACAAATAAAGTAATGGATAGTGTGATGCAGGATTGGCTTGCAAAACCGATTGAAATGAAGAAACCTATTTCGAGAAATCAATGGATTTGGATAAGTGGTCTTATTTTATTGGTTGTACTGATTCTATTAGGAACCGATGTAAGAACTTTAGTAAACGCAACGGATAATGTCTTTTTAAATCAGCTTGATAATACATTCCTGCAACCCATTCATCATATTTTAAGCAAAGTATTCGAGAGTTTAATTCAACTTCCTGCTATGGTTTATATTATTGCTATTGCTTTTGCAGGATTGGCGGCTTTCGATCGAATTGCTCACAAATTATTGCAGCATTAATCAAAATAAGTATTCTAAAGTGTTTCTTTTCAGCTATATCCTCGTTAAAAAAGATGCACCCTAACTTGGCAAAGCTTTACTTTTTTGTTTCCATACAGCTAAAAATTAATTCATTTTAATGAAAGTCAACTTTGAAATTAAATTGGTATTAATATAGCATTGATAGGGAAGTGTCATTTAAAATTTTGACAAAAAAAACCGCACTAAAAGTGCGGTTTTGTATCTTCTAAAATGGAAGATCATCTTCTTCTGGAGCTGGAGGAACATCCTCTGCTCTAAATTCAGGCATTTCAGGAACTGGAGAACCTGCAGCTTGAACTTTCTCAATTCTCCAAGCTTCAAGGTTCGAGAAATAGTTTACTTTTCCATCTTTTTCCCACTTACGACCGCGAACGTTGAAAGAAACTTTAATTTCCTCGTACAAAGAAACTGTTTCTAATAAGTCACAACGATCTTGTGTTAGCTGAAATTTTATAAAATCATTCCATTCAGAATTTCTTTCATTTTCAACTTCAATAACAAATTCTCTTTTTTTGAAACGATCGCTTATTGATTGAGTGTCCTCTTTCACGATCATTTTACCATTAATTTCAAAATTCATAATGTTCTGTATATTTTGTATTATTCTTTAACGATCACAATTTTATCAATACTATCGCCTGCGCGAATTGCATCAATAACTTCTAGTCCTTCCACCACTTTTCCAAAACAAGTATGTTGGCGATCTAAGTGGGAAGTGTTTTCGCGACCGTGGCAAATGAAAAACTGCGATCCACCAGTGTTTCTTCCGGCATGAGCCATCGATAATACTCCTCTGTCGTGAAATTGATTTTCTCCATTCAATTCACAATCGATTTTGTAACCTGGTCCGCCAGCACCAGTTCCATCCGGGCAACCGCCTTGAATAACAAAATTTGGAATAACTCTGTGAAAAGTAAGCCCATCGTAAAATCCGGATTCTGACAGGTTAACAAAATTCTCAACAGTTTTTGGAGCATCATTCTCAAAGAATTCCACTTTCATAACTCCTTTTTCGGTATGAATTTCTGCGTGCATCATTTTTATTTGTTTTTAATTATTTCAATTTTAATAGTAAAACGGAAGTTTCAACTCTTTACTGCTTATTTTTGAGCATTTCGAGTACACTTCGTATTTCTTTTCTAAAAGTTTTTTTCCTAAGATAGAAGGCTCATCTTTATTAATTGGCTCGTTATTAGAGTTTTATACGGATATTCCTCTATTCTTATAAAATCAAGATTTTAAATTTACAACAATGCAATTGCAGTTGCAAAAGAATGCAAATCTAAAAAAAGATTCTTTGTCAAAAAAGAAAAAAGAACCCCTTCCGAAAAAATCCGGAAGGGGCTGGTGTTTTTAATAAGTTGTGCTAATTAAAAATAATTTTTAATTAGTTAGCTTGTTCTTCTTCTTTTACGATTTCCAATAGTTCAACTTCGAAAATTAGAGTTTCGTTTGCTTTAATATCAGCACCCATTGCACGTGGACCGTAAGCAAGGTTTGAAGGAATAAATAATTCCCATTTAGAACCTACAGGCATTAGTTGTAATGCTTCAGTCCATCCTTTAATTACACGATTAGCTGCAAAAGTAGCTGGTTCGTTTCTTTTGTAAGAAGAATCAAATTCAGTTCCATCAATAGTTGTTCCTTTATAGTGTACTGAAACTTTATCAGTAGCAAGTGGTTTTTCACCAGTTCCTTCGTTGATAATACGGTACTGTAAACCGCTTTCAGTTACAACGATACCTTCTTTTGATTTATTTTCTTCTAAGAATTTTTCACCTTTAGCAAGATTTTCAGCACCAATTTTTTCCTGAAGACCTTTAATGTAATTGTTAATGATTCCATTTCCTTGTTGAGGATCAATCACTAATGAATCTTTGTCAAGAGAAGCATACAAAGCTGCTAAAAGAACTTCTTCGTTAAGATCAGTAAGTCCGTTACGTTCCAGGTTAGTACCAAAACTAGCTCCTAAACTATAACTAACTGAGTCAAGTTCGTTGTTAAGTGCTACATTTTTATTTCTTTCTTGAGTACAAGAAGCAAAGGTTATTAGTCCAAGACCAAATGCAAGCGATAATACTTTTAATTTCATTTTTTGGTTTATTACAGTTATTAATATAATTATACGATTTCAAGTAATTCAACTTCAAAAATTAAAGTGGTGTGCGGGCCAATTAAGTTTCCAGCACCTTGTGCACCATAAGCTAGGTCCGAAGGAACATATAATTTCCATTTTGAACCTAAAGGCATTAATTGAAGAGCTTCAATCCAACCTTTTATTACTCCGTTTACAGGAAATACAGCTGGTTCACCTCTTCTTACCGAACTATCGAAAACAGTTCCGTCGATTAAAGTTCCGTGGTAATGACATTTAACACTATCGGTTCCTTTTGGAGTGTTGCCATTTCCTTCGGTAATAATTTCGTATTGCAATCCACTTTCAAGACTTACAACGCCTTCTTTTTTAGAGTTTTCTTCTAAAAATTTAGAACCGGCTTCCACCGCTTTTCCAGCTTGCTCTTCTTGTAGTTTTCCAAAAAATTCCTGAAGAATAGCATTGGCCTCTTCTGGAGATAATTCTGGCATTTTTCCATTAAAAGCAGCATCTAAAGCTTCCATAAATGGTTCAACACTTATTGTTTTAACTCCTGATGTTAATAAATTACTTGCGATGCTTAATCCAAGGCAATAGCTTACCTTATCTTGTTCTTCTGTGTACTTCATTCGGGTATTGTATATTTAATGATAATAATTCAAAGTCGTTTATGATCAGTAAAGTCATAAGAATCGTCTAAGGTAAAACTTTTCTCTCAGAATATCGATAATCAGTCTGTAATTAACCTTTTTTTGCACTTTTTAAGGATGCAAAGATATTAATTCAAGCTTATATATTGATGTGTATGTTGCTTTTCTTTGCTCGTAGCATTTGTCTTTTTCCAGGAGGCCCGGGCAAGCGTTTTACTTCAAATCCAGCTGCTCTTAAGGCTTGTTTTATGATTCCTTTTGTAGAGTAGGTGGTTAAAATTGCTTCTTCTTTTAGGTGATGGTGCAATTTTTCGAATATATCCTGTGTCCATAATTCGGGTTGAATATCGGGAGCAAAGGCATCAAAATAAATGAGATCATAACTTGCAGGGAATTGAAAACTTCGCAGATCGCCCTGCAGTTTTTCAAGGGTGAAGTCTTCGGTTATTTTAACCTCTTGATTCCATATTGCCTGATGCAATTTGAAAAAAACAGCTTTGTCGGCTCTCTCTATTTGATCGGTGTAATTTAAACTTTGAATGTGTTCTTCCTGTATAGGATACAACTCAATAGAATGGTAAACCACCTGTCTTTTTTGTTTTTGTGCTTCCATAAGAGTCAGGAAACAGTTTAAACCAGTTCCAAACCCAACTTCCAGAATATGAATTGGATTTTGATCACAATAATTAAAGCCAGCATTTAAATACACATGCATTGCCTCTTGAATAGCGCCATGTGTGGAATGGTAATGTTCATTTAATTCAGGAACAAATAAGGTATGAGAACCATCTTCAGTAATTTTAAGCTCTCTTTTTAAATTCTTCATTCTCGAGTGGATTAATGATGGTTGAAGATTGACGGATTCTGCTTGGGATGATTCGTATCAGCAAGCGCTTTAATGGAATAGGAGATAGGTTTTCGGGTTGTTTATTTAGTAAAAGTAGGAACCATAAAAATAAAATACTTCCTTTTAATACGCTGGTGATTGTTAATCCCCACCAAACCCCTGTTGCCGAAACAGATTCCGGACTGATCCAATTTCTAAATTCAGGTAGGTAACCGACTAAAGTATAGCTTAAAAAATAGGCAACAGGAATACGTAGAAGGTTTCCTGCTATCCCTACTACTGCAGGGGGAACTGCTCGTCCTATTCCGTTAAATGCACCGGTTGCAGTAATTTCGATACTCATAAAAATCTGCGAAAAGCCAAGAATCATTAGGTAAACAATACCCATTTTTGCAACGTCATTTTCACTATTATTAATAAATAATCCAAAAATGTGCTCTCCGGCAAATACAAAAAGTAATGTACTTATTAAGCCGATGCAACCAGCAATTCCTATGGTAATAAAAAAGCCTTTTTGTATTCGGCCCCATTGGTTTGCGCCATAATTTTGACCAGTAAATGTGCCAAGTGCAGTGGAAAAACCAGAGGCTGTCATCCACGAAAGTGCTTCTATTTGTGCTCCAATGGATTGAACCGAAAAAGGAATCGAATTTCCATGGGCAATGTCGTTTATTACTCTTGCCAAAATCATGGCAATAAAAGCGAAGCATGCCGATTGAAGAGCAACCGGACCACCTACTTTAAGAATTGGCAGAAAGAATTCTTTTTGAATCTTCCCTAAATAGTTTTTAACCTGTAAGGGATTCTCTTTTACATACAGAAAGTATATAAATATCAGAAAAACACTAAGTTGAGAAATTACGGTTGCAATACCAGCACCTTCGGCACCCATGCTTGGAATGCTTCCCCATCCAAAAATAAGAATAGGATCGAGTATCATATTAATAATCAAGCCAAAGGCATTGATCCAAAATGAAGTTTTTGTGTTGCCAACTCCATTGTAAATACCTGCCATGGTGATATTGGAGTAGGTAAATGGCATTCCAATGGCAATTATTCGCAAGTATTTTAAAGCGGTTTGATTTACGAACTCGCTTTTAATATTGAAAAGACTAATAATAGGATCGGCAAATATCCAAACCAATAAGGCAAAAGTAATGGAAATAAGGAAAGATAATGTAAAAGCATTTTTTGCAAAAGATTGGGCCCGCTCCATATTTTTGCTTCCAATGGATTGCGAAATTCCTACTTCGGCACCAATTTTGGTAATGAATAGAAGCGATGAACCAAACCATGCCAAATACAGAGCCATTCCTACGGCGCTAACCGTTTCGCTTCCAACTTGTCCTAGCCATGCCATATCTGTCATGTTGTACGCCATTTGCACAAACGAGGTGGCAATTATGGGAATAGCCAGTTTTATAATTTGTGGAAAAATATTCCCACTGGTAAGATCTTTAATTTGATTCACTTTCCTTAATTTGATTCCCGCAAGAACAGGTTTGATTACATTTATTCCCTATTTTCGCAAAGTGCTTAAATAGCGAGTAGGTATTGTTTGCCATTTTTGGGCGTGTAAAATTACGAAAATTGAAGCGATTATTTTTTAAATTTTTTAGGGATATTTAAATTGAAAATGGGAGAGGAGAAACGCAAAATAATTCATGTAGATATGGATGCTTTTTTTGCTTCGGTAGAACAGATGGATAATCCTGAACTACGAAACAAACCAATTGCTGTAGGCGGATCGGGCGATAGGGGTGTTGTTGCTGCAGCCAGTTATGAAGCAAGAAAGTTTGGTGTGCGTTCTGCAATGCCTTCTTCTATTGCAAAAAAAAGGTGTCCTAATTTAATTTTTGTGAAGGGTAGACATGATAGATATAAAGAAGTTTCTAAGCAAATTATGCGTATCTTTTATGAGTTTACCGACTTGGTAGAGCCTCTTTCTATCGATGAAGCTTTTTTAGATGTTACGCACAACAAGAAAAACCTGCCTTCGGCTAGTTTAATTGCCAAAGAAATTAAAGAAAGAATTAAGGAGGTAACCGGTTTAACAGCTTCGGCTGGAATATCAGTAAATAAATTTTTAGCTAAGATTGCATCCGACTATAAAAAACCAGATGGTTTATTTGTGATTCCTCCCAAAGAGGTGGAGCAATTTATTGAGCAATTAGCCATCGATAAATTTTTTGGGGTGGGAAAGGTAACAGCAGATAAAATGCATCGGTTGGGCATCTTTCATGGAAAAGACTTGAAGCAACGAAGTCTTGCAGAATTAACTCGTGCCTTTGGTAAGGCGGGAGTTTACTATTTCCAAATTGCTCAAGGAGTTGATGATCGTCCGGTGAATCCAAACCGAATTCGAAAATCGGTAAGTACCGAACATACTTTTCTTACCGATTTGTCGGATCGGGAATTGATTAAAAAAGACCTACTGGCTACTGCCGAAGATCTATTGCGTAGGTTAAAGAAGAGTGGTTTTCGAGGAAAAACTCTAAGTATAAAAGTGAAATACAGCAATTTTGAGCAGGTAACCAGAAGTAAAACTGTTTTGACTGAATTAAATCAGTTGGATCAAATTCTTAGTTTGGCAAATGAATTGTTAAATCAAGTAGAGCTAAAAGAAAGCATTCGCTTACTAGGATTAACCGTATCCAACCAAATCAATCTTTCTGAACCTCAGCAATTAACCTTAGATTTTTAAATTAGTAAGATTTATATAATTTAAAACCGAGGTATTTTTATAATTTTACAATCCCTTAAAAAAAGACAAACACGTATTTAATTCGTAAGTATAAAATAATTTACGAGTTAAGGCTTTTTAAATAAAGAGGATTAATGATATGAGAAGTGCCTCCAAGCAGGGAGGATATACGATAATACAAAATTTTTAAAATAGAAACGTATGAAATTTCAATTATATAAAATGTTGAGATTGTTATTGTTACTACTAGTTGTTTTGGCCTGTTCGGTGACAAGGAATACCAACAAACCAGGGCATCAGTCTAATTACAGTATCGATTCGCTTATTGATTTTGACGCACAGAAGGATACTGCTTTTGCGCAGGTAATTGAGAGTTATAAATCGCAGCTCGACGGAGAGATGAATGCAATTATATCTGTAAGTGATGAAGAAATGGTTGTTGGAAAACCAGAGAGTAAATTGTCTAATTTTATTACCGATGCCATGCTTGCGATCGGGAAAGACTATTGTTTGGAAAATAAATTGAATCACTCAGTAGATTTTGTAATTATGAACCTTGGTGGTATTCGCACAGGCATGCCAAAAGGCGAAATTACTAATGGAAGAATGTTTGAGATGCTGCCTTTTAAAAACAAATTGGTAATTGTTGGTATGAAAGGAACGGATGTAATTACTCTTTTAAATCAAATTGCAGCCGTTGGTGGAGAAGGAATTAGTGGGGTGCAAATGGGGATTAAAGAGAATAAAGCAATTGCTATTTTGGTAGGTGGAAATGCCATTGATCCGGAAAAAATATACCATATTTTATCGGTTGATTATTTGGTGAATGGCGGCGGTGGCGTAACTGCTTTCGAAACAAGAGAGACATTCAGACATATGCATTTAAAACTACGATCGGAGATAATTAAATACATTAGCAGTAATTATAGGAAGGGAATAAATATTGCTGCAAAATTAGATGGGAGGATTTATCATGTGGAATAGAAGAGATTTTTTGAAAAATATTGGACTTGCAGGTTTATTTTTGGGAACAGGTGTTTTACCTAAAAGTGCTACTGCTGCTAAGAAAGAATTACAGAAAATTACGATTCTTCATACCAACGACTTGCATAGTCGCATTGAACCTTTTCCCAAAGAGGATCCGAACTACTCGGGTTTGGGCGGTTTTGCCAGAATTCATGCTTTGGTGCAAAAAATAAGAAAAGAAGAAGAATTGGTTTTGTTGTTTGATGCTGGAGATGTGTTTCAAGGCACGCCTTATTTTAATTTCTTTAAAGGAGAAGCAGAATTTAAATTGATGTCGAAGATAGGTTACGATGCTGGAACGCTTGGCAACCACGAGTTCGATAATGGAGTAGAAGGAATTGCCAGTCAAATGAAGCACCTCAATTTTCCATTGCTAAATGCAAACTATAATTTTACGGGAACCGAACTTGAGGGACAAATTCCTGCTTATAAAATATTCGATAAAGGGGATTTAAAAATTGGTATTTTTGGATTAGGCGTAAATTTAGATGGATACGTAGAACCCAAAAACAGAGGTGCTATTTCCTATATCGATCCGGTGATAGTTACGGAAAAAATGGTGAACATCTTAAAAAATGAAAATGCATGCGATCTGGTTATTTGCTTGTCGCATATGGGACTGAAAAGTTTTACCGATGGAGATGGTGATCTTGATTTGGCAAAGCAAACCAGAGGAATCGATTTAATTATTGGCGGACATACCCACACTTTAATGGAAACTCCGGAACGGGTTTTAAATTTAGATGGGGATGAGGTTTTGATCAATCAGGTGGGCTGGGCTGGTATTGCTTTGGGACGAATAGATTTTTACATCGATAAAAAGAATAATACGAAATTAGCAGCCTCAAAATTGATTCAGGTAGCGGAAAATTTAGCGTAATTAATACAATAATAAAGGCAACTTAAGGTTTATTGGTTGCTGTTAAAATTTGTTTGCATTGAAAAATTCCAAATTTAAATTAGATAAATCGAACTGGGCCTCGGTAGAAGGCTGGCTTTCTATAATAGGCAACATATTGCTTTTTGGATTGAAATATTGGGCAGGTATAGCTACCGGTTCTATTGCAATTATTGCCGACGCATGGCATACCTTGTCGGATAGTTTAAGTTCGGTAATTGTAATTGTTGGAGCTAAAATATCGAAAAAACCTGCCGACGATGATCATCCTTTTGGACATGGGCGCGCCGATTTAATTAGTGCTTTTATTATTGGTATTCTATTGCTTTTTGTTGCCTTCGATTTTATAATTGAATCCTATCAAACGCTAAAAAATCAGGAATCATCACAATTTGGAAGTATTGCAGTAATTGTAATGATTGTTTCTGTGGTGTTAAAGGAATTGTTAGCTCAATTTGCTTATTACGGAGCGAAAAAAACGAATTCGAAAGTGCTAAAGGCAGATGCTTGGCACCACCGAAGCGATGCGATATCTTCTTTAGTTATTTTGGCGGGAATATTTTTGGGTCCGTATTTTTGGTGGATTGATGGAGCTTTAGGAATGATTGTGGCAATCATGATTGGTTATGCGGCCTACGAAATTGTTAGCGATTCTATTCATTCGCTTTTGGGCGAGAGCCCTTCCGATACGGTTATTAAAGAACTGAAGCAGACTATTGAGGAGGTAAATCCTAATAATTTGAAACCTCACCATTTTCATCTTCATGTTTATGGCGATCATACCGAATTAACTTTTCATATTATGCTGCCGCCAGATATGCCCTTAAAAAATGCTCACGATATTGCTACTGTTTTAGAAGTAGCAATTCAAGAAAAATTTGGCTACATGTCTACTATTCATGTCGAACCGCATTTGAACTAATATAAAGGAAATCCGTTTGTTTTGTCTACTATTACTATGTGGTTATTTAATTGTAGATCAGGTATTTTCAGCAGGCGTTTTTTTATTTTTTCTAGAAAAGTAAACTGCAGTAATAGCACCACCAATTACAAGTGCAGCACCAAGCATTGAGTAAATACTTAAACTATCTGTTTTAATCCATTGTACATTCATACTGGCAAGTATAGCCATCGTTATCAGCGTAATAATAGGATTCACAGTTACTATTAAACTCACTTTATAGGCTTCGGTGTATTTAAAAGCTAAGGCTAAACATCCGTAGGCAATTAGTGTATTTAGGCCCAAAAAAATCACAATCATCCACGAGGAAAAATCAAGACCTGCAAAGGCCGAAAAATCAACAAAAGGAGTATAAAGAATAGCAGGTATTCCGTAAAGTACCATATTTAGTAGCTGTGCTGGGTGCTTTTGCACCAACTGCTTTTGTAAGGAGGCATACAAAACCCACATTATTGCTCCTAATTCAATCCAGAAAAATCCAGTGTTAAAAGCATCGGCATCTTCTATAAAGGCTTGTAACTGATTTCTGTAGAAGAGAAATAAGCCCAATCCTGCAATGCCAAATCCAAGCAATTGTTTACCGTTTACTTTTTCTTTAAAAAAGAAAATACCAACTAGGGCTAATAAAATAGGAGCCGTTTGCATCGTAATTTGGGCATTACTTGGGCTGGTATAGTTAATTCCCTGCATAAATCCCAAGTAGTTTACGCCCAATGCAAGCGCGGCAATCACCAAAATAAGAGGAGGTTTTTTAATAATTTTCAGTTGCTTTTTATCGCTTAAGGCATAGTAAATAAACAGAATCGAAAAAGCAAAAGTAAAACGAAACCATACCACCGAAATGGAATCCAGATCTTTTAACGATACCTTTAGGAATATTGGTAGAAATCCCCATAAAAGGGCAGTTATCATGGCGTATAAAACCCCTTTGTAATTGTTCGAAATACCGTTTAGGATCATTATTTAGTTGGTGTTGTATGTAATTTATTTAGAATGATTTTACGGAGTCAAAAATAGGAAAAATTGAAAGTAGTAGCTCCCTTTCGGTAACAAAATTTGATGTTATTTTAACCTGTTTTTTTGTGATTCCGTTTACGGCACTTCGGGTAGTTTAAAACTTACAAATCCTAACGATTTCCACACTTCTAACACTTGGTTTAAACCAACTTCATAAGCTAAATATTCAGGATTGTCTGAATGAAGTCGTAATTGATTGTGTTCAAAATCCTTAATTACTCGCTTGTACACAATACCATCGTCCGAAGTAATAACAATGCAACAAGTGTAATCTTTTACCAGCTCCCAATCTTGCACATACTCGCAAATAATATAAGCACCCGACGGAATTGGCAACATACTGTCACCTTCCACCTGAAAAGCGCGGTAGGTTTTGTTTTCCGATAGTTCGGTAAAAGGCATCCTGAAGTTGGGTAATTCGCTTATAAATTCAGCATCCGAATATCCATTTAAGTATCCGGCAGCAGCCTTAACAGGAACCAGGCTAATCATTTCCTCATTTTGAGCATCCACTAAAATGGGCAAAACTCGTAGTTTATCGCCTTTAGTATCCTGCATTTTTTCCAAATCCAGTTCACTAATATCCTCATTCACCAGTTCGTCTAAATTCCGTTTAAAGAATTTAGAATATTTCATCAGCGTAGTAAGTTTTGGCGTGCTTCTTTTTTTCTCGTAAGCGCTAATCGATGATGCTCCAATACCTATTCTGTGCGATAATCTGCCTTGCGATAATCTTTTGCGTAAGCGTAAATGTTTTAGGTTTTTATTTAAGTTTTCCATGAGGTGACTTTGTAGAGGTAAAAATTTTCGAATTGCAAATGTACATGTTTGTTCTCTTTTTTCGGGAAAATAGAGCAGAACAATTTTCATATTTTGGGCGTGTCCCTTTGGGTCAGGCTTTCCGTTTCTACTCCTCGCTCATACTTCGCTGTGGGGTAACACTTCAATCCTTCACGCAAATCAATTGTAACTTACTATTCAATAAATAGTCCAAAACAAACGCAATTTTGTCCATTTACGATCAAGCACTTCTGTAGTAAATTTGTTGTAAATAGTTTATAATACGAGGTATATATGAATAAAAGGGTATTTCACGAAGCAAAAACAAGAGGAAACAGTCAATTAGATTGGTTGAACAGCAAACATAGTTTTAGTTTTGCCAATTATTACTGTCCCGAGCGAATTCATTTTGGAACTTTGCGAGTGCTAAACGATGATATTGTTAAGGCTGGAACGGGTTTTGGAATGCATCGCCATCAAAATATGGAAATTATTTCCATTCCCTTAAAAGGCGCATTAAAACATAAGGATAGTGCCGGAAATTCAGAACTGATTCAGGTAAACGATGTTCAAGTGATGACTGCCGGAAGAGGAATTATGCATTCGGAATACAATGCTTCCGAAACAGAAGATGTTCATTTTATTCAAATATGGATCATTCCCGACGCCGAAGGATTGGAGCCCAGTTACCATCAAAGAACTTTTACGGAAATAAACAAGCTTGGAGGATTACAACTACTGGTAGCTCCTAAATTATCGCAACACGAAACCTTAAAAATTAATCAGAATGCCTATGTGTATCGAGCGAAAGTAAATCAGGGAAATACGCTGGAGTATGTTTTAAATGAGCATTCGAACGGAGTTTATATTTTTGTTCTTAATGGAGAATTAAAAGTGGATGGAGAGCTAATAAAATCTCGCGATGGATTGGGTTTAAGTGAGATGGAACTAGTGATTGTGAGCGGAATTGTAGATGCAGAGTTTTTGGTTTTTGAAATGCCAATGGGTTAAATAAAATGCAAAATTAGTTTTAAGGCTCCTAAAATATTAAAAATGGGTATAATCCGCAATTAAAAAGTATAATTCACAGGATGGAACCTGTCTAAATTATATTATCTTTGTTTGTTGTCGGGAAAAGTGATATAATTCATTATTTTTATTACAATTTCAGACAGACGAATGTAAGATTCTAAAAATAAGACTATGGCAAACAGACCTGTAACCATTAAAGATATTGCTGAGAAACTAAGTATTTCCGTTTCCACAGTATCACGTGCTCTAAAGAACAATCCCGAAATTAGCTTAACCACTAGAGAAGCAGTTCAGAAATTGGCTAAGGAACTAAAGTATCAGCCAAATCCATTGGCTGTTGCGTTAAAAACACAAAAATCCAATACTATTGGTGTTGTTGTTCCTCAAATTGTGAGTTCTTTTTACGCTACCGTGGTGAAAGGTATAGAGCAGGTTGCTGATGAGCACAATTATCAGGTGTTTGTTAGTTCTTCGAATGAGAAGATTGAGAAAGAAGAGAAAAATGTGAACGGTTTTTTGAATATGAGAATGGATGGTATTATTCTATCGTTGACTCGTGCTACAACTACCTACGATCACATTCACAAAATACAAGATTTGGGAGTTCCAATGGTGCTTTTCGATAGAACTTCTAAAGAATTAGAAGTATCGAAAGTAGTGGCTGACGATGCCTCTGCAGCTCACACAGCAGTAACTCACTTAATTAATGGTGGAGCAAAACGAGTAGCTTTTATGACTGGTCCAGAGTTCATGTTATTTGGAACTAACAGACTAAGAGGTTATAAAAAAGCTTTGGAGGACAATAAAATTCCTCTTGATGAGACTTTAATTTCGCGTTGTGATTTTACTGTTGAAGATGCAAAAAGCTTGGCATTGGGATTATTGAGTCGATCAAATCGTCCAGATGCTATTTTTGCTATTAACGACGATATGGCGATTGGAGCAATTGCTGCAGCAAAAGAATTAGGGCTTAGAATTCCAGAAGATCTTGCAGTAGTAGGATTTTCAAATAGCCGTAGATCACGCTATATGGAACCTTCGGTTTCTACCATGGATCAAAATCCAAAAGAAGTTGGTCGCGAAGCGGCAAGGTTATTGTTTGAACAAATGGAAAAAACGCCTAATGCGAAAGCCATAAAAGAGGTTGTTGTTCATGCCGATTTAATTGTTAGAACATCAAGCGATAGATAAGAAAAATAGAAATAAAAAAAATCCTGCTTAACTTTAAGCAGGATTTTTTTTTAGAAGTCTTCTTCTTGTTTTTTCACCAATTCTTTCGTGGAAAGCAATCCGCAAGCAGCAAAAATATCCAATCCTCTGGATCTTCTTATTGTGGTGGTAATTCCTTTTTTCACGAGTTGTTCCTTAAAATCTTCCATGGTAGCTTCATCAGAACCTTCTAACGGAGTATCGGGAATTGGATGAAAACGAATTAAGTTAATTCTGCATTTAATTCCATCTAATATTCTGCATAGCTCTTTTACGTGTGCAGGAGTATCGTTAATTCCCTTAAACATGATGTATTCGAAAGAAATTCTTCGTTGAAGTCCAAAATCGAAATCGCGAACTATTTTTAAAACATCCTTTATAGGATATACATTTTGAACGGGCATTAATCTTTTTCTTTCGTCCTCGAAAGGGGTATGCAGACTAACTGCCAAATGACATTCGCTATGATTAAGAAATTCGATCATTCCAGGAATAATCCCAATTGTAGATACGGTGATTCTTCTTGGGCTCATCGCCATTCCATAATCCGAAGTCAATATCTCTAATGATTTCATAAGTTCGGGAACATTATCCAATGGTTCTCCCATTCCCATGTAAACAATATTGCTTAGGTGCTCTCTTTCGGGCAAGCTTCTAATTTGATTAATTATTTCGCCACTAGATAGTTGTCCCTGAAAACCTTGTTTGCCAGTCATGCAAAACAAACAGCCCATTTTGCAACCAACCTGAGAGGATACACAAAGGGTATTTCGTTTCAGATCAGGAATATAAGCGGTTTCGATATATTTATGAGCGTGAGCGGTGGGGTAAAGGTATTTTTTTGTCCCATCTACCGAAACTTGCATTTTTGTGGATGCTGTAATACCAAGTTCGTACTTCTCTTCTAAAGCAGTTCTTGCTTTTAAGGAAAGGTTCGACATTTCTTCAATACTAGTAATGTCTTTTTTGTATAACCAATCGGCAATTTGCTTCGCTGTAAATTTCGGAAGTTTTAATTCATTAACAATTTGAATCAGTTCCTCTAACGTTTTTCCTAAAAGGGTATCTTTCACCATTATTTTATTTTATGATTACAGAGAAATAGAGGCTTGTAATAGGCTTGTTTTCTGTAAATTTTTTTGCGTTAAAAGTAAATTTCAGCTACAATTCTTTCGTATTCAACTCCACGTTTAATCAAAAGATCGCGTACTTCAACTACCATTTCAGGACTGCCACATAAAAAGTAACGGCAATTTGCAGGTAGTTCTTTTACTTCCTGCAAATATCGTGTTAATCTTCCATGATACAAACCTTCGCCTTCATCTTGTGAGCAACAACGAATATAATTTTCATTAAAAGCAGGTAGAAATTCCTTTTCAAAATAGAAGGACTGATTGTGTCTTCCTCCATGAATTAGAGTTTTATTTTTAATCAGACCAGAACGAAACATTGCTGCATAAGGTGCAATTCCGGTGCCCGATGCAATCCACCATGCTGGTGAAGCATCATCAGTAAAATCGCCTTCGGGATTGGTGACATAAAGTTGGGTGCCGGGTTTAATTTCACTAAGTCTTGGAGTTAGCCAACCATCGTCTTTTAAATTGTATAATACCTGCACTTCGGTGTCGTTTTCACCACTAGCTATGGTATATAGGCGCGGTGTTACGCTTAAATCGGTAGTTAATCCGATGTATTGTCCAGCTCTAAAACTTTTTACTTTTTTATATTTTAAGACATAAACACCAGGAGCAATTGCTTTGTTTTCTAGTACGGTTGTGGTGGAAAGTTTGTTTTTTTGATCTATTTGTGATTCCATATATTAATTGATACGATTACTATTTATTTTGAACTATCATAAGATTTTTACGAGCTGAGTTATTTCTAATTTCAGCTATTAAAATTCTGTTTAGCGGGTGTAATTTATTTATCCGAAGGCAAAGGTAATAAATTATTTAAAAAGATTCTAAATTACATTAAAATCAAAATATTTCCTTTGTTGTAACTTCTAGTGTACTTATGGCGTCTTATTTAATATGGTTGGAGAATTTTTCTCGAACAGTAATTTACAAGTTTAATTTTGAAAAATTGTAGGAAGTAAACGCTTTTCCATTCATTTATTCAAACCAGGTTGTATTACGATAAATCTTAAAAATTAGAAACATATGAATTGTCCATGACAAGGGTGTTTTAACACACAGGGAGATGATTATTCCAGCATGATAAGTTCCATATGGCAAAAACTTAAAATTATAATCATATGAAAACTAAACACTTAATTAAAAAGAATTTATTACTTCTTGTCCTGTTTCTTTTTTCGCTTCCTTCTTTTGCTCAAACGGTTTTTGCCGATGAAAAGGCAAATTATGATGGTGTAAAAAGGATTGTGGTGGAAGGAAGATTTTGTGAGCTTACCCTTTTCGGGGAAAATCGCGAGGATGTGCAGTTTAAAGGTCTTATAAAAGGAACATCTACAAGAGGTAATTCCTATAAAATAAATCACCGGCTCGAAGGAAATACCCTAAAGGTTTGGGTAGAATCACCGAGAAACATATGGGGAAATATTGATGCATCCTTACGATTTTTAGTGCCGCTAAAAACGGAGGTGATTGTGAAAAATTCTTCTGGAGATGTTTTTTGTGAAAATCTTACCTCTGATTATTTAAAAATTAGCGCTTCCTCGGGCGATGTGAATGTAAAAAATATATGCTCCAATATGGAGGTGATTACAAGTTCGGGAGAAATTAGTTTATCCGAAACAAGAGGTAATATAAGCTTGCAATCTAGTTCTGGTAATCAGGAAGCGAATAAAGTAATCGGAAATGTAAAATGTATTTCCACTTCAGGCGATATTGAAATGGTAAATGTAGTTGGAGATATTTCGTCGCGAACTTCTTCTGGAGATCAGGATTTTGATAAAATAGAAGGACAAGTTAAAACTATTTCTTCATCGGGAGATGTGGAGATTCTTAATTCGAAAACAATTTTAAATATGTTGAGTAGTTCGGGTAGTTTGCGCGGACAAGGCCTGGTTTTGTTAGGAGAATCTTATTTTAAATCTACTTCGGGAGACGTAACGATGTCCTTTTTAAATGATTTCGAGCAGTTAAGTTTTGATCTTGCAGCATCCTCGGGATCCCTTCGTGCAGGGAATAGAAGTGGGGAGGATGATTTGTATATTAAAAGTGGCAAAATTTGGATTCATGCTAAAACGAGTTCTGGAAATCAAAGCTTCAAGTAGCTTTTTGTTCGAAAACGTACATTAGGTGTGATGGATACGTACACTTTTTTGAAGCAAAAAGAAAGGTGTTTTACGATAAGTTGCAGATTGTGAATGATTTGTTGCTTGTGGTCTGGTGATTGTTATTCTATATTCGAAATTATTTATTAAATGATTTCCCAAATAGTGGGAGTGGTGTCCCAGGATTTTGGTTTTAATAGCATAATTAATTGGTTTTCTTGAATGGAGAGTCTGCAGTGTAGACTCTCCATTCTTTTTGTTACATTTTATCTCGCCAAAAAAAGCCATCTCGAAAGACAGCTCTTAATCAGGTAAATTATTTAATTCTATTTACTATTGGATGGTAATTCCAAGCCATAACCCGAAACTTTATCTTCTCTTTTTAATAGGAGTGCGAAAACCAAACCTATAATTCCCAAGCCAGCAAACATGATCATTGTGTAAGTATAATCTAATGTTTCAGCAGCTGTTGGGTTTGTAGAATCTAAAACGACTCCGGCCAATATTGGAAATGCCCATAATCCAAGATTTTGAACGGAGAACATTAAACCATAGGCGGAACCAATTCTTTTTTCATCAACCATTTTCGCAACTGATGGCCACATGGATGCAGGTACTAAAGAAAATGCGAGTCCAAGTATCACCATCAAAACGTATGGCGATAAATTGGTGAAAGCAAAGGTAAGGTGAACGACAACTAGAATAATCGATCCATAAATCATTAATGAGGCTGCTTTTCCATATTTATCAACAAAAAAACCAAATAAAGGAGTGAATATCATGGTTCCAATTGGCAGCATGGACGAAATAAAACCACTTTCTTTGATCGAAAGATTAAATTTATTGAGAAAGAAATCGGATGAAAAGGAGAGAAATGGGAATACTGCTGAATAAAAAGTTAAACACAAGAGTGTAACGTATATGAATGAACGATTAGTGAGTAATTTCGTGATGTCGGAAATGTGAAATTCATCAGTGCTCGCTAATAATCCTTCTTGTTTCACCTGTTTGTCAAGTTTCAAATCAAATAGCATATAAATTAGGAATACGAGCAAGGCGGCAAGTACTAAAAATGCCGCAAACCAAATGGCCAATGTCCATCCCGATTGAGATTCTATGAGTACAGGAGAAAGATTAAATGCTAAAAATGAACCTGTTCGAGCAAATGCTAATTTGACGCCAAAAGCAAATGCTAATTCTTTTCCTTTGAACCATTTAACGATGATCTTACTAATTACAACAATACTGGTTTCAGCCCCTAAACCAAATAGAAATCGGCCTAGAAGCATCATTTTTAATTCTGGAGAATATCCAGGTAAAAACGAAGACATAAATGCATATCCAAATCCATCATTTATGTATATATCACTAGCGCCATAGGCAGTTACCAGTGCGCCGAAAGCCATAAAGGCAACAAATAGGAAACCTGTGCGTCGAATGCCTAGTTTATCCAGAATGATTCCTCCTAATACAGCCATTAGGAAAAATACGTTGGGAATGGAATAGACAGATACAAAGGTGCCAAAATCGGTACTTGTGAAACCAAACTCTTTGGTTAAGGTTGATTTTAAGGGCGAAAGGGCATCGTAAAAATAGTAGTTGGCAGCAAGAACAAAGCCAACAAGTAGTAACATTGCCCAACGAGTTACAACAGAATCTCGTAGTGATTTTTGGAGTTTAGTTTTAGTCATGTAATTCAAGTGTTTGTTTTCAATTGTTTTCGAAAGTACGAAAGCTTTACGAGACTGCATAAAAAAAAAGCCGTCTCGAAAGACGGCTTAAAATTTATGAAGTAGTATATTAATTCTGAATGTTTGGAAGTTCAAGACCATATCCTTTTTTGCGATCTTCTGCTTTTAACAGAAAGGCAAATATAGTTGCAAGAATAGTTAATGCAACAAAAATTAACCAAGTAGTAGTGTAGTCAAACATTGGAATTTCACCAGTTTCTCTAAGCGTTTGAATTTTTGCTGAGATATCTCCGGCAGGAATACCTTCAGCTCTAAAGTTTGCAATTGCATTTTCAATTTTCTCGTTCACACCTGGGTTTGTCTTATCCAAAACAACTCCTAATAAAATAGGAACTAACATGAGACCAATATTCTGTACATAGAAAATAAGTGCATATGCTGAACCTAATTGTTTTTCAGGAATAATTTTTGGAACTGAAGGCCACATTGCTGAAGGAACCAATGAAAAAGCAATTCCCAATAGAACTACAGCAAAAATTGCTACCGAAGGCTCTGTTAAAACGGGTATATAGAAAATAGTATGAACGATGACTAATAATACTGCTCCCAAAATCATGATAGAAGCACCTTTACCATATCTATCGTAGATATATCCAAATAAAGGAGTCAATAGAATAGTACCAAAAGGTAAGATGGATGGAATATCTCCTGCTGTTGAAGGATCAACTCCAAACTTGTTCACCATTAATCCGGAAGAGAATTTATAGAATGGGAAAACTGCAGAATAGAATAATAAACAAAGAATAGCAATGTACCAGAATCCTTTACTTCTAATAATTACCAGTAGATCAGAAATCTTGAAAGGTTCTTCTTCTTCAACTTCATCATCTATTTGTTTGTCTAATTTGACATCCATTATACAATAAACAATGAAAAGAATTAAAGCGATACACAATGCAAGAGTTCCCACTAATACCGCTGTTGGAATGCTAAATGCATTAGCAATACGTGGAGATCCAAATAATGCAAGGAAAGAACCTAAACGTGCTAAGGCCATCTCTGTACCCATAGCAAGTGCCATTTCTTTTCCTTTAAACCATTTTACGATTATTCTTGATACTGTAATTCCAGCACCTTCGGCACCTACACAGAAAATTGCAAATCCAGAAGCTGAAATAAATACTCTTGAGTCGATTCCAATAATTGTAGAACCCATTTCGAAGTTGCCAGCAAATGCGTAGTATTTTACGATAGCACCTAATATCATGACTAAACCAGATCCAATGGCAGTGAATTTAATCCCCATCTTATCGAGTATGATGCCTGCAAATATTAACATAAATGCAAACACATTTAGGTATCCCTGTGCACCTGTAACCAATCCCCAATCGGTACCGCTCCATCCGTAAGTACTTTGAATGAGGGTTTGGAGTGGAGATAGTACTTCCATAAAGGTATATGCAATAAGCATAGTGACCGAAACGAGAATCAACACAAACCAACGGGCGCCTGCGCTATCTCTCAAAGACTTTTTAATAGCATCTGTCATTACAATAAGTTTAGGGTTAAAATTATTTTTTTGGTTTAATAGGATACTAAATTAAGATTAATGCGTAAATAAACAAATAAGTTATCTTTAAGTATTTAGACAAAAAAAAATCCACCGAAAGGTGGATTTTAATAATCATATAATAGGGATTATCTATTTTTGAATATTTGGTAAATCAAGGCCATAACCTCTCTTTTTATCAACAGATCTTAAGCGGAAAGCTACAATTAAAGCAGCAACACCACAGCCAACCATCAACATCATTGGTTTTGTGTAGTCAAGAGGTGCACCTTCTGCTAATCCTTGATTAGATTGATCAAGAACATATCCTAATAGCATTGGGAATAACATCAGACCAACATTCTGAATCATAAAAATCATTGCGTAAGCAGATCCTAAACGCGATTCCGGGATAATTTTTGGTACGGAAGGCCACATTGCTGCAGGTACAAAAGAAAATGCAAAGCCTAGAACAATCATTGCAATAAAAGCAAAAATAGTGTTGCCAGGAAGGAAAGCAAAAATCATATGGGAGAAAATCAATAATAGAGATCCTAACATCATGATACTCGCTGATAATCCTTTTTTATCCATGAAAGCTCCAAAAATAGGAGTTAAAATCATTGTTCCAATTGGAAGTAATCCTACAATCATTCCTGAAAATTCTTCTGCAAAACCATATTTTTGAACC
Source organism: Labilibaculum filiforme (assembly GCF_002843315.1). Lineage (GTDB taxonomy): Bacteria > Bacteroidota > Bacteroidia > Bacteroidales > Marinifilaceae > Labilibaculum > Labilibaculum filiforme. Next base: position 427,797 of record NZ_MVDD01000002.1, on the reverse strand, counting down.
ATTAAATCAGGAGCAAATTTGGTAAAAGGGAAAATTGCAGAATAAAATAATACACAAAGAAGAGAAATTAGGATAAAGCCAGGATTTTTGAATAGTAAAAATACGTCAGAGGCTTTAAATTCTTCTTCAGATTCTACAATACTGGTATCTGCAGCAACTTCTGCATCTAATTTTTTGTCCATCATGTTATGAACAAAGAAAGCTAACAAACCAATAATTAGAAGAATTACTCCGAATGCTAATGGACGAGAAATAATTTTATCCGCTCCAGTCATCCATGGAGAAGCCGAGAATGCAATTAGCATACCACCACGAGCACAAGCCATTTCAAGTCCCATTGCCAAAGCCATCTCTTTTCCTTTAAACCATTTTACAATGATTCGGGAAACAGTAATACCTGCAATTTCAACTCCTACACCGAATAATGAATATCCAATCATAGCCATTTTTAACGAAGGCTTATAATCTGTTAGGAATGAATTAAGGAAATCATAACCTAAACCACCATTATTAAATGTGTCGGTCATGGCGTAATAGTTGAAGAAGGCACCAAGAATCATAACACCAACAAAGAAAGTTCCTGTAAAACGAATACCTGCTTTATCAAGTATGATACCTCCAAAAATGAGCATTAAACAGAATACGTTTAATACAGAGTAAGATCCTGCAAAGGTTCCGTAAGATGAGTTAGACCAACCCATTTGGTCTCTTAACATTCCTTGCAAAGGAGACATGATATCGGTGAAAAAATAACCTGTAAGCATCAAAAATGATACTGTGATTAGGACAAACCATCTAGCCGACTTAGAATCCCGAATAGATGCTTTGATTTGTTCTGTCATTACCATATTTAAGTTTTTTGTTGATTAAGAAATCTTATAAAGAGCGCTAAAGTAAGATTAATCCTGATAGGAACAAAAAGCAAATGTCATGTTTTATCTAAACATATCGATTCCATATTTCTGGGCAGAATTGCAGATAATCCCTATCTTTAGCAAGATTTTATTTAATTTAATCCAATGAACACATTAACAGAAAATTCAGGTTTGTATACCGATTTCTATGAGCTTACCATGGCTCAGGGATATTTTTTAAGCGGAAAAAAAGAGGAACAAACCGTCTTCGACTACTATTATAGAACCAATCCTTATGAAGGTGGTTACCTTGTTTTTGCTGGCTTGTACGACTTGCTTCAAATATTAAAAACCTTTGAGTATAGCAAGGAAAATATCGATTTTTTGAGGAAAACAGGATTGAAAGATGAGTTTTTAGAATACTTGAAAGATTTTAAGTTTACGGCTACAATTCATAGTGTAAAGGAAGGCGAGATTGTTTTTCCAAATGAACCGTTAGTAAGAGTTGAAGGAAATATTATAGAAGCTCAATTAATTGAAACTTTACTTTTGAATTATTTGAACTTTCAGTCGTTAATTGCTACCAAAGCTTGTCGAATTAGAAACGTAATTGGTGATAAAGATTTTGCTGATTTTGGTTTGCGTAGGGCGCAAGGTTTGGGGGGAATACATGCTAGTCGTGCGGCTGTGATTGGTGGCGCAAATACAACTTCGAATGTATATAGTGCATTTAATTACGATATTCCAGTTACGGGCACACAGGCTCATGCTTGGATACAGAGTTTTGATTATGAGTTGGAGGCTTTTCGCAGGTATGCAGCTATTAATCCTGATGCTACGGTTTTGTTGGTAGATACCTATAATACATTAAAGTCGGGTGTTCCGAATGCAATAATTGTTGCAAAGGAATTGGAGGCCAAAGGACATAAAATGATTGGTATTCGTTTGGATAGCGGCGATTTGGCATATTTAAGTAAAAAAGCGCGCCAAATGCTTGATGCTGCAGGTTTGGAATATGTAAAAATCATCGCATCGAACCAATTGAATGAATATGTGATTAAAAGTTTGAACGATCAGGGAGCGCGCATTGATGGTTATGGCATTGGTACCGAATTGGTAACAGGAAAAGATACTGGAGCTTTGGATGGGGTTTATAAGCTGGTTCAAAATAATGGAATTCCAAGATTGAAAATATCCGAAAATATCGAAAAAATTACCATGCCCGGAAAGAAGAAGTTAATTCGATATTACGATGAGGAGGGAATGTTTTTTCGAGATGGAATTTTGTTAGAGAATGAAGAAGCTGCGAATCGCTTATATCATCCTTTTCATACACATAAACATACTTATGTTACTGGTTATGCCTGTGAGGAATTGATGAGTAAAGTAATGGAAAATGGGGAGATATTAATTGAAAATCAATCTCCGGTCGAAATTAATACTTATGTAAGGAAACGTTTTGCTCAGCTTCCTGATGAACACAAACGATTTATTAGTCCGCACATTTATAAGGTTGGTTTCTCGGAAAACATACTAAGTGTAAGAGATCATATTTTAATGGATTTGCGCTCAAAAATAAAAGAGTAAGTTCGTTATTTTTGATTGGGTAAAATTTCAAAACCATTTTTTGATGCAAAATTTAAACGCTAAGATCATTCGTCCTACATTTTTGCTTGATAAGGCAAAATGCATTACTAATATTGAATCGATGCTGGCCAAGGCACAGCGAAATAATACACGTTTACGACCTCATTTTAAAACGCATCAATCGGCTGCAATTGGCGCATGGTTTAAGGAACGAGGAGTAGAAGATATTGCTGTTTCATCGATGGAAATGGCGGTCTATTTTGCTAATGCTGGTTGGAAAGACATTACGCTTGCAATTCCAATTAATGTGCGCGAAATAGATTCGATTAACGAACTGGCTTCCAAAATTCAATTGAATTTAGTCGTGGAGTCGCAGGAAACGATACGGTTTTTGCAGTTGGAATTAAAGCATGCTGTTGGGGTATTTATAAAAGTTGATACTGGTTATCATCGCTCTGGTGTGCCTGCGGAAGCAACTGGTTCTATTTGTTTGTTGGTGGATTTAATGAAGGAATCTGACAAGTTAGATTGTAAGGGATTTTTGGCGCATACCGGGCATAATTATCAGGCTGCCGATCAGGAAGAAATTCATAAAAATCATAGCAGAACTTTACTTGCATTGAACGAATTGAAGGATGTTTTTCGTAAAGATATTCCGGAGATTCAAGTCTCATTGGGTGATACGCCAGCTTGTAGTATTAGTGAGGAGTTTTATGGAATTGATGAGATTCGTCCGGGTAATTTTGTTTTTTATGATATTATGCAATACGTATTGGGTTCTTGTGATGAGAATCAGATTGCTGTTGCAATGGCTTGTCCGGTAATTGCAAGGAATATCGATCGTAATGAATTGGTTATTCATGGTGGAGGAGTACATTTTTCTAAAGAATATTTAGAGGCCGATGATGAGGGAACAAAGCTATTTGGAAGTATTGTTCGAATTACTGATAATGGTTGGAGTGAGATTTTAGGTGGTGGATTTTTAGCAAGTCTTTCACAAGAGCACGGTATTATTCGTTGTAGTGATGAACTATTTGATGAATTCGGAATTGGCGATTTAATTGGGATATTGCCGGTTCATTCGTGCATGACTGCCAATTTGATGAGGCGCTTTATGACTACGGAAGGGGAATGGATCGAGACAATGAATAGTTAGAAAGTGATTCTTACCAGTTATCAGAGAATCATAAAAAAATATCAGTACGGTTTGTTTGCTGAAGAAAGATAAAGAGGATGAATTATCAATCAGTTTTACGACGATTAAAGTTAGATAAGGTAAAAAATACCATTGTTAGTGAAGTTACTTGTGTTGATACTTCCAATGTGACTATCGCATTGTCCTTGTCTTTAGGAGTATTTCTTGCATTTTCTCCCGCTTGGGGTTTTCAAACGGTGCTTGCAATAAGCTTGGCTTTACTTTTGAAATTGAACAAAGTGCTTGCTTTAATCACTGTGAATATCAGCAGTATTCCTCCCTTAATTCCTCTAATTATAATAGCTGGTTATCAGACCGGAGCACTTGTTTTGCATGGTGAATTTCAGAATGAGGTACCTGATTTGATGAATTTAAGGAATTTGGGTGAAAATTACCTGCAATTTGCTTTGGGATCATTCGTTTTTGCATTAATGATTGGTGTGATTTTCTATTTGGTTATTTATTTAATTTTAGGAAAGTACCGTAAGTTGTAATTTTTAAGCTCGCAACAATTGGGTTAGGGATTGGAGTGGAAACCCCGCAGTGAGGTACGAGCGAGGAGTTGGAACAAAAGCCCGACCTGAAAGGAAACCCCATAAAAAAAGGAACGCACAATCGTACGTTCCTTACAAATCAGTATTTGATTGTATTATTTTACCGGTACATTCTTAAGTGTCTCTACTAAGAAATCCCAGAATTTAACGACTGTATCTGTTTTTACTTTCTCATCTGGAGAGTGAGGGAAACGGATAGTTGGTCCGAAAGAGATCATATCCCAATGAGGATAAACAGCTCCTAATAAACCACACTCTAAACCAGCATGAATTGCTTTTATTTCAGGAATTTTTCCGAATTTTTTGTTGTAAACTTCCTGCATGGTTTTTAAAATTGGAGAATCCATGTTTGGTTTCCATCCTGGATATTCGCCTTCTAATTTTACTTTACCACCAGCCAATACAAAAGTGGAAATAATTGCTTGTCCCAAATCTTCTTTTGCGGAGTTTACTGATGAACGCAATAATGCTTGAATGGTAACAACACCATTCTCGCTTACTACACGTGCAAGGTTAGTTGATGTTTCAACCAATCCTGGCATGGCATCGCTCATGCGAATAACACCATTTGGACAAGCGTAAATAGCATTGATTAAGTTTTTCTGGCTTTTGTTTTTGAACACGTGCTTTGGAGCATCTGTTGGCTCAGCAAAGAATGCTAAATCAGGCTCTACCGCAGAAAGTTCTGCTTTGTAAATAGCTTCGTATTCGGCAACTCCGGCAAGGAATTTTTCGGTATATCTTTCTGGAATAGCAACAATTGCAAACGATTCACGAGGAATGGCGTTACGCAATGATCCACCATCAACAGAAGACATTCTTAATTTGTATTTTTTAGTTGCCACTTTTAAAAAGCGGAACAATAATTTGTTAGAGTTTCCTCGACCTAAAATGATCTCCATTCCTGAGTGACCCCCTTTTAAGCCTTTCATGTATAGCTTGTAGCCAACATATCCTTTGTCAAGTTTATCTTCCTTGTATTTAAAAGTAACATTGGCATCGATACCACCGGCACAACCAACATACAATTCGCCTTCATCTTCCGAATCCATGTTTAGCAGGATATCACCATCTAAAACATCATTTTGAAGACCAAAAGCACCTGTCATTCCAGTTTCTTCGTCGGCAGTAAATAAAGCTTCAACCGGTCCGTGTTCGATATTTGTAGCTTGCAGAACCGCCATTGCAGCAGCTACTCCCATTCCGTTATCGGCACCTAAAGTGGTTCCTTTTGCAGTTACCCAATCGCCATCAATAAATGTTTCGATAGGATCTTTTTCAAAATCGTGAGCCGTGTCGGCATTTTTTTGAGGTACCATATCCAGGTGACCTTGCAAAACAACTCCTTTACGATTTTCGAAACCTGGGGTGGCAGGCTTTTTAATGATGATGTTTCCAACAGCATCCTTAATAGTCTCCAATCCCAAATCTTGTCCGAATTTCATCATGAAATCCTGAATAGCATCTTCATGCTTCGATGGGCGTGGTATTTGTGTTAATGAATAAAAGTTTTCCCAAATAGCCTTAGGTTCGAGGCTTAAAATTTCTTTGCTCATTATTATATTCCTCCGTTAAATTTTAGTGTTATTTATTCAAGAGCACTAAAGGTAGTATTTTTTAATCAAGCCGAAAAGAGAAATCTAAAAAGTGATTGGGAATTAAGGATTTTTAATACAAGCTAAAATTTAGTTGCAAATTATTACTTTTAAAAAATATTATAAAAGTAGTGATAGCTTCAGAAAAATATTTTATATTTGACCGAAGAGATTTGTTGAAATTTTAAACGAAAGAGATATTGGAACTTGAATTTCTATACGAAAAGACACTGCAAGGTGCTGTAAATGCAAAAAAAAGAAAGCAGGAGCAGTATCGAAAAATAGTAGCTCATTTGTATTATCATGGAGCGGCATCGATTGCTGAAATTGTAAAATCTTCAAAAATAAGTCAGCCATTAGTTGCTTCTCTTGTTGATGATTTACTTGGCTTTGGTGTGGTGTTGGAGAGTGGTATTGGAGAATCGGTTGGAGGAAGGCGTCCGAATTTATTCTGCTTAAATCCGGAGTATCAGTATGTGGTTGGTATCGATATTACCTTGCATTCGTTAAGTCTCGCTTTGTTCGATATGAACAATCAACTGGTGTATCGCGAAGAATATAAAGAGTTCGATTTGGAAAATACTTCGAACTGCACACAAATTATTGTTGAAAAAGTGAAAATTGCTTTGGAAACAAGGAATATAAAACCAGAAAAAGTGTTGGCCGCAGGGTTTTCAATTCCTGGTTTGGTAGATGCAGAACATGGACTTAGTCATACGCATTTATCGTTTACAGAATTAGGTTTGGGAGCGTATTTGGGTTCCCAATTTGGGTTTCCAGTTTTGCTTGATAATGATGCCAGAACAATGGCTTTGGGCGAGAAGGCTTTTGGGAAAGCGAAGGATAAAAAGAATGTATTGTGCCTTAACTTGAGTAATGGTATAGGTTTGGGGATGATTCTTAACGGAGAGTTATATAGTGGTAAAAATGGCTTTGCAGGGGAGTTTGGACATATATTAATAGATCCTGATGGGAAACTGTGTAGTTGTGGAAAAATAGGCTGTTTGGAGACTTTAACATCGGGTAAGATTTTAGTGCAGAAGATTAAGGATGCGATTGATGAGGGACAAGCTAGTTTTTTAGCTAGCTATAAAAAGGAAGGGAAACGAATCGATTTAAGAGCTGTTGTTGCTGCAATTTTAGCAGGAGATCAGTTTGCAATTGATCAATTGAATCAGATGTGTGAGTATTTGGGGAAAGGTTTAGTGACTTTACTCCATTTATTAAATCCAGAGATGATTATCATCGGTGGAAAATTGGCTCATGCCGGAAAGTTTATTATTAATCCCGTTACGATGTGGATGAATAAATATGCGATGGATCGGATTAGTTCGGAAATGGAATTAGTAAGTTCCGATTTGCTGGATGATGCAGCTTTAATGGGGACTATGGCCAGCGTAATGAAAAAAGTATTAAGTAATAGGTTAGAGTAGTGAGATGAAAATTAATTCCTGAGGTCTTTCATTTTTTTGTTGAAGATTTTTGTAGAAGTAGTGTTCTTTCAGGAATTGATTGTAATAGGTTAAGGTAATCACCTGCCGTTTCTAAATTTTATAGGAGCATTGTAGTAGTAGTGATGTATGGCAGGTGGTTACTTTTTTTAATGTGTTCAAAATTATTCTGCTCCTCAATAGAAAAACTATCGGGGAAAAGGGGTTTTAAGTTCGATGATAAATACGGTATAAACTTTAAACAAGATAAAATGAGTACTTCTAAATCTTCTTTTAAGAACTTTATTCTTCCAATGATTATTATTGGAGCCTTGTTCTTTATTTTCGGTTTTGTAACCTGGCTGAATGGTATTTTAATTCCTTACCTGCAAATAGCCTGTGAACTGACCGATTTTCAGGCGATGTTTGTAACTTTTGCTTTTTATATTGCTTATACCGTTATGGCTTTGCCTTCGGCTTGGCTTTTGAAAAAGACTGGTTTTAAGAATGGTATGATGGTTGGATTGTTTGTGATGGCTGTTGGAACTACTGTTTTTATTCCTGCGGCGATAACAAGAACATTCGAACTCTTTTTAACTGGTTTGTTTATAATGGGTACCGGATTAGCCTTACTTCAAACAGCATCAAACCCTTACGTAACTATTATTGGTCCCAAAGAGAGTGCTGCCAGAAGAATTAGTATTCTCGGAATCTGTAACAAATTTGCAGGGGCAATGGCTCCGCTTATTTTAGCTTATTATATTTTAAATGATGCGGATGTTTTTGTGCAAAGTTTAAAAACAATGGATGCTGCATCACGAATTGTTGAGTTAGATGCCTTGGCTGCAAGAGTTATTAACCCATACATAGTAATGACATTTGTGCTGGTATTAATGGGAATTGGCGTAAGAATGGCTCCACTACCCGAGATTGAAACCAGTGAAGAGGAGGAGCAAACTGCTAATGGAGAAGAGAAAAAGAAGTCAATAATGGCATTTCCACACCTAATTTTAGGGGTTATAGCACTGTTTTTTTATGTGGGAGCGGAAGTAATTGCCGGGGATATGATTATAAAATATGGACAGTTTTTAAATATTGAATTTGATACTGCTAAAGCTTTTACTTCCTATGTTATGGTAACTATGGTGGTTGGCTATTTGTTAGGAGTAACTCTTATTCCTAAAGTAATTGATCAGCGAACAGCTCTTAAAGTATCTGCAATTCTGGGAATGGTATTTGCTTTGGGTGCCATTTTTACTACGGGATTTACTTCTGTGATTTTTGTAGCGCTGTTTGGTTTGGCAAATGCATTGGTTTGGCCGGCAATTTGGCCACTTGCACTTTCTGGTTTAGGTAGCTTTATCAATACAGGGTCGGCATTGTTAATTATGGCAATTTCCGGAGGAGCGCTTCTTCCTTTAGCTTGGGGATATTTATCGGATATGTTTGGTAGTCAGCAGGCTTATTGGATTATGATTCCATGTTACATGTTCATTTTATTTTATGCGCTTAAAGGATATAAAATAAAGTCGTGGAAATTGACGAAATAATTTAATGAGTAGATTTTACAACAGAGGAATATAATTTTATTTCGGATACTAAACCTGGTATTTAATCGTGTGGTAGCGAGATTTAAAACACGAAAGCTTTTGTAAAAAGAAAGTGTTTTAAACGAGTAAGAGGTAGAGATTATAGAAATAAAAAGAGAAAATGAAAGCTTCGTGATTGAACAATTTTTCTCCAACAAGAGATCGGTTTTTTAATTCGTTGAAGTTTCATTTAATCATCAAATGAAAATTTAAAACAGATGAAAACAATGTTTACATCAAAAGTAGAACAGGCATTTCACGAATTATCGGGAATGTCGGAAATGACAGCTAAGATTCCTTATGTAACGGTTGATAATTTCCCAAAGTTGGGTTTAATGACATCTCTTCGATTTTTGGAGTGGGCGGAACAAAATCCTCAGGGAGTAATTAGTTTGCCAACTGGAAAAACTCCGGAGTATTTTATTAAGTACACGCAGTTTCTTCTCGAGAATTGGAACAAGCCTAAAGGAATCGAAATTCGCAGTCAGTATGGACTTGGAGATATGGCGAAACCAAATTTGAGCGGTTTACAGTTTGTTCAAATTGATGAGTTTTATCCAATTGATCCACGTCAGCACAATAGTTTTTATAACTATGTGATGAAATACTATATTGATGGTTTTGGTTTGGAAAAAGCCAATTCATTACTGATTAATTCAGATGAAATTCCATTGGTAGATAATAAATATTTTCTGGAAGTTTTTCCAGATTATAATATCGATTTGTCGCTTCGTTACCGCGAAGCAACAAGTGTTGTGGAAGAAATGCAGCAAAAATCAATTTTCATGATTGATAATTGGTGTACTTCTTACGAGCAAAAAATTCGCGATAAAGGTGGTATCGGGTTTTTCCTTGGAGGAATTGGTCCTGATGGTCATATCGCTTTTAATACTCGTGGATCGGATCATTTTTCGACGACTCGATTAACCAAAACAAATTTTGAAACACAAGCAGTTGCTGCTGGAGATTTGGGAGGAATTGAAGTATCCAGAAATCGTTTGGTAATCACCATTGGTTTAGATACAATTACTCATGATCCGAATGCCGTTTCAATCATTTTTGCAGCAGGCGAGGCTAAAGCCGATATTGTAAAAGGATCACTGGAAAGTGAGCCAAATGCTATTTATCCTGCATCCGTATTACAACGGCAGAAAAATAGTCGTTTTTACCTAACAAACGGTGCAGCTTGTAAGTTAACTGATAGTGTAAATCAGTTTTATAAAAATGGGGAGTGGACGCATTCAAAAACCGAAAGAGCGGTAATTGATCTTTGTCAGAAAATTAATAAGTATGGTCACCATATAACTATGGATGATTTAAAAGCCGATCCGTACACCAGTCAAATTCCAAATTTAAATGCAGGAACTGTTCAGCTTGTTATTGATTCCATCAAAAAGAAGTTGGAAAAAGGCATGAAGCCCGATACCAATGAGGTAATTTATCATACTGGTCCACATCATGATGATATCATGTTGGGAATAATGCCATACACCAATCGCCAGATGCGCTCGGCAACGAATGATGTTCATTTTTCGGTGCTTACATCCGGTTTTACCGCAGTAACAAATGGTTTTGTAATTGGAGTATTAAAGGAATGTCAGGAGTTTATCGCTAAAGGCGAAATTCAAATGCTGGAGTATGCCGATTTTTTCGAAGTAGGATATAGCAAAAAGTGGGATAAAGATGTTTATCATTTCTTAAATTCAGTTGCTGCTCGAAATCAAAATGGAAAACGAAGAGGTTTGTGCCATCGTGTTATTCGTTCTATTGTTGAAACTTGGAAAGTAAACAGCAAAGAGCATCTGAATGAGGTAATTGCTTTTGTAATTAGTGATTTAGAAAGCAGTTACGATGGAGGAAAAAATTCTCCTGAAGTTCAAAAGATGAAGGGAATGATTCGTGAGTTTGAAGAGGAACTGGTTTGGGCTCATTTTGGTACTCCGGTTAAAAATATTCATCACCTGCGTTTGGGTTTTTATAAAGGAGATGTGTTTACCGAACTTCCTGAAAAAAATAGAGATATGCTTCCTGTATTGGAAGAGTTTCGAAGATTAAAACCAACAATTATCAGCTTGGCTATGGATCCGGAAGGTAGTGGACCCGATACGCATTATAAAGTATTACAAGCCATTGCTGGTGCGGTTAAAGAGTGGAAAGAAGAGGAAGATCTTTCGAAACTTCGTATTGTTGGATATAGAAATGTATGGTTTAAATACCATCCTTCCGAAGCCGATTCTATTGTTCCTGTTTCTTTAAATGCTTTGGATGTGATGGAAAATTCATTTTCCGAAAGTTATATGAGTCAGGTAAATGCCTCTTTCCCAAGCTATGAATACGATGGCAAATTTAACGAGTTAACCCAAAAGGTTTGGGTGCAACAGTTAAAACAAATTCAATTGCTTTTAGGTAAGAATTTCTTTTACGAAAACAACCACCCATTGGTGCGTGCTACACATGGGTTGGTGTATATGAAAGAAATGACCGCCGATGAGTTTGTTGCTATGGCACAAGACTTAGAAAAAGCAGTGGAAGAAAATCCGTTTTAAGTACCACACATAAATACCTTTGGATCGGAGGGCTTTTGTCTTTCGATCCTTTTTTTTTGATGCTTATGAAAGAATATGTCGTAAAGCGAATAAAGCATAGTCTTTTAGAAATTACAGGAAAAGAAATGCATCCTGTATGGGAAATGGCTAATTTGAATTCAGATTTTACGTATCCATGGGAACAGGAGAAAGCTCCAAAAACTAATTTTAGAGCTTTGCACGATGAGGAATATTTTTATTTTCGTTATGATGTCGAGGATGAGGATGTACTCACTTTCGTCGATCAGGATCATAAGATGGAGGTTGTACATAGCGATCGGGTAGAAATATTTTTTAGAAAAGATGAGGAACTGAATCCATATTATTGTTTGGAGATGGATGCCCGAGGCAGAGTTTTAGATTATCTTACTCGCTATTATCGTGATTTTGATTACGAATGGCAATGGCCTGACTCTAAAGATCTGGAAGTAAAAGCTTCGGTAAATGGCACTACTTATGTGGTTGAAGGTGCCATAAAACTGTCCTCGTTAGTAGAACTGGGATTATTAAAAAATCACACTTTAGAAGCTGGTTTGTATCGGGCATACTGCATGAAATTACCGGAAGAAGGTGGAGATGCCGATTTAAGATGGATTTCCTGGGTGAAACCGGATTCTAAAGAGCCTGATTTTCATATTCCATCATCATTTGGAAAGTTGAAATTCGAAGACTAACAAAAGAAAAAACTAACTTTGCCAAGTAATTTGTGTGTGCGCCTTACTTTTTACCAGCAAAATAGGAGTAGTAATAGGACTATTTTTTATTGGCAAGCAAATTAGAATAAATTATAATGACAGATATAGCAATTGGTATTGATATAGGTGGAACTAATACTTTTTTTTCTTGTATTGATGCAAGCGGAAAATCGTGGGGAAATGCAAGTATTCCTACTCAGGAGCAAGAACGATTTGAGGATTTCCTGAATGACTTGTGTAATTTAATCGAAAAGACGATTAATGATTCAAGTGAAGATCTTAAACTGATTGGTGTAGGTATTGGTGCTCCGAATGGGAATTACAGAACAGGAACCATTGAAAATGCCGCAAATCTTCGATGGAAGGGGGAGTTGGAACTGGTTAAAATGGTGGAAGAACAATTGCAGGTTCCAGTAAAGCTAACGAACGATGCTAATGCCGCCGCTCTTGGGGAACGAATGTTTGGTGGAGCCAAAGGAATGAACGATTTCATGGTAATAACCTTAGGTACTGGTTTAGGAAGTGGAATTGTTGTAAATGGCGATTTACTTTACGGACATGATGGATTTGCCGGAGAAGTTGGGCACATAATTATGCGGCCAGAAGGACGCGAATGTGGTTGCGGGCGAAGAGGTTGTTTAGAGACCTATGTTTCAGCTACCGGAGTAAAACGAACTGCTTATAAGATGTTGGCAAAACATTTGGGTGATAGTTCTTTGCGCGCAATTCCATTTGATGAATTGACTGCGAAAATGGTTGCCGATGCCGCCAACAAAGGGGATTTATTGGCTATGGAAGTATTTGCCTATACTGGTAAAATGTTAGGGGAAGCATTGGCGAATGTAGCTTCGGTAACTAGTCCGGAAGCAATATTCTTTTTTGGAGGATTAGCCAAGGCTGGCGAACTGCTTTTTGAGCCTGTTCGTGAGGCTATGGAAAAGAATTTACTATTCTTATATAAGAATAAAATTAGTTTGCTGCCTTCCGAATTAGGCGATGATGCTGCAGTTCTTGGTGCCGCGGCTTTAATCTGGAACGATTTGAATTAAGTTGATGGTTTCTAAAATTTCATTAAGCTTTATTTAGTTGATAAGATTCTTTCGTGATAATATCAGCTGGTAGTATTTCATCTTTTACAATGTCATGATTTAAAAGAACATGTTCAAATAATGTTTTAACAGATTTAAAGCCTTGTTGGTAGGGATGTTGTCCAATAAGAAAATTAATTGCACCCTGATTTAAATACTTGATGTTTTGATCGATGGGGTCAAAACCAATTAGAGAAATGTTCTTTATTTGATTTTTGATTAAGTATTGAGCTATTTTGTACACCTTAGATCCCGTAACAAATATAGCTTTGATATTGTTGTTGCTGCTAAGTATAGAATCGAGTTTCTCTTGAATTTCCATACTATTTGTTGATGGGATTTCCATGGTAATTTTTGATCCTTGATTTTTACCATAATCCATAAAATAATCAAGAAAGCCTTGTGTTCGTTGTTTTAGGTGATGGATATTCTCCAAATCCTTTGCTAAGTTGAGAACAAGTATATCATCATTGTCTGCAACTCCAAAATCGATAAGATTAGCTGCAACACGGCCTCCATGGTACCCATCGCTGCCTACATAAGCCAAGTAGTTGCAGGTTTCTATTTTCGACTCTAAAAACACAAAAGGAATGCCTAGTTTTTCTAGTTTTGTTGCAAATTCCTTGCTTTCATTTTTATATATAGGGGGAAAAATAACTCCTTCAGGTTGAAGTTCAAGGATTTTTTCGGTTTTTTTGATAAAATCGGATTTGTCATAGTGTTCGAAAAAGAAATTTTCAACTTTTAATTGAAACTGTTCCAGTTCCAAAGTGGCGTTATTTATTCCATCTAAGGGGCTTTGCCAAAAGACATCCTCTTCGGTTGGACTGGGTAATAATGATGCAAAAACACATCTTTTTTTAGAGGTGAGTGCTCTGGCGATTAGGTTGGGTTGATAGTTGTTTGCTTTCGCGATTTCCAAAATTTTAGTTTTGGTTTCTTCTGCAACTTCTCCTCGGTTATGAAGAACACGATCTACCGTTCCTACTGATACTCCAGCCTGTTCAGCAATATCTTTAATACGAATTTTCGCCATTTAATTCCTTTTTCTTAACACTCAGAATCGAAGCTTTGTTTATTCTGAGAAGAAAGTTTACAATTACAATTGAGAAACAAAAGTAAGAGTTCTATGCATATCAATAGAGTATTAACACATTTATATTCACTTAAAAACCAAAAAAGTTGGGTAAAAACATGCTTAAATCAGAAATGTAGGTTACCAATAATAAACATACAATCATGGAAATAAACATGGGAAGCAACGGTTTAATCACCTGTTGAATTTTAATGTTTGCTACACTACAGCCAATAAATAGAACGGAGCCAACGGGTGGCGTACAAAGGCCTACACTAAGGTTTAGAACCATAATAATTCCAAAATGAACAGGATCGATTCCTAAATTTATCACAATGGGTAAAAAAATTGGCGTGAAAATGAGTACGGCAGGTGTCATGTCCATAAAAACACCAACGAATAGTAGAATTAAATTAATCAGCAATAAAATAACAATTGGGTTATTGCTTAGTCCTAATAAACCGGCACTTACATTTTGTGGAATATTTTCGTAGGCCATAATCCACGATAAACCAATGCAGGTAGCAACAAGAATTAATACAATGGCCGTTGTTTTTACCGAGCCAAGTACAATTTTTGGAATGTCTTTAATCGAAATTTCTTTGTAGATTAAGCTTAAAATCAGCGCGTAAAGAACAGCTACAGCAGATGCTTCGGTGGCCGTAAAAAATCCAGCTATAATTCCACCAATTACAATAATCAGTAAAAATAAACTCGGAATGGCTTGCCATAAAATTTTCAATCCTCTTTTAATTCCTGCTCCTTTATTTCGCAATTTGTAGGCAAGAAAACCAAGTGTAGCCAGCGCTAGAGTAGTGCTAAGGCCTTTAAATGCAGTTGCCGAACCTGCTTTAAGTAGATTTAATCCATAAATCACCGAAAGGATAAGAGCAATACCAATAAAAACTTTAAATAAGCTGGTAAACATGGCACTAATGCCTTTGTTTTGATAAATGGAGATGCTCATTGCTGTTAGCATGATCGAAAAACCGGTTAAGATTCCAGGAATATATCCGGCTAAGAAAAGAGCGGTAATGGAAGCACCGCCACTGGCTAATGAATACACAATAAGAATATTACTCGGAGGTATGGACAAGCCTGTTGTTGCAGATGCAATGTTCACAGAAGCACTGAAGCTTTCGTCGTAGCCTTCTTTTTTCATTTGTGGTCCCATAATGGCTCCAATAGCCGATGCTGAAGCTGCCGCCGAACCTGATATTGCACCAAATAACATGTTGGCAAATACATTCACAAAAGCCAAACTTGCTGGCAATCGGCCTACCAAAACACGGGCTAAATTGATTAAGCGAATGGCAATTCCACCGCTGTTCATGATGTTTCCTGCTAGTATGAAAAAGGGGATGGCTAGCAATGCAAAACTATCCAAACCTGTGGCCATTCTTTGTGCAAAAGTGGCAAATGCAGGTAGTGAATCAATACTTACCAGCATGGTTAGTATTCCTGATATTCCGATACTAAAGGCAATTGGAACTCCAATGATCAGCAAGAATAAAAATGATGTGATTAAAACAATAATTCCTAAATATTCCATTATTTCAATTCTTCTGATGGTTCAACAATAAATACAATTGAGTAGTAAAGGGTAATTAATCCGCTAAGGGGCAAAACAAGGTAGATGTAGCCCAAAGGAATTTGTAAGGCGGCGGAGCTAACTTCAAATTGAAAACGGGTAATTACCAGCCAACTTCCGCCAATAATCATTACACCTAAAGCAAAAAGAGCGATGCACACATTAATAAAACGAAGCAAGTGTTTTTGCTTTGCTGGGGCTGATTTTTGCAGGAGCAAATCGATTGCTAAATGTTGTTTTTGGCCAGCAACATAAGCAGCTCCCAATAAGCCAACCCAAATGAGTAAAAATCCTGCTAACTCGTCGGTAAAAGAACTTGGCGAAGCCAATATGTAACGGCTTAATACCTGCCAAAGTACGTCGAGTACCAATATGCACATGAGGCTAATGAGTAACTTTTCGAGTATTCGATCTAATTGATTTTTGAATGTCATAAGTTCTACAAGGTTAGTCTTGGGTTGCTTGAATGCGCTGGATTAATTGATACAGTTCCGGTTGTTGCTGATAAGCATCAAGTAAATCTTGAACGCGCTCTGCAAATTTGTCTTTTTTAGGGTAGGTGATTATTACGCCATTTTCCTTCAATTTCTCTAGAGATTCCTCTTCCGAAGCAGCCCACAGTTTACGTTGCTCGATTACCGATTTTTTAGCTGCCTCTTGCAACCATTTTTGTTGTTGATTGCTTAACTTATTCCACACAACAGTACTAATAATTAGTACATCGGGAACCCTTGTGTGTTCGTTTAAGGAGTAATTTTTACAAACCTCGTAATGATGTGATGTATACAGACTTGGCGGATTATTCTCTGCTCCGTCTACCACACCGCTTTGAAGAGCAGTATACAATTCTCCCCAAGAAATAGGCGTTGGAGAGCCACCCAAAGCTTTTACCATATTTATGGCGGTTTGACTCTTCATTACGCGCATCTTTAATCCCTTTAAATCTTCGGGCGTGTCAATGCTTTTATCGATGGTATAAAAACTTCTTGCCCCTGCATCGTAAAAACACAGTCCTTTTAAATTAAATTTCTCGGTAGAGGCTAACAATTCTTCACCAATTGATCCATCTAAGACATTAAAAGTATGAGCTTTTGAACGAAAAACATAAGGCAATCCAAGTACTTGATAGTTGTTGGTAAAGCCTTCCATTATAGCGGCTGATACTTTTGTAATTGCCAGACTACCCAATTGAATTAGCTCTACGCACTGCTGTTCGGAACCCAATTGACCGCTTGGGTAAATTTCAAGGCTCATTTGTCCATCGGATATTTGTTCCAACTCTTGAGCCATATACAGCATGGCTTTATGAACAGGATGCGTTGGATCTAACCCGTGAGCTAACTTTAAAGTTTTGTGCTTACTTACTTCCTGACAGCTAAAAAGCAGAAAGCAAGAGAGGATGCTTAAAAGTAGCTTGGATAATAGTGGTGTTTTTTTCATGCCTTATTGGGAGCTAAAGATTTATTTTAATTCTTTATAATTAAGGTAATTAATGTATCGATTTTATTTAAGACTAGCCATTAATCCCTGTTCTAAACCTCTTAGTTCAGCCAGTCCTTTCATTCTGCCGTAAAGAGAATATCCTGGGTTTGTTGTTTTTGAAAGATCATCTAACATTTTATTGCCATGATCGGGACGCATTGGAATTTGCCAATCTTTTCGACCAGCTTCTTTACGCTCTTTTTCCTCTGTTAATAATGCTTTCATAACAGCAGGAATATCGATGTCGCCTTCGAATAGATACTCCTCTAAGAAATTCCCATCTGTATCTCTACTCACATTTCTTAAGTGAACAAAGTTGATGCGAGAGGCTAGTTTTTCTGTCATTTCTGGTAAATTGTTAAAATAACCAGCGCCAAACGAACCAGTACACAGTGTGATGCCATTAGAAACGGAATCAACAACTTTTGTTAGTTCAATTGCATCTTCAAGAGTACTTACAACTCTTGGTAATCCGAGTAAAGCACGTGGAGGATCATCAGGGTGAATGGCCATTCGTACGCCAGCTTGCTCAGCTACCGGGATAATTTCTGACAGGAACTCGTGTAAGTGTTTTTTTAACTCTTTAGCTCCTATTTCTTTGTAGCCATCCAATACTTTTTGGAAACTTTCTAACGTATAAGATTCTTCAGCTCCTGGTAGTCCAGCAATTACGTTTCTTGTAATTTTTTCAATTTCTTCAGCCGACATAGACTTGAATTTTGCCTCAGCTCTTTTCAAAATGTCTTCAGAATAATCTTCTCTTGAATTTTCTCTTTTCAGGATAAAAACGTCAAAAGCGGCGAAAATGTCCATTTCAAATTTAAGCGCATTCGATCCATCTCTCGATTCAAAAGCCAAATCGGTTCTCGACCAATCCAATACAGGCATAAAATTGTAGCAAATGGTTTCAATACCACATGCACCTATGTTCTTAATGCTTTCCTTGTAGTTTTTAATGTACTGTTTGTAGTTCCATGTGCGTTTTTTGATGTCCTCGTGAACAGGAACACTTTCAACAACCGACCAACGAAGGCCTGCTGCTTCAATCTCTGCAATTCTTTTTTTAATTTCTTCAACTGTCCAAACTTCTCCGTTTGGGATATGATGCAGAGCCGAAACGATTCCTGTAGCACCTGTTTGTCTGATTTCTTGTAATGATATTGGATCATTTGGCCCATACCATCTCCATGTTTGCTCTAAAGCCATATTGTTTGTTTTAAAAAGTGAATAAAACGGACAAGAGGTGATTGATTGCTTGTACCGTTTTATTACATAAACACACTAACCTAAAATATATAATTGAAACTAAAAAGTTGATTAAACGCCACTATATGCACTAAATCCACCATCAACAGGAATTACAACTCCAGTTACAAATGCCGACCAGTCTGATAAAAGGTAGAGTAGAGTTCCTTGCAATTCTTCGGGAGTTCCGTATCGTTCCATTGGAGTGTTGTTGATTATTTTAACACCACGAGCAGTTGGTTCACCTGTTTTTTCGTCAGTCAATAAAAAACGATTTTGATTGGTTAATAAAAAACCAGGAGCAATTGCATTGACACGAACACCCATTTTCGAAAAATGAACAGATAGCCATTGAGTGAAGTTGTTAACCGCTGCTTTTGCCGCCGAATAAGCGGCTATTCGTGTTAATGGTCGATAAGAATTCATAGAAGATATATTAACAATTGAACCTTCTTTCTTTTCGATCATATCCATCGAGAATACCATGGTTGGAAGAATAGTACCCTTAAAGTTTAAGTCAAAAACCTTATCGAAACCTTCCATTTTCATACCAAAAAAAGTTTCGTCCAAGTTATCAAGGTCAGAATCAACCATTTGGTCTACACCTGCAGTTGCTAAAGGAGAATTTCCTCCAGCACCGTTGATTAAATAATCAATGCTACCTAGCTTATTATTAATAATTTCTTTTGCGTTTTTTAGAGATTCTTTGTCTAAAACACTTGCAGCTACACCAATAGAAGCAATATTGTATTTTTTTTCAATTTCGATAGCTAATTTCTCAACTGCCTCGGCATTGATATCAATTAAGGCTGTTTTTACGCCCATTGCAGCTAATGATTTTGCCATTTCCGAGCAAATAACTCCTCCTGCTCCTGTTACAACAGCAACTTTATTTTTTAAATTAGTTTCCATCTTGTTTTAGTATATGTATTTGATTAATTAGAAGTTAAAATAGTTTTTAGCATTGTAATAACAGATTCCTTGAACGATTTCTTTTAGTAATTCTTCGTTGTATGGAATCAATCCTTTTTCCACATCATTACCAATAAGGTTGCATAGAATTCTTCGGAAATATTCGTGGCGACTGTAGCTTAAGAAAGATCGTGAATCGGTAAGCATTCCTACAAATCGACTCAAAAGGCCCAAGTTTGAAAGGGTATTTATTTGTTTTTCCATGCCATCTTTTTGGTCCAAAAACCACCATCCAGAACCCCATTGAATTTTACCAGCAGTAATGCCATCTTGAAAGTTCCCAATCATGGTAGCATACACTTCGTTGTGGGCAGGGTTCAAATTGTATAAAATGGTTTTTGTTAATTTTTCTTCTGTTGCTAAGCGGTTTAAGAATTTCGACATGTCTTCTGCTACCAATTTATCGGCGATAGAATCGTAGCCCGTGTCAGCACCTAGCTTATCGAACATTCCAGAATTGTTGTTACGAATTGCACCAACATGGTATTGTTGAACCCAATTTTTCGAGTGATCTAATACAGCAAATTCGTATAACATTGCAGCTTTGAATTTTAAGATTTCTTCCTCTTTCAAATCAGTTCCTTTACGGATTTTTTCGAATATTTTAGCAATTTCGTTATTCGTATATTCAGTCGCGAAAAATTGTTCTAAACCATGATCTGAGGCTTTGCATCCCATTTCAGCAAAGAAATCATGACGTTTTTGCAAGGCTACTAATAAATCAGAAAATGAATTGATTTCCAGGTCTGAAACTGTAGCTAATTTGTCGATATATAGGTTGTATTCTTTCGCATTATCAACAGCCATGGCTTTATCTGGTCTCCACGATGGAACTACTTTTGTCTCGAAACCAGAATCTTTAATGGTTTTATGGTATTCCAAAGAATCAGCTGGATCATCTGTAGTTCCAATTACCTCAACATTGGCCTTGCGAATTAAGTTCTTGCACGAATAATCTGGCGTATTTAATTTTTCATTACATGCTTCCCAAACTTCTTTAGCTGTACTCGGACTTAGAATTTTATCAATATCAAAAGTTTTTTTTAATTCTAAATGAGTCCAGTGATACAGTGGATTTCGAAGTGTATAAGGAACGGTTGCTGACCAGTTTTCGAATTTTTCCCAGTCTGATGCATTGCCGGTAATATTATTTTCAGAAACACCATTTGCTCTAAGTGCTCTCCATTTGTAATGGTCGCCATAAAGCCAAATTTGAGTGATGTTCTTGAACTTTTTATCCGTTGCAATTTCTTTAGGATCTATGTGGCAATGGTAATCGATGATTGGTAAATTAGCAGCAAATTCATGATATAGTTTTTTTGCAGTTTCTGTTTCTAGAATAAAATCTTGGTCTAAAAATTTTTTCATTTTTAATGGCGTTAACGAACACGAAGAATGATTTTATTTTAATTAAAACGATTGATATTGTATAATATTCAAGTTTTAAAAGCCTAATTTTACTATAACGTGTTCGCACACGAAGATAGATGGTTTTTGATTTATTTGCAAATATAAGATTTAAATGGAAAGGTGAAATGCTGTTTTGCCATCTGCATTCCTTTTCAAAATGGGAACAGGATAAATGATGTAGTCAACTGAAATAGAGGACTGATGAGAAATAAATTGATTGGTATGTTTATTTGTGATATAAAAGAAATACATGTGTATTTGATAAAAGGAAAAGGATGGAGACAATTGTTATTCAAATTATAAAATTCGTTCTTACATCTGTAAGAAATGGCTACTTTAAATCATGTTTAAGCCAATCTTATTATTGGCTATTAATTTTTTTTATTGTTGCTTTTGCAAAACAACTAATGTAAATTTGTTTTCGAATACCGACACTAAATTATATTAAATGAACAAACAAATTCTTGTTACCGGAGGAACTGGTTTTATTGGATCGCACACTGTTGTGGAGCTACAAAATAATGGTTACGATGTTGTAATTGTTGATAACCTTTCGAATTCAAAGGTAGAAGTGCTGGATCAAATTAAAGAAATTACTGGAATTCGTCCGAAATTTGAGCAGTTTGATTTAACGGATAAACAAAAAGTAAAAGAGTTTTTTAAGAAGTATAGTGATATTGAGGCAATTATTCATTTTGCTGCATCAAAAGCAGTTGGTGAATCTGTTGGGAAACCTTTAATGTACTATAATAATAACTTGAGTTCTTTAATGAATATTATGGAGTCGATGATCGACTGTGAGGTATCTAATCTAGTGTTTTCATCGTCGTGTACTGTGTATGGACAACCTGATAAGTTACCTGTAACGGAGCAAACTCCAAGAAAAGAAGCGGAATCTCCATATGGAAATACCAAAGTTATTTGTGAGGATATCATTCGTGATACAATAAAGGCATATCCATCGCTTAAGGGGATTGCACTAAGATATTTTAATCCTATTGGTGCACATGCAACAGCTAAAATTGGTGAATTACCATTGGGAGTGCCTAATAATTTAATTCCATTCTTAACTCAAACAGTAGCAGGAATTCGACCAGAATTAAGTGTTTTTGGTGACGATTACAATACGGAAGATGGTTCGGCTGTTCGCGATTACATTCACGTGGTAGATTTGGCGAAAGCTCATGTTGTTGCCATCGAACGACTACTAACAGGTAAGAACAAAAGGAATTGTGAGTATTTTAATATTGGCACAGGAAATGGAGTTTCTGTTCTTGAGATTATTAAATCGTTCGAAAGAGCAACTGGTGAGAAAGTTCCTCATAAGATTGTTGCTCGTCGTGCTGGCGATATCGAAAAAATATATGCCGATACTTCCTTTGCAAATGAAGAGCTCGGTTGGAAAGCGCAAAGTACTCTCGACGAAACACTTCTTTCTGCATGGAAATGGCAATTGAGAATAGCTAAAATGTAAATACACATAAAATACATGGAATAGGATATCCTAACTTTTTACAAGTTGGGATATTTTTTTTGATATGGTTTGTTTTTACGAGGCCAAGTCTCAAAATAGTTATTACTATTCCGAATATTGGTTTTTACTATAAAATTCTTTTGCTAAAAGATACGACAATCCCTTTTCTTCATTTCAAAATTTACTTTCATCCTGTAAGAAAGTAGTAGCTATTAATAGAATTCAATTTTGATTAATTATTCCAAAAGTTCTTCCTTAAATATCGCTAATATTCCCCATCTTAAAATTGGTCAACCAATTTAAAGCGATAGTTTTATATCTCAATTAATTTATTATTTTTCAATTCTTCACTTTTAATCTGAAAAATAATTAAAAAATGTAAACCTTTGCACTCCTTTATATATGGGCTTTGGCATGCATTTATGTTCTTAAGTTAGTAGGGGTTTAAATAAATAAATTTTGAAGTTTAAAAAAAAGCTTGTAGTTTTGGTGTACCAGTTTAAGGTCGAGCAGATGTTAGTTCGATAAATTTATGATATGGGTATTTTAGAGAGTTTTAAAACGATAGAAGTCGAAAGTCCAGTAGATAAAATAATCCGTCAGATTAGAGATTTAATAATTGCGGGTTATTTAAAAGCAGGAGATAAATTGCCATCGGAAAGAAAGCTTTCGGATAAATTTGGTATTGGAAGAACTCATATTAGAAATGCGATAAAAAAGCTGGAGTTCTACGGTATCTTAACAACTAACCCTCAAAGTGGTGTTATAGTTAATGGTACCGATATGGTTGCTATGGCAGGTTTGATTACGAATGTGATGAAAATTGAAAGTCCCGACTTTTTTTCTTTAGTAGAGACAAGATGCTTTATGGAGGTATTTTCTGTTCAGCAAGCAGCAAGTCGAAGAACAAAGGAAGATATTTTAAAATTACAGGAGGCGCTGGCAAATTATGAGGCTAAGGTGGAAAGTGATTTGCCTGCAGAACATGAGGATTTTATATTCCATATTAAAATTGCGGAGGCCAGTCATAATTCAGTAATAAAAACTCTGATGTTGATTGTTTTACCAGATATTCTTGAAATTTATCGTAACGAAAAGCTTTGTCCAAAAGAAGAAGCTAGAAAATCATTAATAGAACATCGAAATATATTAAATGCAATTATTGAACAGGATTCTAGTCTGGCAACAAACTATATGAATGAACATTTAAAAGATGTTTTGGAATTCAGTAAAAAGAAATTAAATCTCTGATTTTACTGCCTTTAGATAATAGGAAACAGTTTTCCGAAGGCAGTAAATGAATACAAAATAGTATTCAACTAATTATTAAATATTTTTTGAACTAAAACTTTGTAGTGTTGGGCCCTGTGCAATGTTTAGAGTTCCTAAAGTGTTGAATTGTAAATCTAATAACTAACTAATTTTACTAAACTAAAGTGAAATGAAAAGAAAAATCCTAATGCTAATGGTTTTATTAACAGGATTCTCTTCTTTTTTGTTTGCGCAGCAAACGATTACGGGGAATGTTGTTGATAAAGCGGATAACTCTCCTTTAGTAGGAGTGAGTGTATATGAAAAGGGAACAACAAATGGTACGGTTACTGATTTTGATGGGAAATACGTATTAAGTGTTGCCGGAAAAGAAAGTATTTTAGTGTACTCTTTTGTAGGTTATGAAACCATTGAAAAATTAGCGGGAGCTCTAACTTCAATTGATGTGGCAATGGGAGCCGGTTCCGAAAGCTTGGATGAAATTATTGTAGTTGGTTACGGAGCTCGTCGAAAAAGTGATGTAACAGGTTCTGTATCTTCAGTTAAATCAAGTGAGATAAATGCATTTCCTGTATTAGATGCTTCGCAAGCTCTTCAAGGACGTGCTGCTGGTGTTGTTGTACAATCTAATAATGGTGGTGAGCCAGGGGCTCCTATCAGTATAAAGATTAGAGGAAATACTTCTATTAATGCAAGTAGTTCACCACTTATTGTTGTCGATGGTTTTGTTGGAGCAACAATGCCACAGCCAAATGATATCCAATCTATGGAGGTTTTAAAAGATGCTTCGGCAACTGCCATCTATGGTTCTAGAGGTTCAAATGGTGTTGTTTTGGTAACCACTAAAAAAGGTAAAAGTGGTAAATTATCTGTTGAACTGAATTCTAATTATTCTATTCAAAATACTGCAAACGAACTAGATTTGCTTAATGCAGATGAATTTGCAGCTTATCAGCAAATATCAAACCCTAGTTACGTTCAAGGACCTGCAGATACAGATTGGCAAGATCTATTGTATCGACAAGGTAGTACTCAGAATCATCAATTCTCCTTTTCAGGAGGAAGTGATAAAATTAACTTTTATGCTTCGGCTAATTATTATAAACAAAAAGGGGTTATTATAAATTCAGATTTTGAAAGAATAACTTTCTTATCGAATATAGATGCGCAAGTAACGGATAAATTAAAATTAGGTTTTAATCTATATAGTAGCAGAGGAGATAAACAGGGTGTTCCTACACAATCTACCGGGGATACTGCTAATGGTGGTGGTGATGATGTTATTTCATTGATGTTTAGATTTATGCCCGACCTTGGAATAAAAGATGCAAACGGTTTAAATACAACGAATACAATAGGTGATAATATCGATAATCCGTATGCTGTTGCTACTGAGGCTGTAAATAGAACTAAAACAGATATTAATAGAGCAAATTTATCTGCAAATTACGATATTTTACAAAACCTTACTTTCAAAACTACTTTTGGTTATAGTACAACAAATCAAACCATTGGTGTTTTTAGACCATCCACGTTAATTGTTACCGCTGGAGGTGGTACAGGTGGAAAAGCAAGCATATCAAATCTAAAAAAATCAAACATATTGAATGAAAATTACCTGACCTATAAAGCTGAAATTGGGAAGGGTGATTTAACCTTATTGGCAGGTTATTCATATCAAAAAACAACTTCAGAACGTTTTTCTGCAGGTGCTCAAGGTTTTATTGACGATAGTTTTTCTTACTATAATTTAGCCGGTAGTGAAGTTACTTCAATACCTACTTCATCTTTTACCGAACAAGAAATTCAATCTCAATTTGGAAGATTAAATTACGATTATGATGATAAATATTTACTAACAGCTACAGTCAGAAGAGATGGGGCATCTAATTTTTCAAAAAATGAAAAGTATGCTATTTTCCCTTCTGCGGCTATTGGCTGGAAAGTATCGAATGAAGAATTCCTAAAAAATCAGGATAAGATTTCAAATTTGAAGTTAAGAGCTAGTTATGGTGTAACTGGTAATCAGGCAATTAGTCCATATGAATCATTTGCAAGTTTAAACCCTATTTTTAGTGGAATTAATGGTCAGGTAGTAGGTGCTGTTGTGCCAGATCAAGCTGCCAATGATAATTTAAAATGGGAATCTTCTTACCAAACAAATATTGGTTTGGATTTGGGTTTATTCAATAATAAAATTTCACTTTCCTTAGACTATTATAATATCGATACGAAAGATCTTCTTTTAGAAGATGCAAGTCAACCAGAATATCTTGGTTTTTCAACCTTAGCAAGTATTAGAAACGTTGGGGAGATTAATAATAGAGGATTTGAAATTTCTTTAAATACAAGAAACATCTCTAATGAAAATTTTACTTGGACTACCGATTTTAACTGGTCTACAAATAAAAATGAGGTTGTATCCTTAATTAATGGGATAGACGTTTTTCAAAATGCTGCGCCAGGATATTTTAGTGTTGCAAGTACTCATGTTTTGCGAGAAGGTGAAGAAGTTGGTCTTTTTTGGGGATACGATTATAAAGGAGTTTACCAAGGAGGTGCTTTGCCTGAAGGTACAGCTACCTATTCGGGAGCCCAAGCAGGCGATCCACTGTTTACAGATGTAGATGGTAGTGGTGATATTACTACTGATGATCAGAAAGTTATAGGGAATCCTAATCCAGATTGGAATTTGGGGATTACAAATACATTTACTTACAAAAATTTTGATTTAAATATCTTTTTTCAAGGTTCCTATGGTGGTGATATTTTTAATCTAACAAATGTACAGTTGTATAACGGAGATTCGAATGGACTTAAAGATGTTTTAAACGCATGGACTCCAACAAATACGGATACAAATATACCTCGTGTTGTAGCTAGTAGAGGAAGAGAAATCTCTTCAAGATTTGTAGAAGATGGTAGTTATATTAGACTGAAAAGTTTAGCGTTAGGCTATAATTTACCTACAGATATTACTAGAAAGTTAGGTCTGGCTAGCGTTAGATTTTCTGTTAGTGCACAGAATCTGTTAACGTTTACAAATTACTCTGGTTTAGATCCTGAGGTAAGTTATTTTGGTTCTGGTGGCGAAAGTAGTGGAGCCAGTAATACAACTCAAGGGTTTGATTTTGGAAATTACCCAACTGTTAAATCAGTGAATTTTAGCCTTCAGATAAAACTTTAAAAAAACTAGATAATGAAAAAATATAAATATTTATTATTGTTGATAGGAATATCAATGTTTGGATGTTCAGATTTGGAAGAAGAGCCGGTAGGTTTATTAGCCCCTGAAAGCTTTTTCACATCTTTAGATAAGGTACAAATAGCAGTAAATGGCGCCTACGGTCACATGCAACATAGATATTTTATGTCTAGAGCTATGTCAATGTCTTTGATGTTGGGTAGTGATATGGTCGATCTTAATCCTGCAGTTACTCAGGCAGAAAGAATTCAGTTTAATGACGTAAGTCTTTTAGCTGATAATGCAAATATTGCTAATTATTGGCCAAAATGTTACCAAATAATTGGTGCGGCTAATCAAGCTATTGCAGGAGCAGAATTGGTTGATGCTGATGTTGCCGAAGAAAATGCAATTGTGGCGCAAGCTTATTTTGCAAGAGCATTTACGTATTTTCATTTGGTTAGACAATTTGGAGCGATTCCTTATTTAACAGAACCTGTAACAGATGTGCAAGCAGCATCTACTATTAGTAAAACTTCGGCTGCCGATGTATATACAAATATCATTGCAGATTTAGAGTTTGCTAAAGAGTGGTTGCCAAATACACAAGTTACCAGGGCTTTACCTGCAAAGTCAGCAGCTAGTTCCTATTTAGCTTTGGTTTATTTAACCATGGGTGATTTTGAAAAAGCTTACGACGAAGCTAAGGATGTTATTGATAATGAGGGAGTATATGATTTAGGTTTAGAACCTGATTTTCAAGATTTATATGATTATTCTAAAACAGATGCCTCTAAAGAACCAATATTCGTAATCGATTTTATTGGAACTTCCGATGGTGATCAAGGTAGAGATTATTTAGCAGCATATACTGGCATTAGAAGTGATGAACAGTATGGTTATAGTGGCGGTTGGTCTGTATTAGTCCCTTCTGTTGCTGTTTATACCACTTGGGATGATCAGGATTATAGAAAATCGGTTAGTCTTGATGCTACCGGAGTTTTTGGTGGTGAAGTACATCCTTATACTGAGTTTACGACCTTTTACGGTGCAAGTGTAAATAGTCCGCATATTGCAAAATATACTCGTAAAGCAGGACCAGCTTCTAATGGAAATGGTCGAAATACAAATAGTAATTATTTAATGATGCGCTATGCAGAAGTATTGCTAATTGCGGCAGAAGCTTTAAATGAAATTACTCCAGGAACTGCAGAGGCAGAAGGTTATGTAAATAGAGTTAGAGCTAGAGCTAGAGCCGGAGCTGCAGGTAGTGTTCCAAGTGCAATACCAGCAAATATTTCTGGTTTATCCCAAGATAATTTTAGAACAATGGTTTTAGAAGATCGCAAATTGGAACTGGCTTTCGAGTGTAAAAGATGGTACGATATTGCTAGAAGAAAAATGGGAAATGAAGTGTTTAGTGCTTCTGGATTAGAAGGTTTTAAACCACAATTCAATCCAAATAGAAATTACTTATTCCCATTACCTACAAATGAATTAGTGCGAAATCCAAACTTATTACCTCAAAATGCTGGTTATTAGGATTTAAATAATTACTGGGACTGAATGAGTGGAACTTTATGCGTCAATAAACCAATTCTTCAAGGAGAGATCCATGCAAGAAAAGGGTAATTAGTTCCAAGCAAAGAACATTTAGAATAGTAGATTATTGATTATGCTGTGAATAGGAGTCCATAATTTAGCTTATGGACTCCTAACACAGGATTAATTTTTTAAGAATATTTGAAACTTGAATTTCACCATCGAAATGAAAATAAAATTTAATTTTTTAATTTTTGCAATAGCTGTATTCTCGGTTTCAACGATAAATGCACAGGAGATTCCTATTGATCATCTCAATATGAATTTACAACTGAATCAGCAAGAGTATCGTAAAACGGTTCTTGAAAATGAAATTGATGGAATAAAAGTTGACCACATTGCTTTAACAGGAGATTTTGTTAGCGAAGAATCGATGGAAAAAGGATACAAATTCATTTATCTTTTTATTAAAGGGAATGGAAATGTAGTTGCTAATAAAGAAGACTATAGTATCGTTCCGGAAACCATTTTTTTACCCAATTCAGTTCCTGTTATATCAGTTAGTAGTAATAAAAATGATACTCTTCATTTTATTAAGATTTCTAGTAAGCTAAGCGAGCAAGATATTAATGATTTAAAAGAGTTTCCAAAAGAAAATACCCAAAATCCATATTTTGCAAGATTTTCAGATTGCGAACCTTATACTGAGCCAATAAAAAGTCCAAATACAGTTAGTCGAACAGTATTGCCTAACAAATACATTCCGCGCATAGCAATGGGAACAGTGGAGACAATTGGTCCAGACAAGGTTGATGCTCATGAGCATGGAATGCTTGAGCAACTATTTTTAGGCCTAACAAACAATGAGGTAGTTGTTTTTGCTGATGAGGCTAAGGTAGAATTTCCAGCCTATTCGCTTCTACATATTCCTCTGGGTTCCAGCCATTCTGTAGAAGTGAAGAATGGAAAAAAAATGTACTATATGTGGATGGATTTTTTTCTTGATAAAAAAGGAGAAGAATGGTTGAAAACGCATAATACACTTAAGGAAGAATAAAAATTCGTTCCAATAGATTTATAAGAAACAAAATACCCGATTAGATCATGAGTAAATTAAAAACATACATTCTTTTTTTCGTTCTGATGGTGAGTAGCATTGCTTATTCTCAATCGCATCCTAAATTAATTTTAACCAAAAAGGGTGTGGCTGAAATTAGAGCACAATTGAATCAATTGCCAATGCTTCAAACTTCAGTGCAAATGGCTGTTCGTTTTGTTGGGGATGAAATGGAAAAAGGAATCGATGTGCCACTACCTAAAGATATGGCTGGAGGTTATACGCATAATTGTCACAAGAAAAACTATTTAGCGCTTCAAAATGCAGGGGTTTTATTTCAAATTACTCAGGACGAAAAATATGCTGTTTTTGTTCGCGATATGTTAATGCAGTACGCTGAATTGTATCCTACATTGGGTTTGCATCCTGCAAACAGATCTTACGCGCCTGGAAAAATTTTCTGGCAGAACTTGAACGATGCAAACTGGCTGGTTTACGCAAGTCAGGCTTACGATTGTGTTTACGATTGGTTGTCATCAAAAGAAAGAAAGAAATTAGAGAAAGACCTTTTTCGCCCGTTTGCCGATCATTTGTCTGTTGATTCTCCACAATTCTATAACCGAGTGCATAATCACAGTACGTGGGGAAATGCTGCGGTAGGCATGATTGGTTTGGTAATGAATGATCAGGAATTGATCGACCGTGCATTTTACGGATTAAAATCAGATAATATTAAAGCAGATCAGAAGGATAACGATGGTGGTCTGATAAAAATGCCTGGACAAGGGCAGGCTGGTTTCTTTGCACAATTAGACCATTTATTCTCACCAGACGGTTATTATACCGAAGGTCCATATTATCAGAGATATGCGATGTATCCTTTTGTGATGTTTGCCGAAGCAATTGAAAATTGTAAACCAGAAGTGAAAATATTCGAATATCGCGATAGTCTTTTAGTAAAAGCGGTTCAAACCTTACTAAACTTAACCGATGTAAACGGTTTATTTTTTCCAATTAACGATGCTCAAAAAGGAATGTCGTACCTATCCAGAGAATTAGTGTCGTCGGTGAATATCGTTTATCATTTTGGTGGCGAAGATGCTGGTTTGTTAGCTGTTGCTGAGCAACAAGGACAAGTTATGCTAGATGATACTGGTTTATCGGTAGCAAAAGCAATTAAAGAAGGAAAGAAAACCAATTATATAAAAAGATCAGCAAATTATAAAGATGGCGCCTCTGGAACGGAAGGAGCTTTAGGAATTCTTCGTGCCGGCGAAGGCGACAAAGAGATTTGTTTGGTCATGAAAAATACTTCGCAGGGAATGGGACATGGTCATTTCGATAAATTGTCTTTTTCCTTATACGATTATATGGGTGAAGTGCTTCCAGATTATGGTTGCGCCCGGTATGTGAACATAGAACAAAAATTTGGCGGTGGATATCTGCCTGAAAATAATACTTGGGCAAAACAAACAGTAGCTCATAATACACTTGTGGTTAATGGAATATCTCATTTTGGAGGAAGTACCGATACCGGAAATGAATTTCATTCTGATCCTTTTGTTTTTGATGCGACTAATAAGGCTATTCAAATTGTTAGCGCAAAAGAATTGAATGCATATCCAGGAGTAGAAATGCATAGAACGCTTGCTTTATTAGCGGATGATCGATTTGAAAAGCCTTTGTTGTTAGACATCTTTCGTGCGACTTCGGATATCGAAAATCAATACGAATTGCCTTATCATTTTGTTGGTCAATTATTGTCAGCAAATTATGAATATGTGCAAGCAAAGGAGTTAGTTCCTATGGGAGATTCTCATGGCTATCAGCATTTGCGATTAGAGGCCGAAGGACAAGCGAAAGGAAATAATGCAAAATTCACTTGGTTTGCGAAGGATCATTTTTATTCCATAACAAGTTATGTGAGTCCTGAAGATAAATTGCAGTTGGTACGTTCGGGTGCTAACGATCCTAATTTTAATTTGCGTAGTGAACCTGCTTTTATTATCAAAAAAAATCCACAAAAAAATGCGGTGTTTGTTTCGATAGTGGAAGCACATGGAAAATACGATAGAGTTACTGAATTTGCTGACAATGCTTTTAGTAGCATTTCAAAAATTGATTTGTTGTTGAATACCAACGCGTACACTGCTATTTCTTTTCAGGATAAAAATAAAAACGAATGGATACTCATTCTTGCTAATAAAGATGCTGGCAAAGAATCGCAGCACGAATTGCAAATAAATGGGGCAGATTATAAATGGAGCGGAGCTTTTTACTTTGTTCAGTCCAAATAGAAAAGATAGCAAACCGAATTCAAATACATAAAAGAAAACAACATGAAATTGTTTAAATCTATTAGCATTCTTAGCCTGGCCTTATTCTTGCTAACTTCTTGCGGAAGCAACTCAGGAAATATCGTTAATAATATGGCGGAGTTAAAATCGGCTATTGATAAAGCTCAAGCAGGAGATGTGATTGTAATGTCAAACGGTATTTGGAAAGATGCAGAGATAGATTTTAAGGCGAATGGTATTGTCGATAAGCCTATCGTTTTAAAAGCAGAGACTCCTGGTAAAGTCTTTATCGAAGGACAATCATTTTTAAAAATAGCCGGTCATTATCTCGAGGTTCACGATTTATATTTCCGTAATGGTTATACTCCTATCAATAGCGTTATTCAATTTAAAAGCGACGAAAAAAATGCTGCTTACGATTGTAAGGTGGTAAATTGTGTGATTGAGAATTTTACACAATTAGATCGAAGAAAGAAAGATCATTGGGTGGAATTCTGGGGACAGCGTAATGAGTTGCTATATTGCTATATAGCAGGCAAATCTAACGATGGACCAACTCTTAGAGCCGAATTAAAGGGAAACCAACACGCAAATTGTCATCACATAATTGCTAATAACTATTTTGGCCCACGTCCACGACGAGGAGGCCCAAGAGGAGAAACAATGCAATTGGGTGATAGTTACACCTCAATGGTTCCTGCATTTATCGAAGTAAGAGATAATTTTTTAGATCGATGTAATGGTGAAGTGGAGGTTATTTCCAGTAAAACAAACTACAATAAATTCATCAACAACGTTTTTTATAAGTGCGAAGGATCGCTCGTATTACGACATGGTAATTATGCGACTATCGATTCTAACTGGTTTATTGGTGACGATAATTCAGATAATATTGGAGGTGTAAGAGTAATTAATACAGGTCATTGGATTACCAATAATTATTTCTACAACTTAAAAGGAAACGAATTTCGCAGTGCTATTGCGGTAATGAATGGGATTCCAAAATCGCCATTAAACAGATATAATCAGGTTACCGATGTGGTAATTGCTCATAATAGTTGGATTGATTGCATTAGTCCATTGCAGTTTAGTGTTGGTTCTAATGTGAATAAGAGTGATGTTTTACCAAAGTCTGAAATTCGGTCAGCACTTCCTATTCGCACATCAGTCGCGAACAACCTCATTTATAACAGTAAAACGATCAGTGAAGCTATCGTAAAGTATTACGACACTCCTGGTGATATCGATTTTCAATCGAACTACGTGAGTGGAGTGGAGGGAATTGAAAACCTAAATGGTTTTATCACTGCAGAAATGACTGTAGCAAATAGCCAATCGATTGTTCCTTTGGTAACCGTAGTAGATCGTAATGCGGCGCTTTTTAATGGATTTAATTTTTCGAATATCAAGAACGATATCTTCTCTAATGGTCGTAGTGAAAATCAAGCAGGTGCAATTTGTGCTGTTAAGAATACAAAACAGAATCTGCTGGATGTAGATAAGTATGGTCCGGTTTGGTTCGAAAAATCAAAGAAGAATACAAATACAAAGCAGCTTAGCGTAAAATCTAGCGAGGAGCTTTATGCTGCTTTCGAGAAAATAAACGATGGAGATACAATCCTAATTGATGCTGACTTATTGAAGCTTGATAAACTGATTAAGGTTGAGGAAAGTGTTGTACTTGCGTCTAGTAATAAAGATCAGAAAGTAAGACTGCAATTTACATCCACCGAACAAGTGCCTGCTTTTGAACTAGGTGCAGGTGTAAATTTTCACTTAAATCACCTAATTGTGGAAGGAACTAAGACCTTAAACTGCTTTGAACCTAATCAGGCAGATATGTCGATTGCAACAAATGTATTTGTTGATGAATGCACTTTAAGTGGATTTCATTCCATCTATAAATCTAAAAAAGGTTCGTTTGCGGATACACTAAAAGTGGTGAATTCGGAACTAAAAGACTTGGTAAACGGTTTTATTTTAGATTCGGAAACGGAGGCTAAAGGAGACTATAATGCAGAGTTTTTGATTCTGGATAACAACAAAATAAGTACAATTGAAAATGTATTGGTAAACTTCTATCGTGGAGGATATGATGAATCTACCATTGGCGGCAACTTTGTATTCAACAATAATACGGTTGAAGGAGCAGGTAAAAGAGGTGCTGATGAAATTCTATTAAAAACTCAAGGAATTGTTAATGTAAGGATTTTGAATAATAATTTTAGCTCTATTGAATCTGGATTCGTTGCAAGGTTGTGGGGCGAGAAAAATAATGTGGAAAGTGGAAATACGATTTACGGTAAGTCGAAAATTGTAAGCGACGAATTCCTGACTCAAAAATTACTGTATTAACACTTGAGTGATACGAATAGATTTTTATAAATAATAAGATTGGGAGAGAGGAAAACCTCTCAGAGAATAAAATATTAACATAAAAAAAATAGCTAATCATGGGAAATCAAAGCGAAAGACCAAAATTTTTTACTTCTAAAGAAATGAAATGGGAAGATCTTGGAGGTGGAGTTCAACGCCAGTTTTTAGGTTACGACAATCAGATTATGATGGTAAAAGTGAAATTTGAGAAAGGTGCAGTCGGATCTACTCATGATCATTTTCATACACAATCAACCTATTGTGCTGAAGGTAAATTTGAATTTACAATTGGCGATGATGTGAAGCTTGTTGAGGCAGGTGATGGCGTTTATATTCAACCAAACCTACCGCATGGTGCTGTTTGTTTAGAGGCAGGTATCCTAATTGATGTGTTTAGTCCTGTTCGTGAAGATTTTTTAGATGGTAGTGCAGTTTCCTATTTCGGGAAGTAAGTTAAAGCCTTAATTAATAATTAAATAAATTCCTTATGAAATTAAAAGGATTAAGATGGTTCATTATTGGGCTTATATTTTTAGCTACAGTAATAAATTATATCGATAGAAGTGCTCTGGCTATTATGTGGGGGAACGATAATGTGGAGGGATCAATTTCTCAGTCATTAGGATTAACCAAAGATCATTATAGCTACATATTAAACATATTTATGGTTGCCTATGCCTTAGGACAATTGCTTACAGGTAAAATTTTTGATAAAGTAGGTACTCGTATTGGATATGTATTATCAATCGGAGTATGGGGACTTTCTTCATTCCTACATTCAACGGTACGTGGATTTTTATCCATTAGTATATTTCGTAGTTTATTGGGATTTTCTGAAGCAGGTAACTGGCCTGGAGGGGTTAAAAGTAATGCCGAGTGGTTTCCAATAAAGGAAAGAGCGATTGCACAAGGGTTATTTAATGCAGGTGCATCGATTGGTTCGGTAATTGCACCTCCATTTATTGCCGCTTTATTCGTTGCTTTTGGATGGAGAATTACATTTATGGTTGTTGGTTCTTTTGGTATGCTTTGGATTATTCCTTGGTTGCTAATTAACAAAGCAGGACCTAAAAAACACCCTTGGATTACCAAAGAAGAACAAAAGTACATAATCGAAGGTCAAAGTGAAGCGGATCAAAAGGCAACAGAAGACACAAAAGGAAAAAGCTTAAAAGAAATTCTTTCACACAAAGAATCTTGGGCAATTGTAATTGGTCGTTTCTTTTTAGAGCCAATATGGTGGTTATTTGTTGGTTGGATGCCAATTTACTTATTTGATGTTTACGGTTTTAATGTAAAAGAGGTAGGTATGTTCGCTTGGGTACCTTACGTAGGTGCAGCCATTGGTAGTATTGCAGGTGGTTATGTTTCCGGTAAAATTATTGCGAAAACAAATTCGATTGATAAAGGAAGAAAAACAACCATATTAATTGGTGGTATCATTATGCTTTGCGGATTAATAGCTACTGTTTTGTTTGCCGATTCAGCGGAAGCTTTTGTGGCAATTGTATTCTTCGTATTGTTCGGATTCCAATTTGCAATTAGCAATGTACAAACATTACCAAGTGACTTTTTTAGTGGTAAATCAGTTGGTTCATTAGCCGGACTTGGTGGAATGGTAGGAGTATTTTCAGTAATTGTAATGAACTTCTTAATTCCTATAGTTGCAGAAGTATCATACACCCCAATTTTTATTGCAATCGCTGTTTTTGTGCCACTTGGGGTTGGAGCCATATACTTCTTTGCAAGAAATATACAATCAGTAGAAAAATAAGAAAACTATTAATTATAAAATTAATATAACATTTAAACAAACAATTATGAAATCAGAAGGAAAAGTAGCCGTTATTACTGGAGCGACTGGAGGGATTGGTTTTCAAGTAGCCAAAAGATTAGGTAAAGATGGATACACTGTAGTTTTAAACGGTATCGAAGATGAAGCGGGAGCTGAAAGAGTAAAAGAGCTTACTGCAGAGGGTATTAAGGCAGAGTATTTTGGTTTTGATGTTACAAGCGATGAGGCTGTGACTTCCAATATTAAAAAAATTGGAGAGAAGTATGGTAAGATTGATCTTTTAGTAAACAATGCAGGTGGATTAGGTGGAAGATCTCGATTTGAAGAAATGACAACTGAATTTTATCGATTCGTGATGGCTTTGAATCTTGATTCTGTATTTTTTGCTTCAAGAGCTGCAATTCCTTTCCTTAAAAAAGGAAAAAATGCTTCTATTATCAATTATACTTCAAATGCAGCATGGAATGCAGGCGGACCAGGTGCTGGTGTTTATGGAACATCAAAAGCTGGAGTTCATGCAATTACAAGAGCATTAGCAAAAGATTTGGCTGAATATGGAATTAGAGTGAATGCAGTATCACCAGGTACAATTGATACTCCATTTCACGCGCAAATTAAAGCAACTAAACCTGAAGTTTTTGCTTCGTGGGCAAATAGTATTTTATTAGGAAGAATTGGGCAACCAGAAGAGGTTGCTTCTGTTATCTCTTTCTTAGCAAGTGATGATGCCGCTTTTATTACGGCTGAAACAATTCAAATTGGTGGTGGTCAGGCTTTAGGAATATAAGAAATTTACTAATTTCTTAAAAACTTTGGTTAGCAAGTTCCGGGGAGCTGTATTATTCCCAATCGCTCCCCGGAATGTTGTTTCATTTTTTACAATCAAAAAATATGAGTCAGAAAGTTATTAGCTTCGGAGAAATTATGTTACGATTATCTACCCCTGGATATCAGAGGTTTAATCAGGCATCCGAATTTGTTGCTACTTATGGCGGTGGAGAAGCCAATGTAGCGGTTTCTTTAGCAAATTATGGCATTGAATCAGAATTTGTAACCCGTTTGCCAAAAAATGATATTGGTAGAACTTGTGCAATGGAGCTTCGAAAATATGGTGTTGGAATCGATCAGATTATTTATGGAGGAGATCGTTTAGGAATCTATTTTCTGGAAACCGGAGCGGTAAGTCGTGGTAGTAAGGTAGTATACGATCGTGCAAACTCTGCAATTTCTCAAGTTGAAATTGGTATGATCGACTGGGATCAGGTTTTCGATGGTGCTACTTGGTTTCATTGGACTGGTATTACTCCAGCTATTTCGCAAGGAGCTGCAGCTGTTTGTTTGGAAGCAATTAAAAAAGCAAACGAGAAAGGCATTACCGTTTCTTGCGACTTAAATTACCGGAAGAATCTATGGAAATACGGAAAAACTGCAGGGGAAGTGATGCCCGAATTGGTTGCAGGTACCGATATTATTCTTGGAAACGAGGAAGATGCCGAGAAAGTATTAGGAGTGAAGCCAGAAGGTATTGATGTGACTGGTGGTCATGTAGAAGGAGCGGCTTATGAGTCAGTGTCTAAACAGATCATGAAACAATTTCCACGTTGTAAAAAAGTGATTACCACTTTGCGTGGATCTATTAACGCAAATCACAATTCGTGGGCAGGTGTTCTATGGGATGGAAAATCACTTTACGAATCGCCAACCTATCAAATTACACATATTGTAGATCGCGTAGGAGGCGGTGATTCATTTATGGGAGGATTAATTTACGGCCTACTAACTTGGCCTGAAAATGATCAAAAAGCATTGAATTTTGCTGTTGCAGCTTCCTGTTTAAAGCATACCATTTTTGGTGATTTTAACCAAGTGAGTGTAGATGAGGTAGAAAAGCTAATGGATGGAGATGCTTCTGGAAGAGTCGCACGATAAAATAATTAGGTGTTACGAATTAGAAATTGATAAGGATAAATAATGCATTGATAATTTTTAATTCGTAATTCTAAATTCATAATTAAATTAAAATATGGCACAGTTTTCTCGAATAGAGGTTGCATTAAAAATGGCAGAAACCGGTATTGTACCTGTTTTTTTTCATAAGGATATTGAGATTTGCAAAAAGGTTGTTAAGGCTTGTTATGATGGTGGAATTCGTGTGTTCGAATTTACAAATCGCGGAGATTTTGCACATGAAGTGTTTGCAGAATTAATCAAGTGGTCAATATGTAATACGCCAGAAATGATGCTTGGAATAGGCTCTATTGTTGATCCTGGAACTACATCCTTATATATTCAACTAGGAGCTAATTTTGTTGTTTCGCCGGTGTTAAATCCTGAAATGGCAAAGGTTTGTAACCGAAGAAAAATACTTTGGTCTCCAGGTTGTGGTAGTTTAAGTGATATTAGTTATGCGGAAGAGTTAGGTGCTGAAGTATGTAAAATATTTCCAGGTTCTTCGGTAGGTGGTCCTGAATTTGTAAAAGCAATAAAGGGACCATGTGCTTGGTCGTCTATTATGCCAACAGGCGGAGTTACTCCTGATCGGGAGAATTTAACCGAATGGTTTAAGGCAGGCGTTACTTGCGTAGGCATGGGATCACAGTTAATTGGTAAAAGTGTAATTGAAGAAGGAAAATACGATGAATTGACACAAACTGCAAAAAATGCCTTGCAAATTGTTCAAGAATTAAAGAAGTAAGAATTCAGTAGTGTGTAGAAAAGGCAAAAGCATATCTCTTAAATATCAAATGAGTTAAGTGGTAGACCAATTAAAGGAGAATAGTGTTTTTTTTAGAAGAATAAATTGGTGTTTTTATTGGTTAATCTGATTTTGCGTTTAGTAAAAAGGTGTTTAAAGTATTGTTTTTGCCTTGTTTATAGCACCTTTCCACAAATTGTGTCTTAGGAGTTTGTAAACAGGTGAAAAGTAGCTAGATTTGTCCAACCAATAGTCTGTATAAATGGGCTTGTAGTAAAATTTAGTTATTTGTATGGAATTATTAGATAATTTTAAAGCAATTGAGGTAGAAACTCCCGTTGATAAAATTATTCGTCAAATTCGCAGTTTAATTGTGTCTGGTTATCTGGCTCCTGGTGATAAGTTGCCTTCAGAACGAAAGCTATCCGAAAAATTAGGGGTGGGAAGAACATATATCAGAGATGCAATCAAAAAATTGGAGTTTTTTGGAATTTTAACAACCCATCCTCAGTCTGGTGTTGTGGTAAATGGCACAGATATTTCGGCTATGGAAGGTCTGTTTTCAAACGTGATGAAAATAGAACGGCCGGATTTCTTCTCTTTGGTGGAAACCAGAGTGAGTATGGAGCTTTTTTCGGTGCAAAATGCAACGAAAAGAAGAACAGACGAAGATCTGAAAAATCTGGAGAAGGCTTTGGAGGCTTACGAGGCGAAGATAAAAATAAGCCAACATGCCGAAAATGAGGATTTTTTGTTTCACTTAAAAATTGCCGAGGCTGGTCATAATGCAGTGGTTAAGACCATGATGCTGATTATTTTGCCGGATATTTTGGCCATTTATAAGAAAGAAAATTTCTGTGGTGAAGATGAAAAGCTGAAAAGATTGGGTGAACATCGGGCTATTTTAGATGCGATTAAAGAAAAAGATGCCGATAAAGCAGTTCTTTTAATGCAAGAGCATCTTAAAAACGTATTAGAGTTTAGCAAAAAAATATTGTAATTGAATTAGTGCGTGTGAGCGCACTAATTTTTTATCCGATAAGTAGTTCTCCATATAAACTGTTTATCTTTTTCACCTTCTACATGTTATGGATCTTCCCTCGGATTGATCCATTCTCCTGTTTGTACCCTTACTTAGAATTAAGAATTGTTTTTATTAGCAATTAGGCTTAAAAAAAGCAGAACGATAGATAGTTGGGCTGTTGCCAAAAAGTCGCAAATTTAAAAGGGAAGAATGGAAATCTTAGAATCACTTTTTATTGTTGTTGCAGGTGTTGTTGCTGGCTTCCTAAATGTTGTTGCCGGTGGCGGATCGCTTATTACTTTACCACTCCTAATTTTTTTAGGATTGCCTCCAACTATTGCTAATGGAACCAACCGAATTGCAATTTTGGCGCAGAATAGTTTTGCGATAGCTAAGTTTAATCAAAAAGGTGTAAGTTCTTATCCTTATAGTATTTACTTGGGAATATCGGCTTTAATTGGGTCTACTTTAGGAGCCTTATTGGTGGTCGATCTCGATGAAGTTTTGTTTAAGCGAATTCTCTCTGTTGTGATGGTGGTAGTAGCCATTTTAATTTTGTTTAACTCAAAAGCGAGTGGGCTCGAAAAAGCCGAAAAAATGGAATTTAAGAATCAATTTTGGGGAGTAGTAAGTTTCTTTTTTATTGGAATTTATGGTGGTTTTCTGCATGCTGGAATTGGGTTTATTATCATTTTGGCACTCACAAAAATAAATGGTTTTTCATTGGTGAAAACCAATAGCATTAAAGTAACGGTTGCTTTTGTTTACACCATTGCTGCAGTAGGGGTTTTTATTTATAAAGATGCCATTAATTGGCAATATGCTTTGGTATTGTCTGTCGGAAACGCTTTTGGCGGATATCTAGGATCCGTTTTCTCGGTGAAGAGAGGTGATAAATGGATTAAGGCAATACTTTTGGTAACGATTGTAGTATTGGCAATTAAATTGTGGTTTTTCCAGTAATAATTAATGAAGATTAGTTGTAGAGATTTATGAATAATAAAGTAATTACTTTCGGAGAAGTTATGTTGAGATTGGCAACGCCTGAATACAAACGCTTTTCACAAAGCAATTCCTTTGTTGCTACGTTTGGTGGTGGAGAAGTGAATGTCTCTGTATCCTTGGCCAACTTTGGGATTCCTACTGCTTATGTTACCCGATTACCCAATAATGATATTGGAAAATCCTGTAAAGAGAAACTAAATGAGTTTGGTATAGATACAAGTCATATTGTTTTTGGAGGAGAACGCTTGGGAATTTACTATTTGGAAACAGGGGCGGTTGCCAGAGGTTCTAAAGTTGTTTACGATCGTGAAAATTCTGTTTTTACGAGTCTAGAAAAAGGCATGATTAATTGGGATGAGGTATTTAAAGATGCGTGTTGGTTTCATTGGACTGGAATTACACCTGCTATTTCGCCCGGTGCAACGCGGGTATTGGAAGAGGCTTTGGAAAAAGCGAATGAGAAAGGAATTACCGTTTCGTGCGATGTGAATTATCGTAGTAAGCTTTGGAAAGAAGGTATTAAGGCAGAAGAGGTGATGCCTCGCTTGATTGCAAAAACGAATGTGCTGATCGGAAATGAATTCGATGCAGAGAAAGTACTGGGGATTCGAAATAAATTGCCAGTTGGAGTAGAATATTCAAAATTTACATTTGAATTAATTGCCAAGCAACTCATGCAGAAATACCCGAGGCTCGAGAAAGTAATTACAACTCGTCGAGGTACTATTAGTGCTAACCATAACTCTTGGGTAGGTATTTTATTTAACGGAGAAAAGGTTTTTGAATCTCCTACCTATCAAATGACTCACATTGTTGACCGCGTAGGGGGAGGTGATGCTTTAATGGCGGGATTGATTTATGGTTTTTTAAATTGGCCCAATAACGATCAAAAAACCATTTGTTTTGCGGTTGCAGCCTCTTTTTTAAAACACACTATTTCCGGAGATGGAAACGATGTTTGTATCGAAGAAGTAAAACAGTTGGTGAAAGGTGATTTAGCTGGAAAAATTGACTGGTAGTAAGAAGGGAGTGTAAATAACTTCCATCAAATTGCAGCTAAACTAGTTTTAATGATGAGTTATTGGAAAATCGTGTATTTGAACCTCTATCTTGGTCGATGATTCGTCTCCTTTGCTAGTATTCGGTTGGGTGTAACAGTCCACTTTAAAATTACAAGCTCTTGCATTTACTTGATAATTATAAATGTATTTTTTTTGTAATCTTTTCGCCTGCCTAATAAAGTAGCTTTTTGCATAAGTGGCAAGTTTCTATATATCTTATGTTTACAGAATTTGTTCTGTAAGAAACTTGCTTAGTAAAATATCTAAGCGAAAGCTTTGTAAAAATTTGCTTTTATCTAAACGAATGCTTAGGTTTGTTAAGTCTTTTAATTTATTGCTCGAAAATAGGAGTTGGAGAGGTTTTAGTTGGAAGGTTTTTTTTAGTTTAAATCTAAGCGTACGCTTAGATAGTTTTGATAGAAAATAATTATAATAATTATAATAATTTAAGAATAGAAGCATGAGTATTTTTAAAATTCATAGTGTAGAATCGGCTCCTGAGAAGAGTAAACCATTATTAGAAAAATCAGTAAAAGCATTTGGTATGGTACCAGGTTTGCATGCTGTTTTAGCAGAATCTCCTGGTTTGCTGGAGGCATATCAAATGTTGCATGAGTTGTTTGTAAACACCTCGTTTAACGATGAAGAGTTAACTGTTGTTTGGCAAACTATTAATGTAGAACACGAATGCCACTATTGTGTGCCGGCGCATACAGCTATTGCTAAAATGATGAAGATTGATGATTCCATTATTGAAGCTTTAAGTAATGGTACTGCAATGCCAACTAAAAAATTACAAGCTTTGCATGTGTTTACCCTTGCTATGGTTCGTAATCGTGGAGCTGTAAGCGAAGCAGATATTAACGAATTCTTTGCTGCAGGATATGAACAACGTCACGTTTTGGAAGTTATTTTGGGCTTATCGCAAAAAGTAATTAGTAATTATACAAATCGGGTTGCTGCAACTCCTATTGATAAAGGATTTGAAAAGTATGCTTGGACAAAAGCAAAAAATAACTCGTAGTGTATTATTAACCTAA
Organism: Labilibaculum filiforme; assembly: GCF_002843315.1. Classification (GTDB taxonomy): domain Bacteria; phylum Bacteroidota; class Bacteroidia; order Bacteroidales; family Marinifilaceae; genus Labilibaculum; species Labilibaculum filiforme. The sequence continues at coordinate 385,028 of NZ_MVDD01000002.1, read as the reverse complement.
AACGTAATGATTTTATGAAATGTCAAAATATTTTAATCGGAATAGTAATTGTGTTGGCAAGTGTGAGTTGTCAAAATATAAATAAAAAAGAGACTAAATCTGATGATTCGAAGTCGGTAATTAATGAAAATGTAATGAAAACAAGTGATGAAAGTGGATCTTTAGATGCTAAGCTTGATGAAAGGAGAATGGAATTTGCAAAAGTGGCTCCCGATGAAACCAAGAAAGTGTATGCAGAGGGAATTCAGGCGGTTAAAAAATCGGGGATACTCGAAAAGGCGTTAAATGTTGGAGATAAGGTGCCTGATTTTGTTTTAAATAATCAGATGAACAAATCGGTTAGCTTGTCGGAAGAATTAGAAAACGGACCTGTTGTTTTAATTTGGTATCGTGGTGGTTGGTGTCCTTATTGCAATATCACTTTGCATTTTTTACAAGAGAAGCTTCCTGAATTTAAGGCGTTAGGAGCATCTTTAATTGCTCTTACTCCAGAATTGCCTGATAAATCAATAAGTACGTCGGAAAAACACGAACTTGAATTTAGTGTTTTGAGTGATGTTGATAATAAAGTTGCTAAGGAATATGGAGTTGTATTCGAGTTAACTCCCGAGGTTGCAAGTATTTATCAAAAAGCTTTTAATTTGCACGATTATAATGGAAATGAAAGCAATGAATTGCCGTTGGCAGTAACTTATGTTGTGGATAAAGAAGGAGTAATTCAATATGCATTTTTAGATGCAGATTATAGAAATAGAGCCGAACCTGAAGAAATAATTTCTGCCTTAAAGAAACTAAAATTGAATAAGTAAGAAAATGAAAGGCTTAGTAGGAAATGAATTGGTTTCTTTGATGTTTTACTAGCTTATAAAAAATACAGACAAGTCTGTAGATAATACCAATTTAATTTCAAAATAGACTTTCATTAAAATGAATTAATTTTTAGATGTGACGAGGCAAAAAAGTAAGGCATATCCAAGTTAGTAAGCATCTTTTTTAACGAAGATATAGCTGAAAAGAAATATTTTAGAAGACTTATTTCGATGTTAATTTGGTACGAGATAAAAGGTCAGGCTATTTTTAGTCTGACCTTTCTTATTTTCTGTTATTAGACTCGAATTTTAGTAAACATTTTTTGTTCCCTTAAAATTCATTCTGAATTCGGTAGGTGTACAATCTTGTTTCTTTTTAAAAATACGATTAAAATTAGAGATGTTATTGAAACCGCATTCAAAACAAATTTCAGCAATACTATCGTTGCTTTCAATTAGCATTCTGGTGGCGTAACCCAAGCGTATTTCAATTACAAATTCAACAAACGACTTACCAGTTCTTTGCTTAATCAAGCGACTAAATGATATCGACGACATGCTTACTAGTGCAGCCGCATCTTCTAATTTAATTTTTTGTTGGTGATTTTCTTGTATGTATTTATAAATTCGTTCAATTCTTTCACTATTGTGAAAATCATTCTGACGATGAAAAGACATATTCGTCAGTAATTTTTGTTCTCTTGAAATTGCGAGATCATAAAGTAAAGATTGAAAAGCCAAATAGCTATCAAAACCTCTTTTTTGACTAAGGGCAGTAAGTTTGGTTTCCACTAATTTGGTGGTTTCCTTCGAAAATAAAATACCCCTGTTGGCATTGTTTAATAATTCACGAATTGGCTTAAGCATGTTTCGGTTTAAGGTGGTTTCGTCGAACAATTCTCTGGGAAATTGTATGGTTATTTCGTGTAAAAGTTCCGAGCTGTCGTTTTTGTAATTTTCCCAACCATGGTATAAATTAGGACCAACCATTACCAATTCTTTTTCTTTTATCTCTTCAATATGATCTCCTACAATTCGTTTTCCTCCCTGTGCATTTGAGATGTAATTAATCTCAAATTCTGGATGAAAGTGAATGGGGAAATTAAATGCATTCCTTTCACGATCAAAGATTAAAAAACAATCGTTCTCTTTTAAAGGGGTAATCTCCCTGTGGATTTGGTCTTTCATTGGTTTCTATTTTGTGCAATGTTACGCAAAATGATAAGATAGTACAATAGATACAGTGCAAATAGTATCAAAAAGGATGTGTAATTGAATGGATGCGTTCGTTATTTGCTAGTGAAGATCCCATTATTGGCGCGGTGTTGCAATGATTACCTGATTTTAAATAGACTCGAAAAGTTTCAAGTGTAAGGTAATGAGTGGTTAGTATGTTTTCTTTTTTGGTTTCAGTAGTGAGTTTTGTAAAATGACTAAAAAGTATCAGTTATAGACAGAAAACTACTTGTGCGGATATCGCAAACGATATAATTTTGAAATGTAATTAAATGCTGAATTTTAGACAGATGATAAAATTACTATTAATAGGAGTATTTAAAAAGCATAATGTAATGATAAGAGCGAAGATAACAGTTGTTTTAGGTCTGGCTGTGTTGATGGCTTGTTGCCAAAAACCAGTTGAGAAAAGTACCAATCCAATTGCAGAACAATTGGAATCTGTGAAAGGAAAAGGAATTCTTTTTGGTCATCAGGATGATTTGGCTTATGGAATGAATTGGAGTTATGTGGATGGTGAATCGGATGTGAAACGTGTTGCCGGAGATTATCCAGCTATGTTTGGTTGGGAATTAGGAGGAGTTGAACTTAAAAATACTCATGATTTGGACAGTATTCCTTTTCAAGTAATGAAAGACTTGGTGGTTAAAGGGTATGAAATGGGAGGCGTGAATACGTTTAGCTGGCACCCTTTTTCGGTAATTAATGGTGAAAATGCATGGAATACCGAAACTGATGTCGTGAAGCATATTTTGCAAAATGGATCACACCATAAGGAGTTTTTAGTACAACTGGATCGGGTTGCCGATTTCCTGCAATCTCTTAAAACTGGAGATGGTGAGGTTGTTCCTTTCATATTTAGACCTTGGCACGAAATGGATGGAACTTGGTTTTGGTGGGGAGCCAAAAATTGTACTCCTGATGAATTTAAAGAACTATTCAGATTCTCGGTTGACTATTTAAAAAATAAGAAAGGATTATCTCAAATGTTGGTGGCTTATTCTCCCGATAGAAATTTCACAAGCTTGGAAGAATATCTTACATGGTATCCGGGTGATGATGTTGTTGACATCATAGGAATGGATAATTATTACGATTTGAAAATGCCGGATGGTGAAAAAGAAGCCATAAAAAAATTACACATATTAATTGCTTACGCAAAAGAAAAACAAAAATTTTCTGCATTAACAGAAACAGGCTTGGAAAATGTTACTGACTCCTTGTGGTTTACACAAAAATTAGGAAAAGTAGTTTCTGATTCATTAGTGAGCAAAGAACTAAGTTATGTAATGGTATGGAGAAATGACCCAAAGGTTCACTTCTTTTTTCCGTACGAAAATCATTCGGCAGCAACAGACGCCAAGAGCTTTTTAGATCAACCTGAAATGCTTTTGTTGAATGATTTTAATAAACTAAAAAAAATAAATAATTAAACTTTTGGTATGAATAAAGAGTTGTTTGCAGAACGAATAAAATTAATTCGTGAAAAACAGGAAGAATTGTTGGGAAGTAGGAATGAAAAGCTGTTTAGTACCAATGGAATATACAATCGGTATGCAAACCCGATTGTAACAAGGGAACATGTACCATTGCACTGGAGGTTTGATTTTAATCCAGAAACCAATCCTTTTTTTATGGAGCGTATTGGTTTTAATGCCGCCTTTAATGCGGGCGCTTTAAAAATAGATGGTAAATACCTGCTTGTAGTTCGTGTTGAAGGGAATGACAGGAAGTCTTTTTTCGCGATTGCTGAAAGCCCGAACGGGATCGATAACTTTAAGTTTTGGGATCGTCCCATAAGTATGCCTCAAACCAAAGAGGAAGATACAAATGTATATGATATGCGCCTTACTCAACACGATGATGGTTGGATTTATGGCATATTTTGTACAGAAAGAAAAGATCCAAACGCACCCGATGGCGATACTTCAAGTGCTGTTGCCGCGGCAGGTATAGCACGTACTAAAGATTTGGTTTGCTGGGAGAGATTGGAGGATTTAAAATCGACATCAGGCCAGCAGCGAAATGTTGTGTTGTTTCCGCATTTAATAGAGGGGAAGTATGCATTTTTCACCCGCCCTCAGGATGGATTTATTGATACTGGAAAAGGCGGAGGAATTGGGTTTGGTTTGTCTGAAACAATTGAAAATTCGGAGGTAAAAGAGGAAGTGATTGTTGATGCAAAAACCTATCATACCATTTACGAGGTGAAAAACGGATTAGGACCAGCCCCAATCCGTACCGATAGCGGATGGCTGCATTTGGCTCACGGGGTTCGAAATACGGCAGCAGGTCTTCGATACACATTATACATGTTTATGACTGATTTGAAAAAGCCATGGATAATTACCCATAAACCTCATGGTCATTTTATTGCGCCTTTAAAGGAAGAGCGTATTGGAGATGTCTCTAATGTTGTGTTTTCGAGTGGATGGATTGCTGATGAAGATGCTAGTGTAAAAATCTATTATGCTTCTTCAGATACACGGATGCATGTGGCAACATCAACAATAGATCAATTATTGGACTATTGCATTAATTCGCCTCAAGATAAATTTCACTCTCATAAATCTGTAAATACTATTAACGACTTAATAAATAAAAATTTCAATTCATGAAAGTGTAATTATATTCAGTTAAGCCACTTAAAGGCTATGTGAAATACCATTCTCCTAATGTGTAAAGACAAGATAATGCGCAGTATCTAATCTTATGATGTTTTATAATTGTTAAATAATTATGATGGGTAAATACAATTACAAAATGTAATGTGTAAATAAATTTAACTATTTAAATCTAAATCTATTTTTTTATGAACAAGAGTCTACAAATCTTGGCGATTATATTTTTGTTTTGTTCTCAGCAATTGGCATACGGACAAAACAAAACAATTACCGGGACAATAACGGATGATCAAAAGCTTCCTTTGCCGGGGGTTTCTGTCGTAATTAAAGGTACTACAAAAGGTACAATTAGTGATGTGGACGGAAATTATAGTTTTGTGGTTCCACAAGGGAAAGCAATACTTGTATTTTCTTTTATAGGTTTTCAGGACAAAATTATTGATGTAAGCAATCTTACTTTGTGTAATGCACAGCTAGAAATCGAAACTGAAGGTTTGGATGAAGTTGTTGTCATTGGATATGGTAAGATGAAAAAAAGTGATTTGACTGGAGCTGTAAGTTCTGTGACAACCGATAAGCTAAAAGGAATGACAATTTCTAATGCTGATCAAATGCTTAAAGGAAGATTAGCAGGAGTTCAGGTGACTCAAAACTCTGGAGCTCCCGGTGGAGCCGCTTCTATTCGAATACGTGGAGCTTCATCAATCAACAATTCTAACGAACCTCTCTATGTAATTGATGGTATTCCATTTAGTGGTGAAGGATCAGAAATTGGTGGTTTTGCCTGGGCTGGTGGAACTGGTGGACAAACAAAAGTTAATCCATTGTCAACTATTGCACCTTCGGATATTGTATCCATGGATGTTTTAAAAGATGCATCAGCTACAGCAATATACGGAGCCGCAGGTGCTAATGGTGTGGTAATCATTCAAACCCGTAGGGGAAAAGCTGGTGAAGCAAAAATTAGCTATGAAGGTTACATGGCATTCCAAAAAGTTGCTAAAAAGCTTGACTTGATGAACTTAAGAGAGTATGCACAATACCAGACTGAACTTGGAAAATTCACACAACAGACAGTTGATGAGGCGTATAAGGATCCATCTGTTCTGGGTGAAGGTACCGATTGGCAAGATGCTATTTATCGTACTGCTCCTTTGCAATCGCATCAATTATCATTAACTGCAGGATCAGAAAAATTTAAACTTGCCGCGAGTGTAGGATACATGAATCAGGATGGAATCATATTTGGTTCTGGTTTTAAACGTTATAACTCACGTCTTAATGTAGATGGGGAAGTTCGTAAATGGCTTAAGATGGGTGCTTCTCTTGCTGTTACCCATACCGACGAAACGATAACTCGTCAAGATGGTACAGATGGTGTAATTATGCAATCTTTAACTATGCAGCCTTCGGTACCAGTATTTAACTTTGATGGCAGCTGGGCTGGTCCTGGTGATATTAATGGAGCTTCTCAATACAATCCTGTTTGGCTGGCCAAAATGCAAAATAACACATTGGTTCGTAATCGAGCTATGGGAAATGTGTATTTATCAATCGATCCGATTAAAAATCTGAACATTCGAAGTGAGTTTGGATACGATATATCTAGCAGCAAAAACAAGAGTTTTATACCAACTTATGATTTCGGTCTAATTTCATCCGACCTCAATAAAATGATGCAGCGGGAAGATAATTCTGTTTATTGGTTGTGGAAAAATTATGCAACCTACAATTTCAAGATCGAAAAACATGGTTTTAATATCATGGCTGGTGCAGAGATGTCGAAAACAGCATGGGAGGGAACTCAACTGATTAAACAAGGATTTACAACAGATGATATTTTTGTGATGACAGAAGATGGTGTTTTTGTATCCAATGATGGATCGAAAGATGAAGCAACCAGCTCTTCGGTGTTTAGTCGATTTAATTACAATTATGACGACAGGTATTTATTAACTGCAACCTTCCGTGCTGATGGATCTTCAAAGTTTGGATCAGATAATAAATGGGGTTATTTCCCTTCTGCAGCTGTAGCTTGGAGAGTTTCACAGGAATCATTTCTTAAAAGTTCTGACTTGGTTAGTAATTTGAAGTTAAGATTAGGATATGGTATGGTTGGCAACAGCAATATTGGTACTTATAAATACGGTTCGGCTATGCATACCATGACAACACCTTTGGGAACAGCATACCGATTAGCCAATGTATCCAATCCAAAGCTAAAATGGGAAGCATCGCAGCAGTACAATGCTGGTATTGATTTAGGAATTATTCAAAATAAAGTTTCTCTAACAGTTGATATGTATCGAAAATCTACTAAAGATTTATTGATGCAAGTTTCAATTCCTTCCTATTTAGGGGATGAAAATGAATACAATGGAATTGCTGCACCTTTTGTTAATATTGGTGAAACGCGCAACCAGGGTGTTGAAGTCTCTTTAAATACGGTAAACTTATCGAATGATAAATTTAAATGGTCGACTGATGTTGTTGTTTCTGTAAATAGAAATAAAGTAATTGCCTTAAATGATGATTCTCAGGTGATTTATGGAAATCTTGATTGGTGGAGTGAATTCCAAACAGCAACAGCCATAATGGTCGGTCAACCAATGGGAGTCTATTATGGGTACAAAACGGACCGTTTATTTACCGATGAAGGAGATATCTTAAATTCTCCTGTTCAAGTTAAAGATCCTGGAAATTCTGATGTCAATTTATACAATCAGAAAACAGGTGTTTACGTTGGCGATATTAAATTTCAGGATTTAAATTCTGATGGAGTGATTGATGACAATGACCAAACAGTAATTGGAGATCCAAATCCAGAATTCACATTCGGATTTAATAACACTTTTAGCTACAAAAATTTAGAATTATCAGTAGGAGTAAGTGGAGTTTATGGTGGCGATGTGTTAAATTTTTCCAGATTCAGAACCGAAGGTATGACTTCAATTTGGGATAATCAGTCGAAAGCTGTTGTTAACAGAGCTCAGGTTGGAACCGATGGATCGGGTAATGCTTATCTTTTAAACTCAGAGGCAAATATACCTCGTCCTTCAACCAACGATTTTAACAGAAACACCCGAATGAGTGATCGTTGGATTGAAGATGGAAGTTATTTAAGAATATCAAATATTACTCTTGGATACAGTGTTCCAAAATCTGCATTAAAATACATCGGATTGTCAAATGTTAAGTTTTATGGAACAGTTCAAAATGTCTTTACTTGGACAAACTATTCTGGTTACGACCCTGAAGTTGGAGCTTACAACCAATCTGCATTGTATCAAAATATTGATATGGGACGTTATCCAACTCCTCGTACTTATACTTTTGGTATTAATGTTGGATTTTAAACTAAAAAATGAAGAAGATGAAGAATTTATTTAAAATCATATATTTTTTAATTGTTGTAATGACAATGGGTGGTTGTGACGATTTTCTGACTGTGGTGCCACAGGATTCACTCGTTGCAGAAAACTATTATACTTCAGAGTCCAACGTAAGGGCTAATACGGCATCGCTTTATGGCAGTGTTTGGTGGGATTTCCACACTCAATTTATGTGGTTGGCAGGAGACGAATTAGCAGGTGATATTTATTACACCTACGATGCCGAAGGTCAGTTTTATTACAATCAGGTTGGAGCTGGTAATAAATTTAACAATACTGGCTGGGAAGGTTTATACCGTGTGGTATCTTTTTCTAACTCGATTATAAACGACATGCCATCATCCGCACGCCTAAATGGTGTTTCAGAAGATGTAATTCAAAAAGCGCTCGGCGAAGCCCGTTTCATGAGAGCTGTAGCTTACTATTATATTGCTGAAAATTGGGGTGAAGCGCCTATTATTGAAAATGCCACAGAGTTGATTACTTCAGGAAACGTCGCCGATATTTACGTTAATAAACATACACAATCAAACCTATATAGGTTTATGTGTGAAGATCTGGAGTTTGCTGCAAGTATTCTTCCAAATACGGATGAAGAGGGACGTGTAACCAAATGGTCGGCCTTAGGTATGTTGGCAAAAGTTTACATAACCAGAGGAGCCTATGAGGCAAATGGTGATTATTTTACTTTAGCGAAGGAGTATGCTCGTCAGGTAATTGAAGAATCGAACCTTGCTTTGTATGATAATTTTTCTTCGATGTTTGATGTAGAAGCGAATAACAGTTCTGAATCTCTTTTCTCTATTCAATGCATGGTAGGAAGTTATGGCGACGGGAATGCACGCAATGTAAATTGGAGTCGGGGATCTCGTATTGCAGACCAAACATGGGGAGCAGGAAAAGGACCTACTATTTCACTGCAGGAACTTTTTAATGAACAGCCTAATGATGCCCGCCGTAAATGGACTTATATGACTCATGGAGATTATTATGAGAATCTAGACAAGGCCAATGGTGGATATACATACCAATTCTCATACCGCGATCCGGATGATTTAGATACTCAGGTAGAATCAACGAATGGGATGTTAGCACATATTAAAAAGTATGTTATTGGTAAATCCGCTGATACAGGAGGACAAGTAGGTACAAATCAGGATGCAGGTAACAATATTTACATTCTGCGACTTTCCGATGTTTACTTCCTTTATGCCGAAGCAACAATGGGTTTAGGCGAATCAACATCAGATGCCACAGCAATCGGAAATATCAATAAAGTATTGGATACGCAGGGTGCGGGCTACAATGTCTCAGCTCCTTTAAGCTTTCTTGATTTAATTAAAGAGCGTCGCAAGGAATTTGCTTTTGAAGGAAATTCGTGGTACGATATAAAACGTTACTACTATAGAGATAACACTGCTGCTATAGAATATTTGAATAGCATGAAAAGAGACCAATTGTATCAATTTGATTTCAACACTAACAATTTGGATGGATTATCCACTGCTGACAAATATGTTCTTGAGAACGATCGAAATTCTTATGTAATCGGATGGGAAACTACTGACACTGGAGAATGGGATGGAGAACGTGTTAATAATATAGTTTTCAATAGTTCATCAATGTACATTAGTTTACCTGCTGAGGTAACTACAAAAGCGCCTATTTTACTTGAAGGAGCAGTTGATTATTATAGTGAATAAAATGTATCGTAACTATGGCAAACTCCTAATAATTAAGGATTAGAAAAAAATAAGCATATGAAAAATATACTAAAGATATTATCATTCCTATTTATAGTAACATTGGGTTTTACGGCCTGTGATAAAGATGACGATGGAGGCACACCGTCCATTCAATACGTACGCCCTACCGAAGCAGCGGCTTCCGACTCATTACTGATTAGTGCTTCAATGGGGCAAACTATTACTATAATAGGAAAAGATTTGCAGGATGTTGTTTCCATTTATTTTAATGATCAGCAAGCCAAGCTAAATCCAACTTACGTAACTTCATTTTCTATTATTGTTACGGTTCCTGGATCAATTCCTAATGAAATTACAAATACGATGACTTTAACCACTTTGTCAGGTAAAAGTTTGGTTTATGATTTTACAACTAAAATTACTCCTCCAACGATTAAAGCAGTAAGTTGCGAATGGGCTGGGGATGACTCAGAAATAATCCTTTACGGCTCGTACTTTTTTCCAAAAGCAGATGGCGATATACAGGTTTTGTTTCCAGGTAATTTACTAGCTGAAGTGGTTGATTTTACCGCTGAATCTATTACAGCTATTGTGCCGAATGGAGCGATGAAAGGTTACATTACTGTAACTAATGATTATGGAACAGGGCGCACATCTTTTATTTTCAGAGATGATAGTGATATTTTTATTGATGCTGAAAACACTTCAGAATGGAATGCCTGGTCCTTATCGGGTTTTGATTCTGTTGATGGAATTGATGGATCGTATGTGAATTTTGAAGGTGCAACAGGTGCTTGGGCCTGGCCATCTAATGCAATTCAAATGTTTTATGTAAATCCAGATGCACAACCTCTTGTTTCGGTGGGTGAAGTGACTGATTATGTGTTGAAATTTGAATATTTCTGTCATGAATGGCACGATACACCCATGTTAATTTGGTTTGACAATGATGGCAGTCATAATGTAGATGGAGCCGATGCTCAATACCATTGGAAACCTTATAGTAATAATGGTGTTTCAGAGAATTATACAACTGATGGTTGGATAACTGTAACAATGCCAATTTCGGATTTTAAGTATAGCAAGGATGAATCGGAAACAGATCGTGCGATTACAAGTTTTGATGAACTTCAGAATTTAAATGTAATGTGGTTTGGAGATGTTAACGAATCAACTACCGAATTCGGGTTGAAATTATGGATTGATAATGTTCGCCTTGTTAATGTTAAAAAATAAAAATCGAACAAAAAACGAATTTTAGTTATGGAAAATATAATATATAATCGATTACGTATAGCATTAATATGCATTACACTATTGGCTGGTATATTTGTGGCTTCTTGCGACAAAGACGATGACAATGGTGGAAGGATTGAGCTATATTCATTTGGACCTAGTCCGGTTTTACGTGGCAATGATATCCATTTTATAGGGGAAAATCTTGACTTAGTTTCATCTGTTGTATTACCGGATAACATTGAGGTTACCAATATTACAGTGCTTAGTAGCTCCGAAATTACGATTACAGTGCCACAGGAGGCTAGACCAGGTCTTGTGACTTTAAACTATAAAGGAGGTTCTATTACAACAAAATCAAAAATTGGCTATACTGAACCTTACTCAATTACCTCTATTTCTCCAACTGAAACCGCGGTTCGTGAAGGAGAAGAGGTGACAATTAGCGGCGATTACCTAAACAACATTGTAAAAGTAGTTTTTCAGGGAAGTGCAAGTGTTGATTCGGCTAATTTTGTATCTCAATCTCGTAAGGAAATAGTTTTAAAAGTACCAAAAGAAGCTGTTTCGGGTAAGATCATCATTGAAGATGCAAATGAGAATCAATTGTATTCGGATTTGGAATTAACCATTTCACAGCCTGTACTAACGAGTTTCGCACCAACACTAATTAAGGCGGGTAATAATATAGTGATTAGTGGGGTAAATCTAGATTTGGTTTCAGAAGTAATCTTTTCCGGAGATTCATCGGTTGTGGCTAAAGATTTTGTAAGCATGAGCGCAACCTCTATCGAGGTAGTAAGTTCTGCTTATATTCAGGATGGTGCTATTACTTTGAAGGCTTATTCCGGTGTTGAAGTAGTTAGCACTGAATCTGTAACAACCATTATTCCATCAGGACTAAGTATTGCTGCTGTAAGTCGGTACAAAGCTGGACTTGAAGTGCTTATTTCAGGATCTGATCTTGATTTGACAACTTCGGTGCAGTTTGCAGGAGGAACTGCAATAACCGAATTCACTTATGATGGGACTGGCATAACCGTTACTATTCCTGATGATGCAATTGATGGAATGCTTGCTCTTAATACTGCTTCCGGTAAAAGTGCATCCACAGATGCTATTGTATTGGCAAAATCGGTCGTAACCGATATAACACCAAATCCGGTCGATGCAAATAACGACATTACAATTACTGGTACTGATTTGGACTTGGTGAAATCTGTCACTTTTGCGAATGATTTAACCGTTGATGTAAGTCCTGAATCCAGCACAAGCATAACCGTTAAAGTTCCAATGCTGGCCACAACAGGTGTGTTGGTATTGACCATGAGCAACGGAGGAACGGTTAACACTTCCGCAATAACTATAAATAGTCCTGATTATTGCTATATTCCAATACTTCCTGATTCCGAGACGGAGATTAATTCGGGTAAAATATTCTCGATTGATGTAGTAAATGGGGACGCATTAACAGAGGTAAAAGTGGATGGTAATACGACTAGTTCTTTTGTTGAAGGAACTACTATGTATGTTTTTATTCCAAGTAAGGCTAACGGCAATACCGATTTAACTTTGATTTCTGCTACAGGAAGTATTTCATACACAATCTCAGTAATTGGTGTTAGTAGTATAGAAACAGTAATTATGAATGAGACTCATGATTTGGCATCATGGGCAAGTGAAGATGCTGGTGGAGCTTTTCGTCTTTACAAACCTTCTTTTGACGGAGTACAGGCAGGGTCAATCTTGAAATTCTATTTTACCGTATCAGCTACTCCGGGAAAAATGCAGATTAATGATGCAAATTGGGGAGAACAAGCCATGCTGGAGTTTAGCGATGCAGCCCAAACATCTTATGAAATGGAGCTGACACAGGAATTTCTGGATCAGATATTAAATACAAGTGACGGATGGTCTGAAACTGCTACGATAATACAAGGCCAAAATTTGGTTATATCGAAGGTGTCTGTTATTACTTTCGTGGCCTCAGCTTCTGAAACGGTTTGGACAGGCTCACAAGTAATGCCTGGTGATTGGTCAGGAAATATTCAATTATCTGCCGATCTCTTTACTTCTGCAAATGTTGGTGATGTAATTTACGTAAAAACCATAGATGTTCTGACTGGGGCACAAGGTTCGTTAAAAAATGGCTCATGGACAGAAATAGCTGCAGGAACGGATTACTTCGATATAAGCGGAGATTTTGAACTGACGATTACAGCAGATATTTTAACAGCATTGCAATCGGGAGGATTGATAATTGGTGGGCATGATTATACTGCAACAGAAGTTTCTATCGGATCCTAATAAAATTTTAATTCAATTTTGAATTTATTTGTTCAATAAACCTTATTGCCACTTTTCTCTTTCGAGAAAAAGGCAATAAGGTTAAAATAATCAATAATGCTACAAAAAAGATTCCTGTATAATCGTTTAGTGAAAAGTATGTTGCCTGCTTTGTTTGTGCTTTTTGTTGTTTCGTGCGGTGCTGAAAGTGGCCCAGATGAACCTCCTGTACTTGAAACTCCTCATTTGGTAAGTTCAAATCCTGAAGATGGAGCTACAGAGGTAGATACAAAAACGACATCTATGCAATTGGTGTTTGAAAGCAATCTAATTGTTGTTTCAAAATCAAAAATTTATTTAAATGGCGATGTTGTAAACAACGCAACGGCCGAAGAAAATATTGTGACAGTAAGTTTTTCAACTCTTCAACCTGAAACAGAATACACATTGCTTGTTGATGCCTTTGCTTTTAAAAGAATAAATGGAGCGGTAAATTCAGAGCAAATTTTAATTCGTTTCACAACAGGGGCAAGTCAGGCGATTGGTATTACAAATAATCTTGCTGTTACTAATCCTTCCTCTGAAGCAACAAATCTTTATGCCTTTTTAAAAGACAACTACGGAGAAAAAATAATTTCCGCAACGATGGCCAATGTAAACTGGAATTTTAATGAGGCTGAATGGGTTTATTCACAAACTGGGAAATATCCTGCGATAAACACGTTTGATTATATCCATCTTATGTCTTCTCCGGCAAGTTGGATCGACTATTCTGATATTTCAGCAGTAGAAGACTGGTGGAACAATAATGGAATTATAAGTGCAGGATGGCACTGGTTGATTCCTACCTACGAAGGTTCAACAGATTATACTTACAAACCGGATGAAACAACTTTTAAGGCTTCAAATGCAACTATTGAAGGAACCTGGGAAAATGATTTTGTAAAGGCTAATCTTGAAAAAATAACCGATTATTTGCTGCTGCTTAAGCAAAAGAATATTCCGGTGTTATGGCGTCCTTTGCACGAGGCTGCAGGTAATATTCACGAATATACCGATGGGAAAGCTTGGTTTTGGTGGGGCGCAAATGGTTCCGTGGCCTACAAAAAATTGTGGATTTATATGTTTAGCCATTTTCAGGATGCCGGATTGAACAATTTGATATGGGTGTGGACTACACAGACAAAAGACAGCGACTTTTATCCTGGTGACGAGTATGTGGATATCGTTGGAAGAGACATTTATAATAATACCGAGGCTACTTCTATTGCTGATCAATTCAATACAATACAGCAAACTTATCCTACTAAAATGATCACCCTAAGTGAGTGTGGCAACACGGCCGATGTATCAGAACAATGGGATGCCGGAGCTAAATGGGTCTATTATATGCCTTGGTACGATTATGATAGGACAAATGATATCAATGAGGTGGATTTTACCAGTACAGATCATGAACATGCCAATGCCGCGTGGTGGACAAATGCATTTAGTAATAGTTATGTACTTACCCGTGATCAAATTCCTGATTTAAAGTAAATAAGGAATGCGTTTGGTTTAAGGCGCAAGTCCAAATAAAATCGGATAAAAGTTATTGATATTGAGAAATTTTGGCAAGTACGTAGCTGGGAGCAATACAATAACCTATCAATTGAAAGACATAAATATTTTGCGGGTTTCATGTTTTTATACAGATTCCAAAATGAATTAATAGATTGAAAATGAGTGAAGAAAATGATTCATTGGAGCAATTCCTAGATGAAATTAAAAAAGAATGGTTTGATATACTTGATTATTGGGCAGAAAGTACAATTGACAAGCACAATGGTGGTTTTTTAGGAGAGATTGATAATAGCGGGGTGGTGAATAGTAAAATTGCAAAAGGGGTTGTGTTAAACACAAGAATTTTGTGGACATTTTCATCCGCTTATAATTACTGTAAGAATGAGCGGTATCTTGAAATAGCCAAGCGGGCTTTCGATTATATCCTCACCTATTTTTTTGATCATGATAACGGCGGTTTGTTTTGGGCAGTTGATACTGCCGGACAGGTGGTTGATGATAGAAAACAAGCTTATGCACAAGGATTTGGGATTTATGCTTTCTCCGAATATTACAAAGCATCAAAAGATCAAAGGAGCCTTACACATGCAATAAATCTTTTCTATTTATTGGAAAGTAAATACAAAGATGATGAATTTGGAGGTTATGTGGAAGCTTTGAGTAAGGATTGGAAACCATTAAGTGATATGCGATTGAGCACAAAAGATGCCAATGAGCCAAAGTCAATGAATACTCACCTTCATATTATTGAACCCTACACTAATTTGTATAAAGTATGGGAAAATATTGAATTGAAGAATAGCATTAAAGATTTGCTGGCGATATTTTACAATCGTATTCTTAATCAACAAACCTTCCAGTTTCAATTGTTTTTTGATATGGATTGGACCGTAAAATCCAATGAAATATCCTTTGGACACAATATTGAATCGGCTTGGCTGCTTAGCGATGCGGCAAGAGTGATTCATGATGAGAAATGGATTGAGAAAATGGAAACAGCTGCTGTTCACGTAACAGATAAAGTTATTCATGACGGAATGGATCTTGATGGGAGTGTTTTTTACGAGAAAATTGACGGGGTTATAGATAAAGATAAGCATTGGTGGGTTCAAGCCGAGTCAATTATAGGCTTGGTGGATACCTATAAAATAACACAAAATAAAAAGTATTTAGAGAGAGCCATTCAAATATGGTCATTTGTTAAAGCCAATATTAAAGATAGTAAAGGCGGCGAATGGTTTTGGCGGGTTGATAAAGCAGGAAAACCTGTAGTTGGTGATTGTAAAGTAGGATTTTGGAAGTGTCCTTACCATAATACCAGAGCCTTAATCGAAAGTTACAGCAGACTAAAAAAATAATCAGAATGAGAAAATTAGTTTTATTTAGTTTATTAATTGCATTGAGTATTTGTGTGAATGCTCAGAAAGTAGAAAATTTAGCTTTAACTCCTCCCATGGGTTGGAATAGTTGGAATACTTTTGGTACAGATATTAATGAGCAGTTGGTGATGCAAACTGCAGATGCTTTTGTTGAATTAGGGCTAAAAGATGCTGGATACAAGTACATTGTTTTGGATGACGGTTGGATGGCAAAGGAAAGGGATGAAAATAATAATCTGGTTCCTGATCCAAAGAAATTTCCCGGAGGAATAAAATCACTTGTAGATTATGTGCATTCAAAAGGTTTGAAATTTGGTTTGTATGAATGTGCAGGAAATCAAACCTGTGCAGGTTATCCCGGGAGTCGTGGTTTTGAATATCAGGATGCAAAACTTTTTGCTGAATGGGGAATCGATTTCCTTAAATATGACTGGTGCAATTCCGAAAATCTAAATGCCAAAGGAGCTTATGAAACCATGAGAGATGCCTTGTATGCATGCAAACAGCCAATTGTCTTCAGCATTTGTGAGTGGGGCGACAACGAACCCTGGAAATGGGCAAAGGATGTTGGTCACATGTGGAGAGTAACCGGCGATATTATTAATTGCTGGGATTGTGAAGTTAGTCATGGAAACTGGTCATCGCGTGGTATTTGGCCAATTATCAATCTTCATAAAGATCTTCGCAAATATGCTGGTCCTGGTCATTGGAACGATTTGGATATGATGGAGGTTGGAAATGGTATGACAGATTCGGAAGATCGTGTGCATTTTGCCATGTGGAGTTTATTAACTTCACCTCTTATTTTAGGAAACGACCTTCGCACGATGTCAAAAGAAACCCTGAAAACATTGGTGAATAAGAACGTAATTGCAGTCAATCAAGATGTTTTGGGTGTTCAAGCTTATTGTCATTTGAAAAGTCCTGAACTGGAGATCTGGGTAAAACCTCTGGACAATGAAGAATGGGCTGTGGCTTTTGTTAATAGGAGCAATGAGGAATTACAACTTTCTTTTGATTGGTGGAAACATCCAATAAACGATCAGTTAACTCATAAAGAATTGGAAAAGAAATATAAAAGTTACTCCATATACGATCTTTATGCATCAAAAAATATTGGGTTAACCAATACAAATCTTGTATCAAAAATTAAAGAGCACGACGTTTTATTGCTGAAATTAAGTCCTCAGAAATAATAAAAATAAGCGAACGGGAAGCTGTGTTGAACAGTTTTTGCAAGTATAAATCTATTTGGAGTATCTATTTTCAAATCTCCATTTAAAGCAAATAGAATGGATCATAAAATCTGTTTAAAAGAAAAAATAGGATATAGTTTTGGAGACTTTGCATCTTCCATGTTTTGGAAGATATTCTCTATGTTCCTTATGATTTATTATACTGATGTGGTTGAATTATCTCCTGCTTCAGTAGGAACGATGTTGTTATTAACCCGATTATGGGATGGTTTAAATGATCCTATTATGGGGATTATTTCGGATCGTACCCGCACATCAAAAGGGAAGTTTAGACCCTATCTTTTGTGGGTGGCCATTCCGTTTGGGATTATTGGGGTTTTAACTTTCTCTACTCCTGAATTTGGTCCGTCTGGGAAATTGATTTACGCCTATGTAACTTACACCTTAATGATGATGGTTTACACGGCAATTAATGTTCCTTATTCTTCCTTAATGGGAGTGATGACCGATAATTCGGAGGAAAGAACTTCATTGGCTTCCTTTCGTTTTATAGGAGCCTATTCTGGTGGAATTTTCATGACGGCCTCTATTCCGTACTTGTTGGATTATTTCAGGGAAATAGGTTCTAGTGAGGCTGGTAGTTACCAATATTCGGTAGCCATTTATGCTGTTGTTGCTGCTTTCTTTTTCATCATGACTTATTTGTGGACTAAAGAGAGAGTTAAGCCTTTGTCAGAGAAAACCTCAATTTGGAAAGATGTTAAAGATTTGGGGAAAAATGCACAGTGGTTTATCATGCTTGGCGCTGGCATTGCTGTGCTGATCTTCAATTCTTTACGAGATGGAAGTATCATGTACTACTTTAAGTATTTTATTAAGGATCAAAGCATACCTTTAATTGGAGAAATGAAGTGGGATAAGTTAGCGGGTGCCTACATGACCATTTGGCTGGCTACCAATATGATTGGTGTTTTGTTAGCCAAGCCTGTTTCTGCAAGAATTGGAAAGAAGAAAACATTTATTGGAGCCATGGTTTTAGCTTCTTTTTTAAGTGTTGCTCTTTACTGGTTACAAGCAGAACAAATAGGTCTCATCTTTCTGCTAAATATCTTTATCGGAATTACAGCAGGTATTGTATTGCCATTAATTTGGTCGATGTATGCCGATATTGCTGATTATTCGGAATGGAAAACCGGACGCCGAGCTACAGGATTGGTATTTTCATCTTCCTCCATGTCACAAAAAATGGGTTGGACACTAGGTGGAGCTGTTACAGGATGGTTGTTGGCTGCCTACGGTTTCGAAGCCAATGCTGAACAATCTTTCGAATCACTAAAAGGAATTCGAATGATGATTAGTGTTTATCCTGCAATTGGAGCTGCTTTGTCTGCTTTATTCTTGTTGATTTATAAACTGAACGATAAGTATATGGAACAAATTATTAAAGAGTTAAAAGAGAAGCGAAAATAACTTTCGAGTATAAAAAACTGATTTGTAAATAGCTACAAAATTATTCTTATGCGAAAAATAAATTATATAAAATGGATTCTTTTCTGTGCATTTCTGTGCACAGAAATTATTTCACAGGCTCAAGAAATAAGTATCTCACCCTTATTTGGAGATGGAATGGTTTTGCAACGAGACAAGAGCATTCCGGTTTTCGGAAAGACAGACCCGAATGCAAAAATCAGCATTACATTTCGATCTCAGACTGCTACAGCTCTTGCTGATAGTGAAGGCAAATGGCAAGTGAACTTGAAACCTGAAGTTTATGGCGGTCCTGATGAACTGATTATCAAGACAGAAAGTATGCAGCTTGTTTTCAATGATGTTTATGTTGGAGAGGTTTGGATTTGTTCTGGACAATCGAATATGGAAATGCCAATGCTAAGTAATTGGGCTCATGTGAATAATGCTGAAAAAGAAGTTGCAGAGGCAAATGATTCTAATATTCACCTTTTTGTGGTAGAACGAAATACATCCTTTCATCCTTTGCAAGAAATGACTTCTACAGGCTGGAAAGTATGTACGTCACAAGCTGTTGCCGATTTTTCTGCTGTAGCTTATTTTTTTGGTCGCAATTTGTCCAATTCGCTAAACATGCCAATTGGTTTGATTCAAACAGCTTGGGGAGGAACCGTTGCCGAAGCATGGACCAGCGGAGAAACATTAAAAACACTTGCCGATTTTAAAGAAAGTGCCATAGCAATTGAGAAATTGCCAACTGACAAGAAAGAACTTGAGAAGAAGTATCAGAAAGATTTAGAAGCACTATTCATAGAGACAGCACAGTTGGATAAGGGAATTGAGGGAAAGGATACGCTTTATTCGGTTCTTGATCTGGATGATTCGGATTGGATGGAGATGAATCTACCTGGTATGATTGAGAGCACTAAAATTGGATCTGTGGATGGAGCCATTTGGTTTCGGAAAACGCTTGAAGTTACCAAAGAGAATGCTCAAAAAATAAATAGCCTGCACATTGCAGCTCCCGATGATTCGGATGAGACTTGGTTGAATGGTGTAAAAGTAGGCGAGAGTGCCGAGTGGGATGTACCTCGTATTTATTCCTTGCCGAAAGGCTTGGTGAAAGCTGGAAAAAATACAATAGCTGTTCGATTAACTGATTGGAGAGGTGCTGGTGGTTTTATGGGTGAAGCTTCTCATTTTGCATTGACTTCTGAGGATGGTGTTCGCATTGAATTGGCAAATCAGTGGAAAGTGAAGGTCGGTTACGATATGCGTGATGTGAAAACAAGGCCCGTTCAGCCCAACGAACCCAATCAGCCATCTGTTTTGTACAATGCAATGATCAACCCATTAATTCCCTATGCGTTTAAGGGCGTAATCTGGTATCAGGGGGAAAGTAATGTGGGTAGAGCAGAACAGTACAAAGAATTGTTTCCTGCTATGATTAGCGATTGGAGAACACAATGGGGCGCAGATGAGTTTCCTTTTCTTTTTGTACAATTAGCCACTTATTTAAAACGAAATGAACAACCGGTTGAGGATTCTTGGTCGGAATTGCGTGAAGCACAACGAAATACATTGCAATTGAAAAATACAGGAATGGCGGTAGCTGTTGATATTGGCGATGCCGATAATATTCATCCTGGCAACAAGCAGGATGTTGGAAAAAGATTGGCTTTGTGGGCACGAAATAAAGTGTATGCAGAGAACATTCCGTATTGCGGACCAAGCTACAAGTCGATGCAGCTAAAAGAATCATCTTTGGTCGTTGAATTTGATCATTGCTATCAAGGCTTAAAGACTTCAGACCAACGAGAGGTAACTGGTTTTGCAATTGCAGGAAAAGATGGAGTTTACCATTGGGCAAAAGCAAAAATTGATGGAAATAATATAGTTCTAAGTTCAGATCAAGTGATTCAACCTGTTTTTGTACGGTATGCTTGGAGCTCGAATCCAGATTGTAATTTAATTAATTCAGCAGAATTACCAGCAAGTCCTTTTCAAGCAAATTTGTAGCGGAATATCATGAGAATAAATCAAGTAATTACTAGCTTTTTTGTTTTGATTATAGGTTTTTCGTCTTGTCAGAATCAAAAGAAGAAAGCACAAAAACTACCTAATATTTTACTGATTGTTGCTGACGATCAAGCTTATGGCGATTTGTCCTTAACCGAGAATCCTTATTTGGAAACACCAGTTTTAGATGGCTTGGCAAAGGAAGGAGTATTTGCCAATCATTTTTATGTGAGTCCGGTTTGTGCACCAACTCGAGCGAGTTTGCTAACTGGAAGGTATCATCAAAAAACTGGTGTTAGCGGTGTAACTCGGGGCAGAGAAGACATGCGTTTGGATGAAACTACCATGGCGACTATTTTGAAGTCCTTTGATTATACCACAGGAATATTTGGAAAATGGCACAATGGAGCGCATTATCCTTATCATCCATTAGGCAGAGGTTTTGATGAATTTGTTGGTTTCACATCAGGACACTGGAGTAATTATTTCGATACCACCATCGAGAAAAATGGAAAGGATTTTCAAACAAAAGGATATTTGCCGGATGTGTTAACCGATGAGGCAATTCGTTTTATATCAGAAAGTAAGGAGGAAGGTAAACCCTTCTTTTGTTATCTTCCTTACCAAACTCCACACACACCTTTGCAAGTTCCCGATAAGTATTTTAATAAGTACAAAGAAAAGGGATTGGATGATTTTAATGCTTGTATTTACGGCATGTGCGAGAATTTAGATGATAATGTTGGCCGTTTGCTAAAGCAACTGGAGGAACAGGATTTAAAAGAGAATACCATTATTGTCTTTTTGTCGGATAACGGGCCTTTAAATTTTCGGTTTAATAAAGGTTTAAAAGGTCGCAAGGGAATGGAAGATGAAGGAGGTGTAAGAGTTCCTTTCATCATCAGTTGGAAAGGGAAAACTATTGTCGGGAAAACCATTTCTACTCCTTTGGCACATATCGATTTATTGCCCACTTTGTTAGACCTAATAGGCAAGCAATATGAATTTGAAAAGCCTTTGGATGGGCTAAGTTTTGCGAGCTTATTAAAAGAGGAAGCACAACTGGAAAAAAGAAAATTATATGGAGAATGGTCGGGTAGAAAGCGAGTTCTTTCAGATCCTTATTTAATGATTGATGAGGAGCTTTTCGATATTCAGAAAGATCCTGAGCAATTAAAAGACATTCGGAGTCAACATGCCGAATTGTTTGACTCTTTGCAAGCTGACTATAAAAAATGGTATGATGATTTACAGGTAGGGAAGCAGGAAAGTAAGGCTATTCCAGTAGGTTATAAGGAATATCCTATTTGTAAACTTCCAGCTCATGAAGCAAACCTGTTTCCTCCTTTTGAGTTTCGAAAAGACAGAAGACAAACGGGAATTGCCTATCATAGTTTATATGGTTGGGCGCATGATTGGATTGACTTCTGGACCAAAACCGACGCTTATGCACAGTGGCAAATAGATGTTGTTGAAGAAGCGAATTATAAATTGGAGATATATTATGCTCTTGCAGATGAGGATGTTGGCACTAAATTAAAAATCACAATTGGAGATGAGCATGTTGTTTTTAAAGTAGACAAAGCATTTATTCATAGTGAATTAAAAGATTACGATAGAGTGAAGAGAGAGCAGGAAGCACCAGAAACGGATTGGGGTAAACTAGATGTGGGAAATGTGAATTTAAAAGAAGGGAAATACAATCTTACTATTCAGGCATTAGATATTTCCGGTAAAAAAACGATTGAATTGAAAGAAATTCATTTAATTAAAAATTGAGCTCAATAGGTTTGTATGATGTTAAATAGTTCCCGAGAACTTAAAACGTGCCGAACGAATGCCAATTATTGAAGCGAAAGGGCAAAAAGGAAAATCGATTTATCATCATATTGAAATGCTAAGAATATTAAACGAGAATAAAATCAGATTATAGAATTCTTGATACTTGTATCTGAAATTAAATGAACTAGAATGAAAAACTACCTGTATTATTTAACTTTTTGGATAGTTGCCACAACTTTTCTATCCTCATGTCAACCTAAAGAAATCCAAAATATGGAAACGAGGGAATTGAATTCAAATTGGACTTACCGACAGGTGAATGGATCTGTTTCGGGAACCGCAACGGTACCAGGAACGATTCACACCGATTTATTGGTCAATAAGCAAATAGAAGATCCATTTTATCGAATCAATGAAAAGAGTCAGCAATGGATTGATAAGGAAGATTGGGAATATACCACGGTATTTCAATTATCCGAAAAGGAAATCGAAAAGCAAAACCTAATTTTGGATTTTAAAGGTTTGGATACCTATGCCGATGTGTATGTGAACGATAGTTTGTTTTTGCAAGCCGATAACATGTTTCGAGAGTGGGAAATTGATATCAAAAATGTAGCAAAAGTAGGAGAGAATCAGGTTAGAATTTATTTTCATTCTCCGATTGCAAAGGGATTGGAATTGCTGAAGGCATCACCTTATGTCTATCCTGCAAATAATGATCAATCAGAAAATGGCGGCTTGGGCGATCAAAAAGTATCTGTTTTTACACGTAAAGCTGGTTATCATTACGGTTGGGATTGGGGGCCACGATTTGTAACTTCGGGGGTTTGGCGACCAATCAATCTGAAAATTTGGGATGCGCTTCGCATTAAAGATGTTTTTATTCAACAAACATCCGTAAAGAAAGAGGAAGCGCAATTGCTTGCTGATTTTAGTTTGGAAGCAAATGAGGCTTTTTCGGGAGAGGTGCTGTTGACCGATAAATCGACCGGAAAAGTAATGTTGAGTAAGCAGGTAGATGTTGAAAAAGGAAGTACTCTAATTTCGATTCCTTTTACCATCACAAACCCAAAATTGTGGTGGTCGAATGGTTTGGGAGCACCAAATTTGTATCAGTTTGAAGCTAAGGTGATAAAAGACAACGAAATTGTTACCAATTATGAGTTCTCAACCGGATTGCGAAGCTTGAAATTGATTCGTGAAAAAGACGAGGCCGGAGAATCGTTTTATTTTGAATTGAATGGTGTGGCTGTATTTGCCAAAGGAGCTAATTACATTCCAAACGATAATTTTTTACCACGAGTAAGCCAAGCGGATTACGAAAAAGTAATTGCCGATGCAAAAGATGCCAATATGAACATGCTTCGAGTGTGGGGTGGTGGTATCTACGAGAATGATATTTTTTATGATTTATGTGATAAAAACGGGATTCTGGTTTGGCAGGATTTTATGTTTGCTTGTTCCATGTATCCGGGAAACGAAAAAATGTTGAACTCCATAAAAGAGGAGGCCAAAGATAATGTGATTCGTTTGCGTAATCATCCTTCTATTGCATTATGGTGTGGAAATAACGAAATGAATACCGCTTGGAGCTACTTCTCGAAAGATGGTTGGGGTTGGAAAGAGCTGTATACCGAAGAACAGAGAGAAGAAATTCAGAAAGCCTATATGGATATTTTTCATGGAATTTTACCCGATGCAGTGAGTAAATATACCGATGGGGATGCTTATTGGCCATCGTCGCCACAAGCAGGTTTTGCGGTGGAAAAGCATGCCGGATACGAAACCTCTAGCGGCGATATGCACTATTGGGGCGTTTGGCACGGATTGCACCCATTTGAGGATTTCGACAAGTACAAAGCTCGTTTCATGAGTGAGTATGGCTTTCAGTCATTTCCTGATTTTGAAACGGTGAAGAAGTATACGTTGCCAGAAGATTACAACATCGAATCGGAAGTGATGGCATCGCATCAGCGCAGTGGAATTGGAAACTTGCGCATTAAAGAATACATGAGCTGGGATTATAAAGTACCTGCCGATTTTGAGCAATTTTTATACATGAGTCATGTGTTGCAAGCACGGGGAATTAAAGCAGCCATTGAAGCTCACCGACGAGCAATGCCGTATTGTATGGGAACTTTGTATTGGCAAATAAACGATTGTTGGCCGGTAGCAAGTTGGAGCAGTACCGATTATTATCACAAATGGAAAGCCATGCATTATATGGTTCGTAAAGCCTATCAGTCAGTTTTATTGTCTGCTTTTGCAAACGAAGGACAATTAAAAATATATGGAGTTTCTGATTTACTGGAAAGTAAAAATGCAAAACTAAGTCTTCGCTTGGTCAATTTTGAAGGAAAGCTGTTGTTTGAAAAGGAAATAGCTGTCGATTTAGTAGCCAATGCAAGTCGTGTTTTGTACGATTCGAGTATTGAAACGCTTCTTGGAGATTACGATAAAAATGCTGTTGTATTGCAAATGGAGTTGAAGACTGATGGTAAATTAATCGCAGACAATAAATATTATTTTGCCAAGCCCAAAGAGTTGCTATTGCCTAAAGCAAATGTGGAGGTGCAAATTGTTGAAAATGAGGGCAAATATATTGTCGAAGTATCTACCGATAAATTGGTGCGTGATTTATATTTGAACTTTAAAGATTCAGACCTTAAATGTTCCGATAACTATTTTGATTTGTTGCCGGGAGAGAAAAGAACTCTTGAATTGTCTGGATCAGACATTCCAAAACCAAGTGCCTTACAATTAATGCATTTGCAACAAATTACAGAATAAAAAATCCATAGCGACGATGAGAATTCATTTTTATCGTCGCTTTTAATAGCCGAACAATGAATAAATTTTTAGGACTACTAATTCTTTTTGCGAGCATTATATTTTCATCTTGCCAGCAAGAAAACAAAACCAATTTTGTGAAGGTTGAAGCCATGACTTTTACGATAAACGGAAAAGATTACAATTATAAGGGAGCTAATTACTGGCAGGGCATGAATCTGGGTGCACCCAAATCGGGAGATCGGGAACGATTAATTCGGGAATTGGATCAGATGCAAGCATTGGGAATAACCAATTTACGCATATTGGCCGCCAGCGAAGCCGATTCGGCAATGCGCTACTGCATTCATCCGGCTTTGCAAATTGCGCCAGGAGTGTACAATGAAGATATTTGGCAGGGATTGGATTTCCTACTTGCCGAAATGGGAAAAAGAGAGATGAAAGCGATTATGGTGCTTGGAAATTTCTGGACCTGGAGTGGGGGATTTCCTCAGTATCTGCAATGGGCAGGTATGGGCGATGTTCCCTATCCTCAGGAACCTCCTACCTCGTGGCAAGAGTTTACCGATTACTCCAAACAGTTTTATAGCAACGATTCGGCGCAACAGATGATGAGGAATCATATTAAAACTACCATCATAAGAATTAATTCGGTAAATGGAAAAG
Source organism: Labilibaculum filiforme (assembly GCF_002843315.1). Taxonomy (GTDB): domain Bacteria; phylum Bacteroidota; class Bacteroidia; order Bacteroidales; family Marinifilaceae; genus Labilibaculum; species Labilibaculum filiforme. The sequence goes on along the minus strand of NZ_MVDD01000002.1, from coordinate 358,877 downwards.
TCTATAAAGAGGATGCAACTATTATGGCTTGGCAATTGGCGAACGAACCACGTGGATACGATGTGCCTGAGCAGTTGCAAAAATGGACACGCGCAACTTCTGCCTACATTAAAAGTTTGGATGAAAATCATTTGGTCTGTTTGGGAACCGAAGGAAATACGGCCAGTGTAAATTCTGGTGTTAATGTGCTGATTGATAATGATGATCCAAACATTGACTACATAACTATGCACATTTGGGCGCAAAATTGGGGCTGGTACAAACCCGGACAAAGCGATTCAATTTATCAAGAAGCAATGAAAAAGGTAAATGCTTATTGGGATGTACATGTGGAAGCAGCCGAAAAGCTCAACAAACCAATGGTTTTGGAGGAATTTGGTATTGCCCGCGATGCATCTTCATTTTCTCCTGATACTACCACAACTTCTCGGGATCAATTTTTTGAATATATATTTAGTAAGGTCGATGAATCTATCAAGAACAAAGGAGTTGTGAGAGGATTGAATTTTTGGTCCTATTCTGGAGAGGGCAGACCACCGCGTCCGGGAGAATTCTGGTTGCAAGGGGATACTTTCTTGGGCGATCCTCCTCACGAATTACAAGGCTGGTATGGAGTTTACGATACCGATTCTTCCACCTTGGGAATAATAAGAGAATACAATAGATAGCTGTAATGATGAAAGTTCTGATTGATTAAAAATCGATTGGAACTTTTGTTTTTTAGTGAGGAATGCAACGAAATACTGAAGTCTTTTGTACGAATATTTGTAGTTGTATTTTACTGTATTTATGTAACTATTCGAATTGGATTCATATTTATAGAAAATAAAATGGTTCTCTAGAGTAAATGCATTTAAACCTAACCAAATAAGTCTTACTGTTAGATGTAGATCAGGTTTTTACCGTAGGATTAAAAATAATGTTAATTTTTTTAAAATTGTTTGCATGGATTAAATATCAAGTCTACTTTTGCACAAAGTAAACTGAAATAATACATCTAGTTTAGCTGATATGAAATTTGGAAATGAGAATATAGAAAGAATTGTTTTTGAAAGTACTCAAAGTATTTTGCTGAAGAAAGGGGTAAAAGGTTGGAATATGGACGATTTGGCAAAAGAATGTGGAATGTCGAAAAGGACTCTATATAAAATTATTGGCAATAAAGAAGACTTGTTATACCGATGTTATGATGAGACTTTTAAGTCGAATTTGAAATTTGTAAAAAAGAACATTGAACAAGATGGTGATTACTATTTATTATTAGATGAATTATCTAATTTGATAGTTAATGGAGTGAATGAATTTGTGATTGTTGGATCAAAAAGCATAGAAACAGAATATCCTCACATATCTAAAATGATAGAGGCGAGAATTAAAGAGCATCAAAAGTTGATTATCACTTTTTTTGAAAAAGGGATAGATAAAAAATTACTAAAAGATAATGTGGATGCTCAACTTATAAATAGTATGGTATCAGCAATCATGAGTTTTAATGTAATGAATAGTAAGGATCAAAGGGAATTTAGAGATAAGACCAAGAAACAGCTTGATTTTTTGTTTGAAGTAATTAAGAAATAGGAACAATTAATTATAAAAAGGTTAAGGGTACACTTAAGCATATGAGTGACCCATATTTTTTTTTGTCCTAAAGTAAACTAAAGATACTAATATAGTTTACATGATATTGTTGAAGAGTTAATGTGAAAATTCACTAATGTTTAAGTAATGAGGTATTTAAATGGAGTCAGCTATTTGCTGATAGGAATGTTAATTTTTGTTGGTTGTAAAGAAAAAGCCAAAGAAGAGGTTCGTGTAAGATCGGTTAAAGTTTTGCAAACAAGTATTGAGGCAACCAATAGTAATAAAATTGTTGTGCCCGCAAGTATTCATGAGAAGCGAGAAACCAAATTAGCTTTTCGAGTGAATGGTCCGTTGGTAAAATTAAACGATATTATTGGGGATTATGTGTCAGAAGGTCAAGTGATTGCTAAGATAGACCCTCGGGATTATAAGATAGCATTAGAAAAATCGAGTGCAACCTTTAAGTTAGCAGAGGCGGAATACAAGCGTTACAAACGATTATTGGAAAAAGAAAGTGTTGCTGCTAGTACATACGACCTTATGGAGTCGAATTATACGGCAGCAAAAACAGCTTATGAGTCGGCTAAAAATGCATTAGAAGATACCGATTTAAAAGCTCCGTTTTCTGGATATATTAGTGATGTGTTTGTAAATAATTTTGAAGAGGTGAATCCTGGACAACCAATTATATCGTTTATCGATCTTTCAAAATTTGAAGTAAAAGCCTGGATTTCGCTAAAAGATTTAGCGAAAGTTACTGATAGTACTCAATATGCATGCTTAGTTGAAGTGGGGAATAAAAAAATAAGAGTCCCGGGAACTTTGAAAGAAATTGGTCATAAAACCAGTATGTCAAAACAGTCTTATCCTATATCAATATTGATTGATGCTCCTAAAAACATCAAGTTACGAGCTGGAATGACTACACATATGGAGATCATCAAAAAAGAAACAAGTTCTGTAGGCTCTCTGCAAATTCCAATTACCTGTGTGTACAATAAAGAAAACAAAACTTTTGTTTGGCTTTTTAATGAAAGCACAAATACTGTTTCTGCAAAAGAAGTTCTTAGTGGTAAAGTAGTAGCTAACGACATGATTGAAATTAAAAGGGGATTAAAAGGGGGTGAAAATATTGTTAGCACTGGAGTTAATTACCTTTTTGAAGGACAAAAAGTAAAGAAGTACAAAGGATTCGCAAAAACAAACGTAGGTAACAAATTGTAATCAAAATGAATTTAACTGAATATTCACTGAAGAACAAGATTGTAGTGTATTTCTTGTTACTGATTGTGCTGGTAGGAGGAGTCTCTTCTTATTTTAGTATGGGTAAGCTCGAAGACTCGGTGTTTACTATTAAAACAGCTTTGATTGTTACACAATATCCAGGAGCTTCACCACATGAAGTTGAACAGGAAGTAACTGAAGTAATAGAACGTGCCGCGCAGAGCATGGACAATATTGATGAAATATTTTCAAGTTCTTATGCTGGTCTTTCTATTGTTGAAATTGATCTGGAGGATAAGTTGCGTTCGAAAGAAATGCCTCAGGTTTGGGATATTCTTCGCAAAAAATTGAAAGATGGTGAAGTAAATCTTCCTGCCGGAGCAAATACACCGGTTGTAGTAGACGATTATGGTGATGTTTATGGTATGTTTTATGCCATTACGGGCGATGGATTTACTTATGAAGAATTAAATGATTATGCACAATACTTAAAGCAGGAACTATTGCCTGCTGGGCAGGTCGGTAAAATTACATTATTTGGAAATCGTACCGAATGTATCGATGTTATTCTCAAAGAATCTAAAAAGTCGGAATTGGGTGTTAACCCTGGCATTATTGCTCAGGTATTTAACGCCCAAGGCGAGATTGCTGCTGCGGGGAACATTGAGTTAAACGATCGTTACATCAGAGTTTCTGGTAATAATGCATTTAAAAGTCTCGAGGAAATAAAGAATACAATAGTTCAAGTTGGCAACGAACAGTTTTACTTGAAGGATTTGGCCGAGATTAAAAAGTCGTTTTTGGAACCAGCTCAGGGTCTAATGAAAAGAAATACGCAAAATGCCATTGGCTTGGGTATTTCTACCACAAAAGGTGGAAACGTACTTACGCTAGCCGAAAACATCAATGCCAAGTTAGATATCATCAGATCTAATTTACCTTTAGGAGTTGAAATATCATCGGTGTACAATGAGGCAAGAGAGGTGGAGGAAGCTAACGATGGTTTTATCTTTAACCTAATAGCATCTGTAGCCATTGTAGTTATTGTATTGTTACTGTTCATGGGTTTACAATCGGGAATTTTGATTGGTAGTAGTCTAATTTTTTCTATTCTGGGAACATTAATTATCATGAATATGATGGATATCAGCCTTCATCGTACTTCGCTGGCAGCAATTATTATTGCCATGGGAATGTTGGTAGATAATGCTATTGTAGTAACCGATGGTGCATTAGTTTCCTTGCAAAAAGGGATGAACAGAAGAAAGGCTGTTGTAGATATTTCAAGCTCAACTTCTCTACCCTTACTAGGTGCCACACTTATCGCGATATTTGCATTCTTACCTGTATTTCTTGCTCCTAATGCCGCTGGTGAAATCTGTCACGATTTATTTTTGGTATTGGCTATTTCATTATCATTAAGTTGGCTATTTGCAATGACGCAAACTGCGATTACTAATGAGAGATTTCTAAAAGCTCCTAAAGAAATTAAAGATCCTTACGAAAGCAAAATGTATCTGTGGTTTAAAGGTGTTCTTATTAAAACTTTAAAATATAGATGGGCTTCATTAGCAGGTGTAATTGCATTCCTTATAATTTCTATGATTGCATTTGCGAACCTAAAGCAGGCATTCTTTACAGCCATGGAGAAATCCTATTTTGTTGTTGATTATTGGTTGCCCGAAGGCAGTTCTGTTAATAAAGTTGAAAATGATCTGGCAATTGCCGAAAAACAACTTTTCGAGAACAATCCGGAAATTGTGAATATTATTACCAGTATTAGCCAAACCCCGCCACGTTATATACTAATGGCACATGCAGAAAATTACAATACCAGTTTTGGTCAGTTAATGATAGAAACACACAGTCCGGAAGAAACGGATGAGTTGGTTCCAAAGCTTACAAAATACTTTAATGATAACTATCCACAAGCACGTGCAAGGGTGCAAAAATACGTTGCAGGACCGCCAATTTCTTACAAAGTTGAAGGCCGTTTTATGGGACCCGATCCTGCTGTACTAAGAGATTTATCGGAGCAGGCTAAAACAATTATGCATAACACTTCTGAATGTGGCGATATATGTGATGATTGGCGAAATAAAGTGTTGACCTGGGCTCCACATTATTCGCAACAGAAGGCTTCTCGTTGTGGCATATCTAGAAGTGATTTAGGAAATACAATACAACAACTGACAAGTACAGGTTTGGGCATCGGTCTTTATCGCGAGAATGAAGAAAAGTTGCCGGTAATGCTTAAAGTGGATCAAAATGCAAAAAATAGCATTGAAACAATTGAAAATACAGGAGTCTGGTCACAAACTGGAGCCTTTTCGGTTCCTTTAAAAGAGGTTGTTGACAGCATTACTGTAAGTTGGGAAAATATTGTAATTAAGCGTTATAATCGTCAGCGTGCTATTACGGTACAATGTGATCCTGCCGATCCAGATATGACAGGATCAACTTTATTAGCAGCTGTGAAAGACCAAATTGAAGCGATTCCCTTACCAGCTGGTTATAGTTTTATGTGGGATGGTGAGTTAAAACCCTCTACCGAATCTAAAGAAGGTACCGGAACTTTCTTCCCAATGGCCATGTTACTAATGGTATGCATAATCGTGATGTTGTTTAATAGTGTACGTCAATCGTTGGTAGTAATTGCTATTATTCCTTTGTCGATTATTGGTGTTGGAATTGGATTGTATGTTACCGATAATGCTTTTGGTTTTATGGCTATTGTAGGATTTTTAGGATTAATTGGGATGGTACTTAAAAATGCAATTGTTTTAATGGATCAGATTAATTTGAATCTTAATGAAGAAGGAATGAAACCTTTTCCTGCTGTTATTAATGCAGCAATTAGCCGTTTACGTCCTGTAGCCTTGGCAGCAGTAACCACCATATTGGGTATGACACCAATTATTACAGATGCTATGTATGGTTCTATGGCTATAACTATAATTTTTGGATTACTGTTTGCAACGGTTCTTACTTTAGTGGTTGTACCTCTACTTTACGTGATATTTTATGGTATTAAAGTGATTGAATAAGCTTAAAACAAAGAAAATGAATATTGAAATAGATAATAAATATTTTCACTCGGAATTAAATGATAAAACATTGGTTCTATATATGAACTACTGCGTATTTCTGGAACAGGAAACTTTTAAGTATAGAGATCAATTATTGGATTTTTTGGATGAAGTCAATAAAAGTGATTCAGTTAAGGTGTTGGTTATTAGTAATGATCATTCTGATTTTAATTTGGAGAATTACAAAGAAAAATGGAATGCACTATACGAGAGTAAGAATTACGAGGGCAATATTTTGCGAGTCTTTAGAACTTACAATCAGCTGCTTTTGAAAATCAAATCGATACAAAAAATTGTTTTTTCGGTTAACTCTAAGCTTGCGAATACCATGTTGTTTTGTTTGAGTATGGCAGCTGATTTACGGTTTGTTTCACGCGATTTTTATATCGATAATGATAACCACAACTTTGTGAACATTCCCAAAGGGGGAGCAATCTTTATTGAATCGAGTTTGATGTACGTGAATCCGGTAAAAATGCTTTTCCTATCCGATAAGGTGTTTTCTCAGGATTTATACGAAAAGCATATTGTAGATGAGATATTTAATCAGGAGGAGCTGATGGAAAGGATACTTACCATAGCTACGCGATATAGTAAATTTGATTACATAGAGTTAGAATCAGTAAAAATGATTGAACAAAGCAGGTCGAATAAATTGGAACTGATTCTACAAAAAGAAAATGATTATTTATTGACCTGTATTCGAAAAAAGAAAAATTTAAGTAATCCTCATGATCGCAATTTAATTCGGATCAAGTAATAGTAAAATTCAATGAGAAATATTATAATAAAGGTATTAGTAGTCCTTTTTTGTGGGCTACTGAACATCTCCAAAATAGATGCACAAGAAGTTTTATCGCTTCGGAATTGCAAACAAAAAGCGATGGACCACAATCAAAGCGTCAAGTCTGCTTTGTCAGATAGGGAATTTAGTGAGGCTTCTTTAAAGTTGAGCAAAAGATCGATGTTACCAAAATTTGATTTATCCTCTTCATATACTTATTTAAGCGACCCAAATCAAATGATTGTTCCAGGATTTGAGTTGCCAACAACCGATGGTCAGCCAAGTGGTGTATATTCACCAGGAAGTACAAGCGATCTTGCTTATGAAAATTCATATTCTGCAAGTATTGGAATGAGTTTGCCAATTTATTTAGGTGGTAAACTAAGAAATGCCAATACACTTTCAGAGCTAGCTTTGGAAATGGCCGAAGATAATGTAGATTTATCGCAAGCAGATTTGTTGTTGAATGTAGAGACGGAATATTGGGTTGTGGTATCCTTACAAGAGCAAAAGGGAGTTGTTGAAAAATCAATTGAGCTTTTAACAGATGTTCTAAAAGAGGTTCGTGATAGATATGAAACGGGTATTGTAACAAAAAATGAAGTTTTAAAAACTCAGGTAGAGTTAAACAATTCTAAATTATCCTTGATTGAAATTTCAAACAATTTGGAGTTAGCAAAAATGAGTTTGAATCAGAGTGTTGGCAATGGTATTTTGTCTTCCATTCAAATTCAAGATTCAATAATTTATATTCCTGAACAATTGTCTTCCATTTCATTTAACGAAAGTCATTTGAGTAATCGACCTGAAATTAAACTCTTGAACAATCAGGTAGAGATGTCGAAAATTGAGAAAAAGTTAGTCAATGCAGATTATAAGCCACAAATTGTGTCTTTTGCGAACTATACATCTCAGAATCCAAATCATTACGCGAAACAAGAAAATGAATTTACTTTTAATGCAGGTGTGGCATTAAGTATGCCTGTTTTTCATTGGGGTGAGAAAAAATTGAAAAAAGTTCAAAACAAAATGGCAATTCAAAAAGCCGAACTCGATTTAGATGAAAGTTCTGAATTAATCACCTTGGAAATAAGACAGGCTATTTTTCGTTTGAAAGAGTCGTTGGTGAAATTAAATTTCACAACAACATCGCTGGAACAAGCCGATGAAAATTTGAAACTGGAAACAAATCGTTTGTTGGAAGGGGTGACAACTACCCGTGAATTGTTAAATGCTCAATTGCAATGGCAAGTATCTCATGCTGATTATATCAGTGCCAAAACAGCAGTGAAAACAAACGAAGCTAAATATTATAAGGCAATTGGAGACTTAAGAATGTAAATCCTGACTAAGGATTTCATAGTATCAGTTTCCTGATTTAGTTCGCTTAGGACAGGTTGGTTGTATTTTTGAATTATAGGATTTAAGACTTCAATTAAGGGTAAAGAATTTGACAACAAAATAGTTTACTAGAATAAATTTTATGTGGGGGTAAAGTTTGTTAATGGAGTTGTGTTTAATGTCTTAAATATTCTATATGTTAGCATATTAGTGAATCTTCCGGCCTGTCCTTTTATTTACAATGAAAATAATATTTGATACTAACATATTTTATTTCATTTGTCTAAGGTTAAAATTTGCTAATTAAGTTTAAACAAAAATAACAAATGAATAGGAGCTTGATTTTATTACTACTTTAGCCGAAGTAAACTAAAATGAACTTTTCGGTTTACAAGAGTCGTTAACAAAATTAGTAATCCTGAGTTAAAAGGTCTTTTTTTTAATTGGCTCTGCGATAATGATACTGCGAGTAGAATAAGAAAGAAAAACGATAAGCATTATTGGGTATTAGTCTTTAGGTAATACAATAAATTTTTTAATAAAAATAGACCGAATGAACCAAGTGGGTTCATTCAGACGAGAGGAAAAGTCAATTATGGGTAGTAGTAAAAAGCGAACAGGAACACTTATTTCCATCCAAGATTCATTGGTAAAAGCACGTTTTTATCAGGATGTGATTATGGGTGAAACTGCTGAAATCACAGTGGAGGGTAAGCAGTTACAAGCTGAAGTCCTTCAAATAGAAGCAGAATCAACAGGAGAGAATACAGGCATTGTAGAAATGCAGGTATTTGAAGATCTAACTGGGGCGCAAATCGGCGATTTGGTTGAGTTTAAAGGAAAGCCACTTTCTGTACTTCTTGGCCCTGGACTTTTAACAAGTATTTGGGATGGGTTGCAGAATCCTCTCTATAAATTAAGTGAGCAAAATGCTTACTTGGTTCCTGGAATGAAGGCTCCAGCTCTAGATGAGGAGAAATTGTGGAATTTTACTCCAATGCTTAAAGTTGGGGATATTGTGAAGGGTGGAGATGCAATCGGATCAGTACCAGAAGGTAGATTAGAACATAAAATTTTAGTGCCTTTTAGTTTTGGTAAATGCAAGATTGAAAGTATTGAGGCTAAGTGTGAATTGAATATTACACAGCAAGTTGCAATGATAATCGATGAGCAGAACAATAGTCACATACTAAAATTGGTGTTTCATCAGCCAGTAAAATCTCCAATTCCATTTAAAGAGAGAGCAATTCCAAGCGATACCATTTCAACTGGTGTTCGGGTAATTGATTTGCTCGCACCAGTAGGGTATGGCGGAACAGTAGGAAATCCAGGACCATTTGGAGCAGGTAAAACTGTACTTCAACATTCGCTTTGTAAATATGCATTAGCCGACATTATTATAATGGCCGCATGTGGTGAGCGTGCCGGAGAAGCGGTAGAGGTTTTTAAAGATTTTGCTGAATTAGAAGATCCTTCAACGGGTGAATCTTTAATGAATCGAATGTGTATTTTCGGAAACACCAGTTCTATGCCCGTAGCGGCTCGTGAAGCTAGTGTGTTTATTGCATTAACTGTTGGTGAATACTATCGTTATCAAGGATACAATGTAATTCTTTTGGCTGATTCTACTTCGCGTTGGGCTCAAGCACTTCGTGAGCGTAGTGGTCGTCAGGGAGATATTCCCGGACCAGAGGCTTTTCCAATGGATATTCCCGACCAAATTAAAGGAATGTATCAACGAGCTGGCGCTGATGCTGGAACAGGTGGATCTTTAACTTTTATTGGAACAGTATCGCCAGCAGGAGGTAATTTTCAAGAGCCTGTTACGCAGTCTACAATGGATGCTACAGGTGGTTTTTGGGGCTTGTCTCAAGATCGTGCCGATGCAAAAAAATATCCGGCTATCGATCCACTGGTTTATACCAATTCGGTTTACGATAGTTTTATTTCTGATACAGATCGAAACAAAATTCTACAAACACTTCACGAAGCAAATGGGATAGATCAAACCATTAGTACCATTGGTTTGAAAAAAGTGCCTCTTGACAAATATGTGCAGTATCAAAAAGGACAAACCATCGATTTTTGTGTGATGCAACAAGATGCTTTTCACGAGATAGATGCTTGTACTCGGCCAGAGCGTTTGGGACTTATTAATATAGCAGTTCAGAAATTGATTGACAATCCGATTGAATTCTCTCAAAATGAGATGGAAGATGAGGAGTTGAAAGCGGTGGTTAAAACAAAATTTGATGAATTGCGCCAATGGTGGAAAGATTGGAACAGTAGTGCTCAAAATGAGGAGCAACTAGATGGTCTTTCAAATAAAATTGAACAATTTATTAAGCAAGAGGAGGTTGTATTATGATCCGAAAAGAAATCAATAGAATAAGCGAAGTTGGAAAAGCATTAATCTCAGTAGAAGGAAATCCTGGAGTGGCTTTAAATCATGTAGTAGAGTTGCTCGAAGCAGATACAAAGCAAAGCCTTTCTTTTGCAAAAGCCATTAATATTACCGAAAAATCTACTCGTTTCCAGGTGTTTAATGGAACTCAGGGTTTAAGTACTCAAACAAAAATTCGTATGCATGAAGTTCCTTTAACAGCCGGATTTTCTTACAATATGTTGGGCCGAAGTTTTGATGGAGTTGGAAAAGTAGCCGATGGAGGTCCTGAAGTAATTTTCGATAAGCAGGTTTCAACGCGTTTGGATACTTTAAATCCTACTGTTCGTTTGGTTCCTAAACAAGCTTTGTGGACAGGTATTCCAATGATTGATGTATTTAATACGCTCGTAAAATCGCAGAAGATTCCAATTTTTGCAGGACCAACAGAACCGTATAATCGTTTGCTTTCGCAGATTGCACAAGGTGCACAGGCTGATATTATCATTTTTGCAGGAATAGGTCTGAAATTCGACGAGTACCAGTATTTTAAAAAACAGCTTTCGCAATCTGGAAATATCGATAAAACCATAATGTTTTCTCACCTAGCTGGTGATTCGCAGATTAAAGGATTAATGTTGCCAGATGTAGCATTGGGTGTTGCTCGTGAATTTGCCGATCAGGGGAAAGACGTGCTGGTTTTATTGACTGATATGACCAATTGGTCGAATATTTTACGAAATGTTGCCAACTATCAAGATCAGATTCCATCTCTGCAAGGTTATCCAGGTTCTTTGTATTCCGAATTAGCTAAACGTTACGAAGTAGCGGCCGATATTGATGGTGCTGGTTCTATTACAATTATTGGAGCAACAACTCTAGAATCTTTGGAAGATCCAGTTCCTGATAATACGGGATATATTACGGAAGGTCAGTTGTTTCTTGAAAATGGTAAGTTGAAATTGGCTCGTTCGCTTTCACGATTAAAACAGGCAGTGAATGGAAAAACTCGTGACGATCATCGTCCTATAATGACTGCAATGGCCTCTCTTTTGGCTGAAGCAGAAAAAGCTTACGAAGCTGCTGAAGTAGGAGCTGCTAACGATGCTTTTTCTCAGAAACTTCTTAGTTATCGGGAAGATTTTATCACAAATATGGAAGAGCCTTTTGGTGAACCTATAGAGTTAGAACTTGCTTTGGATAGATGCTGGGACATTTTAAAAAGACATTTTGAGCCAACAGAAACTGGCTTGAGTAAGAAATTGATTGAAAAGTATTGGGATTTATAAGGTGCAGAATAAGAGGAGTGTTGCCTATTAAAAATAAAGAAAATGAAAGAAACTAAAGAAAATCTGGAGGGAATTGTTTTAAAGCTTAAAGAGCATGGCATTAAAGCGGGACAAGAGGAAAAATATAAATTAGTTGAGGCTGGTAAAAAACAAGTCGAAGAATTATTGATTAAGGCTAAATTGGAAAGTAATCAAATTATTCAAGAGGCAAAGATAAATGCGACTCAAATGGAGAAGAATGCTCAAATAGCCATTCGTCAATCTTCCAGAGATCTTATTGAGGCAACGAAAATTGCTATGCTTGATTCATTAAAATCAGTTTTTGGTAAGCAATGCGAAAATCTATTTACTCAAAAAGAATATCTGCAAGAGCTTATTCGGGTAACAAGTGAATCAATTTTAGGATCTAAAACTCTAAAGGTTTCTCCAGAAATGCTAAGCGATATGGAAGGTTTTTTACTGAAACAATCTCTTTCGGAGCAGATTCAATTAAAGCCTCTTTCAACTAGCGATACAAAAATAGAGATTAATTCATCAGAAAAACAAGGGGTGAGTTTTGTATTGAGTGCTAAGGATGTGGAAGATGCTCTTTTTTCTTTATTGAATAAAGATTTGGTTGAAAATATTACTAAAAATAAGGAGAGCTAGCTATGTCGAATCTGGTATACCTCATGAGTAGTTTGCCATCCTTAACTTTTGGTGAAGTGCCACCCATTTCAATTCTTGAGTTCAATCAAGATGCTAAAAATCAACTTTCTACGAGTCAATTTAATAATCTTGAATTGATTGATATTCAAGGAGTAAGCGGTGAGACTTCGAAAGTGGGAGTGAAAAGTATAGTTGCAATGTTGAAAGGAGTTCAGGATGATATTTGTGAAATCAGAAAAGCAAGGACTCAAGATCGTATGCCAAAATTGGAACGATTATCAGCTAAAGAAATTCAAGGAACCCCTTTAGAACGCGAGCGGAAAATAATGCAGTATCAGTGGGAGGAATTGGAGTCTATCGAAGTGGGTAAAACCTTCACATTAATTGAAGTGATGGTGTACAAATTGAAGTTGCAAATTTTAAGTCGACTGTATTCATTCAATACGGAAAAAGGTGCCCAGGTATTGGCTTCTGTTGTTAATCCATCAAAAAAAGAGGAGGACTAAGAATGGCAGGTATAAAAATAAAATACACAAAAACCGAACGAGCTCGTCAGAAAAAAGTACTGAAGGTTTCGGAACGAATGCTTCCCTTGTTCGAGGCAATGGAAAAATCGTTGATGGCAACGGTTAATACCATTTCTGAACGAATTGAAAAAATTCGGGAACAGATTGAAAGGAATCGAAAAATAGCAACACCATGGGTGGCAGTAATGAGCGATTCGTGGGTGGATATGAATGAATTTATTTCGGTGAACGAGATAATTACTAGGCCGGTTGATGTAGCTGGTGTTCGGGTGAAACAATTCGAAAGTGTTGATTTTAAGCTGATACCAATTCGTGATGATGCGCCTCTATGGCTTGATGATGCTATTTCTTTGATGCAGGAGCAATTGCAATTATTAGCCGAGATAGAATGCCTTAAAGAGCAGATTTATTTGCTGGAAGAGGAGCTGTTGGATGTTCGGGCTCGAATAAAGCTTTTTGAGAACAGATTGATTCCTAATGCGAAAATAGCAATTCGTAAAATTGGACAAAAATTACAGGACGATGAACGCTTAACAATTGCTACTGCAAAAGTTGTGAAAACCAGTAAACTACAGGAGGTTAGTGTATGATTACTAAAATGAAAAAATTGACCTTATTCATGTCAGATACAGCAATTGATGTGGATGCCAATTTGACTCTTTTGGGTCAACTTGGGGTGCTACATGTTAGCCCTTTTCAACCCGCGAAAGATAAGTCGATAGAGCGGGTTGATGCAAGGATTAAGCAATTGCAGAAAGCAATTTCCATTCTTGATTTGTATGAGAATGGGCAGGATTTAGAATCAGGATCGATTTCAATTCCGGATTATTCAAATGTAGAAAGAGGTGAAATTGAGTTGTTGGAGAGGGTTTTGAGTGTTGATAATGATCAAAAACAATTGGAAGCTACTGCGCAAAGAGTAAATATAGACCTAGCCTGGTTTAGCAAGTGGGGGAATATTTCACTTACTGATATTGAAAAGTTAAGAGAGAAAGATGTCTTTTTGAGATTGTATCTTCTTAATGATAAAGAAATAAAAAGCATTACAGAGCGTGAAGATATTTATGTTATTGGAGAAAGAAATGATTTTCGTCAAGTGCTTTTAATTGCTGATGATGAGGATGAAAAATTGGATTTTCAGGAGGTTGAATGGCCACAGATACAACTTGAAGATGCAAAAGATCTATTGAGAGATACTGAAAATAAACAGAAAGAAAATCAGAATTTATTGAAGCTGTTTAGCTTTCAAAAAAACATACTTAAAGAAGCTCTTGATGAAAGGAATAGGAGATTAGATGTACGCAACATTCAATATGAAGGTATAAGTATCGATAATCAGGTGGGTTGTTGGAGAGGATTTATTCCCGAAGATGTCGAAGATAAATTTATTGAGGAGGCAGAAATAAATGGGTGGGGTTATCTTATTGAGGAGCCATCATCCGAAGAAATAGACGAAGTTCCTACTCTTGTTCGCACATCTCGATGGGCAAAAAACATTCAACCTGTTATGGATTTTATGGGACTTGTGCCTGGTTATAAAGAGTTGGATGTTTCGAAGGTATTTATGCTGTTCTTCACTTTTTTTAGTGGTGTTCTTGTGGGCGATGCAGGTTATGGTTTGGTATTTTTGCTGATAACTTTTCTGGTACATCGACATCAAAAGTTTGCAAAGAAAGTTGAATATAGTTTGTTCTACACGCTTTCATTTTCCATTATGATATGGGGTGTGCTTACTGGAACGTATTTTGGTTCGGAATTAATTGCTGAATTACCAATATTGCGAAGTTTAAGAATAGAACAACTTGCTAGTTTTGGAGGCGATAGCCTTTTTATTCAGAAATTAATGTTTCTGATTGGTGCGATTCATCTTACCATAGGGCATTTGCAAATAGCTTGGAGATATATTAACAGCGTAAAAGCCATAGCTCAGATCGGTTGGGTAGCAATAATTTGGGGTTTGTACCTCATTGTTTCTCAAATGGTATTGGGCATTACTGCTCCAGGAATAATGATTTGGCTTTTTGTTGGCGGGGCATTATTGATTGCTTTATTTTCCAATCCGGGAACCAATTTTGCAAAAGGAATGCTTTCTTCCTTAGCCAGTTTACCGCTAAGTATTATCAATGGTTTTTCTGATATTATATCGTACATCCGCCTTTACGCAGTTGGTTTATCAACAGTGTTAATGGCTGCAAGTTTTAATCAAATGGCACTTGGCGATGGTGTAACTACACTTGCATCAGGTATTGGAGCCGCAATTATATTAATTCTCGGACATGGTTTGAACATGATTCTTGCAGCAATGGCTGTGCTTGTTCACGGTGTTCGTTTAAATATGCTCGAGTATGCAGGTCATGCATCAGTAGAGTTTTCGGGTAACGAGTATACCCCTTTCAAATTGAAAAAATAAGTAAACTTTTAAAATTTAAATAATGATGTTATCAACAGTTGTAACAGGTTTTGGAGGACATGCTATTGCATTAGGAATAGCTGGTGTAGGATCTGCAATAGGAACAGGAATTGCCGGAATGGGCGCATTAGGTTTGTGGAAACAGTCCATAAAAGATAAGAAAAAACTGCCGGCATTAGCATTGGCTATGGTAGGTATGCCTTTAAGTCAGGTAATTTATGGAATGATTTTTATGAATTCGATGATTGGAGCAAACTTAAACCCCGATAGTTATATGAATCAAATGATTTGGGCATTTTTTGTAGGTATTGCCATCGCAACATCTGCAGTTATGCAGGGTAAAGTTGGTGCAGCCGCTTGCGCAAATCTTGCAGTTGACGATAAGCAAGGATCAGGAATGTATATTGCCGCTATGGGTATTATTGAAACCGTAGCATTGCTTGCAATGGTATTTGGCATGGGAGGAATTCCTTCAGCATAAAGAGTTTTTTTTTCATAATGTTGGTTTATATTTTAAAAAGCAGCTCCTTATTCGTAAGGGCTGCTTTTTTTGTATTTTTTATTCGATAGGTATCATTTTCCGAATAACAGAACTAATGATGTGCTTTCA
This sequence comes from Labilibaculum filiforme, assembly GCF_002843315.1. GTDB lineage: Bacteria > Bacteroidota > Bacteroidia > Bacteroidales > Marinifilaceae > Labilibaculum > Labilibaculum filiforme. The sequence goes on along the minus strand of NZ_MVDD01000002.1, from coordinate 342,991 downwards.
GTTTTTCTTCGGTAAATTTTATCGCTATTTTTTCAGTTAGTACATCAATTAAACAAACTTGACCACCTATTGGATCAACTGATTGATCATGATTACTTGGCTATTTAGATAGTTGCTTTTATGCAGTCAGTTTTTTAGATGATTTACTGTACAACTAGTTTTTTTTGGATTGAAATGTTATTCCTTTTTTTTGATAAATCAACTTGGCATATTGGTTTGAAAAGGAAAAAACACTAAGAAATTTGTCAGTTTTATTAAAAATTAATACATTGCACGAGTTAGCTAAAACGTTTTAGCCTATGGGTGAGTTTTAGTTTTTTTTATAGCTTTTATGCTAAAACGTTTTAGCAGGATTCAAAAGCAGGAATAGAAAGCAAAACAAATAAAGGAAATTGTTTACAACTATGAAGAAAGTATCCATAAAAGATATTGCCCAGCACTTAAACGTTTCTGTTTCTGCAGTGTCGCTTACCTTAAACGGAAAAGGGGACGAAAAACGAATTAGTAAGACCACTCAGAAAAGAATTGTTGAATATGCTCAGGAGCAAAATTACAGACCGAACTCTTTTGCGAAAGGATTACAAAAAGGGAAAAGTGAAATTATTGGATTGGTTGTTCCTAATATTTCAGATGTATTTTTTTCGAGAATTGCGAGAAGAATTGAAAAACAAGCCGAACAAGCGGGCTACGATGTTATTTTTAGTAGTACAGGCGAAAATATAGAAAAAGAATCGAAAAAAATACAATCCATGCTCGATCGACAGGTGGATGGTTTAATAATAGCTTCCTGCCAGAAAAATACTTCGGACATTCTAAAGTTGAAACAAAATAATTTCCCCTTTGTGCTTATAGATAGGTTATATCCTGAAATTGAAACCAATTACGTGGGGTTTGATAATGTGGGAGGAGTTTCATCAGCAGTAAATCAGTTAATACAAGCGGGCCGTAAACGGATAGGTTTTGTTACCTTATCGATGAATTTAGGAACAATCCGGGAGCGTTTAGATAGTTATTTGCAAACAATGAAAGAACATGCTCTTCCTGTTGAAAATGGTTTTGTTCATGAAATGGATTATAATAACGATGAGGCGGATATGCAAAATGTTATTCGGGAAATGCTTAAAAAGCCCTGTAATATTGAAGCTATCGTATTTGCAACGCATTTTTTAGCTTCCGAGGGATTGAGACAATTAAAAGAATTAAATATTCGGGTGCCCGATGATGTGGCTATTGTGAGTTATGGGGAACAAAAGGATTTTGATCTTTTCGAACCAGCTATAACTGCAGTAAACCTGCCTATTAACGAAATGGGAGATAAGGCGGTGGATATATTATTAAGGAATATGAAAGAAACAAATTTTAGCTATGAACAGCTTCGTTTAAAGACTGAATTAGTAGTAAGAAAATCATGTGGTGCAAAATAATTTTTTTTATATTTTACTAAACCGATTTAGCAATTTAATGAGGAAATAGAATTCAATTTATATTTAATTGGAGAGTAGCTATAAAGAGTGCGTTTATAAGAGGAATTTAATTGGATGGTTTGTGTTGTTTTAAACGGTAATTTAATAAAAATAGGAATATGAAACGTCCATGCCAAAGCGATTTTGACACACAGGGAGATGATTATCCCAGCATGGTAAGTTCCATATGGCAAAAACTTAAAATTATAATCATATGAAACGTCCATGACAAGGGTGTTTTTACACACAGGGAGATGATTATCCCAGCATGGTAAGTTCCATATGGCAAAAACTTAAAATTATAATCATATGAAACGTCCATGACAAGGGTGTTTTTACACACAGGGAGATGATTATCCCAGCATGGTAAGTTCCATATGGCAAAAACTTAAAATTATAATCATATGAAACGTCCATGACAAGGGTGTTTTGACACACAGGGAAATGATTATCCCAACATGGTAAGTTCCATATGGCAAAAACTTAAAATTATAATCATATGAAATACTTGATGTATTGGGCTTTAACGATATTATTAGTGAGTTTCAGTAATTATTCATTTTCGCAAAATGAATACCTACCTGGATACGATAAAGAGGTAGCAGGAGTAGATTTTGCTTATCCTTCACCTTATTTATACAACGACCAATGCTACTTAACAAGAGCGAATAAGGAGGTTGGTTTTATGGAGTGGGAAACGGCTGTAATTCCTGAATCTTACAAGGAGAAAACGATATCTTTTATTTGGTTGTATGGAATAGATGTAAGCACTCAACCACAGAATTTTGAGCTTTTTGTTAATGATCAGGTTTTACTTACATTTTCGAATCCAATCTCTAATATTCATAAGAATTGGAAGGTAATAGGCGAAAAGGGTGTAGAATTAAATTTTTATCAGTCGATGATTGATAGCAATCAAGATCAAATGGGATATGCCGTGCTTACTTTGCCAACTAAAATGGTAATTCCCGGTAAGCCTATTAAAATAAAAGTAGACGGTGTGAATAACAATAGCACCGCTTGGTACATGACCTTTAAACGTTCTCTTGCAAGTGATTTTTCAACCGAGCAACTAAATACCGTGAAAAAGGAAAATGGAAAGCTTTACAATATGGTACGCTTTAATTGTGTTCATCTGGCTCAACCTGAAAATGTAACAATTTCTGTTGATAACGATTCGAAACAAGTTATGCTAAAAACAGGCTTAAATGAGATTGATTTTCTGGTTCCAAAAGTAAATAAAGCCACAACAGTTAATACAAAAATTGAAACAGGGAAAATCGTGCAGGAGAAGGTGATAGAGTTGAAGCCGGTTAAAGAATGGACGGTTTATCTGGTTCAACACTCTCATACCGATATTGGTTATACCAGACAACAATCTGAAATATTAGCAGAGCATTTAAGGTATATCGATGACGCTTTGGATTTTTGTGACCAGACAGATCATTTCCCAAAAGAATCTCAGTTTCGTTGGACATGCGAAGTAACCTGGACAGTTCGAGAATACATAAATAGTCGCCCAAAACAGCAGGTTGATCGTTTGATAAAAAGGATTAAAGAGGGGCGAATTGAGGTAGCAGGAATGTTTTTAAATTTTGCTGAAATTGTAGATGAAACAGCCTTAGCAATTCAATTGGCAAGTTTGAAAAAATTTAAAGAGTTGGGCATAGATGTAACCACAGCTATGCAAAATGATGTGAATGGTATTGGTTGGTGTATGGCCGATATGTATCAAAATACAGGAGTAAAATATGTTTCAATGGGTGTGCATGCGCATCGAGCCCGATTGCCTTTTGATAAACCGACCTCATTTTGGTGGGAATCACCTTCAGGTAAGCGTCTTTTAGCATACAGAAGCGAGCATTATATGCATGGTAATGCACTTAGTCTTACTGCAGGTAGAATAGATGTATTTAGAAATAACTTATCAAAATACCTTGCTAAATTAGAATCCAAAGAATATCCTATGGATCGAGTAGCTTTTCAATTTTCAGGATATACTACCGATAATTCGCCACCATCCACTAAAGCTTGTGATATTGTAAAAGAATGGAACGAAAAATATGAATGGCCAAAACTTAAATTGTCGTTGGCAAGTGAACTTATGGCGTATGTTGATGAGAATCATTCTGGTGAAATTGAAACGAAGCGAGAAGCTTGGCCTGATTGGTGGACAGATGGTTTTGGTTCTGCAATGAAGGAAACTAAAGTATCGAGAATAACCTACTCGCAAATGTTAGCAACAATGGGACTGTTTTCTATGACTCAAGCTTCTGGAGGTGCTATACCCAAACAGATTCATGATGAAATTAGAAACTGTTATGACAATCTTTTGTTATACAGTGAACATACTTTTGGTGCATCGGAAAGTATATCTGATCCTGATTGTAAAAATTCTAAAGATCAGTGGAGTCAAAAATCTTCCTATGTATGGATGGCTAATCAACAGGCAAATTTACTTAGAGAAAAAGCGATCGGTTTAGTTCAACCATACGTTAAAATACCTAAAGAGCCATCTGTTACTGTTTTTAATACTTTAAATTGGAATCGATCTGGTGTAGCAGAAGCATTTATCGATCATGATATTTTACCACTTGACAAATCGTATCGTATTGTAGATGAGAGCGGTAATAGAATTCCCGCTCAAATTATTAAGAGCCGAGGGGAAGGAAGTTATTGGGCATTATGGGTGAAAGACGTTCCTGCAATGGGATATGCTACCTATAAAATTGATGTTTCTGACAAACCCAATATACGTAAATCTACTGATATGCCAATTTCTAACACTATTGAAAATGATTACTATAAAATAGAAATTGATGAAAATAATAATGGTTTAGCCAGCATTTTCGATAAAGAACTAAACAGAGAGTTAATAGATGATGCAAGCACTTATAAATTAGGAAGTTTTATTTATGAATTGCTTGAAAATAGAGAGGATTTGGAAAGGCTAACCAATGCGCTTCGAGATACAGTCTATAAACCTATAAAAAAGGAAACGATACAGTTTTCTGATTTTAAAATAGTTGAGAGGAAGAATGGTGAAATTTGGAACAGTATCAAATGCAAGGCACAAATTCCAGACTGTGCAGATGCTTCAGGTGTAAATATTGAAATTCGATTGTATAACTATAAGAAAGAGATAGAGTTGTTGTATAATATGAGAAAGCTGTCTATTACAGATCCTGAAGGTTTGTATATAGCTTTTCCATTTACGAATGATAATGATGGCCAATTAGCATTTGAAGTTCAGGGTGGAGTTGTTCAGCCAGGGAAAAATCAATTGGGTGGATCCGCTTCAGATTGGAATACCATACAAAACTTTGCAACAGTAAAATCAAATAATTCTCAAATTGTATTTAGCAGTAATGATATTCCACTGGTTCAGTTTGGCGATATTAACACAGGTCGTTATTATTATAAAAAGCAACCTGGCAACGGACATATTTATTCTTGGGTACTAAACAATTATTGGACGACCAACTTTAAAGCCAGTCAGTCTGGAGAATTAAATTGGAAATACCAAATCACTTCGTCTTCCGATAATTCAAATTCTTTCGCAACAAAGTTTGGTTGGGGGAATAGAGTACCACTGATTACGCGAACAAATGCAGGGAAATTTAACTCCGTAGCTGAGCAAGAAGCAAAATCATTTCTTGATTTAAATACGGTTAACAACCTCTTATTGGTTAGTTCCCGACCAACTCCTGATGGTGATGGAATATTATTGCACTTGCGTGAGACAGAGGGAGATCATGCTATTTTAGACATTACCAAACTACTACAAAATTCGAATGTAAAATCGGTGTTTGAAGTAAATTCAATCGGTGAAGAATTGCAACAATTAACTTCTCCTTTATTAATTGAGCATTGGGAAGCAAAATTTATTCTTTTAAAAACAAAATAAAATATAAATATTTTTGATTGTTAATGCATGTCGCAATGATCGGATATATAATGAGTTACTTAATATAGTGTTAGTTTGTATGTTTAGAAAGGGTACTTAATAATTACTAATTATGAATACTAGGACAGTTCAAGTTTTTATAATAGCTTTTTGTTTTTTTCTTTCAAGTAAAGGGCAAGCAAGTGAGCCCAAAGAAGAAACCGTAAAAGTTTTTTCAAGTTCTGTTGTAAAGCGAAACAATGGAAATCCCCTTCAAATGGGGATAATTGAAATAGCCGATCGATCGATTAATTCGATAGAGGTTGAATTGCAATTTCCCGAAGGAACGGTAAATCATCATTTTACAAATCTGGAAGAGAAGCATCATACGGTTACTTTTGAGTTTCCTGTACTTAAAGAGCGGACAAATGTTCAGGTTCGGATAGTAGAAAAAGAAGCAGTATTGTTCGAAAAAATGGTGCAATTCTCGCCACCAAAAATCTGGAAAATATACGATGTGCAGGTTTCACATCACGATTTGGGTTATGCCGATTATTACCACATGATGCGTCGCGATGTACGCGAAATGGGAATTGAAATGGCTATGGAATTTGCCCGAAAAACAGACAGTTGGCCAAAGGAAAGTCAGTTTCACTGGACCGTGGAGACAAGTGAACCCATGATTCAGTACCTATCGAAACAACCGGAAGATGTTTTAACAGAGTTATTTGAACGAATTGAAAAAGGTCAAATATCTTTAGGAGGTGTGCATAATTCGGTTACTACCGAACATTTGGGCTACGAAGCCATGGCGCGCCAGTTTTACACGCCTAACCGCTATGTCTGCGATTGGTTTAATACCGAGCCATCCAAAACTGCTCTTAATGATGATGTTGTAGGATTCACAAGGGCTTTAGCACTATACAGCAAAGAGTCTGATATTCCTTACTCCATGTTTGGTCGTAATTCTACAGTAAAAGCATTTGATAAGGCTGAGGATGATATGGCTTTTTATTGGCAATCGCCCGATAAAGATTCGAAAATGACGCTTTACAAAGTATGGCATTATTATTCGCCAGATCGTTTGGTGAAATACAATGTTCCTGAAGTTGCTGCACTTTGTGGGCGTTACGAAGCGCATACAAACTATCCTTATTCATGCCTGTTGGCTGAGGCCAGTACAGATTTTGGAATGCCTTTATTTGAAAACGTAGAGGGCATTAAAAAGTGGAATGAAGAATATTCCAATCCTGTTTTGGTGTCGGGAACATTCGACATGTATTTCGATGATTTAAGCAGTCAACAAGATAAAGAATCGTTTAAAATTTATACCGAAGATGCTCCCAATGCATGGGCTGATGAAGATTTAACTGATGTGGAATATGCCAACAAAGCTCGAAGATTGCAGTCGAAATTACCTGCTACAGAAAAGTGGGCAACCATAGCTTCAGCAGTAACAGCAAAAACATATCCATGGCTCGATATTTATCAGGCATATTTTAGTCTATTAATGTGGGGTGAACATACCAACGGCGCCTATGCTGAAGGGCCAATTTATGTGCCACCGTCGTTAGATGACCCGACAGCTGCAAATGCCACTTATTATGAATTAGAACAGGAAATGCACCGTGATTTGGTACGCGAAAGTGAACAATTTACAAATAAGGTTGAAGCTATCGCAAATAAGCAACTCGAAAGCCAGATTACTACTCATACTAAAAATACATTGGTACTTAGAAACTCTTTGGTTCGCAAGCGTTCTGATGTGGTTTATGTTGAAATTCCAAAGGGCAAAGGTTTAAAAACAATTCTTGATAATTCAACAGGTAATAAAATTTCGTTTCAGTATGTAAGCGAACAGAAAGTTGTGTTTTATTCAACAGAGGTTCCGTCGATGGGATACAAAACCTATGCTTTGGAATTTTCAAAAAATAAAGCTTTTTCCGATTTTAAAACTGTTCAGAACCCAAAAATAGAGAACGACTATTATGTGTTGGAATTCGATTCAAAATCAGGTGGGATTAAAAGTTTATTCGATAAGAAATTGAATCGAGAGTTGGTTGACCAAGAGGCACGATTTAAACTGAATGAATATTACTACGAGCGTTTCGAGACAAATTCGTATAACGACAGCATTAAAAAATACCAGCCAGAAAGTGCTTCTTTTAAATTGCAGGAGGGACCGTTGGCAACCGTGGTAATTTCTGAAGTGAAAGCCACAGGAGCTCAAAATATTGTGCAGAAAGTAACGATTTACAAAAACTGCAATCGAATTGATTTTGAAGTAACTTTTGATAAAGATGATTCGGGCAGAACTTTACAGGATTACAGAAATTATTCAGCAATTGGGAAAGAAGGTTTGTTTTATTGTTTGCCTTTCGATATTCCGAATTTTACTATTCAGCATGAGCTGGCTGGTGGAGTTATGGAGCCTGTTGAAGACCAGTTTGAAGGTTCGTCAACCGATTATTATGGCATTCAGAATTTCTCCGATATTTCGAATGATGAATGGGGAATTACCTTGGCAACTATAGAACCAAATTTGATTGAATATGGAAAACCCCGCCCTGCCTATTGGAGTACAGGCGACGATTATGAGCATATCATGAAAAAGGCTGATGATAGCCATTTTTACTTGTATCTTTTGAATAATATGTTTTTCACCAACGTTAGGCAATCTCAACCCGGGCCAAAGAAATTTCGATGGTCGGTAAGGAGTCATGCTAGAAATTGGGAAGGCGGAAAGGCTTATCAGTTTGGGCGCGATTTTGCCAATCCGTTAACAGCAATAATTGTTAATGAGAAGAAGAATGGAACTTTACCAGCAAACTCAATGGCTTTTATTGAGTTGGATTCGGAGGACATTCTTTGTTCGACCATAAAGCCTGCCGAAGCCAACGGCGAAGGTTATATTATGCGTTTTGTTGAGCAAAGCGGCAAAGAACAAATCGTAACGGTAAAAGCTAATTTTATTGAGAAAATTCAGAGAGCTAACCTTACAAATCTGGTTGAAGTTGATCGTGATTATCCCTTGGATATTTTGGGAGAAAACAGCTTTAAGTTTATAATCCCGGCTTTTGGCTTGCGTACGATACGAGTTGTGCCTGCAAAACAGCAACTTCCTGTAATTAAACAGCTAAAAGCCAATGCCGTTGCCGACAGAATGGTGAAGTTGAATTGGGATTTAACAGCAGGAGAAAGAAGTTTAATTGCTTATTATAAGATTTACAGGAGTACAAAATCTGATTTTGAACCATCAACAAAAACATATATTGGCAATACCGATTTGTTGGAATTTATCGATGTTCCGGTACTAAATGTAAAAGGTTGGCAAAGCAATAATATTCAACCCGAAACAAAATATTATTATAAAATTCAAGCCATTGGAGTTGGCAATAGAAATGGAACAGTTTCGGATGAAATTGCGGTGAAAACGAAAATATCGGGAGAGCAAAACCTAAAACCCAATGCAGTGCAAGGTTTGGTTTCTACCTTGGTAAGTTCTATCACCAACCACAACTATGTTGGTCTATATTTTTATACCAATATTGAGGAAGATGTTTCTAAATATGTAATTTACCGAAGCACAGAAAAGGAATTTACTCCAAAGCCGTCGGATATAATTGCCGAAATGGATGTTACACAGGAGATAAAACATGTAACACCTCATGGTTTTGCCGAGGTTACCCGCCCATTAAAGGCTTATAACCGCCAACTTTATGTCGATGAAGACTTACAGCCATTTGAAACGTATTATTACAAAGTTGCAGCAAAGGATGATGCTGGTCAAATAGGTGAATTCTCAAATGAAACAAGCACAACCGCAGGGATTGGTTATTTGCGAATTTCGGGCACAACATCGTTCCGGGAAAATACCGAAGCCGCAATTCATAATCCAAACAATAACGATTGGGAAATCAGGTATACTACCGACGGTACGCTGCCTATAAAAAGTTCGGTATTATATACTAAACCTATAATAATAAGTGATGATTTGCTACTAACAGCTTCCTTGTTTTTGCCGCAGAATGACAAAGGTGTGGGAGTTATTGCACAGGAATTTCAGAAGGTGAAAGATTATAAAGTTGTTTACAACTCGAAATATAATGATAAATGGCAAGGAGCTGGCGACCTTACATTAATCGATTACTACCGTGGAGAGGAAAGTTTAGGACACCGCTGGCAGGGATTTAAGGTTAATGATATGGATATTATCATCGACATGAAAGAACTGAAAGAGATAGAATCGGTTGCTGTTGGTTGTTTGCAAAACGTTGGAAACTGGGTTTTCTTTCCTAATTATATTGAAGTTGCTACTTCAGAAGATGGGAAAAATTTTCAAAGAGTTGGGCGTTTGGAAACAATTAAAGAGTGGCAACGCCTGATTTCGAAAAAAGATGATTTGATGCTTGCTTTTCCAAAAACAAAATGCCGGTATATAAAAGTGTTTGCCAAAAACATTGGTTACAACCCAGTGTGGCATAACTTCTCTGGAGCCGAAGCATGGCTATTTGTCGATGAAATTTTAATCAAGTAGAAAATAATAAAAGCTTGTTTTCAAACTTATACTTTAAACGAAATAATTAGGTTGAAAATATTTGAAATCTTTATTAATTGAAATAATTTAAATAGAATGAGGAAGAGAAATTTACATTTATTGTTTCTGTTAGCTATATTATGCTTTAGTCAGCAACTGTCTGCACAGAGAGAGTTTACGCCTGCAGATCCGGAGTATTATGCAATGAACAGGGAGGATATGACCTTCGATGATGAACAAGTTATTTTGTTTAATCATCGTGGATTTGTATCGCCAAGGCAGTACAGTTTAACGCAATTTACCAATGTTTGGTTTTTGCCTATTGGTGCACCTCGTTACGAATTTAATTTAAATTTCTTCGATAAAGGTACGCAACGATTAATCGAAGATGATGTTCCAACAAAGTGGAAATCGTGGATTGATGATGGAAAAAGTTATGATCCTTTAGGTTCGAATTTTCGCCCTAACTCTCCATCAATAATGGTGACACAGGATGAAAACTGGCAACCTAATCAATATGTTAGAACTGCAACCTTCCATAAAGAATACAATAATAAGTTAGCAAGTTTTTCGGCAAAAAGCTGGACCAATGTATCTTATGATGACGATGAGGTTTTTATTAAGCTTAGATTGACCAATCGAAATAAAGAGGATTTAGAGATGACGATTATTCCAAATCAGGTGGCTGAAATTATGGAATGTCACTTTAAAGTTGGTGATACGAAAGCTAAAAATATAGATGCTTTTACTTTTGGAAGTGAAATGGTACATGCTCGAGTATCTTCTTCAATAAAAGAAACAAGTGACAAAGGTTTTGAGATTGATATTGCTCCCGGAAAATCGGAAACTTATTATTTTGTGGTAAAATTTTACGAACCTCAGATTGGAGCTCCTGCCATTTCGCAGTCAGATATTAAGGAGCGTATGGATAAGGCGGCTACGAAGACACGTGATATGTTGGCCTGGGCATACAATAAGCTACCTAAATTTACCAGTACTAATAAACAACTCGAAGAGTATTACTACCGTTGCATGTTGTCGGTTTTAATGAGCCGATACGAAAATCCAAATTATATCACCGATGTATTTTGGGCAGTTGGAACTTGGCCTTATACCATTAGTTGGGATAATTCTTATACCTCAGATGTTCTTGCCATGTTGGATCCAGAAAGTTTAAAAGGAGCAATTTTAACTGATTTTGAACAAGTACAGTTAAAAAGAACTTACGTTGGTTGGAATGGTGCACATTGGGATATTCTATACATTCAAGAACCTTTTGCACTTCAAATAATGATCGAAGCATATATCCGTCATACAGGTGATTATTCGATTTTTGATGAAAAAGCAGCGGGTGTTTCTGTTTGGGAATGGATGCAACGTTGGGTAACCGAATTGCAAACCAATTATACCGATAAACTTGGTTTAATTGATGTAGGATACAATACAGAGAAAATTATTGAGATTCGCACCGATGGATATAACCATGCGGTACCAATTACCAATACTTTGACAATCGATTTGTTATACACCATGGCTGATTGGGCAAAAAAGAAAGACGAAAGCAAATTGCAGAAAACATATTTCAAGGATGCTGAAAAGCTAGAAGGATTGGTTGATAAATACATGTGGAATGAGGAGTTAGGATGGTTCGATAACTATTATCCTGATGGAACAAAAGGGACTATTTGGACCTACCATTTATTTGACCTGCTGGGGACGGATTATCTTCCCGATTATCAAGCATTTCGCTTGGTGAGTCATTTGCAGGAAGGAGAATTCTTAGGAAAATACGGAGTGTATTCAATAGCACGTCGCGACACGGTTCATTGGGATTTAATTGACTCCGATTGGGGAGGTGGCGGACAATATGCAGGAATGCCAGGTCGTATTGCCCGTAATCTATATCAAAAAGGTTTTGCTGGTAAAGGTTGGGATGTATTGAAACGAAACATACGATATGTTGATCACTTTCCTTATCTGCCACAAAATCCACGTATTGATGCGCCGGAACAAGATCGCTCTTCCATGCCATTACAAATTGCGGCCGGAGCAGGTCTGGAAGCAATTGTTTTTGGAACTTTCGGTGTGAAAATGGATGAAGATAAATTAACTATTAAGCCATTTAATCACGAAGATATTGGTGAGGCAATCCTTAAAGATATCCCTTATAAAGGCAGAATGTTCGGAGTGAAATTAAATCAAAAAACCTTTTCGGTTTATGAAGGCGAAAAGTTGATTGTTACTAAGTTTTATGGCGAAAAGGTGGTTTTATAATCAATTATCAGAATAAAAAAAACTTGCTTCAACGGATATATTCATCTGTTGAAGTAGATGATTAGCTTGAAGCGGTATGTTGATCCCCGAATAGGAATAAATTCCTGTTCGGGGAAATCAACACCTAATATAATTATATCTCAAGAGAATTCTTTTCGGTGTTGAATATAGGCATGGAGTTGTTGCGAGTTGAAACTTAGTACTAACATTATTGTTGCAGTTAACGAAAACGTTTCGTTTTTGCTGAAGTAAAAGAGAATAGCGATAAAATTAAACGTAGTGTATTGCAACAAAGGCATCTGCCTTGATCAATAATTTTGAAAAACAGTCTATTGAATACATCTGTATTCACCAAAGAACCATTTATTTTAATACCTCCAGTTCCACCAATTTACAACTGATATCAGTTCGTTGCAAACCGCTTACCTCAAACAAAGCATTAAAATATTTAGCTTCTTTTGGTAGTTGCGATGAAAACTCATTCAACCATTTCTTATCGGTAAAATTACGTACTGTAGCCATTACTCCAATATCATTGTTCGAGACGAAATACAATGCATTTTTGCCATCGCCAAGCGGATAGTAGGAAACCATAGCATATTCTACTTTCTGAATTCCGCCAAAGCGGGTGTTGTAAACTTTTTCGGTATCGCCATTATGGTATTTAAAACCATCACCAAAAGTTGAAAATACTTTGCTGTCCTTTAAAAATAAGGATTGCGATAAGTTCATGGTTTTATACTGTCCTACAAATAGGGTGTTATGAGTTCTTGCATCATCGTAGTTTAGTTTGCTTTCCAATTTAAGATGAAAACGACTCTTATTTGTTGCAAACCAATTGCTCAATACATTAACCGTGTAGGGAGCCATTTTCGACATCACGGTATAATCTGTAAGATGTAAGCTTTTTTCGGGATGTTTTTGGCTGTAGTTAATAAAATCGCTGTTGTTTTTAACTTCGCTATACAAAACGGCACGTTCCTTACCATCTGGGAATTTTTCTCCGACTACAAATTGATCCGAAACAATTAATAAGTTTTCAGAATTGGTATCAAAATAAGCTTCCCAAATAAAATTGGGTTTATCGACAATTGTTTTCACCAGCAAAAAGCTCAGCATTGATAGCAATAACACTCCAGCTGAAATTTTAAGATACTTTATCGGTATGCTAAGCGATTCACTCTTTTCTCCTTGTGATTTATAATATTCTGTAGGCGATAAAAAATTGAGGTTGCATTGTCCCTTGCTAATATTGAATAGTAAAGATTCATTTGTTCCTGCTTCTTTATAGTAATCAGCCAGCTTGTTACGAAGTTTGTACAGATAGGAGCGTACGGTGCTGTTATTTTTATTTTCCGAATAATCAATTCCATAAAGTTCACTGCCAATTGTTATCTCATTGATTTCTTCCTGCGCAATAGCCTTTTCAACAAGGTATTTTAGGAGGTTGATATTTGTAGATGAGTTTACAAACAACTTGTGCGAACAGATGCGATCTAAAGCTTCTTTAATGGATTTCTCTTCGTTTTTATTGATCATACTTTACAAAAATAGCACGATTTTTCTTTAATCTGCACATTTCATTTTAAAATTGCTTATACTGATGGATATCAGTATATTAAAGTATTAAAATTAACCGTTAAGTGACCGTTGCAGTTGCCGTTTCGGAACAAAATAATAGGAATATGTTTCCCTTTTGATGATACATTCTCTGTATTCTTGTAGTAAGCAATAGCAACCCAGTAAAAATCTCATCATGAAACGTCCATGACAAAGCAATTTTGACATAAAGGGAAATTATTATCCCAACATGGTAAGTTCCATATGGCAACTAGAAAACAAATAATAATCATATGAAAAGTCCATGTATAAAGCTTTATACACACAGGGAGATGATTATATGGTAAGTTCCATATGGCAAAAATATAAAATAATAATCATATGAAAATTAAAGTTTTACTTATAGGTTTATTATTGGCCTTTGGAACATTATCCATGGCTAACTCTCTTGAGGCTTATCCAAAAAAGAACCGAACAAAACAAAACATCAACCTCGATTGGAAGTTCTCCAAAATGTCCAAATTAGAAAAACCTACTGCTACAGATTTTGATGATAGTAAATGGGAAGAGGTTTGTTTACCTCACAACCCCGATCCAGTATCTATTTGGTTGGATAGTGTTAGTGATCGTTGGGAGCAGAAAAATTACTTGCGTGATTTTAACTGGTATCGAAAAAAGTTAATGATCACTATTCAAAAAGATGAAAAAGCTTTTATCGAGTTTGAAGGAGTTCATAGTGCAACAGACTTATATGTAAACGGAAAATTTGTTGGACGATTTGAGGTAAATGGATATGTGCCTCACCATTTTGATATTACAGATTTTGTAAATTCAGGAAAAGAAAATACCATTGCCATTTTGGCTGACCACAGTTTTAATCCTACTATTTCTCCTGATCCATACGAAACAGACTATTTAAAGTGGGGAGGAATTTACCGGGATGTTTATTTGGTGAAGACCAACAAGCTTCATGTAAATTATAATTGGGAAGCATTTGATGCTGGTGTGCATATCACAACGCCTGGCGTTAAAAAAAATAACGGAACCGTATCTGTAAAAACAACAGTTGTTAATGAATACGATAAGCAGGTAGATTGTAGAATTGAAACCATGCTATTAGATGCTGATGGATATTTAGTTAAAAAGCTTAACTCAAACTCTAAGCTTAAAGCAGGACAGAGTAAAACATTCCGTCAAACATCCGAGATTGTAGACAATTACCGTCTGTGGTCGACTGATGATCCCTATTTATATCGAGTGGTATCAGTCATTTATATGGATAATAAAGCGGTTGATTTTGTGGAAAATAAATTTGGATTCCGATCTGTAGAATTGGTTGATGGTGAGGGTTTGCTCTTGAATGGAAAGCCATTTTTTATGACTGGGGTAAATCGTCATCAGTCTTATCCTCATATTGGCGATGCTGTGCCTAATTCCATGCATTACGAAGCCGCACTTCGCTATAAGCAAGCCGGAATAAATGCGATTCGTTTGTCTCATTATCCTCAGGATAATTCTTTTATCGAAGCTTGCGATGAGTTAGGGATCTTACTTTACGAAGAGCCTTCTACTTGGATTAGGTGGAAAGAAGGAGAGTGGATGGACAAGTTGGAGCAATCGCTTCGCATTATGGTGCGCAATCATAGAAATCATCCTTCTATAATAATTTGGGGAGCTGGTATTAATCACCGTGGACCTGTTCCGCAATTAAATAATGCAGCTAAGGAAGAAGATCCTTTTCGTTTAACTGCAAGTGCTTCAGCACCATGGAATGGCATAAAGAATGCAGGAGTAACGGATATTTATGCAACGATGGATTACCGCAGAACGGATTTTCCGGAAGGCGATTTTTGTATGGTAATGGAGCATGGATATTCTCACAATGGTCTCGCTCAGCAACATCACATATCGAGGTATAAAAAGCGTAAAAATAATATTGGAGCATTGCTTTGGGTAGGAGCAGATTACAACCGCTTACAGCCCAAACCCGAAACCTACGATTTTATTACTGAATATGGCTTGCAAACAGCTTATAGAATTCCTCGTCCTGCTTACTATTGGTACAAATCAGAGTTGACAGCGACTCCATACATTCATATTGCAGATGAGTCTGTTTATAAGAACCGGAAAATTCATATTTACAGTAATGCTACAGAAGTGGCTCTTTATGCTGATGATAAGCTAGTTGCTATTCAGAAAGCTGATAATGACCCACTAAGATTATGGAACGCTCATCCATCATTTACCTTCAACTACAATTGGAAGAATGAAAAGCTTACCGCAAAAGCTTTAAGCTTTGGTAAGGTGATTGCCACACATTCACGAACTAAAATTACAGAAGCCTATGCACTAAAATTAGCAGTCGATAATCCGAATAGACTTTTAAAAGCTGGAGGTTCAGATTTAAAGATGATTCGTGCTTATGTGGTGGATAAAAATGGAGAAACGCTTGTTGATGCTGATTTAAAAATTCATTTTGAAACCAAAGGTGCTGGTTCTATTTTATACAAGCAAAAACACTTTGTGCAAAATATGCAAACCTATCATGGGGTTGCTACAGTATATCTAAAAGGTACTAAAGAGGCTGGAGAAATTAAAATAAATGCGATCTCAGGTAAGCTGAAGTCGGAAACTCTGACTCTAAAAACAGAAGCTTACCAAGCGGATGAATTGTTGGCAAGCGCGAAACCAATTTTTGATTATCCAACTTATAAAACAGATATTCAAACGGAAGATCAGTTGGAACAATTTGGATGGAACATTGTAAATGGAGGAGACAGTACGAAATGTGAGTTTAAAGCTGGGAATTGCACTTTCGTGATAAAGGCTGAGTCGGACTTGAATTGGAGAAAAGGGACTTATACTATCTTGGGTGATTTAGCTTTCATGGCATGTGATGGTGTTTTTGTTGAAAAAGGCCAATTGACTCTAACAATAAATAATCTGCCGAAAGGCGAGTACCAGTTAAAAAGCTATCATCACTCTTTTCAGGATGTACAGAAGCTATTTCCATATACTATGAAAGTAGAATTGAATGACGGGAATGGAGTTTTCGAGTACGTATCGGATGATGCATCTGTTCAAATTATGGATGGTAAGGACATCGGAGAGCGTTCACCAATATCTGTTACTAATTACATTAAAAGTGATGGCATTAGTCCAGTTGTTATCAAGTTTGAAACCAATAAAAAGGATGCTCAAACTTGGCTGAATGGTCTGGAATTCAAGCAAATAAAATAAAGTCATTAACTATAGGATAGCATGAGAAAAATAAAGAATTTATTGACGCTAATCAGCATATTGTTCTGTGTTACAGTATCTGCGCAACAACCAAGCGTAAAAGTATATGCAGTAAAATTAGATAAAGGTCAAGCCAATCCTTTAATCGAGGTTAAGCAAGATAATGTGGACGGTAAAATTGCCTGGAAAAACCGCATTTACATGCAACCGAATGTCACTTTTCAGACAATAGAAGGTATTGGTGGTGCATTTAACGAAATTGGTGGCGAGGCCTTACTTTCTCTTTCTAAAAAAGAACAAGAGGCAGTCATGAACAACATGTTTGCGAAAGACAAAGCTGGGTTTACGTTTTGCCGTACGGCTATTGGAGCAAGCGATTTTGGAATAGATGCTTATAGTTATTCGATGACAGCTGATGATTTTGAAATGGAGCATTTCTCTTTAGATCGAGATAAAAAATATGTGTTGCCTTATATTAAAAGTGCATTTGCTATCAATCCCAACTTTACTCTATTTGCTTCGCCTTGGAGTCCGCCCGCATGGATGAAAGAAAGTGGCAAAATGGTCGGTTTGCAAAAAGAAGGCAACCGCATGAAAAGTGATGCAAAAGTGAAGAAAGCTTATGCCAAGTATTTTGTAAAATATGTGCAAGAGTATGCAAAAGCAGGTGTGAAGATTGACCGCATTTGTATTCAGAATGAAAACGATGCGGATACGAAATACCCTAGTTGTGTTTTTCCAGCCAAAGAAATGGTTGCTTTTGCAAATCAATATATGGCTCCTGCATTCAAGAAAAATAAAATCAAAACGAAAATTTATGCCGGAACGTTCAGAGCTAGCAACCAAATGGATTTGATGGATTTTGTTCAGTGCAAAAACATGGAGGGTATAGATGGTATCGGCATTCAATACACCGAAACAAAAATTATTAACGATGCACGAACTTTAGTTCCCAACATGAAAATTATACATACCGAAGGTGATTGTTATAACGGGAAAAATTCGGTGGAAGAAGCAGGAAACCGATTGAAAGAAGTAGCCAGTTACATTAATAGCGGAAGCACCAACTTCACCTACTGGAACATGATTTTGAATGAAACGACCAAAAGCGGTTGGGATTGGCCACAAAACTCACTCATCAACATCGATCGAAAAAATGGCAACGTGCAATACAATCCTGATTACAATGCAATGTACATCATCAGTAAGTTTATTCAGCCTGGCGATGTGCGTATTGCATCTGTAAACAGAAGTAATAGTCACCCAATAATTACTGTAAAATCGCCTGATGGAACCATAAAAGTTTTGGTGCAAAACACCAATGAAAAAGATGGAGTGTTTGAACTAGTTATTGGTGAAAAAACAATTAAAGTAAATGTTATTGCTCAGGCGATTACAGCAATAGAGCTAAGAAAATAAGAGTGTCAAAATTGCTTGAGTACAATTTCACATTATTACAACGGAATAATTCTTGGTCTAATAATTAGAAGCACTAGAAAAAATGAAACCAAAAATCGGATTACTAATTGTCTTTTGTATGCTATTATCTTGTATAAATAGTTTTGCTCAAGCATGGAATTACAACAATAATCGTATTGCTATAAGCGCTGATGGAAACAGTGCTCCGGACAATTTGCACAAATGGCCAATTGGAGATCCTGATGATTGGGGAGCAAATGCCGCTATGCTTGCCATTCTTGCGAAGCTGGAAATGCAAGATAAGTTGGTTCATTATTCTTACAACAACTTTATTGATGCACCAGCAGGTCCAGACAGTAGAAATCAGAATAAAATAAGCTGTGACGGTGGTATTATTCGTTGGCATTTTGATGCTGAAAAGTTTTATGATGTAACTACGCAATTAGAACAAGCAACAAATAGCTTGGCAAAAGAGATGACTAAATCTACGGCTGACGATCCACTGTATTTTTTACATGCTGGCCTTTCTGAATTTGTTTATCTGGCAGTTGAAAAAGCAATTGAATTGGGAGGATTGGAAAATTTGAGATATGTAAAATTGGTTTCGCATAGTGGTTTTAATGAAAACCACAAACGCAGAGAATGGCATCATACTTGGGATGATATTCAAAAACTTTGCGGAAATAGAATGCAATACCACAAAATAAAGGATCAGAATGCTTGTAACCAACCTGATGTTTTATGGTGTTCGGGGAAAGATTTTTCACCTTGGTATTGGATGCGCGATCACAAAGATGAAAGTATTCATTGGCTTTACACCAGAGTTCAAGCACACAATACAGGTAAAGCAGATATATCAGATTGCGGATTGTTATACTGGCTTTTGACTGGTGATGAAAGCGGAAATCCTGAGAAATTTAAAAATTTTATTGGTGATGGCATAGCCAATTCGGTACAAGGGATAGCAGTTAAAAAATTAATTGAAGATAAGGGGAAAGATAATTTCATTTCAATGGAAGCTGAGCACTTTGATTTACATGGACAATGGGCTTTTAAGAATGATGATTTGGCTAGTGGAGGCAGATTTATTGAATACATTGGAGCCAATAACGATCAGGAAATAACAAAGGAAAACATTTGTGAATCAAACTTTGAGATTAAGGAAGCAGGTACTTACACTGTGAAGTGGTTGATGCGCCAAACTAAAGAAATTGAGGGAGATAGAGTGGGTAGTGTATGGATTAATTTCCCTGATGCAATTCAGATTGGACACGAGCCAGTAAAAGGTTTTCACAAGTTTGCTGGTCGAGGTAAAAATGATTTTACAATGAATGGTCAGTTAGATTTACATGGTGATCAATCATGGATGACGGTGAAATTTGAGAAAGCAGGTTTTTACACTTTGCAAGTTTCTGCTTGTTCTGAATTTTTGCAAATTGATAAATTTATTCTGTATAAAGACATGAGTTTTGAGGATGCAAAAAAGATGGCTAATCAATAAAAATAGTTTGTATTAGCAAGAATTATAACCCAATAGGTGAATAGTAATCATCATAAGATAATGTGTTTATAATATTTTTAAAGTAATTATAGAAAATGAAAAGTTTTATAACTCTCCTAATATCCTTATTCCTTATAATAGGAAATTCTGTTAGTGCCCAAATCTGGAAAGATTCCAGCGCAAACATCGACGTACGTGTTGATGACTTGTTGTCGAAATTGACACTAGAAGAAAAAATCAGTTATTGCGGGTCAAGAATCCCAGAAGTGAAACGATTGGGAATTCCCTATTTTGAATGGTATGGCGAGGCACTTCACGGAATAATTGGATGGAATTGCACACAGTTTCCTCAGAATATTGCTATGGGAAGTACTTGGAATCCCGATTTGATGTTTGAGGTAGCAACTGCTACTTCTAATGAAGCAAGAGCTTTGAAGAATAAGGGTGAAAAAGAAGTGATGATGTTTTCACCTACTGTAAATATGGCTCGAGATCCTCGCTGGGGGCGAAATGGAGAATGTTACAGCGAAGATCCGTTTTTAATGTCGGAAATGGCGAGAATGTATGTGCGAGGAATGCAGGGAAACGATCCTAAATACACAAAAGCCGTCACAACAGTAAAACACTATGTAGCAAATAATGTTGACAAAGGCCGTGAAAAGCATCACTCCATGATCAACAAAAAGGACCTGTACGAATATTATTTCCCTGCTTACAAAACTTGTCTGGTAGACGAAGAAGCAACAGGAATTATGACAGGCTTAAATGGATTGAACGGGATTCCCTGCTCTGCACACAATTGGGCTGTGAATGGTGTTTTGCGTAATGAATGGGGCTTTAAAGGTTATGTTATTGCAGATTGGGCAGCCGTCCAGGGACTTGAAACACGAATGCATTATGCTAAAAGTCAGCCAGAAGCTGCCGCAATGGCCATAAAAGCAGGTGTTGACCAAGAGTGCTTTCGAAATGACAAGAGACAGGCACCTATGGTAAACGCATTGAAACCAGCTATCGACAAAGGCTTGATTACGGAAGAAGAATTGAATGTATCGGTGCGCAGATTGCTTCGTTTACGTTTTATGACTGGAGATTTCGACGATCCATCACTGAATCCTTACTCAAAAATTCCGGCAAGCGTTATGGAATGTGATGCACACAAAAAATTAGCGCTTAAAGCTGCTGAACAAGCTATTGTTCTTTTGAAGAATGATAATGTACTTCCCCTAAAGAAAAATACGAAAAGTCTTGCTGTGATTGGACCTTTCGCGAATAGATGTTGGATGGGAATTTATTCTGGTTTCCCAAAAAGTAAAATTAGTCCGCTTGATGGATTAAAGAAAGCTAGTACTGGCAAAGTAAGCTACGCCGAAGGTTGTGCTGTAACGGCCAAAGCCGATGATGACAAAAAAATTACAGAAGCAGTAGCCTTGGCTAAAAAATCGGAACAAGTAATAGTTGTGGTTGGAAACGATGAAACTACTTCAACCGAAAATGTGGATCGTAAATCGTTAAAATTACCCGGCAACCAGCACAAACTAATCAAAGCTGTTCA
Organism: Labilibaculum filiforme; assembly: GCF_002843315.1. GTDB lineage: Bacteria > Bacteroidota > Bacteroidia > Bacteroidales > Marinifilaceae > Labilibaculum > Labilibaculum filiforme. Next base: position 321,559 of record NZ_MVDD01000002.1, on the reverse strand, counting down.
GGCCGTAAACAAAAATATTATATTGGTGCTTGTTCCTAGTGGCCCAACTGCTGTTGCATGGGAACAAAAAAATATTCCTGGAATTGTTTGTATGTGGCCAAATGGTCAGGAACAAGGAACCGCACTTGCCAATGTATTATTTGGAGATGTGAACCCTGGCGGAAAATTAAACTCAACATGGTTTCAGTCGGATAATGACTTGCCCGATTTTGAAGATTATAGTATCCAAACTGGACGTACCTATATGTATTTTAAAGGCAAGTCACTGTATCCTTTCGGTTATGGTTTGAGCTACACCGATTTTAAAATTGACAAGCTAAAACTAAGTAGTAAAGAAATAAAGGCACAAGAAAATGTTGAAATTACAGCTAACATCTCAAATGTAGGTACGATGGATGGTGATGAAGTGGTTCAAGTGTACATTCACGATGTAAAATCTTCACAACGAACACCTATTAAAGCACTAAAAGGATTCAAGCGTGTGAATGTGCCAACAGGAAAAACAAAATTGGTTAAAATTACACTTCCTTACGAGGCTTTTGCACATTACGATACCATTCAAAATAAATTTATGGTAGAGGCAGGTGCTTTTGAAATCATGATCGGTAACTCAAGCGAGAATATTAACGAAGTAGTAACGGTGATGGTTAAAGGTGGAGCTATTCCACCCATTAAAGTGGGACAAAAAAGTGGCTATTTCGATGCTAAGAATAAAAATAGAACCAAAAGTTGGGATTGTTTGTATGCAGATAAAGCAGCAATGAGCTCTTCGCTTAAAAGTAAAGATGACGGAAATGAATGGATTGAATATGAAATTACATTTGTCGATCCTGGATTTTATGTAAATGCATGGGATGCTGAATTGCATTTTGAATCAGCTACCAAGGAGGCAATAATTGAAACATCTATGGCAGGAGCTACAATTGGTTCATATACAATTATGACCAAGCAATTGAAACTTCCTATCAGAATTCCAATTCCACCAGAATATGGAAAACCTGTTCGCCTAAAAATTAAAACTTTGCATGGTGAGGTTAAGCATCAATCCATTAAAATTATTCCTCCAGGAGATAAGGAATCTTTTGAGGTTTCAAAAATTATTAACCAATCAAAAAAATAAGTAGAAATAGCATTAAATAGGTATCTTAAGTAATTAGAAATTAATAATGAACAATTAATAATTATAGAACAAGCTGTATATCCGTTAATTATAAATAATAAAATACGACAATACATTACTCATAGTACTTATCAATTACAATAGATATTAATTGAAGTTGATTTGAAAGTTTTGGAAATTAATTAATAGGGGATATGAAAAAACCGTTTAAGCTGTATTGTTTAAATGGTTTTTTTATAATTGTTTGGTGGAGCTGCAGGGAGTTGTTGCAGGTCTCTAATGTGTTGGTAATGTGCTTCATGTAATTCGTTGGTATCCTAATAGGTATCTTGTTTCGTAATCGAAATTAATTTTGTATTTAGAATCATTTTAAGGATGCGAAAGTCTTTTGAAACATCGTTATTTAATTGAGAGGAAGTTGATTCTCAGAATTATTAGTTTCAGTTTTTTTTATCTTGTTGTATTTGAAGTCATCTTATTATTGAATTATCACTTTCTTATTTTTAAAATCTGGATCTAATGCCTTTCAAACTTGTTTCTATAGTTTTTATTGAGGCATTGGAAACTCCACATAATTCAGCATACATTCTCCAAGCATCGATGATATCCTTTATCTCATCGATAATTACCTTTGCTTTGTTGATCGAGAATATATCTGCCAATTCCAGTAATTCTTTCTTTCCTGGATCTACATAGTTTTTAGCGCAAGCTGTACTATGGAATCCCTGAGAAGATGACGAGAATGTCAAGTCATATGCTGGTGCAAGTGACCACATTCCTTTAGCATCCATTAGGAACGCAAAGTTTTTAGAATGATCATCACGATTATGTGCCAGCACATTAAAAACAGTCCTACGGAACATTTGTTCTGCAGCTTGCGCGTTATTTGTTAGTTTTTTTGCTTGGAAGATTAAATTCCCATAGTCAAGAGTGCTGTGTTCATAGTCATCATGAAGAAGTCCTGCAACTGAGAGCATATGAAGTTTATCATTCCCAATTCTATCAAATCGTTTGGTTCCAAAATAGCTGTTGCCGGCCTTGCTATGAAATACTTTACATTCAGACATTTTAATTCCTGAATCTAAAGCCATTTTATAATAGGCTAATTCTGTATTGGCAATATCCTTCGAATCTTCATTTGCTGCAAATTTGATAATCCAGTGTTCATATTCTTCTGGAAGATTTGCGATACCACTGATGATAGAATCTGTCTTTGGATTATACCCTGCATAAATTTTTGGTCGTGCTCCACCAGGACTACCTCCTCTTCCAAAGATTTCATCAATTACAACACTACTTTCGCCTTTGAGTACACGAGAAATATTGTTATTTAGTTTATCTAGGTTAATTTCTATAGCTTGTTGGTTCGACTCAACACTTGGTTTGTACTGTAGTGCTCCCATGCTATTTTTTCCGGCAAATGTTAAGTGATCTAACGCATTTAAAGATTCAATGGCAATTCGATCAGCACTGAGCCGCTTCTTTATTAGCAAGTATCCCCAAGCATCTGGTAAAGAGTCAGCGAATACACCAAAGAGGCCATTGAATGGTTTTTCTTCAGCAGTTTGAGGATTATCGTCAAACATTAGTTGATTGGGTGATAGATTCGTTCCTGATTTTAAATAAGCATCACTATATTTAAATAATATTCTCCGACCATCTATAATAAGCTGACCTACTAGTTCTTCTTGTTCAGAAAATTGTATGTATACGTTAAGTTTAGTTGTCTCCATAATCAATAATCAAATAGGTCTTTTTTTTGTTTCATATCGTTTGGTAGCAATATTGATTCAAAGTCTGTCAGACGATTAAGAACCTCACAGATCTTTAGAAGTGATTCAAGAGAAATAATACCTGTCGACTCGAATTTTCGAATACTAGCGTAAGCTACTCCGGATCTTTCTGATAATTTCCTCTGAGACATCTTCTCCTGTTTTCTTAAAATTATTATCTTTTTTGATAAAAGAATCATTACTTCTTTAGGTGAATTTTGATCTCCATACTCTCCCATATCTACTGTAAATTTAGAATGTAAAGGTACGGAATTTATATTAAAAATGCTATTGTGGTAGCATTTTATGATCTATTAACGGGAATATTGCTATCTGGGTAGCTATTTTGGTTCGAATGTTTATTTAGGCAGTAATGATTCAAAAAATGCACCTGTACGCTATATTTAGTCTGTAAAATGGATTGATTTTGCATTACCGTAACACAGGTTACGGTAATGGTGGTTTCGAGAAATGATATTGCATAGTTAATGAATTCGAAAAACGTTCTCTTTAGTTAAGAACTTTAGTAAATATTCTATCGAATATATTCCTTTGTCTTTAGTGGAAATGTGATTTTTTGGTATCCGAATAAGTATCTATATTTGAAATAAAATAGAGTATTTATAACGCAAAAACACCCTTAAGTCAATAACTTAAGGGTGTTTTTATGTTTGGTGGAGCTGCAGGGAATCGAACCCTGGTCCAAACACGCGATCAATAAGCTTTCTACATGTGTAGTGATTTATTGGTTTTCGTACAAAGTTAGGGAAAGCACACCCGAGTCTTTATCTTATCTTCTTAATTTCGCCCACTCCCCAAAGCGTGAAGTAGACTAACCCTGAATTGATAGCATCCAATTACTCACCGGAACAAGGTGGGACCATGAGCTGGACGTCTCGTCTCCGCTCCTAGAGCGGTGATGAAGCATTAATCTACTTTATTCGATTAAGCAGCAAGAGCGTAGTTATTTTCGCCAATTAAAAAGTTTGATATCCGATATTTACGAGCTGGAATAACAACGCTCGACATGCTTACATACTAATTCATCATGCTGTCAAAATCCACGTCAGCCCCAGAATCGATACAAAATTAATAAAATTCACACAGTTTGTATGATTTTTTCATGGAAACCTTACAGAATTAGTATTAAATTTAAGTTTGTAAGGATAGATGTTTAATTATCAATTACAAAGAATAAGTTTTTAGCTTGCTTAGTTTGTATTTGTTAAGAAATAACGCTTTGCTGATGAAGTAAATTAGGGAATTACTTCAAAAAGGGGAGGAATCTATTTGAGGAGTACAAATAACAGTCGCTTTTATGCTTATCTTAAAGTTTATTTTTCGTAATAAAATCGCTCAATTGCATATTAATAAGGAATCCTATGAATAAAAAAATTAGAATTGGAGTACTACGGGAGACCAAGAATCCACCGGATAGAAGAGTTGCAATACCACCAGTAACAGGCTTGCAAATTTTGAATAAATATCCTCATGTAAGTATCTATATTCAGCCTAGTGATATTCGCTGTTTTACGGATTCCGAATACCGTGAGCAAGGATATTTTTTAACGGATGATTTACGCGATTGTGATATTTTAATTGGGGTGAAAGAAGTTGCTATCCCAACCTTAATTCCAAATAAAACCTATTTATTTTTTTCACATACTGCCAAAGAACAACTTTATAACCGCGAATTACTACAACAAATAATCAATAGAAATATAACATTGATTGATTATGAGTATTTAAAGAATAGTAAAAATAAGCGTTTGGTAGCTTTTGGACATTGGGCCGGGGTAGTTGGCGCATATAAAGCTTTAAGAGCAAGAGGGGTGCGTACCGATTTTTTCGATTTGCCACCGGCTAGTGCGTGTAAGGATATGGAGGAGATGTATATGCATCTGAAAAAGATTAGTTTAAAACCAATAAAGATATTACTTACGGGAGGTGGTCGAGTTGCAATGGGAGCAATGCAGACACTTCGGGTGCTAAACTTAAAAGAGGTGACACCGACACAGTTTTTACATGAAAATTTTAACGAACCAGTTGTTTGTCGTATCGATCCGGAACATTATGTAGAGCGAATAGATGGAGCGGTATTCAGCGTGCAAGATTTTTATGAGAATCCGACATTATATCGTTCAACTTTTAAACCTTTTACGAAAGTAACCGATTTATTTATTGCCTGCCATTATTGGGATCCCAAATCACCAAAATTCTTAAAGCCAGAAGATTATAAGGAAGAGGATTTTAAGATATCGGTAATAGCAGATGTCAGTTGTGACCTAAATGGTCCCATAGCTTCTACGCTTCGAGCTTCCACAATTGCTTCTTCATTTTATGGATACGAGCGTTTTACCGAAGAAGAAACCATTCCTTTTATCGATAAAAGAAACGTTACAGTTATGGCCGTAGATAATTTACCGGGCGAATTGCCACGAGATTCTTCAATTGATTTTGGCGAAGCTTTGTACCAGAATGTGTACGATTATCTTTTTGGGGAGGATCCTGATGGGGTGGTAGAGCGGGCTACGATTGCAAAAGGTGGCCAATTAACCGCTCATTTTGCTTATCTTCAGGCGTATTTAGAAGGGGAAGATGTCCTTAGAATATAAAAAGAAAGACCAAATGTTTTTTGCATTTGGTCTTTTGTATGTTATAATTTTTTTAATTCACTAATGGTTTGATGTGGATTAGTAGCTCCAAAAACAAAGCTTCCGGCAACCAAAGCATTCGCTCCTGCTTCCATTAATTTTTTACCTGTTTCTAAATTTACTCCTCCATCTATTTCAATAATTACCGAGGCATTTTTCTCTTTAATTAATTGAGCTAACTTTTCAACTTTTGAATAGGTATTCTCAATAAAACTTTGTCCGCCAAAGCCAGGATTTACGCTCATTAAAAGAACTAAATCAATATCAGAAATAATTTCTTCTAAAACAGAAACTGGAGTATGAGGATTAAGTGATACGCCGGCCTTCATACCATAATTGTGAATGTTTTGAATGGTTCGATGAAGATGTGTACATGCCTCATAATGAACGGTTAGTATGTCTGCACCTGCCTTTTTAAAAGCTTCCACATAGCGATCTGGATCGATAATCATCAGATGAACATCTAATGGTTTCTTAGCAATTTTCTTTATTTGCTCAACAACAGGCAGACCGTAGGATATGTTGGGAACGAATACTCCATCCATAATGTCTAAGTGAAACCAATCGGCATCACTGTTGTTTACCATTTCGATATCGGCTTTTAAGTTGGTGAAATCTGCCGCTAATAAGGAGGGGGAAATTAATGTTTGCATTTGGTTGTTTATATTTTGTTTAAAGAAAGCGCAAAGATATAATTAAAAAAGGATAAGAGGAGGCAAATGAAAATTCACCAGTTATTCTTATCCCTTTCTTCACCCTAAAATAAAAATTTATTCTCCTAAATAAGTTTTTAATATTTTGCTTCTAAATGTTGTTTTCATTCGTTTAATTGCTTTTTCTTTAATCTGGCGAACCCGTTCTCGAGTTAATCCAAATTCTTTTCCAATTTCTTCTAAAGAGTATGGTGGTTTTCCATTTAAACCAAAATACAATCGAATAATTGCCGCCTCCCGTTTCGAAAGTGTTGATAAAGAGCGGTCAATTTCTTTACGGAGCGAATCTCGAATTAACTTTTTATCCGGGCTAATTTCATCATTACTAAGCAATATGTCGTAAAGCGTATTCTCTTCGTCTGGATTTATAGGTGCATCCATAGAAATGTGTCTTCCCGAAGCCTTAAGAGCTTCTTTTACATCCTTAGGACTCATTTCAAGTATGACAGCAATTTCTTCAGGGGAAGGTTCCCGCTGATATTCTTGCTCCAATTGAGCGAATGTTTTGTTGATTTTATTAATAGAACCAATCTTGTTTAACGGCAGTCGAACAATTCGTGCTTGTTCGGCTAATGCTTGCAGAATGGACTGTCGAATCCACCAAACAGCATAAGAAATGAATTTAAAACCTCTTGTTTCATCAAATCTTTGAGCCGCTTTAATTAGTCCTAAGTTTCCTTCGTTAATCAAATCAGGTAGGCTAAGACCTTGGTTTTGATATTGCTTTGAAACGGAAACGACAAAACGTAAATTGCTTTTAATTAGTCGATCAAGAGCTTTTTTACTACCCTTTTTTATTTCCCTGGCAAGCTTAACTTCTTCTTCAGCTGAAATAAGATCGACCTTCCCAATTTCATGAAGATACTTGTCAAGTGACGGAGTCTCCCTGTTGGTTACCTGTTTAGTGATCTTTAGTTGTCTCATAGTGGATTTTAATGGTATTTATATACGAGTGGGCTATCCTCGTTTATATTTAAATATAACAAAATCATTTTGAAAAAGAAATTTGTGGCACTTTCAAGAGGTTTATTTTGAGATTAATATATTTATTGACGAACTTTGGATATCTATTTGAATAATAAAATCATTTATTTTTTGTGAATTATAACTAATTCCGTAATATTGCAATTGAATTCAGATTAATTCTTCTCATTTAGAGGTCGAAAGATCAGGTTCCCAATTGTTCAAAACAATTTCTATCTAAAAAAATCACCCGAAAATATTAATATATCATTTATGTACGATATTCTTGAATTAAACAAGAAACTTGTGCCTGAATTACGAGAAATCGCTAAAGAACTCAACGTTAAAAAAATTGAGTCTTTTAAGAAACAGGATTTAATTTATCGAATCCTTGATCAACAGGCAATTGTAGCTTCTGAAAGAAAAACACCAGAAAAAAAGACTATCCTAAAAAGACCTAAGAGTCCAGTAGGGGATAATAAGGCTGATGAAGGGCGATCTAGATCGCTTCTGCATAAAAGAAAAAAGCCAGAACAACCAGTTAAAGATGCTGTAAGTACTGAGGCTGCTCAGGAAAAAAATACAGCACCAAAAGATGCCCCAAGAAATCCTATCCGAGAAACTAGAAGACCTGCCGAAAAAGCGGTAGATGTTGCTGTGGAGGAGAAAACGGAAGAGCATTCAAAATCTGCAGATTCAAATACTTCTGTTGCAACTGAAAATGTACAGCGAAACGATAGATCTGCTAGAGCCCCAAGGCCAGCTAGAGCCCCAAGGCCTGCAAGAACACCAAGACCAGAACGTCAGGAAAGACAAGAAGGACAGGATGTTCAGGATGTTTCTGAGGAGCAAGTAAAGGCAGAAGGACAAGAGGCGAGTGATAAACCTGAGAAATCGGAAAGACAAGAGAATTCAGGTAGAAAACGTTTTGAAAAACGAGAAAAAGAGAAATTATTTGAATTTGATGGGATTATTGATAATTCAGGAGTTTTGGAAATTATGCCTGATGGTTACGGTTTTCTTCGCTCGTCGGATTATAACTACTTAAATTCTCCTGATGATATATATGTGTCGCAGTCGCAAATCAAATTATTTGGTTTAAAAACCGGAGATACGGTAAATGGAACAATTCGTCCGCCAAAAGAAGGGGAGAAGTATTTTCCATTAATTAAAGTCGCTAAAATAAACGGCAGATTACCAGAGGTAATTCGTGACCGTGTACCTTTCGATCATTTAACTCCTTTGTTTCCTGATGAGAAATTTAATTTAACAGGAAAGGGAATGAACTCTATGGCAACTCGTGTTGTTGATATGTTTGCTCCAATTGGTAAAGGACAAAGGGGATTAATTGTAGCACAACCAAAAACAGGTAAAACTGTTTTGTTGAAAGAAATTGCAAATGCAATTGCTGCGAATAATCCTGAAGCATATATGATTATTTTGCTTATCGATGAGCGTCCAGAGGAGGTTACCGATATGGCAAGAAGCGTAAATGCCGAAGTTATTTCTTCTACTTTCGATGAGCCAGCAGAGCGTCACGTTCGTGTTGCGAATATCGTTTTAGAGAAAGCAAAACGAATGGTGGAGTGTGGTCATGATGTTGTGATTCTATTGGATTCAATAACTCGATTAGCTCGTGCTTACAATACCGTTTCTCCTGCTTCTGGAAAAGTTTTATCGGGTGGTGTTGATGCAAATGCATTGCACAAACCTAAACGTTTCTTTGGTGCAGCAAGAAATATCGAAAATGGTGGATCGCTTACAATTTTAGCAACAGCATTAACCGAGACTGGTTCTAAAATGGATGAGGTTATCTTTGAGGAATTTAAAGGAACTGGTAATATGGAGCTTCAATTAGATCGTAAGTTATCTAATAAACGTATCTATCCTGCTGTTGATATTACAGCTTCAAGTACTCGTCGTGAAGATCTTCTTTTAGATGAGAACCAATTGAATCGAATCTGGATTCTTAGAAATTATCTAACAGATATGAATTCTATTGAGGCAATGCAATTTTTGCAGGATCGTTTACGCAAAACAAAATCGAACGAAGAATTCTTAATCTCAATGAACGATAAGTAAATTACTTTTTGTTTTTTTTAAGATATAAAAGGGTAGTGATTACGGTCACTACCCTTTCTTTTTGTGTTAAACGGAAAGTGCTAATTTGTATTCGAATTAACTCTTTCTTAAAGATTGAGAATAGAAGTGTTTTTAGGTCTAGTCTATTTATAATTAGTGATTTATATAATTACTGTATCTTATTTTAAATAAGTATAAATAGCAAAAAGAAAAGCTTTTTGTAATCTCTAGATAGCAAAAAATCCCTTTTATTCTATAAATTTGCGAAGTAAATTCGACAGAAAATGAATACTTTAGTACAGACTCACAATAGTTTGTTGAAGCATAAGAAAGGCACGATTAGACGTGAGCTGGCCGATGAAATTGATTGGTCGCATCGTTTAATAGCCATTAAAGGATCCAGAGGAGTTGGGAAAACAACTTTTTTATTGGATTACATTCGAGAGCATCATGCAAACGATAAAAATTGCTTGTACATTAATTTGAACAATCTATTTTTTACCGAGAAAGGTTTAGTGCCATTTGTAGATGAGTTTTATAAAAGAGGTGGTAAAATTTTATTATTGGATCAAATTCATAAATATCCAGAGTGGGCAAAAGGCTTGCGAACTTGCTATGAAGAATATCCTGATTTAAAAATTATTTTTACCGGTTCATCTATTCTTCGCATTAAAACGAATGAAGATTTGAAAGGTTATGCAAGTGTTTACTACTTAAATGGCCTGTCTTTTAGAGAATTTTTAAATTATGAATCGGGAAATAGTTTTCCTCGTTACACCTTGGAAGAACTTTTAACAAATCACGAAAGTATTGTAGAAGAAATTCTTGGCAAAGTTCGTCCGTTAGCTTATTTTAATGATTATTTAAGATTTGGATATTATCCTTGTTATCAGGATGAGAAAAGCTTTATAGATAATCTATTGAAAATGATTAATTTAATTTTGGAGTTTGATATCACTTATTTGAATCAAATTGAGTTGAAATACCTCTCGAAATTAAAGAAACTTCTATACATTATTTCTTGTAATGTACCCTTTCAGCCAAATGTTAGTAAGTTGGCAAACGATGTGGAAACATCAAGAGCTACAATTATGAATTACCTGCGTTATTTAAAAAATGCAAGATTAATTCGTTTACTGAATTCTTCGGAGAGTTATAAGGATGCCTCCAAGAAACCTAATAAGGTATATCTACACAATACAAATTTATTATATGCTATAGCACCCGAGAATGTAAATGAAAGCAATCTTCGAGAAACGTTTTTTTACAATCAGGTTGGTCCCGATAGGAATATTTCGAGTACCGACAGAGGGCATTTTTTAGTGAATGATAAGTATAATTTTGAAATTACAGGTAGTGATGATTCGTCGGAGTCAAAATTTAGGACGGAGGACTTTTTTATTGCTGCTGATATGATAGAACGAGGTGAGGGAAATAAAATTCCACTTTGGTTGTTCGGCTTTTTGTATTAAAGAATTAAATAGAAAAATAAAATACCAAATAATAAAATTTAATCGGAGGAGTAAAATGGCAAGAGAAAAAAAATTCATTACCTGTGATGGTAATGCAGCTGCCGCTCACGTAGCATATATGTTTAGTGAGGTTTCTTGTATTTACCCAATCACACCATCTTCGCCTATGGCTGAATATGTTGATGAGTGGGCTGCACAAGGACGTAAGAATCTTTTTGGAGAAACAGTTCAGTTAGTAGAAATGCAATCGGAAGCTGGTGCAGCGGGTGCTGTTCACGGTTCTTTACAAGCTGGTGCATTAACAACTACATACACTGCTTCTCAGGGATTGTTGTTAATGATTCCTAATATGTATAAAATCGCTGGTGAATTATTGCCATGTGTATTTCATATTAGTGCTCGTGCTCTTGCAGCTCAAGCATTAAGTATTTTTGGTGATCACTCAGATGTTTATTCAGCACGTCAAACTGGTTTCGCTATGTTAGCGTCAAGTTCAGTTCAGGAAGTAATGGATCTTTCTGCTGTTTCTCACTTAACTGCAATCAAATCAAGAGTTCCTTTTATGAACTTTTTCGATGGTTTCCGTACTTCTCACGAAATTCAGAAAATCGAATCTGTTGATATGGAAGACATGAGAGGTCTTGTTGATCAAGAAGCTCTTCAAGCTTTTCGTGCTCGTGCATTAAATCCTGAAGCTCCTGTAACAAGAGGAACAGCTCAGAATCCTGATGTGTATTTTCAGTCTCGCGAGGCTGCTAACCCATTTTATAATGCGGTTCCGGATATCGTTGCTGATTATATGAAGGAAATGACTAAAATTACTGGAAGAGAATATAAGCCTTTCATGTATTATGGTGCTCCTGATGCAGAAAATATCATTATTGCAATGGGTTCTGTAAACGAAACCATTAAGGAAACAATTGATTTCAAAATGGCTAACGGAGAAAAGGTTGGTCTTGTTTGTGTTCATTTGTATCGTCCTTTCTCTGCAAAACATTTCTTAAGTGTTGTTCCAAAATCAGTAAAACGTATTTGCGTTTTGGATCGTACCAAAGAAACTGGTGCCAACGGAGAGCCTTTATATCTTGATGTAAGAGAGATATTTTACGGAAAAGAAAATGCTCCTGTAATTATTGGTGGTCGTTATGGATTAGGTTCTAAAGAGGTGACTCCATCTCAAATTGTTGCAGTTTACAAAAACCTTGCAATGAACGAACCTAAAAATCAATTTACTTTGGGTATCGTTGATGATGTTACTTTTACATCTCTACCTATGTTGCCTGAGGTGAAAATGAACTCTGAATCTCTTTACGAAGCTAAATTTTATGGTTTAGGTTCTGATGGTACTGTTGGAGCTAACAAAAACTCAATCAAAATTATTGGTGGTTCTACCGATAAATATTGTCAAGCTTATTTTGCTTACGATTCTAAAAAATCTGGTGGATTTACAGCTTCTCACCTTCGTTTTGGTGATGAACCTATCCGTTCTACCTATTTAGTAACTACTCCTGACTTTGTTGCTTGTCACGTTCCTGCTTACGTGTATTTATACGACGTATTGAAAGGATTGAAAAAAGGTGGTTCTTTCCTATTAAACTCCATTTATGATGCTGAAGAAACGGTTAAGAATCTTCCAAATCATATGAAAAAGTACTTGGCTGATAATGAGATCAAATTCTATATTATTAACGGTACAAAATTGGGTGAAGAGTTAGGTCTTGGTAACCGTACTAATGCAATCATGCAAGCTGCTTTCTTTAAAATTACCGGTGTAATTCCTTTCGAGAAAGCTGCTGAGGAAATGAAAAAAGCGATTGTGAAATCGTATGGTAATAAAGGAGAAAAAGTAGTTAACATGAACTTCGCAGCTGTTGATGCTGGTGGATCTAATGTTGTTGAAGTTAAAGTTGCTGCTGATTGGAAAAAATTGGAAATTAAAAACGAAGCTGTTGCTGTTTCTAATGATCGTCCTAAGTTTGTTGCTGATGTTTGTGATCCAATGAACGCTCAAAAAGGAGACGATCTACCTGTTTCTGCATTCTCTGGTCGCGAAGATGGTACTTTCCCTAATGGAACTACTAAATTCGAAAAACGTGGTGTTGCAGTAAGTGTTCCTGAGTGGAATGAGGAAACTTGTATTCAATGTAACCAATGTGCTTACGTTTGTCCTCACGCTGCAATTCGTCCTTTTATTTTAACCGACGAAGAATTAGCAGCAGCTCCTGCTGGAACTACTGTTAAGCCTGCTACAGGAAAAGAATTGAAAGGTTTACATTTCCGTATTCAGGTTGCAGTTGAAGATTGTACAGGTTGTGGTAACTGTGCTGATGTTTGTCCTGCTCCTAAAGCAAAAGCTTTAGAAATGAAACATTTGGAAACTCAGTCTGCTGAGAAAGAAAGATGGCATTATATGGACGAAAAAGTAGGTTACAAAGATTTGTTGCCTAAAAACAACGTGAAGAATTCACAATTTGCGCAACCATTATTCGAGTTCTCTGGAGCTTGTGCTGGATGTGGTGAAACTCCATATATCAAATTAATTACTCAGTTGTTTGGCGAGAGAATGATGGTTGCTAATGCTACTGGTTGTTCTTCTATTTACGGTGGTTCTGCTCCATCTACTCCATATTGTAAAAACGATAAGAGTGGTAAAGGTCCGGCTTGGGCTAACTCATTATTCGAAGACAATGCCGAGTTTGGTTTTGGTATGAACGAAGGTGTACGTAAAATGCGTAACCGTATTGCTCTTCGTATGGAAGCTGCAATGGATGCTGTGAATGCTGATACTAAAGCTGCTTTTGCAGAATGGTTAGAGAACAAAAACAATGGAGAGGCTTCTATTGCTGCTTCGGCTAAAGTGGAAGAAGTTCTTGCAAATGAAACTCATGCTGTTGCTAAAGAGATTCTAGAGCTTAAAAATTACCTGATCAAGAAATCTCAATGGATTTTTGGAGGTGACGGTTGGGCTTATGATATCGGATTTGGTGGTTTAGATCACGTATTGGCTTCTGGTGAAGATGTAAATGTTTTGGTAATGGATACTGAGATATACTCTAATACAGGTGGTCAAGCATCTAAAGCAACTCCTGTTGGTGCTGTTGCTAAGTTTGCTGCTGCAGGTAAGCGTATCAGAAAAAAAGATCTTGGTATGATAGCAATGTCTTACGGATATGTTTATGTAGCTCAAGTTGCTATGGGAGCAAATCAAGCACAATACATGAAAGCTGTTAAAGAAGCTGAGGCTTATCCAGGACCATCTTTGATCATTGCTTATTCTCCATGTATTTCTCACGGATTGAAAGCATCTATGGGTAAATCACAAGCAGAAGAGAAAAAAGCGGTTGAAGCAGGATACTGGCACTTGTATCGTAACAATCCAGCATTGGAAAATGAAGGCAAAAACCCATTTACTCTTGATTCAAAAGAGCCTGTTTGGGAAAATTTCCAAAATTTCTTGTTGGGTGAGGTTCGTTATACTTCATTACAAAAATCGTTCCCTGAGCAAGCTAAAGAATTGTTTGTTGCTGCCGAAGAGAATGCGAAGTGGAGATTTAAGACCTACAAACGTCAAGCTGCATTAGATTATTCCGAAGAATAAACTTTTAAGTATACATAATAAAAGGGATTCCATTTTTGGAATCCCTTTTTTTGCATTAATAATTAACTAAGGGATAAGCGATATAAGCTGTTCATGTTATTTTCAGATCAATATTCTTTCTTGCAGAAATGGTGCTTTTTATACCATGTCATCGATAAAAGGGATCTAATTATTGTAGAATTGCAAAAGTGTAATGAAAATGTTTGGATCTATTTTTAGAAGGCATTTTGTAATTAAAAAAAAATAAGACTGTCAAGTCCTTTATTTGTGGGCGCTTCAGGGTTTTGTATTGATAGTCAGAATTTTAAATTTGATTTTTTGGTTGAATATATCAGGTTCATTTATTAAATTTAATAAGAACAGAAATTTAAAATCAAAAATAATATGGCAAATCTAAGCGTTGAATTTATGGGATTAAAACTCAAAAATCCCATAGTCGTAGGAGCATGTACTCTTTCAGCTACCGTTGAAGGAGCTCAAGAATTGGAAAAAGCAGGGGCGGCAGCAATTGTTTATAAATCTCTTTTCGAAGAGCAAATTCAGATGGAACGAGCACAATTAGCGAATGAACTTGATGAATATACGGATAGAAATGCAGAGATGACTTCTCTTTTTCCAGCTATTGAACATGCCGGACCTAAAGCACATATCATGAGGTTGTCGGAGGTGAAAAAGGCTGTGAATATTCCTGTAATTGCCAGTTTAAATTGCATTTACGATGTTACCTGGTTCGATTACGCCAAACAACTGGAGGCAGCTGGAGTGGATGCTTTGGAATTGAATTTTTACCAAATGCCGGGAGATATTGATAAAACGGCGGCTCAAATGGAGGATGAAAAGGTGAAAATTGTAAAAACACTTAAAGAGAGATTGTCAATTCCTTTTTGTATCAAGCTTAGTCCGTACTATACCAATACATTAAATTTTGTGAATCGATTAGATCAGGCAGGAGCCTCGGCATTTGTATTATTTAATAGATTGTTTCAACCAGAAATTGATATTCAAACCGAACGACATGTTACAAACTTTAATTTGAGTCATCAGGGAGATTATAAATTAGGATTGCGCTATGTTGGTTTGTTATATAAAAAGATTTCAGGAGGATTATGTGGTTCAAATGGGATCTATAACTATGAGGATGTAATACAGATGCTTTTAAGTGGTGCCGACATTGTTCAGGTGGTTAGTGCATTATATAAAAATAAACCTTCGCATATTGCTCAAGTTCTTTCGGAGTTAGAGGAGTGGATGGATAAGAAAGGATACAAGAGTCTGGATGAGTTTAGAGGAAAATTGTCGGATAACAAATTAAAAGCTTCTGATATTTATTACAGAGCTCAATATTTGGATTTTATTCTGCATCCCGAAGAAATAATAAATAAGTATCCAATGAGATAAAGCTTTGATAATTTGAGGAAACAGCCGGTTAAAAGATCGGCTGTTTTTAATGAATATTACTCAGGCGAAAGTGGGTTATAATATTCTGCAAACGTTTGAAAAACAAAAGTGTAAATCATTTGAAAAAAGACAGTTAGATTGTCTCTTCTTTACTTCCTTTTTAAAAAAAAGAACACTACTTTTGTGTACAATTTTCAGGGCGTATTTAAGAATATGGCCTTGCAAATTTAAGTTTTTGAAAATATTAAGTTAATATATAATTGTTATTGAATGCCTTGATTTATTGCAGGATAATAACATTAAAACTAAAAAGCGATAATTATGAGTACTAAGTACGTTTATACTTTTGGTGACGGGAAAGCCGAAGGTAAAGCAGACATGAAGAATTTGCTTGGAGGTAAGGGTGCTAACCTTGCTGAAATGAACCTAATTGGTGTTCCAGTTCCTGCTGGATTTACTATCACTACTGACGTTTGTACTGATTACAACAAGCTTGGAAAAGATGCTGTTGTAGCAATGATCAAAGAGCAAGTTGAAGCTGCTGTTAAAGATACAGAAGTTGCAATGAATGCTAAGTTCGATGCTAAAGATGGTTCTTTCCCATTATTAGTATCCGTTCGTTCTGGTGCTCGTGCATCTATGCCAGGTATGATGAACACTGTTCTTAACCTAGGTATGAATGATGAAACAGTAAAAGTTGTTGCTGAAAAATCGGGAAACGAAAAATTTGCTTACGATTCATATCGTCGTTTCATTCACATGTATGGTGACGTTGTTATGGGTGTTGAGGCTGAAGAAGGTCACCACAACCCATTCGAAGTTGTTTTGGATGAAGTAAAAGCAGCTAAAGGTTATAAAGTTGATACAGAATTAACTGTTGAAGATCTTAAAGGTCTTGTTGAAGGATACAAAGCAGTTATTCGCAAGCACGCTGGTGTTGATTTTCCAACAAATCCTTGGGATCAACTTTGGGGTTCTGTATGTGCAGTATTCGATTCTTGGAATACTGAAAGAGCTATCCTTTACCGTAAAATGGAAAACATTCCATCGGAGTGGGGTACTGCAGTAAATGTTCAAGCAATGGTTTATGGTAACATGGGTGATACTTCTGCTACAGGAGTTTGTTTCTCTCGTGATGCAGCTACTGGTGAAGATCAATTCAACGGGGAGTATTTGATCAATGCACAGGGTGAAGATGTTGTGTCTGGTGTTCGTACTCCTCTTGAGATTACTAAAGTTGGTTCATTACGTTGGGCTGAACGTAACGGTACTTCTGAAGAAGCTCGTAAAGCTAACTTCCTTTCTATGGAAGAAGCTATGCCATCATTATATAATGAGTTGAATACAATTCAACAAAAATTAGAAGATCATTATTCTGATATGCAGGATATGGAGTTCACCATTCAAGATGGTAAACTTTGGATGTTGCAAACTCGTAATGGTAAGCGTACTGGAGCAGCTATGGTAAAAATGGCTGTTGATATGTTAGCTCAAGGTATGATTGATGAGAAAACAGCAATTTTACGTCAAGAGCCTAATAAATTGGATGAATTACTTCACCCTGTATTTGATCAAGCTGCCCTTGATACTGCCAAAGAACTTTCTAAAGGTCTTCCAGCTTCTCCAGGTGCTGCAACTGGTCAAATCGTATTTTCTGCAGAAGCTGCTGAAACTTGGGCCGCTGAAGGTAAAAAAGTAATTTTAGTACGTCGCGAAACTTCTCCAGAAGATTTGAAAGGGATGTACGCTGCTGAAGGTATTCTTACCGAACGTGGTGGTATGACTTCTCACGCTGCTGTAGTTGCTCGTGGTATGGGTAAATGTTGTATTTCTTCTGCTGCTGGTGTTCTGGTAACAGGAAAATCAATGACAATCAATGGTGTTGCGTTTAAAGAAGGTGATTTCATCTCATTAAACGGTACTACTGGTAAAGTTTACGAAGGTAAAGTTGCTACAATCACTCCTTCTTTAGATGGTGATTTTGGTAAATTGATGGAGGTTGCAGAAAACAACACTCGTATGTACGTTCGTACTAACGCTGATACTCCTGCTGATGCTAAAGCTGCTCGTGAATTCGGAGCTAAAGGTATTGGACTTTGTCGTACAGAACATATGTTCTTCGAAGGCGATAAAATCTGGAAAATGCGTGAGATGATTCTTGCAGAAAATGTAGAAGGAAGAAAAGCAGCTTTGGCTAAATTACTTCCTGTTCAACGTGAAGATTTCTCTGGAATTTTGGAAGCTATGGACGGTTTTGGTGTAACTATCCGTTTACTGGATCCACCATTGCACGAGTTTACTCCTAACGATGAAGAGTCTCAAATTGAAATGGCTCAAAAATTAGGTATCGATGTATCTATCGTGAAAGCGAAAGTAGAGTCTTTACACGAATTCAACCCAATGTTAGGTCATAGAGGTTGTCGTTTAGGAAATACTTATCCTGAAATTACAGAAATGCAAGCTCGTGCTATTATCGAAGCCGCTTGTGATTTGAAAGCGAAAGGAAAAGATCCTAAACCAGAAATCATGGTTCCTTTAATCGGAACTTTGAAAGAATTCCAAATGCAAGAAGCTATTATCAGAGAAACTGCTGCTGCTGTTTTCGCTGAGAAAGGTGTGAAAGTTGATTTCTTAGTAGGTACTATGATTGAGATTCCTCGTGCTGCTCTTACTGCTGATAAAATTGCTGAGTATGCTGAATTCTTCTCTTTCGGAACAAATGACTTGACTCAAATGGGATTCGGTTATTCTCGTGATGATGCTGGTAAATTCTTGCCTATCTATATTGAAAAAGGAATCTTGAAAAATGATCCTTTCCAAGTGTTAGATCAAGAAGGTATCGGACAATTAGTACGTATGGGTTGTGAAAAAGGAAAATCTACTCGTCCAAATATCAAATTAGGTATTTGTGGTGAGCACGGTGGTGAGCCATCTTCAGTTGAGTTCTGTAACTCAGTTGGTATGGATTACGTTTCTTGTTCTCCTTTCCGTGTACCTATTGCACGTTTAGCTGCTGCTCAAGCAAATTTGAAGCAAAACTAAGAGAATTCAAATTCTCAATATATAGAAAGGCTGTCTCACACGAGACAGCCTTTCGTGTTTTTAGGAATACCTTTAATTTTGAATTCGCAGGAAAAGTTAGAGGTGATGAAGCTCAAAAGAACTCGTTTTTTTATTTGAGAGTCAATTTGTATTTTTGCGCTGAGAAGAGTTATTTATCTAGTTAAGTTTTGTAACTCAGTTGGTATGGAAAATTAATTTCCAGGGTTTCTTGTTCTCCTTTCCGAGTACCTATTGCACGTTTATACCGATATGTGTTTTCATAATAAATCGTTTCACTTCGTTTACAATTTATTTAAAAACATCCATCGGCATTATCGAAAAGTCTTTGTTAAGAGATAAGCTGCTGCTCAAGCAAATTGGAAGCAAAACCAAGAGAATTCAAATTCTCAATATATAGAAAGGCTGTCTCACACGAGACAGTCTTTCGTTCTATCTTAAAATTTGTTTAAATTCATTAAAATTAATAGTTAAATGATAAACTGGAACTTGAAATTAAGAAACTGGCACCGAGATTTTTCCTATTTCTATGCAGGTTTATTAATGGCATTTGCAATTTCTGGAATTGCCTTGAATCATCGTCACGCTTGGGATCCTCGCGATTATGTGTATGAAACAATTGCGGTGAAAATGGATATGCCAAAGAATAGAGATTTAATTACGGAGGAATTTTTTAAGACTTGCTTGAAAGAGAATCAAGTAGATCTTGAATTGAGAGGAACCGCTTGGCGAAGAGGTGGATATAACCTTTATTTTGATGGCGCTTACGCCTTTATTGATCCTTTTACTGGCGAAGGTGAGATTGAACGTTTTAAAATAAGACCAGTTTTGGGTCAGATGGTAGATTTGCACAAATCGAATAGCAATACCTGGGTTTGGTATTCAGATTTATTTGCAATAAGTGTTCTTTTAATCTGTATTACAGGTTTGCTTATCCCAAAAGGGAAGAACGGATTTAAAAAACGGGGATGGAAATTAGCTCTTGTTGGTGTTGCCATTCCATCGGTGTTGTGGTTTTTTCTGTAAATCAACAAAAAATAAATTGCAAAGCTTACTTTGAAGGACAGTCATTTATGTTTTTAGGGGCTTCCCTTTCAGGGCGGGCTTTTCGTTCCAACTCCTCGCTTAGGCTCCTGCCCATGTTTAGCTTTCCGGTATTCTGTTTCGAAATCACAAGCATACCTATTAGTCAGCCTTATCATCGCTGTGGGGTTTCCTCTACAATCCCTAAGCCAATTGTTCACATCAGAAATAAAGCAAACACGATTACTGGTCTATTTTACCGAAAAACTGCATTCTAATGCTGTTTTAATGTATATTATTATTCTAAATAACAATATTATACCATAAAAATTAATACAGTAGTCATTTTAAGTGATATTTGTGCTGTTTAACGCGCAAATATTACTGATTTACTAACTACAATATTCATTCTACTAACTACAATATCCATTCTAATGATTGCAATATTCGTTCTAACGACTACAATATCAGTTCTAGTGATTGCAATATCTGATCTAATGAATACAATATCCGTTCTAATGACTACTATTACTATTCTACTAGGAAATAAGACGATTTTACTTACAATTTTAATTATTACCAGTAAATATTATAAGTATTAGTTAATTTAAATATCAAAATAAATTAGTAAATTGTTTAATAAATTGAATTTTTACTATAAATAGATAATAAAATACTGTTTTTTTAATAAATATTACATTTAAATATGACTGCGAATAAAACAATCTTTATAGGCGAGCTGATATTATTAGAAATGAGAAAGCAGGATGTAAGTATATCTGTAATGGCCAAAGAGCTGAATCTAAGCATAAATGCCACGCACAATGCTTTAAAAAAGCCAAGTATTCAAACCGATCGTTTGGCTCAGATTAGTGAGATTCTTCAGGTGAATTTTTTTAAAATATTAGCCGCTGACCTTCATATCGATCATCCAATTAATCCTGAAATTGAGAAGCTTACTACCGAAAATGAAACCTTGAAAAAGGTAATTCGCCTATTGGGAGGTAACAAAGAATAGGCTGTGGTTTAGCACAAAAAAAATAGCTTTCCTCAAATGAAGCAAGCTTTGTTGTTTATTGAAGTTAATTGCTTAATCTATTTCTGGGTGGAATTATTTGCACAAGCTACTGCTTAGCTCGCTAAAACTGGTAATTACATTAAAAAAAAGTTAGCGGTAATAAGTTTTGAGCGCCTTTAAACATCCTCTTTATTGGGTTCTATTTGCTTCATTCTTTGTTGAAAAAGATATATTTTAATCAGTTTCTTCTATCTTTGCAATTCAAAATTAGTTTAAATAAGAGATTTGGCACGAATTTTAGCAATTGATTACGGAAGAAAACGAGTAGGATTAGCAGTTACTGATCCATCTCAAATAATTGCCAATGGTTTGGATACTGTTGCAGCAAAAGATGTTCTAAGCTATTTAGAAAAGTATTTTCTGACTGAAAAGGTGGAATGTATTGTGGTAGGATATCCAAAGCAAATGAATAATGAGGATAGTGAATCAATGAAATATCTAAAACCGTTTTTAGGACAGTTAAAAAAGAAATTTCCGGAAATGCCAATCGAGTTCGTTGATGAGAGATTTACCTCGAAACTTGCTTTTCAGGCTATGATAGATGGTGGTTTAGGAAAGAAAGCGAGAAGAGATAAAGCGATGATTGATAAGGTAAGTGCTACTATTATATTGCAATCGTATATGGAAACCAAAAGAAATCTTTTTTAAGATTTGTTTGTATTTAGATAATTAGAGAAATATAGAATGATTTTACCCATTACTATTTACGGCCATCCGGTTTTAAGGAAGGTCGCCAAAGATATTGATAAAGATTATCCGGAATTAGAGAAATTTATGGATGATATGTGGCAAACAATGTATTTTGCCGATGGAGTTGGTCTTGCTGCACCTCAAGTGGGGCGAGCTATTCGAATGTTTGTACTTGATTGCTCTTCTTTTGCCGAAGAGGAACCTGAATTGGAAGGTTTTAAGAAGATGTTTATTAATGCAAAAATTACTGAACGCACTGGTGATGAATGGGACATGTCGGAAGGCTGTTTGAGTATTCCCGGTATTAATGAGGATGTTAGTCGTCCAGAAAGTATTAAAATTGAGTATTACGATCAGAATTGGGAATTTCATAAGGAAGAATATTCTGGTTTTGCAGCCAGAGTAATTCAACATGAATACGATCATTTGGAAGGAATCATGTTTACCGATCATTGCGCACCTTTAAAAAGAAGATTGTTAAAAGGAAAACTGACGGGGATCTCGAAAGGAAATTTTAAAGCTAAATATCGCTTTACTCTCGCAAAATAATTTTAAACCTTACCATTTCGGTAAGGTTTTTTTTTCTTAAAATAGTTTCCTTATCTGTTTGGTAACGAACCATATTACTGGGTATGTGTGCTGAATTGTTTTCTAATGTTTAAACAAAATTACAATCGGTTCGTATTAGCAGGAGTTAACTTTTAAACTAACTTAAATCTCTTATGATGAAAAAATTATTTTTAATATTTATTTTATTTGCTCCACTTTTTGGCCAATCGCAAGATATTGAACAATTTTTATTGCCGGAACCGAAGATGCATCAAAATTGACTAAAAACTATGTAAATCCGGTATCGAAAGGTTTTATGTATGGCTTAAATAATGGTTGGTATTCTACCGCGCGTACACATAAGAAATTTGGCTTTGATATTACTTTTGTTGCAAATTTGGCAAAGGTTCCAAGTAAAGATGAAATGTTTCAATTTGTAGAAAGTGATTATTCGAATATTACTTTGGCTAGCGGATCGACTGGAATTCAGACTTTAATGGGAGGAGATAATAACACAACTCTTTCGGCAAGAATTCAAACAGAGAATGGCGATTATAAGTTAACAGATTTTACAATGCCTGATGGTATTGGAGATGATTTACCGATGAATGCAGTTCCTACAGCCACCTTGCAAGTTGGACTTGGTATTCCTGGAATTGATGCTGATTTAAAACTGCGATACCTTCCTAAAGTTGGTGGTTCCGATTTAGAAGTGGGAATGTTTGGTGTTGGAATTCAGAAAAACCTATCGAAAATTTTGAAGATTGATAAAACTCCTGTAGATGTTTCTGCATTGATTGCTTATACAAAATTGACTTCAGAATACGATATTCAGGGGGATTCGGATTTGGATGGTAGTGGTCAAATGATGGAATTCACAACGAATGCTTATACCATACAGGCTATTGCTTCGGTTAATCTAAAATTGATTGAATTTTATGGAGCAGTTGGTTACAATACCGCAAAAATGGATGTCGATATAAAGGGTTCTTACGAATTAGAGTATAGAGAAGAAGGGTCGGGAATGAGTGTTTCTGAAACCGTTGTTGATCCGGTGTCGATTGATTTTAAGGCGAATGGACTAAGAGCTACTATTGGTACTCGTTTTAATTTAGGTTTTTTCAAGTTATTTGGAGATTACACCATTCAGGAGTACAATACGATTACTGCAGGAATAGCATTTAGTTTTAGATAATAGAGGAAATAACTTACAGTATTCTCTAGCTTAGATATTTAAGTCCTTGTTTTTACAACAAGGACTTTTGTTTTTTTGGCGGATTAGTCTTACATTCAATTCATCATAAATTGAATTATTTGATGACAACGAGAGAACTGTTCCGTCAAAATCCTTTTCTTCGACTTCTATTGCCCGTGGTAATTGGAATTGCCTTGTCGGATCTAATCGACATTCCTCCTCTTTTGAATTGGATATTGGTTCTCTTTGGCATAATAGGTGTTTTCCTTTTCACATTTTTTGTAAAGCTTCGAAAATCGTATTCGCTTCGTACTTTATTTGGCGTTTTTGTATTTGCTATTTGTTTCGGCGCCGGAGTTATTAGGAATAAGGATATTCAGTCTCTCATGTATCTTCCTACCAATAAGTCAAAAATTATTTTAAAAGGGGAAGTTGTCGATACGCCTATCGAAAAGAAGAGTAGTTATGCTTTTGTTCTTGCTGTTCAAACAATTAAAGTGTCGGAAAAATGGCAAAAAGTTTCGGGAAAAACAATGGTGTATCTTCAAAAAAACAGCAAAGCTAAAGAGCTTAGAATTGGAGATTTGTTAGTAGTGAATACCGAACTGCAAAGAGTGAAAAATGCTGGGAACCCTCATGAGTTTGATTACGCAAACTATCTAAAAACTCAACATATTCTGTATGCCGCTTATTCCGACTCTTTAGCCTGGAATAAAATAGAAGAGAAATCTGCTTTTTCGATGAAAGTATTGGCATCGAACTGGAGGGATCGTTTATTAGCCATTTACCGAAAAAATGGAATTCAAAATGAGAGTTTTGATATTTTAGCTGCGCTCACATTAGGATATAAAACCGGGATGGATCCCGAAATAAAAAAAGCTTGGGCCGATGCAGGTGCCATGCATGTTTTAGCTGTATCGGGTTTGCATGTTGGGATTATTTATATGATTATGAGTTATCTGCTTCGATTTTTAACTCGCTTTAAATATGGGATAATTTTGCGTGGCTTGCTTCTTTTGCTGATACTATGGATTTATGCTCTCTTAACCGGAATGTCGCCTTCAGTAATGCGATCGGCAACCATGTTTAGTTTTATTGTGTTTGGAGAAATACTAAAAAGGAACGGAAGTATTTACAATTCATTAGCGATATCCGCATTTTTTCTGTTGCTGATTGATCCTTTTTTGCTGTTTACAGTGGGTTTTCAGTTCTCCTATTTGGCAGTTGTGAGTATTGTGTTTTTTCAACCTCAGTTCGACAAACTTATTTATGTAGGCAATCCAATTTTGAAAAAATTCTGGCAATTAACAACGGTTTCAATTGCTGCGCAGATAGGAACTTTTCCTTTGGCTATTTTTTATTTTCATCAGTTTCCATCCTATTTTTTACTTTCAGGATATGTGGTTATACTGATGGCGGGAATACTTATTTATCTCTCTGCATTATTACTTCTTTTATCTCCAATTCCTATTATTTCCGAAAGCTTAGGATGGTTATTACGAAGTCTTGTTGAGGGAATGAATTTTTTAATTGTAAAAATTCAAGGCTTGCCTGGTTCAGTTCTTCGAGATTTGTCGATTAGTCAGTATCAATTAATTCTTAGCTATTTTCTTCTTTTTTCGCTTATTGCTATCCTCTCGTTTAAACGTAAAAAAGCTGTTTATTTTCTTTTAATTATTTTAATTTGTTTTCAGTTGCCATATAGCTATCAAATTTTTCAAAAGCCGAAAAATGAATTGTTGGTATTCAATTCTCGCGGACATAGTATTATTGGTTTTGTGGAAGGGAATAAAAGTTTCTTTTTAGTGGATAAACAAATTTCATCCGAAATAAGAGATAGAGTAATTCAACCATTTGTTTTAGAAGAGAATATTCAATCAATAAGCTATGATACGCTTCAGCCATTTGATATTAAAGTATTGGGTAGTGATGTTGTTGCTATAATAGGTAAAAACAATTTTCAGTTGAAGGAAATATTGAAGGCTACTCAGCCTAATTATATTATTTTACGTTCGGGAGCCTTAAAAGCAAAAAAAATGTTGGAAAAAGAATTTGCGAATTCTAAAATCATTATTGATGCCTCGGTTTATCAGAAAGATCGGAAAAAATACCTCTTAAATGATAAAGAGGAGGAGGTGAATTTTTTTGATGTGCAAGAGAATGGAGCCTACTTATGCACTTTATCAACATATAATTGAGCTTTATCCTTGAAACAAAAGCTTTTAATCGTTCTCTTTGATTTCAGAAAGTCTTTTGCTAATTTAGTCGGCTTGGCTTAATTAATTATTTTCAAGAAATAGCTTTAAATTTCGCTTGATTATGTGTTAATTTGCCGCTCAAATTCCATTTATTTAACGGAACCATGTTATGAAGATTGTAATTGCTGGTGCAGGGGCAGTAGGGATACACTTAGCTAAAATGCTGAGTAATGAAGATCACGACATCATATTATTAGATAATGATGAGGAAAAATTGAAGGAAATTGATTCGCATTTGGACTTATTAACCATCGTAGGATCAAGTTCATCATTAAATGATCTTAAAGAAGCTCGTGTTAAAAAGGCGGATCTTTTTATAGCTGTAACTCAATCGGAGGAAACCAATATTACTTCGTCTATTCTGGCCAAAAAGTTGGGCGCACTTAGAACAATTGCTCGTATCGATAATCAAGAATATTTGATTCCTGAAAATAGAGAATACCTTAGGAGTTTAGGGATTGATGAATTGATTTATCCCGAACGGTTGGCTTCGAAAGAAGTAATTAGTTATTTATCACGTTCAGGAACGCGTCAGCTCTATGAGTTCTCAGGAGGGAAACTTCTTTTGTATGGAATTAAAATAAGCAGCAAATCGGTGTTCATGGATAAAACCATGGCCGAGGTAGCCGAAATGACTACTAATTTGGATTTTAGAGCAGTTGCCATAAAAAGAGGCGATACAACTATTATTCCAAGAGGACACAACCGTTTTTCTCGTGGCGATTTAGTTTTTGTGGTTAGCAAGCCCGATGCAATGGAAAGAGTTATGAATCTTGCAGGAAAAGAGAAATACGAAATTAAAAATGCAATGATTTTAGGGGGAAGCCGTATTGGTCAGAAAACAGCAATGGAACTGGGCAAAAAAATGAACCTGAAATTAATTGAGATTGATAAAGATAAAAGTCTAAAACTTGCTGATTATCTTCAAGATACTTTAGTTATTAATGGAGATGGTCGCGATAAAGAATTGCTAAAAGAAGAAGGAATTCACAAGATGGATGCTTTCGTAGCAGTTACCGGAAATTCAGAAACCAATATTTTAGCTTGTCTGTTGGCAAAAAAAATGGGGGTAAAAAGAACCATTGCCGAGGTAGAAAATATTGATTATATCGATTTGGCCGATAATATTGGTGTTGGTACCATGATTAATAAAAAATTATTGGCCGCGAGTTATATCTATCGCTTTACGATGGATGCCGATGTGCAGCATTGTAAATGGTTAACTGTTTCGGAGGCCGAAGTTGTTGAGCTGGTAGCTAAACCAGATTCCCGAATCACCAAAGAAATTTTAATGGATCTGGATTTCCCCGAGGATGCGAATATTGGGGGAATTATTAGGGAAGATGAAGGTTTTATTGCAACTGGTGAAACGCAAATTCAGGCTTACGATAAAGTGGTAGTGTTTACGCTTCCTTCAGCAATTAAAAAAGTGGAAAAATTCTTCAAATAATATGACCCGAAACCGAATTGGATTAATTCGGTTTCTTTTTACCCTTCTTTATAGAACGAATTTTAAAACATAGTTTTCTTTTTTTTTTTGAAAATTATAACCTAAGCTAGTTCGAAATGTTCAACTGGAAATTTATTTTTTATGTGATGTCGGTTTTAATGATCGTGGAAAGTTTTTTCCTGATTATTAGTTCTGCCGTTGCCTTACTCTACGGAGAAGGTGACTTTATATTCTTTGTTCAATCGGCAGGAATTTGTTTTTTATTAGGAGGTATTGTATTTCTAAATACCCGAAATGGTAGCCGGGAAATTGGCAAACGGGAAGCGTTTTTGGTAGTTAGCTTAGTTTGGGTTGTTTTTTCTATTTTTGGTGCATTCCCATTTCTTTTAGGCGGTTATATTCCAACTTTCACAGATGCTTTTTTTGAAACTATTTCTGGTTTCACGACTACTGGTGCTTCCATTGTGAACGACATAGAGGCTTTACCTCATGGTATTTTATTTTGGAGGTCTTTAACTCATCTATTGGGAGGAATGGGTATTTTGGTGTTAACAGTGGCTGTTTTACCTGTTTTTGGTGTTGGTGGAATGGCGATGTTTAATGCTGAAGCTGCAGGTATTACTCCCGATAAATTACATCCGCGAATTAAAGAAACTGCTCAGCGCCTTTGGGGAATTTATATGCTGTTTGTGGTCGTCGAAACCATTTTTTTGGTTTTTGGAGAAATGGATTGGTTCGATGCAATTTGTCACTCATTTGGGACCTTAGCTTCGGGTGGATTTTCTACCAAAAATTCGAGTATTGCGAATTACTCTCCATATATACAGTATGTACTTATCGTATTCATGTTTTTAGCTGGTGTGAATTTTACCTTACACTATTTTGCGATAAAAGGAAAACTGAATAAAATTTGGAAGAATCAGGAATTTAGAGTCTATACCAGCTTAATTATAATAGTTACCGGTATTATTACTCTTACTTTGGTTTATTTGGATCACGGATCTTTAGAGAAGTCATTTCGGGATGCATTATTCCAGGTTACTTCGGTAATAACAAGTACAGGTTTTGTGAGTGCTGATTATTCTTTGTGGCATCCTTATTTGGTGTTTCTTATTTTTGGTTTGATGTTTACAGGTGCTTGTGTTGGTTCTACATCGGGTGGTGTAAAAATTCTTCGACATTTACTTCTTTTTAAAAATGCTATTCTCGAATTTAAAAGAATGATTCATCCATCGGCAGTATTGCCGGTGCGTTACAATAAGGAGATGGTGGGGCAGGATGTGATTTCGAAAACTTTAGCATTTGTTATTTTGTATTTTATGGTGTTTTTTATAGGTTGTTTTGCCATGACACTTATTGGTTTGGATTTAATTTCCGCTATGGGTGCAGTAGCAACAACTATGGGGGGAATCGGTCCAGGATTGGGCGTTGTAGGACCAATGAATAATTTTGCATCGGTTCCGGAAGTTGGGAAATGGATACTTTCTTTTTTAATGATACTCGGAAGGTTAGAGTTATTCACCTTTTTAATTATTTTTGTCCCCTCTTTTTGGAGGAATCAATAAACACTGTTTTTTTTAAGACTTGAGAGTAATATCTTTGGTTAAAATTTTAAGCTAATTAAAAGTGATAAAACACAAAATAATTCTAAACATTCTTGGGAAGCTACTGGTTGGAGAAAGTCTTTTCTTATTCTTGTCGCTATTGGTTTCTTTGATTTATCAAGAGCCTGATAGTATGGCATTTGTTAAGTCGATCCTTATAACTTTTACAGTTGGAGGAATGAGTTATATGCTTTCTAAAGGGGCTGGAAAAGACCTGGGAAAACGAGAAGGATATATTATTGTAAGTATAGTTTGGGTTGTTTTTTCGATATTTGGTTGTTTACCATACCTTTTTAGTGGAGCTATTCCATCGGTAACCGATGCTTTTTTTGAAACCATGTCGGGTTTTACAACCACAGGATCCTCAATACTTAATAATATTGAAGAACTACCTCATGGAATTCTTTTTTGGCGATCCTTAACCCAATGGATGGGAGGAATGGGTATTATTGTAATGTTTCTTGCGATACTTCCAACTCTAGGAATTGGCGGTCGCGAATTGTTTATCGCCGAAGTTCCTGGTCCTGCACCCGATAAGCTAGCGCCAAGAATAAGAGAGACAGCTCGTAATTTATGGGGTTTATATATTCTTTTTACACTCGCCGAAACTATTCTGCTTTTTGTTGGTGGAATGACTTTTTTCGATGCAATTAATCACTCGCTAACAACAATGGCTACAGGTGGTTATTCAACGAAACAAGCCAGTGCTGGTTTCTTTACCTCTGCTTATTTGCAATATGTAATGATCTTTTTCATGTTTATTGCAGGTACCAACTTTACTCTTGCTTATGCTATGGTAACAGGAAAATTGTCGAGGGTTTTTAAAGATGAGGAATTTCGTTTTTACACCTTGGTGGTTCTGATGTTTACCGGAATTATTACAATTGTGTTGGTTATTGGAAATAATTTTGGATTCGAACAAGCTTTTCGCGATAGTTTGTTTACTGTGGTTTCAATTATTACAACAACAGGTTATGCAACAGCCGATTATCTGTTATGGTCGCCATTTTTAGGAATGCTGGTTTTCGTTTTGTTTTTTGTTGGAGGATCTGCTGGCTCAACAGGAGGAGGAGTAAAAGTGGTGCGAATTTTATTGCTTTTCAAAAATAGCTTTTACGAATTGAAACGTTTGGTACATCCAAATGCAATTATTCCAATACGTTACAATGGTCATGTTGTCGATCAAAGAACAGTAACTAATATTTTGGCATTTTTTGTTTTTTACATTATCATTTTCATGATATCTTCCATCCTCATGTCATTGTGGACTCCTGATATTTATTCCGCATTTAGTGCTGTTGCTACAACACTCGGAAATATTGGTCCCGGATTTGGAGAAATCGGACCAATGGAGAATTTCTTTCATTTACCTGCCTTGGCAAAATGGTTTTTATCGTTTTTAATGCTGTTAGGTCGATTGGAATTGTTTACCGTGTTAATTCTATTTTCGCCCTCTTTCTGGAGGCATTAAAAAAGTCCTATCTAAATTGTTGATTTTAAAGTTTTAATTCTCCAATTCCTGGGCGAATAATTTCAAACGAATTAGTGGTGCAGTCAACAATTGTTGATGCTGTATTTTTGCCGAAGCCACCATCAATAATTAGATCAACCTGTTTGTGATATTTTTCATGTATCAATTCCGGATCGGTAGTGTATTCAATCACTTCATCCGGATCGTGAATAGAGGTGGTTAGTATCGGATTTCCCAATTCCTCTACAATACTTAAAGGGATGTAGTGATCGGGAACACGAATACCAACGGTCTTTTTTTTACTTTTGAAGAGTTTAGGCACATTATTGCTTGCCTGTAGAATAAATGTGAAGGCTCCGGGTAAATTTTTCTTCATCATTTTAAAAGTCGTATTGTCTACTTTGGCATATTCCGACAAGTTGCTCAAACTACTGCAAATTAAGGAGAAATTTGCCTGGTCAGCATTAATTCCCTTTATATTCGCAATCTTCTGAATAGCTTTGTTGTTATTGATGTCGCAACCAATGGCGTAAACAGTATCAGTAGGGTAGATGATGATGCCGCCGTCTTTTAAAACATCGGCAATTTTCCTAAATTCCCTATAGTTGGGATTGTCAGGATACAATTTTAAAAGCATTTTAGTAGTGGTTTTGGGTTATTACGCAGGTAAAGATAGAAGATTCTTTGCAATAGCTAATCTACTGATGCTTATTTATTTTAGTTTTTTAGTGATTCGTTATTCTAAATAAATAGTTATAAAGCAACAAAAAAAGGAGTACCGAAGTACTCCTTTTTTTAATGTCATGTGGTGATTAACCGTTTAATTTGTTGTAATCTGCAAGGAATTGAGCCAATCCTTTATCTGTTAAAGGATGGTTTAACAAGCCTGTAATAGCGCTTAAAGGACTAGTTGTAACATCAGCTCCAGCTTCAATACATTGAACCATGTGCATGGTGTGACGAACAGATGCGGCCAAAACTTGAGTCTCGAAACCATAGTAACTGTTCATGTCTACAATTTGACGAATTAAGTCAATTCCGTCGGCGCAGATATCATCTAAACGTCCAACAAAAGGAGATACATAGGTTGCTCCAGCTTTAGCTGCTAATAATGCTTGTCCTACAGAGAAAATCAAAGTACAATTAGTTTTGATATCTTTTGAACTAAGGTATTTTACTGCTTTAATACCATTTTTGGTACAAGGAACCTTAACAACAATTTGAGGATGAAGAGCAGCTAATTCCATGCCTTCAGAAATCATTCCTTCAAAATCGGTTGCAATAACCTCTGCACTTACATCGCCATCTACAATTTCGCAAATATCAACATAGTGCTTTTTGATGTTTTTCTCCCCTTTAATCCCTTCCTTAGCCATAAGAGAAGGGTTAGTGGTAACGCCGTCAAGGATTCCTAAATCCTGGGCTTCTTTAATCTGATCAAGATTTGCTGTGTCGATAAAAAACTTCATTTTACGATTTTTAGTTTGTTATTTGTTCAAAACGAAAATACATTAAATTCTTTGATCAACAAAGAATACAATTCATTTTGAACGCATGAAATAAAACATAGAGATACGAAATTATTTTCGCATCGGATTGATTCGAAAAATATGAAGTTGGTGGGGGTAAAAAAAAAGAGCCGATAGGGGGATTCGAACCCGCGACCTGCTGATTACAAATCAGCTGCTCTGACCAACTGAGCTATATCGGCAATATTCTGAGCCATTGATGAGAATTGAACTCATGACCTCTTCCTTACCAAGGAAGCGCTCTACCCCTGAGCTACAACGGCAGTAACAAAATTAAAAAAGGAAAGTGTTTTTCCTTTATGGAGCCGATAGGGGGATTCGAACCCGCGACCTGCTGATTACAAATCAGCTGCTCTGACCAACTGAGCTATATCGGCAATTGTTACTGTTTTGAAGGTGTACTTTTAACCTTCTAATAATCTTAATAAAGAACGAACGAAAACTCAAAAACTTATTTTTAAGTTTTCTTGGAGCCGATAGGGGGATTCGAACCCGCGACCTGCTGATTACAAATCAGCTGCTCTGACCAACTGAGCTACATCGGCAATTGTTATTATTTTAAAGGGCTACTATAAACCTTCAAATAATCTTGTAAAGAACGAAAGAAAGCCCGCAAGCTTTCTTTTAATTTTTTTCTTGGAGCCGATAGGGGGATTCGAACCCGCGACCTGCTGATTACAAATCAGCTGCTCTGACCAACTGAGCTATATCGGCATTTTTATACGAATATTGAAGTATAAAAAGTGGGCAAGCAACTACGTCGCACCGCTTCGACCACCTACCCTTGCTGCCTTCCGACCCTGGGGGGATTCAATAGGAGCTGGTCGCATAGTGCTTACCCGAGGACAAAAGTAGAAAAATCCTGATTCCTCGCAAACAAATTATGCAACTTCTTATTTAATTTTTTAGTGAAGGTAAGCCAATGGTTTTATTTTCAGAGAAATAATTTTTTTAGAATGTGATGTTTTTTTTTCACATTCATTCATTTTGGAGATAAATTAAGAGCAATTGAAATCAGAATTAAGCTTTTTTGAGCAAGGCTTTCTAGTAAAAACGGATATCTTTGTGCGGGAAAAACAAATTTACTATTTCATGCAGATTTTTAAAAATTCATTACTTAGGCATACCTTTTTATTTGGAACTCTGGTTGGAGGGGCATTAATTGTGGCAGCTTTGGTGGTTTACCTGAAAGGTTTATCGGTTAGTTTTGATCCAAATCTTCGGTCGATAAATCTGTTTTTAATTGTAAGCGGTATATTTTTTGGCGTGAAAAAATATCGCGACGATGAATTGGGAGGCCTAATTAGTTATGGGAAAGCTTTGGTTGCAGGCATTCTTATTATAGGGTTTGCCTCTATGTTTTATTCCATATTTCTATACATTCTAATCAGCTATTTTGATACTTCTATTCTTCAAGAAGCTATAGTATTTCTAGAAAAAGGCCTACACGAAATGGGTTATCAGCAAAAAGATATTGATTTGCTGATGGGAATTTACAACAAAATTACCCCTGGAGTATTTGCCTTTGGACAGTGGTTTAGCAAAGCTTTATCTGGTTTGCTTTTTTCTCTTATTTTAGCCTTTTTCTTTCGTCAGAATAGAAATTTGCTTAATAAGAACTCTATTGATAAATTTAACGAATCGAATAATCAGTAAAATTTCAATATGGATATTTCTGTTGTAGTTCCTTTATATAACGAGGAAGAATCGCTTCCCGAATTACTTGCTTGGATCGACCGGGTAATGCAGGCAAATAGTTTTAGCTATGAGGTTGTATTAGTGGATGATGGAAGTAATGATACCTCTTGGAAGGTGATAGAGGATTTAAAAAGCAAGAATGCTTCGGTTCGGGGAATTAAATTTCGTAGGAATTACGGGAAATCAGCGGCTCTTTTTAGTGGTTTCGAAATTGTTAAAGGGGATGTTGTTATTACTATGGATGCCGATCTTCAAGATTCTCCTGATGAGATTCCTGAACTGTATCGTATGATAAAAGAGGAGGGTTTCGATTTGGTTTCGGGATGGAAGCAGAAACGTTACGATCCAATTTCAAAGACTATTCCTAGTAAATTCTTTAATAGAACGGCGAGAGCTATGTCGGGTATTAAACTACACGATTTTAATTGTGGGTTAAAGGCTTATAAGAAAAAGGTGGTAAAAAGTGTCGAGGTGTATGGCGAAATGCACCGATATATTCCAATTTTGGCTAAAGAGGCCGGTTTTGTGAAAATCACCGAAAAGGTAGTGCAACATCAAGAACGAAAATATGGTGTTACTAAATTTGGCTTAAGCCGATTTATTAATGGATTTTTAGATTTACTATCAATTACCTTTATCAGTAAATTTGGTAAAAAACCCATGCACTTTTTTGGATTGTTGGGGACACTTATGTTCCTTATTGGATTTTTTGCATCTGCTTGGATTGGTGCTCAGAAATTGTATAGTATGAGTCTAGGGGAAATGGCTCCTCGGGTAACTGATAGTCCGTATTTTTATATTGCATTAGCAACAATGATTATAGGTACTCAACTTTTTCTTACAGGATTTGTTGCTGAATTGGTAAGTCGAAGTTCATCTGAACGAAATACTTATCAAATTGAAAAAGAAATCTAAGTTGAATTATAAATTATGAGTGAGGAGTTATGAATTATCCCTTACTGTGATTTGTAGTTTTGAAATCTTACGAAATTCCAAATGATAAAACGTATAATAAGAATTTTATTGCAAATATTTCCTCGCCCTGTTCTGATTCGGATGAGCTTGGTAATAAATCGTATTGTTGCTGTATTTTTAATTGGAAATAAAGTTGAATGTCCGGTTTGTGGTGGACGATTTAGAAAGTTTCTTCCTTATGGTTACACAAAGGAAACAGGGCGAGATAATGCTCTTTGTCCTAAATGTCTTTCCTTAGAACGTCATCGGTTAATGTGGTTGTATCTGAATGAAAAAACGGAGTTCTTCACGAAGGAGCTTAAAGTTTTACACATCGCTCCGGAACAATGTTTTTACAAGCGATTCAGAAAGCTCCCTAATTTGGATTATACTACCGCCGATTTAGAATCACCTATTGCTGATGTTCATTTCGATGTGCAGGAAATTCCCTTTCCCGAAGCATCGTATGATGTGGTGATCTGTAATCATGTGTTGGAACATGTTACCGATGATGCTAAAGCAATGCGTGAGATTTACCGGGTGTTAAAACCGAATGGCTTTGCAATATTACAAGTTCCTATGGATTCCGAGAATCCGGTAACCATGGAAGATCCAGGGGTTACAGATCCGAAAGAAAGAGAGAGACTTTACCGTCAAAAAGATCATGTTCGTTTGTACGGATTAGATTATGCTGATAAATTGTCAAAAGTGGGATTTTCTGTTTCCCAATCGCCATATGCAAAAGAAATTCCTTCTGATTTGGCCGAAAAGTATCGCTTGCCGATGAATGAAATCTTTTATTTCAATCAAAAATTATAAAATGACCGAAGAAATTAAATTTTCGATTATTATTCCGGTGTACAATCGTCCGGATGAAATGAAAGAATTGCTAGATAGTTTAGCGGTGCAGACCGATAAAGATTTTGAATTGGTTGTTGTTGAAGATGGTTCATCCATTAAAAGTGAAGTGCTTTGCGATACGTACCGCGATCGAATACATATATCGTATTTCTACAAACAAAACGAAGGACCCAGCATTGGGCGCAATTACGGATTGGCCAGAGCAAAAGGGAATTATTTCCTGTTTTTTGATTCCGATTGTATTCTTCCTCCTCAATACATGCAGACCATTCATAAGGAGCTAAGTGAGAATTTTGTGGATTGTTATGGTGGTCCCGATGGTGCTATGAACGATTTCTCGGATTTTCAGAAAGCCGTTTCTTATGCCATGACTTCCTTTTTTACTACTGGAGGTATTCGTGGAGGAAAGCAACAGGTTCACCAATTTCACCCACGTAGTTTTAATTTGGGCTTTTCGAAAGCCGTTTATGAAAACACTGGTGGATTTCCAGTTACTACTATGCATCCGGGTGAAGATATGGTTTTTGCCATAGAAGTAATTAAGCGTGGTTTCGAGACTCGCTTGGTGCGAGATGCTTATGTGTTTCACAAGCGAAGAGTATCCTTTAAAAAATTCTATAAACAGGTTTTCGGCTTTGGAAAAACCCGCTATATCATCTCAAAACATTATCCCGAAACATTCAAGATCTTCTTCTTGTTTCCATCTTTATTTGCAATTGGAACCATTGGAGCATTGGTTTTAGGCTTGGCTGTTCACCGAATTTTTGCATTTCCAGTTCTTTTATATGCTTTCCTTGTGTTTGCCGATGCACTAACAAAAAACAAATCGTTCACCATTGCCATAAAGGCGCTTGCTGCAAGTTTTGTTCAATTATTTGCTTATGGTATCGGATTTATGGATGCTGCATGGAAACATAAGGTGCTGGGGAAAGATGAGTTTGGTGTGTTTGGAAAAGGGTTTTACGAATAAGTATGCAAGGGACTCCTGTATATTTATAAGCGGTTTAGTTCGCTTTCGCTTGCCGATTTTTTACTTGCTCCTCCTTTAAAATCATTAAAATTGTATTGGATAGAAAATCGTACCCACGTGTTGTCATGGTCAGGAATTGATCCGGCTGTAATGTTGCCGTATTTGTCTTCCCACGCATTGTCCGAAGAGTTAAAGATATCATTTCAGTATTGATATGAATTTGTTGCTTCTATTTTATGACATTCAGTAGCTTGTGTCGTATCCGTCTCCACAATAGCGCATAGTTTCTTGAGAAAAAACTTTTGATTTTTACATTCTTAAAATTCACATAAAAAGGATGTACTATGATTTTCAATTTCACGGCTACGACACGTTTTTATTTTTTTCGCGAACCAGTAGATATGCGTAAGGGAATTCATTCGCTTTATCATCTGGTAAAGACTTTAGGTAAAAAGGATGCACTAAATGGCAATGCTTATGTTTTTGTTGGTAGTACGCGTAAATCAATTAAGGTTTTACGATGGCAAAAAGAAGGATTTGTTCTTTACAACAAGAAGTTTGAATTGGGTTGCTATACTCTGCCACAACAAGTAGGCGATGCACCTTTCTTTGAGGTAGAAAGTACTATTCTTGATCAAATCGTCAACTCAATAAAACACAAAAGCAATTCGAACGAACTTCGCTTAAAAGCTACGATAACGGCCTGATATAGAGTGTGAAAGATGTAAAAATAGTATGCGTTTTGCATGGTAAAACCCTACTATTTTTGTATCTTTATATCATGACAAACAGAGAGTTAAGCGCTTTTTATCAGGAACAGATTTCAGAATTAACAGCTGTACTGGCATCTTTGACTAAAACCATAGAAGAACAAGCTAAAGAGTTAGCTGCTTTGAAGGCAGTACTTTTAGAGAAGGATAAAGATGCCCAAAAGTTGAAGTGATTTGCGAATATCAACCTTCCTAAAAAGACCGAAAAACGTAAATATACAGCTCCTGTTGCAGTTGATAAAAAACCAGCTCTCTCCCCAAAAGAAAGAGGTAATAATGGTGCTAAACGAAAGGTTTACGATAATATAGAAGAGCTTGTTGAAGATGTACTGCCTTGCGATGCCGACTTTGAC
This sequence comes from Labilibaculum filiforme, assembly GCF_002843315.1. Classification (GTDB taxonomy): domain Bacteria; phylum Bacteroidota; class Bacteroidia; order Bacteroidales; family Marinifilaceae; genus Labilibaculum; species Labilibaculum filiforme. The sequence goes on along the minus strand of NZ_MVDD01000002.1, from coordinate 284,274 downwards.
GAAAAAGTTGCTGTTTACTTGTTTCACCGTGATGTGATAAGGTATACATATATACCACCCCGACTGATCAAACATATTTATCGTTGTAAGAAATATCGGATGGGTGATAACATTTTTGAAGGAAAAGCTCCAGTGGCGCCATTTCAGAACTCCAACTTCGATAGCTCGATATTGGCACATCTAATTCAACAAAGATATGTGTACGGCATGCCCGTAGAACGCATTATGAAATACTTGAACGAGATGGGCATTGATATCCCCAAAGCAACTGTTCATGGCTTAATTGAAAAATCAGCGGATCTGCTCGATAGATTGACTCCACACCTTAAGGATGCTATTCTTGCAGATCCTTATATCCATTTCGATGAAACCTATCATACCGTATTAGACGGCGATAAAGGAAGTCGCAAAGGTTACTTTTGGAGTGCTTTATCCCATCAAAATAATTTAATTCAGTTCATTTATGAAAATGGATCAAGAGCCAAAAAGGTATTTACAAACTACCTGTCTGGAGATTATAAAGGAGTCGTTCAGACTGATGGTTACAGCTCGTACAAAGTACTTGAAGGTTGGAATTATCCAAAAGCAATGCGATTAGGTTGTATTCAACATTGCAAACGAAAATTTATAGAGATTCAAGAACAACCAAAAGCACAAAATATTATTGATCTGTACAACCAATTTTACATTATCCGAAAAAAGAAACCAAAAGAAAAATGGAAAGAAGAATCCTTGAAAGTTTACACGGATTTAGAACAAAAACTCAGGACTATTGATCGAGACCCTGAAATACTACCCAACCATATTTTAAATAAAGCCACTGCATACTGTCTCAACGAACTGGAATCAATTTACAATATTATAATATCTACAGATTACGATTTGGATAATAATAGGATTGAACGACCGATGCGTTACATTAGCATTAGTCGTCGCAATTCGCTTTTCTGTGGCTCTAATGCTGGAGCTGCTAGAACTGCGAAACTATATTCTCTGGCCATTTCATGTAGACTGAACAATGTGAATACCTTTTCTTATTTCAAAGATGTGATACAGCACCTAGCAGAACACCAAACCATGACCAACGAACAAATGAGAGACTTGCTTCCTGATAAGTGGGCTGAGTAATATCTGAAATTGTAATACCCCGTCAATTTGAACCAAAATTTGACCGGGTGTGTTTTTTTGGATGGGCTGGCGACGCGGAGACGCTTACAGCGCTGTTGAATGGCCGTGTTAATTTTTCGTTAAGCCGAATTAACGTTTATTTAAAATAGTTGTGAGTGCTAGGAGAAAGAAAGCTACTAATTTTGTCGGCAGTTGTTAAGAAAATATGTCGACTTAATTTCAGAAAAATTACATACCACTAAACAAACCAAATGAAAGGCAAAAAATTATTAATCAGCGCAATTGCATTATTTTTAGCTTCTGCGACTATTGCGCAAGAAAGTCAGGATTTTATCCCATCGGGAAAGGCTACTGGAAAAGTTTTCTTTAACTACCATTACGACATGACAAGTGGAGAAGAACAGGAAAGTAGTTTTGAAATATCAAGAACTTATTTAGGGTATGATTATAATATAGCCAAAGATTTTAAAGCAAGCATTACGCTTGATGTTGGTAAAAATGATGGAGGTAGTGATTATACAGCCTATCTTAAAAAGGCGCAGTTAGAATGGACTATTTCACCAGTTGTAAAAGTTTCTTTAGGTATGATAAGTACTATTCAATTTAAGGAGCAAGAGAAATTCTGGGGATATCGTTATATGTTGAAGTCTTTTGCAGATGAATTTGGTTTTGAACCAAGTGCTGATGTTGGGATAAAAGCTAGTTTTAAGCTGAGTAATGCTTTCACCGCAAATGCTATTGTAATGAACGGTGAGGGATATAAGAACCTTCAAGATGAAGATGGAAAACAAAAGGTAGGAGCGAGCTTAGTATACGAAAAGAAAGGTTTATCAGCAAAAGTTTATGTAGATGCACTTACAGCGGCTGTTGCTGATGAAGAGGGAAATGAAGAGGAGGTTACAGCAACTAGTTTTGCCACCTTTCTCGGATACAAATTTTCCGATCATTTAAGATTAGGTGCAGAATATATCCTATTAAGTAATGCAACCAAATATTCGGTAGCTGAAGCAGATAAAGATATGACCGGGATATCTATATATTCTACTTATACATTTAATGACAAATGGGAAGTATTTGGAAGATACGATAAGCTTAGTTCTAATACCCTAAAAGGGGAAAGCGAGAAATGGAATATATCGAAAAATGGAGGAGCTATTACAACAGGAATTCAGTATGCTCCTGTAAATGGAGTTAAAATGGCTTTAAATTATCAAGGATATAATTTTAAGGATTCTAGTAATGAAGACAAATCATTAGTTTATTTAAATTTTGAGTTTAAATTTTGAGTTGGGTGGATATAAGTGATGCAAAGACTGCTTTTGGCAGTCTTTTTTTTATACAGATTAGTTGCATCTAGATTCACTATCCTATGTTTTTTTATTTATAGAACTGGGAGTGGTAAGTAAATGAAATGGATTGTTTCCAAAGAATTGCCTGTAATATCAGTAAGCATACGTTGTATTTAATAGTTTGATGGTAGATAATAGTAGTGGAGTTTTTATATTTAAAACAAGTAAATTGGAGTTGAGAATTGAATTGATAAAATTAGAAACAAAACATAATTTACAATAGTGGAAAGTATATGGTATTGTGTGTCAGTAAAATGTATATTTAAATAACGGCTGTGTGAATTAATTCTAAATAGTAATATTCCTTAATGTTATTCTTGTTGACCAAGTATTTTATTCCTAAGTTTGTCGCCACGAAAAACCTCATCTGAAAGCAGATTGGTTTTTTTTTGTCAACAATACATAGCAATACAAGATATAAGGTAGCGGTACGTATAATACTATGTAATGTATTATATAATCAGACATATTTAATAAGTGGTAATGTTAGTTGTTAAATATCTGAAATAGTGTTAGTTTTAATAGTGGCTTTGTAAGTGTAATGACTTAAAAACTAAGGTTTTTAGCTTCGAAAGGAGAAAATTCTAATGGAAATATTACAGGTTCAGTAATGAATCGTGTATTAAAATAATCACTCTAAATCTTTTAATATGATTGGTTTCTTGAAGCCGGCGGCACATAAGGAATTGTTGCCGGAAAGTAAAATTGACCCAACTTACAAACGATTGCGATTTCAGGTATTTGTAGGTATTTTTTTAGGTTACGCTGGCTATTACTTAGTAAGAAAGGTGTTCTCTTTAGCAATGCCTGATTTAATCGCTTTGGGTTATTCAAAAACAGAGTTGGGATTCGCATTGTCCGGGGTTTCCGTAGCTTATGGTTTAAGTAAGTTTATCATGGGAAATGTGTCGGACCGTAGTAATGCTCGACGTTTCTTAACCTTAGGTTTGGTGCTTTCTGCCATTACTATGATTGTAATGGGAATACTACCTGTAGCTACATCATCAATAGCTATCATGTTTGTATTGCTCCTATTAAATGGTTGGTTTCAAGGTATGGGTTGGCCTCCAAGTGGTCGTGTAATGGTTCACTGGTTTTCTATTCGGGAACGAGGAACTAAAATGTCTATTTGGAATGTGGCACATAATGTTGGTGGCGGAATTATTGGTCCATTAGCTATTCTTGGAGTTGCCATTTTTACCGATTGGCATTCGAAATTGTATTTTCCTGGTATTGTTGCTTTAGTTGTGGCATTTATTGCTTGGTTATTAATTCGTGATACTCCTCAATCTTGTGGGCTTCCGAATATCGAAAAATATAAAAATGATTATCCCGATTCCTATTCAGAGAAATTTGAAGAAGAGATGACTGCAAAGGAGATCTTCATGAAGTATATTCTGAAGAACAGATTGTTATGGGCAATTGCCTTTGCGAATGCTTTTGTTTATTTGGTGAGATATGGTGTGCTCGATTGGGCTCCTTTATATCTTGAAGAAGCAAAGGGATTTTCGATTAAAGAATCGGGTTGGGCTTACTTTGCCTACGAGTGGGCAGGTATTCCAGGAACTTTACTTTGTGGTTATTTAAGCGATAAAGTATTTAAAGGGAAACGTGCTCCGGTTAGTATTATTTATATGGTACTGGTATTTGTTTCTGTGTTTATGTACTGGACTAGTGAATCAATTATAGCAAATTCGATTGCATTGGTATGTATTGGTTTCCTTATTTACGGTCCTGTAATGTTAATTGGAGTTCATGCATTGGATTTGGTGCCTAAAAAGGCAGCAGGAACTGCAGCTGGATTAACTGGATTGTTTGGTTATATGGGAGGTGCTTTATTTGCCAATATTGCCATGGGTGCAGTTGTTGATACTTGGGGTTGGACTGGCGGTTTTATTGTTCTTTTAGGAGCATGTGTAGGTTCAATTATATTGATTGGAATGTCGTGGATTCTTGAAAATAAAGGATATAACGGATTGCATTAACGAGGATTTTGTTGTGGAGTTAAGCTCATAATAAAAGGAGAGAAGCTTAATTACACCTCCTAATCATAAATTCTAATACTATTTACAAACTATAATTTTAAACAAATGAAAAACTTTAATGTGAAGAATTTGTTGGCAGGAGCACTTATCTTGTCCAGCATTGGGTTTGCAGGGTGTGAAGATGACACCCCTGACTACAATCCTTACAATAATTATAAAACTTATCCTCTTAAAGAGCTAAGTGATGAAGCTAAAGCTGTTCGCGATTATGTGAAAGCTGATGCTGTTATTGCTCACCGTGGTTCTACTTTTTGGGCTCCTGAAGAAACAGAAGCTGCTTTTCGTTGGGCTCGTAATATGGGTGCTGACTATTTAGAAATTGATCTTCAGAGAACTCAAGATGGTGTATTGCTTGCTTTGCACGATGGAAACCTTCGTCGTACTTCAAATATTGAAAGTCAATTTCCAGGAAAAGAAGATTATCCTGTAAGTGTTTTTACTTTAGCTCAATTGCGTCAATTAGATGCTGGTTCTTGGTTTAATATTGATGTGCCGGAAAATGCTCGTCAATCATTTGTAGGACAAAAAATTTCAACTCTAGAAGAAGTTTTAAAAATTTCTGAAGGAATGAGAATTAAGCGTGATATTGCTGGTGAGCCAGTAAAAGATATGACTCGTTTAGATTCAGAGGGTGATTGGGCTGGATATTACGAGTTTGAAGTAGATCCACAAGATAATGGCAACCGTCCAGGTGTTTATGCTGAAACAAAAGAGCCATATTTATTTCCTAGTATGGAAGCCGATTTAGCAGTGTTTTTGTCAGAAATGGGATGGAATGTAACCGATTCTCCAAAAGTAATTGCTACAACTCCTGGTAAAGTAGATGTTGCAAACACTATGGGACGTTTTATTTTACAAACATTTTCTCGTCAATCTATTGTATCCTTAGAGAAAGTTCTTCCAGGTGTTCCTAAATGTATGTTGCTTTGGGAAGATGAGAGTGCGGCTTATGTTCGTCCTTCAAATTCAATTGAATCTTTAGCAGAATTTATTAATTTCTCAGTAGATTATAATTGTCATATTGCTGGTCCTTCGATTGCAGGAAGTCCTAATGGATATCCTGAATTAACAGAGCCTTGGATGTGTGAAATGTATCACCGTGCGGGTATGATTATTCATGCTTACTCTTTCGATACTGAAGATCAGTTGAGAAAATACAATGGAGATTATTTTTATGCTGGAGTTTCTCGTTTCGACGATCCTGCTCGTACAGTTAGTGGTGACTTTGAATACGATGTAAACCCAAATATGTTTATTGATGGTGGTTTTACTAACTTGACTGATTTGTCGATGAAGTATCAAAACCGTGAAGTTGCGGGTACTGCTCAGGAAGTAATGGACAACTTAGGCTACTAATTGTTAAATCTATAATAGATAAAGATATGTTAAGAAAATTATATATCGCTACACTAGCTTTAGGATTGGTGGCGACAAGTGCAATAGGGCAGGAAAAACAATTGACTGCTGAATCAAATAAAGGAGGGATTGTTTTAACCTCCGCGGATAAAGATTATCAAGTTAGCCTTAACGGCAGAATTTATATGGACGGAGTTCATTATTTCGATGATGCAACCGACCTAAGTTCTGATGCTTCCATTAGTGATATCCGATTAGGAACAAGCGTAAAATGGGGACAATGGAGTGCTAAAGTGAATGTTAGCTTTGGTAATGATGAAGTGAAAATTAAAGATGCATTTTTGAGATATAACTATGCAAAGAACAGTATTTTTACTGTAGGTAATTTCTTCGAACCATTTGGTATCGAAGGTGCTGCATCAAGTAAAGATCTTCGTTTTATCGGAGCTTCAAACATGACAGAAGCAATGGGAATTGGTCGTAGTATTGGTTTAGGTTATACTTACTATACCGATAAATTTTACGGATCTACAGGTGTTTTTGCTGGATCGGTTGATAACGATAACGAAGGGGATCAAGGATTTGCAACTACTACAAAATTAGTTTATACTCCAATTGTAACCGATAAAGTAACTTTCCAATTGGGAGGATCATTTACTTATCGTATTCCAGAAGCTAATGGCTTCAATGAGTCTTTAAATGATGATGATTATAATAGAGAAGTTGTTTTAGCTGCTGGTCCTGAGGATAAATTTTTAAATGCAGATATCCAGTATGCAAGAACCGATATGCGTTATAACTTCCAATCGATGGTACTTAGCGGTCCTTTTCTATTGCAAGCTGAATACACTAAAACAAAAGTTACTCGTGACGACGATTATGTTTCAAGATTAATGAAGGATAATCCTTATTGGACGCACACAGCTTCTGGCGGATATGCATGGCCTACAACACCTGGCGATTACCCAGGATGGTATGGTGAGTTACGTGATATCGAAACAAAAGCTTACTATGTTCAGGCAGGTTTCCTTTTAGGAGATAACTATGCTTACGATTCAGCATCAGCTTATATCAAACGTCCAAAAGCAGGTTCTTACGAATTTCTTGTACGTTACGATAATACTAATTTGAATGATATCGATGGTACTTATTTTAACGGATCTTATGGTCCTGCTGATCTAGATGCTGCTTTAGGCGGAGCTGGAAATATGAGTATTCAAGGTGGAAAATCAGAAAGCTATAGCGTAGCAGTTAACTATTATTTAAGCGATAATGTAATGTTTCGTTTAAACTACAGCTATATGGATGTTCAAAATCAAGCGTATCCATTGGATGAAAAAATTGGCATGCTAAAAGCTAGAGTTCAAGTGAATTTCTAGTAGAAAGCAGACAGTATTTGTACTTGTAAGGGTGGGGCAATTTTTATTGCCTCACCCTTTTTTTTGATCTAAATAGTATTTTATCTTTTAAATGGAAGTTGGTACTAGGTAGATTTTACCAAAGTAAGCTGTTGTTTTCCTTTTTTCATCCAGCGAAAGCTTAGTAAGATTTCATATGATTATTATTTGATTTTTAGTTGCCATATGGAACTTACCATGTTGGGATAATCATTTCCTTGTGTGTCAAAACACCTTTGACATGGACGTTTCATATTATCTAATTATCTTTGCCATATGGACAAAGAAAAAGCTGAACAGGAGAAACAGTTTATAAGAAAGATATTCATTGATGAAATAGGTCGTTTGCAAAAAGAAGGATTCTATTTTTTTTCATTTATCATGATGGGACAAGCCATTGAGGCTTTAGGTTGCTTCCTGGATAACAAACCGTTAAAAGCGCGTGCGCAATCATCGAAACGTTTTTCAAAAGCTCTAAATATATTAATGGGGAACGATTATCGCATTGTAAATAAGGATTTTTGGCTGTACGATAGGTTGAGAAATCAGTTAACGCATTCATTTGTTCCTAGTAAATCTCTTTTACTTTGTTCTCGAAATAATCAGCCTGAGGATGCACAACATTTAGATTTTATAGATGAGCGACTGGTACTAGTAGCCGAGGATATGTATGAGGATTTGGTGAATGCTTGCGAAAAACTATTTGGCATGATTGATCGGGGAAAAGTACCTTTAAAGAATATTGCAGCCTCTCCACAGGAATTAGGAATCTTATAAAATCGGGAAAATGATTCAAAAAGTAGTAATGATTGGTGCCGGTAATTTAGCAACACAGCTATCTTTGGCCCTTCATGAAAATGGCATCGAAATTTTGCAAGTTTACAGCAAGACGGTTGCATCAGCAAAAGCGTTGGCGGATAAACTAGACTGCTCGTTTACCATAGCCGTAAATAAAATTGAAAAACATGCCGATTTGTACGTTTTTGCTTTAAGCGATAAAGCTTTGCAACTTGTGTTGGATGAATTTATACTTCCAATTGGTACTGTTGTGCATACTGCTGGCAGTATTCCTGCTGCTATTTTTGAAAATTACAGCGGTAATTATGGGGTTTTTTACCCTTTGCAAACTTTCTCGAAGGAACGTAATGTCGATTTTTCGAATGTACCTATTTGTATAGAATCTAATGGTTCGAAGTTACAGACAGATTTGATTGAATTAGCAACGAAAATATCAAATAACGTTCATTTAATAAGTTCGGAACAACGAAAGCAATTGCATTTAGCAGCCGTTTTTACCTGTAATTTTACCAATCACATGTATAGTGTTGGACAGAAATTACTGGCAGAAAAAGAGCTTGATTTCGACTTGTTAAAACCTTTAATTATGGAAACGGCACAAAAGGCGTTGCAATTAGATCCTATAGTGGCACAAACAGGTCCAGCGGTTCGTTTCGACCAAGAAATAATGAGTTCGCACGAGAAGGAGCTAAAAGATTCTCCTGTATTTCAAAAATTGTATAGATTTGTGAGTGAAAGCATCTATATGATGCATAAAAGTAAATAAGTAAATTTGTTGTATTTCGAAAAAGAAAATGGGAAGTTGAATGTACTATTTTTCTAACCTCTCATATCTTGTTTCTCAATTCTAAGTAAAATGGCGTTTTTTAAGGAAGATTTAATGAAAGTTGCTGCATTCATTTTCGATGTGGATGGAGTTCTTTCCAATGAATGTATTGTTATCGATTCATCGGGAGAAATGTTGCGCACAGCAAATACAAAAGATGGATATGCTATTCAGTATGCGGTTAAAAAAGGCTATCCTGTTGCAATTATAACTGGCGGAGTTTCCGATGCTGTAGAAAAGCGGTATCGTGGTCTTGGTGTGAAAGATATTTACATGGGATCGAAAAATAAGATAAAAGATTTTGAAGATTTTATTGCCAAATACGATTTAAATCCTGACAATATTATGTATATGGGTGACGATTTGCCTGATTATGAGGTGATGAAGAGGATTGGAGTTCCAACTTGTCCGTGTAATGCAGTAGAGCAAATTAAGGCGATCTCCAATTACATATCCGATAAAGAGGGCGGTTACGGTTGTGTTCGCGACGTAATTGAACAAGTTTTACGTGCCCATAGTAAATGGCTCGAGGCCGATACGAATATTCAAAGTATTTAGTAATAAGTTTAACCCACAAAGCCCAATGAACAGTTACCTAAAATTGATCCGATTACCCAATCTGGTTATTATTGCATTAACTCAATATGTGATGCGGTATTTTATTATTCAACCTATTTTGGGAATCAATGGAATTAAACTTCAGTTATCCGATTGGCATTTTGCTATTCTGGTTTTGGCTACCGTTTGTATGGCTGCTGCAGGTTATGTAATAAATGATTATTTTGATACCAAAGCCGATCGTATCAATAAAAAAGATGTTATTGTAGGACGAAAAATTACAAGACGAGTTGCACTATTTCTGCAACAAATAATTGCAGCTATATCGGTTTTGCTAGGAGCATATATTTCCTATAAAATTGGTCATTGGCAATTTGTTTTTATCTTTTTTATGGGCGGAGGATTGCTTTGGTTTTACTCAACATCCTATAAATATTACTTTTTGCTAGGTAGTTTTTTAATGGCTTTTTTGGTTGCCACCATTCCTTTTTTAGTGGTTATCTACGAGATACCACCGCTTAATAAAACGTATGCCGAAGTACTAATTGCCTCCAAAACTAATTTTAACTATTTGTTATATTGGGTTGGAGCCTTTTCTTTTTTCTCCTTTGTAGGTGTTCTAATTGCGCAATTTATTCGAGATTTACTTTCCATAAAAGGAGATCGTGAAATTCTTCGCCAAAGCTTGCCAATTGTAATTGGTGTAAAGTGGGCAAAAGTCGTTATTATCCTGCTTATTCTATTTTTATCGGTATCTGTTTTTGGGGTTTGGTATCAATTTTTAAATGCTCCTTTAGATCAAATTACTCCGTGGTATTTTGGTATTTTAATTATTTTGCCATTATTTTTATTGGCTTATCGAATTTATCAATTTTCGGAAGGAGATAAGTTTAAGACGGGACTTTTTCTGATACGGTTTGCCATTTTAGCAGGTATTTCATATGCTTTTGTGGTCAATTATATAGTTCATAAATTATAATTTAGTTAACATGCTGAATAATCTAAAAGATTATCAAATAATATTAGCCTCTCAATCGCCTCGCCGGCATGAAATGTTGAAGGATTTGGGATTAACTTTTGAAATAAGAACAAAAGAAATAGAAGAGATTTATCCGGAAGGATTAACACCAGAGCAAATTCCGGTTTACTTGGCAGAGCTAAAAGCGAAAGCATTCGAAAAAGAACTTACATCTAAAGAGCTGGTGATTACTGCTGATACAATTGTTTGTGTTAACGGTTGGATACTGGGGAAACCAAAAGACAGAGAGGATGCGGTAAAAATGCTAAATGCATTATCGAACCAATCGCACCAAGTAATAAGTGGAGTTTGTTTAATGAGTAACGAGAAGAAACTAAGCTTTTCAACAACTACTAATGTGCATTTTAAAGCCTTGTCGGATGAAGAAATCGATTATTACATAGATAATTATAAACCTTACGATAAAGCAGGAGCATACGGAATTCAAGAATGGATTGGATTTATTGGGATTGATGGAATAGAAGGATCCTACTTTAATGTGGTGGGTTTACCTATTCAACGCTTGTATCAGGAATTATTAAATTTCTAATTGCCACTCGAGTTATAAATTAGGAGTAAAAGTATCATCAAAGAAAAGTCTTTTCGGTTTGCTATAAGAATTGTGAAACTATACAAATATCTTATTAGTGAAAAGAAGGAATTTGTATTGAGTAAACAACTTTTACGTTCAGGAACTTCAATTGGAGCAAATGTTGGAGAGAGTCAAAATGCTGAAAGTAAAGCTGATTTTATTCATAAATTGGGAATTGCGCAAAAAGAAACAGATGAATCTTTATACTGGTTAGAATTACTAAGAGAGACGAATTACATTGCAGATGATGAATTTACTTCTATGAAAAGTGACGCGTCTGAATTGTTGAAAATAATTAGAAGTATCATATTAACAACAAAACAAAATAATAAAAAGAAGGATTAGTTTTGATGTAAAGGTTTGGTTTTGCTTGTAACACTCATAATTCATGACTAATAATTCATTACTTAAACACAAATTATGATTAAAAAACTAAGTCTACTTCTTATCGCATTTATATTGCTGATAGGAACACAGGTAAAAGCGGATGAGGGAATGTGGATTCCAATGCTTTTAAAAAAATACAACATTGAAGAGATGCAAAAAGCTGGATTTAAGCTTTCTGCGGATGATATTTACGATATCAATAAGGCATGTTTAAAGGATGCCGTTATTGGTTTAGGACGCGAGGGAAGTCCTTTTCATCACTTTTGTACTGGCGAATTAATTTCGGATAAGGGATTAATTGTTACCAACCATCATTGTGGCTATGGTGCAATACAGAATCATTCAACTCTGGAACACGACTATTTAAAAGATGGTTTTTGGGCAATGAGTCAAGAAGAGGAATTGGTGAATGAAGGAATAACTGCTTCATTTTTAATTCGTATGGAAGATGTTACTGCGCAAGTTTTAGATAGTATTACCGATGAAACAAAAGAGGTGGATCGTCAGAAAATGATTCAAAAGCGAATTAAAAAAATTCAGGAAGCAACAGAAAAGGATTCAGACTATCGTGCAAGCGTAAAAGCTTATTTTGATGGGAATCAGTATTTTCTTTCAGTTTACGAAATATATAAGGATGTTCGTTTAGTAGGTGCTCCTCCATCAGCAATTGGAAAATTTGGCGGCGATACCGATAATTGGATGTGGCCTCGTCATACTGGAGATTTTTCGATGTTTCGAATTTATGCCGATAAAGACAATAAGCCTGCTTCTTACTCGAAAGAGAATGTTCCAATGGTACCAAAACAGTCGTTCAAAATTTCTTTAAAAGGGGTAAACGAAGGCGATTTCACAATGGTTTTCGGATATCCTGGAACCACTACGGAATATCTAACATCTCATGCTTTAGATTTAATGACTAAGGTGGATAATCCTCATAAAATCAAAATCAGAACAAAAAAATTAGATCTGATGAGAGCGGACATGGACGCTTCTCCATTGGTTCGAATTCAGTATTCTGCAAAATATGCAGGGGTTGCAAATTCTTGGAAAAGATGGCAAGGAGAGATTACCGGCCTGAAGCGATTGGATGCTATTGCCAAGAAAAAAGAATTGGAAGAGAATTTCGAAACTTGGGCGAATAGCACCGATGATTTGAAGAAAAAATATGCTGGAATTGTTGCTGAAATGGGCGCTTTGTATACCGAATTAGCACCAACGAGTCTGGCTCGCGATTATGCTATTGAAGCAGGTTTGCGTGGAGCCGAAGCTGTAACTTTTGCCTATAATTTTAAAAAGTTGGCGGGTTTAACTAAAAAAGATCAGAAGGATATTCCTGATTTGCTTACAGAATTAAAGAAGTCGAGTGCCGAGTTTTTTAAAAATTATAATAATCCTACGGATAAAAAACTTTTGGCTGCTTTATTGAAAATGTATAGCGAGAATTTGACAGATGAGTATTTGCCAAAAGAAATTATAGCTATTCGAGACAAATATAAAGGTGATTTTGAAGCTTATGCTGAGAAGGCAATGGCTAAATCGGTATTTGCCGACGAGAATAAATTGAATAATCTGTTGAATAATTATAAGTTATCTTCGGGAAAACGCTTGACCAAAGATCCAATTTTTGTATTAGCAAATAGTATCTATTTCTTTTACGAAGCCGAAATTGCTCCGAAGTATAGTAAAATTCTTACAAAAACAACAAAACTACAACGCATCTATATGGCGGGTTTAATGCAGATGCAAAAGGATAAAATCTTTTATGCAGATGCCAACTCAACATTTAGAGTTCATTATGGAAAAGTGTCTGGTTATAAGGCACGTAATGCCGTAACTTACGATCATTATACTACATTAGAAGGAATCATCGAGAAAGATAATCCAGAGATATTTGATTACGATGTTCCTCAAAAGCTGAAAGCTCTTTATCAGACTAAGAATTACGGAAGCTATGCAAATGCAAAGGGAGAAATGCCGGTTTGTTTTGCAGCAACCAATCATACTACAGGTGGAAATTCAGGTAGTCCGGTTTTAAATGCTAATGGAGAGTTAATCGGTTTAAATTTCGATCGTGCTTGGGAAGGTGTAATGTCCGATTTAATGTACGATGCGGAAATTTGCCGTAACGTATCATTAGATATTCGCTACGTATTATTTATTGTTGATAAATTTGCCGGAGCGGGTTACTTGCTAGACGAAATGAATCTTGTGAAATAGTTTTTTAAGAGACTTACTTCCCAATCTATAAAAAGGAATTACTGTTAAAGGTAATTCCTTTTTTATTGCCATTTAGAAGTAAACGATAAATGGTAGAGTAGAATATCCATCGACTGTTAGTCGCAGGGTAGATAGTAATCTTTTAAAGGATTAATGAATAGAATTGGATTCTCTTCTTTTTTAAGAATGCATTTTAATTCGCTTGGTCCGCAATAGGAAGCAATCCAGCCAGGATCCCGATTCGATATCAGTACAATTAAAGCGGAATCAAGACTTTTCGAATAGGTAATGGCTTCCCGATTTATATTTTTACTTTGACAACTTGCCTTCACTGTTTTATATTCGAAGGAAAATTGTTCAAACATTTTTTTAGTGAATAAAAGAGTTGCTTTAATGGTACGAAGATATGCTTCGTATTTTTCGTTTGGTGCAATGATATGAATAAGCGCATTATTGAAACGCCCAAAGTAGCTAGCCCATATCATTTTCTCCTTACTTTCCTTTTTATAATTTATGGGTACAATTATATTTTTATAATCGTAATCGACTTTTGTGTGTTCTGTTACGATAATAGATGGGATTTTTGCATCAAATATCCATTTAAAAATAGAATGATTCTTCGGGAAATAGCTCAAGGATTCTCTCCGAAATTGAGTAACAATAAATATTGCATCTAATTCTTGTATACAATGATTTGGTTCACTCTTATGATTTTTTAGTATCATAAGTTGGTAAGGAATTGCGTACAAATTATTCTTTTCGATAAAATTCTTAGCGGGCAATAGATCTTGATTCTTTTTGGAAGGATAGTAGCCAAACGCAACCTCCGATTTAAAAAACTTTGCCAAGCTAAAAGCGTGCCTTATCGCTACCTCCGAATAGTGAATATCTTGAATTATTACTAGTATATGTTGTTTTTTAAGACTCATTGAATAAAGAAAAAAATAAGTATTTGTTTGTCGGCATTTGCTTACCTGCGAATATAAAGAAAAAATTTCTGTTCGTTTTATTCTTAAGAGAAGAAGAGTTTTTTTAGAAAATATTGACATAAAAAAGAGGATGTATTTATGGTAAAATGAATAGCTATAAATGTAAGACATCAGAATAACTTATGTTTTTACTGAGTTATTTAGATTAAATATGTATTTTATTATTTTGTCGCTATTCCATTAGATATCATTTATTAATCCTACTCAATTACTTATCTTAGTCCCATTGTAAATGATTAATTGATAAACATAAGTTGATACTGCGATATGGTGAAAGTAGTGGATGTAGTTGATAAACTTAATGCAAAAGTTATTTGTGGAAAAAATGGTTTAAATCAGGATATAGATTTCGGATTTGCATCGGATTTGATGAGTGACGTTTTGACATTAGATACAGATAATCTTCTGTTAGTCACCGGGCTAAACAATCTTCAAACGATAAGAACATCGGAAATGTCAGATATTTCTTTTATCTTATTTGTTCGGGATAAGAAGGTTTCGCAGGAAATGAAAGAACTGGCTTGCGAAAATAATATAACCCTAATAGAATGTAGTTATTCTATGTTTAAGGCATGTGCGGTTTTGTATGAAATGGGTTTAGAACCAGTATATTAGATGGGAATGAAATTTACATTTGTTATTGAAGGGGGAAATTTTTCTAAGGCAGGAACTGCCTCTAGCGAAGTGAAAAAAATATTAAAGCAATTAAATGTCGATCCAAAAATTATTAAACGAACCGTTGTTTCATTGTACGAGGCAGAAGTGAATGTGGTCGCACACGCTTTTGAGGGGAATATGAATGTTGAAATATTTCCGGATAAAATTGTAGTTCGGATAGAAGATAAAGGACCAGGAATTCCTGATATCGATATGGCAATGCAAATAGGTTTTTCTACAGCGACACCAGAAGTTCGCGAAATGGGCTTTGGTGCAGGTATGGGATTGCCTAATATTAAAAAGAATTCCGATCGGATGAATATAAGCAGTACCATTAATGTGGGAACTCAATTAGAGATTGTTAACTATTTGAAATAATTGAAGAATGGAGAAAGCTCATTTTTATCATGCACTTAAAGTTGTTAAGGAGGTTTGCATTGGATGCACACATTGTATGAATGTGTGTCCAACTTCGGCAATTCGTGTTAAAAATGGTTTGGCTGTTATCAATAAAAATGCTTGTGTTGATTGTGGTGAATGTTTAAATGCTTGTCCGGTAAATGCCATTATTGTCGAACAGGATGACTTTTCTCAAATATTCAGTTTTAAGCAACGTGTTGCTCTCTTACCAACAGTTTTATTAGGGCAGTTTCCTAACGATATATCCGAAAAACAAATATATTCTGTGATACAAGAGCTGGGCTTTACTCATGTGTACGAAGTAGATGAAACGGTCGATATTCTTACCGAGGCTACTAATACATACATGAATAAACATCATCAGGAACGTCCGTTCATTTCTAGCTTCTGTCCCGCAATCGTTCGCTTAATTCAGGTGAAGTTTCCAGCTTTGGTCGAACACATCATTCATTTAAAACCTGTAATTGATATTTCCGCTTTATTTTATCGTAAGAAACTTAAAGATGAAGGGTTTACAGATGATGAAATTGGAATTTTCTACGTTACACCATGTGCTGCAAAAATTGCTGCTGTAAAAAGTCCTGTTGGGGAGGATAAATCTTTTATTGATGGTGTTATTAATATGGACTTCATCTACAATAAGGTTTTACTAAGTATCAAACAGAACAAAACTTCAGGAAGTAAATACGAATTAAATAAACACATGTCGCGGCGAAGTATTGGCTGGACATTAACAAATGGGGAAGCTTCACAATATGCTGGCAGATGCTTGGCAATCGATGAAATTCATAATGTAATTGAAGTACTCGAGAAGTTGGAGAATGAGGAAATTACCGACGTTGACTTTTTGGAGTTGCGGGCATGTGATCATTCTTGTGCTGGTGGAGTTTTAACTACCGAAAACAGATTTTTAGCAATAGAAAGATTACGAAAAAGAGCAGATTGGTATCATCGAAATAAACCAATTATTCTGGAAGAGAAAGAAGTGGAAAAGTATCGCACTTACCTATTGGGAAATATTTCCATCAAGAATATTGAACCTCGATCTATTTTAAGTCTTGATACAGATATGATGGAGGCCATGAAAAAGATGGAGAAGATCAATCGTATTTTAAAAGTGTTGCCAGGTATCGATTGTGGTGCATGTGGCGCACCACGTTGTCAGGCTTTAGCAGAAGACGTAGTGCAGGGGAAAGCAAAGATGACGCAGTGTGTTTTTCTACAAAAAATGTTGACTAAGGAAGGTTTAATTACGCCACAGGAGTCATTTGATATATCAGAAAATACCTGGGGGGTAAAAAGGTTTGAAAAGAAAAGTTTAAACGATCATTAATATTATGAAACGTCCATGTCAATGCAATTTTGACACACAGGGAAATGATTATCCCAGCATGGTAAGTTCCATATGGCAAAAACTTGAAATTATAATCATATGAAAGTACAGGATATAGTTGAAGCATTAGGATTAAAAGTTTGTAGTGGATCTGCAGGATTGAATCGCGAGATTGAAGGGGGATATACCTCCGATTTATTGAGTGATGTGATGGGAAATGCAGATGAAAATCAGGTTTGGGTGACTTTGCAGACTCATAAAAATATCATGGCAATAGCGTCTTTAAAAGAGTTAGCTGCAATTGTTCTTGTAAAAGGATATGAACCGGAAGCCGATGCGGCAAAGCAAAGTAATGTGGAAGGAATTCCTATTCTTTCCTCAACAGAGGAGGCGTTTGAGTTATCAGGGAAATTATTTGAACTTTTGAAAGCATAAAGGATATAGAATGAAGGTTTTTCGAGCAGATTTACATACACATACGGTTTTATCTCCTTGCGGAGATTTAGAGATGAGTCCTGTAAATATTGTTCGGGCAGCAAAAGAACGTGGACTTGACATATTGGGGATAAGCGATCATAATTCAACTTTGCATGCCACTTTAATTAAGCAATTGGCACAAAAAGAGGGAATTATGGTGCTAATGGGAGCAGAGGTAACTACTAAAGAAGAGGTGCATTGCTTATGCTTTTTTGAAACGGAAGACTTGCTTTCTGAGTTTCAAATTTACTTGGACAGATATTTGCCTAAAATACCAAATGACACCAAATACTTTGGTTATCAGGTTGTGGTGAACGAAGAGGAGGAGATAGTACAGGAAATAGATAATTTATTGATATCAGGATTGAGTCAGGGAATTAATGAGATAGAACAGAAAGTTCATGAACTGAAAGGTTTGTTTATTCCGGCTCATATTAATAAAACACAAAATAGTATTATAAGTCAGCTAGGTTTTTTGCCGACAGATTTAAATGTGGATGCTTTGGAAATTTCAATGCATATCACAAAAGAAGAATTTTTAAGTAAAAATAAGTACCTGAAAGGATATACTTTCATTCAAAGTTCAGATGCTCATTATATTGAGAATATTGGGAATGTGTGTACTAAGTTTACAATGAAGGAAGCAAGTTTTTCGGAAATTAAAAAGGCACTTAAAGGGGAAGACGGACGAATAGTTGAATTGGAAGAGAGATTAAAGTAAAAGGTTTAAAGCAGCAATTGGCGTTTGGCTTTTAGCAAAAAAAAGAATGAGAAATTTCAGGAAGTTAAATGTTTGGCAAAATGGAATATCAATACTTAAAAGGATTTATCGATTGGTAGAATTGCTTCCTGAGAATGAAAAATATGGATTGAGAAGTCAAATATGCAGGGCTGCAGTTTCGATTCCTTCAAATATAGCGGAAGGTTGTAGTAGAGGAAGTGATAAAGATTTTGTCAGGTTTTTAGAAATAGCATTGGGATCATTATTTGAATTAGAGATACAGTTTTTATTTGTTCAAGAATTAAAATATTCGAATCAAGAAGACAGTAAATTGTTGTCTATGATTTTAGAAGAAGAGAAAATGATTAGTGGGTTTATTAATAAACTTAAAGCTGAAATTTATAAAGCTAAATGAGAATAATGCTTTTAGCTAATACCTTTAAGCTTTAACCTAAAATTAAAATGAAAGACTTGTCTTTACATATTATGGATATTATCCAGAATTCGGTTCGGGCGGAAGCCTCTAATGTCGAATTGGAAATTAAAGAGGATTTGGAGAAAGATATCTATTCTATTTCGATAAAAGATGATGGATGTGGAATGTCGGAAGAAGTAGTTAAGAAGGTAACAGATCCTTTTTTTACGACCAGAACTACTCGAAAAGTAGGCTTAGGTTTGTCTTTGTTAAAACAGAGTGCCGAGCAAACCGGAGGGAAATTGGAAATACATTCGAAAGAGGGAGTGGGAACAGTACTAGAGGTTTTGTTTTCTCATAAAAATATAGACAGACCGGTGATTGGTGATATTGCAGGTGTAATGGTATTGTTGGTGAGTGCAAATCCAAACATGGATTTTGTATATCGGCATTGCACAGCAAAGGGGGAATATATTTTTGATACGAAAGAGGTAAAAGAAGTATTAGAAGATGTTTCCGTAACAGATCCTAATATTATGAAGTATTTGAAAGAACTAATAAACGAGAACCTAAACACAATAATATAAATTTTAACCTTTAATAATTTGAGATTATGGCAAAAGTTAAATCCCTTGCAGATCTGAAGAGAATGAAAGACGCGCTTCAGTCGAAAATGGATCTTAGGGAGAAAAGTAACGATCCAGAAGGCCTTGTACAGATTAAAGTTGCAATGGCTACTTGCGGAATTGCCTCCGGAGCCAAAGAGGTGATGGAATTCCTTATTGAGGAAACAGCAAAAAGAGGAATTCGGACCGTAGTTACCCAAACCGGTTGTATGGGATATTGCTATGCAGAACCTACAATCGAGGTTCATCTTCCAGGAAAAGAACCCATCGTATTTGGCGATGTAAATATTAAGAAAGCAGACGAAATTATTGAAAAATACATCAAAAATGGTGAATTGGTGGATGGAATAATACCTGTAAACTACAAAACTCTAGACTAAACCTAAACGAAACAACAATTATGGAAAAGTATAAAATGCATATTCTTATTTGTGGAGGAACCGGTTGTCGGGCTTCTGCAAGTGAGGCTATTCAAAATAATTTGCAAGAAGCAATTAAAGCCAAAGGACTTGATGATGAAGTACAGGTTGTGATGACTGGTTGCTTCGGATTTTGTGAAAAAGGTCCTATTGTTAAAATTCTTCCGGATAATACTTTCTATGTAGAAGTGAAACCCGAAGACGCGGAAGAGCTAATCGAAGAGCATATCGTTAAGGGACGTAAAGTGATGAGATTGCTTTACGTTGATCCTGAAAATAAAGAAGTGATTAGTGATTCCAAACACATGGGATTTTATAAAAAGCAAATTCGAATTGCTCTTCGGAATTGTGGATTTATTAATCCTGAAAATTTAGATGAATATATTGCTAGAGATGGTTATGCCGCTCTTGGAAAATGTTTGGCAGAAATGACTCCTCAAACAGTAATCGACGAGATTAAGGAATCGGGACTACGAGGACGAGGAGGAGGAGGATTCCCAACTGGTTTAAAATGGGAATTTGCTGCCAAAAATATAGCCGACCAAAAATATGTAGTTTGTAATGCTGATGAGGGAGATCCTGGAGCATTTATGGATCGTTCTATTTTAGAAGGAGATCCACATTCTGTTTTAGAAGCAATGGCCATTTGTGCTTACACAATGGGAGCCGATAAAGGGTTAATTTATATTCGTGCCGAGTATCCTTTAGCAATTACCCGATTAAAGGTTGCGATTAAGCAAGCTCGTGAATACGGATTGTTAGGCAATGATATTTTAGGCTCGGGATTTAATTTCGATGTCGAAATGCGTTATGGTGCAGGAGCATTTGTTTGTGGTGAAGAAACAGCTCTGATTCATTCCATGGAAGGTCTTCGTGGTGAACCTACCGTAAAACCTCCTTTTCCTGCTGAATCGGGATATAATGGAAAACCTACTAACGTAAATAATGTTGAAACATTTGCCAATATTCCTGTTATCATTAATAAAGGAGCAAGTTGGTTTAATAAAATTGGAAGCGAAAAATCGAAAGGTACTAAAGTATTCGCATTGGCAGGTAAAATTAACAATGTGGGTTTAATTGAGGTGCCTATGGGAACTACTCTTCGCGAAGTAATTTACGAAATTGGTGGTGGCATAAAAGATGGCAAGAAATTTAAAGCTGTTCAAACCGGTGGCCCTTCTGGAGGATGTTTAACCGAAAAACATTTAGATACTCCTATCGATTTTGATAATCTACTTGCTGTTGGTTCCATGATGGGATCGGGAGGTATGATTGTTATGGATGAGGACGATTGTATGGTATCAATGGCTAAGTTCTATTTAGAATTTACGGTAGAGGAGTCTTGTGGTAAATGTACTCCATGTCGTGTTGGTAACAAACGTCTTCACGAAATATTAGATAAAATTACCTTAGGTAATGGAACCAAAGAAGATCTTGATTTATTAAGAAATTTAAGTAATGTTATCAAAGATACTTCTCTTTGCGGATTAGGACAAACATCTCCAAATCCAGTTCTTTCAACACTAGATAATTTTTACGATGAATATCTTGCTCACATCGTAGATCATAGGTGTCCGGCAGGTCAGTGTAAAGCTTTAATGCAGTACGTGATCGATCCGGAGCTTTGTGTTGGTTGTACGCTTTGTGCACGAAATTGCCCTGTCGATTGTATTTCAGGCGAACGTAAGGAGGCACACCTTATTGATACATCAAAATGTATTAAATGTGGTGCATGTATGGAGAAGTGTAAATTTAATGCAATAAGCATACAGTAAGGAGGATCTTAATATGGAAAAAATGATCAAATTAATCATTGATAAAAAACAAGTAGAAGTACCGCAGGGAACTACTATTTTAGAAGCCGCCAAAGGAATCGGAATTGATATTCCAACTCTTTGCTATATGAATCTTGGCGATATGGGAATTGAACACAATCCTGGTGGATGCCGAATTTGTGTTGTAGAGGTAGAAGGCCGTCGTAATTTGGCACCGTCTTGCAATACAAAATGTGGAGATGGCATGGTGATTAATACTCATAACATTAGAGTATTAAACGCACGAAAAACCGTTATGGAGTTAATGCTTTCAGATCACCCATTTGATTGTTTGGTGTGTGCGAAATCAGGGAACTGCGATCTTCAGTCAATGGCACAACAATTAGGCGTTCGTGAGTTGCACTATAAAGGCGAACAATCTACTTATAAGGTAGACTATTCTCCATCGATTATTCGCGACATGGACAAATGTATTATGTGTCGCAGATGCGAAACCATGTGTAACGAAGTGCAAACAGTTGGAGCTCTTTCTGCTGTAAATAGAGGTTTTCAGTCTGTGGTTGCACCAGCTTTTGAAATGGATTTAGAGAAGTCAGTTTGTACTTACTGCGGACAATGTGTTGCGGTTTGTCCTACGGGAGCTCTTACCGAAAAAGATCACACTAACCAATTAATTAGAGATCTTGCTGATGCTAAGAAAACTGTTGTTGTTCAAACAGCTCCTGCTGTTCGTGCTGCTTTAGGCGAAGAGTTTGGAATGGAACCAGGAACTTTAGTTACTGGAAAAATGGTTGCAGCACTACGTCAATTAGGTTTTGATAGTGTTTTTGATACCGATTTTGCTGCCGACCTAACCATTATGGAAGAGGGCACAGAGTTATTGGATCGTTTAAAGAAACACTTGGATGGAGATAAAAATGTTAAATTACCAATTTTAACTTCTTGTTGTCCTGCCTGGGTGAACTTCTTTGAGCACCACTTTCCGGATATGAAAGAGATTCCATCAACGGCACGTTCTCCGCAACAAATGTTTGGTCCTATAGCTAAGAATTATCTAGCAAAAGAAATGGGAATTAAACGGGAGGATATGATCGTAGTTTCAATTATGCCTTGCTTGGCAAAGAAATACGAATGTCAGCGCGACGAGTTTAAAGTAGATGGCGATCCGGATGTAAATTATTCTATTACTACCCGTGAATTGGCTAACCTGATTAAACAGGCTAATATGGATTTTAAAACGCTTCCCGATGAAGAATTTGATAATCCAATGGGAGAATCTACTGGTGCTGGTGTAATTTTTGGTACAACCGGTGGTGTTATTGAAGCCGCAGCTCGTACAGCATACGAGGTGTATACCGGCAAAACACTTGAAAAAGTTGATTTTGAAGCCTTGCGCGGGATGGAAGGTATTCGAAGTGCAACCGTCGATTTTGATGGACTACCTTTAAATATAGGTATTGCTCATGGTTTAGGAAATGCTCGTAAACTTTTGGAAGATATTCGTGATGGAAAATCGCATTATCATGCTATTGAAATTATGGCTTGTCCTGGAGGTTGCATTGGTGGCGGTGGTCAGCCATTACATCATGGCGATTCTTCAATATTGAAGAAACGCGCAGCGGCTCTTTATCGCGAAGATGCAGGGAAAGCAATTCGTAAGTCTCACGAAAATCCATATATTATTAAATTGTATGAAGAGTTCTTGGGAAAACCATGTGGTGAATTGTCTCATAAATTATTGCACACTCACTATTTCGATAAGAGTAATGATATTGAGATTGAATAGTTTTAAATAGAAATGAGTTTATAGTCCCGATAACTATCGGGATGAGAAATGAGATGCTGGAGAAATTCAGAATCTCAAATCTTAAGTCTCACATCTAAAATCTTAAGATATTATGGCAAAAATTAAATTAGCAAAATCCAAAGTGGAGAAACTTGTGGAGATTTGCAAATCATTCGATAATAAAGGAAGCGAGTTGATTAATGTGCTTCATAAGGCTCAGGAAACCTTTGGTTATCTTCCGGCTGAAGTTCAGGAAACTATTGCTCGAGAATTAAATGTTTCGGTTGCACATGTTTATGGCGTTGTAACTTTCTATTCTTTTTTCTCTATGGTGCCAAAAGGCGAATTCCCAATCTCTATTTGTATGGGAACTGCTTGCTATGTTCGAGGTGCCGAGAAAGTTTTGGAAGAATTCAAACGTCAGCTGAATGTGCCTGTTGGGGAAACTACCGAAGATGGTAAGTTTTCTATTAGCTGTTTGCGTTGCGTGGGTGCTTGTGGATTAGCACCTGTGGTAACCGTTGGTGAACGTGTTTACGGACGTGTTTCTGCTGGCGACGTAGCTGATATCATTAAAGAATATCAGAAATAGGATCGAATTCTGAATTGGAAACCTCTGGCCATTGGTCGGAGGTTTTTTTTGGTATCGTATTAATTGCTTTCTTTAAATATGATGGAAGGAGCAACGAGCTCGCAACAAGCTTCCATCAGCTGATGGAAGTTACTTTCGAGCTCGTTGCAGTTTACATTGGTTAATGTTCCCTTTTTTGAATTATTGTGAGGCGCTAATCTGTTCGGAAAATCGAAAAATTATAACATCAATTATTAAACCGGTATTAATCCCAAATTAGTTCTTGCTCTTTTAAGCTTTTGAAGAAAGAAGGACGAAAAGTATCACCAATAGGAATTCTTTCTTGTCCAATAACAACTCTATTTTTATCAATAGCATCAATTTGTTCGATGGAAACAATATAGGATTTGTGAATTCTTAAAAATCTATCTGCGGGCAGATTAATACACAAATTTTTCATTGTTTGCAGGGTGATAATTTTCTTGTGAATTGTCTGTATCCTGATATAGTCTTTCATTCCTTTAAAAAATAGGATTTCACTGTATTTTACTTTCTCGATCAGTGAATTATTCTTAATAAAGAAAAAATCATTTTTCTTACTTTCAGCTTTAGGATGATCTGTTTTTCTTTGTTTTTGGATGTAAATATTGTTTACCACTCGTATGAACTTTTCAAATGCTACTGGTTTCATAATATAGTCGAATGCACTAAGAAAATGATCTTTGTATTCAAAGGAAGCACAAGTCATGCTGATAATGACTTCTGGTTTTTGAATGCTGAAATTACTCCAATCATTTTTCTGCTGTTGCGCAAATTCCAGATCCATAAACAGTAAGTCTATTTTATTCTTGTCAATATAAGCCTTAGCTTGATCTAAATCAGAAAAACAAGCTTTTATATTTAGGAAGGGAATACTTTCTCCATATTCTTTAAGAGATTTAATATGAGGCAAGTCACGGTCAAGAATAATACAATCAATTATCATGGCCACTAATATAGTAGCTTTTGTCGGGAAAGAATAAAGCTTAACACTATTTAACTACATAGGTTAAATAGTGTTAAGCTCTTTACTTTTATTCGGTAAGGATAGGCTGCTGTAGGGAGTCAATTACCATTAATTCCATAAGGTCTTCTATAGATATAGATACCCTTTTTTTGGATTGTATTCTTTCAAGAACTTTCTCACCAATAATTTTTGCAGATTTTTCAGAAGGGAAGGCATGCTTTTCCTGAATTGCTGGAATTCTGTATTGATTAATGATTGGTTTATTATTTTTTAATATTTTATAACCCCATCCGTCTTCGGTTTTATAGGTTTCCATACTGTGTGTTGGGACTGAATTTCTGTTGGTAAAAAGGTACACAGCAATAAGCAGTACTCCCAAAAGTAAGAATATCAAAAAAAACTGTTTCTTTTTAATCATAAATGTGCTATAAATAAAAAAGGCTGAATCGTAAAGAATCAGCCTTTTTTGAAATTATAATAATTAGTAATTATCAATATCGTCTTCATCAATAGTAGGCTGGAATTCCCATGTGTCATCAAGATAATAAGTCCCTGCACTACCAGTGGTAATATAACCTTTTGTTTGATCTGCATTAGAGAAAGCAACAGCACTAGTTCTTGCAGTTACTTCAGTTTCTAATTCTTCTTTTTCATCCCATTTGTCTGTTGCAGGATCGTATTCCCAAACATCATTTTTTAAGCTGCTAGAACCATAACTTCCTGTTGCAACATATGCTTTGTTGTTAATCACAAAAATAACTGCGTTAGTTCTAAGAACATCTTCGTTGTCGTTATCTTCATCAAGAGCTTCAATATTATCTTCTTCTGCTTGAGATACCCAATCGCCAGCTTCTATATTAAATTTATAGATTTTTTTAAGCATAGCACCAGTATTTAAAGTTCCTGTGCAAATGTAAGCATAGTTACCAATTACAAAAGAACTTGCATTTTCTACTTTGCTACCATGAGTACCCATGTTAATCCAACTAGAACCATCGTACTTATAATAATCATTTAGGTATTTTTTGTCCGCTTCATCTAAGTCTCCGTAACCAGCTCCAACAACACCATAGGTTGGTGTGCTAAAAGCAACAGCACCTTCTCTAACTCCACCAGGGAAAGCAGCTATTTCAGTCCAAGTTTCTGTAGCTGGGTCAAATTCCCAAAAATCAGCATAACGAGTGTAGTCACCATTAAACCCAGTTCCTACATAACCTTTTCCATTTGCAGAAAACGCAACTGCATTTTGACGAAGTTCGAAATTTTCACCCGGACTTTCTACCGAAGTCCAAGTTTCATTTGTTAGATCGAATTTCTTAAAACTGTTTAATCTGTCTTCACCATCGTATCCACAACCTACGTATGCATAGTTTCCAATAGTAAATGTAACAGCGTTATTACG
Organism: Labilibaculum filiforme; assembly: GCF_002843315.1. Classification (GTDB taxonomy): domain Bacteria; phylum Bacteroidota; class Bacteroidia; order Bacteroidales; family Marinifilaceae; genus Labilibaculum; species Labilibaculum filiforme. The sequence continues at coordinate 258,006 of NZ_MVDD01000002.1, read as the reverse complement.
ACCTGCACCAGAGAAATCATCTTTCTTAACCCAGTTTCCAATAAGATCATCTCCACTACTACAACTTGCGAATAGAAAGAGGGTAGCAATAATCCCTAATGATAGTACTTTTCTCATTTGTTATTTATTTTTTTCAATGTTAATATCTTGAATAGCCATCTAAAAATTCCATTCTAAAATATGAATTCGAATAGGATTAATTAAGGTTAATAATCCCTGTTTTAAAATATACCAAAGGACAAATATAAACAAAAAACAATATTATTAGTTTTGTGCGACTAAAAACTGATAAATAATTTAGAAATTTTAACTATTGTTTTTAGGGATCGACTTTGTCGATATTTTAATTACATTTGTCAGGAAAATCAACATAGGACATCTATAAAAGTTCTTTGCTGTCTTAATTTTGTTTTAATTTGAGGGACTTTTCAACTAGAATTTATATAAAATATGAATAGATTATTTTTGTTAATTATTATTTTTTCGGTGCTGATTATTGGGTGCAATTCGGAAGAATTTGAAATACACGAATTAGGTGGAAATCTAATTGAAAGCTCTACCGTTGTTACCATGCTAGATACTTTTACAGTAACAAGTTCAACAGTTATTAGGGATTCAGTCCAAACATCTTCCTTGGGAAGCGTATCTGTAGGTCGTTACGTGGATGATTACCTGGGAAGTATAAAAGCAACTTCCTATTCAAAAGTTGATTTGGGTGCCACTTTTAGCTTAGAAACTACCGATAAAGCTCGACTTGATTCTATTGTTTTAGTAGCATATAGTACTGGTATTTTTTGGGGAGATACAACTCAAATGCAAACCATAAATGTACATCGGGTAACGGATCATATCGAAATAAACTCAGATACATTAGCTTATTTTAATACTTACAGCTTAAATATTGATCCAGAGGTATTAGGAACAAAAACATTTGTTGCTCGTCCTAAACGAAAAACTGAGGTTAATTCAGGAGTATATCATGATTTTAGAATTAGATTGAATGACGAATTAGGGCAGCAAATTCTTGATTCTGCTCTTGTTAATGATGGAATTTTGTCTGATGCAACAAGATGGGAAGAATATTTAGAAGGAATTGCTTTGGTTCCTGGAGAGAATGATAATGCCTCCGTTCTTAACTTCCAAACGGATAGTATGAATATTCGATTGTACTATAGAACTGTTGGTAATAGTTCTGGTGGATCAATTGAATCACATCGGGATTTTAAGATTAGTAAAACATTGTCTTTTACAAATTATCAGGCAGATAGATCGAATTCGAACCAATTAGGTACAAATTTAAGTGGTTTGGTTGAGAGTGAGATTGATATTCCATCGGAACAAACAAATAATTTAGCTTTTATTCAAGGTGGTACAGGAATATATACTAAATTGAAATTTCCATATTTGGAATTATTAAATCAACAAGGCGATGCGGTTTCTTTACTGAAAGCAGAATTGCTTTTATATCCGGAAGAGGGAACAGATCAAAAAGAATTATTTCCTTTGAATAAATTGAATTTTGAACTTTATCAGACGGATCGATTGAATCGATTGGTAAGTCAGGTAGTCAATTCTAGAAATAGTCAGATTACTTCTATTTACTATATAGATTATGAAAATCCAGAAGATACTCCTTTAACTTTTGACTTAACTACCTATGTAAGTAACGTGTTGGTTAATGGTATGGATGAGGATGACGGACTTTTAGTGAAGTTAACGGATCAGTACAATAATGCATTTGTTAATAGAATGGTAGTTAATAATGATCCTAATTCAAGTTTGAAAATAAAATTAAGAACAACTTATGCAGTGCAAAAATAACAAACTATTTAGTGTCAGTATGAAAAACTTATATTTCACGATTTTATTGGTATTAGTTAGTGGAGTTCATGTTAGTTTTGCTCAAAATAATACCTCATCACCATATTCTCGATATGGTCTTGGCGAATTAGAACAGGTTGGTGTCGGTCGAGCTTCTGGTTTTGGTGGAGCAAGTCTTTCTTATAGAAATAAAAGCTACTTGTCTATTGATAATCCTGCAGCATTAGCAGCTATCGATAGTTTAAAGTTTATCTTTAATGTTGGTGCATCCTCTAAAATTTCAAAGCTGAATCAAAGTGGGGATTCGGATGTACTCTACGATAATAATATCAGACGTATTTCTTTGGGGTTTCGAATTTCTCCAGAGGTTTCAACAGCAGTTTCGTTGATGCCATATAGTAGCGTAGGATATAATATTTCAACTCTGGAAAGAGTAAATGGAAGTGTTGATTTTTACGAGAGAATACTCTCTGGTTCGGGAGGTTTAAATCAATTTGTGATTAGTAACGGTGTCGCAATTACCGATAAATTATCCTTAGGTGTAAATGCGGTATACTTATTTGGAAATAACACCTCGAATGAGACTATTACACTTAGTAGTACTTATAATTATACGGTTGAAGAATTAATTTCAAAAGGAATATATGGTAATGTTGGACTACAATATAAGGATAACTTCTTTAAGGGATGGGATGTTACTGTTGGAGCAAAGTTTCAACCAAAAATTCAGGTTGCAGCCGAGAAAAAAGAAAGTGTTACCAATTCGAGCTCGGGAACAATAATTGATGATAATACTTTAAGTAAGGGTTCTTTTGATGTGCCAATGACCTATGGTTTTGGATTGGGATTTTCAAAAAATGAACGACTTTGGATTGGTGCTGACTATTTACATGAACAATGGAGTGGAACTAAGATATTAAAGGAAGCTACCGATTTAGTAGATAGGGATCGATTTAGTTTGGGAATGGAGTACGATGCCAATGATGGTTATGCTAGAAAATTCTTAAAGAAAATGACTTATCGAATGGGAGCATTTTACGATTCTGGTTATATTAAAGTTGACGGGATTGCTATTGATTCTTATGGTGTGAGTTTAGGACTTGGAATTCCTATGGCGCAACAAAAAGGTATGTTGAATATCGGAGTTGAATTTGGAAGCTCAGGAAGCTTAAGTAGTAATTTGATACGTGAAGATTATACACGGATTACTATCGATTTTAATTTGTTTGAAACTTGGTTTGTAAAAAGAAAGTATCAATAATAAAAAATATAATTTTAGGAGAACCCAAGCTATTTTTAAGCTTGGGTTTTTTTTATGAAATAAGGATAAGAATATAATAGATCTTAAACTCTAATTTATTATTGAATCAAAATAATAATGTTTAATTTTGCTCTGAAAACTAACAAAATACATGAAATATTTGGATGATATATGTTATCTAAATTTCATGACAATACAGCGCAAAACATGAAAATGATCTACAAACCTCAGGAGTATCGGATCAAAGATGAAAGGATGAAACCTTTTATTGACGAAGCCGAAATTTGGGAGATTTTGGAAGAGGCCCAACCAACTGAAGAAAATGTTCGTCGAATTATTCAAAAGTCATTGGATAAGAATCGGTTAAGCTTGCAGGAAACTGCAGTTTTATTAAAGGTGGAGGACGAAAAGTTAATAGAAGAAATTAAAGCTGGTGCAAGAGAGTTAAAAGAAAAGGTATATGGTGACCGTATCGTTATTTTTGCTCCTTTGTATATTGGTAATAAGTGCGTAAATAATTGTACTTATTGTGGTTTTAGAGCTTCTAATACAAAACAAAAGCGAACAACACTCGGGCACGAGCAAATTAGTGCAGAAGTGAAAGCTTTGGAGGATTCCGGACAAAAGAGATTAATTCTGGTTTATGGCGAGCATCCCATGTATGATGCTTCTTTTATTGCCGATTCGGTAAAAACAGTTTATAAGGTTAAATCGGGTAATGGTGAAATTCGAAGAGTAAATATTAATGCTGCACCTCTCGATATTGAAGGGTATAAAATCGTAAAGGAATCGGGAATCGGAACGTATCAGATTTTTCAGGAAACCTATCATCGCGAAGCTTATGCCAAATATCACCTTAGTGGTAAGAAAAGAGATTTTAATTGGCGTTTAACAGGTCTCGACAGAGCTCAAGAGGCTTTGATTGATGATGTGGGTATCGGCGCATTGTTTGGATTGTACGATTGGAAGTATGAGGTATTAGGCTTGCTTCGCCATGTGAACCATTTTGAGGCTTGTTATAATGTTGGACCACACACAATATCTTTTCCACGTATTAAGGCGGCTTCCGATTCGAATATCGACCCGGAATTTGAGGTGAGCGATAAGGATTTTGTTCGACTGGTTGCTATTCTTAGACTTGCTGTACCATACACAGGTATGATTCTTACTGCAAGAGAAACAAAAGAGATCAGAGAAGAGGTAATTAAATTAGGCGTGTCTCAGATCGATGCAGGTACTAATATTCAATTGGGAGGATATTCCGAAGATAATGCAAAAGAACAAAAGCTAGAGCAGGAACAATTCGAAATAGGTGATCCTCGTAGTTTAGCGGAAGTGATTGATGAGCTTTTAGACAAGAAGTATTTGCCTTCATTTTGTACTGCTTGTTATCGAAAAGGCAGAACTGGAGAGCATTTTATGGAATTTTCGGTTCCTGGTTTTATTAAGCGGTTTTGCACTCGAAATGCAATTTTAACTTTGGCTGAATATCTGGAAGATTACGGAACTTCGGAAGTGAAAAGGAAGGGATATGAATTAATAGATATAAAAGTGGATGAATTAAAAGACTCTCAGGATACGGAAGATTTATTGAAGCGTTTAGATAAAGTAAAACAAGGAGAACGTGATCTTTATTATTAAAAATACTATTTCTTACCGATTAAGAAAAAAGTTCGACATCGTCGAACTTTTTTTTTGTTAAAGAACTAAGATGCCAGGACTTTATATTTCTATAAAAAAAATCAGAAAATTGAACTTACTTTTATTTAATGTGTTTGTTTTTGTAATGTTTTGAATCTCCCCATTCGCCATATCCAATTTCTCCATCAGCCATATTTATTCTGGCTTCCATACAATTTGTACAATCGTCAGCTCCTTCATCTATGCATGGTTTATTTTGATAAAGGAGGTAGTTTGCTCTTTCGGTAGTTGGTGTAATGTTAGGCATAATAACATTAGCGCCAATTCGGATTGCTTTTTCTCTTCCTAACGGATCAATTGCTTGCAGAGCAGTCGAGGAGGCAATATTAATATCCTTCATCATGATTCTTAGTACAGAAATCATTTTCAAGCTTAGTCTAAAACGATCCTTTAAGCTCATTAGTTGATCTTTATACTGATACATCGGAGTTTGATCGTGTTCTATAAATGGACCCATGCCAACCATATCAATATCTATTTTTTGCATAAAAAGCAGATCGTTAGCCAAATCGTCGTAGGTTTGAAAAGGAAGTCCAATCATGACCCCAGTTCCAGTTTGGTAGCCAATTTCTTGAAGGAATTTTAAACATTCTAATCGTGTTTCATGCGAATGCTCTTTATTGTTAGGATGAATTTTATTGTAGAGTTCTTTATTGCTCGATTCAATGCGCAATAAATAACGATGAGCGCCGGCATTAAACCATCTTTGATAGGTTTCTTTTGTTTGTTCTCCTAGCGAAATCGTAATGCCGAGTTCGTTATTACTGATTTTCTTAATTTCTTTTAATAAGTTTTCTATCCGACCAATAAATTGTTTGTCAGCTCGTTCTCCCGATTGAAGTATAAAAGATCCGTACCTGTGCTCGTGAGCAAATTTGGCTGCTTTTACTATTTCTGCATCAGCAATATCATATCTGTTTACTTTGCTGTTGCTGGCACGAATTCCACAGTAAAGACAATCTTTTTTACAGATATTCGAGAACTCAACTAATCCACGGAAGTATACATTATTCCCAACATACTTAAGTTTTATTTCAGATGATTTTGCAAATAATGCTTTTTCATCTTTACCTTCCGATTTTAACAATCGAACAATGTCGTTTTTGGTAAATTGATCTTGTTGCAAGATCTGGTCGATAGTTTTCTCCATTTGGAATTAGTTACTTTTAATTCTGAAGTAAAATTACTGATAAAATTTTAGCTTTTTGTACCGCATCATGCAAAATGGATATTCGCATTACAAACTCTGAATTTGTTTACTTAGTAAATCGTTGATAAAAAAATGATTGGAGAAGTTTGATGGATAAACGATATTTTACGGTAACGTTTGTTTTTGCTTACGGTTTGTTCGATAAATCGCTCTTTTGAGAATAGATTATTATTATATTTGTCGCAAAATAGCAAAATACTAAACAACAAAACATGATAAACGAACAGTTACTTAAACCTAAAAGTATTGTAGTTGTCGGAGGTTCTGATGATGTGCAAAAGCCAGGTGGTAAAGTCCTAAAAAATTTAATTGATGGTAATTTCAAAGGAGAGCTTTATGTTGCTAATCCTAAAATGAATGAGGTACAGGGAATTACATCCTATAAAGATTTGAAGAACTTACCACAGGTTGATTTAGCAATTATAGCTATTGCGGCTAAATTTTGTCCTGCAACGATAAAATTACTTGCGACAGAAAAAAATACAAAAGCTTTTATTATTCTTTCGGCAGGATTTAGTGAAGAGAATGAAGAAGGCGAAAAGTTGGAAAAAGAGATTGTAGAAATAGTTAATTCGGTGGGAGGCTCTTTAATTGGGCCAAATTGTGTTGGGGTGTTAAATTCGAATTACAATGGTGTATTTACCACGCCTATTCCAAGTTTAGATCCGAAAGGATGTGATTTTATTTCAGGTTCAGGTGCTACTGCAGTATTTATTATGGAATCTGGTGTTCCTAAAGGTTTATCTTTCTCAAGCGTATATTCCGTGGGAAACTCTGCCCAAATGGGAGTGGAAGAGATTCTAAAATATTTGGATGAAAGTTTTGATCCGGAAACTAGTAGCAAGGTAAAACTATTATATATTGAGAATATAGATAAGCCCGAAATGCTGCTGAAGCATGCCTCCTCGTTAATTCGTAAAGGTTGTAAAATTGCAGCCATAAAATCGGGTAGCTCCGAAGCTGGAAGTCGTGCGGCATCGTCGCATACAGGAGCTTTGGCAAGTCCAGATGTTGCGGTAAATGCTTTATTTAAAAAAGCAGGAATCGTGCGTTGTAAGGGAAGAGATGAGTTAGCTACAGTGGCTTCCATTTTTATGCATCCCGAATTAAAAGGTAAAAATATTGCTGTAATTACTCACGCTGGCGGACCGGCGGTAATGTTAACAGATTCTCTTTCTAATAATGGTTTGGATGTTCCTCATATCGACGGACCAAAAGCCGATCAATTGTTGGAAAAATTATATGCTGGCTCTTCGGTTGCGAATCCTATCGATTTTTTAGCGACCGGTACTGCCCAACAATTAGGCGATATTATTGACGCTTGCGAAAATGACTTTGATAATATTGACGCAATGGCGGTAATTTTTGGTAGTCCTGGATTATTTCCTGTGTACGATGTTTACAACCTTTTGCACGAGAAAATGAAGGAATGTAAAAAACCAATCTACCCAATTTTGCCATCTATAGTTAATGTAAAGGATGAAATTGAGCACTTCCTAGCGAAAGGAAGAATTAATTTTCCGGATGAAGTGGTGTTTGGTGATGCTTTAGCTAAGGTTTACAATACATCAAAACCTCAGGCAGAAGAAATTGAAATGCCTAAAGTAAATAAGACTGCCATTCGAAAAATTATCGATGAGGCTGAAAATGGTTATCTGAGTCCAGAACAGTTGCATAATTTATTGGATGCTGCAGGAATTAACCGGGCAAAAGAAGGGGTGGCCGATTCGGAGGAAGCGATTGTAGCTTTAGCAAAAGAAATAGGTTTTCCATTGGTGATGAAAGTGGTCGGACCCGTTCATAAATCGGATGTTGGAGGAGTAACTTTAAATGTGAAAGATGAAGCAACTGTTCGTTCCGAATTCAAAAGAATGATGCAGATTAAAGATACGTATGCCGTTATGCTGGCACAAATGCTTAAGGGAACCGAAGTGTTTATTGGCGCAAAACGCGAAGATAAGTTCGGACATATGGTGTTGTGTGGTTTAGGCGGTATTTTTATCGAAGTTTTAAAAGATGTAAAAGCATCATTGGCCCCAATTGCTAAGCAGGAGGCTCATGAAATGATTCAGGGATTAAAATCTTATGGAATTATTAAAGGAGTAAGAGGACAGGAGCCGGTTAATGAAGACAAATTTGCCGAGGCAATTACAAGAGTTGCGGCTTTAATGAAAGTAGCACCTGAAATTTTCGAGATGGATTTAAATCCTTTGCTAGGAAATAAAAATGCTGTTGTTGCTGTTGATGCACGTATTCGAATTGAAAAATAATCCCGAATGTATTAGGAATTTAAACTTATAATTTTGTGATGAGAAAGTTGAAGGACCTTACTTTAAATGAGAAGTTGATGATTAGTTTCGTAGTAATTCTATTATTAGGGATCGTCGTGAAATGGAAAGGGGTGAAGGAAGGGTTTTTTAATGGCTGGAATAAATACACAGAACAAACCGATAAATAGCGACAAGAATAGCATGAGAATTTCTCATGCTATTAGTTTATAATAACGATTTATTCAGGAAATAGGCAGGAAATGAATTAGTCATTTATATATGGAAATGATTATTTATTGGAGCTGTGTTTTGCCTGATTTTAATATGAAACGTCCATGACAATGGTGTTTTGACACACAGGGAGATGATTATCCCAGCATGGTAAGTTCCATATGGCAACTAAAAAACAAATTATAATCATATGAAACGTCCATGACAAGGGTGTTTTGACACACAGGGGGATGATTATTCCTGCATGGTAAGTTCCATATGGCAACTAAAAAACAAATTATAATCATATGAAACGTCCATGTCAAAGCAATTTTGACACGCAGGGAGATGATTATTCCAGCATGGTAAGTTCCATATGGCAACTAAAAAACAAATAATAATCATATGAAAAAATAAATAGATGAAAAAACAGGATCTACTTTTTGCTTTTGGATTTTGCCTTTTGTTTTTGCCTTTTTTTATTTCCCAAAGTGTTTTTAATTTCTATATCGACTTTAATCAGGCACATGGAATGATTACCAGCTTTGTGAAATTTGCCGTTTTGGCAACTTTAGGTGAGCTCATAGGGTTAAGGTTAAGAACAGGAAATTATTATCAAAAAGGATTTGGAATCTTACCAAGAGCTATAGTTTGGGGATTTTTAGGACTTACCATAAAAATGTCTTTTGTTATTTTTGCAACAGGAACTCCCATTTTATTATCTCAATTGGGTGTAGAAGGAGCAGTTGAGGCCATGAAGGGAGATTTTTCTCTTGTGAAATTATTGGTTGCTTTTTCCACTTCGGCTTGTCTAAATTTAATTTATGCGCCGGTGATGATGACCCTGCATAAAATTACCGATACACATATTCTTGATAATGGAGGAAGCTTGTCGGGATTTATGAGGCCAATTCAAATTTCCAATATCTTTATCAAGCTTAACTGGGATGTGCAGTGGAATTTTGTTTTTAAAAAAACCATTCCTTTTTTCTGGATTCCAGCTCATACCATTACCTTTTTATTACCTGCTGATTTTCAGGTATTATTTGCAGCTTTGTTAGGAATTATTTTGGGGGTTTTACTTGCAATTGCAAGTTTGAAAAGTTCCAAATAGTTTTAACTTTGTAAGAGCGTTAAACACACGAACAAAATTGATAACAATAAACACTGTATCCTATGAGTAAAATTGGATTGTTCTATGGCCCCGAAAACGGAAATGTAGAAAAGGTAGCAAAGTTAATTGCTGAAAAAATTGATTCTGATCGAATTGTTGTGCATAAAGTGAAGGATTGTGAAGCTAAAGATTTAGCTCAGTATTCTCATATCATCATGGGAATTTCAACGCTTGGCAAACACAATTGGTCTTCGGCAAATTCAGGAAACGATTGGGATATTTTCTTTCCAAAATTAAATGGCATAGACTTGAAAGGGAAAAAAGTAGCTCTTTTTGGTTTAGGAGATCATATTGCTTACGCAGATTTCTTTGTAGATGCAATGGGCGATTTGGCAGAGAGTATTCAGTTGACTGGAGCCAAAATTATAGGACAAGTAAGCGACGAGGGATATGAATTTGGAGATTCAAGAGCTTTTAAAGATGGTAAATTTATTGGCTTGCCTTTGGATGAGGATTTCGAAGATGATTTAACGGAAGAGAGAGTGGAGAATTGGTTGAAAATAGTTCTTCCGGAATTTAAATAATTAGAACAATTAAAATAGTTGGGCTGACGGTTTACCGATCAGCCTTTTTTTTGCTCTCACGTAATGATTTGATATTTCGGTAACGATTACTTTGTTTGTTCTGTAATTATTTTAAGCTAAAATGTTTCAAATTGTAATGAATTTTAGTAAAATTGCAGTGATCTAAAATTATACCAATTTTTTAATAAAATACTTAAATCAAAAATAATGAAAACCCCTATAAACGCTCATATTGTTGATCAGAAACTTGCTTTGTGTGAGATTCATAAAATGGAGGATGCTACTATTCGTGATGTAGTTCGTGTTGTTAATATGATTGAAGAAGAAAGTGGAGAGAAGTTTATTCGTATGGAGATGGGTGTTCCAGGGCTTAAACCTGCAAGAGTTGGAATTGAAGCTGAGAAACAGGCTTTAGAAGACGGCGTTGCATCTGCTTACCCAATGCTGGAAGGAGTAAAGTCATTAAAAGAGGAAGCATCTAAATTCGTGAAAAATTTTATGAATGTAGCTATTGCTGCAGAAGGTATTGTTCCTACAGTAGGCTCTATGCAAGGTGGTTATGCGGCATTTATGGCAATAGGAAATTGCGATGCTAAAAAAGATACAATTCTATTCATTGATCCCGGATTTCCAGTTCAGAAAACTCAGCTAGAGGTTATGAATCAGAAATATGAGTCTTTTGATGTTTTCAATTATCGTGGCGATAAATTGAAAGCAAAATTGGAAGCCTTTTTGGCAAAGGGAAATATTGCTGGTATCATCTATTCAAATCCAAACAATCCTGCATGGATTTGTTTCAACGAAGATGAGTTGAAAATTATTGGAGAATTGGCAAATAAGTACGACACAATCGTGATGGAAGATTTAGCCTATTTCGCAATGGATTTCCGAACCGATCTTAGTCAGCCAGGTATCGCTCCCTACCAGCCAAGTGTTGCCAATTATACCGATAATTATGTACTGATGATTTCGAGTTCAAAGGCATTTAGTTATGCTGGTCAGCGAATTGGATTGCTGTGCATTTCAAATAAATTATTCCATAAACGTTTCGAGAACCTAAAACCACGCTTTGGTGCAGAAGAATTTGGTTATACGCTTATTTATAGAATTATTTACACCTTATCTTCTGGTACTTCGCATTCGGCACAATACGCTTTGCGCGCCATGTTGCAAGCTGCTAACGAGGGAAAATTTAACTTTGTTGAAGAGGTAAAAGAATACGGAGAAAGAGCCAATATCATGAAAAAACTATTTTTAGAAAATGGTTTCGAGTTGGTTTATGAAAATGATATTGATTTACCTTTGGCAGATGGTTTTTATTTTACCATTGCTTATCCGGGTTTAACCGGAGCCGATTTAAATAAAAAACTTTTGTATTATGGAATTTCTGCAATTTGTTTGAATGAAACAGGTAGTTTAAAAGAAGGACTTAGAGCTTGTGTCTCTCAAGTTTCCCGAACACAATTTGATGTGTTGGAATTTCGCTTAAAAGAGTTTCATAAGCATCATCAGGTGATGGCTTAATAAAAAAGTTTAAAAACTACTTTTGCGATAGGATATTGTCTTGATCGATAGCGTTTAAGACTTGTAGTTTGTCTAAATAGTAGAAAAATAATATTTAAAGTTTCATGGATTTCAATTCCTGAAACTTTTTTTTTGGCGTATATTTAGGAATCGTGATTTGAAGAGCGATTACGAATCATATTGTTTGTGTTGCGTTTCAATTTGTAAGCAAGTCGCGATTAAAACAAATAAATTATTACTTCAAACTAGGATATTTATTTAGACTGATTGTAAATTTCTTAAAAACCTAATGAATCGAAAGCAAAACAATGAAAAGTGCTTTTGATTTGTTACCTTTATCGGGTAAAATATAATGTAATTCTTAATTCTAAATACGCTATGGCAAAATTCAAAGGCGCTATTGTTGTTGATACCGAAAAATGTAAAGGTTGTGGCTTATGTGTTGTAGCCTGTCCAACAAAGGTAATCGAACTTGCGCGCGACGTGAATGGCAAAGGCTATCATTATGCACATATGGCCAATCCTGAAGCATGTATTGGTTGTTCAAGTTGTGGATTGGTTTGTCCAGACACAGTGATTACTGTTTACAGAGTAAAAGCAAGCTAGACTAAGCTACCTTATTCTAAATCTGAAAATTTTATAAAAATAATTGTAATGGGAGACGTTCGTTTAATGAAAGGAAATGAGGTTATTGCTGAAGCAGCGATTCGCTGCGGATGTGATGGGTATTTTGGTTACCCGATTACTCCTCAATCCGAGGTAATGGAAACCCTAATGATCCGCAAACCTCAGGAAGAAACTGGGATGGTGGTTCTACAAGCCGAAAGTGAAGTTGCAGCTATCAATATGGTATATGGTGGTGCTTCATGCGGAAAAAAAGTAATGACCTCTTCATCAAGTCCAGGTGTTAGTTTGAAACAAGAAGGTATTACCTATTTAGCGGGTGCCGAATTGCCTGCTTTGATTGTTAATATTGTTCGTGGCGGACCAGGTTTAGGTACTATTCAACCTGCTCAGTCAGATTATTTTCAGGCTGTTAAAGGTGGTGGTCATGGTGACTATAAATTAATTGTATTGGCTCCTGCATCTGTGCAGGAAATGAACGATTTTGTTGATCTTTCATTCGAATTGGCCTTTAAATATTTAAATCCAGCAATGATTTTGTCTGATGGTGTAATTGGCCAGATGATGGAAAAAGTTGAATTGTCGGAATATAAACCTCGTTGGACTGCTGAAGAAATTGAGAAAATTTCTGGATCTTGGGCAACAACAGGTAAAACTCCAGGTGCACAACGAAGAATTTCTACTTCCTTAGATTTAGATTCTGCCAAGCAGGAAATTTTTAATCATAAATTGCAAGCGAAATATCGCGCAATGGAAGAAAATGAAGTGAGATTTGAAAAGATTGCATGTGATGATGCAGAGTATCTTTTTGTTGCTTATGGATCTAGTGCTCGTATCTGCCAAAAAGCAGTAGAGCAAGCTCGTGAAAAAGGAATTAAAGTTGGATTATTACGTCCTATTACCCTTTTCCCTTATCCTACTAAAGCGATTCAAGAAATGTTGAAGAATGTGAAAGGAATTTTAGCAGTGGAGATGAGTGCTGGCCAAATGGTTGAAGATGTTCGTCTTGCTGTGAATGGTAAAGTTCCAGTTGAACATTTTGGACGTTATGGTGGAATCATTCCTACACCCGAGGAAGTAGTTGAAGCATTGGAACAAAAAATTTTAGGAAAATAAGTTATGACAGCAACGACTGAAATCAACAAAATAATTAGCAAAGAGAATATGGTTTATGGTAAAACCAGTGTTCTTTTGGATAATGAAATGCACTACTGTCCTGGATGTACTCATGGAGTAATTCATAAAGTAATTGCAGAGGTTATTGACGAAATGGGGATTCAGGATAAAACAATTGGTATTTCGCCTGTTGGATGTTCTGTTTTAGCCTATAATTACCTTGATATCGATTGGCAACAAGCAGCTCATGGTCGTGCTCCTGCATTGGCTACTGCAACTTCTCGTTTAATGCCTGAAAAATATGTTTTTACTTACCAAGGAGATGGTGATTTAGCTTCTATTGGTTGTGCTGAGATTATTCATGCATGCAACAGAGGTGAAAATATCGTTGTGTTTTTCGTAAATAATGCAATTTACGGAATGACAGGTGGTCAAATGGCTCCAACTACATTGGAAGGTCAGGTTACTGCAACTACTCCTTACGGACGTGATTGTGCCGTGACTGGATTTCCAATGAAAATTACTGAAATGATCGCTATGTTGCCAGGCACCCGCTTTGTAACCCGTCAATCAGCAGAAACTCCTGGAGCAGTTCGTAAATTGAAAAAAGTAGTTCAAAAAGCGTTTGAAAATACTAGAGAAAAGAAAGGATTATCTTTTATCGAGATTGTAAGTACATGTAGTTCTGGATGGAAACTTTCTCCTGTTAAATCTAACGAGTGGATGAAAGAAAACATGTTTCCTTACTATCCATTGGGTACATTAAAAGATGAGTAAAAATCCATTTTAATCAATAAAACTGTAAAGAAATGACAGAAGAAATAATAATTGCAGGATTTGGTGGTCAAGGTGTACTTTCAATGGGTAAAATTCTTGCTTATTCTGGAATCATGCAAAATCAAGAGGTATCTTGGATGCCTTCATATGGACCGGAAATGCGTGGAGGAACTGCAAATGTAACTGTAATCTTAAGCGACGATAGAATAAGCTCACCTGTTTTGAAAAAGTTTGATACAGCAATCATTCTTAACCAGCAATCAATGGATAAGTTTGTGAATGAGGTTAAGCCAGGTGGTACTTTGTTATACGATCCAAATGGTATTACGCATCACCCAGAAAGAAGAGATATTAATATCTATAGAATTCCTGGAGCCGCTTTAGCTGTTGAGATGGGAAATCCTCAAACTTTTAACATGATTATTATGGGAGGTTTTCTTAAAATAAAACCAATCGTATTATTAGAAAATGTTAAAAAAGGACTAGAGAAATCTTTACCCGAACGTCATCATAAATTAATACCTTTAAATATTCAAGCAATTCAAAAAGGTAGCGATTCAGTTGAAACTGTTCACACAGTATAAGAAATAGCACAACAATCCTAACATAAGGTTTATAGATGCGGGTATCCATTGGATATCCGCATTTTTTTTTAGGCAGAGAATTGGAAGTGATGGAGGAATTATGTGGTGCAATTATTCATTACCTATGGTATAGGTGTTTCGTTTTCAATTAACAATATTCGGGTTTATTGTTTATCTATATTTGTTTGTCTGTGCTAAACGGTATTTTGTCGAGTTAAGATCGCTGTTGTACAAAAAAAATTGATAATGACCTTCAATTAAGCTACTATTGTTTTACAGTTTATAATATTTATTCACTAATGTAAAACTAAATCAAATGATGATGAAAAGGCTTACACTGCTTACTTTTCTTTTATTTACGGTACTCGCAAGCGGTTTTTCTCAAAATGGAAAAATTGAATTTGAAGAGTATGATCTAGATAATGGATTGCATGTTATTCTACAACAGGATCATACCACTCCTAATATTGTAGTTTCGGTAATGTACCATGTTGGTTCTAAAAACGAAAATCCTGAAATGACTGGGTTTGCACACTTTTTTGAACATTTAATGTTCGAAGGAACAGAAAATATTCCTCGTCACGAATACGATAAATATGTTTCTAGAGCAGGAGGTGCTTTAAATGCAAATACCTCTTCTGATAGAACCTACTATTATGAGAAACTCCCATCCAATCAGTTGGCTTTAGGACTTTGGTTAGAGTCGGAGAGAATGATGCATGCTAAAGTGGAGGAAATTGGTATTAAAACTCAAAAAGGGGTAGTGATTCAAGAGAAAAAGCAAAGCTATGATAATCGTCCCTACGGAGGAATTCTTCCAGAAACAATGAAAAGAGCTTATGTGAATCATCCTTATCGATGGATAACTATTGGTGATGAGAAGCATATTGAGAACGCAAAGGATCAAGATTTCTTAAATTTTTATAAGGAATTTTACGTGCCTAATAATGCTGTTTTAACTGTTTGTGGTGATTTTGATTCTGCTGAAGCTAAGAAATTAGTGAATGATTATTTTGCTGAAATACCTAAAAGAACAGAAGAAATTTATCGACCAACAATTGTTGAACCTGCAAAAGTAGCCGAGGTAAGAGATACTGTTTATGATAATATTCAACTTCCTGCGATAATTCAGGCTTACCATATTCCTGCAATGGGATCGAAAGATTACTATTCTGTAAATATGCTTGCTAAATTGTTAACAGATGGAAAAAGTTCTAGAATGTATAAAACGCTTGTAAGCGATAAACAAATGGCTTTGGAGTTAATGGCAATACCAATGCCTAATGAAGATCCAGGTTTAGCATTAGCTCTTGGAATACCAAATATGGGTGTTGATCCTCAGGCTTTAGAAGATGAAATGGATAAAGAATTCGCTAAAGCACGAGAAGAATTAATGTCCGAGAAAGAATTTCAGAAATTAAGAAATAAAATTGAAAATGAATTGGTGAGTTCGAATGCAACTATTGAAAAACGGGCAGAGAATTTAGCAACAGCTCATACTTATTATAAAGATGCAAGTAGAGTAAATCAGGAATTAGAAAAATATTTTGCCGTAACTAAGGAAGATATCCGAGCAGTGGCAAATAAATACTTCGTTCCTACAAATAGAGTGGTACTTTATTATTTGCCAAAGCAAAACTAAGTTCCTCATTATTAATTGATTTAAATACTTTTTCTAAAATTGAAATTAGAATAAAATGAAAAATTCATATAAAATATTTTTACTGTTTGCAGCTGTTTGCTTTTTTGTATCAGCAAATGCTCAGGTAGATAGAACGAAAGCGCCGGCGGCTGGTCCTGCTCCAAAAATTCAATTGGGAGATTACGACTCGTTTACATTAAAGAATGGACTTAAAGTACTGGTTGTTGAAAATCATAAAATTCCAAAAGTAAACTTGGCTTTAAGTTTAAATGTGGATCCATTTGTAGAAGGGGACAGAGCAGGATATTCTTCCTTTGCTGGTGAACTTATGGGAATGGGAACTGTAAATAGAAATATTTCGCAGCTGAATGAAGAGATTGATTTTATAGGTGCAGAATTACATACATCCTCCAATGGAGTTGATGCAGGTGGTTTGTCTCGATATAAAGAAAAGATTATTGAGTTAATGGCTGATGTTACTATGAATCCATCTTTTCCAGAAGATGAATTCGAAAAAATCGTAAAACAAACACTTTCGGGATTAGAGATTTCGAAGAATGATCCAGCTTCCATTGCATCGAATGTAAGAAGTAAAGTACTTTATGGTGTGGAACATCCTTATGGTGATGTAACAACGGAAGCAACTGTAAACAATATTAAAACTGCTGATTGTAAAGAATATTACAATACTTATTTTAAACCCAATGTTGCTATTTTGGCGATTGTTGGTGATATTACAACGAAAGAGGCTAAAAAATTGGTGGAAAAGTACTTTGGAGAATGGGAAGCTGGAGAAGTTCCTGAGCATAAGTACGAAATGCCTGCTAAAATTGAAGGAAAACGTGTTGCGCTTGCCAATAAGGATGCTGCATCACAATCTTTAATTCAGATTATTAATACTTTTGAAATGAAAAAAGGTAATCCTGATGAGATTCCTGCAAGAGTGATGAACGCTATGTTGGGTAGCGGATTTTCCGGATTATTATTTAAAAATTTGCGAGAGGATAAAGCTTATACTTATGGCGCTTACTCAAGAATTTCAAGCGATAAATTAGTTGCAAGTTTTAGAACCGAGTCGAATGTAAAAGCAGAGGTTACCGATAGTGCTTTAATGGAAATGGTAGTTGAAATTGATCGTATCAGAGATACGAAATTAACACAGGATCATTTGGACATGACAAAAGCGGCTATGGCTGGCGATTTTGCTAGAACATTAGAAAACCCTTCTACCATAGCTAGTTTTGCAATGGCTGTTGAACGTTACAATTTACCAGCAGATTACTATGTAACTTATTTAGAGAAGTTAGATAAGGTAACATTGGAAGATGTTCAGGCAATGGCGAAGAAGTATATTGACCCTAATAACGCTATTTATTTGGTAGTGGGGGATAAGAAGTACAAAAATAAATTGACCAAATTAAGCTCGGCTGGTGAAGTAGAAGAATACGATTATAAAGGAGATATTGTAAAGGAAGATCCTAATGCTATTCCAGAAGGTTTGACTTGCGAGTCTGTTATGGAAAACTATATTACCGCCATTGGTGGTCGCGATAATTGGCTTGCAGTAAAAAATCTGAGTATGAAAGGCGAAATGAAAATGGGACCTATGAGTATGAGTATCGAATCTGCCTATAAAAATAACGAGAAGTATTGCTTGAAAATGGTTATGAATGGTCAGGTAATGCAGTCAATAGTTTATAATGGTACTTCGGGAAAAGTAGTTGCTATGGGACAGGAAAAACAAGCAGGAGATGCGGAGTTAGCAAAATTTAAATTGCAAGCTCAAATGTGTCCTGAATTACATATGAGTGAACTTGGTTATAAGATGAATATTGCAGGCACTGAAGTTGTCGATGGTGAAAAATCGTATAAAGTGGAGATTGTTGATGCGGATGGAGTATCAAGATTTGACTTTTTTGCAGCAGATTCAGGATTAAAATTAAAAACAATAATGCAACAAAATGGGATGAGTGTTGTTGTTCTTTTCAAAGATTACAAAGAGGTAGATGGAATTAAATATCCTTATTTAACAGTTACTAAAATGGGACCACAGGAAATGCCACTGACAGTTACAGAATTGTCGGTAAACAAAGGTGTGGATGATTCTATTTTTAATTAGAAGATTAAAATTTATTTATTAGAAAGGCTACCAGTAATTGTAGCCTTTTTTTTGTAATGTATTTTAAGTGTGTGTTTTGTCGTTTGAAAAAGATAAAAAATAATCTAAAATACTTTGTGAATTTGAAATAATGTTTACCTTTGCACTCCGATTCAGGAGTGTAGTGGTTAGGCATGATGATCGTATCGGAATTTCCTTATGAATAGTATATGGTTTTAGGGTTAAAACTTCGTATTGGAAATCATTTTGGGTTAGATAAAAGGCTGGTGGGGACCAGCCTTTTTTTATTTATACTTTTTCGTAAAAGTGCATCTCCTTTAGGTAACTATATGCTTTTTCGGGCATAAAATAAGGAATTTCTTTTTTCTCTTTTATGGCTTTGCGAATAAAACTCGATGAAATTTCTATTAAAGGTGCATTCACGGTTTGGATATTCCCATTTAAAATAATGTCTTCGCTCTTGAAATTTGGTCGTGGATAGACAAATAAATCATGATTTTTTAAAATTAATTCATGATTCTTCCATTTTGAGAAGCTTTTCAAATTATCCGATCCAATAATAAGACAAAATTGATGGGCCGGATTTTTTTCTTTTAAATAGGTTAACGTGTCGATGGTAAAAGAAGGTTGTGGCATCGAAAATTCTACATTAGATGCCTTTAAATTGGGATATCGTTCAATGGCCCTGTTTACCAATTCAAGTCGATGGTATTCGGCTAAAAGACTATTTTTATTTTTGAAAGGATTTTGAGGACTAACCACAAACCATATTTGTTCCATATCGGTGTATTCTGCCATATAATTTGCAATAGCGAGATGCCCAATATGTATGGGATTAAATGATCCGAAAAACAATCCTATCTTCATGCTTTGATGGTAATTTATTTACTTAAAAAATCATGTAAAGTAGTTTCTGCTTCAGTTAAAGCATCTTCCAGCTTATCATTCACAATCACTTTATCAAATTGATCTGCAAAAGCTAATTCGAATTTAAACTTTTCTACCCGTTTGGCAATTACTTCATCCGAATCGGTATTTCTGTTTCGTAATCTGTTTTCTAATTCGGAAATTGAAGGTGGCTGAACAAAAATAGCTAGTGCTTCCTCTTTATAATATTTTTTGATATTTGTACCGCCAACAACATCAACGTCAAAAATTACGTTTTTGCCTTCTTTTCTAATTCGGTCTACTTCACTTTTTAAGGTTCCGTAAAAGCAACCTTCGTAAACTTCCTCCCATTCAAGAAATTCATCGTTTTTAATTCTCTGTTTGAATTCTTTAGCGGATAAAAAGTGATAGTCTTTCCCATCTATTTCGTTCGCTCTTTTAGATCTGCTTGTAGCCGATATTGAGAATTCTAATTTAAAATCTTGCTTTAGCAGATGTTGAACAATTGTAGTTTTTCCAGATCCGCTTGGTGCAGAAAATATGAATAATTTCCCAGACATGTACTGTTTCGTTAGTGAGATTAGTATTATAAAAAAGCGCAGAGTGACTAACCCTACGCTAAAATATGATTTATTGTATTAATTACAAGACGTTTAGGAGTTGTTCTTTGATTTTTTCCAATTCATCTTTCATGTCAATTACAATTTTTTGAATGTTGGAATCATTGGCTTTTGAACCTAAAGTATTTATTTCGCGTCCAATTTCCTGAGCAATAAAGCCCAATTTTTTACCCTCCGCATTTCCTGCAATTGATGTTTCGATGAAATACTTACAATGGTTTGCCAGCCGAACTTTTTCTTCTGTAATATCTAATTTTTCAAGATAATAGATGATTTCCTGTTCGAAACGATTTTTATCGACATTCTGTTTTTCAACAAAATCTCTTAAATTATCATTAATTCGAGTACGAACGGTTTCAATACGGTCATTTTCGTATTGAGGAACTTCAGCTAAAAGCTTTTCTATTGTTGCAATTCTTGCAAAAATATCTTCCTGAAGAGCGCTTCCTTCCTGATTTCGAAAATCCATAATCCCCGCAAGGGCAGTTTTGAATCCTTCAAAAATTAAATTCCACTCTTCTTCGTTAAGTTCTTGATATTCTACTTTAAGAGCATCTGGTAACTTTACAATGGTTTGTAAAATAGGTTCTTTTTCTATTGCAATTCCCAGATCCTGAGCAAGTTCAGTTAATTGCTTATAGTAGGCTTCAACTATTGGCTTGTTGATTTTTGTTTCCTTGTCAGTACCAACACTTTCTATGAAAATGGAAAGCTCAACTTTTCCTCTTTCCAGCTTGTTTTTAATCTCATTCCTTATTACCAGATCTTTTTCTTTGTAAAGATTCGGTATTCGGGTATTGATATCAAGTTGTTTACTGTTTAGGGATTTGATTTCGATTGAAATCTTCTTATTTTCCAATTCAAGAATGGCTTTACCAAAGCCTGTCATCGATATTAACATATTTGTGCTATTTATTTCAGCAAAGGTAAGAGTTTGAAGTGGATTTACCAATCAAATTCTTTTGTTGCTTTATTAGAATTAACGATTCGTTTTATTTGATTTGTTCTGTACTATATAATTGATAAGAATGGGTTTAAGCGTATTCTTGATGAGCTACTATTGATTTCGTTTTCCATCGTCCGGTGCGATAGTAAAGATAGGAGAATAATGCTCCCATGGACCAGCCAAGTGGAATTGACCACCAAATACCTGTTTCTCCAATGTGAGAGGAAAGAAAGTAAGCTCCAGGAATGCGAATAATCCAAAGAGAAAAAAGTGTTATAAACATTGGGATTAGAGTATCGCCAGCACCTCTTAGAACTCCATTAATTGTGAACATGGTGGAGAATAGAAGGTAAAATGAACTCACAATAATCAGGTATCTTTCCCCAATAGCGATTACATGGATATCGGTAGTAAACATTTTCATTAAGTAGCTGCCAAATAGAATGATAATTGCTGTCATCAGCAAGCAAAATACATTCGACATGATAAATGTAGCTTTAAATCCGATTCGAACTCTGTCAATTTTATTGGCACCTAAATTCTGACCAACAAAAGTAGCCACAGCCTGCGAAAAAGTCATGGCTGGCATCATCGCCAAAGAATCGATTCTTCCGGCGGCTGTATAGGCTGCAATAACATCGGTTCCAAATGTGTTTACAATTCCAAGCAAGGCCATCATGCCAAGTGCAACAAAAGTATGTTGTAGTCCCGATGGGATTCCTATTTTTAAACTTTTAATAAATAGTTCTTTATCAAATACCAGTTTGAAAATGGATAACTTAATGATTTTATGATTTCGGTTTAAATAAATAATACCGGAAATAAAGGCACCGCCTTGAGCAATAACTGTAGCCCATGCAGCTCCTGCAATTCCCCATTTAAATACCATTACAAACAGTAAATCGAAGATGATATTAAAGATAGAAGCCAGTATTAAAAAGTAAAGAGGTGTTTTAGAATCTCCTAATCCTCGAAGAATTGAGCTTGTGCCACTAAAGCCGAAAAATAGGATCATCCCCGTCATGTACACATTTAAATAGCTTGTTGCCTGAGGAATTAATTCTACTGGAAGTTGTAGTAAAAGAAAAAGATCTTTGCTAAAATAAATTCCAAGTACCGACACTAAAATTCCCGCGCCAAATAAAAACAAATACATGGTATCAATAGCTCTTTTTACTTTATTGATATCCTTGGCACCATAGTATTGCGATATAACAATGGAGAACCCAGAGCCAATACCAATCAGCAGGGCAATTAGAGTGAAAATAATAGGGAAGGATGCCCCTACGGATGCAAGAGCTTCTTTGCCTAAAACTTTTCCAACAATTATGCTATCCACGATATTGTAGAGTTGCTGGAATACATTTCCTAGCAACATCGGTAAGGTGAAGTTTAGTATTAGTTTGGTAACATTTCCTGTAGTAAAATCTTTCATGAAGTTTCTTTAAGAGCCATGGAGCTCTTCCGAGTTAATGAACTTGGGAAATTAAGCTCGTTCGCTCAATTCTAACCAGCGAAATTCTTTCTCGTCAATTAATTCAATTACTTTTTCGATACGACTTGCTTTTTCCATCAATTCGTTGTTCGACAGACTGCCCGAACTCATAGCTGTTTCTATCTCTTCTTTTTCTGATGTTAAAGTTTCAATGTCTACTTCTAATTGTTCAAATTCTCTCTTCTCGTTAAAGGATAATTTTTTGCTTGGTTCTTGTTTTGGTTTTTCTTTTTTAGGAATTGCTTGTTTCTCTATTTTTTTAACTTCTTTTTCTTCCTGATCTAGAGAGTCGCGGTAAATGGTATAATTTCCAGGGAAATTTCGGATCACTCCATTTCCTTCAAATACAAATAGCTGATCTACGACTTTATCCATAAAGTATCTGTCGTGAGATACGATTATCAGGCAACCAGAAAAGCTCAGCAGGTAATCTTCAAGAACGTTCAATGTCATGATATCTAAATCATTGGTTGGTTCATCTAAGATTAAGAAATTTGGGTTTTTCATTAAAACGGTCATCAAATACAACCTTCTTTTTTCACCACCGCTTAATTTAGCAACCTGATTGTATTGCGTTTTAGTGGGGAATAGAAAGTATTCTAAAAATTGAGATGCCGACATCACTTTTCCGTTGCCTAAATCGATCGATTCTGCAATTTCTTTAATAACATCTATAATTCTTTCATCGTCATTAATGGTAATTCCATCCTGCTTGTAGTAGCCGTAAACTACGGTTTCTCCAATTTCAATTGTGCCCGAATCGGCTTCAATATTACGGGTAATCATGTTCAGAAAAGTTGATTTTCCAGTACCATTTTTACCTACAATCCCAATTTTTTCTCCTCGCTGAAATTTATAACTAAAATCTTCTAATATTTTAAGATCGGCGTAGTTTTTGTAAAGACGATCGAGTTCCAGAATTTTATTCCCTAATCTTGCGGATTTAATGTCTAAATCCATTTTTGTTTCTTTAAATCCCGAACCGGCTTTTTTCTTGATATCCTCAAAGGCGTCAACTCTATATTTTGCTTTTGTTCCTCTGGCCTGTGGCATTCTTCGTATCCATTCCTGCTCTGTTTTCATTAGTTTTTGAGCCTTGCCAACTTCAGCATTCAGGTTTTCAATGCGTTCTGCTCTTTTTTCTAGGTAGTAGGAGTAGTTGCCCTTGTAGGTGAAAAGGGTATTGGATTCCATTTCGATGATTTCATTACAAACCCGATCCAGAAAATACCTGTCGTGCGTAACCATTAACAGCGTACCTTTTGATTTATTTAGAAACTCTTCTAGCCATTCAATCATTTCCAAATCCAAGTGGTTGGTTGGTTCATCAAGAATTAAGAAATCAGGAGCTGTAATTAATACTTTTGCTAAACCCACTCGCTTTTTTTGTCCTCCGGAAAGCTCGCCAATAACTTGATCGAAATTGGTTATTTTTAGTTGGGATAAGATTTGCTTTACCTTGTTTTCGTAATCCCAAGCTTTAAAATGATCCATTTTTTCAAGGATCTCAACCATTGCTTCCTGATCATTTTCATTGATTATTCGTTCGTAATCACGAATTACGGAAAGAACAGGATCTGTGGAGTTAAATACCTCATTAAGAACTGTGTTGTTGTTATTTAGATCAGGATTTTGCTCCAGATATGCCATCGTTAAGTCATTCCGGAAGGTGATATCTCCATTGTCCGGACTATCTAATCCTGCAATAATATTTAAAAGGGTAGTTTTTCCAGTCCCATTTTTTGCAATTAAAGCAATTTTTTGTCCTTGTCCTACACCAAAGCTAATCGTTTCAAAAAGTGTAAGGTCTCCGTAACTCTTGCTAAGGTTTTCAACCTGTAAATATGATATCATCTAATAAGTTCTTAATTTTTGGAGTTCAAATTTACGAATAAGTACTGACATTACTAATTTGATCTTGAATTAGAATTATCAGTTGCGAGTAGGTTCGAATAATCTCATCCACTTCGTGCGGATTAAACCAAAAAAATCCTGCTATTCAGGAATAGCAGGATAGAACTAGATTTATTTTATGGACAACAATTAATCTAGACTATTCATTTAATACATATGCTTCAGACCATACTTGGGTCATTATGTTGTAAGAAATCCATCCAAACCCGTTGGTTCCCCAGTTTGTTCCCCATGAGTTCATAACAAGAAAGGCATTTTTACTGTCATCATAACCAACAACACAATAGCAGTGTCCTCCATAACTACGACCTGTATTAGTTTGAATTTGGCCATAGTCTAAATAGTAAAACTGACTGTAAACCGGTCCACCAACTACAATTGGTTTGCCTGCAGCAAGTTGGTCTTTAAACGAATTTAAATTTTTTGGTACTCTTCTATAGCTTGTAGCTTTATGTTTTGCAGCCTGCGATGCTTGATAATTATTAGGATATGTATCGCACGAAACATCAGTATAAGGCATGTCATTCCACACACACACACCTTGATTTACTACTAGGTTTAAGCCGTCGGTTACATAAGATCCGCCTGAGCAATCAGTAATTTTTATTTGATTATAAATATATTCTGGGCTAAAAATATTTTTTTTATAACTGTACGAGCCACCATACTGTTTTTTCCAGCTAATACTTCTTGCAGCATAACCAACTCCCCACGAAACACAAGAGCCTTCGCCTCCTTGACTACGAATTGGAGGACAGGACAGGTGAACAGATTGAGGATAGGATTTTGTTTTGTTAATTTCTTCAGCACTAGGGATTTTCTCATATTCTTCTTGAGGAAGAGGTAAATAACCAGAATTGATAACAATGTTGGTATCCTCTTGTTGATTTTCTTCCTCGTTAGGTAGTGCTTTGTCATTATCATCACAGGAAGTTGTGAGGAATACTAAATTCATTGTTAGTAAGGAGATCAATGACAAGTTTAATAGCTTCTTATTCATGATATTTTTTTAAAATTAATAATACAATAACAAATTGCAGTATGAAAATTTTATGCCAATATGTAGCGGAGAAGTAGTGTTGTTTGTAAGTGAATGGACCGAAGTGTATTACATATATTAGCGGTGGATCATCTCAAATTAGTATTTTGTAGCATATTGAGGATTTTACAATAAAAATGTGGATATGCCCCAGTTTATAGTGGGGTATTTTTGGGATAGTTATGCTAGAATTAGTTGGATATTAACAATCAAAAGAAAAATTAGTTGGTATGTATTTTGGTTGCCGTTAGGTCTTGCAACTAAAACCATAATGAAGGGGAAGGTTTATTGTTTGGGAATAAATTGATAAAATTTTGTTATTTATTCTGTGACTTTTATACTTTCGGGTACAAAATGTGAAGAATATGCGAAAGAAAGATCGATTTGAGAATATAATAGCATGGTTTAAAGAGAATATGCCTATTGCGGAAACAGAGTTGCACTATTCAAATCCATATGAATTATTGGTAGCGGTAATTTTATCGGCTCAGTGTACCGATAAAAGGGTGAATATGATGACTCCCTTTTTATTTGAAAAGTATCCAACAGCTTTTGAATTAGCACATGCCACACAGGAGAATATTTTTGATTTAATTCGCTCTTGTTCCTACCCAAATAATAAGGCGAAACATTTGCTTGGAATGGCAAAAATGTTGGTGGAAGAATATCAAGAGATTGTTCCGGAAGATATAAAAGAATTGCAAAGATTACCCGGAGTAGGAAGGAAAACCGCTAATGTGATTGCTTCGGTGGTTTACGATAAACCAGCTATGGCTGTAGATACACATGTTTTTCGAGTTTCGGAGAGAATAGGGTTAACAACAAATTCGAAAACACCTTTGGAAACAGAAAAACAACTGGTGAAGTTTATTCCCGAGGAATATATTGCTACTGCTCACCATTGGTTAATATTGCATGGTAGATATGTGTGCGTGGCTCGAAAACCAAAATGTAAAGCTTGTGGAATTAAAGCCTATTGTAAATATTACGAGAAGGAGGAAAAGAAAAGTAAAAAAGCCTCATTGTGAGGCTTTTAATATATTGTTATAAGAATAAAAGTAAACTAAGTGCCATTACTGCCATACCGGCAATTAATCCGTAAATAGCTACGTGATGTTCTCCGTACTCTTCTGCAGTTGGGAGTAGTTCATCTAAAGATATAAAAACCATAATTCCGGCAACTCCTCCAAATAAAACTCCGAAAACCGTATTGTTAAGTCCTAAGAAGGAGTAGATTAGCACAAAACCGATTAATGCACCTACAGGTTCTGCCAAACCAGAAAGAAAAGAATATAAAAATGCTTTTTTTCTGCTTCCTGTAGCAAAATAGATAGGAACTGAAACGGCTATTCCTTCGGGAATGTTGTGGATAGCAATCGCAACAGCAATTGGTATCGCAACGGTAGGATCAGCTAGTGCTGCTGCAAATGTCGCCAAACCTTCTGGGAAATTATGAATTCCAATAGCAAGAGCGGAAAAAAGTCCCATTCGCATTAATTTTTTGTCTACAGGTTTTTTGCCCTCTAGATCTTCGATCTTTTTTACTTCATGGGGATTTTCGAAAGAGGGAATCATTTTATCGATTATTGCAATGAATAAGATTCCTCCAAAGAAAGAAATAACTGTGTACCATGTTCCAGTAACTTCTCCGTGGTCAAGAATTAGCGCGTCTTTTGCTTTTTGAAATATCTCTACGAGCGATACGTAAATCATTACTCCGGCCGAAAAGCCTAAGGAAAGAGCAAGAAATTTTGTATTTGTACGTTTTGCAAAAAAAGCAATTGCACTACCTATTCCGGTGGCAAGACCTGCAAACAAAGTCATTCCAAAAGCAATTGCAACGGTGTTGAATTCAAATTCCATATGTTGAGCGTTAATTTTTTTTTCGTTAAAGGATGGAGTAAATGTAATAAATTATTTGGAATAGTTCTAAATAAGATATTGAGATGTTAACATCTTGTTTTAGCAAATAAACAAGTGGTAAATTTAATTCATTCTAATGTAATAAATTCAATAATTTCTCATTTAAAATCTAAAATTATGGCCTATATTATTTCAGACGATTGCACGGCATGTGGTTCTTGTATTAATGAATGTCCTGTGGATGCAATTTCGGAAGGAGATATTTATAAAATAGATCCTGATACTTGTATTGATTGTGGAGCCTGTGCAGAAGTATGTCCTGTTGAAGCTATTTCGGAGGCGGAATAAGACTAAAGTAGGTTAAAAGTTATCAAGTTGAGGGAAGTCGAAGTACCAGTTAATTAAAGATAAGGTATTTCGATTTCCCTCAGAATGATAATAAGTTGGAATTATTTTTGTTCCTTTTTAAAACCCATTCAACTCCATAGTAACGGTTGGTATTAGTAATAATAATCCTAACAAAATTAGGATGACCATGAATCCACCAATCCATTTTACCCATTTATCGTAAGGAATTTTGGCAACACCTAAAACACCAATTAGTACACCCGAGGTTGGTGTAATCATATTAGTGAAGCCATCTCCAAATTGGAAAGCCATTACGGTTGCTTGTCGCGATACGCCAATTAAATCGGAGAATTGCGACATCATTGGCATGGTAAGAGCTGCTTTTGCCGAACCCGATGGAATAATTACGTTAATGATGTTTTGAATCAGATACATCATACTAACCGAAGCCATTTTTCCAAAATCGTTCATCGATTGAGAGATGTAGTAAAGAATAGAATCGATGATGTGTCCTTCCTCTAAAACGATGAGGATTCCACCTGCCAAGCCAACAATCATTGCGGCAGAAAGGATATCGCGAGCACCGTCTAAGAATAGTTGCGTAATTTCGTTGGCGGTGTTATTAAATGCAATTCCCGAAAAAATTCCCATGGCAAAGAAAAGTGTGGCAATTTCCATGATGTACCAGCCATATCCCATTACACCAACAATCAGAAAAATAATGGTAAACAAAAGTAAGTTTAGGATATAAAAATGAACCGATTTGCGAAGGGATAGTATTCCTGAAATGGCAAAAAGAGCTGTTACAATTGGAAGTACCATAAAAGTACTCTCCGAGTTTCCGATTTTTAGAGTGCTAACAGGATAGTAGCAGGAGAATCCAATCATGGAGATTAACAGGATAATATAGGTGAGCCAAGCAGATTTAGGAGTGTAATATTCAATGGTTTCCATGTCGGTGTCGTGATGCTTTCTCCAGTATTCATCATCGGTGTAAACCAACGATTTTGTAGGATTCTTATGAACTTTGGCAGCATATCGCAAGATGAAAGCAAAACCGATTACATTGATAACTACCCAACAGAATAATCGGTATTCGATGCCCGAGAAAAGAGGAAGATTTGATAAGCCCTGAGCAATACCAATGGTGAATGGATTTAAAAGTGCTCCTGCGAAACCAAGTCCGGCAGCAACAAAGCAAATGGCAACTCCTACAATTGAGTCGTATCCCATTTTAATCGCCATAGGCACAAAGATAATAGTGAAGGCTATGGTTTCCTCACTCATGCCGAAGGTGGCACCAAACACACTAAATATGAGCATGATTAGGGTAAGGATGATGTTGTTGACTCCGATTTTGCGAATGAGTTTATTTTTCTCGAGCTTTTTGGTGAATTCCAGAAAAGAGTATATTCCAATATCGATGGATTTACTTGCATTCATGATCCAAAAGGCACCACCAATTACTAGGATGAACATGATGATGTCCGCCTTATCAACAAATCCTTTAAAAAAAGAAGAGAATATTTCCCAAGACTGTCCTTGACTCTCGATTTGCTGATAGGAATCTTGTACGATTACCTCTCTATTGGTTCCATTAACATTTACGGTGGTTCGTTCGAATTCTCCGCCCGGAATTAACCAGGTGAGGATAGCGGATAGAACGACAATGGCGAATACAATTACATAAGTATGCGGTATTTTTTTAAACATGATTTGTAGCTTTGTTGTAAGTTTTAATTGGCTTGTAAATTATGAATGTGTAAAAATAGAAAAATATGAAGAGAATGGAAGTCTTGAATTTATTTTAAAAGCATATCGAAAAGGTTTGCAATTTGCTCTTTTTTCCCTAATATTTGCATTGTGATATCCTAACTTTTTAGATTGTGAAATGCAAGGAATAAAAGTGGAGTAATAGATCAGTTATGCAGTGCGTTAAGGATTGTAACGGATACCCCGAGTTGCGTTGGTTTTTGCGGGGAGAAACGAGGAGTAGCAGTGAAAAGCCTGACCCGACCCAAGGAGGGAAACGCCCGAAAAGAAATAAGGAATAAAGAAAATATAGAGAATGGGAATTTCTCATGTCTAATATCAAATATCTATAACATGAAGCTGTTAATAAGTAATATAAAAACATTAGTGCAAGTGGATACCGAAGCTCGAAAGTGGGTTGCCGGAACCGATATGGCTAAGTTGAATTGTATTGATGATGCCTACTTACTGATTGAAGGCGAGAGAATTACCGATTTTGGTAAGATGGAAGATATTCCTGACTTTGATGAGAAGGAGGGGTTTGACTGTGTGGAAGAGTACGATGCAACGGGAAGAATGGTTTTTCCTAGTTTCTGCGATTCGCATACTCATTTGGTTTATGCGGGTAGTCGTGAAATAGAATATTCTGATAAAATTAAAGGTTTATCGTACGAAGAGATTGCCAAGCGAGGTGGTGGAATTTTGAATTCGGCCAAATTGATGCACGAAGCAACCGAAGAGGAGTTGTACGAATCGGCATTGGAAAGAATTCAGGAGATTATTGGTTTGGGTACTGGAGCTGTCGAAATTAAAAGTGGTTACGGCTTAACGCTTGCCGATGAGCTGAAAATGCTTCGTGTTATTAAGCGATTAAAGAAAACTACTCCACTAACCATTAAAGCTAGTTTTTTGGGAGCGCATGCTGTGCCTGCAGAATATAAAGGCCGACAAGCTGAGTATGTGGATATGGTGATTAATGAAATGATACCGATGGTAGCTGCCGAAGATTTAGCAGATTATATTGATGTTTTCTGCGACAAGGGATTCTTTACAGTGGAGGAAACAGATCGTATTTTGAATGCTGGAATGAAACATGGTATGCGTGCTAAAATTCATGCCAATGAGTTGGATTATTCTGGAGGAATTCAGGTAGGAGTAAAGTACAATGCCCTTTCGGTAGATCATTTAGAGTTTGTTGGCGATGCCGAAATTGAAGCTTTAAAAGGATCGGAAACCATGCCTACGGTATTGCCAGGCGCGGCTTTTTTTCTAAATATGGTGTGTTCGCCGGTTCGTAAAATGATGAATGCAGGCTTGCCAGTTGCTTTGGCATCCGATTTTAATCCTGGATCGTCGCCATCGGGGAATATGAAATTTATTATGTCGCTGGCTTGTATCAACTATAAAATGCTGCCACAGGAAGCAATTAATGCAACCACCTTAAACTCGGCTTATGCCATGGGTGTTGAGGATGAATTGGGAAGTATTGCCAAAGGAAAAATTGCTAATGTGTATATCACGAAAGAAATTCCTTCGATTGAGTACATGCCTTACGCCTACGGAAGCAACCTTATTGATGTGGTGATTTTGCGTGGAAAGGTGTTGTAAGGATAGAAGTGAGATAGGAGATAAGCAATCTCAATTTCTATAATTTCAAATTTGAAAAAACCTCACCCTAATCCTCCACTGAAGGAGAGGGAACAAAAGAACATTGGAGAGGAACTCCCCTTCTACTAAAGGAGAAGGGGCTGGGGGATGAGGTGAAAAGGGACAGGAGTTGGGTATTTTATAATTCCTTTTCAAAGAAATACAAATAAAAACTTTGTGCACTTCGTGAAGTACTTTGTGCTCTTTGTGGTTAAATAAATAAAAAAACAAATACTTAAAATACAACCAGGCAGCTAGGTTAAAATGATAACAATACCCTTTCGCCTGTCGGCACTTTCCCTAGAAGGGAAAGATTCTTTGATTAGGCGGAAGTAAAGAATTAATAAGTTGCATTTTAAAGTTTTCCCCTTTGCAGGGGAGATGTCCGAAGGACAAGAGGGGTGTATCGTTCATAAATTATTAAAACAACTAACAATAACAACCAGACAGAGAGTTATGATTAAGGTGTTTATTGGGGAGGAATTGAGTTTTCTCAAATCTCACATTTCAAATCTTACATCTCAGGTCTAATATCTATTACAAGAATGAAAAAATTAATTGAGTGTGTTCCTAACTTTTCCGAAGGGAATAACATGGATATCATTAAGCAGATTACCAATGAAATTGAATCTGTTGAAGGCGTGCGTTTAATCGACGTTGATCCCGGAAAAGCAACTAATCGTACGGTAGTTACCATGGTAGGAACTCCCGATGAGGTTTGCGAAGCCGCATTTCGTGCGGTAAAAAAAGCCGCAGAATTAATCGACATGAGTAAGCATTCCGGAGCTCATCCTCGTTTTGGAGCTACCGATGTTTGTCCGTTGGTACCAGTTGCTAATATTACAATGGAAGAAACTGTAGACTACGCTCACAAATTGGCGAAACGTATTGGCGAAGAAGCAGGTGTTCCTGTTTATTGTTACGAAAGTGCAGCACGCACACCAGAGCGTAAAAATCTGGCAGTTTGTCGTGCCGGCGAGTACGAAGCGGTTAAAGACAGAATTGGCACTGAGCAGTGGAAACCAGATTTCGGACCTTCAGCTTTTACACCTGCTGTTGCCAAAAGTGGGGTAACTGCAGTTGGAGCGCGTAACTTTCTAATTGCTTACAACTTCAACTTAAATACAACATCAACTCGTCGTGCTAATGCTATTGCATTCGATGTTCGCGAGCGTGGTCGTACCTTGCGCGAAGGAAACGCGGCAACGGGAAAAATCGTGACCGACGAAAAAGGAAATCCAGTAATGACTCCGGGTACATTGAAAGCTACCAAGGCAATTGGATGGTTTATCGAAGAATTTGGCGTTGCTCAAATTTCTATGAACATGACCGACCTTACGGTTACC
Organism: Labilibaculum filiforme; assembly: GCF_002843315.1. GTDB lineage: Bacteria > Bacteroidota > Bacteroidia > Bacteroidales > Marinifilaceae > Labilibaculum > Labilibaculum filiforme. The sequence goes on along the minus strand of NZ_MVDD01000002.1, from coordinate 225,591 downwards.
TCTATTCATAAGGCATTCGACGAGGTTTGCGCCAAAGCTCAGGCTCGTGGTATTCGCGTAACAGGCTCGGAGTTGGTAGGGGTTGTTCCATTACAAGCAATGCTCGATGCGGGTAAGCATTATCTGCGCATGCAGGAGCGCTCAACCGGTATTGCCGATCGCGAAATTATTAAAATAGCGGTTAAATCGCTTGGTTTAGATGAGTTGTACCCATTCGATGCTGATAAAAAAATTATCGAATACATTCTTGAGGATAAAAATCAGAAGAAGTTGGTTGACCTGAATTTAACTCAGTTTGTGGAGGAAACAGCTTCAGAATCGATGGCTCCGGGCGGAGGCTCTATTTCTGCATATATGGGAGCAATGGGAGCCGCTTTGGGTTCAATGGTTGCCAACCTATCGGCTCACAAGCCAGGGTGGGACGAGCGTTGGGAAGAGTTTTCCGATTGGGCAGAAAAAGGCAAGTCGTATCACTCTAAGCTGGTTCATTTGGTAGATGAGGATACCAATGCTTTCAATAAAATTATGGATGCCATTCGTTTGCCAAAAGGTACCGATGCCGAGAAAACAGCTCGCGCCGAGGCAATGGAAGAGGCAACTAAATTTGCAACTATGGTTCCTTTTCAAACTATGGAGCTGTGTTTAGGATGCATGGATGTTTGCAAGGCAATGGCCGAAATTGGAAATCCAAATTCGATTACCGATGCAGGTGTTGGCGCATTAGCTGCCCGTTCGGGAGTATTGGGCGCTTTCATGAATGTGAAAATTAATGCTGCCGATTTGCAGGATAAAGCTTGGGCTGCTGGTATTATTGCTAAAGGACAAGCAATTGTTGATAAAGCCGTAGCACTCGAAAACGAAATTGTAGCCATGGTAAATGCTAAAATTTAATTAGTAGTGCCCTATATATTATTCGCCCCGATAGCTTTTAAAGCTGTCGGGGCTATTTTATTAGCACGCCATGGCATGCTACAAATGTTTTTAAGGAAGTTTATTTTTTAAGGCAATCATTTACTTTGTCGATGCCTTCCTGGTTGTCCGAAAGAATAAGTAGAATATCGTTTGCCTCCAGTACCGTCGATCCGCTTGGCGTTATATAGTTGTCATTTCTTTTAATCATGGCAATGATACCTTCTTTCGGAAAACTTAATTCCACAATTTTTTTATTCACCGCATAACAGCCAGGCAAAACTTTAATTTCTTGCATCGTTGTTTTAATCACCTCAGAAATAGATCGGTCGGATGCGTCAAAAGCTTTAGCCTGTTCGGGCGAAGCAACCTTTAGCCATTTTGCAAAAAGAGTTAAAGTGGTTCCCTGAATTAAGACCGATGTAACAGAAATAAAAAATACAATATTAAAAATCATATCGGCTTTTTCTATTCCTGCCAATAGCGGATAGGTAGCAAATACAATAGGAGCAGCACCACGCAAACCAACCCACGAAATATAAAAGCGTCTTTTTAGTTTCATTTTAAAAAATATCAAACTAATAAAAACACCTATTGGTCGTGCTACTATTATCAAGAAAACAGAAATGAGCATCCCAATACCAATTACCGGAAAAATACGAGTTGGAAAAACAAGTAAACCCAAAGTAAGGAACAAAACAATTTGCATTAGCCAAGCCAAACCATCGTACATTTTTAAAATGGTTTTCTTGTGAAGCAAGTCTTGATTGCCGAGGTAAACCGCACAAATATAAATGGAAAGGAAACCATTACCACCCATAAAATCGGTCACCGAAAAAGTAATAAACATCAACGCAATTACTAAAACCGGATAAAGTCCTTCAAAGTCGAGTTTTATTTTATTGATGATGAATTTACTCAGTTTCCCAAAACCAAAACCGGCAATACCACCCAAAATCATTTGTTGCAGTAGCATAGGAATAACCGAAACAATACTCTGGTCCTGATTAATTACCAGCGTTAAAAACGCAATGGTCAGAACATAAGCCATCGGGTCGTTACTTCCGCTTTCCAGCTCTAAAGTGGGTCGTAAATTTGTTTTTAGAGCAAGGTTTTTCGATCGTAAAATAGAAAATACAGCCGCCGCATCGGTCGATGATACAATGGAACCCAGCAGCATACTTTCATAAATCGTGAAATCTGTAACGAGCCAAACAAAAGTACCCAGCGATACCGCCGTTAATAAAACCCCCAGGGTCGACAAAACAATACCCTGTCGAAGTATTGGCTTTACCATTTGCCAATTCGTATCCAATCCACCCGAAAACAGAATAAAATTAAGAGAAACAACACCCATAAATTGTGCTATTTTTGGATTGTCGAAATTAATCCCCCCAATTCCTTCCGAACCCGCCAACATGCCAATTCCTAAGAAAAGCAATAAAGTAGGAACGCCAAATTTATAAGTAGTTTTGCCAACAATAATGCTTATAAAAAGTAGTAAAGAGCCAACTAGTAATATGTTTTCAATTGTTAAATTCATTCTTGATTTTTTTTTATGGGCTAAACAAAGATAAGTTTTCTCGTTTGTAATAACTCATGGTTTTTTTGTTTTTAGTCCTATTTGCTCTAAAAAAGAGGCTGTTTACCATACGTAGTTTTCCAGAATCTCAGCATCTAAAAAACTTACAGTCCTATGCCTCAAACATATTTTTCTATTCTTTTCAGGGGCTTCCCCTTTGGGGCAGGCTTTCCGTTGCAACTCCTCGGCCTGCCTTCGTTCCTCAGGCAATCCTGTGGGGTTTCCACTGCAATCCTTAAGCCATCAGTTGCGGAAAAGGTCGCATTTATTAATTGTTGCTCATCCTGTCGCCAATTTCTCGGGGCGATGCCCCAAGTTGCGGAATCTCAGGCCTGCCACCTGAACACAATAATTAATCAATATACAACTCGTTTATTTTTCCTTGGAGTGTTACTCCAAGCTCTGGAATATCAGACTTTCAGCCTGTAGTTTTCGCTCCTGCACATTTCAGAATCATCATGCTCCGACTATAAGCAAGCCGTACATGTCAGGCTATGACTAAAAATAATAACAATAAGTATTAGCAGTAATTATTTTACATGTAAAAAAGCACAGACACAGTTGCGTGAACATTCTCTGAAAACTCTCCGACAAAACTTGGGAAAGTGCCTCTTACACCCATCAAAGTGTCTCTAACACTCATCAAAGTGCTTCTGGCACCCACAAAAGTGACTCTATGTCAGGCAAAAGTGCTTCTGGGACCCATCAAAGTGCTTCTAGGAGGTATAGAACTGTTTCTGAATTGCAAAATGACTTTTAGTTGTTCATAATTAATGATTATATTTGTTGATCATATAAATTATTTAAAAATAGAAGTAATGAATAGCTTAGTAATTAGATTATTTTGTGTTATCACTTTTCTATCTCTTTTTATTCAGGTAAAGGCGCAATCGCCTATTCAAGTAGTTTACAATAGACAGCCTGATAATAGTGTAGATTTCACTTTTAAAAAGAGTCTTTATGGAACTTATTTTATTACAATAGAGTTTGATAATTTGGAGAATGCCTATGGAGATAGTTATAGTACAACTATTACGGGTAATGCAGGTAGAGTTTGCACGTTAAAACCTAAAAATTCGGAACAAGGAATAAATTTCTCCTACTCTTATAGATATCAGCAAGGAAAACCAATGCCTAAAATAAAGGACGATATAGTTTACACACTGCCATTTGAAATTGGAACAAAAGTAAAGGTTCATCCCTTAGATTATTTAGGAGCTACTTTAGGCGATGGGGTGCCAGATACATGGAAGGCTTTTCAATTTACTAGTGAAAAAGAAGAGGTGGTAGTTGCGGCTAGAAGAGGGTTAGTTGTGAAGGTTGTTGATGAGTTTTCTACAGATACTTCGAGAAATTATTCTTTTGTTCGTTCTGTAAATGAGATTTTAATTGAGCATAAAGATGGTACGTTGGCCAGATACTCTGGATTTAAAGTGGGTAGCATTAAAGTAAAAGAAGGTCAATTTGTTGAAGCTAATTCGGAACTAGGATTGTCGGGCAGATACAATTCAGATAAACAATGCCAATTGAAGTTAGCTATTTATTATTTGAATACCCGTGATATTCTTAATGCCAATACCGATGCCGAAAAAGCAAATCAATACGGATATGTAAATCCAGTTTTTTGTTATAAAGGGGGATCGGCTATTTTGCTGATGAATAATTATTACGTGGCTACATGTACCGATGAAATTATTACTCAGGAGTTTTCGAAAAGAGAGAAAAAGAAATACGTTAGTAGTTTATTTACCAATGTAGGAGAGCAATAAACTAAAAACGATGCCACTTACTTTTGGTCTTGATTGGTGTCAGCCCTACAGGCTGTGATTAACATGGCGCATAACCTAGGGGCGATGCCCCTAGCTACGGGATACAAGGCCTTCAGCCTTATTCTTGATTTTGAGGCTTTTGTTCCGTAATTGGTGTCAGCCCTACAGGCTGTGATTAACATGGCGCATAACCTAGGGGCGATACCCCTAGCTGCGGGATACAAGGCCTTCAGCCTTATTCTTGATTTTGAGGCTTTTGTTCCGTAATTGGTGCCAGCCCTACAGGCTGTGATTAACATGGCGCATAACCTAGGGGCGATGCCCTAGCTACGGGATACAAGGCCTTCAGCCTTATTCTTGTTTGAGCCTGAAAGGCTCTAATTCCATAACTTGGGGCATCGCCCCAAGATATTGCATCACGGAGGTATCGCCTCATATCACGGAGGTATCACCTCTAAGTATCACAGGGACATCGTCCCATGAAAAAAAACTAATAATGGGACAATCACTATCACAACTCTATGTTCATCTAACTTTCGGAACCAAATTTCGGGAGCCATATATCACTCTTGATATTGAAAAGGAACTGCACGCATATATAATTGGCATCCTAAAGAATATGGAGAGTCCATCCTTACAAATTAATTCGGTACCCGATCACATTCATGTTTTGTTTCGTTTGTCGAAAAATTATGCATTGGCAAAAATTGTTGAAGAAGTAAAAAAGTCAAGTTCGAAGTGGATGAAGGAAAAAGGGGTGAAGGAATTTACCTGGCAAATTGGTTATGGTGCCTTTTCGGTGAGTAGTTCAGCCGTAAATAAAGTGGAACGATATATTAAGCAACAAAAAAAACATCATAATGTGCAGGATTATAAAGAGGAACTCGAAGAATTAATGAGAGAGTATGATGTAATTGAATACGATGCCACTTACTTTTGGTCTTGATTGGTGTCAGCCCTACAGGCTGTGATTAACATGGCGCATAACCTAGGAACGATGCCCCTAGCTGCGGGATACAAGGCCTTCAGCCTTGCTTTTAAGTTTGAGGCTTTTGTTTCGTAATTTAGGTGAGTTTTGGAGAGAAATACATGAAAAAAGGCCAGAATCTCGATTGAATTCCGGCCTTTTATCTTATAAAAATAGGTTCTGTTATATCTCCAACAATAAATTATCTGGGTCTTTACCTCCAAACAGCATTTTTTGTGGGTTTTCAATCATTTCTTTTAGCTTAACTAAGAATCCAACCGAATCTTTTCCATCAATTACACGGTGATCGTAGGATAGAGCGATGTACATCATGGGGCGAATTTCTACCTTGCCGTTAACAGCAACTGGTCGTTCCACAATATTGTGCATGCCTAAAATTCCCGACTGTGGAGGATTAATTATTGGAGTACTCAACAGCGAACCAAACACACCACCATTGGTAATGGTAAAAGTACCGCCAGTCATTTCGTCCAGGCTAATTTTACCGGTACGAGCTTTGTTGGCTAGATTCATTAATTCTTTTTCTATTTCGGCCAAGCCTAATGATTCGGTGTTACGAATTACGGGAACCATCAAACCTTTTGGTGTTTGCACTGCAATGGCAATGTCGGCATAATCAGGAGTAACTATTTCTTCCCCATCCATCATCGAATTTACTGCAGGATGCAATTTTAAAGCCTCCGATGCCGCCTTGGTAAAGAAGGACATAAAGCCCAACTTAATATCGTGCGTTTCTATAAATTTCTTTTGATATTTTTTACGCAATTCCATTACTGCAGTCATGTCAACTTCGTTAAAAGTAGTTAGCATGGCAGTTTCATTTTTTACAGAAACCAAACGAGCAGCTAATTTTTTTCGAAGATTGCTCATTTTTGTGCGCTTGGCTTCTCGCGAAAAGCTTTTAGTTTGTGATGGAATTTCGGTTTTATTACCCGAATTGTCGACTACCGCTTGAATGTCTTTTTTCGACAAGCGTTGCAGTCCTGCAATTACATCATCTACCGAAAGGTGATTTTCTTCCATCAACTTTTTCGCAACAGGAGAAATCTTAACTTCCTTGTAATTTTCAGAAGTTACAGCTTTAGGCGACTCAACAGTTGCAGGAGTCTCTTTTGCTGCAGGAGCTTCTTTTTTAATTTCTTTAGGTGCAGACGTTGTGCTAGCTTCTCCTGCAAAACTTGTATCTATTTTGCAGGCAATAGATCCAACAGCAACGGTGTCGCCTTCCTGTGCCAAAATTTGAATTTTACCGCTTTCTTCAGCAATAAGAGTCAGTGTAGCTTTGTCTGATTCAATTTCTGCAATTTCCTGATCCTTTTCAACAATATCACCATCTGCAACAAACCAGTTGGCTATTTCTACTTCGGAAATGGATTCTCCGGGACTAGGTATTTTTATTTCGATCATTATTTTTGATTTTGTGAATTAGGTGAATGAGCTTTGTCTTAACTCTAATATCTCAACTCTCACATCTATTTACTTACATTAACAATTTGCTTTTTTTCTCTTCAAAATATTCGTGTTGTACCAAAATATCGGCATGCGAACTACCTTCTACACATTGCAATCCGCAATATTTCAGTTTCCGATCGCAATCGCATTTTCGAAATACTTTGTTAATAATTTCGTTTTGCCCGGCTAAATGAATCTTCGATAATCCGGTGGCCGGACTACCACTAGCTTGGCGTGCAACGGGTACAATTTTAACTTTTTTATTTTTAAAATTGTAATTGATGAATTGCCATGCTCCCATATTTTCAGGTTCTTCCTGAACCCATAAATGAAGAAGTGCATTTGGATAGCGATTCAAAATTTTATCGATTTGTTTCTCAGGAAAAGGATACAGTTGTTCTAGTCGAATTAAGGCAATATCCTGAGCAAATAATTCTTCTTTTCGGGCCAATAAATCGTAATAAATTTTTCCAGTACAAAATACAACTCGACGAACTTCTTCGGCAATCACATTATTATCGTCAATTACTTCCTGAAACTGACCTTTGGCCATGTCGTCAATTTTCGAAACACATTTTGCATGACGAAGCAAACTTTTTGGAGTAAAACAAATTAACGGAACCCGGATATCACGCTTTACTTGTCGGCGAAGCATGTGAAACAGATTGGCTGGTGTTGTTGGATTCGTAATTTGCATATTATTGTTGGCACAAAGCGTAAGGAATCGCTCCATTCTTGCACTCGAATGCTCGGCTCCCTGACCTTCATATCCATGAGGCAGATACATAACCAAACCATTTTTAATTCCCCATTTGTCTTCGGCAGCACTTACATATTGGTCGATAACAGCCTGCGCAACATTATGGAAATCGCCAAACTGAGCTTCCCAAATGGTAAGGCCAGATGGATGCGCCAAAGCATATCCATATTCAAAACCGAGTACACCATATTCACTTAAATGTGAATTGTAAATGTGGAAAGGAGCTTGCTTGTCGCTGATGTTTTTTAGCGGGAAATATTTCTCGTCCGAATTTTCAATCACCAAAGCTGCATGTCGGTGCGAAAAGGTTCCTCTTTCCGAATCCTGTCCGCTTACACGAACACTGTTTCCTTCTTCCAGCAGACTGGAATAGGCGAGTAATTCTCCCATTGCCCAATCCAATTCATCATTCTGAATCATCTCTTTTCGATCGGACATTAGTTTGCTAATTTTTTTGAAAAAAGTCAAATCCTTAGGTAAACTGGTAATGTTTTCGGCAAGCTCTAACAAGGTTTTTTTTGCGACTCCTGTTTTTGGTGAAGCTTCAAAATCTGCCTTTTCAGAATATCGAATATTTTGATAATAATCTTCTAAGAAAGGTTGTATAATTACCTTTTTAAATGTTTTTGATAGCTCAAAATCTTTATCTAAAAGTTTATTGTAATCTGCGTTGATATTTTTAATTTCCTCTTTGGTATAGATGCCTTTATCGCTTAAGAAATCGGCATAAATATCTCGCGGATTTTTGTGTTTTGCAATTTCTTTGTACAGAATTGGCTGTGTAAAACGAGGTTCATCTCCTTCGTTATGACCAAATTTACGATACGAAAGTATGTCAATGAAAACATCAGAATTGAACTCCTGACGGTATTCCATTGCTAATTTAATGGTGAAAATTAATGCTTCAACATCGTCGCCATTTACATGAAATACAGGAGAACGGGTTACTTTTGCCACGTCGGTGCAATATGTGCTCGATCGGGCATCCAAATAATTGGTAGTGAAACCTACCTGATTATTTATTACCAAATGAATAGTTCCTCCGGTTTTGTATCCTTTTAGTTGCGACATCTGAACTGTTTCGTATACAATTCCTTGTGCGGCAATAGCTGCATCTCCATGAATAATAACAGGAACTAATTTGTCCTGATCGCCAGCATAGTCGTTGTCAATTTTCGAGCGCGAAATTCCTTCCACAACAGCACCCACTGTTTCTAAATGAGAAGGGTTTGGAGCCAAATGAAGTTTTACCTTACTGCCATCATCTGTTTTTACCGTATTTCCATATCCCAAGTGATATTTTACATCTCCCAAAGCAATATCCTCTTCAAACTCTTCGCCCATAAATTCTTTGAAAATATTGGCGTAAGGTTTTTCTAGAATATTCGCTAAAACATTCAATCTTCCGCGATGAGCCATTCCGAAAATGAACTCCTCCACTCCAAGTTCAGCACCGCGCTCAATCATGGCATCTAAAGCAGGAATTAAGGTCTCGGTTCCTTCCAGAGAAAAGCGTTTCTGACCAACAAATTTTTTGTGGATATAGTTTTCGAAACCAACAGCAAGTTTTAAATGATAGTAAATGTGTTTGCGTTGTTCGTCGTTGAAATTTGGTGTATTCTTGCTTCCCTCCATCTTGTTTTGTAGCCATCTCATCATTTGTGGATGACGAACAAAAACATATTCTGCTCCAATCGATTTGCAATACGTTTCCTGCAAATGGGCTACAATATCTTTTAATTTCGAAGCTCCTAAGCCTATTTCAGTTCCCGCATGGAAAACGGTTTCCATATCTGATTCAGACAGATCGAAGTTTTCGATGTCGAGGGTTGGGAAATATTTTCGTCGGGTTCGAACCGGATTTGTTTTGGTAAAAAGATGTCCACGCTGACGGTAAGCTTGTATCAAATTCATAACATTGAATTCTTTACTCATCGAATTTGTGGCAGGAATAATTTCGCTGACCGTTTGTTCCTTAATTGGGAACTTAGCGCTTGCAAAATCAAATCCTTGAAAAAATTGTTTCCAACTTTCTTCAACAGATTCAGGATCATTCTTATAGGATAGGTATAATTGATCGATGTATTCGATTTCACTATTCCCCAAAAAGCTAAATTTATCCATAAAATTGTTCGTTGTACTTAGTCTGATTATCGTTGTTACTTAAACAAATGTATTAATTTTTAAAGCTTATGCTGATATCAAGAACGAATAAAAGACAAAAAGATCATTTTTTTTACAAATAAGCATATAGAGTTTTTCTATAAGATGTTTTGACTTAACATTACTAAAAATAAACTGCACAATTCTTTTATTTGATGCTTGTTCGAATTACTTTAGTTTTTTTAAGATGAACATGTAAAATCTCAAAGATGTCTTTTCTTCGTATTTTGATTGTATTGGTGCTTAGTGCTCAATTTATAGGCTGTCATAATTTACAAAAAAAACCTCGGTTTACTCTCGAAAAAGGAGATCTTCTTTTTCAGGATCTCGATTCGGATTCAATTTCAGATGCTATCGAATCGGTAACCGGAGGTGCTAAAGATTTGAGTTTTTCACACGTAGGCATTGTAGATATTAAATCCAATGGCGATACTGTGGTTCTAGAAGCCATCTCGAAAGGGGTTACCTATACAACGCTTCAATCGTTTTTAGAACGGAGTAGTACTGCGGATAAAAAGTTTAAAGTGGAGGTGGGGCGACTAAATCCAGAATTTAAATCTTTCATCGATAAAGCACTCGAGGCTGGGGAAAAACTAATTGGAAAGCCCTACGATGCTATTTATGTAATGGGGGATTCAAGCTACTATTGTTCCGAACTGATTTATGATATCTTTGCAAGTAAAGGAGATTCTATGGAAGTTTTTCAGTTAAACCCAATGACTTTTAAAGATGCAAATAGTGGCGATTTTCTTCCATTTTGGATCGCATATTACAAAAACTTAGGCGTGGAAATTCCAGAAGGAAAGCCAGGTTTGAATCCCAATGGGATGCATCAGTCTCCGAATATTGAGATTGTTTTTTCCTACTTGCGACAATAATCTCAAATCTCTTACCTCAAATCAAACTTAAATAATGAACTCATTTTTACGTGAATTAATTAACGAGCTGTACGAAAAATATGGCAGTAATTTGTCCAATTGCATGTTGGTGTTTCCCAATCGTCGTGCTGGTTTATTCTTTTCAAAATATTTAAATGAATTGATTGATAAGCCTGTTTGGGCACCAAAGATTCTTACCATTAATGATTTTTTTAAAACGCATTCGCAATTACAGACAGAGGATAATTTGGGTTTGCTTTTTCGTTTGTATAAAATTTACATTCAAAAAATGGATGTCTCGGAAAGTTTCGATGAGTTTTACCATTGGGGAGAAATGCTTTTGGGCGATTTCGACGATTTGGATAAATATCGTGTCAACGCTAAGCATTTGTTTCAGAATTTAGCAGAGGAAAAAGAGATTGATAACCTGTTTGATTATTTGACTGAAGAACAGATCGTTGCTATTCAGTCATTTTGGAGTTCTTTTCGTCCCGATAAATATTCCGAGCATCAGAAAGAGTTTGTGAAGCTATGGGAAAATTTATATCTTATTTATTCTGATTTTAGAAATCAATTGGAAGCTGAAGGGTTGGCTTACGAAGGAATGGCTTCTCGAAAATTGCTTGATAATTTAGAGGCTGGGAATATTAAGATTCACGAGGAACGGGTGATTTTTATTGGATTTAATGCTTTAAATCGATGTGAACAAAATTTGTTTGATGAGTTGAAGAGACAGAATAAAGCTGATTTCTATTGGGATTACGATGAATCTTATCTAGAAAATCCCTTTCATGAAGCGGGTTTATTCTTACGCGAAAACATCAAGCGATTTCCTTCACCAAAAACGAATATTCGCTTCAATAATATTAAAAACAATAAAACAAAGGTTGAATTTGTTTCGCTCTCTTCGGAGGTTGGACAGGCGAAGTATGCGCACACTGTGGTGGCGGAATTTTGCAAGAATTCGGAGGATGCTTTAGAGGAAACAGCTATTGTTTTAGCAGACGAGGAGTTGTTGCTTCCGGTATTGCATTCCATTCCTAAAATTGCAAAGAATGTGAATGTTACCATGGGATATCCTGCCAAAAATACTCCCGTGGCAAGTTTGTTGCGCTTGGTAATCGACCTTCAAAAAAGTGTAAAAAATCCTGCAGGAGAGGTATCCTTTCATCACAAACAAGTATTGGCTCTTTTGAATCACCAATATCTGAATTCGGTGAATCCTGAATTGGCACATACCATCACTCAGGATATTTTAACAGCTAATAGGATTGAAGTTCCGAAAAGTTTGATTCAAGGGGATCCTGTTTTGGAAAAACTATTTTCTCCGGTAAGTAGTGTTGAGCAATTCTCCATTTATTTGCTTGAATTACTTCAGGGAATTTATCAGAAATTAGAGACTGCAGATGAGGAAAAAAGCTTGGTCGATAAAATAGAACAGGAATACATCTATCATCTATTTTTGGCGATAAAACGACTGAATTCTTTATTAAATCAGCATAAAATAGACCTCAAACAGGATACTTTTTATAAGATTCTGGATAAAATGATTCAAAGTTTAAGCATTCCTTTTGAAGGAGAACCCTTGGCTGGCTTGCAGGTAATGGGAATTTTAGAAACACGATTGCTCGATTTTAAAAAGATTGTTGTTCTTTCGATGAACGAAGGGAAATTGCCTAAAACAGGAGCAGCAAACTCATTCGTGCCATACCATTTGCGTAAAGGTTTTGGAATGCCAACTATCGATCATCAGGATGCGATTTTTGCCTACTATTTTTACAGACTGATTCAACGTGTTGAAGATCTTAAATTACTGTACAGCACTCAAAGTGATGGAATGCGGACAGGGGAAATGAGTCGTTTTTTGTATCAATTAAAATATGAATCGGATTTTGAGATTGTTGAAAATAGTCCCTCTTACAATATTTCGTTGCAGGAAGCCAAGCCAATTAGTGTCGCTAAAAATGAACGAATTCAAGCTCGCTTAAATGAGTATTGTGGCGAGAATATTAGGAGTTTTTCTCCCTCGGCATTAAATACTTACATGAATTGTAGTTTAAGCTTTTACTTTAAATATTTAGCCGGATTAAAAGAACCCGATGTGGTTTTGGAGGAGATTGATGCCCCAACATTTGGTAATTTATTTCACTCGGTTTTAGAAGAATTGTACAAGCCTTTTCGAGGGAAAACAATTCGAAAAGAGGATTTGGAGGGATTGCGAAAAAATAAAGATTTGCTGGATCGGTTTTTGAAGGATGCTTTTCGTACTATTTATTTTCAATTGAAGGAAGGGCAGGTGATGGAGATTGGCGGTAGAAATCTTCTTGTTTTCGATATTTTGAGGAAATTTATTGATCGGATATTGGTTTTGGATCAGAAATTTGCACCCTTCGAAATTGTTTCGTTGGAGGGAAAATATAATATTAAGCTGTCAATAGGCGAGAAAGCCAATCGTTTCGTAAATATTAGTGGATTGATTGACCGGGTTGACAAATTGGGAGATACCATTCGTATTTTGGATTACAAAACAGGTAAGGCTGATCTGATTTTTAAGGACATCGCATCTCTTTTCGAAAAAGAAGGGAAGAATAAAAATAAAGCGGCATTTCAAACTTTGCTTTATTGCTTGTTTTACGATGATAATTACAATCCAGGCGCGCCAATTTCGCCCGGCATATACAGTCTGAAAGAGTTTTTCAACAATGAGTTCGATTGTACCTTAGCTCAAAAAGAAGGACGTGGAAATGCCATTCGAGTTGATGATTATAGAATGTTCAAAGCAGAATTTATTGAAGGTTTAAAAGAATTACTGGAAGAGATTTTTAATCAAGATATTCCTTTTTCGCAAGTGGAAAATAAAGATATTTGCCGAACTTGTGTGTATTCAGAAATTTGTCATCGATAAGTTGTGGCTTCGTTTATGTTCATAGGAATTGAAAATAGTAAAAAAATGTGTCGATCAGTTATTTTAATATTATTTTGCTTGTTGCTTGGTTTTACTTCCAATGCACAGAAAAAATACAGCGTCAAGTCAAAGAGAGCCATCAAAAATTACGAGTTGGCTTCGGAGGCTTATCGGCACATGGATAATTCCGAAGCTCTGAAATATTTAGAGGGAGCAATTGAACAAAGTCCCGATTTTATTGAAGCTTGGCTTTTTAAAGCCGATGTATTGCACGAAACAGGGAAAACCAAATTAGAAATAGAAGCTTACCAAAAGGCAATAGAAATTGATGCCAATTTTTTTGAAAATGTGCATTTCAATTTGGCGAATGCTTATCTTAAAATCGGAGAATATCAAAAGGCATTAACGAAATATGAATATTTTCTATCGCTTTCAAACGGTTCAGGCAGAAATCAGAAATTGGCTAAATTTAGAAGGGAAAGTTGCCTTTTTGCGATTAAATCTATTGCAAATCCGGTCAATTTTAAGCCAGTAAATCTAGGCGAAAGTGTGAACTCCGAGTTTGATGAATACTGGCCTAGTATTACCGCTGATGAGGAATTGCTTGTGTTTACTCGTTTGTTATTCGAGAAAAAAGAAGGAGCTGAGGTAAAAATAAATCAGCAAGAAGATTTTTATGTATCTCATCAAAGCGATACGGCGTGGATGCAGGCCAAACCATTATCTGTAATTATTAATACCGAAAAGAATGAAGGAGCACAAAGCATTACTGCCGATGGGAAATATATGTATTTTACGGCTTGTGATCGTACTGATGGATATGGTCGATGCGATATTTATTATTCGGTGCGGAAAGGAGAGAATTGGTCGGTTCCAATAAATGTTGGAAAACCTATAAATTCAAAAGATTGGGAAGCACAACCGAGTATATCTGCCGATGGACGGGAATTATACTTTGTGAGCAATCGAAAATCAGGAAAGGGGAAAATGGACATTTGGCATTCCAAATTAATCGAAACTTTGGCCGATGGAAAGCAAAGATGGACTCAACCAGTTAATCTTTCTATTAATACTGAGGATAATGAAATGTCTCCTTTTATTCATGCTGGAAATCAGTATTTAGTGTTTTCTTCGGATGGAATGATCGGAATGGGAGCTTATGATTTATTTAAAACAATAAAAAATAAAGATGGAGAGTGGAGCGAACCTGAAAATTTGGGATATCCAATTAATACGTTTACTGATGAAATAGGATTGGTGATTAATGCAAAAGGCGATAAAGCTTATTTCTCTTCAGATCGTTTAAAGGGCAAAGGAAAGGATATTTTTAGTTTTGATATGCCTTCTTTTTTGCAACCGCCATCGGCTTCCTGGTTAAAAGGAAAAGTATTGGATGCAAAGTCGAAAAAACCAGTATTTGCATCAGTGTTGTTAATCGATTTAAGCACGAAAGATACCATTAGTAGTATAAAATTGGATGGGGGTGATGGAAGTTTTTTACTTTGCCTGCCTTCGGGTAGAGAATATACTTTTTCGGCCGAAGCGACTGATTATTTGTTTTATTCAAAGCATTTTGAAATGTTGAATGATCAAGAAAAATCGAATCCGCAACAGTTAGCTATCTTTTTAGATAGGATTGAAAAAGGAAAAGAAATCGTACTTCGAAATGTATTTTTTAATGTTGATTCATGGGATATTTTGCCGAAATCTGAAATTGAATTGAATCGTTTGTTTACCTTATTACAAACTTATCCTAAATTAAAAATAGAAATTGCCGGTCATACCGATACTACCGGAACTAAAGAGTATAATTTGAACCTTTCAAACAATAGGGCAAAGGAAATTTGTCAGTATTTAATTTTGAAGGGAATCGATACAGCCAGATTAACTTATAAAGGATATGGAGCTTCGCAACCTATTGCAAGCAACCAAACAGAAGAAGGACGAGCTTTAAATCGAAGAACCGAATTTAAGATTATTGAAAATCAATAAATAATAACTGATAAAATGAAACCGATATATCTTGATTATAATGCAACTACACCAATAGCTCCTGAAGTTGCGGATGCAATGCTACCTTATTTAAAAGGTTTTTTTGGCAATCCGTCGAGTTCCCATTTTTATGGGCGACAAACTAAAGAGGCTATCAGTAAGGCTAGAAAACAAGTTGCTTTATTACTGAATTGCGAGGCTAATGAATTGATATTTACAAGCGGAGGTTCTGAATCGAATAATTATGCGTTAAAAGGTTATGCTTTTGCCAATCAAGAGAAAGGGAAACATATAATTACCTCTGCCATTGAACATCCTGCAATTATCGAGGTTTGTAAGTTTTTGGAAACACAGGGATTTGAAGTAAGTTACCTACCTGTTGATGGAACAGGAAGAGTTCAATTGTCGGATGTGAAAAGTGCGATTAGAACGGATACCATTCTAATTTCAATCATGTATGCGAATAATGAGGTGGGAACTTTACAGCCAATTTCCGAAATTGCAAAACTAGCTAAGTTTCATAACATTGCTGTTCATTCCGATTGTGCTCAGGCAATTGGTAAAGTACCTGTAAATGTGCAGGAATTGGGTGTCGATTTAGTAACACTTGCAGGTCATAAGTTTTATGGTCCTAAAGGAATTGGTGCTTTGTATATTCGTGAGGGAATTCATTTGCAAAAGTTAATTCATGGGGCCGATCACGAAAGAAATTTAAGAGCTGGAACCGAAAATGTATTGGAAATTGTAGGTTTGGGCAGAGCTGCCGAATTGGCTATGGAGGAGGAGGAAGAAAGAATAAAACACGAAAAAGATTTAATTCGGGTTTTAAGGAAAAACCTATCTCAACTTCCAGAAATACAGTTGAATGGACATGAAGCTTATTGTTTGCCAAACACCTTAAGTGTATCGTTTAAAAATATTCAAGCAAAAGATATAATAGCAAGATTAAAAAATGTTGCGGCGTCGGCAGGTGCGGCTTGTCATACCGATTCCATTATAGTCTCATCAACATTGAAAGCAATGAATATTCCCTTGGAATATGCAATGGGAACCATTCGCTTTTCAGTTGGCCGATATACTACTAAAGCCGAAATTGATCTGGCATCTAAAGAAATTGTTGAGGTGATTAAAGGAATGCGCAGAGATGCGAATCAAAAAAAGAGCACCAATGCGTAGCTATTATTAATTGAAGAATTCATATCCACTGGTTAATAGTTCTTTAGCTGTGGATATGGTATTTTCTTTCACCATTTGATTCAGCCAAGGCAAAGCATTCGATTTTTTTCGCAATTTTGTTTTGGAGTACCAGTCTTTTGGGTAGGAAATTATTGCGGGAGTGCCTTGTTTTCCATATTCTGGATAAGATTGGTAGAAGATATTTTTAATCGTAAGTATTATTTTGTTTTCGGTAGTTTGAATTAAAAGTGTAAAATGCATTCTGGTTTGGAAAACAGATGTTTTCTCGCTAAAATAAATGGGAACACAACCGATGTAACGAAAATCTCCGGTGTTTGAATTAATATATTCGATCTTACCTGTTACTTTATTAGGTAATGAAGTAATCCATTCTTCAAATTGTTGCCCGTTTGTTATTTTTTGTTGATATTCTGTTACTAAGCTAATGTTGGTATCATCATCTATAATCACGTTTATTTTTTCGTTTTGCTGGGCAATCAGGTAGGAGCTAATTGCAAAGAATAATAAAAGAGCGAAGATTCTTCTCATGGGATGTAGATTTAAAATTTAACATTATGCTTCCTTTTAATTTACTTATTTTTTTTGGTTTTTCAAAAATCAGTTTTAGATTGTAAAATTAGTCGAACCCCTTACTTTGCGGGGAATCAGAAAGATAGCGTCATATTTTTATGATCAATTAGTGAAACTTGGCACACTTGACACTTGTATTTTCCTTTTTATTACAATATTTTTATTGTGTAGTGAAGGTGGTAAAACCTTCAATTTTCATATTTAATCTTGATTAGTTTCAGTTCTTTTTAAGTTTAAAGTATGGTATTAGTTGTTCGTAGTTAAAAAAGGGGCTTAGCCCCTTTTTTATTGGACCAAAAATAGGCTCTCCTAAATAATTTATTAATCTTTCATTTTATGTGATGAATCATTCTATTAATTGACAAGGTATTTCTAATTTTGTTTTAATGCATTGTTATTATTGCTATAGAAAGATTTTCATGACAAATATATATTCCCTAAACCGATTCTTAATTCTCCTTGTTTTTCTTGTAAGTCACCTTTTTGTGTCGGCACAAAATTTGGCTTTGGAAGAGGATAGATTGATTGATAGATTGACTGAGCCTAATAGCTGGGCCGATTCAATTTTGAGCACTTTAAGTGATGACGAGCGAATTGCTCAATTGTTTATGATTGCAGCATACTCAAATAAAGGAAAAGAGGAGGCCGAACGAATTGCAGGAATTGTAAGTAAGTATCAAATTGGGGGAATTATATTCTTCCAAGGTGAACCTGGTAAACAAGCAGAATTAACGAACTGGTATCAAAGCTTGGCGAAAGTCCCGCTGTGGATTGGGATGGATGCTGAAATTGGACTTGGAGCTCGATTAAAACAAACAATAAGTTACCCTAGGCAAATTATGCTGGGAGCAATTCAAGATGATGAATTGATCTTTCAGCTGGGAAAACAAATTGGTAGTGAGTGTGTTAGGCTTGGTGTTCATGTAAATTTCTCACCAGTAATGGATGTAAATAATAATCCGCGAAACCCGGTAATTAATAGTCGTTCTTTTGGCGAGGATCGTTATAATGTTAGCAATAAGTCGTTTGCATTTGCAGCTGGAATGCAGAAAGCAGGAATAATTCCAGTAGGAAAACATTTTCCTGGTCACGGAGATACTGAAACAGACTCCCATTTTGATCTTCCTTTGGTAGATCATCCTATTGCTAGGCTCGATTCTATTGAGCTTTTTCCTTTTCAGCGTTTAATAAATAATGGTTTGGGAGGCATTATGGTTTCCCATTTAAATGTTCCTGCTCTAGATTCCATTCAAAAAGTGGCTACACTTTCGCAACCCATCGTTACTCAATTACTGAAAGAGCAAATGGGATTTAAAGGCTTAGTTTTTACAGATGCTTTAAATATGCATGGAGTTCGTAAATTTTATGCCAAAGGAGTGGTTGATGCCAAGGCTTTAGTTGCTGGTAATGATGTTCTTTTATTTACCGAAGAGGTACCAATAGCGATAAAAGAAATTAAATTAGCTTTAAAAAGCGGAGAGCTTTCTTGGACGAATATCAACGAAAAGTGTTTGAAGATTTTAAAGGCAAAATATTGGTTGAACTTAAATAACTACAAGCCAATTGATCAGAATAAGCTTTGGTCGGGACTAAATACACAGGAAGGTTTTATTCTAAGACGAAGTTTGGCCGAAAAGGCAATCACTTTAGTGAAAAATGAGGATCAATTATTGCCATTAAAAAGATTGGATACTCTAAAAATTGCGTCGATCGCTATGGGCGTTCCAATTCGGAATAGATTTCAGGAATACCTTGGTAGATATGCCGATATCGACTTTTTTCAGATTGAGAAAAATGCTTCTATCGAAAGTTATTATCAGTTATTAAAAAAGCTGGATAAATATAATTTAATAATTGTAAGTAAGCACGATAGTGATCTTCGGGCAACGAGAAAATTTGGAATAACAAATCAAACTATCGAGTTTCTTTCCGAGCTTTCAAAAAGTAAAAAGGTAATTTTTGATTTATTTGCAAATCCTTACGGTTTGGATTTGTACGAAGGTACAGATCGCTTAAAGGGAATTTTAGTCTCGTATGAGGATAATATTGAAACTCAGATGGCTTCTTCACAAATAATTTTTGGAGGCTTAGCATCTCAGGGACGATTACCGGTTACGGTAAATGAGCGTTTTACGGTGGGTACGGGGTTCGAAACCAAACATACCCGTTTGGGATTTTCTTTGCCCGAACAAGCTGGTTTAAGTACGCTTAAGCTAAATGTGATTGATTCAATAGTAAATGATGCTATAAAAAAAAAAGCAACTCCCGGTTGTCAAGTCCTGGTAGCTCGAAATGGTAAGGTGGTGTTTCATAAATCGTATGGGCATTATACCTACGATAAAAAAGTGGAGGTTCGCAATCCGGATATCTACGATTTGGCTTCTCTTACAAAGATAACAGCTACTCTTCCTGCTTTAATGCAATTGTGCGATGAAGGATGGATTAATGTGGATCACTCCTTTGGGGAGTATTTCAAGAAGGCGAAAGGAACCAATAAAGATACGCTTCCTCTTAGAAAAATATTAGCTCACGAAGCAGGATTGTTGAGTTGGAAACCATTTCATTGGGAAGCTATCGACTCTTCGAGTTTCGACCGTGTTTTGTTTAGTCGTACCTACTCAAAACGACACAGTCTTAAGGTGGCCGACAGACTGTATTTAGATCGAAATTATAAATTTAAGGATGGAATTTTTTCCAATCTAAGTTCTGAAGAGTATCCAGTACAGGTTGCAGACAATATGTATATTCATAAAGGATATCACGATACAATTATTAATCAAATACTTGCTACTGATTTGCGCGATTCAAAAGGATATAAATATAGCGATCTTGGTTTTATTATGATGGGAGAGATGGTTAAGGATATCTCAGGTGAAAGTTTAGATAGTTATGTGCAAAGGCATTTGTATACCTTATTAGGTGCTTCCAGCTTAGGGTATTATCCATTAAAACGCTTTAATGTAGATAGAATGGTTCCAACGCAAGATGATAAGTTTTTTCGAAAACAACTGCTTACAGCTTACGTGCACGATCCTACGGCAGCAATGTTGGGTGGCGTTTCGGGGCATGCTGGAATGTTCGGCAATGCTGGCGATCTAGCAAAATTAGCACAAATGTATCTTCAGGAAGGTTCCTATGGAGGGGAAACATTCATTAGTGCCGAGACAATAAAAAAATTTACTTCTCGGGCTTATCCTAACTCCGATAATAGAAGAGGAATTGGTTTTGATAAACCTTTTTACAACACCAATGAAAATGGAGGGCCGACTTGTAAAGAGGCTTCCGAATTAAGTTATGGTCATACGGGTTTTACAGGCACTATGATTTGGGTGGATCCTAAATATAATTTGCTGTATATTTTTCTATCCAACAGAATTTGTCCGGATGAATCGAATACCAAGCTAATTGAAATGGATGTGCGAACAAAAATTCAGAAACAAATATACAAGTCAATCATTCAGGAAGAGAAAAATGCTCCCGAATTTATCACCTTGCCTTTTTCACCATTTGGAAAAGGGATGTTTTATTAATTCAACGTTTAGGTATCTGCTGTCGTTTGTTACCTCACGGTCAATCCATTGTGGAACTTCAAATTGTTCGTCCGCAGAGTTTAACTCAATTTCAGCAACAATTAAACCCGTGTTGTTCCCTTCAAATACATCTACTTCCCAAAATAAATTATTTTGAGGAATTAGGTATCGTGTTTTTTCAATTTTCGAATCGCAGAGCAGTAAAAGATCTTGAGCATCTTGTATCGGTATCTCGTATTCAAATTCCGATCTGTTTAAAGGATTGGTTCCACTTTTGATCGTTAAAAATGCCTTAATTCCTGCAATTCTAATTCGTAAACTTTTAGTCGGATCGCTCCAAATGTATCCTTGAATAAGCTTTTTTCCCTCTTGGGGAAGCTTCAATAAATTTGCTTTAATCAGATACTTTCTTTCTATTTCTAAAGGCATATTTTATGACTGATTGTTCTATTTATAAAACTTATTTCCAATAATTTTGAGTCCGTCGAGAGTTAACATTGGTTCATGATGATCGAAATGGGTAAGAATTGGTAACATTACAGATGCTAACCCACCAGTAGCAATAGCAGTTGTTTTTCCTTCCATTTCCTGCTTCATTCCAATCAAAAGCGACTCTATTAATCCTTTGTAACCAAGTACAATACCTGCTTGAATGGCATGAACCGTATTTTTTCCTATGCAGGAAGGTGGTACAACCAAATCGACATTTGGTAACTGAGCTGTTTTTTGAGAAAGCGATGCCATGGCAGTTTTTAAACCTGGTGCAATTGTAACACCTAACAAATCACCATCTGCTTTTATTACTGTAAAAGTAAGTGCAGTTCCAAAATCAACAACAATACAATTGCCCGAGTATTTATTGTGAGCAGCTACTGCATTAGCGACTAAATCTGTTCCTATTTCGTAAGGATTACTAATCCCAATACCTAAGCGGGGATACAAGTCTGGACCTAAAACAAGTGGTTCCTGATTGAATAGTTTTTGAATCATTTCACGAATAGGGTGAATCAAGGAGGGAACAACACTACTCAAAACTACTCGGTCAATCTTATTCAAATCGATATTTCGACTAGATAGTAAGGTTCGATAAATTACTTCGTATTCGTCAGCTGTTTTATTTGCAACCGTATGAATTCTAAATTGTTCGGTCCAATGATTGTTGTTCGATAAACCACAAACTACATTTGAATTTCCTATATCGATGGCTAAAAGCATATATTGGATTCTATTTACTGTTTAATTACAGATAAAGATCGGCAAAAGCATTAAAAAAATGGCCTAATTAACTCTATTTTTTATAATTCCATTATTCAGATAAAGAATCAGATTCTCACTAGCTTCTCTTCCCATTTCAATTCTGGTCTCGATGGTAGCAGTACCAATATGTGGCACAAGAAGAGCTGTTTTTTGTTGCAATAGTTTGGGATGAATAAGTGGTTCATTTTCGAAAACATCCAATCCTGCACCTGCTATTGTTCCTTCTTCTAAAGCATTGGCCAAGTCTGCTTCATGAACCACTGCACCTCGGGATGTGTTAATTAAAAAGGAGTTTTTTTTCATTTTCAAGAACTCCTTTTCACTTAATAAATGGTGCGTTTTGGGAGTAAGAGGACAGTGTAAAGAAATAGCATCCGATTTTTCAAGCAAATCCGATAAATTCATATAAACGGCATCCTTCCACCTAATTTCCGAAATAGGTTTTCTATTGTGATACGCGATATTCATTCCAAAAACCAGTGCCTTTTCAGCTACCGATTTACCAATTTTCCCCATTCCAATAATACCTAATGTCTTTCCTCGAAGTGTGCTTCCTAAATTTTTCATTACACCCCACTCAAATTCCGAATTTGTTTTTAAGCCATTATTGCAACTTGCAATTTGTCTGCTTAGACTTAATAAAAGTCCCATACATAATTCTGCAGTCGGTTCGCATACTGCATCAGGCGTATTGCAAACAACTATTCCTTGATTATTTGCAGCGTTTATATCAATATTATTAAAACCAACGCCGTAATTACTAATAATCTTCAGATTTTTCCCTGCTTTTATTATGCTTGCATCTACTTCTCGGTTAAAAATAGATAGTAAACCCAAGCAGTCTGGAATTCGTTCAATCAATTCCTCTTTTGTAAAGAATTCCTTTTCAGGATAAATTAATTCAAAATGGGAACTTAATTGAGTAAGTCCTTCTTTTGGAACAGAATAGGTGATAAGTATTTTATTTTTCACAGGATTGAGTATTGCTAATTTTTAGACTTGAAAAGGTAAGGATTTAATCAAAATGACCATGAATAATAGTTGATGATTTTAATACAGTTTTCAATCAATTTTGAATATGTAGCTTAGAGTCTGAATTTGATGGATTCTTATTGGACATAGATTTCTATCAACATATTTTGTAGCTTTGTTTCGAATTTTACAACAGACAACACTTATTTTTTATGATTTTATTGGATAAGCCATACGTTTCCAGGTTTTTAAAGGAAACAATTGCAAAATATAATTTTTCAGCTCTGGATACTGGAAATGTTCTGGAAGTGGGAGAGCTTTCCATGGTAAATTCAGATCTAATTATTCGGAATTTTCGCGAGAATTCGAATAGTAGAATTTATACTAATTCGGAGAATTCTATTAATTGGGTGATGAATCATTTAACTTTCACCAAACTACCGGAATATATTAATGTATTTAAAAATAAAATAGAATTTCGAAAGTTGATCCAAACAATGTTTCCGGACTTCTTTTTTAAGGAAGTATTGTTCCAGAAATTAGATGATATTCAATTAAATGAGCTACCCATGCCTTTTATTATTAAACCGGCTGTCGGGTTTTTAAGTTTAGGAGTGCATAAGGTTGTTGATAAGGAGGATTGGATACGAGTGAAACAATTAATTCTTGAAGAATTTAACGATGCTCAGGCACTATTTCCTATCGAGGTTGTGAATGCATCCTCTTTTTTAATTGAGGAGGTTATTGACGGGGAGGAGTTTGCTTTTGATGCTTATTTCGACGAGAATGGTCAAGCCGTAGTTTTAGGGGTATTGAAACATCTTTTCGCTTCCGAAAAAGATGTTAGCGATCGAGTTTATTATACCTCCAAAGAGTTGATTAAGACTTACCTTCCAAAATTTACACAATTTGTTCAGGAGCTAGGAGAGCGAGTTGAATTGAAAAATTTTCCTGTTCATATCGAAGTTCGTGTGGATGCTTCGGGAAAATTAATTCCTATCGAGGTGAATCCAATGCGATTTGGAGGTTGGTGTACAACTGCTGATTTAACATTTTTGGCAACCAAATTAAATCCATACCACAGCTTTTTATGTAATGTAAAGCCCGATTGGGATCAGATATTGAGTGAAATGGATGAGGAGATTTATTCTTTAATCATTTTAGATAATTCTACAAAAATACCATCTAATCAAATTTCAAAATTTGATTATGAGAAACTATTAAGCCTATTCTATAATCCATTGGAATTGCGTAAAATAGATTATAAATTATACTCAATATTCGGAATGTTATTTACTAAAACTCCAAAGCATAAATTTAAAGAGATAGAAGATATTTTAGTTTCTGATTTACGTGATTTTGTTCTTGTGGAACCTCATTAAAGAAGTTGGCTAATTACTGCAAATACTAGTTTTAGTATCGGAAAGACTTTTTTGGTGTAGACAATGTTTTTAGAGATGCTTAAAAATTAAAGGAAAATTGTGTGTTTTATAAGAAGTCATAGTTTTTTAGCGATCGCTTTATCTCGGTTTTCAGGTCCATTCTTCTTTAAGAATTGCATAAACAACATCGTCAACCCATTCTCCATTTATTAAAAGGCTTTTAATAAAATGAGCTTCTTTTCGAAACCCTATGCGTTCGAGCATAGCAATCGATTTTTCATTTGCAGGATCAACCGAAGCAATAATTCGATGCTTATTTAAATCCTGAAATAGAAAGCGAATAGTTTCAGTTAATGCTTCGCTTGCAAAACCTCTACCATGATAGTTTTTTGCCAGCGTGCAACCAAGTTCTACCTGTTTTTTATCTTCATCTAAAAAATGAATTCCAATATCTCCAATCACTTTTTTATTCTCTTTACAAACAATTACAAATTGATACCATGAACTTATTTGATCGATATTTATCGAAACTTGATTGTTGATAAAATTGTAAACATCATTCATCTTTGTTGGAATCCAAGTTTGGTATTGATTGGTATTAACATCTGAACGATAATTGAATACTTCTTCAGCGTGATCCATTTGAATTGTTTGCAAGCATAATCTTTTTGAATGTAATTCCATTTGTTACCAATTTATTTCGAAGATAGAAAACATATACCAGATAGAGAAAATTTAGCTAATTCGAGTTTAAATCTTCTATAATTGGCTTTTTTCATTCAATGAATTGCTAGAATTACAGTTTAAATTTTTCATATTCAGGTGCACATTATGCCCTTAAGGATAAATAATTAGCAATTTGTTGAGAATATTTCCGTACATTGCAGAACCTTTAGGAAATGATCGGATAGACAAATTAATTATCTAATTCAACTTTTAAAGGAATATAATGAATTTCGAATCTTAAAAAAGCTATGGCGAGACCAAAAGAAACTTACAACAAAAAAGAGAAAGAGAAGCAAAAACTCCAAAAAAGAAAAGAAAAAGAAGCGCGTAAAGAAGAGCGTAAAGCCAATCCTGGCCGTACCTTCGAAGAAATGCTTGCCTATACAGATGAGTTTGGAAATTTGAGTGATACTCCACCAGATCCAACTAAAAAGAAGAAAGAGATTAACGAAGAGGATATCGTTCTTGGTGCTCGAAATAGTGATGATAGCAATATAGAACAACCTTTAAGAGAAGGAATTGTATCTTTTTTCAATACAAGTAAAGGATATGGCTTCATTAAAGATTTAGAAACCAAGGAAAGTATTTTTGTACATATCAATGGTCTTGTAGATTCTGTAAATGAAAACGATAAAGTTAACTTTGAAACAGAGCGTGGTCCTAAAGGGATGAATGCAGTAAATGTTACTTTAGTTAAAAAATAAATAGCCACTTTGGTTGTTACAAAATTTCAGAAAATAAAAAAACCACCCTTTTGGGTGGTTTTTTTATTTTGTATGAAAGTAATATGAACTAGTCGATTACTCTTACGTTTACTGCGTTCATACCTTTTCTTCCTTTTTCCATATCGTACTCAACTTTATCGTTTTCACGAATTTCGTCAATAAGACCTGATGAGTGTACGAAGATGTCTTCACTTGAATCTGCTGGCTTAATGAATCCAAAACCTTTAGATTCGTTAAAGAATTTTACTGTTCCTTCCATTGTAATGTTTTTAAAAAATAATAAAATGTTTGTTTAAAGTCTTAATGCTTATTTAATTACCAGTAACAGTTCTATTATTTTTTATTCCTGAATGGAATGAATAGTAATGAATGATATTGAAATTATTATCTAGTAAGACTCTATAACAAAACAAATATAAATAAAACAATTTTTCAATCCAAAAATTACATGTAAAGTTTTTGTTGCTCTTTATCGTGTTTGTAATAAGGAGTTTGTGCTTGTTTACTATTCGAAATAGCAATGTTTTGCTTGTAAAATGGGGGGAGGAGAAGAATACAATTTAGAAGGAGTAATTATTGCAGAGGATCTAATGATTCTTAAATATGGTTGAAAAGCTTTCATTGCTCTTAAGTTCTTCATTTGCAGTCATAAAAAAAACCATCCTATTGGATGGTTTTTATTTTGTATAAAAGTAATACGAATTAGTCGATAACTCTTACGTTAACGGCATTCATACCTTTTTTTCCACGCTCAGAATCGTACTCAACTCTATCGTTTTCACGAATTTCGTCTACAAGACCTGTTGAATGTACGAAGATGTCTTCACTTGAATCGTCTGGCTTAATGAATCCAAAACCTTTAGATTCGTTAAAGAATTTTACTGTTCCTTCCATTGTAATGTTTTTTAAAATAATAAAATGTTCGTTTAAGGTCTTAAATCTTAATTAATTGCCAGTAACAGTTCTATTATTTTTTATTCCTTGATGGAATGAATAGTAATGAATGATATTGAAATTATTATCTAGTAAGACTCTAGAACGCGACAAAGATAGATAAAAATTTTTTCTATCCAAGAATAATAGGTGAAGTTTTTGTTTTAATTAAAATCCGGAGGTTTTGTTCGAAAAAGGGGGGGGATTGTGGCTTCACTTATTAGGAAAGGGAATTTATCGTTGCTAGTTTAAATTATTGAATTAAAAGCTCTCTTGCTCCAGTTTGAATATTGTTCTTCATTTATAGTCATAAAAAAACCATCCTATTGGATGGTTTTTATTTTGTATAAAAGTAATACGAATTAGTCGATAACTCTTACGTTAACGGCATTCATACCTTTTTTTCCACGTTCTGAATCGTACTCAACTTTATCGTTTTCACGAATTTCGTCAATAAGACCTGTTGAATGTACAAAGATGTCTTCACTTGAATCGTCTGGCTTAATGAATCCAAAACCTTTAGATTCGTTAAAGAATTTTACTGTTCCTTCCATTGTAATGTTTTTTAAAATAATAAATTTGACGTTTAAAGACTCTAAATTTTAGTAATTAACAGTAACAAACTTATTATTTTTATTTCAAAAGAAACAAATAGTAATGATTGATATTGAAATTAATAGTGAAGAATAAATCTCCATTAAGACTTTTAAACATTGCAAAGTTATATAAAACTTTTACGCTATCCTAACTAAGTACCCAGATAGTTTTAAATTGGAGTGTGGAATTGTAAAATATATTCCTGCTAATTTAATTGCAACTATCATACCGCTGTTATATAGCACGTTATGATTCGCGTAGTGCCAGGTGTTTTGATTCTTTAAGTCTATATTAACAAAGAAAGTAGACTCTTTTATTGATCTAATTCGCCAAATACTCTTTTTAAGATGTCGTTCACTCTTTTCAAAGGGTCTTTTCGGATGAGTTTTTCTTCGTCTGCGACTTTAAGAAATAGTGCACTAAGAGCTCTGTCTGTTACATACGCATCTAGTTCTGTATTTACTGTTTCTAAGTTGGCTAACTTGCCTGCAAAACTACCTGCTACCGTATTGTAGTTTTGTGTTAATAGGCTCCACGATTCATTTGTTGATAGATTGGCTATTAGTTTTTTATCAAGAGATGCCTTCACTTTGGGCATAAATAGTTCTTTTAATTTATCTTGAGTCTTATTTTGAAGATATAATGTTGCTGCATTATCCTCCCCTTTAAGTATGCCAAATGCATCAGCTATAGTCATTTCGGTAATTGCTGCTACAAATATTGGTGTCGCTTCGGTAACGGCGTCTTCGGCGGCACGGTTAAGTCGAACAACTACTTTTTCAATTAGCTGTTCTCCTCCTGGAATTAGGTTGATGTTCTTGGTAATGCTTTGTGCTTCAGGAGGTAGTAGTATTTTAACTAACTCGTCTTTATAGAAGCCATCCTGTAAGGATAAAACATTTGAAGCATTTTTACTCCCAACTTTTAGGGCTTCTTTTAATCCAGTGCTTACATCAGTGCTAGTTAAAGGTGCGGTTTGTGTTTGTGCATACTGATCGATGAACGGTTGTAGCTCAGCGCAAGATGCAAATAGTAAACTAAATAGGACAATGGTGATTTTTTTATTCATAAGGTATGCTTTTAATAAGCTGTTTATTTTTTAAAGTACCAAGGTATCAAAAAAAAATGATAGAATATTCACTAAAAAATCCCCATAGATAATATCTGAAGGTATTAAATGAGCTTGTTTACTTGCCGTTCTTTTTTGGTTAATGTTTGCATAAAATCTTCCCTTTTTCGTAGAGTAGTTATTCTTTTTAGTAAGGTTTTCATACTTACTTCTATTTTTTGTAAACTAATTTTATAGGGCATGACTATAATAAGATTTTATTCAATTATAGGAAGGAAATACTCAATACAAACAGGCTTTTTCATTCTACTTTAATTGATTGCAAATTGAGGTGTTATTAATTTTGCTACATCGAAACTTTTCCTGAAATTTGATTTCCTCTAAAAAGGAGGTATGGATTGACGATTAAATTGGATACTATGAAGTGGATTTTATTACTTGTAAATTGGGCTGAAGAGGAAAAGAAAAGATTTTCATCGGATAAGGAAGCTATTCACGAGTTTGCTAATTGGTTCTCTCATGGACTCGGATTCGTTTTTGGTATTCCGGCCGGTTTGTGGTTGTTAAATATCGCTTACGAAACACAAAATATTAATGGTTTTATTGCGTGTTTATTATTTGTAATTGCTTTTAATTTACTTTATGCATCTTCGTCTGTGTACCATTATATGGTTGGACATCCCAATCGAAAACTATATCGAAAGTTCGATCATATCAGCATTTTCTTTATGATTGCAGGAACTTACACTCCTTTTCTTGTTATTTATTTGAATAATCAAGTAGGAAGACTTTATTTAATGGTTTTGTGGGGATTGGTTGCTATTGGAATCATTTATAAAATATTTTTATTAGGAAGATATCGGTGGATTTCTCTCCTACTTTACCTATTTATGGGCTGGATACTCTTCTTTAATTTTTCGGCCTTTAGTGCGTCTTTGCCAGCCATTTGTTTGCAATGGATCATTGCAGGTGGTGTATTTTATATGTTGGGTGTGA
This sequence comes from Labilibaculum filiforme, assembly GCF_002843315.1. Classification (GTDB taxonomy): domain Bacteria; phylum Bacteroidota; class Bacteroidia; order Bacteroidales; family Marinifilaceae; genus Labilibaculum; species Labilibaculum filiforme. The sequence continues at coordinate 196,239 of NZ_MVDD01000002.1, read as the reverse complement.
TTTTTTATGTGTGGAGAAAATTACCATTCAATCATTTTATATGGCATTTGTTCGTATTTGCAGGTAGTATTTCTCACTTTATTGCGGTTTATTATTGTATTTTGTAAATGAGGCTGACTCGAAATAAGAATGTGAATTCGGGGGAATTGCGATTTTTCTATGGACGAGAATCACTATGTCTGGTTTGAGTTTAAAACAGCCTCATGAATATTTTAGTTGAGTCTAACAAACTCTGCAGTTTTGAACATACCAGGAAACAGAATGTTCCTTGTTGTCAACCAATTCTTGAATTATTTTTCGATCATCCCAAACGGCACAGCAAGAGGTGGACTGGTTTAGGGCTTTTGTTAATTTCGACCAGCGTTCCATGATTTCCAAGCTTAGTAAATTTTCGTACTCTTTAAATGCTTCGATAGCGCAGGAGCCACAAAAATGTACTTGGTTTTCAAGAGGTTGCAGGTTTTCATTTTTGGTAAAAATGTGATCGCCAACCTTAAAAAATTCGTTTTCCTTTAACTGAAGAGTTAATTTTAAGTCAATTGTAGTCATGGGTTTGGAGATTAGGATTTACTTCTTTTTTTCTTTATTTATATTTAGAGTTTGTGTATTTATCTCCTGATAATCTGAATGTTCTCGTTGATATTTAAAAATACGTAATTTTTGGCTTCCGGAAAAATAAAAGATTATTAAGGAAGTAATTCTTTATTTGGCGCATAAAAAAAGCTCTCGACAGAGAGCTTTAGGATATGGTATTTTTGATTTTTAATTAATCGATTTTTTGTAATTGAACCGTGAAGTGTCGCATTATTGGAGCTTCGTCAATAATTTTAAATCCATGTTTAATCTCTTTTCTACGATCGAAAACATTTTTGAGCGCGACTGCAATTACATCCATATGGTTGTTCGTATATGTTCTTCTAGGAATAGCTAAACGAAGTAACTCTAAGGCTGGGTAACGATTCTCTCTTGTTTCTGGATCTCTGTCGGCTAATATCGCCCCAATCTCAACGCCCCTAATTCCAGCTTCAAAATACAATTCACAACCTAAAGTTTGTGCCTGATATTCTTCTTTTGGAATGTGAGCTAAAATCTTTTTAGCATCAACAAAAATAGCATGGCCACCAATTGGTTTTTGAAAAGGAATGCCAAATTCTTCCAATCTAGCACCTAGGTATTCTACTTGCTTAATTCGAGTTTCAAGATATTCAAATTCAGTTCCTTCGTCGAGTCCTTGTGCCAATGCGTTCATATCACGCCCCGACATTCCTCCATAGGTAACATAGCCTTCGAACATGATATTGTACGTAGATGCTTGCTTCCAAAGGTTTTTATCTTTCATACCAATAAATCCACCCATATTTACAATAGCATCTTTTTTCGAGCTCATGGTAGCCATATCAGCATATGTATACATCTCTTTCACGATTTCTTTAATCGTTTTATCTTGATATCCTTCTTCGCGGATTTTAATAAAGTAAGCATTTTCAGCAAAACGAGCAGAATCGAAACAAACCGGAACTTCATATTTGTCGGCCAGTTTTTTAACTGCTTTCATATTAGCCATCGAAACTGGTTGTCCACCGGAACTATTACAAGTAACTGTAACTATAATCATTGGAATTTGTTCTTTTGGATAGGTAGAAAGAACAGACTCTAGTTTTACTAGGTCGATATTTCCTTTAAAAGGATGATCGATTACAGTATCAAAAGCTTCGTCAATTGTACAGTCAACCGCTTTTGCTTTTCGAAACTCAATATGTCCTTTGGTGGTGTCGAAGTGTGAGTTTCCCGGAACAATATTTCCTTCTTTAACTAAAACCGAGAACAATACATTTTCGGCAGCTCGGCCTTGGTGAGTAGGTAGGAAATGATCAAACCCCATGATGTTTTTAATCGCTTCTTTCATATTGTAGTAGGAGCGTGCACCTGCATAACTTTCATCCCCCAACATCATTGCCGACCATTGTTTATCGCTCATTGCTCCTGTTCCCGAATCGGTTAGTAAGTCAATAAATACTTGGTCACTTTTCAAATTAAAAAGGTTGTAATTAGCTTCTTTTAACCATTGTTCTCTTTCTTCACGAGTACTTTTTTTGATGGTTTCAACCATCTTAATTTTATATGATTCTGCGAATGGTAATTTCATAAGTTTATGTTTTAAATATTTGTAATTGAGGAATTTATCGCCTGCTTAATCTTACTGTAGACAGAAGATTTTAAATAGGAGACCTATTCATGACATTTTATTGGAGTATATGCCCACGTAATTATCTATGGAATGTAATTATTCCCTATCAATAAAGTACTTTTAAGATGTATGCGTAAAAATTTGGGGCAGGATGCCTCCTAACGAGTTTAGAAGTGAAACTCGTCTCTATTTTTAATATTAAGATAGACTTTGTGTGTCAGTTTTGGAAGTTGATACTTTGTTTCCATGATTTCTGATTTGCTACTATTGTCAAAATTAGAATAAATTTTGCTGAATAGAAAGAAGAATAGAATATTTTGTGCAAACGTTTGTTTCTGAAGAAAGCATACAAATCTTGACTAAGTGACAATAAATTGAGTTAATTGACTGTTATTATTCTTTTTATAAAGAAATAATTTCAACAAATTTGCAAGAGCCAAGTTTTCTTGGTAAAATTCTTACTTGATAAGATTTTCCATTAGCCATATAACTATTTAAAGAAGTAAAAATCATTGTCCTATGATTAGAGGTTTTTGTGTTTTGTTAATTCTGCTTCAGTCACTAGTTTCGTTTTCGCAACGAAATGTTAAGAAAGATTCTGTTTTCCCCAAAAATATAAAAATGGAGAAATCGACTTATCAATTGAAACAAAGTAAGTCTGATTCAATCAAGTATTATTCTAATGATTCAGTTTTGAATTTACTTGTAGATCCTTTGCATCATATCGATAATGTAGGGTTTCGATTTATTGTTCGCGAATTGGAAATGAATTATGCAAAGAAGCATCATCATCAAACAGATTCAGTACAAGATGCAGTGAATACTCTTTTGCAATACGTTAAAAATGATAGTATTCGCAATATGGTTTACTATCTGAAAGAATATATCGAAACGCGTACTACGGAAGAGGCACTCCGAAAGGTAAAAAAGCAAATGGCATTGGAGAAGGTATTGAGTTATCAGCCAGAATTATCAAAGCCCGAAGAGTTGGATACCGATGATGCATGGAAAGCACATGCTATGGAGGAATTGTATGGGTATGTTGAAAATGATCCGGTTCATCAATGGATTCGTGAAATTAGTAGAGACTCCGTTCTTTTAGGAGTGAAAAATTATCAGAATGATTCTATAAAATTCTGGATTAATAATGGGAAACAGGATTTTAAACGGTTTTGGTTAAAGAAAAATAGGAGAGACTCAATTGGAATATGGGTTCAGAATACCAATGACCGATCGGTTCGTATTCTTGTAGATGATGATGTATATCAGCAATCGGTTCAGAAATCCAAAATGAGAGGAACCAGAGTAAAGCTGGAAGAAAAAATTGCTAGCGATCAGTATAGTTTGGCTAAACTTGGAAAGTATAAACGTTATTCTCAAAAATGGAAGTTGGGGGCTACAGTTGGCTTATCATTCAATCAAGGCCACGTAAGTGATAGTTGGGCAGGCGGAGGAGAGAGCTCCATCGCAACGATATTTACCACCAGTGGTTTTATAAATTATAATTCGGGTAATCATACTTGGGAAAATAAACTAGATGTGAAATATGGCTTGTTAAAGTCAGGAGATAATAGTTTTCGTAAAAACGAGGATAGAATAGAGTTTAATACCAAATATGGACAAAAGGCGGTAAAAAAATGGTATTATTCGGCATTGTTTAATTTACGAACACAAGCTGTTCGGGGCTATACATACGCTAACGATGAGAGTAGGACTTTAAAGTCGAGCTTTTTTGCTCCTGCATATATAATTGCTTCGATTGGTATGGATTATAAGCCAAAGAAGGATTTTTCGATTTTATTATCCCCAATTGCGGCTAAATATACCATAGTACGAGATACTAGTTTAATTGATCAGACTGTTTTTGGTGTTGATGAAGACAAAAAAGTGAAAAAGGAAGTTGGATCTTATGTTAATATTTTTCATAAGGTGAAATTTTGGGGTGATTTAAGTTTAGAAAACAAATTAACTCTATATTCCAACTACGCAATGAAACCAAAAAATGTAGATGTAAATTGGGAACTCACATTTTTGATGCCAATTAATCAATACCTGTCCACAAAATTATCTACCCATTTAATATCCGATGATGATACGGGATCAAAAGTGCAGTTTAAAGAGAATCTTGAAGTAGGAGTCAGCTATCGGTTTTAGTGGTTATTTAGAACTATAATTGTTACTAAATTCGATGTAAAAGATGTTCTAAAACCTTTTTTACTTACTATAAAAAACACTATTTTTCCGGTCTAAATTTAAAGCGTAAATCGATGAGTTTAATTTATAGAGTACCAGGAGTTGGAAAAATTGAGATCGACACTTTAGTCGTTGATTCGAATGGAACATTAACTGTAAGAGGTGAAATTGTACCTGGAGTAATTGAAAAAATTCAACGCCTGCAATCTTTTGGCGTAAATGTAGTGATGATTTCTTCGGATCAAAGAGGAAAAGCACGTGAACTATCAGATGCAACCGGAGTTGCTTACTATGAGGCAAATAATTCAAGAGAAAAAGAAGATATCTTACTATCATTAGGAAGTAATAATGTTGCTGCTATTGGTAATGCTCGTATTGATATTGGTTTATTTGTTCAGTCAGTGGTATCTATTGCGACCCTTCAGGGAGAAGGAATTCATAAGGATATTATTGACCATGTGGATGTTATCGTTCCTTCTATTAACGATGCTTTAGACTTCTTTTTAGATGAAGATACATTTATAGCTACTATGAAACGGTAATCGTTTCTTTATAAGACATTTAAAATCTCCTTTTTTGGAGATTTTTTTTTGCATTTTTATAGATAAAGTTTACTTTTTAAGAAATTATAGGTTATGAATATGTTTTTGCTTCTTGTTTCGTTGATTGCGATTGGTTTCGGAATCTATTGGTATTTTATTCATATCCCTAATTACACAGGGTATGTTTCAATTGGAGGTGAGAATTTAAAGAAATATTGCAAAGCCGAAGATTTATTTGCTTTAACAAAAAATCCGGTTGATGATATTTGGATAGTAGATACTCGCGAGGAGGAATTCTTTTTATTAGGACATATTCCTACCGCAATTAATTTACCTTTTGATGAAATAGAGAATCGATATGCTGAATTTCCTTTAGGAAAGCAATTGATTTTTTATTGCGATATAAGTTTAAAGTCGCAAAGTGTTATTAACTTTTTAGAGGAAAAAGGACATACTCAAATGCTGAATTGGGGGAAATACAAATTCTGGACCTATCCGGAAGTTGTAGAAGAAACCATTTCATTCTAAAGTAATTCTTTATAGATAGTAAGGTTTTCATCATCGAAAATACAAAAGATAATTTTACGAATTGATTTTAGATGTTTTGCTTCCGATTGAATGGTTTTAATCGCTATCTCCGCAGCATCTTTTTTTGGGAAACCATAAACTCCGGTACTGATATTTGGAAAAGCAATGCTTTCTAGATGCATATTCTCGGCTATTTGGATACTATTTCGGTAGCAATTTTTGAGTAGCTGTCTCTCGTTAAATTGTCCTCCTTTCCAAATGGGTCCAACGGTATGAATAACATGCTTTGTTGGAAGTCGGTATGCTTTAGTTACTTTGGCTTCACCAGTATTGCAACCATTTAGGTTTCTACATTCTTGCAATAATTCAGGTCCAGCGGCTCGATGAATTGCTCCATCTACACCAGCTCCGCCAAGTAGACTTTCATTGGCTGCATTTACAATGGCATCAACAGTTAGTTTGGTTATGTTCGCTTTTGCGATTAAAATTTCCATTATTGTTGAGAATTAAAGTTTAAATGACTGTTTTTCAGCTTATAATTGCATAAAACTGATTTGCAATCCCTAAATTTATAAATTAGCTTAAAATTAATAATTCAAAATCATTATAAAAAATGATTCCGAAATCGATTGCAATTCACTGATTGTGAAATTGTTTGTTCGAGATTAAAAAAATATTTTTACTTTAGCCGAGCTAGCCAAGCAAATTGATTGAAATATATTAAATTGACAATTATGAAAAGAGTATTAGTTGCAACCGGAGGTGGTGATTGCCCAGGGTTGAATGCTGTAATTCGCGCCGTGGTGAAACGTGCAGCTCAAGAAAAAGATTGGGAAGTAGTTGGAAGTATTCAGTCTTTCGATGGAATACTAAAAGAACCAACAGAGATAAAAATATTAGATGATGCTGCTGTAAAAGGAATCCACTACCAAGGTGGTACTATAATTGGAACTACTACTAAAGGTGGTCCATTTGCTTGGCCTGTAAAAAATAAAGATGGTTCTTGGGGATCTGCCGACCGTTCGGATGAGATGATTCGCAAACTGCAATACCTAGGCATCGATGCTGTTATTAGTATTGGTGGTGATGGTTCTCAGAAAATTTCGCAAGCACTTTACGAAAAAGGATTAAACATTATTGGGGTACCTAAAACCATTGATAACGACCTTTCGGCAACCGATTTTACTTTCGGTTATCAAACTGCAGTTCAAATTTGCACCGAAGCTGTTGATAAGTTAAAAACAACTGCAGCATCTCATAACCGTGTTTTTATTTTAGAAGCTATGGGACGTGATGCGGGATGGATTGCTTTAAGTGCTGCGATTGCAGGAGGAGCAGAAGCTTGTTTGATTCCTGAAATTCCTTATGATATTAAAAAAATTAAGGAAAAATTAGATACTCGTTTTCTAAAAGGAAAAGGTTTTGGTATTATCGTTGTTGCTGAAGGAGCTATGCCGAAAGGTGGTTCTGCTTTGGCCGCACAAAGTACCGAGGTGGGAAATCCAAACTTAAAATTAAGTGGTGCCGCCGATCGTTTGTTGGTTGAATTAAAAGCTGCTGGTGTTGAAGCTGATATTCGTACAACTGTATTAGGTCACCTACAACGTGGTGGTATTCCTTTGGCTTATGATCGTGTGTTGGCTACTCAATTTGGAGTAAAGGCATTCGAAATGGTATTGGAAGGAAAATTTGGTCAGATGGTGGCTTATCGTCATCCTGAGGTGGTTGGAGTTCCTCTTCCTGAGGCAATTGGAAAACAAAACCTTGTTGATCCAAAAGCTAACCTAGTGAAAACAGCAAAAGGTGTTGGTATCGCATTTGGAGACTAATTCTGTTGCTAAAGATATACAACCGGAGTCCTTATGGATTTCGGTTTTTTTTATGCTTTTAATTATTCAAAAAATCGATGTTTCCATTCTGGTTTGGGAATCATACATTGGTTTTTTTTACCAAAGCATTTGTATCTGTTTTTTGAGATTCGATCGTAAACCCAATCGGAAATTCTTCTTGGTACGAATTTTAAAAAGTAAAACACTCTCCAAGGATATGTTAAATGTTTGCTTAGTTCTAATACAGCAATGCTTTTTGTATACACTTGTTGGTTTTCGATAAGGATGATAGTACTTAATTTTGAACTTGGGAGATGGTATTGTAAAAGTAATTCTTTGGCAAAATTGGATTGAAGTGATGCGAAATGTAAATTTTCTTTTTGGTTATAAGCGAGTAAAAACCGAACAGAAGTTGTACATAAGTTACAAACTCCATCGAATAGTACGATAGGGTTTGAATAATTTTGATCTGATTGGATATGTTGCATATAACTATTGGTGAAACAGTTTACAAGACAAAATGTTCATCCCTTTAGTAGATAAAATTAAAAATAAATCCGACACAAAGAATTCCAACGTCAACAATTCCAACAAATGCGAATATCAAAGGCATTTTTAATACCTTTTTAAGGATTATAATTTCTGGTAAGGACAAACCAATTACCGACATCATAAAAGCACGAACAGTTCCCAATGCGGCATCCTTTTCAATTAAAACGCTTACGATTGGAATAATTCCAGCCGCACTAGAATACATGGGAATCCCGATAAGGATGGATTATGGGACAGAATACCATGCTGATTTTCCCATAAGTTTTGCCATAAAATCTTCAGGAACATAGTCGTGAGCTGCAGCTCCAATTGCTACACCAATAACTATGTAGAGCCATATTTTACCAACAATTTCTTTTACTGTATCCCAGCCAACTTTAACTGGTTCGGAGAAAGTTATTTTGGTTTCATTGGTACCGGATTGCCTTGTTTTCACCTCAAAAACCCATGCTTGTACATATTTTTCAAGTTTTAGAATTCCAATTAAATAGCCAGCAAAAATGGTAATAAGTAAACCTGTTAAGGTGTAAATAATTGCAGTTTTCCACCCAAATAATCCAACCAGCATAATTAGGGCTATTTCATTTACCATTGGAGCCGCAATAAGGAAACTAAAAGTAACTCCTAAAGGTATACCTGCCTCTACAAGTCCCAAAAACAAAGGAATTGCAGAACACGAGCAAAAGGGAGTTAAAACACCAAGCATTGCAGCCAAAATATTTCCCATAAAAGTGGATTTGCCAGCTAAAGCTTTTCTGGTTTTTTCAGGAGAAAAAATAGCTTCGGATAATGCCAACACCAAATATTATAAGTACTAGTAAGAGCAATACTTTAGGTACCTCAAAAATAAAAAAGCGCAAGGTTTCGGATAAGTGGGGTCCCTTTTGCATCTAAAAATCGGATATGTTTTGCAGATTTACATACAGTAAATACCAAACCAGTAGTAAAAGTAATGCAAGTATAAGTTGTTTTCTATTGGTGCTTTGTATTTTGTGAAAAAGGAAAATTTTGGAAATAAAATTAAGCTTGGTTTGTTGTGTTTTTATCGCGGACTCAAATAAATTCCATTAATGTGCATAAGTAAGATATCAATTATTGATATTTGAATATGGAATTGTTTTCAAGCTCCCTCATTTTGCCGTTTGTTTTTCGCATTAGGAAAATCAAAAATGGAAAGAATAAAAGCAGTATCCATGGGATATTAACCATTAAGATAAAATCGTAAACTCCATGAAAAAAGAAAGGAACGATAAAGGCGAGTGTGAAAAACTGGACTCTTTTGCGAGCCGAAAAACGCGACAAACCCAAATAATAACCCATCATGATTCCAAACATGGCATGCGCTGGAACGGCGGTAAAAGCTCTTGATAAACCGGTTTCCATTCCATGAGAAAATACATACATCATGTTCTCTACTAGTGCGAAACCTAGAGAAACAAAAACAGCATAAACAATACCATCGAATCGTTCGTTAAAATTAGGGTTTTTCCAAATTAGGAGGTAAACGGCTAGTAATTTAAAAGCTTCTTCGCACAGTGCCGCTACTAAAAAAGCATTGCCAAATGCATCTCCAATTTGTCCCCAAAGAAAAAGAGGATAGACAGCAGAAACTGCCTGCTCAGCAAAAATAACTGGTATGGTGATGATCATGCCTGCACCAAGACCTTTCATTAAAAGCCTTATTGGTTCTTTTTCGTATTTGTCACGATAGTAAATGTAGAATAAAATAATAGCTATTGGTGCAACAGAGACAATAAGGAGATTCATAGATTTTGTAGTGGTGAAAAAAAATTAAATTCATGTTGATTTATTGCAATTAGGCAGCGAGTATCCATCTGTGGATAATTGTGATTCTAACTATTTTGTAATAAAATCAATTTTGTTTTTGTTGTGAAAGTTACGAATTTAGAAAAAGCTCCTTAGCAAACAAAATAGATTGCATGTAAATAAGAATTATCAAACCAAATAGGGGGGAGAGCTTACTTTTTTATTCACTATCAACTACTTGTTATTGTTGTTTTTATATGGCTTTTTTTTTTGCTTGTTGCTGATGTGTAGGTAAACAAGAAAATGTTTCCTGTTAGCTTGGTAAACTGAAATAAAAAGAGCTTCCCTTGCCAGGCTTACTTACCAGCCAAATTTCACCTTTTAACATTTTTACAAATGCTTTTGAAATAGCTAAGCCAAGACCCGTTCCTTGATGCACTCCAGAGGTGGAAACATCGGCTTGCATAAAACGCTCAAAAATCATTTTTTGTTTGTCTTCCGGAATACCAATTCCAGTATCGGTAACATAAAATATGTATTGATTGTTTTCTAATTTGCATCCACATTCAATCGAACCTCTTTCAGTGAATTTGAATGCGTTACTAATTAGGTTGATTAATATTTGCTTTAGTTTTACTTTGTCGGTTTGAATTATAGTTTCTTCAAGTAAATTTTGTAAGCGAAGATGGAGCTGGATATGTTCTTTTCCAATACGCTTTCGATATTCATTGTAGAATAGATCGAGTTCAGTACACAAATCCTTTAAATCATATTCTTCGATGTGTGTGGTGGATTGTCCCGATTCAATTTTTGAGATATCGAGTATCCCATTTATAATTTCGAGCAAATCGTTGCAACGCTGATTAATGATTTGGGAGAATCGTTCTAATTTTTGTTTGTTATTGAAATTATCATTTAGTAAGCTCGAGAAACCCATAATCGCATTCATAGGAGTACGAATTTCGTGGCTCATATTTTGAAGAAATGCTGTTTTTAAATGGTCGGTTTCTTCTGCTTTTTCTTTGGCTTCGGTTAGCTCTTGTTCTAATTGCTTTCGGTCCGAAATATCTATCTCAATACCGTCACTGCAAGTTAATCCTTTTATTTTTCGAGGGTTAGAAGTAAAATAAGACCATCGGATACTACCATCGGGATTTATTATTCGTGCTTCTGCTTTAAAGGGGATCATGTTTTTTATGGACTCTTGTTCCATTTCTAAGAAATGAGCCTTATCTTCTGGATGAATTTTATTGTAAATTAAGGATGCATCCATTTTTGCTTCCTTAACACTGCAACCATAAAATTTTTCTACGGCATCACTTATGTAGTTAAGTTTTCTATTCTGCCCATCAGTGGTTACTACCTGATAAAGCATTCCATTCATAAGGTTGTTTGCGATTAATTTTAATTGCTTTTCTCCCTCTTCCGATCTTTCTTTCTCGTTTTGTAACTCTTTGTTTATGTGGTTAAGGTCTTTATTAATTTGTTGGTAATCTTTGTTCTGTTTTTTAATCTTTTCGCTATTTTCTTGCAACTTTATTTCAGCATACCTTTGTTCGGTTATGTCTTCGTAGGTTCCCAGAATACCTATAATTTCAATCTGATCGTTGTAAATTGGGACTTTATTTGTTCTTAACCATGCATGTTTCCCATTGGCGTGCAATTGTGGTTCTATAATTCGATATTCTGCAACGCCACTTTCTATTACTCGTTTGTCAACTTTCACAAAAAAATCAGCTTCTTCCTTCTGCCAAGCCAAATCATAATCTGTTTTCCCTACAATTTCGATGGCAGATTTTAATCCAGCAGCAAGTGCAAAATTTTCATTGCATCCCATGTAAACAGAATTGCAATCTTTCCAAAAAATAAACTGAGGAATACTATTCATAACCATTTCAAGCATCTTTTTTGATTCATATAAAGATGCTTCTGATTTTTTCTGAATGCTAGTTTCTTTTTCTGTTAGTTGTTTGGAAGTATTGTTTTGTACCTGCATCTTTTTGATGATGGAAAGGAGTTCTTTCTTCGTTTTATTCGTATAATCCATAAGATTTATATTGAGCGATAAAACAGGTAATAGAATTTAAACTAAGGTGGTAATTAATGTTAGATGCTAACTACTATTTCTAATTTCTAAGGTACATATTAATTTTCAGAAAGTGAAATTTGAATAAGTTTTAAAAAGTTCTGAAACTTTAGGAAAAGGAGTTTTTATTTGGTGTTGAAAGGTAGGGATAGATGGTAATTTGGAGCAATAAAAATATTGTTAAATACAAAAAAAAGTCAATTCTTATAAGAATTGACTTTTTTGTATGGTTAATTATTACTTATACTTCGCAGGAATTGCCCATACAGTTTGGTTTTACTTCTGGTTGTTTCATCAGCTTTAAACGTAGAGCTAAAAAATAGAATTGGCAACCAATACAAATTCCAAATGCTGTTTCGATAAACATCAATAACATGCAGAGTAGACAAAGCATACATACCGATTCAAAAATAGCAGGATCGCTTTGTAAAGGAATCGATAGAAAAAATACAATAGCAGAAAGCGTTAAGCCTAAACTCCAAGCGAATCTTTTTTGAATGGCACCAATGTATATTGGTTCTTGTTTAATCACGATAAGACGTGCTATAATATTTGCTGGAGCGTATTTCGGATTAATGAAAACACTAATGGCAAAGTTGAGTACGATAAATCCTGAAACGTAAGGGATAGGAGCGTACTTCTTGAAAAATACTGCTGCGATTAAGGTCACAAAAATCGTCAGGAACAACAATCCTGCTGTGGCACGAACTTCTCTCTCGTTTAAAACTTTATAGCTAATTCCATCTACGTATTCTCCAAAACTAAATCTTGACATTTTCGGTATATTTAATATTAAAAATCGGATTGCAAATTACTGAAAATACCTTTAGCGATTAAATTGAAAGAGTTAAGCAAATGTTAAAGTAGGAGAGCTAACATACATCTTAACTATCAGCATTAGTTAAGATAGATAAAAAAAAGCCGACTCCATTAGGAATCGGCATTCAAATAATATCTGGTTACAATTAACGAAGTTCGGCTCCCAATTGTTTTTCGTAGCTCTTAATTAGCTTTTGCATGATCTTATCAATCTGCTTGTCTTCTAATGTTTTTTCAGTGTCCTGAAGAATGAAACTTACTGCATACGATTTTTTATCTGCACCCAATTTTTCACCTTCGTAAAAATCAAATAAAGAAACTGATTTTAAGAGATTTTTTTCGCAATTGAATGCAATGGTTTTAATTTCTGCAAAGCTGGTTGCTTTGTCAATTAGTAAAGCCAAATCGCGCTTAACAGCAGGGTATTTAGGAATTTCGGTGTAAGCAACTTTGTTTTTAGTAGCTTCTCCAATTAGCATTTCCCAATCGAAATCAGCATAGTAAACAGGAACGTCAATGTCCATTGCTTTTAAAATTTTACCGCTAACCATTCCAACTTCCACCAATACTTTTTTCTTCACACCATAGCTTAAACCTTCGGTAAATTGGTCGTTCTCAAGTTCATTAATTCGTAATTTTTCGATCTGAAAACCTAAACGTTTCAATACATTTTCAGCGAAAGCCTTTAGGTGGAAGAAGTTGGTAGGCTCTTCTTTTAAATTCCAGTTAGTTGCCGTTTTATTTCCACACATGAAAACGCCCAAGTGTTCTTTTTCGAAATAATTATCAACCGGATTTTCGTTTTCTGGATTCACAAAGTGTTGGTACGATTTACCAAACTCGTAGAATTTTAAATCCGTATTTCTGCGGTTAATATTGTAAGCAATACATTCTAAGCCACCAAATAGAAGACTTTGGCGCATTGCATTTAAATCGGAACTAAGCGGGTTAAAAATACGAACGGTATTTTCTAGTTTCAGACTTTCCAATCCTTCGTAGTAGGAAGTTTTGGTTAGCGAATTGTTCATTATTTCGTTAAAACCACTATATGATAGTAAGTCGGCAATGGTATTTTTTAATTTGTGTTCGTCCGGTTTTGGAGCATAGCTTAAGGATGCATTTACTTTGCCGGGAACTTCTACATTATTAAAACCATAAATACGCAATACTTCTTCTACAATATCGGCCTCGCGTTTTACGTCAACACGATACGGAGGAACAAGTAGATTCAATGTATCTCCATCTTCTTTTTCAATACCAATTTCTAGCGCAGTTAGAATATTTTTAATAGTTTCTTTGCCAATTTTCTTTCCAATTAGGCGTTCGATACGATCTACACTCACTTCCACTTTAAAATCGGCAACTGGGTTTGGATAGATATCAATCACTTCGGACGAAATACTACCACCAGCAATCTCTTTGATTAAAAGAGCAGCACGTTTCATTGCATAAATAGTGTTGTTAGGATCTGTACCACGTTCAAAACGGAACGATGCATCGGTGTTTAAACCATGACGACGAGCTGTTTTACGTACATATACTGCATCAAAATAAGCACTTTCAAGGAAAACTGAATTAGTTGTTTGGCTAACACCAGATTCCAATCCACCAAATACCCCTGCAATACACATTGGTTCTTTAGCATTACAAATCATCAAGTCGTTTTCGTTCAATTCTCTTTTTGCTTCATCAAGCGTTGTGAATTGAGTTCCGTTAGCCAGTGTTTTAACAATTACTTTATTTCCAGCAATTTTAGTGTAATCGAACGCATGTAATGGCTGACCGGTTTCAAATAACACATAGTTGGTGATATCTACAACATTGTTAATTGGTTTTAAGCCGATTGCTTTTAAGCGATTTTGTAACCATTCTGGTGATTCGGCTATGGTAATTCCACTAACACAAACTCCCGAGTAACGGTGACAAGCTTCTTGATTTTCAACAAGTACTTCAATAGGAGTATTATTGTTTTCAACTTTAAAGGCTTCTACCGAAGGGGTTTTATATTCTATATTTTTTTGTTGCTTTAGGTAAGCAGCCAAATCTCTGGCAACACCAATGTGCGATGCTCCATCAATTCGGTTTGGAGTTAAATCAATTTCAATGGCAATATCATCTTCTACATTAAAATATTTAGCAGCTGGAGTTCCTACCACTGCATCGGCAGGCAATACCATAATTCCATCGTGATCGGTGCCAACGCCAATTTCGTCTTCGGCGCAAATCATTCCTAAAGAAACTTCGCCTCTTATTTTCGATTTTTTAATGGTAAAGCTTTCGTCACCATCGTATAAAACAGTTCCAACTGTAGCAACTACCACTTTTTGTCCGGCAGCAATATTGGCTGCGCCACAAACAATTGGTAGTAATTCTGCGCCGTTTACATCAACACTTGTGATGCTCAAATGATCAGAATTTGGATGCGGAATGCAAGTTTTTACTTCACCAATAACCAAACCTTCCAAGCCACCTTTAATGGATTGAATTTTTTCGATTCCACCAACTTCCAAACCAATTTGAGTTAGAATGTCATCCATTTCAGCAGGCGTAAGATCAATATCAATGTAATCTTTCAGCCATTTGTATGATACCTTCATTGTATGTGTGTTTTTTCAGATAATTTTCAATGTAAAAAAGAGGAATGTAAAATGTCGCCATTCTTCTTCAAGCTTACAAAAGTAGAAATTTTACCTCCAAGTAACAAGTAGGATAGGAGCTTAAAATTGGAAAGCTTTTTAAAATAGTAGCTTTAAAGATTTGGAAAGTGCAACGCTAGGTAAGGCGAAGAAAAAAGGAGTTTAAATTTACTGGAGAATGAACCGGCAAGTATGCCGAAGTTCACTGTGAATTTTCTTTCTTTTTGGTGGCTTTTCGTTTTTTTATTAGTACAGCATTTAATTTTTTTATATGCTTTAGGAACTCTTTGGTTTTCTTTTTTGGTGAAACACTTTTTTAATTAAGTGTTCTAGGAAATTGATAATTGCCTCGAATTCGAATATATTTGTAGGATTATCAAAATAAAAATATGAGCGAGCTGAAAGAAAAACCAATTATACTTGTTACGAACGACGATGGACTTAATGCTAAAGGGATAAAGGCTTTGGTTGCTATGGTGAAAGATTTTGGAGATATTTATGTGGTAGCCCCAAATCGATCCAACTCAGGAAAATCAAATTCTATTACGGTTGAAGTTCCTATCCGAATTAAAAAAGTTAGGGATGAGAAGAACCTGCATATTTATAGTTGTAAGGGAACGCCAGTTGATTGTGTTAAGCTTGCATTAAATAAAATACTTCCAAAAAAGCCGGATTTTCTGGTTTCCGGAATAAATCATGGTGCCAATACTTCGGTAAGTGTTTTGTATTCTGGAACTATGGGTGCAACAATCGAAGGATGCATCAATGGAATTCCTTCGGTAGGTTTTTCCTTAGATGTATTTGCAGCTGATGCTGATTTTACTCAGTCTGTGCAATATGGCCGTAAAATATTTTCTAATTTGGTAAAAAATGGATTGGCCACTGGTGTTTGTTTAAATGTTAATTTTCCGAAAGGTGAATTGAAAGGAATTCGCGTTTGTCGTCAGGCAATTGGTAGATGGAATGAGGAATTTGACCATAGGCAAGATCCTTTTGGAGGAGATTATTATTGGTTAACCGGACAGTTTATAAATGCAGAGCCGAATAATGAGGAGACCGATGAGTGGGCTATTAAAAATGGATATGCATCGGTAGTTCCTACCCAAATTGACATGACAGCTCATGCATTAGTTGCGGATTTAAAAAAATGGGATTATGAAGTCTAGAATCAATTCAACTACTTTAGGATTGATTATTGGAATTTTGGTTCCTCTTCTTTCCATTCTACTCGTGTTTGCGGTGAAGTTTCAAGCCGAAATGAGTTTGAAAACATTTATTGACAGTTTGTTGGTTCATAAAATCTATACGAAAGTACTGGCACTTGGCGTGTATTTTGGAAACATCGTTTTCTTCTTTCTGTTTATTAAAACAGATTTTTTAAAGGCTGCCAGAGGCGTATTGTTGGCAACTATTTTGTATTCTTTTGCGATCCTGATTTTTCGTTTTGGAATGTAATTGTATAGAGATTAGATATCAAACAGTAATGTGTAAATAATCTGACCTCTCAAATCTATCTTTAAAATGAAATACTATATCATCACAGGGGAAGCATCTGGGGATCTTCACGCATCGAACTTAATGAAGGAGTTGAAAATTCAGGATTCAAAAGCTGAATTTCGATTTTGGGGAGGAGATTTAATGCTGGCTCAAGGTGGCGAATTGGTAAAGCATTATCGCGAAACTGCATTTATGGGTTTTTTGACCGTGATGAAGAATTTGGGCAAGATAAAAGCTAATTTTTCACTCTGCGAAGAAGATTTACTTGCATTTAAGCCCGATGTATTAATTTTAGTTGATTATCCTGGTTTTAATTTGCGAATGGCAAAATTTGCAAAAAAACGTGGAATTCGTGTGCATTATTACATTTCGCCTAAAATATGGGCATGGAAAGAGTCGCGAGTGAAAAAGATAAAGGCTTATGTGGATAGAATGTTTACTATTTTTCCATTCGAGACTGAATTTTATCAGAAGCATAATTACGAGGTGAGTTTTGGTGGAAATCCATTATTAGATGCTATTGAGAACCGCCCAAATAAAGAGGAGGGTTTTCCCGATTTTATAAAGAGAAACAAGTTAAGCGAAAAACCAATTGTTGCTCTGCTTGCTGGTTCTCGTAAGCAGGAAATTGAGCGAGTATTGCCGGTAATGTTGGAATGTGTAACTTCTTTTCCCGAGCATCAGTTTGTAGTTGCTGCTGCACCAGCTATCGATCCAGAATTTTATGCTTCTGTAGTGGGAAATCAAAATGTGCAGTTTGTATACGGACAAACCTATGATTTATTGCAACAATCGCAAGCTGCTGTTGTTACATCTGGAACTGCAACTTTAGAAACAGCATTGCTACGTATCCCTCAAGTAGTGTGTTATCTTACCGGAGGAGGAAAGCTGTTGTTCACTATTGGAAAACGACTTTTAAAAGTGAAGTATATTTCGCTGGTGAATTTGATAATGGATCGTTTGATTGTGAAAGAATTGATTCAGCATACCTGCAACAAAGAGATGATTACTCAGGAGTTAAATCAAATTCTTTTCGATAGAGAGTATCGCAGTCAAATGCTGCACAATTATCAGCTTTTGAATGAAAAATTAGGAGGAGCAGGAGCATCGGCTCGTTTTGCTAAAATGATTTATGAAGATTTACAGTAATAAATAAAGTTGGACTGAATTATTTATTATCTAGCTCTGTATTAATCTATTGTATCGTAGGTGTGTGGATGCTAACTATAGCCGATAATTTAAAAAAATAAAACTACCTACAATAAAGAAGAGAATTCCAATACTTACAGCAAAACTAATCCAAGCCCATTTTGTTTTATCTTTCTGTTCCATTTTTTCAAACTCTTTAAAATAGCTTAAGTATTTATCACCCTTAAATACTAAGAAGTAATTAATGATTATTGATAAGATAATCAGGATGATGAAGTGGTAGAGTTGAAGATTCAGTTCTTTTTGAATTATTCCTGAAAAGATGTTTATTACTCCAAAGCAGAGCAGGAAAAATAGTGTGTAGATTGCTCCTCCTGAAACAATACTGCTCAAACCTATATCAGGTCTTTGAAATGCCTTGTTTACTTCTTTTATGGGGTTAATTCCTTTTTTTGCAAAATGTCTTTTTGCGAAGGGTAGCTTATAAAGAAATAAGATTGGGTTTATTTTATTACAAAATAGATGAAATTGATTATGAGCTTTGTAAATGAAATAATGAATAAGATTCCAAAATCGTTCCATAAGAAATAGTTTTTAGTAAAATAAGTTTACGCCTGCTTCGCCCAACTCGGAGCCACCCCAGCCACCTAATACGCCACCAATAATTCCGCCAATAATAGAGCCAGGTATGGCACCAACACCTCCGAACCAAACTCCAATTGCTCCGCCAATTTGGGCTCCAGCCATTGCCCCACCAATACCAACTACGGTTTGTGCTGTTGCAACCTGAGTGTTGTAGCCAAAAGATCTATTATCTAATTTGTTTGCTTCATTAATATTGTAAGCTGCTAAGCCTATGGTGACAAATACAGTTCCTCTTGATATTTTTGAACCCCATTTGGCAGCACTATGAGTTGTTATTCTGGCTCTGCTGCCTCCCGACCAGTTCGATTCGTAATACTTAGGGCTAAATTTAGAACCATTGGCAGCGCCATTGCTCATTCGGAAGGAACCTTTTAATTTACTCATACTGGTGCCAACGCCACCGGCACCATTGTTTGACCAATCAATTGCAGTTGTCCAGGTATTGTCAGAAAAAGGATCGCTTCCTGCAGTAGCATCTTCTCCCATCATTGAATAATTTTGAGTAGAATAGTTCCAGACAGGAGAAGGAATAGGTTCCTCTATATATTCTATGGATAAGGATCCATCTTCCTGCATTACAATACATTCATCATCAGGCAAATACTTGGCTAATTGTTGCAGTTCTTCAGGATTCGCAAAATACTTAGACAAGCGATACTCCATGTTTCCTGATTTGTCCACTTTTGCAAGTAATTCAATAATCATTTCAGGAGACTTAATTACAAGAGGCCTTACGGGAGGATAGTAGTGTATATTAATTGCTATACCCAGTTCCTGATCAGATATGGAAGTATTTATACTATAGTTATTCAATTGAATTGGAAATCCAACTACGTGATCCATATTCAAATAAGAAGGCATGTTTTGTACATACCGTTGAACTTGATAATCGAGCGCAGTAAGAAAAATAGATTGAGAGTTGCTGTTTTTATTGCTTTGATGTTGAGCTTCTCGTTCCGCATCTTGTATGCATCGAATAAGTTCCTGTATGGTTGTGTTTAACTGATAATTCATATTTTTTTTGATTATAACTCACAAATTTATGAAAAATAAAATCGTTAAACAAAAAAAATTATACACTATCTTAACTGTATTTTAAAGAAGAAGTTTTGATAGAAAATATAAATAATTGGTAGGTTAAAGTGGGGAGATACTTATTCGGGGAATACTTCTGCTGTTGGACTTTGGTTATTTACTTGTATTCGTTTAATAATTATTTCAGGATATCCTTTGTAATACATGTCTCCACTACTATAAATGGTGACATTTAGTTCTTTTTCGGCCCATACATGAGCTTCGCCAATTCCATTTTGTGCTACTACAACTTTCTGGCTCAGCATTTCGGAAGCATTAATATTGATTACGCCATTCAATACGTAATTTGAAGTTTCGCAAATGCCTGAAAATTCATATCCTCCGGCTGCCGATCCAAAAGAATGAAAATCTAAAAAAACATAATTTAAATCTAATTTCATTTCCACCAATTCACTTTCGGAAGTAATGTCGATATCTAATCGGTTTCCGCTAAGGGTTCCTTTACTGTTAAAATATGCGGGAGCATAGGCGGTAATTAGTGTAAACTCTTTTAAATGAATTTCAGCTTCAATTAAATCGAGATTTGTAATTTTGTTTTTATGAGAATGGTCAAGGCTAAGTTTATTCTCATTTATAATTGTGCTTACTTTTGATATTATATTTTCACCTCCCTTTAATAGAAGAAATTCATCATCATCTTCAACTAAAGTAATTTTAAATGTGTTGTTATTTTCGATACTCGAAACCCCAACTAAATCAATTCTTTTTTCGATATAGTCGCCAGCTTCCTCAAACGGATTGAGGGATTCGCAAGATGGAAGAGTTAGCAGTATTAAGATGAATATGTATATTTTATTTTTCACTTTTGTTTCTTTTAATTCGATATCCAATTCCTAATTCTATATAATCGGCTTTGCCCATGTGTGCTTTTAAACTTAAACTAGTTAATAAGTAGTCGTTAAGTCTGTAACGAATACCAAGTCGAGTATAAATAGGTTTTTCAGGTTCTGTTTTGTAAAAAGTGTAAACTCCAATATTGGCAATAATACTAAATTTCTCAATAACAAGATCATGCGAAATAAATAAGGCTTGGCTAAATCGATTTTTAAAACTTATTTCAGGATCGAAATCCCACTTTCCTCTATTGGCGGCCTTATTGTAGAACAGATCAATTCCAAAGCCTAATTTTTGTTTCGAGTTAATGCCAAAAGAATAGTTTCCTGATAAGCTAGAAGTATAGTAGTTATGGTGATCTTTCTCCGAAACTTGTTTCATACCATTTCCCCAAATAACTAAAAATTCATTGGGTAATTTATTTTTAATGAAAGTGGTAGTATAAGTTTTGCGTTTCTTTTCATTCCAATAATAGCTTACGCCAATATTACTGGTTAAAAGGTTTAATCCTTTATTAATAGCACTAATAGATCCATTAGAAAGGTGATTGAATCCAATACCTGCGTTAATTCCCCATTTTGGACTAATTGTATAGCTACTTTGTACCAATAATTTGAAAAAAGCATTGAATTTGGTTCCAATGGCTACGTTGGTATAATTTTCAACCGGATCGAAGTGTTTTTTTACATATCCAAGTCCAAAGCCAAGTTGTGTACTAAACTCCCATTTATTGCTTTGCACTAAGGGGAAGTTAATGTAAGGGAAAATGGCAGTTACGTTTCCTAAAACCCGATCGTTCCCAAGACTACCATGATATAATCCAAGTCCAATTTCAGGTTGTTTGTATAGTTTTGTCCAGTTTTTTTCATTCGAAGGCAGGTAACCCATGTTTAATTCGAAGGCTGAAATACGATCGTTTACCAAATAACTGATAGATTTGTGATGAGGCATAACTACGCCATAATGAAACCGAACAGTGGTGTTGAATATATCTTTTTCAGGGTTTTCTTGGGCAAATATATTTTTACTAAGCAGAAAAAATATAAAAAGGAGAAAATAGTTTTTCATTTTATGCTGTTGCTTTCATCAAAGCTCGTAGTTAAAATGTTAACTTAGAATTTATCCGAAAAAGTATAGTTGGCAATTTAATTTGGTAATTAGGCTTCAAATTTATGTAAGTAAATTGATTTCCCAAAGAGTTTTTTCAACTCGAATAATTTTGCAAATTTGTAGAATTAAGAATTTTTAATCAGAACCTAAATATATGTTGCCACTACTTAGTAAGGAAATCAGGACTTTTTTCAGCTCAATTTCCGGCTATTTAATTCTTTCTATTTTTTTAATTGCAACAGGATTATTTGTCTGGGTTTTCCCAGGCAACTCAAATCCCTTAGATTCGGGCGATGCAAATTTGAATGTTCTTTTTGAAATGGCTCCATGGATTTATTTGTTTTTGATTCCTGCAGTGTGCATGCGTTTCTTTGCCGAAGAAAAAAAACAAGGTACAATCGAGCTTTTAATGACTCGTCCTATTTCCGATATGGGAATTGTATTGGCAAAGTATTTTGCAGGCTTAACAATTGTAGTATTTTCTTTACTATTTTGTTTGGTTTACTATTACTCGGTATATTATTTAGGGAATCCTATCGGAAATATTGACTCCGGAGCTTTTTGGGGATCTTTTATTGGTCTATTTTTATTGGCAGGAGTTTATGTTTCTATCGGTGTATTTGCAAGTTCCTTAACCGAAAATCAGATTGTCGCTTTTTTATTAGCCTTGGTGTTTTGTTTCATTTTTTATATTGGATTCGACTATTTAGGAGAGTTTGCTAGCTTGCAGTCTTTACAGAATAGTATTATTTCGATGGGAATCAACCAACATTATCGATCTATTTCACGCGGAATTGTTGATTCTCGTGATTTACTGTATTTTATTGGAGTGATAATGGGTTTTCTTTTGCTGACACAAACTGTTCTTAAAAGTAGAAAATGGTAATTGAATTTATATATGGTACGAAATAGAAAATTACAAGACCTTTTTCAATTACTGATATCTTTATTGGCTTTAGTAGTTGTTATTCAAGTTTTACAAGTGTACTTTTTTCGTTGGGATTTAACTTCCGAAAAACGATATTCTTTATCGGATAATACCAAGAATCTGGTATCCAATTTAAATAAAGATCTCTATTTTGAAGTGTATCTTTCCGGAGATTTGCCTCCTGGTTTTACAAATTTGCAGAAGGCTTGTTTAGAAATGATCGATGAGTTTTCTTCCTATTCTAATGTCAATATATCCTATGCCTTAATTAATCCCAACGATATTGCTAATCCGCAAAAGCGAAAAGAACTTTTCGATCAATTGGTAAGTAGAGGTTTGCAACCAATAAATTTGCAGGAGAAAACCACCGATGGCAGTTTGAATCAAAAGTTAGTCGTTCCTGGAATCATTGTTCATGATAGGGAGAAAGAAACAAGTGTTCACCTCTTAAAAAGTGTGGCAGGTTTGTCTTCCGATCAGAATTTGAATCATTCCATCGAGGAACTGGAGTTTGAACTGACTTCGGCGATACGAGTGTTGCAGGATATTATTCCAAAAGAAATAGCATTTCTTACCGGACATGGCGAGTTGGGGGAGTTTGAAGTGGCAGATTTTACCGCATCTCTTTTACAGCGCTACCAAGTGAAAAGAATACCTGCCGAAGCTATAAATATGCAACCAAATAGATATGCCGCTTTGGTAATTGCTCAACCGCGTGAGAAGTTTAGCGAAGCAGATAAATACCATATCGATCAGTACGTGATGAATGGTGGAAGTGTGTTGTGGTTGGTGGATGAGGTGCTTGCTTCAATGGATAGCTTGGTGACTCAGGAAAGTACCATGGCTTTTTATCAACCGTTAAATATGGAAGATCAACTATTTCGATACGGAGTGAGAATTAATCCTGATTTGGTGTTAGACGTTCAGAGTCAGTTGATTCCTGTGCAAACAGCTTTGGCGGGTCAGCAAGCAAAATTTACACCAGCACCTTGGTATTATTCGCCACTTTTAGTAGCTCCTGATACTCATCCTATTACACGAAAATTAAACGTGATTAAAGCGGAGTTTGCAAATTCAATTGATTTTGTAGGGGATAATAAACAGATAAAAAAGCAAGTTTTATTAGCTAGTTCGGAGTATACCAGACTAGAAAAAGTTCCAAAGCCAATTAGTTTAGATATTGTAAATCAGAAGATGAAGGCATCCGATTTTCCTGCCGGACCGAAAAATATTGCAGTTCTTTTAGAAGGCGTATTTCCTTCGGTTTTTCAGAATAGAATTTGGAAAGGAATTCAAAAAAACGATTTTAAAACGGAAAGCGTACCAACCAAAATGATTGTGATATCGGATGGTGATATTATTAAGAACAGGGTGAGAGGAGTAGGTAGCAATCGACAAATTGAAGCATTGGGATACGATAGATATAGTAAATCGACCTATGGAAACAGAAATTTCCTGCTTAATTGTGTTGATTATTTGTGCGATGATAATGGATGGATGGAGCTACGGTCGCGCGAGGTAAAATTGAGAATGTTAAACAAAACTAAAATTCGATCGGAGCGATTGTTTTGGCAACTTGTAAATGTGTTAGTACCTTTAATTCTACTACTTATTTTTGGATTAATTCGTTTCTACATTCGAAAACGAAAATTTGCATCCTAGAGTGATTAAAATATTGCTTAGAAATACTATTTTTGTCGCCTCTAAAATAAAGTTTCAGAAACGGAATATTCCATTCTGAATTTTATTTTTATGATTTTTATAGTGGTGTTGTAATATGTTTTAATAGTAAATAGCAAGTCTTCAATTAAATACTGATTTTATTTGACGAGATCAGCTTTGTTTTTTAAATGAAGATGGACAAGTTTCCTTAATAAATTTGTATATTCACCACTTGTTATTTGCCCTCTGTCACAGTTTACTATAACTTGCGCAAGGGTTGAAAAATTTGAGTTTTAGGTTAATTTTAAAATATTATGCAAATGAAATTTGTAGTATCAAGTACAGAATTGTTAAGTCATTTACAGGCAATTAGTCGTGTTATTAGTAGTAAGAATACCTTACCTATTCTCGACAACTTTTTGTTTGAACTAAAGAATGATCAATTGGTAGCTACTGCTTCGGATTTAGAATCTACCTTAATTACTACAATTCCATTAGAGACTTCGGTAGGCGAAGGAGTAATTGCTTTTCCAGCTAAGATTTTGACTGATACTTTAAAAGAATTTCCAGAGCAACCTCTTACATTCGATATTGATCTTACTTCTTTGGCGGTAAAAATTACTTCCGAAAATGGAGTGTTTAGTATTGTTGGACAGAATGGAGAAGATTTTCCAAAACTACCAGTAAAACAGGAAGCTAATTTGGTAAATATTTCTGTTGAAGGTGCGGTTCTTTTAACTGGTATCAATAAAACATTGTTTGCAACAGCCGATGACGAACTTCGTCCGGTAATGAATGGAATTTTTGTGGAGTTAGGAAATAATGATCTTACTTTTGTAGCGTCTGACGCTCATAAGTTGGTGCGTTATAAGAGATTAGATGGTAAGTCGGAGGTCGAATCATCATTCATTTTACCAAAAAAACCAGCTTCTTTATTGCGTAATATTCTTCCGAAAGAAACAAACCCTGTTCGTGTTGAGTTTGATGAGAAAAATGCATTTTTTACTTTGTCTAATTACAAGTTAATTTGTCGTTTGGTAGAAGGAAATTATCCAAGTTATAACTCGGTTATTCCTAAAACCAATCCTAATAAATTAACCATCGACAGGCTTGAATTATATAATACATTAAGAAGAGTTTCTGTATTTTCAAATCCAGCAAGTAACTTAATTAAATTTGAATTAAAAGCAAATGAATTAGTGGTTTCGGCTCAGGATATTGATTTTTCAATCTCGGCAAGAGAAAGATTACAATGTCAGTACGAAGGTCAGGAATTGGAAATTGGATTTAAATCGGTTTTTCTTTTAGAAATTTTATCTAATATTTCTTCTTCAAATGTTATGGTAGAATTATCCGATCCAACAAGAGCCGGTATTTTCTTACCTTACGATAACGATAATGCCGACGAAGATGTATTGATGTTATTAATGCCAATGATGATTAATGCATAAGATAAACCTTGCATAATTAAGAAATAAAATAACCCAACAGAGCGTAAAGTTCTGTTGGGTTTTATATTTTTGTTAAAAGCTAAATTTCATAAGAATATCATGAAACTGAATTTAAAGAATCCAATTGCCTTTATCGATTTGGAAACAACAGGAATAAATGTTGCAAAAGATCGTATTGTAGAAATGTGTATTGTAAAAGTGAATCCTAATGGCGACGAAGAGGTAAAAACTTTTCGAGTGAACCCTGGAATGCCAATTCCACCCCAGTCGACTGCGATTCATGGAATTACGGATGAAGATGTAAAGGATGAGCCTGTATTTAAAGAGGTAGGGAAGACAATCGCAAAATATTTAGAGGGTTGCGATTTGGCCGGATATAATTCGAACCGATTTGATTTTCCTTTATTAGCAGAGGAGTTCCTACGTGCAGATATTGATTTTGATATGAGAAAGAGAAAGTTTGTGGATGTACAAACCATTTTTCATAAAATGGAACAACGAACTCTTGTTGCGGCTTATAAATTCTACTGTAATAAAGAATTAGAAGGTGCACATGGTGCCGAGGCCGACACAAAAGCAACTTACGAAGTATTAAAATCGCAACTGGATAAATACAGCGATCTGGAAAATAGTATTGATTATCTGTCGAAATATTCATCTCAGAATAAAAATGTTGATTTTGCCGGTTTTATTGTAAAAGATGAAAATGGTATTGAAATGTTTAATTTTGGGAAAAATAAAGGAGTTGCTGTCGAAAAAGTGTTGGACGATCAACCTGGTTACTATGGATGGGTAATGAATAGTGATTTCCCATTATACACTAAAAAAGTGCTTACAGAAATTAAATTAAGAGGATTTAATAAGTAAAATAATTAGTGATGAAAATATTAGCAATAGGAAGAAATTACGTGAATCATGCAAAGGAACTTAACAATCCAGTTCCTGAAGAGCCTGTGGTGTTTTCTATGCCCGACTCAGCACTGTTAAAAAATAATAATGATTTTTACTTTCCTGATTTTTCCAAAGATATCCACCACGAGGTAGAAGTAGTGGTGAAAATTTCTAGAGTTGGTAAAAATATACCATTAGAATTTGCTCATCGTTATTATGATGAAATTGGTTTAGGAATCGATTTTACTGCTCGCGATATTCAGGCTGATTGTAAAAAGAAAGGTTTACCATGGGAGAAAGCGAAGGCTTTTGATGGTGCTGCGCCTATTAGTAAATTTATTTCGAAAGATAAATTTAAGGATGTAAATCAATTAAACTTTCATTTGGATATAAATGGTACGCGGGTGCAAACTGGGAATACCTCAAATATGATTTTTTCAATTGATTATCTTATTTCTTATCTGTCGAAATATTTTACCCTGAAAATTGGAGATATGATTTATACTGGTACTCCCGAAGGTGTGGGGCCAGTGAAAATAGGCGATCGACTGGTTGCAGAACTCGAGGGCGAGGAAATGATGGATTTTAACATCCGCTAAGCAGAATACAGTATTATTTCTTTATTTAATACGCCGAACGACCGGAACTCTTATGTTTACGGTCGTTTTTATATAACCTGTTGAGAGGTAACTACTTTCGAGCATTTAAACTTTGTGAGCGACTCTATTTCTATGATATTTAACACTTTAGAGAATATGCTTTACAATCGAAAACCTTTTAATAGTAAGGAAACATCACTATCTTTGTACCAATATCACAACTAAAAAACTTTTATGGAATATCAACATTGGGGCAAACTAATTCGAAATCGTATTGAAAAATATTCGGATCGAATTGCAATGCACTATAAGGATGGAAAAAGTGGCGAATGGGTTGGTGTAAGTTGGACTAAATTTGGCTTAGATATTCGACAAATATCAAAAGCGCTTATAAAGTTAGGTGTTGAAGAAAAGCAAATGGTTGCTATTTTTTCGCAAAATATGCCAGAATGGATTACTGCCGATTTAGCGATCATGAGTATTCGTGGCGTAACGGTTCCTATTTATCCAACTAATTCTACAACAGAAGCAAAATATATTATTGAGGATTCGGAAACACAGGTTGTTTTTGTTGGAGAACAGGAGCAATATGATCGTACTATGGATTTAATTCAAACGGTTCCTCATGTGAAAATGGTAGTGGCTTTCGATAAGAATGTTGTATTATCGGATTACGAAAGGTCGATGCATTGGGATGAATTCTTAATTTATGGAAAGAATTCAATGGTTGGTGCAGAGTTTGAAGATCGTTTTCAAAGAGCCGAAATTGATGATCTTGCAACTTTAATTTATACATCAGGAACTACCGGAGAACCAAAAGGAGTGATGATTGATCACAATAACATTTCTAGTGTTTTGGTCTCTCATGATGCCGAGTTAAATGTATCTGATAAAGATATCTCGCTTAGTTTCTTGCCTTTAAGTCATGTTTACGAACGAATTTGGTGTTTCTATTGTTTTCATCGGGGAATAGAAATTTATTTCAATCTCGATCCAAAAAAGATTGGAGACGCAATGAAAGAAGTGAAACCTACATTAATGTGTACGGTTCCACGAATATATGAGAAAATTTATGCGGCAATTCAGGTAAAAAGTAAGGATGCTTCGCGAGTGAAGCGATCTTTAATGAATTGGGCAATTAAAATTGGGGCGAAGTATAATAATGATTACCTCCTATTTGATAAGAGAATTCCTGTTGGATTGAAATTAAAACACAAGCTTGCTGATAAACTAGTACTAAGCAAACTTCGTGATATTTTTGGGGGTAGAATCAATTTTATGCCTTGTGGCGGAGCTCCATTAGATTCAAATATTATTAAATATTTTCACGCTACAGGTTTAAATGTGAAAATGGGATATGGTTTAACCGAAACAATGGCTACAGTATGCCTGTATAGCGATAAACATATCGATTTTAACACAACTGGTCGTATTATTGTTGGTACCGAGATTAAAATTGGTGAAAACGACGAGATTTTAGTGAAAGGGCCAGGTGTGATGCGTGGTTATTACAAGAAGCC
This sequence comes from Labilibaculum filiforme, assembly GCF_002843315.1. Lineage (GTDB taxonomy): Bacteria > Bacteroidota > Bacteroidia > Bacteroidales > Marinifilaceae > Labilibaculum > Labilibaculum filiforme. The sequence continues at coordinate 167,718 of NZ_MVDD01000002.1, read as the reverse complement.
CGAAGCTACTGCAGAGGTGATGAAAGATGGATGGTTTTGTACTGGAGACGCAGGTGTAATCGATGAAAATGGTGCTGTAACCATAACCGATCGTATTAAAGATTTGATGAAAACTTCAGGAGGAAAATATATTGCTCCTCAAAAGTTAGAGAAAATGTTGGTTAACGATCAGTTTATTGAGCAAATTGCTGTAATTGGTGATTGCAGAAAATATGTAACTGCTTTGGCTGTGCCCGCTATAGAACCTCTTCAGCGATACGCATCGCAGAATAATATTGGATTTGAAACTATTGAAGAATTATTGGGAAACTCTCAAATTATAGAGTTTTTCGAAAAACGCTTTGAGGAAATGCAGAAAGAATTCTCGATGTTCGAAAAAATTAAGAAATTTACCTTATTGCCTAAAGAATTTTCGATTGAAGCCGGGGAGATTACTTCCACTTTAAAATTGAAAAGAAAAGTAATACAGGAAAAATACAAACATCTTATAGATAAGATGTACAAGGATTAATAAACCTACCAGTTTATCTTGTAAACTCCGATAGAGAATTAGTTCTGTCGGAGTTTTTTTTATTTCTATTTTTGGGCAATCATTCCTATCCACTGGCTGTTCTTTTCAAAAGCTTTTCCTTTTAAATCAGACCAGTAGTCTTTCACGCTAAACCCATTTTTTTCCATCATCGAAATACTTCGTTTCAACGAAAAATAGTGCTTCCAAATGTTGTGAGTGCGAACGGTTCCATTCTTTAAAATCAAGGTATATTTATCCAATCTAACTTTATCTTTTTTGTACTTATAACGAGATTGTAATAGTAGATGTTCTTCCTCACTCCAAAATCCGTCTTCTTTACTAATATACCAGGATTGATCTGGTTCCTTACTCTCGAAATAATGTTTCGTGAATACATCAAAAATTAAATACCCACCTGGTTTTAATGCCTTTTTTACTTTCTGAAGTAGTAAGTTTCTGTCGGTGTGAGAAAGCACACATAAATCGCCGTAAATAAGTGTGATTACATCGAATTCCTCATGGTAATCTATTTCTAGATAATTTTGGCAGATGTAGTTAATGCGATATGGAAATCCTTCGGCTTGCTCTTTGGCATAATCAATAGAGCTTTGCGAGAAATCGATTCCTGTAACATCAAATCCTTGACCGTAGAAATTTTCGCTGTATAATCCAGGTCCACAACCCAAATCTAGCAATTTACTGTCTTCAGGAAGTTTTAAATATTCGCACAACCAAAGAACCGATTGCAGAATATCCTGATATTTTCTAGAACCCTGATCCGATTCATCGTCAAGATGAGCATTTAATAAATGCTCGGAGATGTAAGGATCCTGCCAAAAATCCCCATCGTCTTTTGCGAATAGTTTTGGTTTCTTGGTGATGCTTTCGAGAAGGGAGAAATCAAGTAATCCCTGAGAAGAAATTATAGTCATGCTGGTATTTAATGTATGTTTTCGGATTTTTTGCAATTTTACTCTTTTAATTTCTGAAATACTAAAATCAGTTGTTAAATTGGGTTTTATTGGCGAGTTTTAGATTGGTAAGTTGGTTACTGTTACTTTCTTTTAATCATTACTTCGTAGCCTTCCAGAAATTTAAATCCAAGTTGGTTGTAAATGTTTAGAGCAATTTTGTTCGTATGATGCACCTCAAGTTTAATTTGCATTTTTAAGTTTTTGGCATGTGTTAAAGCCCTTTTGGTAAGAAGTTTTCCGTATCCTTTTTGTTGATATTCAGGATGAATTCCTAAGTGATGCAGATACAATCTTCTGGAATCATTGGTGAGCCAGCAACAACCTATAATTTCCTTACTTTCGGTTCGTTCAAGCACCCATAATTTTCCGTCATGCAATAAGCTTCGCTCAATGCTAGTAGCATTGTCGCCACGTTCGTTGCCTCCTAAGTCCGTGATTTCCCATAATCTAAGGAGGGATTGATAATCCAGGGCTTCATATTCTCTAAGTTTAATTGAGCTCATCCTCCTCTTTTTTAACAACATATACTTGTCCGGTTTCAAAACGGATTACTTCTACAAGGGTGTCCTTGTCTATAAAACCATCTTCCGATTTGGCATCGTAAATTTGATTCTCGATAAAAACCTTGCCCGAAGGACGAAGAACGCTAAGTACAGTTCCTGTTTTGCCGATTAATGATTTGGCTTTCATATCTACACCAACGTATCCATCTTCCGATTTTTCGATTGCTCCTAGGGCTAAATGACCTAAAAAGGAATTGGTAGCAAATAGTTTTTTACTCGCATAAATGGATGCCAGTATAGAGGTAAACATCGAGAAAACAACCAGCATTATCGCGCCAAGCAATGCTCTTATATGACGAGGTTCAAAATCAAAAGCAACATTATCAACAAGACTTAATGCGAGGCCTGTAATAATGAGAATAATTCCTGAGATACCAGGAATACCAAATCCTGGCACTACAAATATTTCTACCGCCAGAAGGATAACCCCAATCCCAAATAAAAGAATTTCCCAGTTTTCGGCCATGCCCTCCAAATAAAGAGGAGAGAAATAGAGTACTGCCGCAATAGCCGATGCTAATATTGGAAATCCAATCCCTGGAGTCTGTAATTCAAAATAGATACCACCAATAATTATCATGATTAGAATTCCTTGTAATACAGGATTAATCATAAAATCAACCATTTGTTCGATTGCTGTTGGTTCATATTTTTTAATTGTGTATTCTTTAATCCCAGCTTTTGCAAGTACTTCTTCAACACTATTGGCTATTCCTTCGCAGTATCCGTTTTTAATAGCTTCGTCGGGCGTAAAGGTTAATACTTTTCCTGTATCAATAACATGCTCAATATAGGTGCGCGGATCCACCATCGCTTCAGCAATTAAAGGATCTCTTCGCCATTTGTAGGTGGTATCTCCTTTTTGTATTAAGGTGTCTTTTCCATGCGATTCGGCCGTGGCACGCATTGTTGAGCGCATATACGACTGATATTTATCGGGCATTGCCTCGCCTGTTTGGTTAACAACCGTTGCTGCTCCAATATTGGCTCCGGTCCTCATGTAAATACTATCGCAAGCAATGGAAATAAGCGCTCCTGCCGAAGCTGCATTATTATCTATAAATACATAAACAGGAATCTTACTGTTTAAAATGGCAGTACGAATCGAATCGGCATGAATTACCATGCCTCCATACGTATTCATATGAATTAGAACAATATCGGCATTCCATTCATTTGCTTCCTGTAGCGCATCTTTTGTTTGTCTCCAGGCAGCAGGTCCAATTTCGCGTTTTATATCAAATTTATAGACCTGCGTTTGTTTACTTTCAGGAATGCTGTCGGCAGGCTGATTCGCAACCAAACGAAAACTTATAGCCAGCGCAAAAAGGAGGATAAGAAAGTAGCGGATATTATTCATGTTTGTGTACTGTTTTAAGGTGTTTTATGTCGTTTAAATTCATGTTTAGGTAAAATGTTTACAGCAATTTAAACGTTTAGGTAAGATAGCAATTAAGTTTAAATTTTGTTTGTTTTTTTGTTTGGGTATTTGTCATCGTCCCAAATTTCGTTAACTGCTAAAGTTCCGGCAACAACAGCTATAATTGCAGCAAAGCTTGAAAAAGAAACCCCACAAAATGGAACAATTAAACAGAGCGAAAAAACAAAACCATTGGCTATTACGATTCCTTTGTTTTCTCTCATAAATTGAACGCTTTGTGCAATGCTCATTTTTTTGCGTTCAATGGCATAATCTAGAAATGAAAATCCATAGAAATATGCCGAAATAAAAAATAAGAAAATGGCTGCAGCCCATCCTATAATTGGAATAAAGCTTAGAATAAACATGAGTATTGTTAAAGCTAATTCTATCAGTAAATTTCGTACGGCAATAAAAACTCCGCGAATAATGTCTTTTAAAAACTGGTATGCATCAAACGGATAATCATTTCCTGTTTTTAACTTTTCGGTTCTTTCCGATAGATAGGAGAATACAGGTGACATGATGATGAGGATGATATAGCCACCAAAATAAGCAAATATTAAAAAGAAGAGTATTTTAAATACGATCCAAATAAACCCACCAATGCTTGCTTTTAAGAAAGCAGAACCCCAAAAATCAGCATTTTCTAAATCCAGTAAAGCTTGTAGGTAGCTTTGCGATTGTTGTGCCAAATCGCCAATATAATCCCAACCAACCCAAAATAAAACGATATTGAGAAGAATTGGAAATAGGAAAAACCAGGCCAATTGTTTTCTGAAAATATATTGAATGGCTTCGGTGTACATTCGCAATCCAAAGCTAAAATCTTTAATTAATTTCATTGATTTGTTCTTAAATTAGCATGAGTGACTTAACAAAAATAGTATTTATCGATAAAATGCGAAAGATAAGGGGAGATGTTTCAAGCTAGGATTATATAATACTTTCTATGCGGATATCTTATGCGTAAAGTTTTCGGTACTCATCGCTTTTAGTTACCTTTGAGCTTCTAAATAACCATTATTGACATTTAATTTTTTTGAGATGCAGAGTTTAACAGCAATTTCGCCTATTGACGGACGTTACCGCAGTAAGGTAGACGTTCTAGGAGAGTATTTTTCGGAATATGCTTTGGTGCGATACAGAGTTTTGGTAGAAGTAGAATATTTTATTGCATTATGCGAGATTCCTCTACCACAATTAAAAGATTTTAATAAAGATTTATATACCGATTTGCGTAGTTTATATATCGATTTTACGGTTGAGGATGCTCAAAAAGTGAAAGATATTGAAAGCGTTACAAATCATGATGTTAAGGCTGTTGAGTACTTTATTAAGGAAAAATTCGACGGTTTAAACCTTCAAAAATACAAAGAGTTTATTCACTTCGGATTAACTTCTCAGGATATTAATAATACTGCAACGCCTTATTCTTTGCGCGATGCAGTGCACGATGTGTATTATCCACTTTTAGACGAATTGATTAATAAATTAGCCAGTCTTGCTGATGATTGGAAAGAAATTTCGATGTTAGCTCGTACGCATGGTCAGCCAGCGTCGCCAACTCGTTTAGGGAAAGAAATTCAGGTTTACGTATATCGTTTAAAAAAGCAATTGGATCTTCTGAAAAGTGTACCATGTTCTGCTAAATTTGGTGGTGCTACTGGTAACTTTAATGCTCACCATGTGGCTTATCCAAATACCAATTGGAAAGAATTTGGAAATCATTTTGTAAATGATATTCTGAAATTGGAGCGTGAGGAATTTACCACACAAATTTCCAATTACGACAATATGGGAGCTATTTTCGATAACCTAAAACGTATTAATACTGTTTTGGTGGATTTGAACCGTGATTTTTGGACGTATATTTCCATGAATTACTTCAAACAAAAAATTAAAGAGGGAGAGGTTGGATCATCGGCTATGCCACATAAAGTGAATCCAATCGATTTTGAGAATTCAGAAGGAAATCTTGGATTGGCAAATGCTACTTTTGAACATTTAGCAGCAAAATTACCAGTATCGAGATTGCAACGCGATTTAACGGATTCTACTGTATTGAGAAATATTGGAGTACCTTTTGCACATACTATTATTGCGTTTAAATCTTTATTGAAAGGTTTGGATAAATTAATTATTTCGAAAGAAGCATTTCAAGCCGATTTGGAAGCAAACTGGGCGGTTGTTGCCGAGGCAGTTCAAACCATTCTTCGTCGCGAAGGATATCCTAATCCTTACGAGGCTTTAAAAGCGTTAACTCGTACCAATAGTCATGTAACGAAAGAAAGTATTGCCGAATTCATCGACACATTAGAAATTAGTGATAGTTTAAAGCTTGAATTAAAGGCAATTAGTCCTGTTAATTATACAGGAATCTAAAATATTAAATCTTGTTAATACTTTGTAAATAGGCTGTAAGAGTTGTACTTTTACAGCCTTATTTTTTGACTGCTTATTGATGTTTTGTAAGCGTTTGTTTCACACACTAATTACTTGATGAAAGATTTTATTCAAATTTTAAAACGGTTTTTGCCTCCTTATAAAGGAGATTTAATAATGAGTTTCTTTTATAATATACTCGCTGCAGTTTTTGGAGTATTCTCCTTTGTAATGATGCAGCCAGTGTTGGAAATTCTGTTTGAGATGGCAGAACCAGTTGATAAATTAGTGCCTTGGGAAGTTAGTTTAGATGCATTAAAACACAATTTCTACTACTATACAACTTTAATGAAATTGGAGTATGGTGCAGACTCTGCACTCTTGTTTGTAGGAATTATTCTAATTATTACAGCATTGTTTAAGGTGGGTTTCACTTATTTAGGTTCTTATCATACTGTTGGAATTCGAAATTCAGTTGTTCGGGATATGAGAAATCAGATTTACGATAAGATTGTGAGTTTACCAATTCCTTTTTTTACAGAAGAAAAGAAAGGCGATATTATGGCAAGAACTACTGGAGATGTTCAAGAGGTAGAAAATTCTATCATGAACTCGATGGATATGTTCCTTAAAAATCCGGTTATAATTATTGTTTGTTTAGCGGCAATGATTATTATGAGCCCTCAATTAACACTTTTCAGTTTTATTCTTTTGCCTATTGCTGGCTATATTATCGGACAAATAGGGAGGAGTCTTAAAAAAACCTCGCGTTTGGGGCAGAATAAAATGGGAGATTTACTATCGACCATTGAAGAAACACTTTCGGGACTTCGAATTATTAAAGCTTTTACAGCTGAAGATAAGGTAAAAGAAAAATTTTCTGCAGAAAATAACGATTACCGTCGTATTATGAACAGTTTAATGCGCAGACGAATTTTAGCACATCCGGTAAGTGAATTTTTGGGGACAATCGTTATTGTAATCGTTTTGTGGTATGGTGGCCGTTTAATTTTGAATGGCGAGACTGGCATGAATGGAGCAGGTTTTATTGCCTATTTGGTAGTTTTTTATTCCATCATTAATCCAGCAAAAGAATTTTCGAAGGCTTTGTATAGTATTCAAAAAGGATTGGCAGCAATGGATCGTATCGATCAAATTTTGAGAGCCGAATCTACAATTGTTGATAAAGAGGATGCGAAACACGTGGAAGCATTCGAAAAAGTAATTGAATACAGGGATGTTACTTTCTCGTACAATGGAGAAAGGAAAGTCTTGAAGAATATTCAGTTGGAAATTCCTAAGGGAAAAACAGTGGCTTTGGTTGGTCAATCGGGTTCTGGTAAAACTACTTTCGTAGATTTATTGCCTCGATTTTATGATGTAATTGCTGGTGGTATTTTTGTGGATGGAATTGATATCAGGGATTATAAGATTAAGGATTTGAGAAACTTGATGGGGAATGTGAATCAGGAATCAATTTTGTTTAATGATACTATTTTTAATAACATAGCTTTTGGAGTTGAGAATGCAACGATAGAGGAGGTGATGGAAGCGGCAAAAATTGCCAATGCTCACGATTTTATTTCTGCTAGCGAAGAAGGTTATTATACCAATATTGGTGACCGTGGAGGAAAGCTTTCCGGTGGTCAGCGCCAAAGGCTTAGCATTGCCAGAGCAGTTCTTAAAAACCCTCCAATTATGATTCTAGATGAAGCTACTTCGGCTTTAGATACCGAATCGGAACGTTTGGTGCAGGATGCTTTAGATAAATTAATGAAGAACCGTACTTCGGTTGTAATTGCGCATCGTTTGTCAACAGTAAAAAATGCCGATTTAATTTGTGTTTTTCATGAGGGCGAAATTGTAGAAAGAGGAAATCACGATGAATTAATTGAAAAAGATGGTGCTTACAAGAAATTATACGACATGCAATTGTTATAAAAATTTGTAATAAATATATTCAGAAAGATGAATCATTTAATTGGTTCATCTTTTTTTTTGTCACTTTTTTTTATTACTTGCGTAGTAAATAGATAATAGTGTGCACTTAGTTTTTTTAAAATTTAAAGTTATGTCGAAAACTATTAGATCAATTCAGCCTCAGAAAGAGAAGAAAAGAAGATTTCATCCGGAAAAGTCAAAAAGGGAAATTCCAAATTATAAATTGAGAGATGGAATAGTAGAGATGGACCCAAACGAAAAGTATTACTTAAAGGATAATTTATAAAAATGCAAAAAGCGATCAGAAATGGTCGCTTTTTTTATGAAACAAAAAAAACCTTCCTAATTATTTAGGAAGGTTTTTGCACGGGTGGAGAGACTCGAACTCCCGACACCTGGTTTTGGAGACCAGTGCTCTACCAACTGAGCTACACCCGTCTGTAATTAGCCTTTTCAAAACTGTTTTCCCGAAAAGTCTGCGACAAAAGTAGAATATTTTTTTTGATGTGCAAGCTCTTTTTGTAGGCTTGATTTTATTTTTCAATATTAAATTTTATTCCAATTTTGCAGGGGTTTCAGAATGAGGGGATTGCTGTTGTAGGAGTGTTTTTATCTGTTGTATTTTTTTTCAACATTATTCGCTAAAATGTAGTAAATTAATAGGTGAAGTAGAATACACCAAAATAATGAGCTATGATAAAATCGAAAAAAGAATATTCTAATGGAGTTGTTACGGTAGTTTACGAACCCGATTTATGTATTCATTCCGAAGTTTGCTTTAAAGGATTGCCTGCTGTTTTTCAGCCAGGAACAAGACCCTGGATCAAAGTAGAGGAAGCTTCTACCGAAGAAATTATTAAACAGGTTCAGAAATGTCCGTCGCGAGCTCTTTCCTTTTATATGAATGGCCCAGAACGTACAGATGATGAAAAAGGTCAAATTAAAGCAATTGAGGCTGGGCAAAAAGTGGAAGTGTTTAAAGATGGACCTATTATGATGGAAGGACCAATTACACTTATTAGTTCGAATGGACAACGGAAAGTTCTTTCGAGCGCAAGCTACTTTTGTAGGTGTGGAGCTTCTAAAAACAAACCATTTTGCGATGGTTCTCACAAAGAAATTGGATTTAAAGAATAAAAAAAAAGAGCACTAAGTGCTCTTTTTACTTTACTATTCAACTTTTACTATTGTGGATGTTCGGGTAATGGAGTAAACTGCAAAAAAACCAATTGCATTATTCGAAATGTTCGTCCGAATATTGGCTGGAGGGCCAGAAAATAAAGGGATTTGTTCCATATCCATAAATTGAAGTTCGTTTACGAAATCTAAATAATCTTCTGTCAGTGCATAAGTTTCTAAAGTTATCAAGTCATTGTTGCGAATTATTTCGTCTGGTTTTTCCTGATCAAAGAAACCAACTTCTACTCCTTTTGACGCTTCGCCATTAAAAAAAGTATCCTCAGCAATAACTACTTCTGTTATCGTATCGTGAACTAAAACATTATTAATTTGACACGCAAATCCATAATAATCCTCGTTTTCCTTATTATCTTTTAAATACAAGGATAATAGCCAATATTCTTTATTGTCATTTCCCTCATTTCTATAATTATCGTCATAATTCATGGCTATTGAATCTACCTTGTGCGGATATGGCATTAGGGATTGCGCTTCGTAACTTTCTAATTTCCCATTGTGATGGAGGTCAACATTCAAGATCGATAAGAAGTACGTTTTTCCTGGAATACCTGAAAACTCAGTACTACTTTCGTAGTAACCTGGGCTTGTTTCTTCAAAACTAAAATTGGAAGTGCCATCGTTAACTTGAATAGTTGCATTTGTAACAGGTATTGCATCCTGATTAAAGAAAACATCGCTCGATTCGCTTAGTTTTACAAAATGCTTTTTAAAATCTGTGGTTATTTTGGCTTCTACCGATAAGCGGGTATAAGTGCTATCTAATTCTACATCCATTTTTTCGGTGCAAGAGCTTACAATTAGTATCGATGTGATTAATAATAGGAGTTGTTTCATGATCTTAAAATTTGAAATTGTAAGTTACCGAAGGCACAAAAGTGAACAGATAGGTTTTTTCTGCATAAATGATTTTAGGATCATTTTCATCCTGAATAAAATTCACGATCCAAGGGTTTTTTCTTCCATAAGCATTGTATAGTGAAAAATTCCATTCTCCTTCCCATTTTCTATTTGGCTTTTTCCTATTCTTTACGGTTAAGGCCAAATCCATTCGATGATAATCTGGCAAACGATAAGAATTTCTATCGGAATATATTTTAATAAATGCACCTTGGTATTCGGCTCTTCCTGTTGGGAAAGTAATAGGTTTTCCGGTGGAATATGCAAAATTGGCCGAGATGCTGGTTCTTGGCGTTAATTGATAACTAATTGCAGCTTTAAAGTCATGCGGTACGTCGTATGGAGAACGATACGATCTGCCATCATTAATTCCTGTAACAGTACGATTGGTTTTAGAGTAAGTGTAACCAAACCAACCTTGTAGGCGATTTAAGTTTAGTTGAGTCATAAATTCAAGTCCATAGGCTTCGGTGGAACCAAAGCGTAATTCTCCTTCCAACTCTTTATTAAGAAGCAGGTTGGCAAAATCCTTAAAGTCGATGGTGTTTTTCATTTTTTTATAGTAGAGTTCCACCGACGATTCAATGGTGTTCTCTTTAAAATTTCGGAAGTAACCGATAGCATATTGATCTGACTTTTGAGGCTCGACATTTGGAGAGGCGGGAAACCAAACGTCTAAAGGCATTCCTCCTGATGAGTTTTGGGCAAGTTGCATGTATTGCACGGTTCTGGAGTAACTCATTTTTATTGAGGAAAGCTCATTTAGCGTATAAAGCAGTCCTGCTCTTGGTTCCCAATTGGTATAGGTATTAAATATTTTACCTGATTTATAAATTGTTGAATCTACTGCTTGATAGTTTTCATCGAAATCGTAAATAGTGCCTTTTCCAACATTATTAAACATTGAAAATCGCAGTCCGTATTTTAGGTTTAACCGACTACCAATTTTTTGCTCGTTAGAAATGTATAAAGCTTCCTCGAAAGCATTTGCATCGTTCACCTTGTATTCCGAAATAAAAGATTGATCGCCAACACCATGGGCGTAACCTGGTTCAAATTTGTGATAGGTAAATATCCCTCCGAATTTTATGGTGTTGTTTGAATTAAGGAAGTAATTAAAATCTTGTTTTACAGATAAATCTTCCAAGTTCGATTCCCATTTAAAAGCATTTGCTCCTCCGCTATCCGAAAGTTCGTAATTGTATTTGCTCCAAAGTAGTGTAGTGTTCGAAAATATTTTGTTAGAGAAAAGATGATTCCAGCGAAGAGTTAAAGTTTGGTTTCCAAAAGAGAGCTGATTCTCACTACTTTTAAATTTGTCTTTCCCAAAATAGGTGGAAACAAATAAGCGGTTTTTGTCATCAATTTTATGGTTTACTTTAGCATTTAAATCGTAAAAATAAACGATATTGTCTTTTACATCTTCATTAGAGGAAAGACGTAGAAATAAATCGAGGTAGCTTCTTCGGCCACTTAAAATAAAGGAAGTTTTTTCATTTTTACCAATTGGACCTTCCAAGGTAAGTCGCGATGAAATTGTTCCTATTCCTCCATTTCCTGAAAATTTTTTCGAATTTCCATTTTTCATTCTGATGTCTAAAAAAGAGGAGAGTCTGCCGCCAATGCTAGCTGGGAGATCGCCTTTGTAGAGTTTTAAATCACTAATGGCATCGTTATTAAAAATAGAGAAAAACCCCAAAAGGTGTGAAGCATTGTAAACAGGAGCTTCATCTAAAAGAATCAAATTCTGATCCGGATTTCCACCTCTAACGCTAAAACCAGTACTTCCTTCAGCGGCAGGTTTTACTCCGGGAAGCATTTGAATTGCTTTAATTAAATCAACTTCTCCCATTAAGGCAGGAAGTTTTTTAACGGTGGAAACCGGGAGTTTTATAACGCTCATCTCGTTGCGTTTGATGTTTTTTGCGACTCCTTCGCCAGTAATTGTTACTTCGCTAATTTGCTGACTTTCGTTTTCTAATTCAATGGTTAAAATTCTATCTTCTTCAATTTCTAGTATTAATTCTACTGTTTTGTTACCTAAAAACGAATAGCTAACTGTATATCTTCCAGAAGGGATGCTTAGCGAATAAAAACCATATACATTACTAACGGTTCCACTTGCTAATTCTTTAATATAACAGGCGGCTCCAATTAAGTCTTCACCCGTTTTTTTATCGCGAATATATCCGCTAATGGTTACAGGTTTTTTTGGTATTATTTTAAATGATATCTGTTTTTCAACGATTCTGTATTTAAGTTGCAACTGAAGGGATATTTTATCTATAAGAAGATCGAGTGCGTATTCTTTTTTGCCTAAATGAATTAATTTCTGACTTAATTCGCTATCCGTTGGATATGTGTAATTGTATCCAGCTTGACTTTTAATCAGGATCATTAGGTCATTAAAGGGGTAGGATTTTTTTTCGGTTTTTATAATTTTATTTATCCTGTTTTGCGACAATAAATTGGTATTCCCTAGTAACATTATTATGCAACTAAGGGTGAGAATGATATGCTTCATTTAATTATTTACTTTAGTAGGAGAATGTTATTTTTTTGTTCGTATTCAAGATTAAGCGTGAAGCAAAGCGACTTTATGATACTTTCCAAGTTCTGCTCTTCGAATACTGCAGTAATCGAAAGTTGAGATTTTGATTCATTTTGAATTTGGATGGTAGTGTTGAAAAGTTCACTTAAGTCTTTACAAATTACTTCTAATCTTTCATTTTTATATTTTAATAGTTTTACTGCAAAATCAACAGTATCCGATTGCGAAATATTTTTAAGAACGGCTTTTTGATTGTTTACAAATTGTGCGTAATCATTTTTTTCTAATTTTATTTTATTGGCCGTATTTTCTTGTTCCATAAACTCTACAATTCCAGTTTGAACTTCAATTGTTGTTCGTTTTTCGGTTTCTTTTATTCGAAAAGAGGTGCCAAGAACCTTTGTTCTAGTTTTTCCTGCCAATATGATAAAAGGTTTTTCTTTATTTTTAGCGACATTAAAAAACGCTTCACCACTCAGTTTTACAAGCCTTTCCTGTTTCGAAAATTTATTAGGATATTCAATTGTCGATCCTCGTGTTAAAGAAATGGATGTTCCATCGGGAAGCAATACAGTTTTCTCAATGGGCAACATATTCACAACTTTTTGATCTGTATTTTCATTCGATATAAAAAGATATCCGAATAAACTAGTAGAGATAAGAGCTGCAATAAGAGCTGCATATCGAAGTGTTCTTTTTCGATTTTGTTTTTGTCGATGTAATTTTTTTGCTAATAAATTCTGAAAGCCAGTCTTCGAATCGAATTCTAATTTGGTAGGTTTTGATTCTTTTGCGTCCCAGTATATCTTTAGTTCATTCAGATATTTTTGATTTTTAGGATCTTCATGCAGCCATGTATTCAGTTTTCGTTTTGTTTCCTTGTCACATTTATTATTTAAATAGTCGGTTAATAATTGGGTGTTTACCTTCATGGAGCATGATATTATTGGAATTCGAAATAAAAAAATTGCAATTTTTAGTTCTTGGAGTTAATACAAAACTTAATGCGTTTTGTTTTGGCTCTATAGGTAAGACGAGGAATTTTATTATACCCCTAGTTGGAAAGTGATTTTTTGTTTGTTTTTTTTTCGAAAAATAAAAAATAGATCAATAAATCGGATTTACTTAATTGAGTTCTTAATTTTTTAATTGCCGTATTCATATGATTCTCAATGGTTTTTTTCGAAATATTCAATTCTGTTGAAATTTCATTGTACGACAATTGAAAATTCCTCCGTAATAAAAAAACCTCTTTGCATTTAGGAGGAAGAGCATTAACTGCGGCTTCAATTTTTATTTGTAGAGCTTCCAAATTATTTTCGTGGCTTAATTCGTAAGGAGAGTAAATGGGATCTTCAATTTCTTCAATTGGAAGTATGGATTGCTTATACCTTTGTTTTAAGTGGTCTAAGCAGGAGTTTTTTACAGCTCGATACAGATAGGATGAAATTGAGATGGTAATAGTAGGTGATTTATCCCAGATTTTTAAAAAGATATCTTGCACTAAATCTTCGCATAAGTCTTTATCGGGAACAAAGGAGTATGCAAAATTGCACAATGGAGAATAAAACTCTTTGAATGTTTTTTCAAAATTAATATTCGTTTTGGTTTTAGAAAGCGTAAGCGTCATATCTCCGTTTTAAAAATCAAAAATAGAAAAATAATCTAGTATTAAATATTTTATTGTTTTGGAGATAGGTATTGAAGACTGGAATGTTTTTTTTTGGAGTGGGAAAAAGAAACCCTCTGCGAATACAGAGGGTTTGGTGATTTTATTTGTTTGCTTTTACTTCTTTGTATTTTAGTAATTGGGTTCGTAATGCTTCAGAAACTAAGTCGGCCGCTTCTTCGAATGTTGAGCTTTTCTTTTTGGCAAAAAGCTCACTTCCTGGCACTTTAATTTTTACTTCAACTACTTTATTATCTTTTGTACTTGATTTATCAACATTTAATATGACATCATATCCTGTAATTGAACTTTCTAATTTTTCAAGTTTTTTAAATTTTTGATTGATAAAAGCTTCTAATTTGCTATCAGCTTTGAAACCTACGGATTGCATTTTCATGTTCATCACAATTCCTCCTATATTTTAATATGCATCTTATGCACAAGTTAATATTCTGTTAAATATGAACCGGTTGTTTTTTTTCGCGCGTTGATGACTTTTCAGCCATGAATGATTCATCTTTCTAGATTGAAAATACGCAAAATAACTAAGGAAAAGAAATGCTGAAGGCGAATTTAAAGGTCTTTAACAATTATTATTTTCCAATGGCTTAAGAATAAGGCTTATAATTTTTATTGAATATTAAACTTTTAAAATGCTTTCATTTCAATTTCTAAAAAGTAGCGCAATATTCTACAGAAAAAGGCGGAAAACAAGTTTGTTTCCCACCTTTTTGACATTAACTAATCTAACTATTCTAACTATTCTAACTATTCTAATAAGGAAATATTAATTTGCTGTACGTTTTGGGAATTTTCTCCAATGTAAATGTGATACTCTCCTGATTCTATCAAAAATTCTCCTTCTGGAGAATAGTATCCCAAATCTTCCGATTTTAATAGAAAGGATACTTCGGTGTTTTCCCCAGGTTTTAATTTGATTTTTTGGAATGCTTTCAACTCTTTTACCGGACGAGCATATTTGGCTTTCGGATCTTGAATGTATAATTGAACAATTTCCTCTCCTTCGTAACTTCCTGTGTTGCTAAGTGAGAGCTTAACTTCAATGGACTCATTCTTTTTTAATTCATTGGAATTGATGGTTGCTTTTCCATAAGAAAAAGTGGTGTAACTCAAACCATATCCAAATGGATAAAGAGGTGTATTTGGGGAATCGGTATAGTGCGACCAAAATACATTATTGGTGGAGGTCGGTCTGCCGGTATTCATGTGATTGTAGTAAATTGGGCATTGGCCAACACTTTTCGGAAAGGAGATGGTCAATTTTCCAGATGGATTATAGTCTCCCAAAAGAATATCTGCAATAGCATTACCTGCTTCGGAGCCTGCGAACCAAGTTTCTAAAATGGCTGGAGCCATGTTAGATAGTTCAGGAATAGCTAAGGGTCTTCCATTCATTAATACTACAACTATGTTTTTATTTACTTGGTAAATGGCTTTAAAAAGCTCCATTTGCTCTCCTTTTAGAGTAATATCGGTTTGACTTCTGCCTTCTCCTGTTTGAAAACAATCTTCGCCAATTGCCATAATTACCACTTCGGATTGTTTGGCCACTTTAATTGCCTCTGGAAAATCGGATTGATCATTTTCATTGAAGGAAAGCTCTGCTTGAAAGCTACGATCACCACTTGTTAAATTACAGCCTTTTGCATAATTAATTTTGGTTTGTGGAAGTGCATTTGTAAGTCCCTCTAATAGGGATACTGCTGAATTTTTAATGGCTTTAGCTCTCCAGCTTCCTAGTGGAATGTCCTTACTGTCGGCTAATGGACCAATAATAGCAATTGATTTTAGACTTTTAGATAAAGGCAATAATTGGCCTTCATTTTTAAGAAGCACCATGGAATGATGAGCTACCTTACGTGCAATTTCTCGATTTTCTTTCGTGTAAATTTCTTTTTGTTCGCGCTCTTGATTCGCGTATTGGTAAGGATCATCGAATAAACCAAGTTGGTATTTAATTTTTAGAATTCGTTTGGTGGCATCATCAATTAATTTCTCATCCACTTTTCCTTCTTCAACAAGTTCTTTAAGGTATTGAATGTATCCATTCGATTCCATATCCATATCGGAACCTGCATTTATGGAAAGAGAGCTAGCTTCTTTTAAATCGTGAGCAGCTCCATGAATTTCAATTTCTTCAATACTTCCCCAATCAGAAACTACAAATCCTTCATAATTCCATTTCCCTTTTAGTAATTCTCTTTGTAAATATGGATTTGCCGTAGCAGGCCTTCCATTAATAATGTTGAATGAATTCATAAAAGTTGCAACGCCGGCTTCGGCAACCGCTTTAAAGGGTGGTAAAACAATATTGTGTAGTGTGTAGCTTCCAATATCAACGGTATTATAATCTCTGCCAGCTTCGGAAAACGCGTAGCCAGCAAAGTGTTTGGCACAAGCCGCAATGGTGTTTGTATTCGATAAATTGTCTCCTTGAAATCCTTCAACTCGAGCAACCGATAAAACACTTGCCAGATATGGATCTTCTCCACATCCTTCCATTACTCTTCCCCAACGAGCATCTCTGCCTACATCCATCATGGGAGCAAAAGTCCAATGTAAACCTGCTGCCGAAGCTTCTTTAGCCGCAACTTGAGCCGATAGTTTAACAATTTCAGGATCCCACGATGAGGCTTCTGCTAAGGGAATTGGAAACATGGTTTGATAACCGTGAATTACATCGTAAGCAAATAGTAATGGAATGCCTAGTCGACTGTTCTCAACTGCTAATTGTTGAGTTTTACGAGTTGCTTCTGCACCAGTAACGTTAAGCATCGAGCCAACGTCACCATTTTTTATTTGTTCTAGTCGGTATTGCGATTCATTATTTTTAGGAGCCGGTCCTGTCATTTCCCAATGACTCGTATGTTGATTTAATTGCCCTATTTTCTCAGTAAGTGTCATTTTTCCGAGAAGATCAGAAACAAATTCGTCTTCCTTAGATAATGTGCTACTATCTTGATTACAAGATGATAATAGTAGTAGGGAGATTGTTATGAGTTTTATTTTTCGTATCATTATTTCCATAAATTTAAAGGAGTAGTAGCTTAGTTAACTTCAATGGTGATTGTTTTCTCAATATCTTGCGAGGATGTTCCAATCAATAATTTAAACCTGCCTTTTTCCAATTTCCAATCCATCATTGAATCATCAAAATAAGCCAAATCATTGGTTGAAATCTCCAGGGTAATTGTTTTTGATTCTCCAGGGTTTAAAACTATTTTTTTAAAGCTTTTTAATTCTTTAAGAGGTCTCAGAACCGATGCCTCTAAATCGCTTACGTAAAGTTGAATCACTTCGGCTCCTTTTTTATCTCCGGTGTTTTTAATTTCACAGGAAACTGTAATAAGTTCGTTTTTTTGATAGGTAGATTGATCGGTTTGTGCTTCTAAAACTGTAAAAGAGGTATAGGATAATCCATATCCAAAAGCATACAATGGCTTGATATTTTTAGTATCGTGCCAACGGTAACCAACTAGTATATCTTCTTTGTATTCCTGATTAGTTCCATCACCAGGATAAGCAATTTTTCCAAAAGAATGAGCCGCATTATCTTCTAGTTTAACTGGAAAAGAGAAAGGCAATTTTCCTGATGGATTTATGTCGCCAGAAATAATATCCGCAATAGCGTTTCCTGCCTCGCTGCCCAAGTACCAAGTTTGTAAAACAGCATCTACTTTAGAAAGCCATGGCATTTCAACTGCATTTCCACTAACTAAGATGACTGCGGTGTTACTATTTACTTTTAAAATTTCATTCAGTAAATTATCTTGTCCGAAAGGCAAAGAGAAATGCTTACGATCATCTCCTTCGCAATCTTGGTGATGATTTTTATTTAAACCGCCTACAAAAAGAACGATATCAGCCTTCTTGGCAATTTTTATTGCTTCGGTTTTTAATGAATCGGTATTTAGTTTTGAGTCAATTACTCTGCCATATACAGACGGACCCGAAGCATATCCCATTGCGTGAAGTACTTTCGCATTTTTAAATCGTTTTTGTATCCCTTCTAAAGGAGATATTTCATGAATGGTTTTTAGTTCGGAAGATCCTCCTCCTAACGTCATTATTTTCGTGGCATTTTCGCCAATAACTGCTATGGTTTGTGTTTTTTTTGGATCGATAGGGAAGAAGTTATTCTTGTTTTTAAGAAGAACGATACCTTCTTGGGCAATTTCTCGAGCCACATTAAAATGTTCCTCACTATTCATGCTTCCAAATGGGCGCGATTTATTCATTGTTGTTCTAAACATTAATCGCAGAACTCGTCTTACCTTTTCGTCGATAACAGATTCATCTATTTCTCCTGCTTTAACCATTTTCAGCAAGGGATTTGCCATAAAATAGTTGTCGTAAGCATTCTTTTGAGAGCTGGTTAATCCATCAGTTCCTGTTCCCATTTCGATATCTAAACCATATAGTGCAGCTTGTTTTGTGTCGTGAGTTGCTCCCCAATCGGTAACCAGAACACCATCAAAAGCCCAGTCTCCTTTTAATATTTTATTCACCAAAAGTTCGTTGTGACAACAATATTGTCCACGAAACTGATTGTATGCACCCATAATCGACCATACTTTTCCTTCCTGTACGGCAGCTTTAAATGCTGGCAAATAAATTTCGTAAAGTGCTCTATCACTTATTTCAACATTAATATGATCACGCCAGTGTTCCTGATTATTTAAAGCATAGTGCTTTACGCATGCAGCAACTCCATTTTCCTGTACGCCATGAATGTAAGGAACTACCATTTTTGAAGCCAAATATGGATCTTCGCCCATGTATTCGAAATTTCTTCCATTAAGAGGGGTTCGGTAAATGTTAACTCCTGGACCTAACAAAATATCTTTTTTACGATATCTAGCTTCTTCGCCAATTGCTTTTCCATATTTATAGGATAAATCGGTATTAAAGGTAGCGGCAAGGCAAGTTAAAGCTGGAAATGCGGTGCAGGAATCATTTGTCCACCCTGCATGTTCCCAACTATCCCAAGCAATTTCTGCCCGTACGCCATGGGGTCCGTCGGACATCCAAATTTCTGGAATTCCTAAACGAGCAACTCCTTTGGAGCTAAATTTGGATTGCGCATGACATAAGTCTAGTTTTTCTTTTAAAGTGAGTTGCTTTAAAATATCTTCAATTTTATTGTCCATTGATTTGTTATTGGTTTGGGCATAAACTTGATTGAAACTGATTAGAGTGAATAGAAATACTACAAATAATAATTTCTTCATGTAATGTGAGTTATGGTTGAGAATCGCTGGTGAGCTTTTATGATTTTGTTTAGTAGGTGATCGTTTGAATCGCTCTTGCAGGAATGTTGATGCTAACTGCCTGATTGGCTCCAACATATAGTTGATAGTTTAAGGCTTGTTCTGAACGATTGAGAACAACAGTTGCCATTTTTCCGTCTTCATTAATAAATGAAGTGCTTTCAAGTAAACTTACGCTCGACACAGTGCTTACTCTTTTTGCTCCTGGATGGATAAATTTTGAGAAATGTCCTAAATAGTAATACGATGGAGTATAGATCAAGCTATCGGTTCTCGTATCTGCATGAATAGGAGAGAAGCATAAATTTCCAACATGATTTGGACCTCCGGTTTCATCCAAAAGTATGTTCCAGTCTGTCCAACCTACGGTTCCACGGTTAAAGTCGTTAATTATAGATCGGCCATATCGTTCTGCATTTGGCCAATATTGATATTTTAATGAATCGAAAGCTTCGTTGCAACCTTCGGTAAATAGTAATTTTTTATTGGGATAAGCTTCCTGTATTTTTTGTAGGTTGTTGAACATTGGTTCGCCTCCGCGCCATGTTTCGTACCAATGAAAACCAGTTCCCCAAGCATATTTTGCTGCTTCGGCATCATCGAAAATAGTATTGGCTCTGTGTGTAATTAAGTCACGGTTGTGATCCCACACCACAATATTTTTATCACCAAGTCCTTCTTGTTCCAGAACTGGACCTAGGTGGTTTTTAAGAAAATCTCTTTCTTCTTCGGCAGTATAAATGCAAGATTCCCAACGCTGTACGGCCATTGGTTCATTCTGAATAGTTACTCCCCAAACAGGAATACCTTCGTTTTCGTAGGCTTTAATAAACTTAGCGTAGTATTTTGCCCAAGTATTGTAGTATTCAGGAAGCAATTTACCTCCCTGAAGCATGTTTTTATTGTCTTTCATGAATGCTGGTGGACTCCATGGGCTGGCATAAAATAGCATAGATCCTCCTGCTTCTGCAATTGCTTTTTTTATCATCGGCAAACGAAACTGTCTGTCATGATCGATTGAGAAGGTTTTTAAATCTTTGTCGCCTTCTTCAACATAGGTGTAGCTGCCACTACTAAAATCACAACTATGTATTGATGTGCGAATTAAGGAGTAGTTATTTCCATCTTTGCCAAAATAGGCAGAAATTAATTCTTCTTGTTTGTCTTTGGAAAGTTTTGCAAATACCTCGGCAGAAGCATCGGTAATAGCGCCTCCAATTCCAATAAATGTTTGGAATGTATTGTTTGGATTTACGAAAATGGAATTCTCGGTTTCTAAAGCTTGTTTTGTATTTTGGAAGTCAAGCTTTGCAGTTTGACTTAATCTAAGATCAGTATCCTTAGCAGTAGTGATTACTGTTGCGGTTTTTCCTTCTGCAGTAAACTCATTTTTAGAGTTTATATTTTCTGTCTTATTTGGTTGCGAACATGCAATGCATGCGATAGTAAGAACCGGGATTAATCTTTTCATAGCCTTATTTTTCTAAATTCTAATAAATTTGCAAAAGACTACCCAGTTAGGGTAGTCTTTTTTATTGATTCAAATTTGATACAAATAATTTTTAATAGAAAGGGTTCTGATTTTCCTCATTAATTGCATCGTTGGCGATAATTTCACTTTGTGGAATAGGAAATAAATTGTGTTTCAAAGACTCGTAACCTAAGCTACTAAGTTCCTGATTAGCTTTATTCCAACGGACTAAATCCCAGAATCTGCTTCCTTCAAAAGCTAATTCTAATTGTCTTTCAGTTACAATTGCTTCAAAGATATCATCAGAAGACTGAATGTCAGTTAGTTTTGCACGCTTTCGAACTTTGTTTAATTCGATTAATGCTAGTCCATCTTGGGTTGAAAAATGATATGCCTCGGCAGCCATTAATAGTACATCGGCATAGCGCATTAAGCGCCAGTTGATTGTGTAGTTTAGTTCAGGAACACCACTTTCGCTTGTTTCTGAGGCTTTGGTTGCATATTTTAATCGCATGTATCCTTCGTAATCATGAGCGCTAGGGTTTTTGATTACACCACCAGTTGCTATAAAGTCAGCTGCAGATAACAAGGTTGCATTTCTTCTTTCGACATCTCCTGCATCAGCAAAAGCTTGACCAATTTTAGCGGACGGATTATTGAACCCCCAACCATTAACCACTCCTAGTGTTGAGTTAGATACATCAAAAATCGCATCTCTAGGACCTTGTAGTTGTGCTTCGATATTATTTTCGTTGCCACCACTCCAAGGGAAGTTACCCCAATCGTAGGCTTCTTGAGCTGTGTAAGATACTTCGAATAATGACTCTTGTCCGAATTCAGTTTCTTTAGTCCATACATCTGCAAAGTTTGGTTCTAAATCGTATTCTAAACTGCTAATTACAAGAGCTAGTTGAATTGCAGCCTCGCTGTATTTTTTCTGATAAAGAAGAGCTTTGCCATAATAAGCTTGAGCGGATCCTTTCGACATGCGGTATTGATCACCTGCACTATATTCACTTTTCAAAGGCAGATCTGGAATTGCTTCGGTAAAATCTTTTTCTATTTGAGTATAAATGTCAGCTACATCTGTTCGAGGTAAATGATAATCCGCTTCGCTTACCGGATTAACGGTCATTAAAGGAACATCTCCAAACATAGTTGCTAACTCAAAGTAACAATAAGCTCTTAAGGCTTTAGCTTCAGCAATCATTTCTTTTTTACCATCGGTATTAGGTTCAACCTGATTAATAATTGTATTGGTTGAACTAATAGTCTTGTAAAAGTTAGACCAAATCAATTTAATTTTGTCATTGTCGGTTTGAATCTTGAAATCATCAATGTCTTGGTATCCAGATTGATCACCTTCTGTTGATCCAGCTAAACAGTCATCGCCAGGAAGATTTTTTACAAAATAAACACTTGCCCAACTTCCACTAGAGAAGTTGTTTTGCATAGCATTGTATACTCCAACAATTGCCAATTTAACTTCACTATCGGTATTTAAGAAATTATCACTGGTTACACGACCAGTTGGATCTATTTCAAGAAATTCGTCTTCGTTACAGGAAGTACTAGAAAAAGCGATTGCCAGTCCTAATATGAATTTATAATATTTTGAATATTTCATTTGTTGCAATTTTAGAATTAAAAGTTTAGTGATACACCAAAAATCACTTTTCCGGAGATTGGGTAAATACCTCTATCAACACCTTGTCTGGTATTTGTTGAACTACCAGCTTCTGGATCTAAACCTTCATAATCAGTGAAAGTGAAAAAATCATCCAATGAAACAAATACTCTAGCACGATCGATACCCGCTTTTTGAGTTGTTAATTTAGGAAGTGTGTATCCTAACTGGATTTGTTTGATACGCATGTATGAAGCATCAGATACCATTAAGTCACTACGATAAACGTAATCGCTTGTGTTGTCGGCAGCAGGTCTGCTAGCATTAGGATTAGACGCAGTCCATCTATCGTCGTACATGAATTTTGGTTTGTTAGAGAATGGTCTGTCGGAACGGAACCAACCCATAAACACATCATTTCCTTGTGATCCTTGTATGAAAAGGTTAAAGTCAAAACCTTTATACTGTGCATTAAAGGTAGCGCCATATAAAAAGTCTGCATGAGGATCGCCAATATAAGTTTGATCGGCAGCAGAAATTTCACCATCCTTATTTACATCCACAACAATAGGGGCTCCAGTATCGTTGTCGATACCATTAGTTTTGTATCCTTTGAAATACCAAATTGGATATCCTTTTTCGAACCAAGTTAAATCGTGACCTCTCAAATTATCACCAACGATTGGTGATCCTGCTTGTTTGGTTACTTCATTATCTAATGTTGATAAATTTAGATTAACGCTATATTTAAATTCATTGTCGTTATTTCTGTATCCTAATTCAAAATCAAAACCTTTATTGGTTACAGTTCCTGCATTAGCATATGGAAATTCATTACCAACAGATAATGGACCTTGTTTTACAAAAATTAAATCTTTAGTTTTTTTGTTGTAGTAATCCATAGAAAAGCTTAGCTTTCCATTCAACGACCTAAGATCTAGGCCGAGGTCTAATTGTTCTGTTGTTTCCCATTTTAAGTTAGGGTTGGTTAATTTATCGATTTCGGCACCAGGTTGGTAAGCGTCATCAGCTCCCGGATATTGAATTCCTGAGAATACCCAAAATTCGCGATCTTCGTTACCTGGTAGGTTTGAACGACTACCATTTTGTCCCCAACTACCTCTTAATTTTAAGTAGTCGATACCTTTAATATCAAAGAAATCTTCTTCAGATACAATCCAGCCTAATGAAGCTGCAGAGAAAACTGCTGATTTATCGTTAGTAGGAAAGGCATCGGCGGCATCACGACGAATGGATAATTCCATCATGTATCTATTCAGATAATTATAAGACAAACGACCAAAATAAGAGGTCATGGTATGATTTACAAATCCACCACCAGTTCTGTCAAATTCATCAGAAGTAGTATGTTCTTGGTAAGCATACTGATCTCCTTCAGCAATAAGTGGCCCGGAATGCATTGTGTAATTTGGCTCTTGATTTTCTTCTGCCGAATAACCAGCTAAAATGGTAAAGTCATGATCGCCAACTTTTGTATTATACGTGGCAAAGTTCTCCCATAACCAAGTGTACCATTTATTAATGTTGTCATCAACGGAAGTTGCCGAGTTTTGACTTTCACTTGAGAAATAGTAAGTTGGAGCCCATGAATGTTGTGTTTGGTAAGTTAAGTCAAGTCCAACACGAGTGGTAAAAGATAATCCTTTTATTGGTTTAACTGTAGCATATGCCATCCCTAACACTTTATCTTGAGTAATGGTATTATGATATGTTTGCAATAAAGCAAGAGGGTTTGCAGTTTCACCTGTTACATATTCAGCTAATCCGTAGTAACGTCCATTTTTGTCTTTAAGAATGGTATTGCCACCATCTAATAAAGTTTGAACGTTTGCTGGAGTACCATCATAAGTTATTGGAGTAAGTGGGTCTATTAAAAGAGCATTATTCACAACACTTCGATATTCATCGTCTTCCCCAATATATTTTTGTTTAGAATGTGAAAAACTGAAGTTGTTTCCAACCTCTAACCATTCTTTAAGATTACTCTTGGCATTAACACGGGCAGTAATACGCTCATATTTAGCTTTGTCATCTCCAACAATACCGTTTTGAGAGAAGTAAGAGCCGGATATCATATAAGTTGATTTTTCGGTTCCTCCAGTGTAGCTTAAGTGATGTTTTTGCATTGGAGCAACTTCGAAAACTTCATCTAACCAATCTGTATCGGTACCATTTTGGGTAACAGTTCCTGCACCAGATTCTTGCATCCATTGTTGGTATTCTTTGGCATTCATCAATTCTAAGTCACTTCTTGAACTTTGAAGACCATATTGAAAATCATAAGAGATTTTAGCTTCGCCAGCTTTCCCCGATTTAGTAGTGATAATGATAACACCATTTGCACCTTCGGTACCGTAAATAGCTGCAGAGGCTGCATCTTTTAATACGTCGAAGGATTCAATATCACCTGGATCAATGTTGTTGATGTCTCCAGTTTTCATCCCATCCACAATAAACAAAGGATTCGAATTTCCATTTGAGTTAACTCCACGAATTCTGATTTTTGTTCCTGCTCCTGGAGAACCTGAATTTGATAATACAGATACACCAGCAGTACGTCCTTGAATTGCCTGATCTGCTCTAGAGGCTGGAGTGTTTTGTAGCTCTTCACCTTTTACACTTGAAATAGATCCTGTATTCAGTGCCTTTTTTTGAATGCCGTATCCTATTACTACAACTTCATCTACGCTTAAAGCATCTTCAGACATAATAACATTAATTGATGATTGATCACCAACTAGTATTTCTTGTGTTGTATATCCAATAAAACTATACACGATAACGTTTTCGGAATTAGCGGAAATAGAGTAGTTCCCATCTATATCCGAAACGGTTCCCATTGTTGTTGTCTTTAACGAGATATTAACACCAGGAATACCAAAACCAGACGAATCTGTTATTTTACCAGTGATTTCCTTGCTAGGACTTTGACCAAATGTGATGGCTACACTGCAAAGTACCATCAGTAGTACCATTGATGACTTTAAAAGCCATCTACTGTTGTTTTGCTTCCCTATTTTTAGGCAATGTTCGGAAGCATTTAAACTTTCTGATTTTTTCATAAAATTAAATTGATTCATTAGCGTATTATGGTTACAATTTATTTCCCATAAGGAGAGGACCAACATATCCTTAGGGTTTTTATAGATCTTATTTGCACCGTTTTATTTCTTCATAGTAATTAAGTTTATGTTTTAGTTAGTAGTTATTTGTTTAATAATCAGATTTATAATATTTATTAGTTTTAAAAGAGAAAATATATACTTAGTTCTGTAAAATGTTTTTAATTAAACATGAAGATTGAGGATGACTTGTTCAATTCTCGTTTTTTTTGATACTTTTGCGACGATTCATTAGCGTATTAATTGAAATGAATTGTTTGTCGGAAGGAGAGGACCAACTACTCTTTCCGACATTTTTTTATTCCTCATTAGTATTTTTCCCAAAAACGTCGATTCCAGAAGTTAAATAAACAAGTGGGGCATTCCAGTTAATGGCGATCTCATTGGTTGAATAGCTGCATTGCTCATCGGCATATGCTTTGGCCACATAAGGAGACCGGGTTATTTCATCGTTACAGTCGTTGGGCACAATTAGATTTGGACCGCCAACCAAAAAGCCAGGTACGGGTTCTTGAACAGAATCAGCAGCTGATGGTCGATGGTGAATATTCATTGGACTCAAAAAACCAAAACCTGTGACAAAGCAATAAGCGGTTGCATTTCGGCCAAGCAAATAATCTAAACTTTCTCTTGCTGAGTTCAGGTATTTGGAATTCTTTGTTAATTGGTATGCCAATAATTTGATCATTCCCTGGTTTGCAAATTCAGAATTACTTCCCCAATCGTAATTACTAATGGCAATTCGATAGGGGCTAGTATTTTCCATTTCAATTAGTTGATCGATGTATTTTAGAAAACGTACTTGTAATTCAGTGTAATCATCTTTTTTATCGGAACTTAATAGTGACATTACTCCAAGGGAGTTCACATTTTGCCAGCTAGGAGTGTTGCTATCAAGTTGAATACTTGAAATAAGTCCTGAATAAGCATTATCATTTGTAGTTAAATATAATTCCGATGCTGCCCAATACCATTCATCACTTAAGTTTGGATCGCCATAGGTACCAGTACTAATATCAGGTGCTTGCTCGTATAACACGTTGGGGTTTTTAATTGCCCAATTCCAAGCTTTTTCGGATTGAATACGACAGGAATCAGCCAGTCCAGGTAAGTTGGAGCTAAAATCAGCAAAAATACGGGAAGCATAAGCCATTGTTGCGGCAAAATCTAAACTTGCGGAGGTACTTTTTTGCACCAAATACCTTTTGTTTGTAGCCTCGTGTGGCATCACAAAATCTTCAAAGTTTTTAGTGGTTAGCTTGTGATAAACACCACCATCGTTTGCATCCTGCATGGTCATCATCCATCGTAAATTATACAATGCTTCATCCAAAACATCAGGGATTTTGTTATTCGATTCCGGGATATTTAGGTTCAATTCATCGAAATAAGCTGCAAAGGAATTGTATGCAAAAAGCAAAGTATAAGTTGAGATACTGCTGTTGACAATGTATTTGTTATAATCTCCAGCATCGTACCATCCTTTTGGAGATGATATTGAGCTGTTTTCAGGATGATTTTTATCAGCTGCCGAAGAGTGAAAATAGACAGTTGTGTCGGGATGGCCTTCGGGACGAGCCCAAATTCCGCCATGAATACTGTCAATTTCCATTCCTGAGCGATTCAAATAAAATGATTTCAAAGCGCTTTTTGCTAAATCGGCATATGGTCTTTCTGTAATCACAATTTTATGCGAGATGATACTGTCCTTAATTACAATGTAATATTCTCCCTTTTTGGTGATTTCGGAAAAATCGATTGTCTGCACAGTATCGCCCGAAAGAGAGCAATACTGTTTGGGACCGGTGGCTTTTTCGAAAAGGGTTTTTCCCTTGTTATTTTTGATACTAAACTGTTCCGCTTCTGTTCTGATTAGTGCCAGTTTACTAGCATCGTAATCATATCCAACCTGATTGACAAGAATTAATTGTTCGTTGTTTGAAACAGGTTCTTTGTCCGTTTGCATGCAAGCGGATAGGGAAAGCGAAATAAAAAGCGACAATAAGAATGTTTTATAGTTCATGATATTCATCTCGTTGTGTTTATTATCCTATAATAACTGTGACTTTATGAGCTCCTGATTTTAAAACGGGTATAAGGTTTCCATTCATAGGTTTGCCATCCATTTCCATAGATTTTACACCTTTGTTTTTTCCTTCAGGGTTTAAAATCTTGATTTCGTAGCTTACTCCGCGAAATTCGCGTGTTATGGTATATTCTTTCCATTCTTTAGGAATACAAGGATCAATTCTTAATCCGTCGTAATCGGGTTGAATGCCTAGAATATATTGTGTTATTGCATAGAAATTCCACGATGCGGTTCCAGTTAACCAACTGTTTTTTCCTTCGCCTGGTTTAAAGGCATCTTTTCCGGCTACCATTTGGCAGTACACGTAGGGTTCAACTTTGTGTAATTCGCTGATTTCTTCCAAATAAGAAGGACAAATTTTTCGGAAATAATCCCAAGCCTGATCGCCTCGACCTAAAAGAGCTTCACCAATAATTATCCAAGGATTGTTGTGACAGAAAATACCTGCGTTCTCTTTATATCCGGCAGGATAAGTAGAGATTTCGCCATATTCAATTTTATATTCGGTGAAGGCAGGGTTGTTTAGAACGATGCCAAACGGAGTATCCAAACGTTCCTTAACGCTATCAAGAGCCTTTTCCATTAAACCTTCTTCACGACCAATTTCGGCCATGGTACACCAACCTTGCGATTCAATGAAAATTTTACCTTCTTCGTTTTCTTCTGATCCAACTTTTTTACCGTAGTAATCATAGGCTCTCAAGAACCATTCTCCATCCCAGGCATGATCTTTAATTGTTTGAGTCATTGCCTCAACATGCTTGGTGGCTTTGTTGGCCTCTTCGGTATTGCCAATTCGTTCGCAAAGTTTAATGAACTCTTTTCCATAAACAACGAATAATCCAGCAATCATCACCGATTCGGCAGTTCGTCCTTTTTTATTTCCGGTGGTTTGGAACGATTCGTTAGGGTTTGTTGAGAAGCAGTTCAGGTTCAAGCAATCGTTCCAATCGGCACGACCGATTAAAGGCAATTGGTGAGGGCCTAAGTTGTTGATAACGTGATTGAAGGATACTTTTAAGTGATGGAATAAAGATTGAGCTTTCGATTCGTCGTTATCAAAAGGAACCATTTCATCCAGAATACTGAAATCGCCTGTTTCTTTGATGTAACAAGTTACCGATAAGATTAACCAAAGTGGATCATCATTAAAATCGCCACCTAAGGCATGATTTCCCATTTTTGTTAATGGTTGGTATTGATGATAGCATCCACCATCCTCGAATTGAGTGGCTGCGATATCTAAAATTCGTTGTTTTGCTTCTGCTGGTATTTGATGAACGAAACCAATGATATCCTGATTGGAATCACGGAATCCCATGCCACGACCAATTCCACTTTCGAAGAAACTTGCGCTACGAGACATGTTAAAGGTTACCATGCATTGGTATTGATTCCAGATGCTAACCATTCTGTTTAGCTCGGTTTCTTTACTTTCCAAATTAAATTTGTTGAGTAATTTCGACCAATAGTTTTCTAAATCTGCGAAAGCGTTATTTACCTTTTCGGATGTGTCAAACTGAGCCATCATTGCTTTGGCTTTTGTTTTATTAATTACACCTTTTGAAGTCCATTTTTCTTCGTCTTTGTTTTCTACATATCCTAAAATGAAAACAAATTCTTTTTCTTCGCCAGGCTGTAATTCAAGTTCGATATAGTGAGAGGCAACGGGCGACCATCCATGAGCAATACTGTTGCTAGCTTTGCCATTTTCAATTGCTTGTGGATTATTGAAGCCATTGTGCATGCCAATAAAGCTTTCGCGATCGGTATCAAAACCATTAATTTTAGAGTTTACAGAGAAAAATGCGTAATGATTTCGGCGCTCTTTGTATTCTGTTTTGTGATAAAGTGCAGAACCTTCCACTTCCACTTCGCCTGTTGATAGGTTGCGTTGAAAGTTAGTCATGTCATCTTCGGCATTCCACAAACACCATTCTGCAAATGAGAAGACTTTAACTTTTTTTACTTTGTCGGTTTCATTTTTAAGTTTCAAAAGGTGCACCTCACCCATATAGTCGAGTGGGATGAAGCAAAGTAAATTGGAAGAAAGTCCATTTTTGCTACTTAAAAAACGAGTATAACTAAGGCCGTGACGGCACTCGTATTTATCTAATTCGGTTTGAGTCGGTTTAAAGCCTGGATTCCATGTGCACTCCTCGTCTTTTATATAGTAGTAACGTCCGCCCATGTCTACAGGAACGTTATTGTAACGATATCTCGTTAATCTTCGAAATTTCGCATCCTTATAAAAAGTATATCCTCCCGCTGTATTCGATATCAATCCAAAAAAATCTTTGTTCCCAAGATAATTTATCCATGGAAAAGGTGTTTTTGGTGATGTTATCACATACTCCCTGTTGGCATCGTCAAAGAAACCGTACTTCATAATACTAATATTAAATTGTTTATTCTTTTTAAGTGTTGTTAGCACCTATTATCATTATCTGTTTTAATTTTTCTCGTTTATTCTGTAACTCTTCTATTAGCAAGTTCCAGTGTTATTTCATTCATTTTATCCTGATTTAAAGGATATATTGTCATGAAAATAGCACCCAATATTGCTATGATTGCCGGCACCCAACTCATCAGCATGGTAATTCCTGGAATTGCTCCTTGAATGGCCGAATAATCTTGTCCGTTGTAATGGAAAGCTGCCAAAATAAAACCGATTATTGCTCCTGCTATACCTCCACCAAATTTTGTAGCAAATGAGCCTGCAGAATAGATTAATCCTGTAGCTCTTCTGCTATTTTTAAATTCAGAATAATCTGCAGCATCGCCAAGCATAGCAAAGAATAGAGTTGGGAATATTGCGGCAGCAAATTCTGACACAATACCCAAAATAAAGATTGCGCTGATATCGTTTGGACCGCAAAATATAATGGATGCATTTACTATTCCTGAGAATAGAAATGCATAAATAAATAATTTCTTTTTTCCTAGTTTTTTACTTAGTGGAGCAGTTATCATTGCGCCGGCAATAGAAGCAATCATGAGTGCGACCATAAAAGAGGCAGCTAAAATCTGATTGTGCAGATAATGAGTGAAGTAAATCACTACAATGCCTTGTTTTATTGAGTTGTAGATACTGAATAGTAATCCGATTGTTAATAATACTATCCAAGGTTTATTGGTAATTAAATCTTTTAAATCTCTTCGTAGATTACTTTTTTGTTCTTTAGGAGGTTGAATTCTTTCTTTTGTAGACCAGAAAGTGATAAACATGAAAAGAGCTAAAAAAGCGGACATCAGATAAATGGAATAGCTGTAACCGCTTTTCTGGTCGATAATTACAATTTTGTCTTTGTTTAGATCTTTTTCTCCCGAAACAATAAAAGAATAGGATTTATTGGCTTCCATCGAGAAGCTTTTTCCTGTAGTAGGAGTATCTGTAGCTGTTTTGTTGTCTTCCCAAATAAAATTTGCAATTCCATCTTTTGTTTTAATGTTTACATTTTCTACATCCGATGGAGCAGAAACCATGACTTGAAATTTATCAGAAGCCAATTCATTGACACTAATTGTAGGGTTTATATTTCCAAAATGTGCTACTAAAAAAAGTAAGGCTCCCTGCACAAGCATACCTCCTGCAAAAGCGCCAACCATTCTGTAAGATCCGATACTTGTTCTTTCCTTATCGTCACCAGTCATAACTGCCATTAATGCTCCGTAAGGAATATTGTTGGCTGTATATATTAAAGTGAATAGAATATAGGTTGTATAAGCATATATGATTTTGCCTGTAGAACCTAGATTTGGAGCTGTGAAAAGTAAGGATAGAATTACTCCAAGAGGAATGGCGGTAAACAATATCCAAGGTCGAAATTTGCCATATTTTGTATTGGTTCTGTCTCCGGCAACACCCATTAATACGTCGCTGATTCCATCGGATAAACGGGAAACAAACATGAGGATACCAACCGCTGCAGGAGCTATTCCAAACACATCGGTATAGAATATAAATAGAAAAGTGGCTACACCTCTCCATGCAATATTCGCGGCGCCATCGCCCAAAGCATAGCCAAGTTTTTCTTTTATTGATATTTTATATGAATTAGCCATTTTCCCTTTTTAGACTGTAAAATCGAATAGTTCTTTTTTTGTTTTTTCGTAAACTTCTCTGCTAAAAACATATAAACGAGCAGGTTTATGCGAAACTCCAGTTTGTTTTTCATCCGTAGGAATTAGATATTTCATTCGGGCGATTTTCTTTCTGAAATTTCTTTTGTCTAGTTCTGTACTTAATATTACTTCATAGATGTTTTGAAGTTGTGTTAAGCTAAATTTTTCTGGAAGCAACTCGAAGCCAATCGGTTCATGTTTAATTTTGTTTCGTAAAGCAATTAAGGCTTCCTCCAGAATTTGATTGTGATCAAAAGCTAGCTCTCCTACTTCTGATACTGGAACCCATTTTACGTTTCTGCCTTTCCATTCTAAAGTGATGTTTTGAGTGGCTAACAACGAAAAATAGCCGATAGATACAATTCGTTTATCAGGATCTCTACCATCATGAAGTAACCATTTGCGGTCATTTTCTTTTTTCAATCTGTCTGGATGAGCGAAAGTTTTGAATTGGTCGAGAAATACATTTTTTAATCCGGTAAGGTCGAATAAGACACGATAAGCTGCTTCTTCTATGGTTTCATCTTCGTAAATATGATTTCCAGTTAGGGTTAAATCTGTAAATTCGGATTCTCCTGTAGTTTCATTAGTAAGTGTCCTATCTACAAGTAGCACTTGTAGCTCTTGTCCATTGTATCCGAATATTACACAATCGACAGATATGTAGTTGTTAAGTGGCCTTTTTATCATTTTTACGTTTGGTGTTTATGTCTATTTTTATTTGGTAAGGTGTAGAAACGACACTAACTATATTTAGCGCTAATGTAAATCCTTTTTTAGAAATATCAAAAAAAGAAAACATGGTCTGTCGAAAACGTGTGCGTTGCAGATTGTATAAAGTACACTAAGATAGCTTTATTCCTTGTCTTTTGGAGAGGAATAACTATTTGTTTCGATAGTTCTATTTGGAATTAGTCTTAATAGAAAAAACTGGAAATGGGCTGTTGTTGAAGCTATTTTGGAGAATAAAAAAATGGAAAATCGGCGAGTGGATTTTCCATTTGGTTGTTTTTTAAAAACAGAGTTTTGGAGTATTTAATGCTTGGTGATCATTTTCTGTTGCGAACGGAATTCTCTGGGTGTACATCCTTTAAGATTTTTAAAGGACCGGTTAAAATTGGAGATGTTATTAAAGCCACTTTCAAAACAAATTTCGGAAATATTCTTTTCGGTTTCAATAAGTATTTTTGCGGCGTGACCAATGCGTATATCCAATAAATAGTCGGAAAATGCTCTTTGTGTTCTTTTTTTAAAGAAGTGGCTGAATGCCGATGGTGACATGTTTACCATAGAAGCAACATCGTTAATTCTGATGGGATTGTGAAGGTTTTCGATTAAAAATTGATTCACTAATTTAATGCGTCTACTTTTTGAGGTATCGAATTGATCAACGTAGGAAGGCGATGATAAGGTTTTTTGATTCCGGGAAATGGATAAATCGTATAGGATAGATAAAAAATCAAGAAAAGAATCGAATCCAGTAACATCGGATAGTTTGATGATGCGATCCAATATGTTTTGAGTGGTTTCATCGGAAAATAAAATTCCCATTTTCGATTTCCCCAAAAGATCTTTAATAGGTAAACTTGCTTTTCGGTTTAGTGTTTGTTCACTAAGAATGTTATTTTGGAATTGGATGGTGATTACTCTTGCATTATCGGTGCTTCCGCTCCATGCGTGAGGAGTGTTCGGACCTATTAATACTAAATCTGCAGAATCGTAATTCTTTATAGAATCTCCAATAATGCGTTTTCCCGAGGAGTGAAGTACTAGGTTTAATTCGTATTCGGGATGGTAGTGAATTGGAAAATCGAATTTGGCATTTTGATGGTCAAGAACAATAAAAAAATCGTGTTCTGTAAGTGGCGTAATCTCGCGTACAATTCTTGTCATGAATCAAAAAGTTTGCGTTAGATGTTATTAAATGATTAATAATACAGCGCAAATGTAATAAATATATTCATAAAAGTATTGCTTTTTATGTTTGTGTAATTGTTGAAAATACAGGAGGTTGAGCTTTTATTATTCTAAATAGGCTAATTGTTGTATAATTAACTATTCATTAAAGTATAGGTAATGAACATTTAAAGTGAAATTTTATTTCGAGATCAGTACTATTTTTGAAACATCGATAATTCTATTAGAAACGAGAAATCTATATCTATGAAAAAAAGAAACAGGATATTGAGTTTAATAATGATGCTTTGTTGCTTTTTAAGTCTGACAACGCATGCAAATGCTCAATCTCAAAGTGTAAGTGGAGTAGTCTCTGACGAAAGCGGAGTAAGTATTCCTGGTGTGAGTGTTGTTGAAAAAGGCACTCAAAATGGTACCGTCACAAATATCGACGGGGAATTTACATTAAAGGTTGTGTCGAAGAACGCAATCGTTGTATTTTCATTTGTTGGTTACAAAACTGTCGAATTTCAGGCCGATGTAAATCAGAATATGAATATTAGCTTGGAGGAAGAAACTTTAGGTTTGGAAGAGGTTGTGGTTGTAGGGTATGGATCGGTTAAGAAAAGTGATCTTACTGGATCTGTTTCATCTGTAAAAATGGATGTTGTTCCTATGAAACCTTCGAATTCGATTGATGGTTTACTGCAAGGGCAAAGTGCAGGTGTTCAGGTGGTTTCATCTTCCGATGATCCGGGAGAAGGTGCTACTATTCGCATTCGGGGAGGTAGTTCATATCGAAGTGGTAACGAGCCGTTAGTAGTTGTTGATGGTTTTCCAATAGGTAATGCTGGAGATATCAAGCAAATTTCACCTAGTGATATTGAATCGATGGAGATTTTAAAAGATGCTTCTTCAACAGCGATTTATGGTTCGCGTGGTGCAAATGGTGTTATCATGATTACTACAAAAAAAGGATCTAAGAATAGTACAGAGATTACTGTTTCTCAGCAAAATACTATTTCGGAGTTTACTTCGGATCTAAACTTATGGCGCGATCCTGTTTTAATGGCAGGTTTAAGTAATGAGTCTCGAATTAATGGAGGATATGTTCCTTTATATATTGGAGCGAATGATCCTAATGGAGTTTATTATCCATCGGTTAGTGAATTAAAGAGTGGTTCCTGGAAATATAACACTCGTTGGGATGATGTAGTATTTCGTACTCCGGTTTCAAACAATACGAATGTTGCTATTCGTAGCCAAAACGAAAAAACTCAGTTTAGTTTAAGTACAACTTATTTTACGGATGAAGGGGTTTATATCGAAGACAACTATGAAAAGCTGAATGCAAATTTGAATATCATTCATAAGGTATACGATAAATTAACAGTTGGAACCAATGTTATTTTTTCAAAAGGAGAAAGAAATAACAATGGTGGTTTGGCCTATTGGCGTAATCCTATTTTTCCAGTTTACAATGATAATGATGCATCGAAAGGGTATTATATGGTTGGAACTCAGGATTATTCGCATCCAATTGCTTTAACAGAGAATAAATCAAACACTACAGAGTTTCAGGATTTTTTGGGATCTGCTTTTGCAGAAGCGCAAATTTTGCCGTCTCTTTCATTAAAGTCGCAGGTTAACTATCAATCGCGCAGATCGACTACCGACTTTTATAATCCTAAAGTTTATACTGAGGATGGTGCTTTTAATAATGGAGCCGGCGGTATCGATAACTGGGAAAGTAATGAGATTGTAGCCGAAACATTCATGACTTTTAATAAGACTTTTAACGAGGTTCACAACCTGAATGCAATGGGAGGTTTTTCATATCGTTACAAGAAAGATCGTTCTTCCAGTCTGAGAGCTTACGATTTTCTGAACGAGTCCTTGCGTAGTGGTAATCTTTCTAGTGGAAATCCTGAAAAACAAAGTGTAGATAACGCATTAAGCGAAGAGGTTATGTACTCGGTAATGGGACGATTAAATTATGTGTACGATAGTAAATACATGGCAACCGTTACCATGCGTGCCGATGCTTCTTCTAAGTTCGGAGAGAATAATCAGTGGGGTTATTTTCCATCGGGAGCTTTAGGATGGAAAATGCATCACGAAGATTTTATTAAAGATTTAGAAATATTTGATGAGTTGAAACTTCGTACATCTTACGGTATTTCTGGTAATCAAGAACCAATTGGAGCTTACCTTATTAATAGTCAGTACGGAGAAGATCAGTACTACGTAAATGGAAGCTGGCAAACTGCCATAGGACCGGGTTACGTTGGACGATGGGATAGCCAAACCGGTAAAAAATTATGGTCTGGAATTCCTAATCCCGATTTAAAATGGGAAACAACCCGACAGTTTAATGTAGGTGTGGATATGGCTTTTCTGAACAGACGTTTACGTGTTGTTGTTGATTATTATAATAAATATACAGATGATTTGCTTCGTGAGCGTTGGTTATCTCCTTCATCTGCTTACGATCTGATGTGGGTTAATGGTGGAGAAATAAAAAATCAAGGTGTAGAAGTTACTATTGATGGCGATATCATTAATAAAAAAGACTGGAAAGTTTCAGGTACACTTATTTTCTCCAAAAATAAGAACGAAGTTATGAGTCTTGGTGATGAACTTGCTTTTGGATTAAGTGAAGATCCTAATAATGGAATGAAATACGAATTTAACGGAAGTACTGTTGAGGCATTTCGTGCAGTTCCAAATATTTTAGGAATTGGAGAGGCTGTTAATGTGTTCTACGGTCGTAAAGTGGATGGTATTATTCAAACTACTCAGGAAGGCTTGGCAGCAGGTTTGGAAGGAAAAGAGGCCCAGCCAGGAGAATTTAAATATGTTGATATAAATGAAGATGGTGTGGTTGACGAGAATGATCGTACTGTGATTGGTGATCCAAATCCTGATTTTACAGCAAGTTTGAACTTACAGGTGAGCTATAAAAATTTCGATTTGGCAATGTTCTTCAATGGAAGTTTTGGGCAGGATATTTTTAATACGAAAGCTTTTAGTGAGCCAAGTAATCAGCCATTACGATGGACACAGGACAATACAACAAACGACTATCCTAGCTTACGCGAAGGTAGAAGTCTATATATGTCTGACTGGTATATTCAGGAAGGTAGTTATGTGCGGTTGCAGAACGTTTCGTTAGGATATAATATTCCTGATTTAGGGGTTTCATGGTTCAAACGAGGTCGTATTTATATGAATGCTACTAATTTATTCACAATTACTGATTTTGATGGGTATGATCCTGAATTAGGAAGTGATGGTATCTATTGGGGTGGTTATCCTAAATTGAGAAAATGGACGTTGGGTGTTGAATTAACATTCTAATTCGATATCACAAGAATCATTTACAGTATTTAAAAAGAATAGAAAATGAAAATATTAAATAAAATTACACTAGGATTAGCTTTTGTTATGGGGCTGGCTTCATGCGAAAGTCTGGATGTTGAGCCTACCGGTTTTTATTCTGAGGATAATTTCTATAAAACAGTGGAAGATGCTGAAGCATCACTATTGTATGCTTACGATGCTTTAACATTAACTAGTTACGCTCCAGTAACCTATTACTTGACTGAATTGGGAAGCGATAATTGCATTGTGAAATCAGATGAAGGAGCCGATGCTCAGGCATTTGTAAATTGGGAAGTAACTTCTCAAAATGAATTGCTAACTCAGTATTACCGTTGTGCTTATATTGCAATTAACAGAGCTAATGCGGTTATTGAAAATGTGGAAGGAAGAGGCTTTAATGAGGAAGATGAGAAACGTTTGTTAGGTGAAGCTTATTTTCTTCGTGCATACAACCATTTTAATGTGGTTCGAGCTTTTGGATTGGCTCCATTGCAAACTTCATTAATCGATCAGATGGATGAAACAACTGCCCCATTGGCCGACAATATGCAGGTGGTTTATTCATTTTTAATTGATGATTTGACTAAAGCTGTTGATTATTTGGAAGTAAATCGGGTAACCGGTCGTGCAGATAAGGTTGCTGCTCAGGCTTTATTGGCTGAAGTGTATTTGTTTGCGGCTTCGGCGAAGGAGAGTGGTGTTTCTAAATATGATGTATTAACCGAAAGCGTTGATAATTTATATGCTAAAGCGGCTGAATATGCTGGATATGTATTAAATGACCAGTCGGAATATGCTCACGATAATAGTTTGCAGGATATTTATGATGTGAACAAGCCAGATGGTTCTGAGCATATTTTTATCCTATCAATGGATCGTTCAGGAACTTCAGAAGGTGATTATTCAAAACTTTCGAAATATTTTATTCCTTGGATTGCCGGAGGTACAATTTATTTGAAAAATACTGATGATTCATTCTCACCAACTCACGATGGTTGGAGTGTATTCCAAACAACTAGTGCTTTGATCTCAAATTATGAGGTGACAGATAATCGTCGTACTCAGTTGTTTGTATCTGAAATTTATGATGCAAGTAACAACTTGACAGGAACTGTGGCTGATGGAACGATTCCTTATGAGTTTACCAGAAAATATATCGACACTGAATTTTCAGGTGATAAAACCAGTACACGTCCTTATTTGATTCGTTATTCAGAAGTTCAATTGATTTATGCTGAAGCTACAGCTGATGCAAATGGATTGGAGCAATACAACTCAATTCGTCGTCGTGCCGGAGTAAGCGAATTGGCTGATCTTTCAGGATTATCGAAAGATGATTTCCGTACGTTGGTAATTGAAGAACGTCAGCGCGAATTGGCTTATGAAGGAGATCGTCTTTGGGATTTAAGACGTAAGAATATTGTACAGGATAAAGTAACTCAAGCTGCAGGATTATCTCCTGAAGAAGTTTCTTTTTATCCAATCCCTCAACGTGAATTAGATTTGAATCCTAACATTAATTAAAAACTACCATGAAAAAATTATTAAATATATTTCTAATCGTACTGGTAGCATTCATGGCTGGTTGTACGGACGATCCTTTCAAGGATTTAGATGGAAATGATTGGAAGAAGGAGCGTAATATTGTTTCAATTTTACTCGAAGGACAAATTGGAACGGCACTAGTAGAGCGCGATTTAAACGATGCCAAAATTAATATTTACGCAAAAATCGAA
Organism: Labilibaculum filiforme; assembly: GCF_002843315.1. Lineage (GTDB taxonomy): Bacteria > Bacteroidota > Bacteroidia > Bacteroidales > Marinifilaceae > Labilibaculum > Labilibaculum filiforme. The sequence continues at coordinate 128,845 of NZ_MVDD01000002.1, read as the reverse complement.
AATATTGTTGATATCACGAAAGTAGAAATTAAAAGCATAGATATTGCTTATGGAGCTACTACCACAAGCCTTGCAGGTACTACTCTTGATTTTACAGATGGAACTGCTATTGTAGCGGTGGTATCAGGTGCAGGAGAATCTTTAGAATGGGAAATTACTTTAAGCCCATTTAAATCGGATTTGGAAGGAGAGTGGTACATTGGCGAAATTCGTATGTATTGCGATATGTTTACCTGGGAAAGCTGGGGATGGGAAAAGAATGAGAAAATTACTGATTACCTGCCTGAGTTAAGTCCTGAGTTGGATAATGTGATCACCTTTTCTGTTGAAGGTGCTGATGCAAAAGGAAATCCGTATGGTAATTACGAGCACAGTGCTGGTCCTGACGGTATTTTTGGTCACTATGGTGATACTGAAAAAGGATGGGATTTTAATGAGCGATTCCGTAAGATTCCTATGGGTAATGGTACTTGGTTGCGCGATTTTGAACGCAATAAAGTAGTTATTACAGATGCAAACAATGTAGAGCATGAGCTAGATCTTGAGGTTTTAACCGAAACAAATGAGGTGTCACTTAAAGCTGAATTACCATACTTAGCTAGCCTATTTAATTGGAGTGATACTGATTGGAGCTACGAAGAGTTGGCTCACATGTCGAATCCAATGTGGTACACGCTTACAAGAGAGAAAGTATTGCAAACAGGTAATGGTATTACTGGTTTAACAGTGAAGGATCAAGTTGGCGATGCTGTAATTGATGCAGCAAACAAAACTGTTACTGTTAAAATAGAAGATAATGGTGCTGATAAGTCAGCTATTGAAGTTGTGAGTATAAGTACTTCTTATGGTGCTACTGCAGATAAAGCTGTTGCTGAAATGCTTGATTTTTCAACTGATAATTCTACTCAAATTACCGTTATTTCAGAAGTAGGAGAGTCTGCAACTTGGACTATTAAATTGCAAATAGATCTTGACGTTAGTGATGTTTCAATAGCTGGAACATGGACTATTGGTGAAATTGGAATTTACTGTGACTTGTTTACCTGGGAAAGCTGGGGATGGGACAAGTCTGAGAAGCTAACCAATTACCTTTCAAATGCTACTGCAGAGCTTGACAACACAATTACATTTACTGTGGATGGTAAAGATAGCGAAGGTCAGCCTTACGGATCTTACGAAAACAATGCAGGTGCCGATGCTGCAAATGCTGACTTTACCTATGACGGTACTGATTGGCCGGAAACAGATTTTAATGAAAGATATAGAAAAGTGCCTACGGGAACTGGAACATGGATTTTGGAAGGAGAAACTGTGAAAATTACTGATGGTGGAGGTACTGAGTATGTACTTACTTTGGAGGTAAAAACGGAAACAGAAGTTGCATTGACAACCGAAGTGGAATTTTTAGCAGACTTGTTTGACTGGGATGTATCAAACTACAGTTACGAAGAGGTTGCTCACATGTCTAAGAAAATGTGGTATAACCTAAATAAACAATAGTCATTATAAAACCAGTTGCAGCACAAACTGCAACTGGTCTTAAAAAATATACACATGAGAACAGGATTTTTATTAGCCGGATTACTTTCTCTATTTCTTGCTACTTCAGCTTGCGATAGCGATGAGAATAATTCGGATTTTGTATTGCAAAATAGGGAGATTACCATTACTTCTAATCTAATTTCTACCGATTTTGTAGGAAATGGAGCACAGTGGGGAGGCTACGAAAATGTTCAATCTTGGATTGGAACAGAAACTTTAAGCGATGCCGATTGGAATACTTTATACCAGCGAATCGACTTTATGCGTCCTCCATTTTTGCGTATCATGACCAATGCATCTTCCTACGATAATAATGGTACTTACGATGAGGTAACTAAAAACACAACATTATTCAAAATGTTGGATTATGCGCAAAGTCGTAATATCGAGATAACTTATGGAGAGTGGGGACATCATTATACCAATGGAAATATTGAAGAAATAGATGCATCATGGGTTGCGAATGCTGTAAAATTCCTGAATTATTTGGTAAATACAAAAGGGTATACATGCATTAAAACACTCAATGTTATTAACGAACCTAATGGCGATTGGTCTTCGGCTTTGGGCAATTATACTGCGTGGAAAAATACACAACAAGCATTTATTGCAGAAATGGCAAATTATGAATTGTCAGCAGTAAAATTGATGGGACCAGATATCGCTATTTTCGAAAGTGCAAATCAAACCAGTTGGATTACCAATGCGAAAGATGATTTGGGAGATGCGATTGGACTGTATGATATTCACGTTTATCCGAAACAATTGATCGTGCGTAATGGCGATTATACTGAAATGCTTCAGGCTTATCGCGATGCAACACCATCCGACAAGAAAATTGTACTTGGCGAGATTGGGTTCAAGTATACCGATGTTGATGCGGATTTAAAGGCTGAAAATGAAGAGGCTATTGAGAATGATCCTTATGCTGGTGACGATTCTAATATGATGATTTACAAAGCATTTTATGGTATCGATATGGCCGATGCAATTATTCAATCGATGAGAGCAGGTTTCTCTGGTGCTTTGGTTTGGGATATGGACGACGCCATGTACGTTAGTCCTAAAGATGATAACTACAACGTCGATCAAATGAAAAGATGGGGATTCTGGAATATTTTGGGAGAAGAACATACTGGTGATGCTTCAGATGAAGAAATTCGTCCATATTTCTACCCTGTATCCTTATTGTGTCGCTATTTTCCTGCTGGTGCAGATATTTACGACATCGACCTACCTAATAAAAAAGGGGTTCGTGCTATTATGGGAGTTAAAGATGGAAAATATACAATTGCATTGGTAAACTCGCATTACGTTACTTATCCAATTAACTTGAAGTCCGATTTTATTTCTACTCTAACATTGAACAAATACAGCTATAAATCAAATTCTGATGGTTCATTTGTAGGAACAGTTGATGAAAATGGATTTGCTACTCCTGTTGAGAATAATATGAGTTTAGATTTCAGTAATGGAGTAGAGATGACATTGGAAGGTGAATCGTTTATTCTGTTTACAAATATGGAATAGTAAAAATCAAAAAGTCAATTAATAATAGAATAAAACAAGATGCAAGTAAGAACAGCTTAATAGTAGAGAGTTGTAATTTGCTGATTACTAGAAGTTGTAAGCTTGTTGCTAATAAAAATAACATGAAATTAATAAAACACCCAAATAATCCCATTTTAAAACCACATGCTACAAACTATTGGGAAAACCTAGTGGTTTGTAATCCTGGAGTATGGTACGAAAACGGTAAATTTACCATGTTGTATCGTGCTGCTGGTGATGATGAGCAGCATTACATTCGAATGGGAACGGCAGTGAGTGAGGATGGTGTAAACTTTGATAGAGTTTCGGATGAGCCAAGTTTTGGGCCGAGTGTAGATGGGCCCGATCAAGGAGGGGTTGAGGATCCTCGTATTGTGAAATTTGGAGATGAGTTTTATGTAACTTATGCATTTCGTCCTCATTATCCAGGTCAATATTGGAAATTTGCTCACGATGTAATTCTTTTGCCAGAAGTGGGAAGCGATTCTCCAGCTGTAATGAGAGATAATATTGCAAATTCGGGTCTTGCTGTAACTAAAGATTTTAAAAACTGGCGCCGTTTGGGTCGTGTTACTGAAACCAACTTGGATGATCGGGATGTAATTCTGTTTCCAGAGAAAATTAATGGTAAATATGCTATGCTTCATCGTCCTAAACAATGGGTTGGTGCAGAGTATGGATGCGAAACTCCTGCAGTTTGGATTCGTTTTTCGGATGATTTAATGGTGTGGAATGAACCTAGTACTTTACTTATTGCAGGTATCAAGGGAACTTGGGAAGAGAAAGTGGGAGGTAGTACACCACCATTAAGAACCGACGAAGGATGGTTGGTAATTTATCATGGTGTTGAAAATGGCGGACAAGGTCATTACCGTGTTGGAGTTGCCTTGCTCGACTTGGAAGATCCAACGAAAGTGATCGCTCGTGCCAGCGATTGGATCATGCAACCAGAACATGATTACGAAATGGAAGGTTTCTATAAAGGATGTGTTTTCCCAACAGGAAATGTAATTGTTGATGATACTTTGTATGTATATTATGGTGCTGCCGATAAATATGTTGGTTTAGCAACTTGTAGTGTGAAAGAAATCCTCGAATTTGTTAAAAAGGGATAAATTAGTAAGTAGTTAGGAGAGGTTTGGATTTTCTTTCATTTTTAGTTTTTTTTGAGTGAAGGAAAATCCACTTCTTATAAGCGAAATCAGCTAAATTTCTTTAATAAAGAAGAGGTTATTTCAATTGGTTTAGACAATAAAAAAATAGATACAGATGCAAAATAGAATTTTTTTGATCCTAATTTCGATACTCTTTTTTTCTTGCCAACAAGATAAAAATGTGATTCGGATTCATCCCGATCAAGTTATTTCTACCGATTTTATTGGAAATGGAGTGCAGTGGTCGGCTTATCCGCATGCCGATACAGAAAATGCTGAATGGGGAAAATTAATGACCGATGCTAAATGGGATATGAATTTCCATAGACTCGACTACATGCAAGCTAAGTTATTTAGGGTGTTTGATCAGGCCAATTGGAGATACCTGGTTGGATTTGATAAAGAAGGAGAGCCTATTCTCGATTTTTCAACCCCTGAAGTTAAAGCTGTTGAGAAAATTTTGAAGTATGCACAAGAAAATAACATAACAGTACTTTTGGGCGAAGTTGGTACACCTTATAAGGTACATGATTTAAATGAAGGTCATTCGGATAAATTTTCAGGAGCAGATGATCCTAAATGGATCAATGGTATTGTGGCATATTTGGATTATTTAATCAATACCCGCGGCTATACATGCATCAAACATTTCAATTTTATTAATGAGCCAAATGGCGATTGGTCGAGTGTGAATGGCGATTTTAAAAAATGGCGCGCTGGAGTTGAATTATTAGCTGAAGGCTTAAAGGCTAAGGGATTAGATAGTTTGGTTTCTATTGCTGGACCCGATGCCGTTACTCGCTACGATAATCCTAATTCAACTTATACAGGTTCGGGTTGGGTAGAAGAAACTGCAAAACAGCTCGATGATATTGTAGGTATTTATGAAGTGCACGATTATACTGAATATGATTTGGTTAGAAGTGGTGGTTTTGAGGAATATCATGGTGCGATAGCCAAATTTGCAAAGCAAATGAACAAACAAATCATTTTTGGTGAACTTGGTTTTAGTCGCAATGGTCAAGAAAATCAAGACAAAACGAATGAAGACCCATTTGCTTGTGAAGACAGTCAAATGGATGTATATAAATTCAGTTACGGAGTTGATATGGCTGATGCCGTAATTCAATCTATGAATGCGGGTTACTCAGGAGCTGCAGCTTGGGCTTTAGATGATGCAATGCATACTTGTGGTGATTTGGGTAACAAAAATGAGCTGAAGAGATGGGGAATGTGGAACAGTCTGGGAACAGAAATCTGTAATGATCCAGCTGATGAAAACATGAGACCTTGGTTTTATTCCTGGTCGTTAATTTGCCGTTATTTTCCAACCGGTAGTAGTATTGTTAAAACAGATTCAACTAGCATTGAAGGTCTTCGTTTAACTACTGGTATTTATGGTGATGAAATTACTGTTGCCATAGTTAATAATTCTGCTGTAGATAATACAATTACTATTGCAATGCCGACTTCTAAATCATTAAAAAAATTCCTTTACGTAGATGGAGAAAGAGCTGTTGATGCTAACGGATTTCCTATAGCGGTAGAAAACGACATAAAAGTAAACGATGTGTTGGAATTAAACGTTCCAGCTAATAGTTTCATTCTATTAACAACATTAGAATATTAATTTGAATTGATGAATATATCTAGATCAAAGAATAGAAAATACAGAATTTGTATATCGATTTTTGATACTTGATACTTTTGTCTTGATACTTAGAAAAAATGAACATTAGTACAATTGATATTGCCATTCTTGTTGCCTTTATCGTCGGAATTATCTGGTGGGCATTGAAGAATGGAAAAAGTCAGGATTCTACCTCCTACTTTTTAGCAGGTAGAAACATGACGTGGCCTGTTGTTGGACTTTCCCTTTTTGCAGCAAGTGTTTCCAGTTCTACATTAATGGGACACTCAGGAGAAGGATTTATAACTGGAATTGCAGTTTTTAATTACAACTGGATTTCTGTTTTGGTAATGGTATTCTTTGCCTTATTCTTTCTCCCATTCTATATCAAATCGGGTATATTTACGATGCCTGAATTTCTAGAAAAACGATTCGATAAACGTTCCAGATATTATTTTTCATTCATCACCATTTTCGGGAATGTGTTTTTAGATGCGGCTGCAACTTTGTACACAGGAGCATTGATAATCAAGTTGATTTTTCCGGAAGTGGATATGTTTTGGATTATTGTAATTATGGCTGCCGTTGCTGGTTCTTATACCATTATTGGTGGACTTTCTTCGGCTATTAATGCCGATATGATTCAAGCAACAATCCTAATTATTGGTTCGGGTATCCTTTACTTTTATGCCTTAGACGAGATTGGAGGATGGGAAGAATTGTACAGTCGTTTTGGCGATGGCGTATGGTTAAAACTAACTCGTCCGATTAACGATCCTACTGTACCTTGGTTAGGAATGTGGATTGGAATTCCAATTTTAGGATTCTATTTTTGGGCCAATAACCAAGTAATGGTGCAACGTGTTTTATCTGCAAAATCCATCGACCATGGTCGAAAAGGAGTTCTTTTTGTAGGATTTTTATATCTGTTTACTTTATTCATTTTTATCCTTCCGGGATTAATCGGACGTGGAATTAACTTGTTTGGAGTAGAGAATTTGCCTGCCGAAATTATCGATGGAAGTACTTTAAAAACCACTTTTGGAATCAATACCGATCAGGTTTATCCTCGATTAATTGTGAAATTATTACCAGTTGGCTTAATTGGATTGATTTTAGCAGCTATGATTTCTGCTCTAACATCCACCTTGAGTGCAACTTTAAGTTCGGTTTCAACTTTGTTTACCATGGACTTTTATGCTCGGTACGATAAGAATGCTGATAGTAAGAAATTGGTGAAGGTTGGTCGAATTACTTCTGTTGTTGTATTGATATTCGCAGTTGTTTGGGCTCCTTTTATTGCTAATTTTGATTCGTTAGTATCCTATTATCAGGAGGTTGTATCCTATTTGGCACCTCCAATTGTAGGCACGTTTTTCTTAGGATTATTTTGGAAGCGTTCCAATGAGTATGGTGCACTTTGGGGTTTAATTTCGGGAATAGTAGTTGCTGCAATTCTAATGATTTCAAAATATGCACTGGGCATTACTATTCCATATCATTTCCTATTAATTGCTCCAGTGGTAATGGTTTTCAGTATGAGTATCAATGTAATTGTAAGTTTAATGACTCGATTGCCCGATCCTGAAAAAGTGGCTCAAAATACATGGACAGTTAAAATTTGGCACGAGGAAACAGAAGAATTAAAAGGGATTGTTTGGTATAAAAATTTCCGAGTATTGTCACTTCTTTTGGTAATTGCTTGTTTTACAATGTATTTCATGTTTATTTAAAAGATAGCAATTCAAACGCTAAGTCACAAAGACGCTAATTTGTAAAATGTACTATTTCGCTTTCTTTGCGTCTTTTTGTCTTCGTGTTAAAATCAATTTCACTAATTTTTAAAAATTAAATCAGTCATGAAAAAAAATACAATATTAATGTGCTGTTTTATTTTAATTTCTCTTATTGGATGTAAGACTACTCCATCAAAATCAGCAGAAGAAATGAAAAAAGAGAAATTTCAAATCTATTTGTGTTTTGGACAGTCGAATATGGAAGGTTCGGCTACCATTGAAGAGCAAGACAAAACAGTAAATCCTCGATTTAAAATGATGCCGACCATGGATTGTGCTGATTTTGATAGAAAACAGGGACAATGGTACGATGCTGTTCCTCCTTTAAGTCAGTGTTGGGCTGGTCTTTCGCCTGCTGATTATTTTGGCAGAACAATGCTTGAAAAGCTTCCTGAGGATATTACTATTGGCGTAATTAGTGTTGCGATTGGTGGTTGCGATATCCGATTATTCGATAAAAATAGCTATCAAGATTATACAGATATTTACCCGGAGGCTTGGTTTGGCGATAAAATTAAGGCTTACGGCGGAAATCCTTATGCTCGTTTGATTGAAATGGCAAAATTAGCCCAAAAAGAGGGCGTAATTAAAGGAATTCTACTTCATCAGGGAGAAACAAATCAGGACGATGAGCAGTGGCCAAATTATGTGAAAACAGTTTATGAAAATATGCTTGCCGATCTTTCTCTAGATGCGAATGATGTGCCTTTATTAGCAGGTGAAGTAGTTGGTGAAGATCAAGAAGGCGTTTGTGCCAGCATGAATCCAATCATTAATACACTACCAGACTTTATTTCTACTGCTCACGTAATTTCTTCGAAAGGATGCACGGTGAGAGAAGATCATGTGCATTTTAATGCTGCAGGAGTTCGAGAATTGGGAAAGCGATATGCCGAGAAAATGCTTTTCTTAGAAGGAATCAAGTAATTGAAATTGCTCCTATGTTATTTAAGTAACAGGATATTATAAATTTATTAATCAGGGAGCCAATCGACATTCAGTTTAACGATGGGACCCATAGATGAAAAAGGCGTTAAAAACAGAATTCCATGAGTGAGGAACGAGGGAATATTATTCTGTTTAGGCTTTGAATCGTTTTGGGTATCGAAGAGCTGAAGTCTAGACTTTTTGATTCTTTTGTGGTAATGACAAAAGAATAGCCCGTCTGGCTTGAAGACAATGGTTAAAATCAGATAGTTGGAAGCTTTTGAAAGTTAAAATGCATGAAATCAATAAAATATATTCTAATAGCCTTGATAATTATGTCAGTACAGTCTATTCATTCGCAAGAATTCATCAAAGTGGAGAATGGAAAGTTCATTAAAAACGGACAGACTTACAAATACATAGGAACCAATTTCTGGTATGGCATGAACCTCGGGGCATTCGATCAAGAAAGGTTGGTTCGGGAATTGAATCGACTAGAGGATTTAGGTGTTAAAAATCTTCGTTTAATGGCTTCTTCCGAAGGAGATGAAAATGGCGAATGGCGATTACAACCCTGCTTGCAAACTGCTCCTGGAGTATTTAATGAAGAGCTTCTGGTAGGATTGGATTTTCTCTTAAACGAAATGAAAAAGAGAGACATGCTTGGTGTCATGTGTTTGAACAACTTTTGGCCTTGGTCTGGTGGAATGTCGCAATATGTTTCCTGGGCAAATAGTAACGAGGCAATTCCTTTTCCACCACCAGCAAAAGATGGGGATTGGAGAAAATATCAGGAATATTCAGCTCAGTTTTATACCAATACACAGGCTTTACAGTATTTTAATGAGCTCATCGGATTGATAGTAAATCGTAAGAATACAGTCAATCATATTGCTTATAAAAACGATCCTACAATTATGGCTTGGCAATTGGCCAATGAGCCCGAAGGAATCAACCAAGAAGAAGCTTATCGGAAATGGTTGCACGAAACTGCAAAGTACATTAAGAGTTTAGATGCTAACCATTTGGTTTCCATTGGAAGCGAGGGGAATACTCCTTTTCCGCAAACAAGTAATAACTTCGAAAAAGATCATCAGTCGAAGTACATTGATTATTGCACGTTTCATTTGTGGATACAGAATTGGGGATTGTACGATCCATTAAATCCGGAAGAAACATACAAAACGGCTATTGTAAAAGCGGACAAATACATTAAAAATCATGTTGATATTGCAACTAAAGTACTAAACAAACCAATCGTTTTGGAAGAGTTTGGAATTTCAAGAGACTTTAATAGCTATGAATCAAATGCTCTAACAAACTACAGAGATACCTATTACAAGTACATATTCAATAAGGTTTTGAGCCTATCGAAAGAAGAAAATTTGGCAGGAGCAAATTTTTGGGCTTGGGCAGGCGAGGGAAGACCTCGAATTCCTAAAGCAGTTTGGAAAACGGGTGATGACTTAATTGGCGATCCGCCTCATGAGTTTCAAGGTTGGTATTCGGTTTACGATACCGACGAAAGTACCAAGTTAATCATTCAGGAATTTTGCAAGTTAATTTCAGAATAATAAAAAACGAAAAGAAAATAGAAAGGCTACTCAATTTGGGTAGCCTTTTCTGTTTGACTTTATTTTCCTTTTGTAATTTTATAAAAAAGCTCCTCGTATTCTTTGAAACGATGTTCGCGAATCGGTCTTATTTTAGGTTCTGTAGTAAAATGTAAGAGCATGCAAGAAGCAATGTTTTTGTATTTTTCAACGTACTCATAGCGTACTAATTCATTGTTGTTAATTCGTTGCTTTATTTTATTGTGATAGGGATACATAGCTTCTTATTTAAACTTAGTTCGTTATTTCGCAACAAATCCTTCCACAACTGCCCAGTCGTAAAAGCGTTCAATCCAACGATCTGTTGCTAAGCCTTTTTTTCGCATTCCAAACCCATGGCCACCTTTCGAGTACATATGCAAGGCAACGTTTAAGCCTATATTCTGGTACGATTGATACAATTCAATAGATCCAGGAGCTAAACCCAAAGGATCATCAGAGGCACAAACAATTAACATTGGTGGAGCATTTTTTTGAGGCGCTTGCACAGGCATTTCTGTAGTCCACGGATAAACCGGAACTAAAAAATCGGGTCTGTTCTCATCAGTAAAGTTATAGGCTACGCCCATGGTAACAGCTCCTCCTGCCGAAAAGCCCATAAAACCAATTTTAGTTGGATCGATTTCATAATCATTTGCATGATTTCTTACATAGGAGATGGCCGCTAATCCATCGGCAATGGAGAGAGGCATTATTTTGGCTACTTCTTGGCTAATTTTTGCTTTATTGGTTCGGGATAATTCGCTAATTTCAGCAACAGCATCCTCTCCTGTTGGTACCAAACGATATTTTAATACGAAAGCGGTAATTCCGTTTTTTGCTAACCATTTTGCAACCTCTCTACCTTCACTATTAATACTATGCGCATAAAGAGCTCCGCCAGGAGCAATGATTACCGCTGCACCACAGTTGCTTCCCGTGGCTGGCTTATAAACTAGCATGCTTGGTTTGGATACATTGGTAACAACTTCTGTCGACCATGCCTCAGAGTAGTACTCTTTCTCATTTCCTTTCCATGCTATGGCATTCGATTTTTCGAATTCTAACTCGATTACATCCTGTGCACCAGCAAAAAGTGTGCAGCTGATGAATAGTAAAAATAGAATTTTTTTTCTCATGATTGTATTGATTTTGTAGGAGATAGCTATAAGTTTCTTATTTCTGTTTTGATTTGTTTGTGATTAAAAATCACAAGTAGCTAAAGTAAGCATTCGATAGGTTTTGTAGAAAGGTCTAAACGCTTTTTTTTGTGGGGTATTTTGTGCTTTTACTTGTAAATAAGCTTGCTTTTTAGGCATAAAAATAGTTGGGACTGATGGGGGGATTTTAAAATTATGTGAGATTTTCTTGAAAAGTTCATCCCCAAAAAATGGATACTTAGAATGAAAAATATTCAGTTTATGCAATCGATATCTTCGCGACACCATCTAAAATAGGCTGTTTATCCTGTTAAAGATCATTGAGAAATAAGTACCTTTGCATTTAATTACCCTAACTTCTAAATAATATATTAAAGTGCGTATGATAAATGAAATTGTAAAAGTTCATGATAAATTTTCCGTAGAAATTAAATTGGGGTATGAGCCTCGAAAGGATCAAAAAGTAAGTGAGTTTTCTATTAAAACTTGGCTTTTTATTCCTAGCGGTTTGGATATTAATTCTTCAACTTACAAAAAAGAAGACTTTTACAACGATTTTAATTCTAACATTCGACTAATTACGCCGACGTATTTGTTGCGCGAAATTGCACTCGGAGAACATTCCGTTTTTCATCATTTAGAGGAGGCTTTTTATAAGCTGGCCAATGAGTCTAGTTCTAAAAATGAAGCGAATTATGAGTACCATATTCGAATGTTTCATATTATTACAAGATCGGCGCTACGCAGAGAAATACAGCACATTTTAAAAAATGAATTGCTTAGGGATCGACTTTACCTTATTAGTGAATACATTTCCAATGTTAAAAAAATTGGACGCCATTATCGCGATTTGCGCAGAATTGTAAATGTGCCTACCATTCAAAAGGAAATGTTCGATTACTATTTGTTTGGTGATGAATTTATGAGCAATCAGTTCGAAGAACACTCTTTTTATTTGCATCGGGGGTTGCAAAAGTTACACCATTCCGATTTTGAGCAGAGCAAGGAGGAAATCCTTAATTTGATTCGAGAAGAAATTGCCTACAAAAAAAGTATGGGTTATCTGGTTGTAGAGCAAAAAGCCAACGATAGAAATCGATGGTTGGTGCATCGAAGAGGCGCTTTTAAGAAATATTTCGAAGGTCAATTATTGCTGAATTCCAGAAAGAAAAAAGAAGGAGTTTTAGCCATGCAACTATTGTATAGTTTGGCTGCCGGTTTGGCAATGATTTTTGGAGCTTCTCTTACCTTTATTTTTCAGAAAAGTTTGGGGACTTTAACCATGCCATTATTTGTGGCTTTGGTAATTATTTACATGCTTAAAGATAGAATCAAGGATCTTAGTCGCCTTTATTTGGTCGGAAAAATAAACAAACGTTTCTTCGATCATAAGAGTGTTATTCGGGTGAAAGGGAATGAGAAAATTGGTTGGTGTAAAGAAAGTTTCGATTTTGTACCTGAAGAAAGTGTGCCAACGCGGGTAATGAAACATCGCGATCGATCTCGAATAGTGGATGTAGAAAGCAGGGGCGTTGGCGAGAAAATTATCTTTTATCGTAAATTGCTTCGTTTGGATCGAGTGGCTTTAGATAATTCTTACGGAGACTATAATATTACCGGAGTGGTTGATATTATTCGATTTAATGTTTCGAATTTCATCCAAAAAATGGATAATCCGGAAATACCACTTTACTATTTAAACGAGGATACCTTTGAGAAAATATCTGGCGAAAAAGTTTATTTCGTGAATATGATCCTTCGTTTTAAACTTGATAATCAAACAAGTTATCGCCGTTATCGGATAATTTTTAACCGACGGGGAATTAAAAAAGTAGAGAAAGTATAGGTTCTTTGAACTAAAAAAAGAGGCTTTATCAAATGTGATAAAGCCTCTTTTTTTATGCGTGTATCCAGCAATTCTTCTTTTGTATAGACTAGTTCTTATATTTTTCCGGGTATTTAAAATGAGTCTTTTTTGCAATACAAAATACATTTAGATGGTATGTACTTTGTATTGCTAGGTAAATGTTTTTATATTTGCTGAGTGAATAATTGGTAATTGGTTTACAACTGGAGATGTAGAGGGGGTTTTGAGGAGTTGTTGTACCAATTGAATATTAGATGTCGAAAAAATAGAATTCATCATGAACAAGAACAAATCCAAAGAATACGATGTAATCATCATTGGGGGAGGAGCCACCGGTGCTGGTACGGCGAGAGATTGTGCGATGCGCGGACTAAGTGTTTTGCTGGTAGAGCGTCATGATTTTGCAACTGGTGCTACCGGAAGAAATCATGGTTTGTTGCATAGTGGAGCACGATACGCAGTAACAGATCACGAGTCTGCAGCCGAATGTATTAAGGAAAATATGATTTTGCGACGCATTGCAAACCATTGCGTGGAAGAAAATGATGGATTGTTTATTACACTACCGGAAGATGAACTTTCTTTTCAATCTCAATTTGTAGATGCTTGTAAAAGTGCTGGTATTGCTACTGAAATTCTCGATCCGGATTTTGCACGACGAATGGAACCGTCGGTCAATCCGAATTTAATTGGAGCCGTGAAGGTTCCAGATGGTTCGGTTGATCCTTTTCGTCTTACCATGTCGAATGCTTTGGATGCTAAAATTAATGGTGCCGATCTTTTAACTCAACATGAAGTAATAGGAATTGTAAAACAGCAGGATCGGGTTGTTGGCGTGGAATTGTTCAATCATGCAAAAAAAGAAAATATAAGTTATTACGGAAAAGTAATTGTGAATGCCGGAGGTATTTGGGGACATCATATTGCAAGTCTTGCCGGTGTTAATATCAATATGTTTCCTGCAAAAGGCTCCTTGCTTATTTTTGGTCACCGAGTAAATAAAATGGTGATTAATCGTTGCAGGAAACCATCTAATGCAGATATTTTGGTACCAGGCGATACTATTTGTTTGATTGGTACTACTTCGGAGCATATTCCGTACGATCAAATTGATAACATGTTTGTTTCTAAACAGGATGTGGATGTGCTGATTCGAGAGGGAGTAAAACTTTCTCCCGCATTAGCTACTACTCGTATTCTTCGTGCTTATGCGGGAGTACGACCTTTGGTCGCTGCCGATAATGATCCCAGCGGAAGAAGCATTAGTCGTGGAATTGTATTGTTGGATCATAAGGAACGTGACGGACTTTCGGGCTTTATTACCATTACTGGAGGTAAATTAATGACCTACCGTTTAATGGCCGAAGAAGCTACCGATTTAATCTGTAAAAAGCTTTCTGTCGACAAAAAATGCGAGACAGCTGTTAAACCATTACCGGGATCCGAAAAAAGTGATTTGTCTTTAAATAATGCCAGCCAAAAAATATATTCTACTTCAAGTATTTCTCATAAGTCAGCACAGGACCGACATGGGTCTTTAGCTCATAAAACTTCTAATGGAGGAAGTAATGATGATGCCTTGGTTTGCGAGTGCGAAGGAGTATCTATTGGCGAAGTAAGATATGCTATTAAAGAATTGCATGTAAATAATTTGATTGATTTACGTCGTCGTACTCGCGTAGGTATGGGAACTTGTCAGGGCGAATTATGCGCTTGCCGAGCAGCAGGTCTTCTTTGCGAATCGTCTGATAAACCAGGCAAAGCAAAAGATGATTTGGCGAATTTTCTGCAGGAACGATGGAAGGGAATGGCGCCAATTGCATGGGGCGAAGGAATCAACGAAATTCAATTTACTTCGTGGATTTATGAAGGCATATACGGGTTGAAACCAGAC
Source organism: Labilibaculum filiforme (assembly GCF_002843315.1). Classification (GTDB taxonomy): domain Bacteria; phylum Bacteroidota; class Bacteroidia; order Bacteroidales; family Marinifilaceae; genus Labilibaculum; species Labilibaculum filiforme. The sequence goes on along the minus strand of NZ_MVDD01000002.1, from coordinate 113,732 downwards.
AATAATTAAGGAGAGGATTAGTATGAAATTCGATAACATTATTATAGGTGGTGGGTTAAGTGGACTCACTTGTGGAATTAAATTGGCAGAGCAGGGTCGTAAATGTGCCATTATTTCATCAGGACAAAGTGCGATCCATTTCTTTTCTGGTTCATTCGATTTACTAGGACGGGTTCATGGCGAGGAAGTGGTGAATCCAATAGAGAGTATGGCAAGTTTGGCAGCTACGCATCCTTATCAGCGGGTGGGAGTGGATAATATTTCCCGTTTGGCTACCGAAGCTCCTGAATTATTAGAGCGCGCGGGCTTAAAGTTTTTTGGAATTGCAACTAAAAACCATTTTGTGTTAACTCCTATGGGGATTATGAAACCTACTTGGTTAACTATTGATGATTTTACTCCTTTCGAAAATAAAAATGCTTTTCCATGGAAAAAGGCAGCCATCTTAAATTTTAGTGGTTTTCTTGATTTTCACACCTTATTTATTCAGGATGGACTGAAGAAATTTAATGTTGAATCGCAAATTAAAAATTTTGCAATGAAGGAGTTTGAGGCAATTCGCCGCAACCCAAGCGAAATGCGTTCTACTAATATTGCAAAAGTATTCGATCAGGGAAATGCGCTTGAAGAATTTGCTCAAAAAGTGAATCAGCTTAGCGAAGGTTTTGAAGTAGTAATTTTGCCGGCAGTATTTGGTTTGTTCACAAAAAATATTGCAACGGCACTTAAGGCGAAAGTAAATAAACCAGTGGTATTATTGCCGGCAATTCCTCCATCGGTTCCAGGCATTCGCAGTCAGATATTGCTTCGTAAACGATTCGAAGCTCTTGGTGGCACCTATTTTTTAGGCGATAATGTAAAAGACGGAGTGATAGAAAATAATAAGCTACTCGCAATTTTCACGAATAATCATGCAGATATTAAGTTAGAAGCGGATCAATTTATTTTGGCAAGCGGAAGCTTTTATAGCAAAGGGATTGTTGCTACTCGCGATAAGTTATACGAACCTATATTAGGACTGGATATCGACGGAGATACCGATAATAATAAATGGCTCGACAGTAAGTTTTTTAACGATCAGCCTTACATGCATTATGGCGTGAAAACCGATAGTAATTTTCGTGCTTTGAGGAACGGAAAAACAATTGAGAATTTATATGTAGCGGGTTCGGTACTTGGAGGAGCAAATGCACTTAAGGAAGGAAGTGGAGCGGGAATTAGCTTATTAACTTCCTTGCATGTAGCGGAGCAACTTTTAAAATAACAGGACAATGAAAAAGGAGATATTTGAACCATTCAATATAAGCGATAATAATTTTGAACAGTGCGTAAAGTGTACTATTTGTACGGTTTATTGTCCTGTTCTAGAGGTGAATCCAGATTATCCGGGACCGAAGCAGTCGGGACCAGATGGGGAGCGGTTGCGCTTAAAGGATCCCAATTTTTTTGATGAAGCCTTAAGTTTGTGTATGAACTGCAAGCGTTGCGAGGTAGCTTGTCCGCACGGAGTGAAAATTGGAGATATTATTCAGTTGGCAAGAATCAAACATAGTAAGAAAAAGCCAAAATTACGAGATATGATTCTTGCAAATACAGATATTGTTGGAACAATGGCAAGTACTTTTGCTCCAATTGTGAATCCTATTGTTGCATTAAAACCGGTGCGCCAAATTATGGATGGGGTACTGAAAATCGATCATCATCGTATATTTCCGAAATATGCTGGAATGAGATTTGAAACTTGGTACAAAAGATATGCGGCAAAAAAACAGAATGATTTTAAGAAGCACGTTAGCTACTTTCATGGTTGCTATGTAAATTATAATTTTCCACAACAGGGCAAAGACTTAATCAAAATTATGAATGCAGCAGGTTATGGTGTGCATTTGCTCGAAAAAGAAAAGTGTTGTGGAGTTGCCTTAATTTCCAATGGTCTTATTAATCAGGCTACTAAGCAGGCACGTCATAATGTCGAAGCGTTTAAAAAATCGATTGTCGGACTAAAAAGACCTGTAATTTCTACTTCATCTACTTGTATATTCACCATTCGCGATGAGTATCCGCATTTATTGGGAGTGAAAAATGAAGAAATTCGCGACGAAAGCGAATTAGCAACTCGTTTCCTATTTCGATTAATCGATTCTGGAGATCTGAAGCTTGTGTTTAAAAAAGACTATAAGAAACGGATTGCTTACCACACGCCTTGTCATATGGAGAAATTGGGTTGGTCTATTTATTCCACTTCGCTGTTAAAAATGATACCGGGAGTTGATTTTATGGCTTTAGAATCGAGATGTTGTGGTATTGCAGGAACTTACGGATTTAAGAAAGAAAATTACGAAACTGCTCAAGGGGTTGGAAAACCTCTTTTCGATCAGATTGATGGTTCGGATGTAGATTTTGTTGCTACGGATTGTGAAACTTGTAAATGGCAAATTGAAATGTCCACTAGTAAAAAGGTAGAACATCCAATATCGATTCTTGCAGCAGCTTTAGATGTAGAAGCTACTATGAAGTTATGGCAGGAGTAGCTTGTTAAAAAGGAAAGTACGGGTGATGGTTCATCACTTATATTTTACATAGGTTAGGGTTTGGTGCCGTTGCGATTTATCGCAGCGGCACATTTGTTTTAAGTGCAGTTATATTTCCATATAGCTGCAAACTAAGAGAAATTGAAAAGCTTGTTTTTAAGGCGGTTAAATAAGTATGAAACGTCCATGTATAAAGCTTTCTACACACAGGGAGATGATTATTCCAGCATGGTAAGTTCCATATGGCAACTAAAAAACAAATAATAATCATATGAAACGTCCATGTCAAAGGTGTTTTGACACACAGGGAGATGATTATTCCAACATGGTAAGTTCCATATGGCACCTAAAAATCAAATAATAATCATATGAAAAAAAAGTTAGCATATCAAATTATTGCAGATCATTCATTGATTATTGAATCCTATAACGGGAAGTTTAATGTTGATGAGTTAATCGCGTTTAAGGAGAAGGTCGGGGAGGATAAAGATTACCATCCAAATTTTAATATTATTCATGATTTTAGAGATATTGAATTTCAATTGGAAATTAAAGAAATTGCCAAATACGTTAAGCTTATTTCCGAGAATGAAAAATATAAGGGCACCAGAAAATCTGCTATGCTTACCGAAACGCCAAATCAGGTAACAACAGCAATGGGCTTTGATTTCTTAAAAAAAGACCTGAAAATTCATGTTCATGTTTGTAGCACTATCGAAACCGTATTCACTTTTATAGGGCTCCCCAAAAAAGATTGGGAACTAATTGCATCGCATATTACTAGTTTAAAAAGTTAGTTGATAAGTGTAAAAACAAAGAGTCTGCAACTGGTAGGTTACAGACTCTTGTATTGTTTTAGAAATTAAACTCATTAGGAGTTCGATAAATTAGATTTGTGTTAGGCTCCAATTTTAAAAAATAAATGATTAAATACCTCCTTAACACAATCCTCGTTAGAAAAATAAGAGTTGCTTTTTAACCAGTTAAACAGTTCAATTTGTTCACTCCCGTTTAACCAGTTTAACGATTTCAGGAGCTCTTTGCGAAATAAATGGTCTTGTCCCGAAACCGATTTTAAAACAAATTTCTGATGTTCCAGCATTATTGAAATCACTTTTGATTTTAATTGATTGTGAGAGGGATTCCCTCTCACAAAGTATATATGTAGTTAATTGCCTGTTTTATTAGACAATAGAGATGCTTCTAGAAGGTTTTGGTTTTGCTTCTTCCTTTTTAGGCAGATGAATACTCAAAATTCCTTCCTCGTATTTAGCCGAAATAGTAGTGCTGTCAACACGATCTATCGGCAGTTGAAACGACCTGTGAAAAGATTGATAACAGAACTCCTTACGCGAGTATCTGTGCTCTTTTACTTCTTTCTCTTCTTTCTGTTCCGATGAAATATTAAGCTGATTGTTGTCTAAATTAATTTTGAAATCACTCTTTTTCATTCCCGGAGCGGCTACTTCAATAATGTACTCATTCTCATTTTCACGAACATTTACCGCAGGTAATGTGGTGTTGGTATTCGAAAAGTTCGAATTGTTCCAATCCATCCAGTCTCTTGAAAAGAAATTGTCAAACAAGGATGGGAACAAATTGTCAGAATTTCTTTTTACTAGTGTCATGATTAAATCCTCCTAAATTTTACTTTATTAGTTATAAAATCAATAAAAATTAATTTGTAAAAATATTCGAATCGCGATTCGATTTAATTCGATCAAATTAGATGCCAAACTAAAGGGGAGGAGTCTGGTTTTGGTGTGCTAAGTAGTAGTATTTAAGAGTTTTATGTGTTGTAAGGTGTGGCAATTTAGGGGGAGCCATAAAAATGTTAGGTTTGCCATTTTGACACTGACTATTTGCTATAAATGCCATTTTGACTTTATTTATTTTGGTGCAGATTCCATTGCAGTTTATTGGATATTTGCTAGTTCTTTATTTGGGATAAAACTGACGGGATTATCTAGATGCATTCTAATTGTTATCGATTTTTAAAATAATAAACTCTGTAAATCAACTGGTTTAGCAATTTGTTTTTTTTGTTGAAACGGCAAATAAGATTTAATTTTATAGGGCTGATATTTAGGAGGAAGGACTCGCTTTTGATTTTATCAGAATAAATATTGATAATTTAAATTTTGAGGAGATTTTGTATGAATAAGTTGAAATTAGTATTGCTCATTGGTATTGTGAGCGTGTATAGTATAACATTGCAAGCACAATATATTATTGAACAGTTAGAGTACAATATTCCTCTTAACTACGAGCTGGTTCCAGAAGATGTGGAGTTAGAGAATCCAATTGAAGAGGCTCGGTTTTTTCTGCAAGTTTCGGATAGTAAATTAAGAGATATGTCTCAAAAAGAATTTGGAGATATAGAGATGATTGCATCCACAATTTATATCGACGGCGATAACTTTACTGTTGAAAGCAGCTCGCAAGAGGAAGGAAAAACTACCGTAATTTTCAATCAGAATAAAGGCATTATTTACTATGTTATTTGGGCTCAGGAGAAAATTTATGTGATTTCGGATGAGGATATGGCAGGCATTCAGAAAGGGGTAAATGCAGCAATGCTAAAGGTAATGGAGCAACTGCCACCCGAACTGCAGGAACAGGCAAAAATGGCAACGCAAAATAACAACAAGCAACAAATTACGGCAACAGGCAGGGAGATGGTAAAGTACGGACAAAAGTGTTCGGAATATTTTGTGGAAGACGAAGAGGATGTGATGGTTATTTGGGCTGCAGAAGATACCATGGGATTGCTTGCAAAAGTAAAAAGTATGTCGGAAAAGTTAGCCGAACTTTTTCCTGGTATGGAAGAGGAGGAGAGAGACGAATGGGAAGTTATTGCTGGAAAAATACCTGTTGAAACTCGAAGCTACCATTCAAATGGGATGGAAGGAGCCGAAATTGAGGTGCAAGCAATTACTCGAATTACTAAAACTAAGCCTTCTGCCGATAAGTTTATATTACCTGCCGAGGCGGTTGGGTTCCAAAGAAGCTCTTTTAAAGAGATGATGGGAGAAATGCAGGAATTGTTGCAGGGAATGGAAGAAGGATTTGAATAAACACTCGTAAAAAATAGACTATAATTAAAGGAATTGGGAAATTTAAAGCTAGTATAATAAATGGCCCTCCTTGGTAAAAAACACTTCTGCTTTTTGCCGCATAAAACATCGAAAAACTCCCCGTTGGCGCATTCAGTTCAACGGGGAGTTTTATTTAATCCAAAATGTATTGTTGGTTTTGAGAGTAGGTGAAGTGGGCGTAATTAGTGTGCTATTACAAATTACTTTATCGAATTGGTAACTACTCAAAATAAAGCCCTGAAAGGGTGATGTATTATTTCCATTTTTCTTTATAATCTACCCTGTCTATTTTTGGGTAAAAACTATTGCTATGTGTTGGATAGATACCATTGTTCTATTAGTGATAAAGCTGGTGATCTATCGGTAGAGCTTCTCTAATTATTGTTTTCTTAAAAAAATAAAAACAGCAATATATCAGTGTATTAGTTGTTGTTCTATTTTTAAATGTCCGAAAGTAAAATAAAACATATTTTCACGATTTGCTTTTTTAGATAGAAGAATTACCTTTGTCATAATAATTATATTAATGTTTAATTTATCTTAAATTTATAGGAGGTTTGTATGCGTAAGTTGAAAATGTTTTTACTGATTGGTTTCATGTTTGGGTTTAGTGTGTTATTGCAGGCTCAGTTTATTATTGAACAGATCACGTATGAAATTCCTATCAATCACCAGTTACTTCCGGCAAATAAGGAGTTTGTTAATATTGCTGATAAAGCTGATTACTTTCTTGAACTTTCTGAAAGTAAACTAAAAGATCTTGATGCTTCAAAAAAAGTTGGGGATATTGAAGTGTATCTGTCTACAATTTATTTGGATGGCGAAAATTTTTCTTTGGATGGTGTTATAGAAGGTGAAGGAAAAGTCACAATGATTTATAATTATAGTGAAGGTGTTTTTTATGTAGTTTCTTGGGGACAGAAGGAGATTCATGAGTTTACGAATGAGGATATTGTGGGTTTTCAGGATAATTTAGACGGCTTGCAGAATACTATGTTAGCAAAAATGGAAGAGGAGATTGCAGACTTGCCACCTGAAGAGCAAGCACAGGTAAGAATGGCAATGGAGATGGAAATGAAAAGGGAAAAGAAGCTACAGCCAACTAGCATAAAAACTACTGCAATGGGTCGAGAAATGACTAAGTATGGACGAAAATGTAAGGAATATTTATTAGAAAATAATAAGTCCTCTATGGTAGTTTGGGCTTCGGAAGATACTATGGGTTTAACGATAATGGTGAAGCACATGTGGGAAAAAATGGTTCAATTTATACCTAGAATGAATAATGCAAAAGACGCCGGAGCGGTCTGGGTTAATGGGAATATTCCTGTTGTGGTGTGCACGCTTCAGCCAAATGCTTTGGATGGTACAAAAATGAAGGTGAAGGAAATCACTAAAATTACTCAAGCGATGCCATCTGCTGATAAGTTTAGCTTACCTGCCGAGACTGTTAACTTTAAAAGAAAAACAATGAAAGAGTTGATGGAACAAATGGAGGAATAGAAGGAGTTTTTGAATAAACAAAGCAAAAATATAGCATACAATAAAAGGAATTAAGAGGTTCAAAGTGAATTCTTCATATGGTTCTCTTTGGTAAAAAAAAATCTAAATACTCTCCCTAGGCACATCTTGTCTGGCGGAGAGTTTTTTTTTAGAAACTACGAATGTATTATCGGTTTACAGTTTTATTAAAGTATCGGTTGTGTTTTACAACGATTTTAGTTGGGAGTAGGTGAAATTTGTTTAGTACACAATTTGTAAATAAGTGGCTTAACGACTTGTGTTAAGCCATTCTAAAACAGATGAAGGGGTTTTGTTTTATTTTTTGAAATGAGAATATTCTCATTATATTTGTACTCAGGTTATTTCTAATAACACCTAAATACTCCCTAAATATAAAATAGCACTATTAAAAAGTCCTTCGATTTGCACGCTATTTAAGAACATTGATTACAAACTTTTTTAAGTACTCTAAACTAGTAAAAATAGAATGAAGAATTTGTATACAGAAGAATTTCGAAAAGTAATGAAAGTCAATTTTGAGACTACAAGTATGAGTTCCAATCGCATTGAAGAAATAATGAATTTTGCACGCGGGATTCATTTTGAGCGAATTGGAATTGCTCATTGCATTACATTTTCGAACGAAGCTCAAATACTAAAGCAATACTTTTCGCAATATTTTGATGTTTATACCATCGACTGTAAGTATGGAAGAATTGCGCAGAGAGATATTATTGGAGGAATTGGCGGTAGAATTCTATGTAATCCGGCAGGACAAGCCGATTTTTTAAACAAGAAAAATACCGATTTAAATATTTCTATGGGCTTGTGTGTTGGCCACGATATGATTTTCAGTAAAATGTCAAATGCATTGGTTACTAATTTATTTGATAAAGATTTTACAAATAATAATGATCCGGCAGCAGCAATTGCTCATATTCAAAAAATAAAATATCATGAAAACTATTGATTTACATATTCATACAAGTGCATCGGATGGATCTTATACTCCTAAAGAACTTGTTGATTATGCAGTAAAAAAGAAACTTTCGGCCATTGCAATTACCGATCATGATACCATGAAGGGCATACCAGAGGCATTGGAGTATATCGCAGCATCACAACTTCCAATCGAATTAATTCCTGGCATGGAAATCTCTGCTTCGGGCATGGGACTGGTTTATGGGATTCATATTTTAGCCTACTTTATCGATAAAAATCAGGAGGAACGAACTGCAATTATTAAAAATGTAGAGGTAGACTTGCGCAATAGCTTAGGAAGTCCCGGGGAAGCAATAAAAATTGTTGCCAAATATGGAGGTATTACTTCTTTAGCTCATCCGCTAGAGTATTGCTTGTCAATGATGGCTTTAGATAAGTTGATTGGGCAACTTGCATCTATGGGATTAAATGGGGTAGAAGCAATTTATACGACTCACACCAAGGCTCAGGTGAAACAATTTACGGCAATAGCTGCAAAATATGATTTGTTGCTGACTGGTGGCTCTGATTTTCATGGCACTAGAAAACCTGGAGTAGATTTGGGAAATGGGTTTGGAAATATGCTAATTCCATATGATATTGTGCTTGCAATGAGGAATAAAACGAGGAATACTATTTAACTTTTAGATATGGAACGATTAAAAGAACGAATAGTAAATTGTACGGCATGCGATCTATCCAAAACAAGAAATCATGCAATATGGGGCGAAGGAAATCCTAATGCCGACATATTAATTATTGGAGAAGCTCCGGGTGCCGATGAAGATAGAATTGGGCGTCCTTTTGTTGGGAAATCAGGACAGCTACTCGATAAAATACTTCTGGCATGTGGGTTTACCAGACAGGAACACGTTTTTTTGAGTAACATACTTCGTTGCCGACCACCTGGTAATCGGGTTCCTAAAGAGGAGGAGGTCGACAAATGCATTGCTTATTTGTATGAGCAAATAGAGTTGGTTAATCCTAAAATTATTGTTCCCTTAGGAGCAACCGCACTAAAAAGGCTGTTAAATGATGATAGTTTAAAAATTACGAAGATCCGTGGCAACTGGATCCAGTGGGAAAATCGATTGGTGATGCCTGTTTTTCATCCTGCAGCATTGTTGCGTAACCCAGCTCTTAAGCGAGATACCTGGGAGGATTTTAAGAAAATAGTTTATAAATACCGCGAACTGGTTAATCCAGCTCATTATTCTGAACATGTTTAAGTAAGCACTTTTTAGGCATCACAATACAGCCAAAAAAAAATGGTTTTCTGCAACTTACTAGTTACTAGTGCGAAGAAAAATATACATACAAAAAAAAAGACCCGTTTGGGTCTTTTTTCATATTTCAGGGCTTCTTAATTCTATTGCTTTAGAATTGCTTCAATATTCGCTTTATCAGGAATAGAAGGGAATTTTTCGAGTATTTGTTTGGCTACCGTTTTCGATTCTTTAGTTTGCTGATATTTTACATGCAAATTTAACAGCGCCACATAATAATTCTGATCTTCAGGATTAATGCTAATGGCATTTTTTAAATAACTAACGGCCTCTTTCGAATTATTTCTAAAATCATACATCATCGCTATATTATAGAAAATTCTTGGATTCTCGGGCGATAGTTTGGCTGCTTTCAGTAAATAAGTCATCGACTCTTCGTAGCGTTGTCGTTCCGATAAAAACAGCGCATACGTGAAAGTGGTAGCACCATCGGTAGGAATATGTTTCAAATAATCTTTTAGCAATATTTCGGCTTTTTCATGTTCGCCTTTGTTGTTATATAATATGGCTAAATTTATTTTAATAGGATGCAACTCAGGATCCTGTTTCAAAGCTCTTTTGTAGAATTCCTCTGCTTTTTCGGTTTGTTTACTGTTGTAGTAAAAATTAGCCAGATTAAATTTTCCCGATGGAAAATCGGCACTATACTCCAAAGCTTCTAAGTACTCTTTTTCGGCTCGTTGAAGCTGTTCGTTATATTTTGCAGGTATTTGATCTTTGCTAATTGTATTTAATTTAGTGGCACATTCAACACGAATGGCTTTGGTTGGATCGTTTAGCATTCCCAAGACAATATTGAACGATTTTTGATCATCCATTAAAAGATTTTGAAGGGCATTGTAACGAATATGACCATTAAAATTATTCAAAGCTTCGTATAAAATATCCTTGCTCTTTTTTTGATAATGAACACCAAGTAAGCGAATTGCCGTTGCCCGGATAACCTCAGGATATACCTCATCATTGTAAATGTGTACCAAAGCATCAAAGCCTGCCTGACTTCCGGTAAGGGCTTCTTTAAAGGCAACTCCATATTGCGAAGGACGACTTATTCCATGCCATTTATTTACGTAATCAACAGCCCATTGGGTCGATTTATCGGCATGACATTGGTTACACGCATTGGGAGTTCCTAATGTTTGTGTTAAATCGGGACGAGGAATTCTAAAACTGTGATCGTTTCGGTAGTCGGGGCCCATGTAAAATTGTGCGGGCATGTGGCAGTTAATACATCGTGCACCATCACCTACTTCAAATTTCACCCCATCATCAGCAATAACAGCATTGCCTGCTTCGCCTTTTAATTGATGAAAATGATGCGCTTTGGTGTCGTAATCATCCGCTCTGTGGCATTGCGTACATAAACGGTTGTCTTCAAATAATCGTTTGGTACTATGAACGTTATGGCAGTCGTTGCATTTTACATCTCTCATATACATTTTACTTTGTGTAAATGAACCGTAAACGTAATCTTCATCTAATATCTGACCGTCAATATGGTAATTTTCGCCGTTAGGTAAATTAGGAATGGTATGATTATAGATATCTGCACTGTGCTTAAAATCGGATAAAGAACCTCGTCGGGCATGGCAACGCACACATAAATCGACGTATTCTTTGTTGTCAATACCACTTGTTTTTACAATCAATCCAAAATTATTGTGTTCATCTCGAGCATAATCAGCCTTAGCTGCCCACTCCAAATGTTTCGATGCTGGTCCGTGACAGGCTTCACAGCTTACATCTATTTCGCTCCAGGTAGTATGGTAAGTATCGGTTTTGGAATCGTAGCCTTTCACTAAATTAGTAGAGTGACAATCGGCACACATTCCATTCCAGTTCTGAGCCTGATTGGTCCAATGTAACCAGTTATCGTGTTCTATTATTTCATCTTTATACACTTGGGTCGACATGTGATACCAAACACTGTCTTTCGAATTCCAAGTAAGCGGAAGAGTTTGCATGCGACCTCTATCAAATTCTACCAAATATTGTTGCAAGGGATAGTATCCAAATACATATTTAATTTCAAATTCTTCCAGTTTGCCTGATTCCCCATCGGTTTGTACGAAAAAACGATTGTCTTTTTTGTACATCTTATGAACCATTCCGTTGTATTCAAGCGATTGATTGTCGAAATTACCTAAAACAGTTGAATCATTGGCATGATCCATGGCTTTATCATGATCTGAACCTACCCAATCGTTGTATTCATTTAAATGACATTCTATACAGGTTTCTCGTCCAACATATTGTGCTTCTTCACTTGTTTCGGTGGTTGCACCATAAGTATTTACTAATAAATACAAGGGAATCGAAATTATGGTGGCTACTGCTGCCAACAAGCTGATTCGTTCTGTTTTTTTACGATTCTCCATTTTATACGTAGGTTAACTGAGATTTGTCGAAAGAGCTTCTTCTAATTGGAGTTTTGGTGTCAATTAGTAATTCTCCTTTTTCAATGGTAATAGGAAAGTAATCCAATGGTCGTGTGGCTGGTGCCGATAAAACTTCTCCAAATTTATTAAACTGTGAGGCATGACAAGGACAATTAAATCCGCCAGTTTGCGAATTTGTATTTACTACGCATCCTAAATGGGTACATTTAAAGGACATTGCTAAAAATCCACCATCTTCGAAACGTTTCAGAAAGAATTGACCAGTTAAAAAAGGATATAGTTTGTTCGTATCGAATGAAGATGCCTTGCCAGCGTTAAATAAATTGTTTGTTGCAGATGCACTGGCAACCTTATTTACACTTCCTTTTATTAAGAATAAAGCTTCAATCGACGCAACCGCTACAAGTAATCGCGTAATAAATTTTCGTCTGTTTAATTTCATTGTGGACTTTAATGTTTTAAAAAATCATCAACATTCCTTCTCCTCGCAATAGCAAAGAAATAAGCAACATGCTTATATAAGATGATAGTATTATACTTGTGCAGGCCATAATTAATTCGGTACGATTGGCCTGATGTTTTTTATGCCAAAATAATAGATAAATGGCAACTGGAACTACATATAATAATACAGGAATAAAACCTGTTGAGATAATACTTGGCCAGTTAGACAACCATAAATCGAAATGTAGAAAATGTTCTAGAAAATAAATTAATACAAATGTAAAAACAAAGGCGATAACTCCCGATTGAATGGTAATTTTTTTGCCCAAAGGAGAATTGAACCAAACTCCTATATTTAAATTATTGTATTTAAAATATGGCAGTCCAAAAAAGAATAGAGCTGTTGCAAAAGGTATTATTACAGCACTAAAAAATGGATGAAGATGTAGGAGTAACTCCTGAGCTCCTAGAAAATACCAGGGAGCTTTGCTTGGGTTGGGACTCTTTAATGGGTTGGCCTGATCGAGCAGTGGTGCATCGTAAAAAACAGCTATTAAAAACAATGCTGCAATAACAATACTGGCAAGCATAATTTCTTTGGAAACCAAATTGGGAATAACATCTACTTTTTGTATTTCGTCTCGCTTAGGTAAAGCAACACCTCCTGCTTTTCGTACCAACCAAAAGTGCATACTCATTAAGAAAATAAAGAGTAAAGGGAGAATTCCGGTATGTAAGGTGTAAAAGTTGAGCAGTGTGTTTCCATCTACGGTGTCACTTCCACGCACAAGATACGCCAGCGAATGACCTATAAAAGGAATGTATTCGATAATTTGGGTAATTACTGTGATCGCCCAATAGGCAAGCTGATCCCATGGTAAAAGGTATCCGGTAAAACTAGATGCTAACACCAGAAACAGCATCAATAATCCGTAAATCCAATTTTCACCGCGTTTATTGAAAATAGATTGGCTGTAGTAAACTCGGACTAAATGAAGAAAAGATGCTACAATTAAAAATTTGGCTGATAAATGGTGCAGGTTGCGAATAAATTGACCAAAAATAGTATTGTATTTTAAGCCTAAAATAGAATCGTATGCATGTTCAACAGTGGGGATATACGAAAATCGAAGTAGTAATCCGGTTAACGATAAAATTACAAAAAGTAAGGCGCAAACACCACCTAACCCAAAGGTGCGGTTAAATTTAATGGCTCTGGTATCTATTTTGGATGGGTGTAAGTGCAAAAAGAACTTTTCTATGCTCGAAGGGCTCCTTCCTTCTATATTCTTATTTATCATTATTGAAAATGTATGGTTTCTATTTCACTACAAATAAAAGGAAAAATACTGTAATTTTAGCTATTATTTCTATATTGCGAGCCATAACAGAACAGAACACTAGAACGACTTACGTATGAAAGCCTTCCAATTTACACCAGACAGTACTTCTCCAATTCCGAAATTTAAACAATTAATTCAAGCATTTCAGGATGCAATTAGTCAAAAGATTTTGCACCCTGGGGATGTTTTACCATCTGTAAATGAGATGTGTAGAGAGTGTTCTTTGTCGAGAGATACCGTTTTTAAATCTTATGCTGAATTAAAGAAAAGAAATGTGATAGAGTCGGTTCCAAATAAAGGATATTTTGTGTCGGGCGAAATTACAAGAGTGTTTTTGTTTTTGGATACATTTAAAGCATACAAGGAGGTTTTGTACGATAGTTTCAGAAAAAATTTGGCAGCGAATGTAATTGTCGATCTTCATTTTCATCACTACAATATTGATGTGTTTAAATCTCAAATTCGAGAGAGCGTCGGAAAGTATAGTAAATACATTATTATGAACTTCGATCATCCAAAAGTAGCTACTTGCTTAAAGAAGCTTGATCCAAAAAATGTGATGATTATTGATTGGAATATTAATGCAGATGATCAACATTCTCAGATATTTCAAGATTTTGGTGAGTCTGTTTTAACCTCCCTACAATCGGGCATAAAAGAGATTTCTAAGTACAAAGAGTTTTGCATGTTGTATCCAGATTATACCTACCACTCCTATGACACAGTGGAGTTTTTTAATCGTTTTTGCCAACAAAACAAGATTAAGCATTCTGTTTGTACCAATATGGATGCCATCGAAGTGAAAAAAGGGACTGCCTATTTTTCAGTAAGTGATCGTGCGATGGTTAAAATTTTAGACAAAGCTAGAGAGAAAAAATTCGAATTTGGAAAGGATGTAGGGCTTATTTCCTACAACGAAACTCCAATGAAAAAGTATATAGACAAAGGTATTACGGTGATATCAACAGATTTTAATTTGATGGGGAAGAAGGTTGCTGAGTTTGTAATGAACTCAGAAAGAGTTTTTTATTGTGTTCCCACTAAGCTGGTTAGAAGAAAATCATTGTAGTTTTCTTGCGATTCTTTATTGGTATTAGATTTTTTCATGATAATGATTGTAGGTTGCATTGGCTCTTTTCTGCCGGTTAGTAAGCAACTTGAGTTTTGTTGAGAAGAGGAAAAGAAACGGATGCTAGAAAAGTGTATGGTCGTTTTTGAGTTTTTTTTTATTTAACTTGAATTTGTCGAAAATGCTCTCTATATTAGCGCCATTAAAAAACGTAGGAAGGCAGGTTTATTTTAAGGTGAGCAATTCGCCTTTTTAAATTATAATCTGCCTAACCGCTTTGGCAAAACAATTAGAAACGTGAAGAAAATTACATTACAAGATATGTCTAAGAGATTAAATATCTCTAAATCAACAATATCTATTGTTCTTAATGGACATGGTGATGAAAAGCGGGTTAGTAAGGATACTCAAGAAACAATAATAAAGTTTGCTGAAGAAAATAATTACAGAGCCAATCAATTAGCGCGAGGTTTAAGTCGGGGAAAGAGCGATATGATTGGCTTAGTGATACCCAATATATCGGATAGTTTCTACGCAAGAATAGCACGAAGAATAGAGACCAAGGCAAGACTTTCTGGCTATAATGTTATTTTTAGTAGTACTGGAGAAAGTAAGGAAAGAGAGTCGGAGCTAATTGAATCGATGCTCGACAGACAAGTAGATGGTTTGATTATTGCATCCACTCAACAGAATGAGGAAGATATATTGAGATTGAAGAAAAGTAATTTTCCTTTTGTGCTTATCGATAGACGATATCCTGATATTGAAACTAATTTTGTTGGTGTTGATAATGTGGGTGGAGTCGCAATGGCGGTTGAGCAGTTGGTAAAGATGGGACGGAAACGCATTGGATTTATTACTTTAAAACCAGGCTTGGAGGCAATTCACGAACGATTGGTGGGTTATCAACAAACAATGAAGAAGTTTGAGCTGGAAGTAAAAGATGGTTTTGTGCATGAATTGAATTACGAAACTTTTGACGAGCAAATGCCTGCTGTATTTGAAATCATGCTCAATTCTTCAAATGATATTGATGGGATTGTATTTGCAACTCACTTTTTAACTGCTTCGGGTTTAAGGGAAATGAAACGACGTAAAGTTCTTGTTCCAAATGAAGTAGCTATCGTTAGTTTTGGTCAAATGAGTGCTTTTGATTTAGTTGATCCTCCTATAACTTCAATAGCTCAACCTGTAGAGGATTTAGGAGGTAGAGCTGTTGATATTTTGCTGGAAAATTTAAAAGATGGCATTACTGCTTATAAACAGGAGATGTTAGATAGTAGCATCGAAGTTCGAAAATCTTGTGGAGCGTAACGAAACTCTAGGATATATAAAAAAGAATTGTGAGTTTTATCGTTGAATAAAAAGTGAAAGATGAAAAGCTTACTAATGTGGTTAGTTTAATAAAAAGAGTTTGTTCTATTTGGATATAGGTTCTTACTAAAAAAAATGTCAAGGATGAATGAAAATTATTATCTTTGAATTGTTAATGCCTCTTCGAGTGCATTTTTTTAGATGAATTTGCCTAACCGGTTTAGCAAGTTGGTTAGAGAAGTAGGTTTAAATGCTTAAATGTTGAATATGAAGAAAATAGCCTTGTTTTTATTTGTTATGAGTTGGTTGCTATCAACCGTATCAGGTAATGTGTCAGAGAAAATGTTGGAGCTTTCTTATAAAAAGCCTTATCAATATGAATTAGTAAATGGAACTTACAAAGTGCTTGCAAACTTAACAGGATTGAATTCCACACAAGGAGTAGAAGTAACTTTTCAAGGAGAAAAGCTTAGTCTTTTTACCCTTGAAAGTGATTCTGTACAAATTTGGTTGCCACTTATTGGCAATTCAGGAATGCTTGAATTTACCCAAAGAACAAAAGGTGAAAAAGTAGTGAGTAAACAGTTATTCGAACCTTTAATTCCTGCCGATTGGGATTATTTTGGGGAGGGTAAATTGCATGTTATTGTCTCATCGCATCAAGACATTGCTTGGATGAATACACCAGATTCTTGTCGGGAGGAACGAGTGCATAAAATTGTATTGCCAGCATTGGATCTTATGGAGGAAGCTCCAGAATTTAAATTTGAGATGGAGCAATCCTTGAACTTGATGGAGGTTATTGAAGATTCTCCGGAAAACAAGCAACGCCTAATTGACACTTATAAATCGGGAAATTTTGAGTGGGGAGCTACTTTTACTCAGCCTTATGAAGGTTTAGAATCGGGAGAGCAATTGGTTCGTCAATCTTACCTCGGTCGTCGTTGGATTAAGAAAAAGATGCCAGGAATGGATGCTCATGTAGCATATAATGTTGATGTTCCAGGACGTTCGTTGCAGGTTCCTCAGTTATTTAAGAAATCAGGAATCGACTACCTGTTTGTTTCTAGAATGAAAGAAGGATTTTACAAATGGTATAGTCCTGATGGAACAAGTATTTTCACCTATAGTCCTGGGAATTACGGTTGGTATCATTACCATCATAAGGTGCTTGATGAGGATGCAATTACTGCAATGCATGAGTTACACAAAATACTAAAAGGATGGAATGAGTATTACCGTGAAAGAAATATACCTCCACATTATGCTGTTGTGATTAGTGCCGATGCTGGCGGACCGAAAAATTACAAAAAGGTAATTGAGGGATGGAATGAGATTGCAAAAATGCCAGGGAGGTATATTCCGGAAATCGCCCATTCAACAGCATTGGAGTTTTTACAGGAAGTGGATGTGCCCGAAGCAAAAATTGATTCGATTTATGGGGAGCGTCCAAATTTATGGTTGTATATTCATGGGGCAGGTCACTATCAGGCTATTAAAGCTAAGAAAGAAGCTGCGGTTGCAATTCCATCCGCTGAGATATTCAATACGATCAACTGTGAGTTGAACAATGATTTTTCATTGTATCCACAAAAAGAATTGGATGAAGCCTGGTACAATGCTATTTATCCTGATCATGGTTGGGGTGGAAAAAATGGGCAGATTACCGATAGTCTTTTTCGACTTGCACTTGAAACAGGAAATGAAATCGGTAAAAAACTACTCGATTCATCTTTAGAGAGTATTGCATCTAAAATAGACTTGAAGAAAACGCAAAATGTGATTGTTTTTAATGATTTGTCATGGACTAGAGATGGCTATGCAAGAGTTGATATTTCACATTTGAAGGGAACGAATTGGATGCTTGCAACCAGCGAGGGTAAAACAATTCCGACACAACTGGCAACCGTTAACGGAAAAAAAGAGCTGGTATTTAGTGTAAGCAATATGCCATCAATAGGATATAAAACGTTTACCATTAAAAAAGGAAAACAGGAAACGGCTACTATTACGGCAGGTTCAAATTATTGTGAAAATCAGTTTTATACAATTAAATTCGGACAAGGTGGAATTACTCAACTATTCGATAAAACACTAAATAAAGAGGTGTTCAATACCAGTACAATGGTGGCAGGTGATCTTTTTCATATGGGATATGAAGGTAATGGAGCTGGAGAGTTTGTAACGGTTACCGCGCCTCACTACGGAAATATGGAGCGTGCTCATCAGAAGGAAAGTACATGGAATTTAGTTGAAACGGGAGCTGTATATTCTAAGTTTCGATCAGAATTCGAAATGGATACGTTCCGAGTTGAGCAAAATATTACTGTATTTCATCAGAAAAAACAAATAGACTTGGAATATACCATTCCCAATTGGCCAGGAGAACACAATCGTCAGTTGCGGGTTATGTTTCCGTTAAACATGAAAAATAGTGCGAAAATTTCCTACGATGTTCCTATGGGAATGGTTCATGTGGGAGAAGATGAGTTAACAATGCGTCCAGGTGGTTCTGCTTGGGGTGGAACTTACCTTCAAAAGCCAGAAGAGATTCATCCTCGCGAGATTCAAAACTTTATGACTGCGAATGGAAGTGGATATGGATTCACCATGTCTACCAATGTGGTAACTGCTGATTGGGTAGATCCAAGCATGAATGCTGCAGATTTTCCGGTTATTAATTCCATTCTTTTATCGACACATAAAAGCTGTCATTGGCAAGGGAATTGGTACGAGCAAAAAGGAAGTCATACCTTTAAATTTTCAATTACTTCTCATAGAGAGGGTTGGAAGAATGGATTTCATTTTGGAGTTGCAGAAAATCATCCAATACATACGGTACTAAAGCAGAAGAAACAAGCTGGAGATTTGCCTGCAACAAAAAGTTTTGCAAGTACAAATGATCCTTTTACAGTGATTACCACCATCAAAAAAGCGGAAGACGACAGTGATGTTGTTATTCGATTGTTGGAAGCAGAAGGGCTGGATAAGAAAATTCAGTTAGAACTAAACAAAGAGGTGAAGAGCATCTCGAAAACGGATATGATTGAAGAAAATCCTAAAAGCTTGAATAAAAAAGGGAAAATTATTGAATTACAGCTGGGTAAAAATGCTGTTGAAACCTATAAAATTAAGTAGACTTATTACAGCATTCAGCTATTATTAAATCTTTAAAAAACATGAAACGTCCATGATAAAAGTATTTGACACACAGGGAGATGATTATCCCAGCATGGTAAGTTCCATATGGCAACTAGAAAACAAATAATAATCATATGAAACGTCCATGACAAGGGTGTTTTGACACACAGGGAAATTATTATCCCAGCATGGTAAGTTCCATATGGCAACTAGAAAACAAATAATAATCATATGAAAAGTAAAAGTTCATTATACCTCTTGACCATTAGTTTTGTTTCTACCATAGGAGGATTTCTATTTGGATATGATACGGCAATTATTTCAGGTTGCAATTCATTTTTGCAAGCTCATTTCGATTTATCGCCGGCAATGTTGGGGTGGGTGGTTTCCTCAGCTTTACTGGGAACTATTATCGGATGTGTTGTTTCGGGAATTATTACCGATCGAATTGGGCGTAAAAATGCATTGATCGTTGCCGCTTGTTGTTTACTAATTTCCGCTGTAGGTTCTATGTTGCCTCCTCAGTTTTTAGGCAATCCAGAACATGCTCATTGGCTAACAGCGAATAGTCACTTTTCTTTTAATTTTCTAATTATTGTTCGAGTAATTGGAGGTCTTGGTGTTGGAATTACATCAGTGGTTGCACCTATTTATATTTCGGAATTGACCAAGCCTGAAAGTAGAGGGAAATTTGTATCCATCTATCAGCTATCCATAACACTGGGTATTTTATTGGCATTTTTAGTGGATTGGATTGTATTAAACAGTGCTGGTGAACTTGCAGGGATCATAACAAACGAAGCGACTGGATTTTGGTCATGGCTCTTTGTTCATGAAATTTGGAGGGGAATGTTTGGAACGGAGATTCCAATTGCTTTGCTCTTTCTAACATTGCTATTTTTCTCGCCTAAAAGTCCAAGATGGCTGGTTTCAAAAGGTCGAAAAGAGGAAGCATTAGCAATAATGACACGAATAAATGGTAAAGAAGAGGCGACACAGCAGATGGAACAGATCAATGAAATGGTTCAGGCAGAGTCTGGAGGAATTAAAGAATTGTTTAAGCCATTTATGCGTACACCTCTCATGATTGGAATACTTCTTCCCATGTTTTCACACTTAAGTGGTATTGCAGCAATCATGTATTTTGCACCCAATATTTTGAACGAATCTTTTCAAAGTGTAGAAAGTTCCTTCTTAGGTGCTGTCTTAGTGGGAGTTGTAAATTCTGTATTTACTTTTGTGGCAATTTTAAATATAGAGCGATTTGGACGACGTAAATTACTTTTGGTAGGTGTAACGGGAGCTTTCCTGTCTTTAACCGGAGTTGGAATCATGTTCGCAATAGGTTCAAATCTGGTAATTATTCCGTTGCTCCTTTATGTGGCAAGTTTTGCCTTCTCGTTTGGACCGGTTGTTTGGGTTATTATCAGTGAAATTTTCCCAACACGAATTAGAGGTCTAGCTGTCTCAATAGGAAGTTTTTCATTAATGGTAACGGGTTTTTTTATTACGCTTACCAATCCTGTTTTCATTAAAACAATAGAGCCAAGTGGTACCTTCTTTTTGTATGGAATCTTAACCCTTCCTGCAATTTGGTTCATCTGGAAATATGTACCGGAAACAAAAGGAAAAACCTTAGAACAGATCGAAAGATATTGGAAGAATAAAAAATGGGATTAATTCTTATTACATGGATGAAAGTGCTTATCTGTTTCAAAAACAGGCACAATTATTAGAAATAAAAGTATATGAGTTTAATAGAGAAATTTGAGGTTAAAGAAGAGGGATACCATCCTTTTCTAATTCGAGAAGGGTGGCAAGTGGCTCAGCTTAATGCGGATGAAAATCAAAAGATAGAGAACATCACCAGGTTAGATGTTCATTTCCATACCGATGAAGTGTTTTTATTACTGAAAGGGGAGGTGGTTTTGATTACTGCAAGCATTCAGGATAATAAACCGAAGTATGAGCTGGAATTGATGCAAGCCGGAGTTACCTATAATATTCCAAAAAATACATGGCATAATATTGCGATGCAAGAAGGAAGTGAAGTGATAATTATTGAAAAATCAAACACACATTTAGCAGATTTTGAGTTTCATAATTTGTCTGAAAACGAATTGGTAGAATTAAGAAGTAAGGTGAGTGAAATTTATACTGAAAATTTACAAAATTAAGATATGGCAACTTGGACAAATGATAAAGAGTTATTTAGCATCGCAAAAAAAGAACTTTTTGTGGCTTTAGTGGGTGATGTGCTGGATAAATTAGGTTACCAGCATCAATTTCTGTCGCCAAACTTTAAGCCTGTTAACAACGATTTTGTTGTGATAGGACGAGCAATGCCGGTGTTGGAAGCTGATGTTTTTGAAGAGGCATGCGAAGAGAGCAATAATCCTTTAATGAAAAAGCCTTTTGGAATTATGTTTGAAGCTTTGGATAGCTTACAGGAAGATGAAGTTTATATCTGTAGTGGTTCTTCTCCCAGATATGCACTTTGGGGTGGATTAATGAGCACTAGAGCATTAAAATTAAAAGCTGCAGGTGCTGTTGTTAATGGCTATTCGCGAGATACGAATGAAATATTGGCTTTAAATTTCCCAACTTTTTCGTTCGGAGGATATGCGCAGGATCAGGGACCAAGAGGCAAAGTAATTGACTATCGTGTACCGATAGAGATTGACGGAATTAGAATTAAACCAGGTGATGTTGTTTATGGCGATCGAGATGGTGTTTTAATTGTTCCTAAAGAAGTGGTTAAAGATGCTTTCGAGGGCGCAATTGAAAAAGCAAGAGGGGAACAATTAGTGAAAAAAGCATTGGAAGAAGGCATGAGTACCGTTGATGCTTTTGAAAAGTTTGGAATCATGTAAAAAAACAAAATCAGAAGGATGAGAGAAATAGACTTAAAAGGAAAAAGAGCTTTGGTTACAGGTGGTAGTCAGGGTATTGGTTCTGAGATTTGTAGAGAATTGGCCAAGTGTGGAGCGGATGTTATTATTAACTTTTATAGCAACAGAGAAAAAGCAGAAGTACTTGCTAACGAAATTACTTCAAACTATAATGTAAAAGCCGTAGCTGTTGGAGCGAATGTTGCAAAATCGGAGGAAGTGAAGGCAATGTTTAGTCAAATGGATGATGCTTTTGGAGGAATAGATATTTTAGTGAATAATGCTGGTTCTGAAAGTGTTGTGCATGTTTTGGATATGGAGGAAGATGAATGGGATCGAGTGTTTCAAATTAACCTTAAAGGACCTTTTTTGTGTGCAAAAGAAGCAGGTAAACGAATGGAGAAATCGGGTGGAGGTGTTATCATCAACATTTCATCGATTCATGATGTGGTTCCTCGCAAAGGGCTAATTCATTACTGTTCAGCGAAAGCGGGATTAAAGATGTTCTCAAAATGCTTGTCGTTGGAGTTGGCGGATAGTAATGTACGTGTTGTATCGGTTGCGCCAGGGGCAATCGAGACAGAAATGAACCGCCAAGAAATAGCCAATTTTGGAGTCGATAAATTCGAAAAGTGGATTCCACAGGGCAGACTAGGACAAGTATCTGATATAGCTCCAACGGTGGCATTTTTAGCTAGTGATTTGGCAAGTTATATAAGCGGAACAGATCTATACATCGATGGTTCTTATATGAACCATACCATTCAATACGATCCTCGTCCTCCTCGAAAAAAGAATTAAACTGTTGTGCTAGAGAAAGTTAATCGAGTATGATTGCCAGCTTATATTGTAAACTATTATTTTTGAAAACGATTATGATTTTTTTTACAGGAAGTTATACGCAAAATGGATCACCGGCAACTAATCCTCAAGGAAAAGGCATTGGATGTTTTCAGTTGAATATGGAAAGTGGTGAGGTGAACTTAGTCCAATATACAAATCAACGAAATCCAAGTTATTTAGCGATTTCGGAGGATAAACAGTATTTGTATGCTTTAGAGGAAATGTTTGAAAGTTTGCATCCGCAGGTTTTTGCCTATCGAATTGGTGAGAAGGGCGAATTAGATTTGATTAATTCTCAAATGCTAGTTGGAGATTATGCTTGTCATTTGGCTATAATTCACGATCATTTGGTGGTTGCCAATTACGTTTCAGGAAATATTGTTTCTTATCCAATTGCTAGTGATGGCAGCTTAAGTCCGTATCATCAGTTGATTCAGCACCAAGGAAAAGGACCGAATAAAGTTCGTCAGGAAGCTGCTCATGCGCATATGATTTATCCTTTCGGAGATCATCAAATGTACGTGCTTGATTTGTGTTTGGATCAGGCAAAAGCTTATAATTTCAATCAAGTTAGCAAGGAATGGAAAGCAAATGTCGATTTAGATATTAACATAGAAGCTGGAGCAGGTGCAAGGCATATGGTGATGGATAAGTTTGAAGACTATGCCTATGTTTTGAGTGAATTATCGGGAGAAATATTTGTAAGTGCTAAGAAGAAGAATAAATTCGAAGTGCTTCAAAAAATAGCTTTTGTACCTGATAATTATGAAGGAGAATTTGGAGGTGCTGCAATAAGGCTTCATCCCAATGGAGAATTTTTGTATGCTTCTTGTAGAGGTTCTGATTCTATTGCAATTTTCAAGATTGATGATGAACAAAAGACACTTACAGTTGTAGCGTATCAAGCTACAGAAGGAAAAACACCACGTGATTTTACTATTGATCCATCCGGGAAGTGGTTGATCGTGGCAAATCAGGATTCCAATAAGCTTGTTGTTTTCGAAATAAATCAGGAAACTGGAGAGTTAAAATCGAAATCGAAAATTACTGTAGAAACTCCGGTTGCTATTTGTTGGTTCAATTAAGAATTTGCCAAACCGTTAAGGCACAAAAATTACACTAAAAAAGAGTAGAATAATGATACAATTAAAAGGCATTGCATGGGATCATCCAAGAGGATATGAACCATTGATTGCAGCCTCCAAAGAGTTTTCAAAGAGAAATCCCAATGTGAACATCAAGTGGGATATTCGTTCATTGAAGGAGTTTGGTGATATGCCTATTGAAGATCTTATTGGGAAATACGATTTTATTACCATCGATCATCCCTATATGGGACAGGCAGATGCTAATAATTTACTTTTGAATTTGAAAGATAAAATTTCGAAAGATGTATTGGATATGCATGCCAAAGAATCGGTAGGGGCAAGTTATCAAACCTACAATTTTAAGAATAACTTGTATGCTTTGCCTGTTGATGCCGCAGCTTTGGTGGCCGCCTATCGTAAAGATTTGCTTGCAGAGCTTGGATGTTCTGGTTTGCCAAAATCAAGAGAGGAATTATTCGCCTACTACAAAACGCTACCGAGTCGTAAGTCTGTAGCATGGGCACTTTGTCCGACAGATTTTTGGTGCGTATTTCTTACTATTTGCGCTCAGGATGGGGGAAGAGATTTTATAAAGGATTATACGCTTAACAAAACTGTAGGCGTAAATGCACTGAATGAAATTAAGAAACATTTGGACTTTATTCATCCAGAGTCAATGAATTGGAATCCAATTCAGATTTTAGATCGAATGGGAGAAGGAAATGAAATTGTTTACTCTCCCTATTTATTCGGATATACAAATTATTCGAGAAAGGGATATTCGAAGAACTTGGTTCATTTTACCAATAGTCCGGTAAATCCGAAACAGGAAATATCTACCATTATGGGAGGTGTTGGTTTAGCAATTTCTGCCAATTGTAAGGAAGTGAAAACGGCAGTCGATTTTGTAAGTTTTGTAGCAGATGCGAAAATTCAAAAAGGGATTTATACAAAAGAGGGCGGACAGCCAGGAAATTTAGTTGCGTGGACCAGTAAAGAGAACAACGAATTGTGTTCGGATTTTTTTACAAATACCATGAAAACAATGAAGGATGCTTATATACGACCGCAACATCCGATGTGGAATAGTTTTCAGGAACAAGGAGCATGCCTTTTGCACGAAGGTGTCTTGAAAAATATTGAATCAGAAAAACTCATGAAACTGTTAAATGAATTGTACAAAGAGCTTTGTAATGGATAAAACATTTAAAAATATTTTTGTTGAAATTGAAAATGGGATTGCGGTTTTAGTTTTTAACCGACCCGATCAGTTAAATGCAATGAACAGAAAAATGATGGATGAAATTATTGAAGCCATCAGTAGCATAAATGCGAATAAGGACGTAAAAGTTGCCATTATTCGCGGAGAAGGGCGTGCTTTTATGGCTGGTGCCGATATTAAAGAATATGGAAATCAGACTTCTGAAGAATTCATTTCATTTCAGGAAAAAGGAAAGCTGTTGTACGAGTCGATTGAGAATTCTACTAAACCGTGGATTGCAGCCATTAATGGGTTTGCTTTAGGAGGAGGATTCGAAATTCCTTTAGCCTGCGATCTAATTCTGGCTTCAGAAAAAGCAACAATGGGACTTCCTGAGGTGTTTTTAAGTTTGATTCCAGGTGGTGGCGGAACACAACGCTTGGTTCAGAAAATTGGAATCAATCGAGTAAAAGAAATGCTATTTATGGGAACGCCGCTCGATGCCAAACAATTGTACGATTGGGGAATTGTGAATCGTGTTTTTAGTGATGATGATTTTTTGCTTCAAGTATTCGATTTTGCAAAAAAGCTATCTCGAAGACCTTCAAAATCTATCGCAGACTTAAAAAGACTGGCCAATTTGAGTCTTACCGAAATGCCATTTAAACAGCGAATAGATGATGAAGCAAATACGGTAAAGAAACTATTTCTTGGAGAAGAAGCACAAAAAGCAATTCAGGATTTTATACAAAAAAATAAATAAGAAGATGGAAAATAATGGACCTTTAAAAGGTTTGGTCGTTGCCGATTTTTCACAATTGGCGCAAGGGCCATGGGCAACACAGATGTTGGGAGATATGGGAGCCGATATCATTAAAATCGAGCCAATAAAAGGGGATTGGATGCGCCATTATGCTTATGGAAATATCTATCCTAATGGGGAAAGTATTTCTTTCATCAGCTTTAACAGAAATAAGAAAAGTATTGCTTTAGATCTAAAATCGGAAGAGGGCAGGAAAATTGCAAAAGATATTATTTGTAAGGCTGATATTCTATTGGAAAATTTTAGACCAGGTGTAATGGAACGCCTTGGTTTGGGCTACGAGGACATTAAAAAACTAAATCCAGCTTTGATTTATTGCTCTAGTTCGGGATATGGTGCTTCAGGTCCGTATTTAAAACGACCTGGACAAGATTTATTGGCTCAGTCGATTAGTGGAGGTCCGGCTTTAAATGGAAAAAAAGGAGATTTACCGGTAGTTACAGCTGTTGGTCAAGCCGATTTATTAACCAGTTTATTTATTACACAATCTGTATTGGCAGCAGTTTATTCCAGAACAAATTCTGGAAAAGGACAAAAAATTGAGGCTAATCTGTTGAATTCTATTGTTGGCTTTCATGTTCAGGAAATTACAGCCTACTTAAGCAATCGAGAATATCCTGAAAGAAGTGAGAGTGGAATTCCGAATCCGTGGATTGGCGCGCCTTATGGTCTTTACAATACGAAAGATTCTTATGTTGCTATTGGCATGAATTCGGTACAGAAACTGGCTCAGGTTGTAGGCTTAAAGAAATACGATTCAGAGGAGTTTGCTTCCAATAATATTGGTGATAATAGAGATCAAATTCGATTCGATTTTGATGAGGTATTTAAAACCAAAACAACAGAAGAGTGGCTGGAGATACTATTGGAACAGGACATTTGGTGTTCGCAAGTAAATACTTTCAACGAAATGGTTGATGATCCGCAGATTAAACACAATCAGATGATTATAGAATACGATCATCCAACTGTTGGAGCCGTAAAAACTACCGGTTTTCCAGTTTCTTTTAGTGATACACCTCAAAAGGTATACAAACCGGCTCCATTACTAAATGAGCATGCGGCAGAAATTTTGAAGGAATATTGTGATTATAGCGATGAGGAGATTAAGAAACTATTAAATAATAAGTAATGAAGTTAGGATTCGGATTGTACAAACACATGCTTAACGAAGAGCATTATAAATTTGCCAAACAATGTGGGGCTACTCATGTAGTTATTCACTTGGTAGATTATTTCGGAAATGATTCCAACAATAAAGACAATGCCAATCAACCTATTGGACAAAAAGAGGGATGGGGAGGAGCAGGTTCTGGTCAGCTTTGGAGTTTGGAAGAGATTGTAAAGATTAAAAATGACCTTAACAGTCATGGTTTGCAATTGGAAGCAATTGAAAATTTCGATCCAGCCATTTGGCATGATATTTTATTGGATGGTCCTAAAAAAGAGGAGCAAATGGAGCTAGTAAAAGAACAGATTCGAATTGTTGGAAAAGCTGGAATTCCCTATTTCGGATACAATTTTTCGTTGGCAGGAGTTTCGAGTCGAGATATTGGAGCCTATGCTCGTGGAGGAGCCGAATCGGTAGGAATGGATGGTAGTGTGGATGAAACACCAATTCCCAATGGAATGGTCTGGAACATGGTTTACGATAAAAATGCTCCAGAAGGCTCATTGCCAAGAATCGACCACGACGAATTGTGGAAGCGCTTGCAGTATTTCTTAGAAAATAGTTTGCCGGTTGCCGAGGAAGCAGGAGTTATTCTTGCCGCTCACCCAGATGATCCGCCGATGCCTTACGTTCGAAATACACCTCGTTTGGTTTATCAACCAGATATGTATCAGCGATTATTGGATATTTATCCGAGTGAAAATAGCAAGTTAGAATTTTGTTTGGGCTCGGTAGCCGAAATGACAGAAGGCGATGTTTACGAAGCAACCGATTCTTATTCAAAACAAAATAAGCTGGGATATATTCACTTCAGAAATATTGTTGGAAAAGTACCTAATTACAAAGAAGTATTTGTAGATGAGGGAGATATCGACATGGTGAAAATCCTTAGAATATTGAAGAAGAATAATTTTCAGGGAGTGCTAATCCCAGATCATACACCACAAATGACTTGCAGTGCACCTTGGCATGCGGGTATGGCATATGCAATGGG
This sequence comes from Labilibaculum filiforme, assembly GCF_002843315.1. GTDB lineage: Bacteria > Bacteroidota > Bacteroidia > Bacteroidales > Marinifilaceae > Labilibaculum > Labilibaculum filiforme. The sequence continues at coordinate 85,612 of NZ_MVDD01000002.1, read as the reverse complement.
ATATATGAAAGCGGCTTTGTCAGGAGTTGAGAAAGAAGATTAATTAAGGAGAATAAAGAATTAAAATAATGAAAGAAGGAAAAGTGATCACTTTTGGTGAGATCATGTTGAGATTAGCAACGCCGGATTATTTACGTTTTAATCAGGCAAGTGAATTTACAGCTACTTATGGTGGTGGTGAAGCAAATGTTGCAGTTTCATTAGCGAATTATGGTCTTGCGGTAGATTTTGTTACTCGATTGCCCAAAAATGATTTAGGACGTACGTGCAGTATGGATTTGCGCAAATATGGCGTTGGCGTTGATAATATTGTATATGGCGGGGAACGTTTAGGAATTTATTTTTTGGAAACTGGCGCAGTTAGTCGTGGTAGCAAGGTGGTTTACGATCGGGCTCATTCAGCAATTTCCGAAATAGAATTGGGAATGATCGATTGGAATCAGGTTTTTGAAGGTGCTTCATGGTTTCATTGGACAGGCATTACGCCAGCAATTTCGCAAGGAGCGGCAGAGGTTTGTTTAGAAGCAATTAAAGAAGCCAACAAAAGAGGAATTACTGTTTCTACCGATTTAAACTACCGAAAAAACCTTTGGAAGTATGGTAAAACCGCAGGCGAAATTATGCCGGAACTGGTTGCTGGTTGCGATGTGATTCTAGGAAACGAAGAAGATGCTGAAAAAGTTTTAGGGATTAGTCCTGAAGGTCTTGATATTACTGGTGGTCATGTAGAAGCAGATGCTTACCTTTCTGTTTCACAGCAAATTACGAAACAATTTCCTCGTTGTAAAAAGGTAATTACCACTTTGCGTGGATCGATTAGTGCGAATCACAATTCTTGGACAGGAGTTTTGTATGATGGAAAAACGCTTTACAAGGCAAATAATACCTACCAAATTACTCACATTGTTGATCGTGTTGGTGGCGGTGATTCGTTTATGGGAGGATTAATTTATGGATTAATAACCTGGCCCGAAAACGATCAAAAAGCATTAAACTTTGCAGTTGCGGCTTCTTGTTTAAAACATACTATTTATGGCGATTACAATCAAGTTACGGTGGAAGAAGTAGAGAAATTAATGAATGGTGATGCTTCCGGACGAGTAGCAAGGTAATACTGAATTATAAATGATGAATTAATAGTTATGAATTTGAAAAATGGAATGCTTTTTTTAATAAAGAAAGGCAACTCATAATTCATAACTTATATCTCATAATTAGAATAGTAATGGCAAGATTTTCAAGAATAGAAGTAGTGTTAAAAATGAAAGAAATTGGTATAATTCCTGTTTTTTTTCATTCTGATGTTGAAATTTGTAAGCAGGTTGTGAAAGCATGTTACCAAGGTGGTTCTAGGGTATTTGAATTTGTGAACCGAGGCGATTATGCTCACGAAGTGTTTGGTGAGTTGAATAAATGGGCAATCAAAGAATGTCCCGAAATGATTTTAGGAGTAGGCTCGGTGATTGATGCCGGTACCACTTCCCTGTACATTCAATTGGGTGCAAATTTTGTTGTTTCTCCAATTTTAAATGCAGAAATGGCCAAGGTATGTAACCGCAGAAAAATTGCTTGGTCGCCAGGTTGTGGTTCTTTAACAGAGATTTCATATGCAGAAGAACTAGGAGCCGAGGTAGTAAAGATTTTTCCGGGAGAACAAGTTGGTGGTCCGGAGTTTGTGAAAGCTGTAAAAGGTCCATTTCCATGGTCATCGATCATGCCTACAGGAGGTGTAAAACCCGAAAAAGAGAACTTAACTCAGTGGTTCCATGCAGGAGTGCATTGTGTAGGAATGGGTTCACAATTAATAAGCAAGCAGGTAATAGAAACAGGTAATTTCGATGAATTAAGCGGAAAGGTTAAGAATACGATTGAAATGATTAAGAGTATTCGTAAATAATAGCAAGGTTTTTATTTAGAAGAAGTTGAAAGAATTCAAGGGTACTAAAGATTTCTCCTAAAATACAGTAGGTAGAAGGAGTCGCTTTTTTAGCTTGTTAATACAATATTTAAATTGTATTTTTAGACTTTAATATACTGGTTATGTTGCTGTTCAGGTTTGTAATAAACATTGAACTATTTTTTTAAGAGTTTGCCAAACCGTTTAGGCAATCGAAGCTTAACTAATATTTAGAATTGATAATATGAAACGTCCATGACAAGGATATTTTGACACACAGGGGGATGATTATTCCAGCATGGTAAGTTCCATATGGCAACTAAAAGACAAATTATAATCATATGAAACGTCCATGACAAGGGTGTTTTGACACACATGGGGATGATTAACCCAGCATGGTAAGTTCCATATGGCAACTAAAAGACAAATTATAATCATATGAAACGTCCATGACAAGGGTGTTTTGACACACATGGGGATGATTAACCCAGCATGGTAGGTTCCATATGGCAACTAAAAGACAAATTATAATCATATGAAGACAAGAACTAATTTAAGATGGAAAATTATAATACTAAGCATGTTGAGTATTGTATTTTTCACATCAAAAAATGTGAAGGCACACGAAAGTGCTGGAAAAAATCAAATTCATAGTGTAAACGATAATTACAATTTATATCAGATTTGTAAAAATGATGTAGAAGGTTTTACTAGTCAGATTAGTGGTGGCGTTTATGGATATCCAGCATTACGCAGTGATATTAGAGATGCTATGATTGCCAGAGCTTCGACAGGTAAAGCTGGATTCGAATTCTTAACTGCAAAGGTTCCAGTTGATTGTAAAGAGGAAATGGTAAATTTCTTTTTTTATTCGGATATCGATTTGAATAATTTATTGCCATATGATATAAAAGTGAATGGAAAATCGCTCCTAACTTTTACTCCGGATAAAAATGGTAAACTTCAGGTTTCGAAGAATACAGGAAATGGAAATGCTCAGTTTTACTTGTATCGAAGAGATGCAAATGGCGATGGAATTGGTGCGTTTCGTTTGAGCGTTCCGGTGAACATGTTGGTAAAAGGTGAAAAAGCGAAGGTTTCAGTTTTCGGACATGCAGCAGGAACTAACGCTTGGTTCATGCTATTTAAAGTGCCAAATGCAATTAAGTGGTTGCAAGGAGCTGCGCTGAATGAGGTTTCATTTTCCATCAAGCAATTTGCCGATAAGTTATTAATTGATGCTCCTTCTCGATTAGTTGGACAGAAGGTTTATTTGATTTCTGATGGAAAGAAAAGTGAAGTGGCAACTTTTAAGCTACAAGGTGAAACTGCGAAAGCTTCCGTGATTTCTTCAGCGCCAAAAAAAACGTTTCAAATTTTTTATGGAAAAGATCAGTATTCTGTTGAATTTGAGAAGGGAAATGGTGTGATCAACGAAAATGTAGTGAAAGGAGATTTCTTTTATGCCTCACATGCACATTCACACGATGGTTGGTTAGGAGATTTTACAAAAAGGTACCGACCCGATTTTTATACTGCCTACAAACCTCTTTTCGAGAATAAATACGAAAAAGGCCTGATTTCAATCATGAATTCAAGTCATCAGGATATCGCTTGGGTCGATCGCCCAGAGGCATGCATAATTATGAGAGATACAATGCTTTTTACGCCAATAATTAAAGACGCTTTCGAGCGTGCTGATTATGGTTTCGATATTGAAGATGGATTAATGTTAAGAGAATATCTTCATCGTCATCCCGAGGCTCAAGCTAAATTAACAGAATTATTAAATCGTAAATTACTTTCCGTAGGTGCTACCTACAATTGTCCTTACGAAGACATGTACGACGGAGAAGATTTGGTTCGTCAATTGTATTTGGGAAAAAAATGGGTAAAGAAGACTTTTGGGGGTTACGATTCTAAAGTATATTGGAATGTTGATGTTCCGGGTAAAACCATGCAGTTGCCTCAAATATTGAGTAAAGCAGGTGTTGATTACATGATTATTAGTCGTCATGCTAAAAGTATGGTTCATTGGGCTAGTCCCGATGGAAGTACAGTATTTACCTATTCTCCAGGTCATTATGGTGAGGATTTACTGCATCTTTCGAAGGATATCGATGAGAAAATAAAATATGGTGCAGAGCAAGTGGAGTGGTGGAGTCAGTATTTTGAAGGTGGCCAAACGCAAACACCTCTTCTATCAAGTCAGGATATGCTTCCGGCTATCGATTATACCGATTTTATTGAGACTTGGAACCAAACCGAAAGTGTGTCGGATGAAAATGGGAATGAAAAAGAGGTGTACTTTCCTCATATGGAATTGATGACAGTGGATGAATTTATGCCATTGGCCAAACAAAATGCAACAACAGTTGATACCATTCGAGGCGAACGTCCTAATGTTTGGGTTTATATTCACGGACCAGCTCATCACGATGCATTAACCGCGAGTCGTAAAGCGGCAAAATTATTGCCGGCAGCAGAGAAATTCTGGACCGTAGCTTCTGTTATGGATGAAGAAAAAATGTCCTATCCGTATGAGGAATTGGATTTAGGATGGCAAGCTAAGATTTATCCAGACCATGGTTGGGGTGGACACGATGGCGATGTTACCGATAATTTATTTAAGGAGAGTTTGGTGAAATCTCAAGTAATTGGGGAAAACCTACTGGATAAGGCAACTAACTTTATTGCTCAGCGTGTAAAAACTCAAGAGAAAAAAGGAATTCCAGTAGTGCTATTCAATAGTCTTTCATGGGAAAGAACAGATCCTGTAACAGTAAGTTTGGATTTAGCACAAGGAAAAGCAATTGGCCTTAGTGTTACCAACTCCGATAAGAAAAACGTTCCGGTTCAGTTCGCCGAATTAACTAAATATGCCGATGGAAGTATCAAGCATGCAGAGATTGTTTTTATTGCTGAAAATTTGCCTTCGGTAGGCTACAAAACTTACTATGTGAAACCAGAAATGAAAAGCAATGTTGCAGGTAAGGAGTTAAAATTCAATGCTGAATATGAAAATGACTTTTATAAAGTAAGTTTTGCAGAAGGGGGAATCGATCAGGTTTACGATAAGGAACTAAAAAGAAATCTGTTTACAAGCAAGCAGTTTAAAGTGGGCGAAATTTTCACACTACAATCAGAAGGTAATGGTGCTGGTGAGTTTGGGGATGTGCAGCAACCATTCATGAAAAATTTCGATCAGGTAAGTAAACACAATGCTAAATGGGAACTACTTGCATCCGGCGATGTATTTAGTACTTATCGTTTGGAGCAAAATATCGAACACGCTAAGGTGGAACAAAAAGTTACTATTTACCATCAATTAAAACGCATTCAGTTCGAAAATAACTTATTGAATTGGGATGGTGAATTGTACCGGGAATTCAGAACTGCATATCCGGTAGCCATTAAAAATTCTACCATTAAACATGAAGTTCCGTTTGGAACAGTAGAAGTTGGTAAGGATGAAATTAACAGTGCAGGAGAGCGTTATACGCCACTTTGTAAAGATGTTCATCCAAGAGCAACTATGGATTGGATTTCGGCTGACGATAAGGATATTTGTGTTACTTTAAGTTCATCGGTTGCTGCTGCCGATTGGATCAATCCAACACAGGATGGCGATGCAGATTTGTTACAACATGTTTTGTTGGCAAGTCGAACATCATGCCATTGGGAAGGAAATGAATATTCTCAAGCTGGAAACCATGCCTATAGTCATGTATTAACGTCGAACCGCGCAGGTGACCTTACTGGATCAAGAATTGCAAAACAGTTTAACGAGCCTATTAAAGTCGTGGTAAATCCGGAAAGATCTACAAAAGCAAATATGGCTGAAGAAATGGAATTTTTTAGCATCGATCAGAAAAACGTAATTGTAACGGCTATTAAAAAAGCCGAAGATAGCGATGCTGTTGTGGTTCGTATGTACGATACCGAAGGGAAGGATGCAAGTGTGAAATTGAACTCGTTTTTCGATCTAAAAAACTTACAAAAAACAAATATTATCGAAGAAAATCCCAAGGCTGTTGATCAGATTGAAATTACGCATCATGGAATTGAAACTTATCAGCTTGACGTAAAATAACAGTATTGTACGAAAAGGAAAAAATGAAAAAATTACTGAGAAAATGTTTGTGTTTTGTACTTGTGGCAATCACATTAGCTGCTTGTAACGCACCTTCGAAAGAAGGTGCTGATTTTGCAAATAAAGGAGTGCTGCAATATGTTGATACCCGTGTGGGCACAGCAGCTAGTATTGCCGATATTACCGTTACGGAGGTAGAGGAACCAATGGGATATGTATCTCCAATTGTTGGAAATCCATCTGCTTTAACACACTGGACACCACAAACTGCTACGTGGACTGATCGTGTAATTACCGTTCCTGTGCCTTATTGGTACGATCAGGAAAAAATTCAGGGTTTTCGGGGCACTCGTTATCCGAATGGCGCTGTGGTTGGAGATTGGGGAGCGATGTGTATTATGCCAATGACAGGTGTGGTAAGCATAGATGCAAAAGCTCGTGCTTCAAAATTTAGTCACGATAGCGAAATTGCAAGACCTCATTACTATTCTGTAAAATTAGACGATTACAATATTAAAGCCGAGCTTACTGCAGCGTCTAAAACAGCATTTTTTCAATTTACTTTTCCCGAATCTAAATCTTCATCCGTACTTTTCGATGGTGTATTTGTTCCTGGGTACTATAAAGTAATTCCCGAAAGAAATGAAATTGAGGGATACATGATTATTGCAGGGAATTTTAGAAATCACTTTGTTGCTAAATTCGATAAAGAATTTGAAACCTACCGGGTTGATGTATTGCCAGCTGTAGTAGATGCCAACTTGGTTCCCGAAGGATTTAAAGCAAGCTACTACAACAACGATAAATTGGAAGGAGAACCTACTGCTTTTGATACTTATTCTGATTTGAATAGGGAATGGTTGAAAGCTCCTGTTGAGGGCATTAAAGATGATTTCTTTTCTGCAATTTATACAGGTACTCTTGTTGCAAGACATAGTGGAGAACATACCTTTGAACTAACAACCGAAGATGGTACAAGAATGTACCTTAACAATCAATTGGTGATTGATAAATGGGAATATCGTGCTACGGGAACCGAGACTTACACAACAAAGCTGACCAAAGGAGAGAAATACGATATTCGTATTGAATATTACGATGGATCAGGTTCAACAGTAATGAAGCTGAGGTGTGCAGAGCCAGTAAAACAAGACCCTGATTTTGGTTCTGAAATGGCATTGATAGGAGCGGATGGCAACGCTGTTTATGTCACTTTTGCGACTAAAGATCAGGAAAAAGTGAAAATGAAGGTGGGTACTTCTTTGATTGATCTGGCGCAAGCCCGAGCTAATATGGATCAAGAGTTTCCTGATTTTGATTTTAACAAATCGGTAGCCAAAGGTGCTCAGGTTTGGGAGAATGAATTGGATAAAATTCAAGTGGAAGGATCGGAAGACGATAAAGCTATTTTCTACACAGCTTTAACCAAATGTTTCGTAAACCCACGTAATTTGAATGAGGATGGTCGGTATTTTAGTCCTTTTGATTTTAAGGTTCACGAAGGAGAAATGTACACCGATTTATCCATTTGGGATACCTTCCGGTCTTTGCATCCATTGTGGGTAATTCTAAAACCGCAAGAAACTACCAATATTATTAATGGCATGTTGAATGCCTATAAAGAAGGGGGATGGATTCCTAAATGGCCAAATCCGTGGTATCGCAGCATTATGATGGGAACTCATGCCGATGCAGTTATTGCTGATGCTTACGTAAAAGGAATTAGAGGTTTTGATGCCGATTTGGCTTTCGAGGCGATGCTGAAAAATGCAAATGTAAAAGGCGATCGTGGTTTCTCTGGCCGTGTTGGTATCGATTACTTCAATAAAATGGGTTACGTACCTACCGATATCTTCGGATTTTATGGCGAACCTGTTGCACGAACACTTGAATTTTCTTACGATGATTACTGCATTGCTCAAATGGCAAGAGCTTTGCTTAAAATTGATCATTTGGCCGAATATATGGAGCGCTCTAAGCGATATATTAATGTTTTTGATAAAGAAACAGGATTGGTTCGTGGTAAGAAATTAAATGGAGAATGGCTTCCTCCTTTCGATAAAAGCATAAGTGTTTGGGCGCAAGGAACCGATCACGATACGGAGGTGTATTATAAGAATCATACTTTATTGGTTCCTCACGATATTCCTGGTTTAGCCAATTTTATGGGAGGGAATGATCAATTAGAAGCTTACTTAGATGATTTTTTTGATAAGGATATGTACTATGTAGGAGATGAATTCTCGATGCATGCCCCTTATATGTACAACAATATTGGCGCTCCATGGAAAACACAAAAAGTGGTGCGGGAGATGTTATCGAAATACTTCTTTAACGATGTTGGAGGTCTTCCCGGAAATGATGATTGCGGACAGGTTTCATCTTGGTATGTATTTGGTGCTATGGGATTTTATCCTGCTTGTCCAGGCGATCCTATCTACCAACTTTGCAGTCCTGTGCTTAATAAAGTAGTACTGAATGTTGGCGAAGGAAAAACCTTTACCATTATTGCCAATAACAACTCGAAGGAGAATGCATACATCCAATCTGCCAAATTAAATGGTAAGGAATATACGAAATGTACCTTAACTCATTCCGATTTGATGAATGGTGGTGACTTAGTGTTCGAAATGGGTGCAGAACCGAATAAAAATTGGGGAATCCTGAAGTAATTCTGATTCCTTTTGTTTCTCAAAATAAGAAAGAATGAAGATTTTTTTCAACTGTATTATCCTCATTATGGGTTTAGGATTTCTAAGCTCATGTAAGGATAATTTGAATAGCATAGATTACACAAAATACGTGGATACTTTTATAGGTACCCAGCACGAAGGACACTGTTTTCCGGGTGCAACTACGCCTTTAGGAATGGTTCAGCCTGGTCCCGAATCGTATACCGACTACTATTCGGGTTACGAAATGGATCATTGTACAGGATATCAGTACAACGACAAATGGATTTGGGGCTTTGCACAAACGCATCTTAATGGGGTTGGTTGTCCTTCTCTTTCCGATATTTTATTGCAAGCCTACTGTCAGAATTCCATCGATCCATCGGCGCGAGAGAATTTTCGTTCTACCTATGCGAAGGAGACAGAAGTGGCTGCTCCAGGTTATTATGCGGTTCGCTTAACCGATCATCATGTGAATGTAGAACTAACAGCTACCGAGCATGTGGCCTATCATTCTTATACTTTTGATGAGCCCGAAACAGCAAGTTTACTGATCGATTTACAATATGGAATCGGGATTAACTCCATTCCAACCAATGTTTTGGAAGCCAATCAGCAATTCGACGATGAATTTACTTTATCGGGTTACCGAAAAGCAAGAGTGTGGGCCGAAAGAGATTTGTATTATGTGATTCGTTTTAGCAAGAAAGTGAAGCAGAAAGAATCGCTTACTGCTCCGAAAGGGAATCAAGAAAAAGCGCCTCGCTATTTGCTTGCTTTCGATATGGAGGGAGAGAATAATTTGGAAGTCATGATTGGACTTTCGACCGTAGGAGTGGAGGAAGCAAAGAAAAATTTGAAAGCCGAAATAAAAGGATTTGGAACTTTTGAGGAGGTGAAAACGGAGGCAAAACAAAAGTGGAATGCGATTTTGTCAAAGATAGATGTTACGGGCAGCAAAGAGAAAAAAATAGCTTTTTATTCCTCGCTTTACCGCTTGTACATTCAGCCTAACAATATTGCGGATATCGATGGTCGTTACCGTGGTGAAGATGGCTCGGTGAAGCAGTCGTCCATTGGAAAATATTATACCACTCTATCCTTATGGGATACCTATCGTGCGGCAAATCCGATGTACACCATTCTTTCGCCCAAATTGGTGAGCGATTTTGTGACTTCCATGATGGATAGTTATACACACAAGCCATTCGATCCTAATAATCCGCGCGAAGCGAATAAGTATTTACCTCGATGGCAACTTTGGGGAAAAGAAACGCATACCATGGTTGGAAATCATGCTGTGCCCGTAATTGCAGATGCTTATTTAAAAGGAATCGAGCCATCGAAATATACGAATAATGAGGTTTTTGATGCGATTTGGACTTCAGTTACCAAAACTCACTATCGCAATCATGTTGATCTGATTGACAAGTATGGATACATTCCAACCGATGCCAAAATTTCGGATATCGACGATGGTCGGGAAACGGTTTCCCGATTGCTGGAAAATACCTACGACGATTATTGTGCTGGACTTATGGCCGAAAACCTAAAGAAAACTTCGGAGTACAATTTCTTGATGAACAGAGCAGGTTATTATCACAATGTGTTTGATACGAAGACTGGTTTTTTTCGTGGGAAAAATGCGAATGGTGAATTCCGTACCGATGTCGATCCTGTTGAAGTAGTTGGTGAGTGGGTTCCTGGATCGGATTTTACCGAAGGGAATGCTTACCATTACCTTTTTCATGTTCAACACGACATAAAAGGGTTAATGACAACTATGGGAGGAAATGATGCCTTTGTAAATAAGTTGGATACGATGTTTTATACCAGTACGAAACCGGAAGTAAGAACCTTAGAGTGGAATATTTACGGAACTATGGGACAGTATTGGCACGGAAACGAACCTTGTCATCATGTGCCGTATTTGTATAAATACACCGATAAAGCCTATCGAAGCGATAAAATTATTAAAGAGCTGGTGGAGAACTATTACCACAACGATCCGGAAGGCGTAAAGGGAAATGACGATTGCGGACAAATGTCTGCTTGGTATCTATTTTCTTCTTTGGGTTTCTATCCTGTGAATCCATGCGGTGGAGAATATATTTTAGGAGCTCCACAAATCGATGAAGCAGTAATCAATCTTCCCAATGGCAAACATTTTAAAGTAATTGCTAACAACCTAAGTAACGAGAATTACATTGTACAATCTGTAAGTTTAAATGGAGAGCAGTTAAATCGAAACTACATAAACCATAAAGAAATAGTTCAAGGTGGCGAATTGATTTTTGAAATGGGTTCCATGCCGAATGCAAAACAAGGAAATTGAAACGAATAAAACAATAGAAAATTAGTTGTTGGAGGGTGTCCGAAAAGTTCAATTTTATTGTCATTCGGAGCTTGTCGAAGAATCTTTAACATGGAATAACAGATGTTTCTACTTCGCTCAACATGACGTCTTTAAGTAAAGCTTTCCTTTTCGGACACCCTCTTGGTATTTACAGATTTATTCGATTGGTAATCGGCGTATATTTCTAATCTGCATTAGTAAGTTTATTTAGTCTGCAACAACTTCTTCGCCCATTTTTGTTCTTCTTTTAACGGACTGATTGGTATCGTTAATAATTTGCGATACGTTTTGAGCCAATTCGCCGTAAACAGCATTTTTGGCTAGGTTCATGGCCTTTAAATAAACCACAATATTATCGTTGATAAACGTAATAATTTCCTTCTTAATTTTAGTTGCAGATACTGTTAATCCCTCTTTTGATTTTGCTTCTTCCCATGCAATATTAGCAGTTTTAAAATCATTTTGAGCCGTTTCGATATGAGCAATTAGCTCGGCACAACCCAACACGGCAGCAATATCAGCTTGTAAATCGACAGCCTCATAATCTTCCAGCATCGATTCTACTAAAGATGACTCAATCATATAGCTCTTCTGTGTCATCTTTAAACCATATTTTATAAACACATCATACAGTTTGGCAGCCGGTGCACTTATTGCAGCATTAGGATTATGCATAGCACCCAGTAGTAGATAGTACAAAGCTTGTACTTTTTCATCTCTCATCACATCTTTAGCATCTAAATTCGACTCTGCTTTGCTACGATTTATCGCCGTTCTCAATAAATCAGATTTGTTTTGCAAGTTGGTGAAAAGGTCTGTCAGGTAATTGTCTTCTTTTATGTTTTGTTTTTTGTAAGTCAATCCTAAATTTTCCGATGTTGAGTTTACTTCAGTGGTACGTGTTTTGTACGATAATTTTGGAATCATAATTTTACTGTTTTTGGGTTATTAATAACTATTTGGGTTTGTGTTGTAAATACATAATTTTTGTATCTACTGTCGATTAAAATTACAAAAAATATAATCATATGAAAATATAGAGTGAATTATTTATTTGATAATGAAGACTAATGCTTAATTGTAATAATGCATGTGTGTTAGTAGACTTGGCTTTGGGAAGGCAGCATATTAATGATAGATTAGGAGTAGGCCGAATTCTTACTTTACTTATTGTATGATTACAACTGTCGTTTTTTTTTAGTTTGGAATTTAGGAATGGAAGTAAATTGCTTCTTTTTTCAATAAAACAAGCCAGGAACAAATGTTTACGGCTTGCCCAAGCCTTTAGTGGAGTTGTTAACGGAAGTAAATTGCTCCTTTTTTCAATAAAACAAGCCAGGAACAAATGTTCACGACTCGCCCAAGCCTTAGCTGGAGCCATGAACAAATGTTTACGACCTCCCTTATTTTAGGTGTTTTTATACACTAAGCTTAGTTTTACTGATGTGTAAGGTTTTAGTGTAAAATTCTTGCTAATCAGTTTTGTTGTGGTAAATTATGCGGCCCTTTGCTTTTGTGTATTTCGAAAAGAGGAATGCGAAACAATAGCCTTTCTCCTGTTTATCGCATTTAAGTATTTGTATTTGCTTGATGTTTTAAAGGACTAGCATTGGTTTACTGATCCCTTTCTCGAAACAGATACTTTCCCTTTTCTCCTAACTAGATAACCACCTCTTTAAAATAAATTTTATGTGCATAATCTAAGTTGGCAGGTTTGACAGTACGTATTTTAATTTAGCTTTACTACCTTAGCAAAACGATTACTATTATCATTACAACAGCTGTGCATTGTGGCTCTAGGATGAAGTATAGAGGAAATAAACGCAATGGTGTTTATTTATGAGTTGTGCCTAATTGAAAAAAATGAGTGCTAACAACTAAAATAGATTTATGATATCATCACTTTTTATAAGACATTTTAAAATATATAAAGGAATATCTTTTATCCCAATTTCTGAAGGTAATGGGTTTTCTAGCCTTATTGGAGAAAATGGAGTTGGAAAAAGTTCAGTTTTAGAAGCAATAGATTGTGTCTTTAACTGGAAAAACAACCAAGATTGGCCAATAAACAATGAAGCAAAACTTGAAGGTGGATTAGGAGGTTCAAATATTCCATTTATTGCCCCAATTTTTGTCATTAAAAAAGACAAATTAAGAAATAAGCTAAAAGATGATGTTAAGTTTTACGAAAAAGCAGAGAAACTTTCGAATTTCTTATGGGAAACAACACAGAAAACCAAATCAAAAGCTCTTAATGAGTTTTATCGTCATAGAGATGAATTAAAAGAAGTTTATAATAGAGATAACTATTTTTTGATAATTATTGGAAAGAAATATAACGAGCAAGGAATTTACTTTGGTTCATTTCATACTTATATTGATTTTATTCTTGACAACCCTGCAATAAAACCTGATGAAGATGAGATACAAAGCTATTTTAAAGGCTTCTTTGAATACATAGTTTCGCATTATTCATATATCTATATTCCTGTAGAAACAGACGTCCATACTTATACAAAATTAGAGACACAGGATATGCAGAAGCTAATGGATAAAAACATTCAATCTGAAATAGAAAAAGCAATCCGCCCTGGCACCTTAAAACAAATTAATAAGGATTTAGGAGAATTTGTGAATGAAATAGAACGGATTCTCCAAATTTATGAATACAAAGGGCATCATAAGAATAGCCTGACAATGCCAGATTTAGTTTCAAAAATAATTGAAGCATATTTTTCAATTAAAATTTTAAATAGAAAATTTGAGAACAGCAAACGAATACCAGTTAACGAGCTAAGTTCAGGAGAAAAAAGGAAAGCTTTAATTGATGTGGCATACTCTTTCTTGTTGACTAATCAAGATAGAGAATCAAATATTATTTTGGCTATAGATGAACCAGAAGCTTCTTTACATATTTCAAATTGCTTTTCACAATTTGAGAAACTAATAGGTATTAGTAAACTAAATCATCAAATAATAATCTCAACTCATTGGTATGGTTACTTGCCAATTGTATCAAATGGAAGTGCAACTTCATTAAGAAGAAATGGCAAAAATGATATATCTGTTGATTATTTCAATTTGTATAATTATCGTGAATCAATAACTCAGTCCAGAAAAAAAATCAAAGGTGTTTTACCTGTAGATTACAACATTAAAAGTTATAATGATTTAGTCCAGTCAATTATCTTCTCGCTTATTGCAGACACACCATATAACTGGATTATTTGCGAAGGACAATCTGAAAAAATATATTTTGAAGAGATATTTAAAGATGAAATAAATTCTAAAAATCTTCGTATCCTTCCACTTGGTAGTTTTAAGGAGGTTAAGAAATTATACAATTATTTATTATCCCCAATTAAAGACCCAGATTATAATATAAAAGGAAAGGTAATTTGCCTAATTGATACTGATTCTGAAAGAGTTGAAATTCAATATGAAAAAAATAGAAACCTATTTTTCGAAAGATTGCTGAATAAGAATAATAAAGAGACATTATTAGTAGAGGTCAACAACGTGGCTTCCAGTCCACCAACAGAAATAGAAGATTGTTTAAATCCTGTACTTTTTTATCAAACGTTGTTAGAGTTTTCTGATGAATATGAAAAGCTAGATGAGATTCTGAAAAACAATACTCTTTTATCCGAAGCAACTAATTCGGCTGGTTTTCTTGACTTAAAAACAAGTGAAAGTAAAACAATAAAGGATTTCTTCGATGACCATCTCGGCTACAATAAAATTCGTTTTGCAAAAAAATATGTTGAGATAATGAAAAAACCATTTTATCAGCAAGAAATAGACTTACAATGGATTAATACACTTAAAAAGATAATTAACAACTAGGCATAACAATGTATAAAAATAATAGCCGAGATAGTAGTAAATTCAAGGGGTTTAGCCCGCTTCAACTTCCTTGTAACTTGACAGGAAAGTGTCACGAAGTCGGCTACTATTCTTATACCAACCGTTAGGCACAAGCTAAAATGACCGCACAACAATGAAAATTTGCTACAAGAACGAAAAAGGAAAGCCCACCCACAAATAGCACATTTGGTTTTTTGCCGACACGCAAATCCAATGCAAAAAAACCAAAAGAGCTTGAATTTTTGCCAACTCACTCCATATTGAATGATAATATTTATACTCATTTAGTGAGTATTTCTAAAATCTTTCCTACTTTAGTGAACTGAATAAAATAATGCAAAATGAACCGAATTAAAGAGGTTTTAGACAGAAAAGGAATTAAGCAGATTTGGTTGGCTGAGCAATTGGGGAAGAGCTACAATATGGTTCACTCATATGCTCAAAACAAAAGACAGCCAAGTATAGACGACTTGTACAAGATTGCCGAAATCTTAAATGTAGACATTAAAGAGTTGCTAGTTTCTAATAAGCCCGAACAAAAAACTAAATGAAATCAACCGAAATACAACATAACGTTCAGAATCTAATTGATAATTTCTCGAAAGAAGAATTCATTTATGATTTGTTAGTAGCTTACGGAATATCAAAAACCTCTGTTACTAGACTAAAGAAAGGCGATTACAACCTCTCAAAGATTGATGGGGAAATACTTTACAAAAAGAAAATCTTCTTTAAAGTAGAAAGAACAAACAAACTACTGAGCAGTATTGATGCTATTTCAAAGGACGAAAGAATCTTAAAGCATAAGCCAAGATTTGCTATTCTGACTGACCACAAGGAGCTTGTTGCAAAAGATTTAAGATTAGGTAAAAGCTTAGATATTGAAATACAAGAACTGCCTAATTATTTCGACTTCTTTTTGCCATTGGCAGGTAGTGAGGTTTACAATGCGAGCAACAATAATGAAGCCGACAGAAATGCTTCCTACAAAATGGCTTCTCTGTATGATTTGTTGATTGAGCAAAATCCAAACATCTACAATTCAAAGGAAAGCATCCACCACCTCAATATTTTCTTATCTCGTTTGTTGTTCTGCTTCTTTGCAGAAGATACTGAAATATTTGAGCAAGACAGTATTTTTACCAATACGCTTGCTCAGCACACCGCAGAAAATGGAAGTGACACACATACTTTTTTGGATGATTTGTTTGACCGCTTAGACAGCAAAAGCGGAAAAGATTATCCTGACTTTTTAGCCAAATTTCCTTATGTAAATGGAGGTTTGTTTGGTCAAAAAATAAACTCACCAATATTTACTGCAAAAGCTAGAAAAACGCTTATTGAATTGGGCGAATTGCAATGGAAAGACATTAATCCAGATATTTTTGGCTCAATGATACAAGCTGTGGTAATTCCCGATTACCGTAGCGATTTAGGAATGCATTACACTTCTGTAGAAAACATCCTTAAACTCATAAAACCCTTATTTTTGGATGAATTGTATGAAGCCTTTGAAAATGCCACCACAATAAAGCAATTAAGAACTCTAATAAACAGAATTTCAAAAATCAAATTCTTTGACCCTGCGTGTGGTAGCGGAAATTTCTTGATTATTACCTACAAAGAGATACGTCTTTTAGAAATAAAGATTTTAGAAAAAATAACCGATTTAGAAGGGATTGCACCAACCATAAAATGGACTGATATACAACTCTCGCAATTTTATGGTATTGAAATAGACGATTTTGCACACGAAATGGCAATACTCTCACTTTGGCTGGCAGAACACCAAATGAATAAAGTATTTGAAGAACGACTGTTTGATTACGGAAAATCGAAACCCATACTACCATTAAAAGAAGCCGGACAAATAAAACAAGGAAATGCCACAAGAAGAGATTGGAATGAGGTGTGCCCAATTTTTTTAGTAGATGAAGTTTATGTTATTGGGAATCCACCATATTTGGGTGCTCGATTGCAAGATACTGAACAGAAAAAAGATATGGATTTTGTTTTTAATAAACTCAAAAAATATCGTGACTTAGATTATATAAACTGTTGGATTTATAAGGGAGCTGAATATATTTCAGGCTTAAATGCAGAATGTGCATTTGTGACTACTAATTCAATTTGCCAAGGGCAACAAGTGCCTTTAATTTGGCCACATATACTTTCTAAAGGTATAGAAATAGACTTTGCTCACCAATCTTTTAAATGGACTAATAATGCCAAAGGAAATGCAGGAGTAACGGTAATTATTGTTGGATTAAGAAACGTAAGTAATAAACCCAAATTTTTATTTACTGACGGTTTAATTCATCCAGCTAAAAACATAAATCCGTATTTATTAGATGGTTCAAATATTGTGGTTTCAGGAAGAAGTAAACCTCTATCCAATTTTCCTGAAATGAAGTTTGGTAATATGCCAAATGATGGTGGTGGTTTAATTTTCATAGAAGAAGAATATGACCAATTAATCAATCAGTTCCCTAAAGCTAAAGCATTTACGAGATTACTTTTGGGTTCAGCGGAATTTATTAGAGGAAGTAAAAGGTACTGTTTGTGGATAGAAGATGAACAATTAGATGAAGCTATCAAAATACCTGAAATTGCAAAGCGTATTGAGAAAACGGAAATACACAGATTAAACAGCAAAGATGAAGGTACAAATAGATTAGGTGAACGTTCACACCAATTCAGAGACAGAAATACCGCAAAAGAAAGTCAATTGATAATTCCGAGTGTTTCATCTGAATCTAGGCAATATATTCCTTGTGGCTATTTAGATAATACTACAATTGTTTCAAATTCAGCCCAAGTGATTTATGATGCTGAACCCTATATGTTCGCTATCATTAATTCTAGTATGCATATGGTTTGGGTTAAAAATGTTGGAGGGAAATTAAAAACGGATTATAGATACTCAAAGGATATATGCTATAACACTTTCCCTTTTCCTGACATCAGCACTAAGCAAAAGGAAAATTTAAACCTCTATGTTTTTGCAATACTAGATGAGCGTGCCAAACACCCAAGTAAAACAATGGCGCAATTGTATAATCCAAGCACTATGCCCAAAGGGTTGTTGCAAGCCCATCAAGAATTAGATACTGCCATTGAGCAATGCTACCGCTTACAACCTTTTAAAAACGATACCGAGCGATTGGAGTATTTGTTTAAGCAGTATGAAGACATGTTACTAAAAGATACGCTTTTTGCGAAGCAGAAGAAAAAACGTCTGAACCGCTGATTAAAGTGATTAAATGATTAAACTATGATAAAAGAACAATACAAATATTCTGAATTAACAGGTAAAATTATTGGATGTGCTATGGAAGTGCATAAGATATTGGGAAATGGTTTTCAGGAAGTTATTTATCAAAGGGCATTAGCAAAAGAGATGGGTTTACAAGGAATAGGATTTTCGCGAGAACACGAAATGCCTATCTATTATAAAGAAGAACACATAGGAACAAGAAGAGTAGATTTTTTGATTGAAGACGTAATTTCTGTAGAATTAAAAGCTGTAACAAAAACCGAAGATGTTCATTTGGCACAAGCAATTAATTATTTGGAGGCGTATAATTTAGAAGTTGGTTTATTGATAAATTTCGGCACAAAAAGTTTAGATTTTAAACGCTTGATAAACTCTAAGTACAATCAACGTAATCAAATAAATCAGATAAAATCATAGTTCAGACAATGGAAAATCAAAATAGCGGTTTGCAACCTATAAACAACTTTGTTATTTTCAAAACCGAAAGTGGCAAAGTAAATATTGATGTCTTTTATCAAGACAAAACGCTTTGGCTTACGCAAAAAACAATAGCTGAACTTTTTGAAAAAGGGCGTTCTACCATAACCGAACACCTTAAAAAAATATTTGAAGATGCCGAATTGGATGAAAATTCAGTATGTCGGGATTTCCGACACACTGCCGAAGACGGCAAATCCTACCAAACCAAATACTATAATTTACGAGCCATAACAGCGGTTGGCTACAGAGTAAACTCACAAAGAGCCATTGAATTTAGAAAATGGGCAACTGAAATTTTGCACGAATACATCATCAAAGGTTTTGCTATGGATGATGAGCGATTGAAACAAATTAAACATTTTGGAGAAGATTATTTCGAAGAAATGTTGGAGCGAATCAGAGAGATTCGATTAAGTGAAAGACGTTTGTATCAAAAAATTACAGACATCTATGCACTATCGGCTGATTATGACAATAAATCGGAAATAACACAACATTTTTTTGCTACGGTTCAGAACAAACTGCATTGGGCAATAACAGGGAAAACCGCTGCTGAGATTATTTACACAGAAGCAGATGCCACCAAAATTTATATGGGTTTAAAAACTTGGAAACAAGCCCCTGAGGGAAAGATTTTAAAAAGTGATGTAACGATTGCAAAAAATTATTTGAATGTTGAACATTTAAAAGCTTTAGAAAGGATAGTTACTTCTTATTTAGACTTGGCAGAAAATAGAGCAAGAAACAGGCAAGTAATGAATATGAAAGATTGGGATAGCTTTTTAGTTCAATTTTTGGAATTGGCAGATTATCCCATTTTGAAAGACAAGGGCAAAATATCAATGTTGGAAGCAAAGCTAAAAGCTGAAAGTGAGTATGATAAATTCCGTGTAATTCAAGACCAAAATTATGTTTCCGATTTTGATAAGGAAATGAAGCGAATTATTAAGGGTAAATGATGAATGGTTAATTGTGAATGATATAATAAAAAAGTAGGATGACGAAAAATGTTGTGAAGGATAAGAGTTTTGGATTTGCAATTAGAGTTGTAAAATTATATCAGTTTTTAGTTTCTGATAAAAAAGAATATGTTCTATCAAAACAATTACTGCGTTCAGGTACAAGTGTGGGTGCTATGGTTCGAGAAGCAGAACACGCAGAAACAAAGAAAGATTTTATTCATAAAATGGCCATTGCACAAAAGGAAATAAACGAAAGCATTTATTGGCTTGAATTATTGAAAGGAACAGATTATTTGAGTGAATCAGAATTTGAAAGTTTAAATCTGGATGCTGTTGAAATTATTAAGCTAATAACAGCTATCATCAAGTCCGCAAAGACCAACATTAACAATTAACCATTGAACATTAATAATTAGAAAATGGATTTAGTTCACGTAGAATACGACCAAACGGGAAAGAGCAAAAGCACCAATGCTTTAGGAATGCGGGAAATGCAGGAAATGGCATACGAAGGCAGAACTGCTCAATATTTATTGCTTAAAGCACCTCCAGCATCAGGAAAATCGAGAGCCTTAATGTTTATCGCCTTGGATAAATTGAAAAATCAAGGAATCAAGAAAGTAATTGTTGCTGTGCCTGAAAAATCAATTGGAGCATCTTTTGGCTCAACGGAACTTAAAAAGTTTGGCTTTTTCGCAGATTGGAATCCAAACCCAAAATACAATCTCTGCACACCAGGCGAAGAAAAAAGCAAGGTAACGGCATTTTTAAACTTTTTAGAATCCGATGAAGAATTATTGGTTTGTACACACGCTACTTTGCGTTTTGCATTTGACGGATTAGAACCAAAAAAGTTAGATGACACACTAGTTGCTATTGATGAATTTCATCACGTTTCAGCAGAAGGTGACAATATTCTAGGGCAGGTTTTAAAAAGTATTATGCACAATTCTACCGCTCATATTGTAGCAATGACAGGCTCATATTTTAGAGGCGATAGCATTCCTGTATTAATGCCAGAAGATGAAGCCAAATTCACCAAAGTAACTTATACCTATTATCAACAGTTGAATGGCTATGAATTTTTAAAATCCTTGGGAATTGGCTATCATTTTTACACGGGTAAATATTTCAAGAAACACCCTGAAAAAGAAATGTCCGCTTTGGCAGAGATATTAGATGAAAATCAAAAAACCATCATCCACATTCCAAGTGTTAATTCAGCCGAATCTTCCAAAGAGAAATACGAAGAAGTCAATCACATCATTGACGTTTTAGGCGAATTGGAATATCAAGATGAAACAACAGGTGTTTTACACATTAAAAGCCAAAAAACAGGTAAGATTTTAAAAGTTGCCGACTTGGTTAATGACAACCCTAAATCAAGAGATAAAATAAGTGCCTATCTACGTGAAGTAAAATCGGTAGATGATATTGATATAATTATTGCTTTAGGAATGGCAAAAGAAGGCTTTGATTGGCCCTATTGCCAACATGCTTTAACCATAGGTTACAGAGGTTCACTAACTGAAATTATTCAAATTATTGGTAGGGCAACAAGAGACAGCAACAATAAAATTCACGCGCAATTCACAAACCTAATTGCTCAACCTGATGCACAAGATGATGATGTAAAGCTTTCTGTAAACAATATGCTAAAAGCCATTACAGCATCTTTACTAATGGAACAAGTTTTGGCTCCAAACTTCAAATTCAAAATCAAAAAAGATGAGGATGATGAAGACGAAGAAGATGATGATAAAACTATTAAGATTAGAGGTTTCAAGTTGCCAACTTCTCAAAGAGCCAAAGATATCATTGATACAGATTTAAATGATTTGAAAGCTAAATTATTGCAAGACCCTCAAATGCTTAAAGCGATGCCGGGCAATGTTGAGCCAGAGGTTATCAATACTGTTCTAATTCCTAAAATCATCCGAGAAATATATCCTGATTTAAGTGATGATGATGTAGAAGCAGTTAGGCAACACGTAGTTGTTGATTCTGTTATAAAGAATAGTACGATTGAAGAACAAGGCGACAAGAAGTTTATCAGAATGGCGGGTAGCTTTGTGAACATAGATAATATTCACATTGATTTGATTGACCAAGTGAATCCGTTCCAAAAA
This sequence comes from Labilibaculum filiforme, assembly GCF_002843315.1. GTDB lineage: Bacteria > Bacteroidota > Bacteroidia > Bacteroidales > Marinifilaceae > Labilibaculum > Labilibaculum filiforme. The sequence goes on along the minus strand of NZ_MVDD01000002.1, from coordinate 63,879 downwards.
GCATTTGAAATTTTATCAAAGTCAGTTACTACTCAGGTTTTAAAATTAATTGACGAGCATATTCAATCTACCAAAATTGAAATGACCGAAGAAGAAGCCATTTTGTTATGGCCAAAAATAAAAGAATGGGTAAAAAACAATAAAGGGGAGCAACCGAGTATTCAGGCATTTGACCATAAAGAAAAAAGAATGGCAGAAGCTTTAGTGTTTTTGAGAGAGTTGAAACGTAAAAAAGCACTAGAAAATGGTTAAGAAGAAACTAACAATAGAAGATATTTTTGAAGATGATGATTTTGGATTGTTGGAATCTAAGGTCAAAACTTCAACTGTAAAAACAGACGAGGAAAGGCTTATTGACTCTTTTGAGGAAATCAATGTATTCATTGATAAAAACGAAAGAGAACCAAGCAAATCTAGTATGTCAGAATATGGACTGTTAGCCAAACTCAAAAACTTTAGAGGAAATGAGGACCAGAAAAAAATCCTTAAACCATTTGACAGACATAATTTATTAGGTCACGTAGAAATGGACTCGCCATCAATAGACGATATTTTGAATGATGATGATTTGGGTTTATTAGAAACTGACAAAGATTTAGACATTTTCAAATTCAAACACACGCCAAGACCAGAAGACCGAGCAGAAGCCGATTTTGTGGCTCAAAGAAAATCAATAAAGGAAAAGGACTTTGAGAAGTATGAGCTTATGTTTTTACAGGTTCACAAAGAAATTAAAGAAGGAAAACGAAAGATAAAGCCTTTCATCAACATTGAAAAGAATCTTCACGTTGGCGATTTCTATTTAATGAATGGCATTATGCTGTACTTGGAATCAGCCAATTTGAAAAAAGAAGAATGGGAGCAGAAATCAGGCAACAGAGTTAGAGTTGAAGGTAGAACAAGAACGGTTTTTGAGAATGGAACTTATAGCAATATGCTTTATCGTTCATTGGGTAAACAAATCCAAAAAGACGGAAAGTTAATTACTAACACATTTGAAAAAATTGAGCAGGAATTGTTTGTTAACTCAGGCCTTGTAAAAGAAGAAGATGTTCAATCGGGTTGGATTTACGTTTTGAAAACAAAGTCAACTAAAAAGGAACTTGCAGAAATTAAGGACTTATACAAAATTGGCTTTGCAAGTGGTTCTGTTGACGACAGAATAAAGAATGCTAAAAATGAAGCAACATATTTATTTGCTGATGTTAAAAAAATAGCGACTTACAAAGTTTATAATAGAAATGCAGACAAACTTGAAAACCTTCTGCATAGGTTTTTTGCCAAGGCTTGTTTGGATATTGACTTGTTTAACGAAAATGGACAAAGACTAAATCCGAGAGAATGGTTTGTAGTTCCTTTTGAGGTTATTGAAGAAACTATCCAGTTGATTTTAAATGAAAATATCGTGAATTACGAATATGACACAGAAACGCAAAAAATTAAACTGAAATAGAATGCCAACGCTAAAAGCCATACACATTTGCAATTCGCACCAGCCAACGTTGCAACCAAAAATTGCAAAAGAGCTTAAAACTGCCACCGCTTTTTTGCCGACCCTAAAAACTAATTTTTTCGGGAACAGCAGTGCTTCGATTGAGCGGATTTTAGATTGTAGTAAATTGATAACTGACTGTTAATGAATAAAGCCCAGCATACAACACGCGGTATAAAACATTGGGGTTTAGGTGGTTATTCAAACATCCTGCCACGCATCAAGTTCGGTGTAATTGGACAGGAAAGTGCTTCGAAATGCCAAACGATTCATACATAAACCGTTAGCCACAATTCATCTCAGCATTGAATGTTATTTATAAAACTCTATTAATAATAAGATAATGAAATTAATAAACGACATTATAAACGAACTTATTGATACACAAATGTCGATAACTTCACCACTCCTTAAAACGAAAGTATTGGCAAGTAGATTGCAAAATGCTGAATTACTAAATTGGGTGAGTAAAGAATTAAAGGGATATGATAGTAACGACGAGTTACCAAAATACAGAATATTTCATGGGAATCTTACTGGAACCTACATAAATGGTGAGATGCAATATAATGACCAACCAGTTCCAACTATAGGTTTGAATAAGCAAATGGAAAATATAATTCATTCTGTAGAGTTAACTCATAGCATTTTAAGTCTTGAAGTTATGAAAGAAGAAAAGACTTCAGGGTTGCTCGAAAGTTCATTTTCTGCTGAATTAACTGGAATGATTCAGCAGAATTGGCGCAAAATGGGAAACCCATATTTACAATTAATTAACTGTAAAGTTTCAATTGCAGGAAATGCATTACATGAAATTTTGTCATATGTTCGAAATAATCTTTTAGATTTTATGCTGAAAATTGATTCGGAGTATGGAAATATTACAGAAATCGAAGAATTAAGAACAAAACAAGAAGAAATAGCAACGATTATGAACCAAACGATAATTAATAATACGGGTGATGGGAATGTTCTCAACACAGGTGATAAAGCAAATATATCGGCAGAGATCAATATAACTAAAGGCAATAAGGAAGAGCTCAAAAAACACTTGCAGACCAGCGGTGTCTGCGAAGAAGATATAGTTGAACTTTCTGGTATTATCGATACGGAAGAGCCAGATTTAGAGAAAAAAACTTTTGGACAAAAAGTTAACTTGTGGACACAAAAGATGTTTGGGAAAGTACTTGACGGTTCTTGGAATATTGGAATTGGTGCGGCAGGAAGTGTACTAGCAGAGGCTATTAAGAAATATTACGGAATGTAAGAACTGTTCTAACAACTAAGCGTTCGTGTGGCAGGAACTGCCCAATAGGTAGGGTGGGTTGACGTAACCGGTGACAGAATTCTTACTTTTATGGAGAATGGTGTAAGTGAAAACCTTTTTAGAAAGGGAATTTAATATGGAAAGATTTTTAAATGCAGTAATTTCAAAGAATAATAGAAAGTTGTAGATCCGTCTACAGCTTTTTTTGTGTTTTAGATTTAGAATAGTTGACAATGGCACATAGCTATGGCAGCAGCCTTTTGTTAAGACTTTATTTTTACAATAGCCTGAATAATTGATGTATCAAGAGCTTTGATGTTTAAATTCTGTTTGAGGATTCTCTCTCGATTAGTTTTACAGGTAAAACAATGGTTTCCTGATGATTTTCTATCTTATTACTAATAATGTCGAGCAAAAGCTCAGTTGCTTTTGTGCCAACATCAAAGCCCGATTGTTCTATGGTAGTAAGAGATGGGCTTAGGTATTCAGAAAAAGGTTCATTGCTAAATCCGACAATCGCTAAGTCTTCTGGAATTCGAATGTTATTTTCTTTCGCGTAAAGAATAATGCTAAGAGCAGAGGTGTCGTTGGCAGCGAATATTGCGTCGGGAGGATTGGCAGATTCCAATAGTTTTTTTGCGCAGGCCATGCCGTCTTCTCTGGTTAACGGACTTTCGATAATAAGATCCTCTTCAATATGGATGTTGTGTTTTCGAAGCGCCTTTAAATAGCCTTGTAAGCGGTTAATGTAAATATTTAAGTGCTGTGGACCACCAATGTGTGCAATGCGCTTGCAACCTTTGGAAATAAGATGTTCGGCAGCTAAAAAACCACCTTTAAAATCATCAACTACAACTTTACTGGTTGCTAATTCATCGCAAACCCGGTCGAAAAATACCAAGGGAATATTTCTGCTGGTGAATGTTTTATAGTGATCGTAGTTTTTGGTGTTGATTGCTATCGAAGAAATAACACCATCTACACGACTGGCAAATAATGTTTGAACACAATCGGATTCGCGAGATTCCTGATCGTTTGATTGGCAGATAATTACATTGTATCCTTTAGTTCTTGCAAGCTCTTCGATACCAGCAATTGCTGATGAAAAAAAGTATCGACTAATTCGGGGTATAATAACTCCAATTGTATTGGTGCAATTTGTGCGCAAATTTGAAGCTAAGGCATTGGGTTGGTAGCCTAATTGCTTGGCCATGTTTCGTACCGCTTTTTTAGTTTTATTACTGATTCTCGAATTGTCGTTTAAAGCCCTAGATACAGTCGATCCAGAAATATTTAGCGCTTTTGCAATGTCGTGAATAGTAATGTTACCTTCCTTCTTCATATAATTACTGTACGGTAGTTAATCTGTTACAAAGGTGCATATTTTTTGATGAAAATGTGCGAGAAAAGAAAATAAAGATAATCGATTGCGCGCAATTAGTAATTTATAATTAAAATAGATCTTATTTAAAATGTCTGTATTTATTGTTTTGTCTGTACTTTGCACGAACCTGTTCTGTTCGTGTGAAGGGTTTTTTTATCAAAAATACAGACAATCGATTGCACTATTCAATTGCATTTAATTTCTTTGTAAAGTGCTAAAAGATAAGAATGGCACATTTTTAATAAAATAGTAACCATCTAAAAATAGTTATCATGAGCGTAAAATACGACGAAAGATATGCAACTCATCCTGCAGATGCTAAACATTATGACACAGCCAGATTAAGAGATGAGTACTTGGTTGAAAAACTAATGGAAGAAGGAACAATTAACCTGAGCTATTCTCAGTACGATAGATTTCTGGTTGGTGGAGTTGTTCCAACAAAAGAAGCTTTGGTATTGGAGGCTATTGATCCATTAAAAGCAGATTACTTTTTAGAAAGAAGAGAATTAGGAGTTGTAAATGTTGGTGGAAAAGGAAGCGTGAGTGTGGATGGTGTAGTCTACGAGTTAGCATACAAAGAGGCTCTTTACGTTGGAAAAGGAAATAAAGAAATCATCTTTTCAAGTGATGATGCAAAAGCTCCTGCTCACTTTTACCTGAATTCTGCACCTGCACATGAGGTATTTCCAAATGTAAAAGTTGGTCGTAAAGATGCAATTGTTGTTGAATTAGGTGAGGCGGTAAATTCAAATCGAAGAACCTTAAATAAGCTGATTGTTTCGGATACTATTAAAACGAATCAGTTGCAAATGGGAATGACTGAATTGCATCCAGGATCGGTTTGGAACACAATGCCAGCTCATACGCATAGCCGAAGAATGGAAGCTTATTTCTATATCGAAGTGCCAAAAGGACAGGCTGTTTGTCATTTTATGGGAGATCCTAAAGAGACTCGTCACATTTGGATGGGCAACGAAGAGGCAGTTTTTTCTCCAACATGGTCAATTCATTCAGCAGCAGGAACGAGTAATTATACTTTTATCTGGGGCATGGCTGGTGAAAACTTGAACTATGGCGACATGGATGTATGTCAACCAGATGAGATGCGTTAGTAAAATTGAATGGTTGTAGTTGAATGTAAATTTTTTTAATGATAATTTTAGATCTAATGTAAATTAGAGGGGAAGGTTGCCTTGATAGCTGGTGCTATTTACAGATTAGAATTGGTTATAGCAATTTCTTTGGTTGAAGCTGTTGCACACTTAGTTGACTTTTTGGGAATGGGTATTTTATTGAAATCACAAGAGAAAATTCGATTGGGAGATGCTCCAATTTTACCAGAAAGTATAATTAAAGGAGATCGTTGGAATCAGCCAGTTGGACAAACAACTTTTATCACTCAAAAGATTCAAAATAATCAGTCGGCAACGCATTATTTTTTTACTGCTTGGGAAAAAGAAAATCTGAAATGGGCTCAGCAAGAAAACTTTGAGAACATGATGAAAACTCAGGCAGAGGAATTGAGTTCTCCTGTTAAAGTTACAATAAAATAGTATTCGTGAATCGATTTGGAAGATTGTGCACAATTTTACTCTAAGAGTTCCAGACACTGAATTAGATGATATTTCAACCGTTTTTAAAATTGAATTAAATCAGTAGTCTAAATTGCTTAAGTAGATTATTGATGCAAGTTATAAAGCCTGTAAGTCTTTCGATTTACAGGCTTCTTTTATGCAAGCTTGGATGTAATATGATAATTAGTACCGATTTAATTTCAAAATAGACTTTTATTAAATGTCTCCAATTGGAGGGAGACTTCAGGATCAGTCTTTTTTTAAAGACTCATTTTAAATACAACTAAATCGCCTTTTTCGCTTAATCTTGTAGCGCTAATTGCTACAAAATTTTCATCCATAGCAGTTAAACCGTTTAGTTTAATTCCTTGTGGTAAACTAAATTCTTTTTCTGATTTTAAATTTCCTGTTTCATCAAGGTGTACTACCTTAATTTTGTTGTTAAATGTTCCTGCAATAACAAAACTATTATCCGGTAAAGTTATAATTTGCTCTACATTTCCATTTCCAGAAATACCAATAGGAGATTCCCAAATTTTTTCCCCGTTTATAGTATATGCACTTGCAAAACCTCCTGTAGGATTTAAACCAGCAAAAACCAGTTTATTGTTTCCATTAATACCAACAGCGCTTGATTTTACATCTTGATCCAACAAAATATCCCATTCTAAATAACCTGCCTGGTTAATAGCAAATATCCAATTGCCAGCAGCCACATAAGTAATACCTGAGGCATCACCTGCTAAATTATAAAGCTTGCCCTTGCTTGAGTAAGCACGAGACCACAACATTTTACCATTCGCATTGAGCTTTACTAAACGAGGTGTAAAAGTGGAATCACTTGTGTTTTTGCTATAGCCTGCAATTAAAATTTTATTGTCGGGATAAACTACAAAATCAAGTACTTCATCCATATCAATTCTTTGATTAAATATATTTTTACCATTGGCATCAAGCTTATAAAGCCACGCTTGTCCTGGCACACTATCAACAATGGCATCAGTAATACCGGCAACAAAAATTTCGTTCTGAGAATTGATGCTAACTTTATTTACGATATCATCAAAACGGTTTCCTAATAGCTGATTCCAAATCATTTTTCCACTAGCATCTAAACCTAAAAGCCAAGAGTCATACATCTCTCCCTCTGCTTTACGCGATGTTGTGGCCACCACAAGCTCTCCATTTGGGCGTTTAGCAATTCCACCACCAAAATCGTTAAGCTGCTGATTATCGAATCCTTTTACAAATTGGTAATTTTCCATCGGAAAATCCGTAAGGATCTCTTCTCCTAAAACACTAGCTTTTAAATTAAAAATATCGATGTAAGGCTTCCCTTCGGGGCATGCAGCTATAAATTGATTATAAGCCTCTATGCTGTTTACACTTTTAGCTCTTTCAAAAAGTAATTTCTGTTTTAAAGCTCTAGCTTCCGACATTTTTGATGAATTAGGAAAATCTACCATAAAACGCTCAATAGCTTCAAGTGTCTGTTTATTGGATGCTTCTTTAAAAGCCATTACTTCCATTAATTTCTTAATTTCTTCAACTTGAGAGGCCTCAGGATAATTTTCAGCGAAATTTCGGTAACTACTTAATGTTCCCTCACTTATAGTAATTTTATAGGCTAACTTATTACGCATTTTTTTTGCCATATCAGCTTGAGCGGCTTCGGGATAATCCTGTAAGAATTGATTGAATGAAGCAACAGTATTTTTATTCTCGGCTTCCCTAAATAGGATGTAATTCAAAATATGTGAAACATTGGTATAGTATTTAGAATCAGGAAATTCTTTTAAAAACCGCTTGGCATAATCTGTATTATTTTCCTCTCGCACATATTTAATCAACTTATCTTCCACTTGTTGGAGCTGCCAGTCCATGTTTTTAATGATAGTTCTATTTCTACGATTTCTATCTTGTTTAGCAAATAATTCATTTAAAACATCCTTATCGTCTGCAGAAAACTGAGATTGTGCTTCATAAGCTTTCTGAAAGTATCCCAAAGCTTTAAAATAATCTTTGTCAGAATATTTATCATAGGAGTAAACAATAGCTAATCCTAAATTAGCCATTGCTGATTCAGGTTCTTCTAATAAAACTTGATCGAAATCTTCTATGGCTTTGCCAAATTCTTTATCAATATCAGCCTTTGCACTTGCCTCCAAGCCTTTGAATAAATAATTATTATATATTTTTTTAGGCTTCTGTGCTAAACTAATAAACGATAGTAGTAGGAAAATGATTAGTATATTTATTTTTCTTGAATTCATAAGTAAGAGTTTATTTTTTGAGTACTAAAAATTCCACACGACGATTTTTTGATCGTCCAACTTCTGTTTTATTGGTATCTAAAAACTTAGATTCTCCATGCCCAACACCTTTAATTATTTGAGAATTAATTCCTTTGCTAACCAAATACGTAACCACCGACTCTGCTCGTTGCTGACTTAAGTTTTGATTTAAGTCATCAGAACCCACATCATCAGTGTGCCCGCTAATCTCAATCAAACTAACTGTTCCTTCTTTTAAAAAATCGACTACTTTATTTAGCTCTTCAAACGAAGTTGGCAGAAGCGTACTTTTAGCAGTTTCAAAGAAAATATTGTTTAAAATAAGAGCGCCTCCCTCTTCAATATTTCTTAATCCCTCGGTAAGAGCATCTTTAGGCAGTAGAGGCTCTTTAAAAACAATAGTACCTTCCGAGTGGCAATTATTTTGATCACTTACATGGTAAGTATATGTACCTGCTTTTAAATTTTGAATCTTTTGTACATTTTTTGTTCCGTTACTCCAATCGATAGTATAAGGAGGTTCTCCTCCTGATATCGCTAAACTAATGCTTCCGTCATTTATTATTTTATTAATTTGACCCGTAATAGGATTTAGACCTCCTGTGTAAGAAGAATCAATAACCACAGTTGCTAAATCTTTAGGAACGGATGCACACGTATTACAATCATCTAGCGGATGAATCTCAAAATTGTCGAAAAAGTAGTAAGCATATGTCTTGCCTTTTTTATTCTTGGTATCACGACCGGTAACTACATAGTTCGTATTATCATAGTTATTAAAGTTACCCACTACAAAGAATTCCTCACCGCCTTTCGCTGTATATACCTGACAGAACTGAATCCATTCTTCTGTATTGTCTAAAAACAAACCTTCTTTGTTCGTTAAATGCGCCTCTAGGTTTAAAAATGTTTTATTCCCATTTGCCAATTCTGAATTTGAAAAATGCACACTCAGCTGATCAACAGCAAATTTACTTCCTGATGCTAATTTGTACCAAAATGAAACACAATATTTTTGACCTGCATCCATAGAGTAAATTAAGGTACCTTGAATGTATTCTCTAAAATCGCGATTACTTCCACTTAAAATAGCTCCCACATAACCTTCCCCAGATTTAGCCTTGCTGTATCCTGCAAAATTATCTGGCACTTTTACTTCACCAGAGCCACACTCATTGAAATAATCGGGAGTAGTAGCTGTTGGATAGGTCCAGTTAGGAACTAATTTATGGGTATTGTCCATAAAAGTGTAACTTTCAGGACATTTTTCATACACTTCAAAATCCGGGTTAAGTACCATATTCTGAACTTGAGCATAGGATCCAAACCATGTGAAAATAAAAGTCAATATTAGGAGATGTTTTGGGTAGAGTTTTCTCATTATAAAATGGAATTATGTTTGTATTGCCTAAAAATAAATAAATATATTGAATCGGGACTATGGGTAATGATCTATTTTTGGGATCTTTTAGACTGGAAAGTATTGGATTTGGAAGCTTTTTAGATGGAGTAATTGCAGAGATATTGTATAGCTGTAGATTCGCCGGCAGCTTTTGCCGGTTAAATGTCTTGTATTTAAGTTGGTTAGTCTCTTTGGAATAGTGGTATTTGGTAATGATTTTTTAGGTAGTAAATATTGCGAAAACTCTGTATTTTTGCTTCAAATTAAGAATTATGAATTTAAAAAATAAAGAACTCATTATATTCGATTTTGATGGAACGCTTATCAATAGTATTCCCGATTTAGCTCTGGCAGTAAATAAAATGTTGCAGCATTATCATTTAGTGCCATTATCGGTTCATCAAGTTACCGCATTTATTGGAAATGGTGCTAAAACTTTAGTAAGTAGATCTCTAGAGTGTTCCATGCAAAATCAAAAAGTATCGAAAGCCTTATTGGATGAAGCTTTTAAAATTTACCTGCTGGCTTATCAAGAGGTTATTTGTGAAGAAACCTATACTTATCCAGGTGTTATAGAAACACTAAACAATTTGGATAAAAAAGGCTATAAAATGGTGATATGTACGAATAAACCTTACGATTTTATTGAACCCATTTTGGATAAATTAGTCATTAAGCAATTTTTTAAATGTTGGGTTGGTGAAGACTCATTATTGACAAAAAAGCCGGATGCAGCTCCGCTTTTCCACTTAGCTAAAGTAATGAATACCAGTATAGAGAAATGTATAATGGTTGGTGATTCAAAAAATGATATTCTTGCCGCTCAAAATGCAGGTATGGAAAATATTGGTGTAAGTTACGGATACAATTACAATGAAAATATTGCAGATTATAAGCCTACGCTAATAGTAGATAATTTTGCAGATCTACAAAAACTATTTTAAAATGGGCAAAATTTACAATGTCGGGATTATAGGAGGGGGAGTTTCAGGTGCTGTTATAGCTTTACAATTGGCTAAAAATAATATAGATTCTATTTTGTTCGAAAAAGAGACGAGTCTTGTTAATGGTCCTCCATTTTGTCATTTGCATGCAGGGGGGAATTTATATCCCGATATATCTGATGAGCAATGCAAACTACTTATGAAACAATCAATAGATATGGCGCGATTATTTCCGCAATCTATTGATAAAAGGCCAACGTTTATTAGCATTCCTAAATCAGAAAAATACGAAATAGAAAAAATGGAGAGTCGTCTCGAAATGTTAGTCGATTACTACCAAAAATTGGTGGATGAAGATCCATCCAATGAAATTTTGGGTGCTCCAAATAACTATTATAAAATATATACCAAAGAAGATTTAATTGCTTTATCAGATAAGCCAAGCGTAAAACGTCCAAGTTCAGCTGATGAATGGATGTCCAATACAATGAAGTTTATTGATCACGAAAAGTTAAAATCACCTGTAATTATCGTTCAAGAATACGGTTGGAATCTTTTTCGATTTGGAGCTCAAGCTCAATTGGCTTTAAATAAAACAGAGAAGTGCAGTCTAAAAACAAATACTATGGTTACGAATATAAAGGATGTTCGGAATCAAAAGTTAGACTACAATTGGGAAATATGTACTCGTGATGGAGTTTATAAAGTGAATTATTTGGTGAATTCATGTGGGTTTAAGACAGGAACGCTCGATGAAAGCTTGCATTTGAATGTGGAACGATTGATCGAATTTAAAGCCGCTTATGTTTCTAAATGGAAACCCATTTCAGGTTTAATTCCAGAGCTTATTTTTCATGGCGAACGCGATACACCTCATGGAATGGCACAATTGACTCCCTATTGCGACGATTTTTATCAAATTCATGGAATGACAAAGGACATTACCTTGTTCGAAAATGGATTGATACAATCGGAATTCAATAAGGCACAACCCGAATTTAATGAGGGAATTCAGCAAAAATTACAAGGCGCTTGGGCTGAAGGTGAAATTAAAACCAGAACTGAAAATGCGATTGATTTTGTTGCTAAATTTGTTCCTTCGTTTAAATCTGCTGTTCTGGGAGGACCGCCTTTGTTCGGAGCACAGCAAATACCTGGTAAGGATCCAAATTTAAGAGTTGGTGAAGTTAGTTTTCCCAGTAAATCGTATGCGCGAAGTGAAATAGTTAAGGCTTCTTCTGCTTTAACTGTAGCCAATCAAATCATCAATAAAATTCAGGAAGAAAAAATTATTCCTACTATTTGTTCACAATCAGCGCAATACCTGTTGTTAGATGCAATTTCGAAAAATGAAATTGACCAATTGGCTGGTGAGTTAGCCGTTCAACGTGGTTACCCAGAGGCACTTTCTCGACTGCTTATAGAGAGAAATTGATGCTATTTCTCCTTACAGACGCGATTTGTCGCGTCTGTACATGATGAGAATTCTGTACAAACGTCCTATTGGGGCGTCTAAAAAATTCACCCATTTAGGAAATTCCCCGTTCAAATCAATACGATTCCAATTAGAATTTATTGGGGCGATTATACCTCCGAGAACATACCGATTGATAAAGACAGTCGTATTGCTCTGGTAACAAAAATTTTGATCAATCTGGATGAATTGGCAACACTTTCCCGAAGAGTTATCAATAGTCTAAACGGCTCTTTTTTCAAAGGAGAAGATCAACGACAGGTCACCCTATGAACGAAAGGCTTCCGTTATTCCCAGAAGATGTAGTTTTATTGGTTCTACTAATGAAATGGAGTTCCTTATGGATGAAACAGGATCTGTGTTTCGAGATTGAAAAAATGGCTTGGGAATATTCACTAAAATGATTCGCTTTACGATCTGTATGGATCCTTATCTAGATAATAAGCTAGCTTAAAACAGCAGTGTCATTGTTCAATGATTGGATTTCATACTCTTTGTTGGCTGATTTTACTTGTGAAATTGGGGATTTTCTCTAAAGCAATTGTTTTCTATCTGGATAATCAGGTTATCTAGATATGAAACCGGTATAAGTCCTGTTTAAAACCCCTTTGAAATATATTTCTTTATCCCATTCTTGTTCTCTGACACTTAATTTTTAGAGGAAATTGTTGATTTGAACCTACTAGTTACATTCCATTGCTTAATTTTATATCCAGTAACTAGATATATAGATAATCACTCCCTTTCATAATCGTTTTTGAATGATTGTTTTTATACTCATTAAATGAGATGTTAAATAATTACACGTACTTTAGTGAACTGAATTAAAAGATTCAAAAATGAACCGTATAAAAGAGGTTTTAGAAAAAAAAGGAATAAAACAGACTTGGCTAGCTGAAAAACTAGGCAAGAGTTACAATATGGTAAATTCTTATGCTCAAAACAGAAGGCAACCAAGTTTGGAAACCTTATTTGAGATTGCAAGAATCTTAAATGTAGACGTTAAATCATTGATACAAGAAAATTAATGACCAAAAAACAACAAATGGATATTGTAAAAGAAGCAGACATAGAATATGGATTTGTAGGAAAATTACAAGACTTAAAATACACCTATCGTAAAGACATAAGAGATAGAAATGCTTTAGAGTTAAATTTCAGACAAAAGTTTGAAGCATTGAATAGAGTGAAACTAAGCGATGCTGAATTTGAAAAACTATTATCGGAGATTATAAACCCAGATGTATTTAAAGCTTCTAACCTCTTAAGAAAAAGGAACACATTTATAAGGGAAGATGATACGCCATTACACTACACATTAGTAAATATAAAAAACTGGTGTAAAAATGAGTTTGAGGTAATCAATCAGCTACGTATGAATACCGAAAATAGCAATCATAGATATGATGTTATTTTATTAATCAACGGAGTGCCTGTTGTACAAATAGAGCTAAAAACTTTAGAGGTTAGTCCTAATCGTGCAATGCAACAAATTGTAGACTATAAAAATGATGTAGGAAACGGATATACCAATTCGTTGATGTGCTTTATGCAGTTGTTCATCGTTAGCAATCAATCAAGAACCTTTTACTTCTCGAATAATAACAACAAGCATTTTGCTTTTAATGCCGACGAGCAGTTTTTACCTGTATATACCTTAGCCAAAGAAGATAATTCTAAAATTGAGAATTTATACGAATTCACCGAGAAGTTTTTAGCCAAATGTACCTTAGGCGAAATGATTAGTCGCTATATGGTGTTGGTCGAAACCGAGCAAAAGATATTGGTCATGCGTCCCTATCAAATATATGCAGTAAAGGCAATAGTCGACTGTATAGAACAAGATAGAGGAAACGGATATATCTGGCACACTACAGGAAGCGGTAAAACATTAACTTCTTTTAAGGCTTCTACACTGTTAAAGGATAATGATGATATTGAAAAATGTTTATTTGTTGTAGACAGAAAAGACTTGGATAGACAGACAAGAGAAGAGTTTAATAAATTTCAGGAAGGCAGTGTGGAAGAAAATACCAATACAGAAACATTGGTAAAAAGAATGCTATCTACCGATTATGCCGACAAGGTAATTGTAACCACCATTCAAAAATTAGGCTTAGCCCTTAATCAGAATAGCAAGCGCAACGTAAAACAAAAAGAAGACAATAAACCAAGCTATTACGATAGATTAGAACCTTTAAAAGATAAGCGTGTTGTATTCATTTTTGATGAGTGTCACCGTTCACAGTTTGGAGATAATCACGATGCTATCAAAGAGTTTTTTCCAAAAGCACAACTATTCGGTTTTACGGGAACACCTATTTTCGAAGAAAATGCAACGTATCGGACTGTTGAAGGTACACAAGCTTCTTACAAAACAACAAAGGATGTTTTTCAAAAAGAATTACACGCCTATACCATTACCAATGCGATAGAAGATAAAAATGTACTGCGTTTTCATATCGATTATTTTAGTATCAAAGGAAAACCAGACCCAAATAGTTTGAGTCATAAAATGGCGATTATTGATACCATTTTAAAAAAGCACGACAATGCAACGCATTACAGAAGGTTCAACGGTGTTCTGGCAACTTCTTCTATTGCTGATGCTATAGAGTACTATCATTTATTCAAGCAAAATCAAAGAGAATTTGCAGCAGTTAATGAAGACTACAAACCGTTAAATATAGCCTGTGTATTCTCTCCTCCTGCCGAGGGTAACAGTGATGTAAAACAACTACAAGAAGATCTACCTCAAGAAAAGGCGGATAACTTGGTAGAACCGAACAAAAAGAAAGAAGCATTAACTGCCATTATTACTGACTACAACAAGCAATACGGAACAAACCATAGTATAAATGAATTCGATTTATATTATCAAGATGTTCAGCAACGCATAAAAGATCAAAAATATACCAATGCTGACTATCCGCACAAAAATAAAATTGATGTGATGATAGTGGTAGATATGTTATTAACAGGCTTCGATTCTAAATACTTAAACACTTTATACGTTGATAAAAACCTGAAGTATCACGGTTTAATACAAGCCTACTCACGTACCAATCGCGTCATAAACGACACCAAACCCTATGGTAACATTTTAGTGTTTCGCGAACAGGAAGATGACGTAAATAAAGCAATGATTCGTTTCTCGGGTGCTAAAATAGAGAAAGCAAAAGAAATTTGGTTGGTAGATCCAGCTCCTATAGTAATTGCTAAATACGAAAAGGCGGTTCAGAATTTAAACCAATTTATGGAGTCGAATGGTCTGGACTGTTCTCCTTCTGAGGTGAGTAATCTAAAAGGCGATGAAGCAAGAGCTGGTTTTATAAATGCGTTTAAAGAAGTGCAACGCTATAAAACACAATTAGACCAATATACAGACTTGGAAGAAACACAAACCGAAATCATTGAAGACTTATTACCTACTGATGATTTACGTTCCTTTAAATCGGTGTATATCGATACGGCAAAACGTTTACAAGCAGAGCAAGGTAAAAAGGGAGATAAAGCGCCTGACGATGTACAACAACTCGATTTTGAATTTGTACTCTTTGCTTCTGCGGTCATCGATTACGATTATATTATTGGTTTAATTGCTAAATACACGCAAGACAAACCATCTAAACATAAAATGACACGCGAAGAGCTCATCAACCTATTAAGCTCCAGTGCCAATTTAATAGACGAACGTGAAGACATTATTGCCTACATAAATACTTTAGAAGTGGGCAATGGTTTAGATGAAGGCGAAATACGCAAAGGCTACCAAAAATTTAAGGAAGTTAAAGCGGATAAAGAAATTCAAGAAATTGCAGATAATCATGGTATCACTACTGAAAGCTTAAACGCTTTTATTGATGAAATACTAAACCGACTAATTTTTGATGGTGAAAAGCTCACCGATTTATTAGAACCCTTAGACTTAGGTTGGAAAGACCGTAGCCTAAAAGAAAAAGCCTTAATGGAAGAATTAATACCATTACTTAACAAACTAGCCCAAGGGCGCGAAATAGCAGGACTCAATGCTTACGAATAGTCAATTACGAATTACGAATGCTCAATTACGAATTTTTAATGCTCTCGAATTCGATGGATTAAACAATGAATTATGGCAAAAACAAAACAAATAAATGTTAAAGAAGTTGCTGTTCGTACTATAAATGTAAATGGTGAAGATTTTATCAGTATTACCGATATTGCCAAACAAAAAAATCCTATAGAACCGAAAGATGTGGTTAAAAATTGGATGCGACTAAAAAATACCTTAGAATATTTAGGACTTTGGGAGCATTTAAATAACGCATCTTTTAAAGGGGTCGAATTCGACCCCCTTTTAAATGATTCTGGAAGTAATGCATTTACAATGAGTCCATCTCGATGGGTTGAACTGACGGGAGCTATTGGGATTATTACGAAAAATGGACGAGGCGGAGGCACTTACGCTCAAAAAGATATTGCTTTCAAATTTGCCTCTTGGGTTTCTGTTGAATTTGAATTGTATCTGGTAAAAGAGTTTCAACGCCTTAAAGAAGAGGAGCAAAAACAATTGGGATGGTCGGCTAAACGTGAGTTGGCAAAAATAAATTACCATATTCATACCGATGCCATTAAACACAACTTAATTCCCGATGAATTAACCGCCAAGCAAACATCTATCATATATGCTAGCGAAGCAGATGTGCTTAATATGGCACTATTTGGAACAACTGCCAAACAATGGCGCGATGCAAATGCAGACCTAAAAGGAAACAGACGAGATTACGCCTCTATTAATGAATTAATTTGCCTATCGAACTTGGAGAACCTCAATGCTGTTTTTATTGATGAACAAATGCCACAACAAGAACGATTGATAAAATTAAACCACATAGCTATTCAGCAAATGAAAGTATTACAAGAAGTGGAAAATAAAAAATTGCTAAAGTAAATGAATAAAGAAAATAATAATTTGGGCGTGACCCAAGGGTCGGGCTATCCGCTATATCTTTTTTGTGAAAATACAAAAAAGGATGCCGCTGCTATCCCTCACGCAAAAAAATTACACACCAATGAGTAAGGATATACGAAAACCTGCCCCGAATGAAACCAAAGGATTAGTTCCTGAATTGCGTTTCCCTGAGTTTGTGGAGGATGGGGAATGGATTGATTCAACTATTGAAGAAATTAGTTCAATATCTTCAGGTGGTACACCTAGTCGTTCAAAACCTCAATACTGGAATGGTGAGATACCTTGGGTTTCGACCACTTTAATTAATTACAATAAAATTAGAACAGCAAATGAGTTTATAACAGAATTGGGGCTAAAGAACTCTTCTACTAAAATGTTCCCTAAAGGAACAATTTTAATGGCAATGTATGGACAAGGAAAAACTAGAGGGAAAGTTGCTGTTTTGGATATTAAAGCAGCAATAAATCAAGCTTGTGCTGCAATTTCGTTGAAAAAAGGAATGAATATCGAATTCGTTTTTCAAAACTTATCAGCTCGTTATGAGGAGATAAGAAAAATAAGCAATGAAGGTGGTCAAAAGAATTTAAGTTCTACATTAATAAAAAAAATTCCTTTTATATATCCTAGAATTGAAAGTGAAGAACAACAAAAAATAGCCAATTGTCTATCCTCATTAGACCATCTAATAACAGCAGAAACAGATAAACTAGACCAACTAAAAAACCACAAAAAAGGCTTATTACAACAATTATTCCCTGCTAATGGAGAAACCAAACCATTAGTTCGTTTCCCTGAGTTTGTGGGTGATGGGGAGTGGGAGGAGAAAGAACTAAGCGTCGCATTAGACGGTAAGAGTTCTCAAATTGCCAAAAATAAATTAGAAATAGTTGATGATGGGTTTCCTATTTACGGAGCTGATGGATTAATTGGATGTATTAATTCGTTTACTCAAAAGGAGGATTATATTGCAATAGTTAAGGATGGTTCTGGTGTTGGAAATCTCTTTTATTACGAAGGGAAATCATCTTTACTTGGTACATTAACTTATTTGATTTCAAAAAATGAAAAAAATTATAAAATTAAGTGGCTATACTATTTATTACATACTGTAAGTTTTAATCCATTTGTAAAAGGTTCTGGTATTCCTCATATTTATTACAAAGATTATTCTAAACTTTTGGTTTTAATTCCTAAAGACCCAGAAGAACAACAAAAAATAACCAATTGCTTATCTAGTGCCGATGATTTAATTACAGCACAAACCACAAAAATTGAAGCTTTAAAAACCCATAAAAAAGGTTTAATGCAACAATTGTTTCCTAATATAAATGAGTTAGCGATATGAGTACTGAAAGAAAGCTCTTTAAATATAAAACTCTAAATAACTTGGTAGTTCGTTTTAGAGATGACCTAAAAGCCAATGATTTTATTTTACTCTACGCTTTTAATGGTACTGGTAAAACCAGAACCTCTATGGCTTTTAAAGAAAAAGGAAAAGCAGATACCCCACCTAGAGATACACTTTACTTCAATGCATTTACAGAAGATTTATTTGTTTGGGATAATGATTTAGAAAACGATACAGAACGTGTTTTACAAATAAAATCGGAATCTAATTTTTTTAATGGATTTAAGGAGTTAGCCTTAGAAGAAAAAATATTTGCATACTTAGAACGCTATTCTACGTTTGATTTTAAAATAGATTATGAAACTTGGAAAATAAGTTTTAAAAAGCAGGTAAGAAATAAAAAATACAATGCTAAAAATCCCAATAATACTGAACCAGAATTTGTTATAAAAGACAACATTAAAATATCAAGAGGAGAAGAAAATATATTTATATGGTGTATTTTCTTAGCTATTTGCGAGTTGGTTTTAGATGCTTCAGAAGCATACAATTGGGTGAAATATATTTATATAGATGACCCTATCTCATCTCTAGATGATAACAATGCAATTGCCATTGCAAGTGATTTATCCAAATTATTAAAAACAGGAGTAACTAAGGAAATTGAAGAAGGTGGAGAGAAAAGAATTGTAGAAAGAAGTGAAGACGATAAAATAAAAACGGTGGTTTCATCACATCATAGTCTGTTCTTTAATGTAATGTGCAATGAGTTAAAAAGATTCAATCATAACCGATATTTTTTACATCAGAATGGATTAGATGGTCATACTTTACAAAAAACAGATGACACGCCATTTTTTCATCACGTAGCCATTTTAAGTGAATTAAGTCAAGTTGCAATAACTGACGATATAAATACTTACCATTTCAATTTATTGCGTAGCATATTAGAAAAAACAGCTACCTTTTTTGGCTTAGATGATTTTGCAAAATGTATTTATGGTATTGATAAAGATGATGTTTTATACGAGCGTGCTTTGAATTTACTAAGTCACGGTAAGTACTCGATATACGAACCTGTAGAAATGGGTGATGACAATAAAGATTTATTTAAACGAATACTAAAAGCTTTTCTGGATGAATATAGATTTAATTTACCAGAACTGTTAAAAAAATAAAGTCAACTTATGACAGAAAACGAAAAACAAGAACTATTAGGAAAAGCCCTTTGGGATATAGCCAACGAATTACGAGGAGCAATGAATGCAGACGATTTAATAGAAGCACAAACGACAAAAATAGAAGCCTTAAAAACCCATAAAAAAGGCCTAATGCAACAACTGTTTCCGCAATCAATTACGAATTAAAAATTACGAATGACGAGATGAAAAGAAACAACAACTTTCTACTTTATACAAACGAAGCAGGCGAAGTAAAAGTAGATGTATTACTAAAAGACGAAACTATTTGGTTAAGCATAAACCAAATGGCCGACTTATTTGGTATAGATAAAAGTGGTATTTCTAGACATATAAAAAATATATTTGAAACTGGAGAATTGCAAGAAGAAGTGGTTGTTGCAAAAATTGCAACAACCACTCAGCACGGTGCAATGTTAGATAAAACACAAACAAAACCGGTAATGTATTTTAATTTAGATATGATTATCTCAGTGGGTTACCGTGTAAATTCTATTAGAGGCACGCACTTTAGAATATGGGCAACTAAACAACTTACAGACTTAATAAGAAAAGGCTTTGTTTTAGATAATCAAAAACTCAAAAATCCAGACAATCCTTTTGGTAAAGATTATTTTGATGAATTACTAGAGCAAATAAGAGACATTCGTTCCAGCGAAAAACGTTTTTATCGCAAAATAACAGATATTTATGCCTTAGCCGTTGATTATTCGCCTAAAGAAGAAGAAACACAAGCCTTTTTTAAAGCAGTGCAAAACAAACTTATTTTTGCATCTACAGGAAATACCGCAGCCGAAATAATAGCAAAAAGAAGCGATGTTACTAAAGATAATATGGGACTTACTACCTTTAACGGCAGTAAAATAAGAAAACAAGATGTTACTGTTTCTAAAAACTATTTAAATAAAACAGAGCTAGATACTTTAAATAGAATTGTAACGATGTATCTAGATTATGCCGAATTTCAAGCTAAAAATCACAATCAAATGTTTATGAAAGATTGGCGAGAAAAACTAGATGCTTTTTTGCAGTTTAACAACCAAGAAATATTGCAAAATGCTGGTAATATATCTAAAAAAATAGCCGATAAACTAGCAGAAGATAACTACAATAAATTTCATCAAAACAGATTAAAAATAGAAAGCCAAAAACCAGGCGATATTGATGAAGCTATTAGTCAATTGCAAATTGCAAATCAAAAATTACGAGATGAAGAATAATATCATACAAGGTGAATCAATTATGAATTTTCAATTACCAATAAATGAAAAAGGAAAACGTAATACAGAAGAAATCATTTGCTTTTGCCGTAAGGATTGTAAATTTATATAAGCACTAAACCACAGAAAAGAAAGAGTTTGTGCTTTCGAAACAATTATTAAGAAGTGGTACTTCTGTTGGTGCAAATGTAGAAGAGTCTATTGGTGGACAATCAGAAAAAGATTTCTTATCAAAATTAAGTATTGCCTGCAAAGAAGCAGAGAATCAAAATATTGGTTAAAACTATTGCAAGCCACAGATTATTTTTCAGCAGAACAAGCCGAAAGTCTTTTAATTGATGCAGAAGAAATCTGTAAAATAATTGGAAGCATACAAGTAAGCATAAAAAATAAAATTCGTAATTGAATAAACCATGACAGCAAAAGAAAAACAAGAAAAATTAGGAAAAGCACTTTGGGATATAGCCAACCATTTAAGAGGAGCAATGAATGCAGACGATTTTCGTGATTATATGCTTTCATTCCTATTTTTACGCTACCTATCAGACAATTACGTAGAGTCAGTAAAAAAAGAGTTAGGTTCCGATTATCCCAAATTAGAAAAAGAGGACAAGCGTACACCGCTTTCAGTTTGGTATGAGGCTAATCCAAACGATATAGAGCCATTCGAAAAGCAAATGCGTAGAAAAGTGCATTATGTAATCGAGCCAAAATATTTATGGGCTAGCATTTCAGAATTAGCACGTACACAAAATGAGGATTTATTACGCGACCTTCAAAAAGGATTCAAGTATATAGAAAACGAATCCTTCGAAAGTTCTTTTAAAGGCTTATTTTCCGAAATCAATCTGGATTCTGAAAAATTGGGTAAAACATACACCGACAGAAATGAAAAGCTGTGTACAATCATCCAAAAAATATCAGAAGGTATTGCAGATTTCTCAACAGATAGCGATACTCTTGGCGATGCTTACGAGTATTTAATTGGTGAGTTCGCGGCAGGTTCGGGTAAAAAAGCAGGCGAGTTTTATACGCCACAACAATTATCTACCATATTATCAGAAATTGTAACCCTCGACAGTCAAAATCCCAAAGCAGGTAAAAAGAAAAAGCTAAATAAGGTACTCGATTTTGCTTGTGGTTCGGGTTCTTTACTATTAAATGTAAAAGACAAAATAGAAAAACAAGAAGGTGGTGGAACGATAAGTAGAATATACGGTCAAGAAAAAAACATAACAACCTACAACTTGGCTCGTATGAATATGCTGCTTCACGGCGTAAAAGACTCAGAATTTGAAATATTTCACGGTGACACCTTAAAAAATGAATGGGACATTTTAAATGAAATGAACCCAGCCAAAAAAGTAACTTTTGATGCTGTAGTAGCCAATCCACCATTCAGTTTACGTTGGGATGCCTCCGAAGCAATGGGTGAAAATTTCCGTTATAAAAATTACGGCTTAGCTCCAAAATCAGCAGCAGACTTTGCTTTTCTATTACACGGTTTCCACTTTTTAAGCGATGAAGGTACAATGGCGATTATTCTACCTCACGGCGTGTTATTTAGAGGTGGAGCAGAGCAACGCATCAGAGAAAAGCTTTTAAAAGATGGTAATATAGATACCGTAATAGGCTTGCCTTCTAATTTATTCTTTTCTACAGGTATTCCTGTTTGTATTTTAGTATTGAAAAAATGCAAGAAGGATGATGATGTACTCTTCATAAATGCTAGTGAGCATTATAAAAAAGAAAAACGTCAAAACATCTTACGCGATGGTAAAGTAGATGGAGAGTTGAAAGAAGGAGAACCAAATGATATTCAAGAAATCATAGACACCTATCAAAACCGTCCTGAAAATATAGAGCGTTATGCACGCAGAGTATCTATGAAAGAGATTGAAGATAACGACTACAACCTCAATATCTCACGATACGTAAGCACAGCAATAGCAGAGAAGAAGATCGACTTGGAGGTAGTTCATCAAAATTTAACTAACATAGAAAAATCAGCAACCAAAGCCCGTGATGAACACAATAAATACTTGAAGGATTTAGGACTGAAAACAATTTAAATGTTGGAATAAGCCAACAAAATAATTTAGACTCTTACAGGAGTACAACTCAACCGAGCAACATTAATGTTGCTCGGAAAGTTGCAGGGTGATTTTAAACATATTGATACATGCCTTGAATCTTACTCATCTCGTTTGAAATGAGCTTTTCGCTGGCTCTCGCATAGTTTTCTGTCATTCTTGTGTTAGTATGTCCCATCATCTTCGAAATCGCCTTACTATTTAGATTATTACCCAAAGTAACCATTGTTGCAAACGTATGTCGAGCTGAATGAGTGCTTAGGTTCTTATTGATACCACAGAGGTCTGCGATTTCTTTTAAATAAGCATTCATTTTTTGATTGCTAGGTACGGGCAGTAGCTTTTGCTGAATCTTACAAATAGGATCATCTTTGTACTTAGCAAGAATTGCTTTAGGAACATCATAAAGTGGAATTTCGAATTCGATTTTAGTTTTTTGCCTTTTGCTTTTAATCCATTGATTCCCATCTATGCCCTTTACAATGTGTTCTTGGCAAAGAGATTTTACATCAGTAAATGCTAATCCTGTAAAGCAACAAAACAGATAGAGATCTTTAATGATTTCAAGACGTTTGATTTTGAAATTTTCCGGCATTAATTTTTTCATCCGTAAAATGAATGGATCGATTGTTTTATTTTATTGCATTTTTGCATGGCGGAGAAAGAGGGATTATGCCTCGCGTTGCTCGTTATAAACACGTTACGAACCTCAAATGGGTTCTCATCCCTTTCTATTATTTTGAAATTTGCGCATAAAAAAAGAGAGTCTCAAATGAATGAAACTCTCTTTAGTTGCGGAGAGAGAGGGATTCGAACCCCCGGTACGTTGCCGCACAATAGTTTTCAAGACTACCGCATTCGACCACTCTGCCATCTCTCCAAAAAAAAGTGAGCGGGAAACGAGACTCAAACTCGCGACCCTCAGCTTGGAAGGCTGATGCTCTATCAACTGAGCTATTCCCGCATACAAGAAACACTTTTGTTTCTTGGGTAATTGAAGTGGGGAGAGCAGGATTCGAACCTACGAAGACGAAGTCAGCAGAGTTACAGTCTGCCCCAGTTGGCCACTTTGGTATCTCCCCAAATAATAATTTCAAAAAAAAGTGAGCGGGAAACGAGACTCAAACTCGCGACCCTCAGCTTGGAAGGCTGATGCTCTATCAACTGAGCTATTCCCGCATGCAAGAAACACGTTTGTTTCTTTAGCAAGTTTTAAAGTGGGGAGAGCAGGATTCGAACCTACGAAGACGAAGTCAGCAGAGTTACAGTCTGCCCCAGTTGGCCACTTTGGTATCTCCCCAAATGCAATGTGTTTAAAGAACTTTGTTTCTTGATTGCGGATGCAAATATAGGAGCTTTACTACAAAATACAAGGGCTGCCCGAGTTTTTTTTTCAAAAAAAATGAAATATTTATGTAAGTGTTTGATTTCCTAAGGAATATTTTTTCAATATCATTTGAATAGAATTTTTAACTAGTGCGTTTTTTAGAAATAGTTGGGATTTGGTTGCAATTAAAAAATAGAATAGGTACCAATTTCTTGTGCATAAATTTAGTTGGTAAAATAGCGAGCGGGACACAATTAACCGAAGCTGTTATTTGTGTTTTTAAAGAGCGAAAATGTACATATAGAAATCAAGGTGGAAGTTTGTTCCTTTAATTAGCGATAAGGCTTCTATCGTTCTAAAATGGTAGTTTTAATTCATATTCGTTTCAACAAAGCAAAAAAAAACGGAGACTATAAATTAGCCTCCGTTTTTATATTTTCAGTTTTGTATTACTTAATCATCGATTTTGCTCTTGTAATGTATTTTTCAACGTCACGAGCTTCGGCTGACTTAGCAAAGTCTTGCTCGATAGTTTCGTAAGCTACAAGTGCTTTATTATAATCGCCTAGTATTTCGTAAGCAAGTCCGGCTTTTTGTAAATAAATAGGAGTTGTAAAATCATTTGTATTAAAAGAACTGGCATCCATATAACTGGAAGCAGCTTTTTTAGTTTCTCCTAGTTCCATGTAAGCATCACCAATAGCGGCTTTTGCAAGTGCACTAAGAAGAAAGTCATCCGAACTAAATTTTTCTAAATAATCAACTGCATCTTCGAATTTACCCATTCTTAAATAAGATACACCAGCATAATATTTTGAAATGTTTCCTGCAGGAGTTGAACTATATTCGTCAACAATATCCAAAAATCCAGGATAATTCTCATCTCCGTTTAATGCAAGATTAAAGGAATCTTTTTCAAAATATCTTTGAGCTTGAAATAACTGGTTTTGAGCACGCTCATTTAAAGGAGCTCTATAGTATTTTTGATAAGCAAAAATCCCAACTGCTAAAACAATTATTACTAATGCAATAGTGGAAAGTTTTTTCTGATTCTTCTCAATATATTGTTCGGTTTTGCTTAATGCTTCTTCTAAATTCTCAAAATTATCTTCAGCTTCCTGATTGTTTTTATTTTTTGACATGCTCAAATATTATTTAGTTTTATTTTTTCTAACGCAAATGTAATTTTTTTTACGAAATATTAGACATTTTTTCAGTAAAAAATGTAGATGCGAATTTAGATTATTATAGAACTAAATAATTAAAACCAAATTGATTTAATTTAGTAATTTTGCCCCAGACACCTAATCTATTCATTCATGCATCTCGAAAAGTTATCCCTCTTAAATTATAAAAACATACTTGATTTAGAAGTGAATTTCACACCTAAAATCAATTGTTTTATAGGAAATAACGGAATGGGCAAAACTAATTTATTAGATGCGGTTTATTATTTAAGTTTCTGTAAGTCTTATTTTTCGGTTAGCGATCAGCAAAATATTAATCACGAGGAACAATTTATGGTGCTGGAAGGTACTTATAAGCGTAAAGAGTTGAGCGAATTGGTATATTGTGGTGTAAAACGCGGACAGAAGAAAAACTTTAAACGGAATAAGAAGGAATATAAAAAACTATCCGAACATATTGGTTTACTGCCAATTGTAATGGTTTCGCCAGCGGATGCCAGCTTAATAACTGATGGAAGTGAGGAGCGTCGTAGGTATATGGATAGTGTGATTTCGCAATATGATCGCAAGTACCTGGAAGATTTAATTCGGTACAACCGGGTTTTGCAACAAAGAAATAAATTGCTGAAAGATTTTGGCGCAGGTACTAAATTTGATGAAGATACTTTAAGTATTTGGGATGAGCAGATGATTGTTTTGGGTACTTCCATTTATGAAAAGAGAAAAGATTTTTTGAATAAATTAATGCCTGTTTTTCAGGATTACTATCAGACTATTTCGTTAGGGAATGAAAGGGTGAATTTGGATTATAAGTCTTTATTACATGAAAATTCGTTGCGCGATTTACTGGTAAATGCTCGTTGGAAAGATCAGGTATCTCAATATACTACAGTAGGTATTCATAAAGATGATTTGGAATTAACTTTAGGGACCTATCCAATAAAAAAGATGGGTTCTCAGGGACAGCAAAAGACCTATTTGATTGCTTTAAAATTAGCACAATTCGATTTTATCAAGCAAATTGCGGGTTTTAATCCTATTCTTTTGCTGGATGATATTTTTGATAAGCTGGATTCGCAAAGGGTGGAACAGATTGTGAAATTGGTTTCTGAAGATCGTTTCGGACAAATTTTTATATCCGATACGAATCGGGATCATTTAAAGGAAATACTTTCGGGAATGGGACAGGAGTACCAATTATTTGTTATTGATAAGGGAGCCATTGTAAGCGAAATAAAATGAGAAGAAGCCAAACTCAAAAAATAGATGAATTAATCCGACAGGTGCTTAAGGAAAGTAATCTGGATGGACGCTTGAAAGAGTACGAGTTGGTTAATTCGTGGGAAAAAGTGATTGGTAAAACGGTTGCCAATGCTACTACTGATATTTATATTCGGAACCGCAAACTATTTGTGAAAGTGCGATCATCGGTTATTCGAAATGAATTGTTAATGATTCGGGAAGGTTTAATGCGCGCCTTAAACAGAGAGGTGCAGGCAAATATTATCGACGAGATTATTGTTCGCTAAAAGAAAGGCGCACGAAGATGAATCTTGATGCGCCCTGTATTTTTAAGCTTTTACTGATTAGAATATTTCTGTTCCTGAGAAATGAAAAGCGCCTTCGATACAAGCATTTTCATCGCTATCCGATCCGTGAACGGCATTTCGAGACATCGATTCTGCAAATTCTTTTCGAATAGTTCCTTCTTCTGCTTCGGCAGGATTTGTTGCTCCAATCAGTTTTCTGAAATCCGCCACAGCGTTCTCTTTTTCGAGAATTGCAGCTACAATAGCTCCAGAGCTCATAAAATCGGTAAGGTCTTCGTAAAATGGTCTTTCCTGATGAACTTCGTAAAATTTCTTGGCCTGATCTTTAGAGATTTTGGTGTATTTCATGGCTGCAATTCGAAATCCTGCTTCGTTTATTTTGGCAAGAATCGCTCCTATGTGTCCGTTTGCAACTGCATCCGGCTTTATCATGGTAAAGGTCCTATCGCTTCTCATATATGTGTATGGTTAAATGTTTTGTACACAAAAATAAGGATTCTGAGCTCTTGTGCAAGAGTTAGTTTAACAAAAACCAGAAGCTGATTGCTTTATTTTTTTTAGGCTTGCTTCAACATGGCTTGTGTTTCGTAAATCTATCTCTTTTCAGGGGTTAAAATCTAATGATCTATTGTATCTTTATCAGCTTATAATAATTAGTAGAAGAAAATAGAATGAATAATTTGCAAAATAGGATTGATAAAGAGCTGATTAAAGAGGTTGAAGTATTGCTTGGGGAATCTACTCAGATTTCAATTATCCCTCACTCGGGCCCCGATGGTGATGCTATTGGCTCATCATTAGCCTTGGTTCAATACTTAACAAAGAAAGGAAAACAAGCTCAAATTATTAGTCCAAGTGCTTATCCTGTTTTTTTAAAATGGTTGCCTGGTAATTCCGAGGTTTGGATTTATACCAACGGAAAGAAAAAAGCGGAGAAATATATTAATTCATCCGATCTTATTTTTATTGTAGACCATAATTCTTTTAAGCGATCGGGAGATTTGGAAGAGGTGTTGGCAAATGCGAATGCAAAAAAAATCATGATCGATCATCATCCCGAACCAGAACAAATTGTTGATGTGATGTTTTCGGATACTCAAATGTGTTCTACCTGCGAAATGATGTACGAATTCATAGAAGCTTTAGGCGATGAGGATATGATTGATGAAGCCATTGCGGAGTGTATTTATACGGGAATTATTACCGATACAGGTGGCTTAAGTTATAATTCATCGCAAGCCAGAACTTATCAGGTGGTAGGAAGCTTACTGGCAAAAGGAATCGATAAAAGTAAAATTCACTCGAATATTTACGATAATTTTTCTCCCGATAGAATGAAATTGTTAGGATTTTGTTTGGATCAGGGATTGGAGGTTTTATCGGAATATAAAACAGCAATTATTACCCTAACAAAAGAAGACTTGCTTCGATTTAATTTTAAAGATGGCGATACCGAGGGCTTTGTGAATTATCCTTTGTCGATTCAGGATATGTTGGTTTCCGTAATTTTTATCGAAAAGGACGATGCGGTAAAAATTTCCTTCCGATCGAAAGGGAATGTTCCTATTAATAGTGTTGCCCGAGATTATTTTAATGGTGGCGGACATATGAACGCAGCCGGAGGTCGAACCGAAAAGACATTAACGGAAGCTATCGATCTATTTAAACAGGTTTTGCCTGATTTTTATGAAAGCTTATCGGAATAGAAGGAATTAATAAACCATGCTTCATGGGTAGAATACTTACAGCGCAGATTTAATAGCTGCGCTGTTTTTTTTTATTTATCTCTGTGAATTAGGAAAATAGCTGGTCTTTTGTGTAGTTCTGGCAGATTGTTTTTCCAAGCTTGAATACTCATTGTTTTGATATATTCGGATTCGAGTGTGATATCTGCAGCAATACAAAGTTTAGTGGCCGGACTGCAATTCTGAAGTAAATCTTCTAACATTTTCATGTTTCGGAAAGGAGTCTCAATAAACATTTGGGTCTGGCCTTCGCTTAAAGAACGATGATCCAAGTGTTTAATTTTCTTGCTTCTTTCGTCACTCGGAATAGGTAAATAACCGTTAAAGGCAAAGTTTTGTCCGTTAAAGCCCGATGCCATTAAGGATAGTAATAGGGAGGAGGGACCAACCAATGGAACTACTTCAATGTTTTTTGTGTGTGCTATTTTTACAACATCGGCTCCCGGATCAGCAACGCCAGGGCATCCCGCTTCCGAAATAATTCCCATGTCATTATCGGTAATCGCATCTAAATAGGTGGAGATATCTTTGGGTGATGTTCGTTTGTTTAGCTCGTAAAAAGTAAGGTCATCAATATTGATATCCTGATTCACTTTTTTAAGGTAACGTCTTGTTGTTCGGATATTTTCAACAATAAAATGTTTGATGTCTGGTATCAATTGTAGTATCTGATTTGGGATTACCTGATCAATTTCCGTGTCTCCCAATGTAGTTGGGATTAAAAAAAGTTTGCCTTTCATAAATGATATATTTTCCGCAAATGTACAAAATATGTCTGTCACTAAATAAATGGATGCCGATCAAATCTGTTTTTGTTATCTGTATTCATTATGAATAGTTTTGAACTTATCTTGAATTGTTACATCTTTGCACTTCATTGATGATAATTGTTACAATATGACGCAAATAGCAAGGAAAATAATATTAAATCGAAACTTTATACTGGTTCTTGCAGTTATTTTAGGATTGCTAATTGGCGAGTGGGCAAGCTGGTTAAAAGCGTACACTTTTTACATATTAGCGATCGTAATGACATTTTCAACCACCGGTATTTCAACAAAAGCAATGTTTCCTTTAAAGCAGATGATGGTGCCAATCGTAATGGGATCGTTTCTGAATTACGTCGTGTTTGGAGTGGTAATTATTTCCTTGTCGTATTGGTTAATGCCAACTCCCGAATTATTTCTTGGTTTTGTGGTAATTGCATCTACACCACCGGGTGTTGCTGTTATTCCTTTCTCCCATATTTTAGATGGTGATTTAAAATATGCTATTGTGGGAACTTTGGGAGCTTTTATTTCGTCTTTGTTTTTTGCACCGCTTATTGTTGGCTTGTTTTCAAATATTGATGGAGGTATTCAGCCATTTGATTTATTTATAACAATGGTGCAACTTGTTTTGGTTCCCTTGTTTATTTCAAGATTGCTACTTTGGAAACCTATTAAGCCAACGGTTGAAAAAGCAAGAGGAAAAATTGTTGATTGGGGTTTTGCATTATTAATTTTTACAGCTGTTGGACTCAATCGGCAAGTATTTTTTTCTAATTTTGATGTACTCTTACTAGTATCCTTAGTTTTGTTTCTTGGGATTTTTGGTTTGGGATGGATTTATGAGCTACTAACCCGTACATTGAAGGTGAAAGCTCCCGTGGCAATTACGCAGAATCTTTTGGTAACAATTAAGAGTTCTGGTTTTGCAGTTGTTACAGCATTAACATTATTTGGAGAAGAGGCAGCAATACCTTCGGCGGTAATGGCTGTTTTTGTGTTGGCATACCTACTTTATCTATCCATTCGAAAAGAGCTACGAGATTCAAGGAATTCGAATTAGAAATGCAATATGTTGAAATTAACTTTTTTAGGTACCGGAACTTCTCAAGGAGTTCCCATTATTGCTTGTAAATGTCCTGTTTGTCAATCAAGCAATTTTAAAGATAAACGCTTGCGTTCTTCAGTCTTAATTCATGTCGATGGACAAAATTTAGTAATCGATAGTGGTCCTGATTTTAGATATCAGATGTTACGGGCAAAGGTGGAGAATATTTCGGCTATACTTTTTACTCATGAACATAAAGATCACACTGCTGGTTTAGACGATATCCGGGCTTTTAATTGGGTGAATAAAAAAGCAGTGACTATTTATGCGGAAAAGCGAGTGCAGGAATCTTTAAAGAAAGAATTCTCTTATGTTTTTGCAGAATTTAAATATCCAGGTATTCCGCAGCTAAATATGATGGATTTACAGAATGAGATTTTTCATATTAACGGAACAAGCATACAACCAGTGCGAGTAAAGCATTTAAAATTACCAGTTTATGGTTTTCGTGTTGGTGATTTGGCATACATTACCGATGCAAATTATATTTCTCCGGAAGAAAAGGAGAAGCTTAAGGGACTAAAGGTTCTGGTACTGAATGCGCTTCGCCGAGAACCTCATATTTCCCACTATACACTTTCCGAGGCTTTAGAAATTGTGAAAGAATTACAACCTGAAAAGGCGTATTTTACTCACATAAGTCACCAAATGGGTTTTCATGATGAAGTAGAAGCTGAATTACCTGAAAATGTATTTCTGGCCTACGATGGTTTAGAGCTGGAAGTGGAATAAGCATTTCACAGCTTGTTTATTATGGAAAAAAAAGTGCCATTACCCGAAATGATAATGGCACCAGCAATCCTAACTGTAAACTAAACTAATCTATCTTTGGAATAATTTTCTTTGGAATATCAACTACTTTGTCGTCTGCGCCAATCGCAAAATCGCTTCGGGCCCATTTATTTTCATACGACCAGTCGCATTCAATTCTACCATCGCCTAACACAATGTTTCCTAATTTTTGTCGAAACCATTCGGCAAGTTTTTTATACTTTTCGGTATTGGCAACGTTCCATTGTTCTGCATCATCAACACGTAAGTCGTAAAGTGCCATTTCAGCATTTTCGGGTGAAGTATAAAGCGCCCATTTGATATCAATAGTAAGTGTTTTAGCTTTGGGTTTTCCATCTTTTTCGCGAACGCGCATCGAGAAAGCAAAATCTTTTGTGCGGATATAGGCACGATCCCCAATTACATGATTCATTTCGCCTAAAACATATTCACGAGCTTTTTTGTCGCCACTTACTACTTTTGCTAAATCGTAACCATCTAAATAATCATATTGTTTTGCTTCTACAGGAATTCCGGCGGTAGCATAAAAAGTTGGTGCAAAGTCAACAAATTCTACATATTTGTCGATAATTTTTCCTGCTGGAAATTTCTTTTTATCAGATGAAACTGCAATTACAGTGGTATGGTTCGATTTGTCGTAAGGTGCAAATTTGGCACTAATTCCTTGTTCTCCCAGGTGCCAGCCATGATCGCCACAAACAAGCAGAATTAAATATTCTTGTTTATTATCGGTACAATACTTTTTAAATGTTTTAATAGAAGCACCCACTAATGAATCTCCAAAGGCACAAAAAGCATAATAGTCTCGGATTAATTGTTGTTTTTCATCATTGGTCATCGCATCTATCTTCATTTTCTCATATAGCTTTTTCAACTGTTGAGGAAGTCTGTCTAATTCCGAACGTTTTAATTCAGGAATTTTATAAACTTTGTTTTCGAATCGATCCCGAAACGACTTTGGAGGTAGAACAGGGGAGTGAGGAAAATGATAACCGAGGCTCACAAATTGAGGTTCCAAAGTGTTAGGACCTTTTAATTTTCTTCCGTCTAAGCTGGTGTAGGTCTTGTTGGCGTTCTTAAAATAATTTTGAAATTCTTCAGTAATACGTCCATCAATTGTTTTCGATCCGGGCATAGTACTTTCTCCGCCTAAAATCATTTTTGTTTGAGAACGTGTATATGCTCTTAAAATATCTTGTCCTTTATCTATTTGATTATTTTTGGCAATATCTTCTTGCGGAACATCACCTTCTTTTACGGAGAGATAGTAGTTGCTTGTACTTCCGTTGGGGTGGTACCATGTTTCTTGTTCTCCTCCTAATTTCCCTTTTCCATGTACTTTTGCTTTGTAATAGTCAGTCATTCCAACTTTTTGTAAGTTGTTTTTTGTATCTACAACAAGATTGTAAAAATCGGGATCTGTCCAAGTTAATCCTGGGCCCCACTTAAAGATGTATACGCCTGATTTTCCAATTCTTACTGTGTTGTATCCATTCTCTCGTAAAATTTCGGGAATGACAGGATTGCAATGTTTTGCGTTGGGATGATTTTGCTCGAATCCATAAATGCCAGAATGGTGTGGATATTTACCAGTGTACATTGAAGCTCGGGATGGAGCACACGCAGGAGAATTACAATAAGCATTGGAAAACAGAACTCCCTCTTTGGCAAACAGATCTATATTTGGAGATTCTACATAGCCCAAAGGACTACTTTTTTTACCACTTGCGGCTTCATTAAAACAGGCCAAAGCATCAGCTCTCTGGTCATCGGTAATTATCCAAAGAATATTTGGCTTTTGTTTTTGTGCTAGGGTAAGTAAGGACAAAAACAAGTAAAAAGCGGTGAGGATTAGTCTTGCTGTTTTCATTTTTTGAATTCGATTGTTTTTTAGCTAAATTTTAAACTTAGCTTTTGATAGATTCTGATAACAATTTTACAAAAAAAGGGTATTCATTCCACATTATAATTGCTCACAAAAACTATACATGACTCATTTTCGGTATTTACAAAGACTTTACATATATTTGTGTTTATTTGAATTGTAAAATGTAATAGCCTATATATATGAGATTTAAGATAAGTTTTAGTGGCTTATTTCCGGTAATTACCGCATTTCTATATTTTTACTTTGTAGGATTGGGAACTTTACAAGCTCAGGTTTTGGGGGAGCAATTGGAAAATGGTGATGCCACTTTAGAGATTCCTATTGATTCTTCTATTTTTGTATTGAATAAAGCTTATGAAAAGGGAGTTTTTGAAAAAGATACTGCAGGTATCATTAGGTCTTTATTGTCCCTAAGTAAAAAGAAACGGGACGAATTGGAATTTAGTGATGCATTTGATCATTCTGGAGAGGCTTTGTTTTTATCCGAAGAATATGGTGATACTATTTTACTAGCAAAGGTCTATGATGATTTCGGGATGCTGAATTTTACATTTAATCAGGAAGAAGATACAAAAAAATATATCGAGAAATCGCTTGAGTTAAACCGTTATTCTTATCGACACAATCGGATACTTCCATCGGAAATGATTTTTTCCTATTTTCATAAAATGCTTGTGGATTTAAAATATAAAAGCTTCGATACTGCCAGAAGCTATTTAGATAGTTGTTACATGATATCTGATGCAATCAAGCAAAGTCCAATTGAAAGGGCATATTTGGATGTTAAAAAAGCAACTTTTTTGTATCAAAATAATCAGAGAGAAGAAGGGACTAAGTTATTACTTTCAATATTGGATGTATTCGAGAATAGTAACGAAAATGCTTCGGAAAGCAATAGGTATTTAATTACGATCTATTCAAAATTGAGTGAGGAATATCGGAAAGAGAATGAAGACTCTTTGGCATTGCTTTACCTGAATAAAGCCAATAATCTTTCCAATTTATATGGAAAAAATACAATTCAAAAGGCTTATTTATTGGAAAGGCTGGCTTGGATACAGGCAAAAGAGGGACTGTTTGAAAAAGCTTATAAAAATATTAGAATCTCGAAGAATATTAATGAGAGTTTTTTTAGTACGAAACGAAAAGGAAACAGTGGTTTTCTTCAGGTGAAAAATCGTTATCGCGAAGAATTAATCAACAAGGATAAAGAATTGAATCGGATTAATTTGCAATTGGCAGAAAAAGATCAAGCCATTTTGGTATTTAGAATTGTGATTGTAATATTTCTTTTCAGCCTTGTTCTATTGGTACTAATTATCCGGAATAAAAGACAACAAAATAAATATCGGAAAGAAAAGGAAGTGAGTGCAAAACAGGCACTTAAATCAAAAGAATTACTCGAAATTAAGAACAAAGAATTAACGGCGTCCACCTTAAAATTAATCGAAAAAGAGGAGATTATTAAGTTATTAGCCGACCAGTTAAACGCTTCGAAAGAACATGCTATAAATGATTCCTTAATGAGTTCAATTACGAAGAGTTCGAATAGTTTATGGGATGATTTTAATAATCGATTTATCTCGGTGAATGAGAACTTCTACGAAAGGTTACGAACCGAAGTTCCTGATCTTAGTCCAACCGATTTAAAAATTTGTGCTTTAATTAAACTAAATTTTTCAGGAAAAGAAATGGCGCATTTATTGGGTATCTCGGTGAATAGTGTTCACATGGCTCGACATCGCTTACGGAAGAAAATGGATCTGGAAAGAAATATTAATTTGAGTAATTTTATTTCTTCTATATAGTTGAAATATCAAAAGGGCATACAATTTAAATTGTACGCCCTTTTTTCAATCATAAGTATCTTATGGTTTATTCTACATGTGCTTCGGTATCGCCACCAATTGCATTTTCACTATAACCTACCAATGTTATTTTATAAGAATGAGCATAATCCGAAGGTAAAACTTTAGGAGATTTAATTACCAAACCTCTTTCGTTTCTTTCCCATTCAATTTTCTCATTGCTTCCTAATAGTTCGATTTTCTCGATTTTGGAGTTTAATACACCAATTTGAGTGCTTAGCGACTTAATAATAGTCTCACCTACAGGTTTATCCATTACAATAGCGTAAAATTCTTTGTCCGATTTTTTAGTGAAACGAATATCTGTATTGGTATACACAATTTTGTGTTTTTCAACCTTATGACCTCCTTCAGGCAAACGGGTAGGACCTTCACCAAAAACAGTCCAAACCCGTGTTCCGTAAATGGCATCGCCGTTTATTTTTAACCATTTCCCCATTTCAAGAAGCAAATCTTTCATTTCCTGAGGAATAGTACCATCAGGATTTGGAGGAACATTTAAAAGCATACAGCCATTTTTCGATACAATATCCACTAAAATATCAACCAATTCGTTAGGTGTTTTAAATACTGCTCCCGGGCGATAAAACCATGCTCCTGGAGAGGTGTCGGTTAACCACATCTGATCAACTGGCTGATTTGGTCTTCCTCGCTCGTAATCTTTAATAGCAGTACTTGCAGGAAAAGTGCTTTCCTTGTAGCAAACGGCAACATCCTTGTTCCATTCCAATCCTTTGTTGTGGTAATAAGCTAAGAACTCTTGTCTGCATTCTTCTGTCATGTTCTCCAACCACCAATCAAACCAAATTAAATCAGGCTGATATACATCAATGTATTCTTTTAATTTTGCCCACCATTCTTTGTAAAAACGTGCGTCTGGAGTTTCAGAATCCAATTCGTGTGGATTTGTATATAAGTCGTAATCTTCTGGACTAACACCACCGTAAGCATGCGCTGGCGCATAATATTGCCAGGTGAATGCATGATGAAAGGAGGCCATAAACTTCATGCCTTTGGCTTCAATTTCTTTTTTCAAAGTGGCAGATGGGTCAATACCTCCATAATTCATCGAATTCCAACGTGTTGATTTTGCATCCCACATGGCAAAATTATCGTGGTGCATGGCAACAGGTCCTGCGAATTTGGCTCCTGAGAGTGCAAATAAATCAGCCCATTCTTTGGCGTTAAAACCTGATGGATTAAATTTCTCAATTAGTTGTTTGTAGCCAAACACTGCAGGATCTCCGAAATGCTCAGAGTGATGAATGAAATTACTGGTTGGTTGTCCCGATTTTGTTGGTACTTTCACACCATCTTCATACATCTTCATTCCGTGCCAACCTGCATAAAATTTGTTGGGGTCAGTTCCTTCAAATGCATTTGAGACAGGTCCCCAATGTGCATAAATACCAAATTTAGCATCCTGAAACCATTCAGGTACCTGTTCTATTTTCTCTAGGGATTTCCAGTTTTCTTTGAACTTTTCCTTCTTTTTTGCATTTGCAAATCCAATAAAGTTCATTGTTATCAGAATGATAGCAAGTATTCGCATGTTATTTATTTTTATATTTATTTTTTTTTCACTTTTAACAAGTTAATAGAAGCCTGGGCGTAGTTGTAAAAACTGATTTCGAATTATATATCCTTAGCAGATATTTTGATTGTTTCGTATTAATTATCCCAGTTTGCTTTAATTATTTTTTCGATTTCAGGATAGTTTTTATCGGTTTCATTCAAGGCTTTTCGCTGCTCAATCAACTGACTTTTAAGTTGATTGATAATCTCTTTGTAATTGGGATCATTGTATCTGTTGTGAAGTTCATTAGGATCATTTTTCAGATCGTATAATTCCCATGAATGCGGAGTTTCCTGATCGATACCATTATATTGTGTAGCCCAATAATGTCCGGCAAATTCTTCC
This sequence comes from Labilibaculum filiforme, assembly GCF_002843315.1. GTDB lineage: Bacteria > Bacteroidota > Bacteroidia > Bacteroidales > Marinifilaceae > Labilibaculum > Labilibaculum filiforme. Next base: position 27,078 of record NZ_MVDD01000002.1, on the reverse strand, counting down.
TTAGGCATGTAATGCGCACCGTAAAAGAACATTAGCTTATACTGTTTGGTTCTTATGCCGAAATGTGCAGGAACGTAATGATGAATGATATGCATCCAATATCGGTAGTAGGTTGCTTCTCGCCAATTTGATTCTGCTTTGCCTTTTAAAGTGTTAATAAAGCTATGGCCTTGCATGTATTCTGGTGTTTTTCCACCTGCAAGTTCAATCATTGTTGGTGCATAGTCGGTGTTGTTGATTAAGATATCAGAAACCTGTTCTTTCTCAATCATTTCAGGATAATGTACAATAAAGGGCATGCGCATGGCCTCTTCATACATCCAACGTTTATCCATTAAATCATGTTCTCCGAGCATCATTCCCTGGTCGCCAGTATAAATAATGATGGTGTTTTCCCACAGTCCTTCTTTTTTCAGATAGTCGAACAAACGACCCAAATTATCATCTACACCTTTTACACATCGTAAATAATCTTTTAAATATTTTTGATAAGCTAAATGTGTTCCCAATTTTGGATCGATGGAGTCACCAAAAAATCGGTTGGTGTAATTGGTAGGTTTTTTGTGGTTTTGTTGGTGTCGTGGCGAAATCGAGGTGCCAATATAATCTATTAAGCTATCGTTTTTTCCTCGTGTTCCTTCCGATCCCCAAAATGGTTGATTGTACAAGCTGGCAGGTTCCGGAATTTCAACATCTTTTAAATAGTCGTCGTAACGAGGTGCATTTTCGAACATATCGTGAGGAGCCTTGTAGTGATGCATCAAAAAGAATGGTTTGGATGGATCTCTGTGACTTAGGTAATCGATTGTTATATCGGTAATTACATCCGATGAGTGACCTTTTGATTTTACGATATTTTTAGGCCAATCTCCTTTCCCTTTTTCTAGAAAATTAGGATTGAAATATTTTCCTTGACCGGGAAGAACCTTGTAGTAGTCGAAGTTAACAGGCTCGGTATGCAGATGCCACTTTCCAACTATAGCAGTAGAGTAACCAAGTTTTTTTAATTCTATTGGCAAGTGTTGTTTGTCCGTATTTAAAGGATTATCTAAATCTAAAACACCATTGGTCTGAGAGTATTGCCCTGAGATGATACACGCCCGACTGGGAGTACAGATTGAATTGGTGCAAAAAGCATTTTCAAATCGTATTCCTTCCGAGGCTAATTTGTCGATATTTGGTGTTGGGTTTAAACTACTTAATAAACCACCGTATGCACCAATTGCCTGTGCTGCATGATCATCAGACATGATGAATAGAATGTTTGGTTGTTTCTTTTTTCCAAATGCAATGTTGCACAGGATTAAAAGACAGATAGTAATAAGATATTTATTCTTCATCATGATCAATTGTATTTGCTTATTCTGTAGTTTTTAAATCAGTAAATGCCAGATCGGTTCTGCAACCAATTTGGCATTCAACATTATTTATTTTGTTGTGATAGTGATTTGTGAGCTTTTAAGTTGGTTCGATTTCGCTCTTAATGTGATTTCACCTGCATTTTTTGAGGATTTCAAAATTGCCAAGCACATGCCACTAAATGCTTTTCGGTGATTTGCCTGAAAAGACTCCAAACTGATTTGGTTCCCATTATCAACAGCAATTAGTTCTCCTGATCCTTTTACAGAGAAGTTCACCAAATTATCTGCCATTGGACAAAGGTTCCCGTCTTTATCTTCGATACGAACCGTTACATAAGCCAAATCTCTACCGTCAGCATCAATCTCACTACGATCAACCGAAAGGTTGATTTTTGCTGGCTTTCCTGCAGTTGAGATTTGTTCTGTTAAGATCTCTTTTCCATCTTTATAACCAACAATCTTTATGTTTCCTGCTTGGTAAGGAACATTCCACGACAAACGGTATTTTGATTGGAAGGTCTTAGGTTCATAACGAATGAAATTCACTTGTAATTCAGTTAAATCTTTGCCTTTTACTTTTCTTCCCATCGATTTTCCATTCACGAAAAGTTCAGCTTCGTCGCAGTTGGTGTAACAATAAACAGGTATCATATCGCCTTCCATTCCTTTCCAATTCCAATGCGGAAGGATGTGAATCATAGGTTTTGTAGTCCAGTGGCTTTGGTATAGGAAAAAGCGATCTTTAGGGAAGCCACACAAGTCAACAGCTCCAAAATAAGAACTATGCGATGGCCAGTCGCCGTTCCAATATCCGTTGGTCGAATTGTCTTTTCCACCGTAAGGAGTTGGTTCTCCTAGGTAATCGAATCCAGTCCAAATAAATTCTCCCATACTGTAAGGGTTTTGTTCTTGGTAATGGAATTCTACATCGGGAGGATATGCCCAGGGTGGCCCGATTAAATCGTAACTGGTAACATGCAGTGATTCATGAGTTTTGTATTTTTCAATCGGCAAATGATATACGCCACGACTACTTGTACAACTTGATGTTTCAGAACCATAAATTGGTAGTTCTGGGTAAGTTTCGCGAACCTCGCTATATTTTGTTGGTTTGTAATTAATTCCAGCAATATCGGTTTGTTGTGCAAAATTTGCACCGTAAGGGGCTGGGTAATTATTCATTCCTACTGTGGTTGGACGAGTTGGATCAATTTCCTTGCAGTAGTCATTCAGCATTTTTGCTATTTTCCAACCATTCTTTTTATCTCCTTGTTCCAAAATTTCATTACCAGTGCTCCACATAATTACCGATGGGTGATTTCGATCTCTTCTCACCATATCTTTAATATCACGTTCTGCCCACTCTTCGAAAAATACATTGTAACCATTCGGAACTTTAGCAATTTTCCAAACATCAAATGCTTCATCCAAAACAACTAATCCTAGCTCATCACACAATTCAAGAAATACGCGTGATGGAGGATTGTGACTGGTGCGAATCGCATTCACACCCATGTCCTTCATAATTTGTAACTTTCGTTGATCGGCTCTGCGGTAAATAGCAGCACCCAATGCTCCATTATCATGATGCAAACAAACTCCGTTGAAACGGATTTTTTTGTTGTTCAAGAAAAATCCATCCTTGGTAAAAGCAATCGAACGTAAGCCGATACGGGTATTGTAAGTATCTGCTACTTTACCATTTTGAGTAATCGTAGTTACAGCTGTATATAAATTTGGAGTCTCTATATCCCATCGCTCTGGCTGATTAATTTCGCAATATAAAGCGGAAATAGCAGATGAATTTGCATCTACCTCAATAGTTTCATTTACAGAAGCTACTGATTTTCCTTCTGGTGAGAAATATTCTTGTGTTACGCTAACGCTTGCTTTTTCACCACTTTTATTTACAATTGTTGTTTCGTTTTGAACGACTGCAATTTTCTCAGTTACCGTTGGTGTTGTAATGTAAGTTCCCCATTGAGCAATATGCACAGGTTCATCTATTTTTAGCCATACCGAACGATAAATTCCTGCTCCGGGATACCACCTTGAAGACAAATCCTGCGGTTGTAAGCGAACAGCAATTATATTTTCCGAACCATCGTATTTCAATTCTTTACTGATATCAAATTCAAATCCGATGTAACCATATGGACGATTTCCAACGAATTTTCCATTTACCCAAACATGAGCATTGTACATCGCTCCTTCAAATTCGATGCGAACTACTTTACCATTTGCAGTTTCGGGTGTTTTGAAATGCTTGCGATACCATCCTGTTCCGTGAAAAGGGAGTCCGCCACATCGAGCGTTGTATTTTTCGTTGAATGGACCTTCAATAGCCCAATCGTGAGGAAGATCTAACTTTCTCCAATTGGAGTCGTCAAAATTGGCCATTTCGGCACCTTTAGCTTCTTCGTTAAAGAAGCGCCACGAGTCGTTAAAATTTAAATCTTGTGCCTGAGCTGTTTGGTATCCACTCAAAATAAGCAGGAAGAGACTTAGATTTCCAAATAGTTTTTTTGCTAGCTTCATGTGTTGTATAATTTACTTTCGTACAAATCTCAGCAAAATTGAACGTAGTATTGGAAAGAGATATCTGCTTAAAAGGGGTGTTTTTCGTTAATGATGCAATCTAAATCAATATTATAAAGCGTTTTTGTTTGGACAATATTTCTTAAAGGGGGTATTTGATATCTTGTTATTAAAATGCAATTAATAAAGACAAAATATAGGCTTTGGATATCGTTTGTTTGCGGATATGATAAAATCAAGCCAATAAAACAATTCTATGTTACTAGTATTGAGTAGGTAAAGCCTAATGCCAATTTCTTGAAACTTCCAATTGTTATTTAATAAAAGTTTAAAATTGGTTATGAATTAGTTTTTAAGAATAGAATGTTTCATCCAATTATTTACAGAAAGAAGCTATTGATATTTCGATTCGAATACGAACTTTAAATGGTTCTATTTGTTTGTCAGAATTGATTTGGTAGGCCTATACAAAAACTTTACAGAAAGTAAAATTTCCCTTTTTGTATGAAAATAGAATAATTTCAAGTTTCACATAAGCAACTAATAATTAGGTGTTTGTCGTTTTATTTTGCGATCTCCCCCCTATTTATTATGGATTTTAACACCTATACCATTTTTTGATTCTTTTTAGGAAGTGGATTCAAATTTGTTAATTTGTGAAAGAGTATGCTATTATGTATATCTTTAGTAATTCTATACCTTAACCTTCTCATGAAAATAATAGCGACATCGATATTCTTTTTTGTTTTCATTGTAAGTAGTGTTTCTCAAAGCTATGAGAAAGGTTTATTTTTTGTTGATGATTTAAGTGTTTTAGCAAAGCAATCTGAAGTAAATTTGGAAGCGTTTTTGCAAGATGAAGTTAGAACCGAAGTTGTCCGATTTAAAGCAAGTGAAAATGTGTTGGCTTTGACGAATCATCGAGATACAGCTTTAACTGTTGCTTTCTGGTTTAAACCAGAAAATATCGACATTCATCCAGGTACGATTATTGGTGAAGATTCGGTTTTTTATCTTCGCTACATGCCCAACCGGGAAATTCAATTTAATCATTATTTGCAACAAGACTTGAACACTGCAGGGGTGCTAACTAATAATGAGTGGCAACACCTAGGGTTTAGTTTAAAAAAGAATGGGAACTTAACCATTTATCTGAATGGAGAGAGTATTCTACAGGAACAAATTTCTCCATTGTGGTGGACAAAGAAAGGGCGAATTGTTGTTGGTAAGGATCGGTACAATGTTGACGCCGAGGGATATATCGATGATCTTAAAATATGGGATAGAGCTATTGATTCGCTTGAAATGAAGATGCTGTTTAGGGAGACTGTTTCAATTCCTGATTTATCCTATAAGCTCGAATCTTATATGCCTCTGAGAGGAGATTTTTCAGACTTGTCAAAACATCCTAAAAAGCTGTTGGAGAGTAGAAACGTGATGTTCGTAAAGGATAGCATAAGAGGTGTCGTTGCTGATTTTCGGGAGGATGATTCTCATGCTTTGATGTCGGGTTATTCTTTCGATAATCAATTAACAATAGCAGTTTGGGCAAAACCTACCAATAAAAATTGGGTGATGGCACTGGTCGGGAATCGGGACTTTAGCCTTCGGTACATCATTAATCAAGGTAGATTGTGGTTTAATGTGCCAATGGTGTTCAGTTGTCAGGCAAAAAAACGGGTTGGTTACCCCCAAGAGTGGGTGCATTTGGCAGTCGCATTAACATATAATCACAAGGCTGACTTTTTTATCAATGGACAATTGGTTGACAGCAAAAGTATTTCCGGAAAAGTGGGTAAAGAGGAAGCTGTTACTATTGGGCAAAGTATTTGGGGGAATACCTTTAATGGACAATTATCTCAGTTTGCGATTTGGGATCGTGCGCTTTCCGAATCGGAAATTAAAGACGTTTATTCTGGAAAATTGGATGTGGCTGTTCTGGCAAGTGCTCAAAATTCTTATTCTATTTATATTGTTCTTGTTGGGCTTACTTTACTTTTTGCGATTTTCTTTTTATGGAGAATAATACAAAATAGATTAAAAAAACTTCGTAACGAACAGCAAAATGAAGAGGATGGTCACAATATTCCGCAAAAGAATGCATTCTGCTTTTTTGAGACTTTTCAAGCTTTTGATCAAAATGGAACAAATATTTCTCATGATTTTACGCCTACATTAATTCGCTTGTTTGCACTGATTCTTTTATATCCTAAAATTTACAATCGCAAAATTAGTTCTCAGGAACTGTCGGATATTCTCTGGGAAAATGATGATGTGGCACAAAAGAAAAATAATCGAGGAACAAATGTCCACCGTTTACGAACTTTGTTTAAGCAGTTTGACGGATTATCTATTGTTTACACGAATAAAGAATGGGAAATTGATATTCCTGAGCATGTGTTTGTTGATTTATTTTATTTTAAAGATAATTTGCCTGTAAAAGAGTTTAATTTTCCTTTCAAAAGCATGCAATTGTGTAAGCCATTGAAAAATGAATGTTTTGATTCTATTGTTCGATTATTTAACGATCGGCATATTGATTTGCTGAATGATTATTGTTCTTTAGCTTTTACAAATCGAGAGTGGAAATCTCTTGAGCAGTTTGCTTCACTTTGGCTTTCAATAGATCCTTTTAGCGAGGAGGCTCTTTGTTACTTACTAACAGCTCTTGTAAATAATGAGCAAAAGCAAAAGGCGTTGAATGCTTACAGCCGGTTTACCACTAACTACAAGAGTATGCTCAATGAGGATTTTAAGCAAACTTTTGAAGCTTGTATTTTAACAAATTCGTAAGCAATATTCCACAAGCACCTCCACGATCCATATTTTGAAAATAAGTACTACTGCAGTGAAATCTTATTAAATAGAGGGGTATTCTAAATTTTACCCCATTTATTACCCCCTCATTACCCTTTTTTGAACTTCTGATTTTTTAATTTGTAGTTGAACATTACGTAATGCTACAAATTGAATTTGTTATTGGTTTTATTCGTTAATCTATTTTAGGATATGAAACGTTCATGACAAGGGTGTTTTGACACACAGGGAGATGATTATCACAGCATGGTAAGTTACATATGGCAAAAACTTAAAATAATAATCATATGAAAAAGGGAAATTTAAATCTTATGAATGCAAAGAGAATTATGAGTCGGTTCACTTTTGTTTTTGTATTGTTAAGCTTGTTTACAGTACAGGCTTTTTCAAAGAATTTCAATGTGCTTGATTTTGGAGCTAAAGCAGATGGAATTACAAAAGATACAAAAGCAGTTCAGTCGGCAATAGATGCTTGCACCGAAAATGGTGGAGGACTTGTTCTTATTCCTGCAGGAAAAACAGTTGTTTCTGGTACCATTTACATGAAAAGTTTTGTGACACTTCGAGTGGAAAATGGAGCAACATTGTTGGGGAGTCCTGATATAGAGGATTATCCAGATGATACGCATAAAATCATGTACAAACGTGAAAAGCATATGGATCCTTGTTTCATTTTTGCAAAAGATGCAAAATCATTTGCCATAGATGGATATGGAACAATTGATGGAAATGGACACGAGAAATACTTTAAAAATAAGCGTCCAATGCTAATGCGTTTTATGAATTGTAATGACATTCATTTGAAAGATGTAAAACTAATTAATCCCGCTGCATGGACATCGGCTTGGTTGTATTGCAACGAAATTGTTGTGGATGGAATTTATATTCACAGTCGCTCGAATAAAAATGGAGATGGATTAGATTTTGATGGTTGCACCAATGTTCGAGTATCAAATAGTTCTTTTGATAACAGTGATGATTGTATTTGTTTGCAAGCTTCTTTAGTGGATAAGCCTTGTAAAGACGTGGTGATTTCGAATTGCATTTTTGAGACACAATGGGGTGGAATGCGTATTGGCTTGTTGTCTCGTGGCGATTTTGAATCAGTAACCGTAACCAACTGTACCTTTAAAAATATCAAAGATTCTGGATTAAAAATTCAGATGAACGAAGGAGGTTCGATGAAGAACATGACATTTTCGAATTTGGTGATGAAAAATGTGCCTCGACCAATCTTCATGACTTTTACACAACAAAAGGCATGTGTTGATGCGCCAGATGAGATGTATCCTTACAAAGAAATGAAAAACTTCATTTTTCAAAATATTATTGCCGACAATACAGAATTGGATAAAAATTCAGCCTTTTTCTTAACCGGTATGCCGGGGCATAAAATTGAAAATATCATTCTTAAAGACATTCAGTTTTTTGTTTCGGGTGGCGGAACAAAAGAGGATGCTGAAAAAACAGACTTGAACGAATATACTTTGGAAGTGCTAAAAGGACACTGGCCTGAGTTTAGTTTAGTAGGAACACTTCCTGCTTCTGGGGTTTATTTACGTCACATGGAAAATGTGTTTGTTGATAATTTTCATTTAACTGTAGTTGGTGAAGATGCTCGTAAACCTATCATTCTGAATGATGTGACCAATAGTGAGGTGAGTAAATTCTATAGGAATGGTAAGCTTGTTAAAATCAAGAACTAAGAGCGCTTTACTGATGATTAAAATAGTATCAACCCTAGCTAATTAAGAACTATGAAACTAAATCAAATTGCCTTACTATCAATTGCTTTTGTTGCCTTTTTTGCCTGTGAAACGAAGAAAGAAACAAAGCAAGTCAAACCGTTATATGAAAGCGATTGGTCTTCGCTACAGAAACATCAAACACCACAATGGCTTTTGGATGCTAAATTTGGAATTTACTGTCATTGGGGACCGCAAACCATCGAGCTATTGCCTGGCAATGAGGAATTAAGTCGTGTGGAAGCCATTGAAAAATGGAAAGGGGAGAAATTTGATGCAAAAAAATGGGTTGATCTTTTTCAGGAAGCAGGTGCTCAATTTGGTGGTCCTGTGGCATGGCATGGAAGTGGTATGTTAAACTGGGATAGTGAATTAAGTGATTGGAATTCCGTTAAACATGGTCCTAAGGTGGATATTTATGGAGAGTTGGTTAAAGAACTTCGCAAGAGAAATATGCCAGTTGTATCTTCTTTTCATACGGGTAATTTTTGGGAGCGCATGTGGGGACGATTAAGCTGGAAAGACAGTACTTACTTGGATCCAAATCAAGATCATTCAAAATATGCTACCCTAAACGATGGCAGAATTGCAGAAGTTATTTTTGATGCTTGGTACGATAGAATTACCGAAGCCATTACTAAATATCAACCGGATATGATTTGGTTTGATGTTGGTTTTGGCGGAACTATTGGTGGCGATTTAAAAAAGTATGCTATCAGTGGACGTCTATTGCCTCATGGTGATAATTCTTTAAACTCAGTTCCTGAGGCTTATCAGCAGAAAATGTTGAGTTATTATTTTAATAAAGGCATTGAGTGGAACAAGGATGTGGAAGTGATCTATAAAACGCATGATATCCCAACAGGTATTGGTATGCGCGATATTGAAGATGGTAATCTTATCGGTCTGCAATACGATCCATGGATGGCTGATGTAAACATGCAACGTCATTTCGAATGGAAATCAACTTGGTTTTACAATCCGGTAAACAAAGTGAAGACTGCTGGTACTTTAGTAGATATGCTTGTGGATATGACTAGTAAAAACGGACGCATGTTGCTGAACGTTCCTCCGATGGCTGATGGTTCTTTTGCACCAGAGGTTACAAAGGAACTGCAGGCGATAGGCGCTTGGTTAAAAATTAATGGGGAAGCCATTTACAATACCATGCCTTGGGTATTCTTTGGTGAAGGTCCAACGGAAGTTACCAATCCAGGGCATCATGGTCAGGGAAAACAACGCGGTGAATTAATTCCAACTTATACTGCACAAGACATCCGTTTTACGCAGAATGGTAAAAATTTATATGCGATTTGCCTTGAATGGCCAGGGGAAGAGGCGCTTATTCGTACCCTTGGATCAAAAGGGAAATTATACCCTGGAGATATTAAGGCGCTAAGTTTATTAGGTTCCGATGCTAGCCTAAAATGGCAACAAACAGCAGAAGGCTTAAAAGTGAAAATGCCACAAGTAAAGCCTTGTGATTATGCCTATGTTATTAAAATCGAAAGAAAATAGTTCATCAACTTTATACATGAATTGTAACATGAATAGAATCGTAAGAGCGGTATTCTTAATTCTTCTTTTGGCATTGATACCAAGTACAATGCTGAAAGCGGAATCGGACAGGCCCAATATATTAATTCTGTTTTTGGATGATTTAGATCCTGATTTTGGCTGTTATGGAAACAAATTAACTCAAACACCAAATATTGATCAATTGGCAGGTGAGGGAATGAGGTTTACTCGGGCATATGCAACGGCTCCAGTTTGTAGTCCTAGCCATACTTCTTTATTTACAGGTTGTTATGCTTCAACGGTTGGGTGCCCACAGCATCGTAGTTCGTATATCGATAAGTTACCCGAAGCTTATACAATTTTGACTCAATTGATGAGTGAGGCGGGCTATTTTACCGTCAATTTTAAAAGCAATGGCGATCGTATGTACAATAAGATTTATGGTGCAACGGCAAAAACCGATCTGAATTTTGATAGAGGGAAGTGGGAGAACAATCAGGAGAGTGGTAAAGAGGTATTTGATCATTTGCAAATAATTGATCCTACTGATATTTCAACCTATTTTAATGGAGGCGAGTGGACAAAGAAGAGGGAAGGACAGCCTTTTTTCGCTTATGCGAATATCGAAACAGGGAAAAAACACGGTTTTGAACCCGGACGTATTTGGGCAAAAGAGCGCGGAATAGCTGTCGATTCAACTCATATTGATGTTCCTCTATACTATTCAGATAATGGAGAGGTTCGTCATATATTGGCATCGAGTTTAGATGCGGTATCCCATGTTGATTTTGAAGTTGGTAAATTTTTAGATGCTCTTGAGGAGAGTGGCTGTGCCGATAATACCATGGTCATTTTAATGTCGGATCATGGAGCAACACTACAACGACATAAGCAATGTTTGTGGTATACAGGTGTTCATATTCCCATGATATTGCGCTGGCCAAATCATATTAAAGCGGGGCAAGTAAATAAAGAGCTGGCAAGTATAATTGATATTGCTCCAACCTGTCTGCAGGCAGTAAGTGCTGAGGTTCCAAAAACAATGGAAGGACTCAATTTATTGAGTAAGGCTCCTCGTAAACGTACTTGTGTTTTTGCTACTCGCGATGGTATGGATGGCACTTTTGATTGTTCTCGAACTGTGATCACTAAAGATTTTCAATACATCCATCATTTTTTCCCAGAGCTTCCCTATTGTGAAAATAGTTATGCAAGCCGAGCATTAACTTTTAAGAGCATGAAAGACTTGCAGAAGAATAATAAATTGACCGATTTGCAAGCCATGTATTTCATAGCAAAACCGCCTTTTGAGCTGTACGATCTACAAAAGGATATCAAACAACTAAAAAACTTGGCTTTCGATGTCAAACACCAGGAACAGGTGAAAAACTATCAGCAACTTTTGTTCAAATGGCAAAAACAAACAGGTGATAAAATTATTGATGCTAGAAAATATTTAGGTGTTGATAAGGTGCCGATTAACACCAGTGTTGATGGTTTGTTGGAAATGAGAAGTAAGGAATTAGAATAGTCCAAACATAAAAAATAGACCCATGATGAAAATAAATCTATCAAAAAAACGGGTGAGTTTGTTAGCTGTAATGGCAAGCATTCTACTTTCTAGTTGTGCTCAAGAGGCGATGAAAAAGGAAGTAAAGCAAATTCCCTATGAAGCCAATTGGTCATCATTGAGAAAACACAATACACCGCAATGGCTCGAGGATGCCAAATTTGGAATTTACAGTCATTGGGGAGCTCAGTCGGTGGTGCTCGAAAGTGGAAATCCGGATATGCCACACGCAGAAGCGATTGAAAAGTGGAAAGGGGAGAAATTCTCGGCAAAAGAATGGGTGGATTTGTTCGAAAGAGCTGGAGCTCAATTTGCGGGACCTGTAGCCTGGCACGTAAATGGGATGTTGAATTGGGATTCGAAGATCACCGATTGGAATTCGGTAAAAAAAGGTCCGAAAGTTGATATTTTTGGCAGTTTGGCAAGTGAAATCCGGAAACGAGATATGAAGCTTATAGCCTCATTTCATAGTAGTACTTTGTGGGGACCAATTTCTTCTACCGATACTACTTATGTATCGCCAAAGCATGAAAATGTAGTGACAGGGACTGATCCTACTATTTATGGGAAAGAAGGTCGTTTTAGAACGGAATACCTGCAAGGTTGGTTAGAAAGAATGACGGAGGCGATGGAGCTATATCAGCCCGATATTGTTTGGACTGATGTAGGTTTTGGAGGAACGCTACAGCTTGAGAAACAGAAGGTATTGGTAGACGGAAAAATAGTTGATACAGGAAAAGCTGTTCATATGTCTGGCATTCGTGAAGATATTCAACAAGCCTATTTAAGTAGGTATTTTAACAAAGCTCAGGAATGGGGAAAAGAGGTTGGTTTTATCTATAAATCATACGATATCCCACCAGGAATAGCAATGCGCGATATCGAAAATGGAAATTTGAATGGTTTGCAATTCGATCCTTGGATGGCTGATATCAACATGCAACAGCACATGGTTTGGCCAACGGTTTGGTTTTACAATCCTAAAAACAAGCTGAAAGATGCGAACATGTTAATTGATATGTTGGCGGATATAACCAGTAAGAATGGTCGAATTTTGTTGAATGTACCTCCTAAAGCAGATGGTAGTTTCTCTGAAGAAGTGAAAAAGGAATTGTATGCTATGGGCGATTGGTTGAAATTAAACGGAGAAGCAATTTATGGAACAGCTCCTTGGGTAATTTATGGCGAAGGACCGGCAGAGGTAATTAATCCAGGACATCATGGTCAAGGAAAAAATCAGGGGAATGAAATTCCTAAGTATACCGAAAAAGACATCCGTTTTACGGAAAAAGGGGATGCTTTGTACGCGATCTGTTTGGATTGGCCAACGGATAAATTGCACATTAAAAGTTTAGGCTTTCAAGGGAAATTATATCCAGGGCAAATTAAAAATATAAGTTTGATTGGTTCAAACGACAAAATAGAATGGGAACAAACTGAAGGAGCTTTGATCGTAACTTTTCCCAAAGAAAAACCATGTGATTTTGCTTACTGTTTGAAGATGGAGAGGCGTAAAATTGTTGAAAAATAAAATTGTTAATATGCTTAAAAATAGATTGTTATTACTTGCGGGAATTGTGTTTTTCCTTATTTCTTGCCAAGCACCCAAAACGGTATGGAACATTCAAGATTATGGAGCCAAAGGAGATAGTTTGACTCTGAATACTGCTTTTATTCAAACTGCTATTGATGAGTGCAGTGAAGCGGGAGGAGGAACGGTTCTTATTCGCGATGGAATTTACGTTTCGGGAACAGTTTTACTGAAAGATAATGTGACGCTGAAAGTAGACGAAGGAGCTCAACTAATTGGTAGCGATAATCCTGGGGATTATCAAACAATTGACCCATTTACAGATGCGGTTGGACAACAACGCGGTAAATGTTTAATTGGTGCTCTAAATGCCAAAAATATCGCCATTAGCGGAAAAGGAATTATCGATGGAAGAGGGGAACTTTTTAAACGGGAGGCATTGGCAAAATGCATGAGGAAATTAAAGCTCGATGAAAGTAGACTGAATGAATTTGTGAATAACAGACCTTTTTTGCTTCGATTTGTAAAATCTTCACGAGTTACTCTTACTGATATTTCTTTACGTCAGCCAGCCGCTTGGACTTGTCATTTTTTTCAGTGTAATGATATTTTGGTGGATGGCATTACAATTTATAGTCACGCACATAAAAATAACGATGGTATCGATCTGGATTCCAGTAAAGATGCAGTAATTAAAAATTGTACCATCGATTCGGGAGATGATGCGATTTGTTTTAAAACGACGAGTCCCGTTGCTACGCAAAATGTTCAGGTGAGCAATTGTCGTTTAAAAAGCGATTGGGGAACCATCAAGTTTGGAACCGAATCGATGGGTGACTTTCGCGATATTTCAATTACGAATTGCTACATCCACGAAACGCGTGGTGGCGGTATTAAGATTTTGAGTGTTGATGGTGCAAATATCGATAACATCAAGATGGACAGCATTCAAATGGAGAAGGTGGACATGCCAATTTTTATTCGCTTGGGAGAGCGATTAAGAACTTATCGTGATGCTCCAAAACAAGAGGTAGGAAGTATAAATAATGTGACCATCAGTAATGTTGTAGCAACTACTTGGGATTTGGAAGAATCAAGAGTTTCTCCACCATCAGGAATTTTTATGACGGGTACAAAAAATCATCCACTTGGTGCTGTTAAATTAGAAAACATCCAAATTTATTTGCCTGGGAGAGGAACGAAAGAACAAGCAAAAGTAATAGTTCCCGAAGATGAAGAAAAGTATCCGGAATTTAGCTTTTTTGGAGTTTTGCCTTCTTATGGAATTATGGGACGACATATGGAAACTCTAAGGATTTCAAATTTGGTAATCCAAACAGAAGCAAAAGATGAGAGGCTTCCTGTTGTCATGTTAAACGTACAAAATCAACAAGTAGTTGAGGCTAAAATTAACGGAGAACAATATCAAATTCAATAACAGAATAAATAAAAAAATCATGTGTTTCAAACAAAAAAATATTGGTATACTGCTCATTTTCATGAGTTTGTTTTTGGTGTCAGGTGCGAAAGAGGTTTTTGCAAAGAAAATTAAAAAGCAGAATGTATTACTTATTTTTACTGATGATCATCGTTATTCAGGGGTGCATGCATTGGGTCATCAGCAAGTTAAAACGCCAAATATCGATGCTTTAGCAACTAATGGTATCGCATTTACGAATGCTTATTTAATGGGATCATTTTCTGGAGCTACTTGTGTGCCTAGTCGTGCCATGTTGCATACCGGACGTCAATTGTTTCATTTAAAAGGGGAAGGACACTTCATTCCAGAAGATCAAACAACTATCGGAGAGAGATTTAACGAGGCTGGATACAATACTCAAATGGTTGGGAAATGGCATCAGGATAATAATTCCTTAGTGCGTTCATTCGATTCGGGATCAACCGTGATGGGACGTGGTCTTTACCTTACCGACCATTTTCGAATGCCTCTTTGGGATTGGGATAAAGAAGCAAAGTTTAGTAATGATGATGCTTATTTACTGGTTTACGATGAGAATGGAAATACCGTTCGAAGAGCACTCACAAAAGAGGATAAACGCGGACCAACAGGAACGGAAGAAGATGGACCTCATACATCTGAAATATTTGCTGATAAAGCAATAAATTATATTGAAAGCTATAAAGAAAAAGATCCATTTTTCATGTATCTGGCTTTTCATGCACCTCACGATCCTCGTCAGGCACCACAAAAATATCGGGATATGTATCCTGCTGACAGCATTCAATTGCCACCTTCCTATATGCCACAGCATCCTTTCGATAATGGTCATATGGTTTTGCGCGATGAGGCTTTGGCTCCGTGGCCAAGAACTCCAGAAGTTGCACGTCAGCATTTGGCTGATTATTATGCGATTATTACACATTTGGATGCTCAAATTGGACGAGTAATTACAGCCTTGAAAGAAAGTGGACAGTATGAGAATACCTTAATTGTTTTTGCAGGAGATAGTGGTTTGGCGGTTGGTTGTCATGGTTTAATTGGCAAGCAAAGTGTTTACGATGAGGATGGTGTTCATGTGCCATTTATTATTTCTGGTGCAAATGGGGCCGAGAAAGGAAAAAGAATTGATGCCTTGACTTATACTTATGATATTTTTCCAACTATTTGTGATTTAACGAACTTGTCTATTCCCGAATCGGTGGATGGAAAAAGTTTAGTGCCGGTGATTAAAGGAGAAAAAAAACAAGTGAGAGATTATACCTATCATGCGTACCGTCAGCATCAACGGGCATATCGTAAAGGAGATTATAAACTGATTGAATTCGTTCGGGCAAAGGATTTTTCGAAACAAAAAGGAGAGTTCGTGTCCGGATCAAGAGTCACACTTTTGTTTAATATCAAGAATGATCCTTGGGAAACAACTAATCTTTCATTCCTGCCTGAATATGAGG
Source organism: Labilibaculum filiforme (assembly GCF_002843315.1). Taxonomy (GTDB): domain Bacteria; phylum Bacteroidota; class Bacteroidia; order Bacteroidales; family Marinifilaceae; genus Labilibaculum; species Labilibaculum filiforme. The sequence goes on along the minus strand of NZ_MVDD01000002.1, from coordinate 11,085 downwards.
AAGTTTTGAAAGTAATGAGAATAGAAATGAAGGAGAAAGCTGTTGAATTAGGAGATTATAAAGAACACATCGATTATGCCTATGATTTTTGGGATTTTTATTAATTAAAATGTAGGGTCATAGCATGCTATGACCTATGACCTATGACCGATCATTGTGCAGCATATATAAAACTGTAATCAATTCTTTAATTAGAATTGTTTGCAGTTTTTTTATTTCTCCACTTTGGTCATGAAAAACACACTAATTCCGCCTAAAATAAAGAAGATGATACCAGCTAATATCAAAGCCGAAGCAAGGGTGTAATGGTCGGTGTACCATCCTAAAAAAGGACCAATAATGGCAAAGCAAATTCGAATAATAAAATTACGCACCGAAAGTACCGTGGCTCTCATTTCTGATGCCGTAATTTGGTTGATGTAATTTTTTAAAACAGGAGTCGCAATTCCACGCACAAAATAGAAAAAGAAAAGGACACCAATCCCAATTAAAGAATTAAACCATCCTGTTAATATAAAGCCAGCCGATATTCCAATAACGATAAAAACAGAAGTGCCTGTTTTGCCAAGATATCCCTCTACTCGATGTGCTGAAAGGGCTACGAAGCCGACGGTTAAGTTCAAAAGTGTCCAGATGATTCCAATGGTACTTACTTCTAGTTCTAAATCACGCAAGTAAGGTTGAATGAACCAAGCCAATGTTAGTGTTGCCGATCCAATTACCGAAGAGAGTACAATATTCCAACGCAATTTAGCATTGTCCCAAAGTGAGAATTTTACAATGCTTAAAATATGCTTAAATCCAACTTTTATTTTGATGGAATTTTGATTTGGATCAACTAATAAAATGGAAGCTGGAATGGCTATGAATGCAATAAATGATTGAAAAATAAAGGGTGTTCTCAGGCTAATTAAAGCCAAACTGCCACCGGCGATGCCAGCTAAGGCTTCTGCAAAATTACCAACCGACATTACTCTGCTTTCTTGTTTTAGATATTCTTTTTCTCTGTCCATTTTAAGCAGACTATCGTAAAGCATAGCAGAATCGGAACCGGATATAAAACTACTGCCAATTCCTAGTATTAATTCTGCAAGTAAGAAGCCACTAAATTCGGAGCTAAAAGAGTAGACTACAAAGCCCAAGCAACCTAAAATAGAACCTAGAATGAGTGATTTTTTTCGGCCCCAAACGTCGGCAATGTATCCCGAAGGAATTTCGAGGGCAACAACAGCAACAGAATAAATCCCCTTTAGGGTTAATACATCCTGCATACTCAAACCATTCTCCTGATAAAAGAGCACAATAATGGGCATGGTAAGCATAAACCACTTGGCAATTTTAATCAAATACAGTTTGGGAATATTTCCGGAAATGGATCTCGTCATCGCTTTAATTTGAATTGCAAAGATACACGCTCATTCGGAATAGAAAAGTCTTTGCTTTTGATTATTTGATGGTCATGTTTTTGTTTCTTAAGAAAAATGGAATGGCTTTTGTGCTCATATTGAGTAATCTACGGATTTGTGAAGGACGTGAGTTTTCTATTTTTCACAATTAATCAAGCTATCCTTAAATCGGAATTAATTGATGAGGCTAGCGAATATATTTTGTGTAAATTTAGAAGAAGTGGTGTTGGTTTTGTGAGCTGTAGTAAAACAGGAAGAGATAATATCAAATCTAAAATATTTGAACTATGGGAATGACATTAATCGAAAAAATTCTAGCAAATCACTCCAAAGAGAGTGTTGTGAAACCTGGCGAAATTGTTGATATTGAAATAGATATTCGTGCGGCGCGAGATTTTGGTGGTGCCAATGTAGTTAAGAATATGCAGGAGTATAACCTAACAATTGCCGATCCAAAAAAGACTTTTTTTACTTTCGATTGTAATCCTACGGGGTCGGATCAGAAATATGCAGTAAATCAACAAATATGTAGATTGTTTGCTCGTGATAATGGTGTGAAGGTATTTGATATTAATGTGGGGATAGGAACGCATACTTTAATTGAGCAAGGTCTGGCTTATTCGGGAATTACAGCCGTAACTACCGATTCTCATGCCAATATATTGGGTGCTGTAGGTGCATTCGGACAGGGAATGGGCGATAAAGACATTGCAGTAGCTATTCACAAAGGGAAGCTGTGGTTCAAAGTTCCTAAAAGCGTAAAAATTAATCTTAACGGGAAACGACCAGAGGGAATTTTTGCGAAGGACATCGTTTTGGGACTATTGAATCGATTTGGAGCGAATTCCCTTCTCGGATATGCCGTCGAGATTTATGGCGAAGAGGTGGATCATCTTACGCTTGATGAAAGAATTACCATTTCATCGATGGCTACCGAAATGGGCTGTATTATTATTCTATTTACGCCTAATGAGGCTATTATGGAATACGCTGAGTATCGTAGTGGAAAAAAAATCGATGTAGTAAGAGCAGATTTTGATGCTGAGTACGATCAAGTGTTTGAAATGGATATTGAAAAGTTTGTTCCTCGTGTTTCCTTGCCAGGTGAGCCTCATAATACCGTTCCAGTTGGTAAAGCTAAAGGAGTGAAAATTGATTCTGCTTTTATTGGAAGCTGTACCAATGGACGCATGGAAGATTTTCGAATCGTGGCAAACATCCTAAAAGGGAAAAAGGTAGCTCCGGGTGTCGTTTTTAAAATTGTTCCTGCAACCGACGAAATATGGAAGGAATGTTTAAAAGAAGGTTTACTAAATATATTTAAAGAAGCTGGAGCCTTGGTTTCTAATGCCGGATGCGCAGGTTGTGCGGCTGGTCAGGTTGGCCAAAATGGAGTTGGTGAAGTGACGATTAGCACTGGGAACAGAAATTTCCCTGGCAAACAGGGCAAAGGACTGGTTTATTTAGCTTCACCAGCTACGGTAACAGCATCTGCCATTGCTGGTTGTATTGTTCCGCACAACGAAATACCAGAGCTTCCCGTTACATTTGGTACTGGAAAAGCAAAATTAAAAGAGGTGGGGACAATGCTTCATTCAGGACATAAGACCATCGATAAACCGAAGAGAATTGAAGGGCGCGTGTGGTACATTCCCATGGATAATATCGATACAGATATGATTTTCCACAACCGCTATCTTTCCATTACTGAGATGGAGGAAATGGGACAATATACTTTCGATAATTTAATGGGATACGAAGAATTCGCACGAAAAGCCATGCCTGGAGATATTGTGATTGCGCACAAAAATTTTGGAAGCGGTAGTTCTCGTCAGCAAGCGGTGGATTGTTTTAAAGCACTGGGAATACAAGCAATTGTTGCGGAATCCTACGGGGCAATTTACGAGCGAAATGCGATTAATGCAGCTTTTCCAATCATGACCTGCGATACAATTTTAAAACTGAATTTAAAGGATGGGGATACTATTCGATTGGATTTTGAGACTGGTAAAATCACCAATATATCTAAGAATATCTCTGTAATTGGAGAGCGTTTCTCCGAAGTTCAGTTGGAGATTTACCAGAATGGTGGACTGTTTTAAATTTTAATCACAAAGAAAAACGAAGGATAACACGAAGTTACATCAAGAAAAAACAAGAAAATTCTTTGTGTGACTTTGAGAATTACTTAGATTGTCCTTTGTGGTTAAAAATACATTACGATCATGCAAAATTTAACTTTCGTTGAAAAAGTATTGCGGGCAAAATGTGGTAGTATCGTTTTCAAAACGCCCGATATTGTTTTAACTCACGACAATACGGTGAGTATTAAAAATACATTCGAGAAAATGGGAGGTCATCAGGTGAAAAATCCTGATCATCTGTTAGTTGTGTTGGATCACAATGCACCTCCTACCAATGCGAAGTTAGCTACCGATTATCAGAAGGTGCGAGATTTGGTCCAAGAGCAAGGAATCAAGAAATTCTACGATGCAGGCTCAGGAATTTGTCATCAAATCATGTCTTATCATGCCAAATCAGGAATGTTAATCGTTGGTAGCGATAGTCATACATGCACAGCAGGCGCATTTAACGCCTTAGCTGTTGGTATCGATCGCACCGAAGCCGCCGGATTGTGGAAAAGGAGCGAGACATGGTTTCGAGTGCCCGAATCCATTAAAATTACTCTAAAAGGCAAGTTGCCCGAAGGTGTTTATGCAAAAGATCTTTCTTTATGGATCATTGGGATGATAGGTGCTGCTGGGGCTAATTATATGTCTATTGAATATCATGGGACCGGGGTAAAGAATCTTTCCATTTCGGAACGCATGACCTTGGCAAATTTAGCTTCTGAAATGGGGGCTAAGAATGCGGTTTTTCCTCCCGATAAGGTTCTGGAAGACTTTTACGGACAGAAGATAAAAGGCGTTTGGGCCGACGAAGGAGCGCGATATTTTAAAGAATACGAAATTAGTTTGAATGATTTAGTTCCATTGCTTGCAGTGCCGCATCAAGTCGATAATGTAAAAGCGATATCAGAAATAAACAGCGTAAAGGTAAATCAGGGCTTAATTGGAACTTGTACGAACGGACGATTAGACGATTTGGAAATTGCAAGTAAAATTGTGGATGGGAAGCAGCTTGCTGGCGGATTTCAGTTGTTAATTGCTCCAGCATCGAAAGATATTTATTTAGAAGCTATCGAGAAGGGAATTATCACCAAATTGATGAAAGCCGGAGCTACTATTTTGGGTGCTTCCTGCGGTCCTTGTTTGGGCACCGGACAAGGAATTCCTGCTGATGGATTTACTGTGATTTCGACGGCGAACAGAAATTTTTTAGGTCGAATGGGCAATAAAACGGCTCAAATATATCTTGCTTCTCCGGCTACGGTAGCCTGTTCTGCACTTACAGGGGAGATTACCGATCCCAGAATCGATGCTTCCAGACAAATAAAATTTCCATTTCAAAAACAACAGATTAGCACCATTCTAATTCAGGAATCGGACAATCGCAAATCGAATGGTGTTTGGGATTATTCCGATATTGATCATTTAAATACCGACCAAATGTTTGCGGGAAACTTAACTTACGAGGTTCTGAGTTCCGATCCGGAAGGAATTCGACCCTATTTGTTCAAGGGATTCGATGATTCTTTTGCTGATGGAGTAGAGGAGGGGGATATTTTAATTGCTGGGGAGAATTTTGGTTGTGGTAGTTCCAGAGAGCATCCGGCAGTTGGTTTGGCACATGCAGGAGTACGCGCCGTTATCGTAAAATCAGTCAACCGGATATTTTATCGCTCGGCTATTAATCAGGGATTACTACTCATTGTAAACAGGAAAATTGTCGATTCTTATCAGAAAAATGATGTGCTTAGGCTTGATTTTCAGGAAGGAGTCGTTCAGATTGGCGAAAAACGATTCGAAATACCCGCTTTGCCCGATAAACTGCAACAAATAATTAAATGTAAAGGCCTTGTGAACTGGGTAAGAACTGAGATTTAAGCTCTTACTTGCTGGTAGGTGATTTTTACTGAAAAAAAACAAGGAAATACTTGCTTAGGAAAGCAATAAATCCCTATATTTGCATCGCCTTTTAAAGGAATGGTCCAGTAGCTCAGTTGGATTAGAGCAATAGCCTTCTAAGCTATAGGTCCCAGGTTCGAGCCCTGGCTGGATCACTCATTTTTAAAAAGGCAAAAAAAGAAAAAACAAGGATGGTCCAGTAGCTCAGTTGGATTAGAGCAATAGCCTTCTAAGCTATAGGTCCCAGGTTCGAGCCCTGGCTGGATCACAAAGCCGATACGAAAGTATCGGCTTTTTTGTTTTTAATATCTTCATGAATAATATCAATAGGTTAACCAAACTGCATAAACTCTCTTGTAATTCAATTAACATAGATTTCATTATCGGAGTTAATAATCGCTTATTTTTCATATCTTTGATTAGACAATTGAATACGACATTGAAAATGAAGATATTCTTTGGTGTGTTAGTCCTAACTATCCAAAATTTAAAATTTTCAAAGCCGATATTGTGGAAATACAAAGGGTTTGCTTTGTGTATAATCCTAAATAAAGTTGTTTGTATAACTTCATATATGAGGTGTTAAATCCCATTCGAGGAAGCCAATGAAGCAATTTTAAATTTAATCCACCTCCAAATTCTAAGAAATAATATTGATAAATTTTTTATTCTAAACAGTGTTGCGATCTTATTTGATCGTTTTTTCATGTGTCTAAATAAGAAAAAAGTAACGTATTTATTACCATCTCTCGAAAAAAAGTAATATATTCATTACTAGTTGTTGCAAAAGGTAATATTTCCATTACCTTTATAGCATGAAAATTAAACAGGCAATCAAGCTCATTGAATTGGATGGGTGGAGCTTGGTTAGAACACGAGGCGATCATCGCCAGTATAGACATCCTATAAAAAAAGGTTTAGTCACCATTGCAGGTAAATTTAGTGACGATCTTAAAAAAGGAACAGAAAACAGTATTTTTAAACAGGCAGGACTTAAATAGTCCTGCCAAAAAAAATAATTATAAAATTACATAATTGTAAAATTGTTGCGCTTTGAAAGGTTAAACTTTAACAAAAAGCATAACATTCAAATCTTTACATCAAAAAATTTTACATTATGTAACCCAATTAAACATTGTTTAATTATAATCGAGAACAAACCAAAAAGCTATGGAAAATGTAATTGTAATTGTGGAAAAAACCGACACCGGCTATTCAGCTTATACTGAAGATCTGATTGGTTGCGTAGCTGCGGGAGACACATTTGAGAGTGTAAAGGAAAATATGCGAGAAGCTATTGACTTTCATTTAGAAGGATTAGTCGAATTTGATGAAGTGATCCCTGAGAAATTCCAAGATGATTATGAACTTATTTTTGATTTAGATCTTTATGCGTTCTTTGATTGGGTCTCTGGTATGTTGACTAGATCAGGTATTGCAAATATATCTGGATTGAATGCTAGTTTAGTTAGTCAATATGCAAATGGGTTAAAAACACCAAGTAAAAGACAATTAAAAAAGATTGAAAAAGGTATTCATCAATTCGGAGCAGACCTACAAGCCATTACTCTTTAGAGAGTTAGTTTATAATCCAAAGCCCACTAGACAGTGTGGCTTTTTTTATGCCTAAAATGTGTATTTACTCCTCTTTTCTAACGAAAGAACCTAGAATTTAACTTATCAACATCAAGTCCAATTTAGTAATCGTATAACAATTACTTATATTAACAAATACTTGCAAAAAATATACAAATTCGAATCCTATCGGCCCGACAAAGCAAAACAAAAGCGACTACATTAATTGTAGTCGCTTTTCTTATTTTACGATTGCAGTTGCAGTAGTTTTTCATAACTTTGAAAGTGGTAAAGTTCAAAACTATAAAATGAAGTGATAAAGTTTAAGATAATTGGAATTATTTCACTAAGGAGGAATTAAGAATAACTTTAAAAAGGAAACATCCACGCAAGAATAAACTCAAAATAAGAACATCTAATATATTGAAATGAAGTTATTAATCATACATTTAGGTGACATTCACCTTAAGTCAGAGGAAGATATAGTACTTAGGAGGGTTGAAAAAATTACTGATACCATTAAAAACAATATTCATGGTTATAAGTCTATATTTATTTGTGTCACTGGAGATATAGCATTTTCTGGAGCTGAAAAGCAATATAATATTGCTGAAAAGTTTTTTAATAATATAAAGACGGAATTAGAACGATATACAACTATTCCAATTCATTTTATATTTGTTCCTGGGAATCATGATTGTATTCTTAAATCTGACGATCAACAGATTAGTGGAGAATTAGATGTGAGAAATGTTTTAATTCAAACGATAAGAAAACAGGACGATTCTATAGCAACTGGATTAATTAATAATTGTACAAAAATTCAATCCAATTTTTTTAAGTTTGAAGAGAAACTTACTATTGTTCCTTTAGTGAATAAAGATAATGTTTATAAAGCATTTGAATTTACATTTGGTAATGAAAAGGTTTTATTTTTAGGATTCAATACAGCTTGGATTTCCACTCTTCCAGAAAAAGCAGGTCAACTTAAATTTCCATTAGATTTAATTCCTAATATCTGTGAAGATTATTCATTAGTAGTCAGTTTGCAACATCACACTTTTAATTGGCTTGAACCAAATAACTCAAAACACTTTATCAACAGCATCTCTAAAACAGTTGATATAATACTAACAGGCCATGAACATGTATCTGACGCAAAGACTGTTATTGATAATAATAATAGTTTTACTGAATTTGTGGATGGTGGTGTTTTACAAGAATCTTCTAGACCAGAATTAAGTGAGTTTAATATTCTAAATGTTGATACGATTAACAAAAGATTTAATTATCAGAAGCTGTCATGGATTAATGATAAATATTGCAAAGAACAAGGAATCACTAAAGATTTTTCTAGATACTCAAAATCATCTTCAAAAAAGTTGGAATTTAGTTCGGATTTCAAAGCGTATTTAAATGATCCCAGTGCGACTTTTACACATCCACATAAAGATGATATCACTTTAGATGATTTATACATTTATCCAGATTTACAAGAAATAGGAGATGATAATAGTACTGCTTCTGCTGATAATAAATCAGCTAAATTATTGGAAGATGAGTTGCCTATATTAAAAAGAGTTCTAATAACTGGAGAGGAAAGATCAGGTAAAACAACATTACTTAAAAACTATACAATAAAGTTATTTGAAAATGGATATATTCCAATTTTAATTAAAGGAAAAGAAATTAGTAGCACTTCAATTGATGAATTTGTTAATGTTGCCTCTAACCAATTTAATAAGCAATTTCAAAATAGTGAAAATATTATATTTGATCAACTTGATTATTCTAAAGTTTTTATAATAATTGACGATCTGGAGAATATTAGTATTACCAATCCTAAATATAAAAATAGATTCTTTTCTAACATTAAAGAGTATTTTCAAAATATTATCACAACAGGGGATCAGGCAATAAAGTTTCAAGAGTTTTTATCATCATCTTATGTAACTTTTGATGATTTTAAAAAATATGATTTAAAGGCATTTGGACACCTTCTTCAATATAAACTGATAAGACAGTGGCACACTATTGGCTTACATGATTATATATCTCAAGAGGCTCTCACATATAAAATAGATGAGAGTATGGATACAATCAAAAATGTAATTGGTAAAAATCTTGTCCCTGCATATCCGATCTTCATTTTAACAATATTGCAAGCTTCGGAATCATTTACAAATAGAAGTAAAAATGTAAGCAGCTATGGTTTTTATTATGAACTTTTATTAAAAGACGCTTTATACAAAGTACTTCGCGAAGACGATGAAATCTATCTGTATTTTAATATATTAAGTGAATTTGCTTATTTTCTTTATGATGAGAAATTAAATAATATTTCTAAAGATAATTTTGAAGATTTTATTGACAAGTATTGTGAGGATTATAAAATTACTCTTAATTGTGAAAAAATAATTAAAAACCTTAAAAAGGCACATTATTTTACTGATATTGAATTTTTAATAGAGTTCAGATATAGTTATATATACTATTTTTTTCTTGCTAGTTATATGGCTAGTAATATAACATCTAAAGAAGTTTTAGAAAGTCTTTCTTTCATGTGCGGTAGATTGCACAAGGTAGATTATTCAAATATTATAATGTTTCTTACTCATCTCTCCAATGATTCAATTGTTAGAGATACTCTACTAAAAACGGCCAATGATCTATTTCCTGATGTTACCGCTATTGAACTTGACGGTGATGTTCGGGATATAAATTCATTATCTATAAAATATACTCCGCTCGTATTTAATCCTAATCATGATGTTGAGAAGTTTAGGGAAGATCAATTTCAAAATCAAGATAATTTAGAAAACAAAAGTGTAGCAACCGAAAATGACCGTTCAAATCAAAATGGGAATAAGACAAATTTGGAAGGAGAAATACAGGAAGAATTAGATTTTTCCTCGGAATTAAATAAGGCCATGAAAACAATGGAAATTATAGGCCAAATAGCTAAAAAACATTATGGGTCTATAAAAGGGGATGATAAATCAAAACTTGTTTTATCGACATTTAAGTTAGGATTGCGCAGTTTAAGTTACATTTTAAGTTTTTTTAATGATGTAAATAATTATATACTAAGTGAACTTAAATCAAAAATCAAAGAGAAAAAGATTGAAACTAAAACTGAAATAGAAACTGAAGCTAAAACTTTACTTTTCAATTTATATACTATAGTTTGTTTCATAATGATTCAAAAGATTGGATCTTCAATCGGTTCTCCTAAATTATCTCAAATATACAAAGAGATTTGCGAACAAAATCCTATTAATTCATATAAACTAATTAGAGCATCAGTACAACTTGATTCTAGCACTAGTCTTCCAATTTCGGAAATTGAAAAACTTTATGAAGAAGTTAAAAGTAATTCTCTTGCAAAAAAAACATTGCAATTTCTAGTGTTGCAACATTTAAACTATTATCCAATTAGTGATTATAGAATTAAGCAGCGTTTGTGTGATACTGTGGAAATAGAATGGGAAGAGCAACGAAAATTGGAAGTTAAATCTAGAGATTATAAAAAGAGTCATAATGAGAATAGACAATAGGGTGGAGTATTGTTAGCCTTAATCTTTCGCCGATATTAGTTATTAACAGGTGGTAATAAAGTGTTTTCGATTTGGAGCGTGAGGTTGAGAAATTGAATTATCACTTTGATATCGATAATTATTAATGTTATTTTAATTTTTACAATTGGTTTTTCTTGAAACATATATCTTCTTCATTTTGTTTCTCAGTAAGAGAAGGTAAATTAAATATATTTTATAGCTTTAATAAGCAGTTTTAAGCAGAATTTTAAAGTGTTGATATACTAGCGATCTGTTTGAATTATCAAATTTGTAGTACTCATACAGTACCTGTACTGATATATAAACTATTTTTACTACTATAGTGGTAAAACTACTAATACAAAAATAAGGAGATCCAAATGGGTCTCCTTTATAGTACCCTCGTTTTGTTGGACCAAGATTTCTGTTTTCTAAGTTGAATTTAAGCTGCCATATTATAGATTATAAACGGCTTCTTCCTATCGATGCCTTGATGATCTCTGTTATGATATCTATCAA
>NZ_MVDD01000001.1 GCF_002843315.1 Labilibaculum filiforme | reverse complement strand
TCTATTGCAACTTTTGCTTTAAATGTTGAGCTAAATTTACGACGTGTTCTTTTCATTTTTTCCATGAGTTTAATTTACATTATTTTTCAATTAAGCTCCTGGTCTAATTTTCTTAGGGTATTATAGACAATACATTACTCGTAGAACTTATAATCTAAAATCTCACATCTCAGATCTTTACTAAAATGAAAGAGGCCAAAATTTTAATTGTTGATGATAATAAAAGCATTCTGAGTGCTTTGGATTTGTTATTGAATGGAAGCTGTAAAAAAGTAAAATGCTTGTCGGGTCCGAATACTTTGCTTTCCGAATTGAAAAAAGACAATTACGATGTGGTGCTTTTGGATATGAATTTTAAAGCAGGCATTAATACCGGAAATGAGGGCATTTATTGGTTGAATCAAATTTTGGAATGCAATTCGGGAATGAGTGTGGTGATGATTACTGCCTACGGAGATGTTGAGTTGGCAGTAAAAGCAGTTCGCTCGGGAGCGGTCGATTTTGTATTGAAACCTTGGGAGAACGAGAAAATGCTGAGCACAATTCAGATGGCTTGGAAATTAAGTCGTTCCCGAAAAGAGGTAAAGAGTCTGCGCTTAAAGGAAAATGAATTAATTGCGGAAATCAACCGAAAAAAGAAGCCTATTATTGGCACTTCTCCCGCTTGGGAGAAAGTAATGAATGTGCTTCGTAAGGTTTCGGGAACCCATGCGAATATTTTAATTACAGGAGAAAATGGAACCGGAAAAGAATTGGTTGCCAGAGAAATTCACCGTCTTTCTAACCGAAGCCAGAATGTAATGGTTACGGTGGATATGGGTTCCATCGCCGAAAACTTGTTCGAAAGTGAATTGTTTGGACATAAAAAAGGCGCTTTTACCGATGCCGGAAGCGATCGGATGGGGAAGATCGAGGCCGCCAACGGAGGCACTCTTTTTCTCGACGAAATTGGAAATCTAAGCCTGCCAATGCAGGCCAAACTATTGTCGGTATTGCAGAATAGATCCCTCACCCGATTGGGCGAAAACCTACCTATCGATATTGATTTACGATTGGTTTGTGCTACCAACTGCAACCTGCTAAAAATGATTGAAGAAGGTCGTTTTCGGGAGGATTTACTCTATCGGATCAATACCATACAAATCGAATTGCCCCCTTTGCGCGATCGTATTGCTGATATTCCTGAATTGGTAAGGTTTTTTGTAACTCTTTATGCCGAAAAATACAATAAAAAAGGCTTACAAATAGCACCAAATGTATTTGCTAAACTTGAAACGTACCGTTGGCCGGGAAATGTGCGGGAATTGCAACACGCCATCGAAAAAGCAGTAATTCTTAGCGATACGCATGTAATTGGGACCAATGATTTTGTTTTTAAAACGGATGATTTTTCGGCAATGGAGGCGTATGGTGGTACATTGGAAGATATGGAGAAACAGTTAATTTTGGGAGCAATCGAAAAACAAATGGGGAATTTGTCGGCCGTATCGTCTCAATTAGGAGTAACTCGTCAAACATTGTACAATAAAATAAAGAAGTATGGCTTATAAACATTACAACACGGCTTTGCTTGTACGACTTGGTTTTGTGATTTTTTTCGCAGTGTTAGTGGGCTATTTTCTTTCACAGGCATCCTATTATCTTGCTATCCCCATTCTCTTGGCCGAAATTGTTTTGGTGTATCAATTGGTTCGTTTTCTGAATAAAACACACAAGCAGATCAACTATTTTGTTCAGGCCATAAAAAATGAAGACACTACTTTGCGTTTTCCCATTAAAACAGGCAATGCGATTATCAACGAATTGCATCAAAGTTTGAACGATTTAAATGGCATTTTGCAGGCGGTGCAGGTAAAAAGTAAAATTAAGGAGAAATATTTTGGCGAGATTCTTCAAAACATTGCAACTGGGGTGATGGTTTTGGCCGAAGATGGCTTTGTAACCGATGTGAATACTGCTACTTTGGAACTACTCGCTTTGCCTACGCTTACCCACATTAAGCAAGTCGATCAAGTCGATTCTAAATTCACTTTGGGACTTTTAGAATTAAAAAACCGCCAGAAAAAAGTATTGGATTTAATCCTGAATAAGGAGCGCATTCAGGTAATTTCGAGATGTTCGGTAATTCGATTAGAGAACCAGAAGGTGAAGCTAATTACTTTACAGGATATTCGTGGAGAACTGGAGCGAAAAGAGATAGATGCCTGGGTAAAATTAATTCGAGTGCTGAGTCACGAAATTATGAATTCCTTGGCTCCGGTCACTTCTATTTCTCAATCTCTGAAAAAAATATGGGAGCAAAAACAGGGCGCCATTCCCGATGTGTCGGATGATATTCATGTAGAAAAAACCATTAACGGATTGGGCGTAATTACCGAGATGAGCGAAGCATTGATTCGTTTTGTACAATCGTATCGGGTACTATCCAAAGCACCAGAGCCTAAGTTGGGAACTATCGATGTACATTCTTTTTTCGATCGTTTAAATATTTTGTTATCTCCAATTCGGGAAAGTTTTTCGGGCACTTTAAACTTGAACCCTCCGGTTAAAAATTATCGTTTTATTGCTGATGAACAAATGATGGTTCAAGTAATTACTAATCTGGTAAAAAATGCCGCCGAAGCATTCAACGAACCAGAAGCAGCATCTAATTTATCATCAAATATATCAGTAAGCTCAAGTAAAAAAGGGGAAATTACCGAAATAAGGGTTACCGATAATGGTTGTGGTATTGATGAGGAAATTGCCGACGAAATTTTTATTCCTTTTTTCACCACCAAAGAAAATGGTTCGGGCATTGGCTTGAGTTATTCTCGTCAGATTATGCGTGCTCATGGCGGTAGTCTTCTATGTCGTTCGAAAGTGGGAGAGACTGTATTTACCGTAAGATGGTAAATTAATGAATAGTTGGCTCATGCATTGCCTCGGGTTTCAACCCGGGGATTTTTTAAGCCCTTTAGGGGGTTGGGGTGTTTGAAGGAAACTTTTTATTGCCCCAGCTAAAGCAGGGCACAAATGATGCTAATTGATGCAATGTTTATTCATGCTTTGTCTCGGGTTTCAACGCGAGGATTTTTTAAAGCCCCTTTAGGGGTTTGGGGTGTTTGTAGGAAACTTTTTATTGCCCAGCTAAAGCAGGGGACAAATGATGCTATTGCCTACCATGTTTATTCATGCTTTACCTCGGGTTTCAACGCTAGGATTTTTTTAAGCCCCTTTAGGGGTTTGGGGTGTTTGTAGGATTTTATGTCTTGCCCCAGCTAAAGCAGGGGACAAATGATGCTATATTGATGCAATGTTTATTCATACTTTGCCTCGGGTTTCAACGCTAGGATTTTTTAAAGCCCCTTTAGGGGTTTGGGGTGTTTGCAGGAAACTTTTTATTGCCTCAGCTAAAGCAGGGACAAATGATTCCATTGCCAACCATGCTTATTCATGCATTGCCTCGGGTTTCAACCCGGGGATTTTTTAAAGCCCCTTTAGGGGTTTGGGGTGTTTGCAGGAAACTTTTTATTGCCCCAGCTAAAGCAGGGGACAAATGATTTCATTGCCTACCATGTTTATTCATGCCTTGGCTCGGGTTTCAACGCGAGGATTTTTTAAAGCCCCTTTAGGGGTTTGGGGTGTTTGTAGGATGTATGCCTTGCCCCAGCTAAAGCAGGGGACAAATGATTCTATTCCGTACAATTTTTATTCATCCATTGCCTCGGGTTTCAACCGGGGGATTTTTTAAGCCCCTTTAGGGGTTTGGGGTGTTTGTAGGATTTTATGCCTTGCCCCAGCTAAAGCAGGGGACAAATGATGCTATTGCCTACCATGTTTATTCATGCCCTGCCTTTGGCTTTAGCCAGAGGATTTTTAAAGCCCCTTTAGGGGTTTGGGGTGTTTGTAGGATGTATGCCTTGCCCCAGCTAAAGCAGGGCACAAATGATGCTATTCCGTACAATGTTTATTCATCCATTGCCTTTGGCTTTAGCCAGAGGATATTAAAAAGATGTGTTGATTATTGTTAATGAATTATTATATTTAACATTATTGTTTAAATAATTTTAGTTTCTATGTCATCAGCAGGACACGTATTTGATATGATTCGAAGAATGAGAGCCAACAGAGCTGAACTTCATTCTCAAAAAGAAGGATTTCGAGATAATATCAAAATTAAGGAAACGAGAATAACCTTTCTTAAGTTTAAAAAAGTACCTGACTCGGAATTAATTGATATTAAAGAAAAAATTAGATGGAAGGCTCATCTTGAAAAAAAACGTGTTTTGCTTATTACAATTATCGTTACCGTTTTATTTTCGATTGGCTATGCATACCTACTGTTTATTAGGTAGAACGAATGATAATATTTAGTAAGAATCTTCGATGGTAGTCGGAATTTTTCAGAAATAAATGATAACACTAAAACCACTCGTGCCAGAAAACCTTCCTTCCTTTTATCAATGGATAAAAGATGAGGAAGCAATTGTTTATTCCTTATCGATATTTCAGGCCATGAAAACCGATCAGCAGATCAAAGAATGGTATTTGAGTTCGATAAATGATAAAAGAAACAGCAATCGCGGAATTTTTGTGGATGGTGTTTTTGTGGGTTATGCCGGAATATCAGGGATCTCGAGTACCAATAAATCAGGAGAATATTTCATTTTTATTGGCGATAAAAATTATTGGGGAAAGGGAATTGGATCCGAGGTCACCAAAATGATTGTTAAAATTGCTTTTACAGAATTGGACTTGAACCGTTTAATGCTGACCGTTTCGGTTCCCAATGTGGCAGGAGTAAAAGCCTACCAGCGTGCAGGTTTCGTTTTGGAAGGCCGATTGCGCCAAGCCGCACTGCGAAAGGGCGAATTCCACGACAAATTGGTCATGTCTATCCTAAAATCGGAATGGAGCTTATAGGCATATATCCTTTTGGATTAGAATCATTTTGTGGAGTTGAATACGAATGTGAAAAATTATAAATGGTATAGCTCCTCAAAAAAATCCCCTTAACCAAAGGATTAAGGGGATGTTGAAAAAGTAAATTATAGTTGTTCTAAGACTTCTTCCTCGGTTTCGCTTTCATTTTTACTGGAGCTTTGGGCAGGGAATTTGAACCATTTTAAAGTTTCTTCATTGCTATCGTATAAAATGCGGGCAGCTTTAAAATAAACAGCCATTTTTTCGTACAAACTATTTAATTTATTCGTGCGGTTTTCGGTTGCCCGGCTACGGTCCATTATACAATCCGATTGCAAAATCATATCCGCTTTAAGCTTGTCGCGGAGAGTTAATATTTGACTAAAACTCTCTTCTGTCCAGCCTATTTTTTGTAATGCTGCAGTATTGCGGGTCGAAACCATATGCAAATCGGTTAAAAACATATACATGTATTTCCCACTTTTACGAGCCTCCTCGTAGTCGTTAAAGCCAAACTGATCCCACATTTTTTTGTCGTTAGGGAATGCCATTTGAATATCGAATTTACATCGCTGATAAAACTTACAGCAGGCATCTAAGTCTAGCTTTACATTTTCGGTCGCTTTTGCTTGTATGTCGATATAAGCATTATCCGAAGTGATGTTGCAGGCTTCGTCGTAAATAGTCTTTAGCTCGGCGAATCCCTCCGAAGTAAAAATGGGAGAAAAACCGATAAAATCGGCATGCTTTTCTTCAATTAGTTTTATTCTTTGACTAGCGAAGTTGATAAAATTGGCATCACTGCCGTAGTATGATCTAGATTGAGTCATATTTATTATTTTTTAAATTATTTATAAACAGTACGGAAATTAAACCATAGCAAACAAAAAAGCAAATTCTATTTGTATATACATTAAGTTTATTAGTAATAAAATGCTTGAAACACTCAAAAACAAAGAGGTGAATAATCATATTGTTTTTATTTATAAAGAATTAAAATTTAGAGGCGATTGTCTATATGGGTGCTAGTGTGTTGTAGAAGAAAGTAATACCAATGCTCAATTGGTAGATTGTTGTGCTGATTAAAATTAGTATCGAAGAGTTAGGCGGTAGGTGTGCAAACTAAGTGTTTTAACCGTTCGTGAGAAACAGGCGTTAGTGTTTTTCAATTATGTTGAAAGGCAGGTTGTTTTAATTTGGAGTGTTTCAATTATGTTTGTGCATTGATGCAAGCTTAAAGTGCCCCAAATAAACTGCCGTTTGGTTTTGTATAAGTCTATAGTTTTCCGCCATAAGTCTGAAGCATTCCGCCATAAGTCTATAGTTTTCCGGCACAAGTCTGAGGCATTCCGCCACAAGTCTATAGTTTTCCGGCACAAGTCTGAAGTGTTCCGGCGTAAGTCTATAGTTTTCCGGCGTAAGTTTGAGGTGTTCCGCCACCAATTTATTCTTGTTCGTTGCTCAAGAATTCGAAACTGCTTCCGTAAACAGAAAAACCGGACAAAACAGGGGATAAAGTGGCGAGTAGGGAAAAAAAAGCTGTGCTTACAAGCAACACACATGTACCACCGGATGACAGGATTTTTGTAAATTGCGAATAGGCGAATAAGAATTTTATGACCGATACGCATTCCAAAGAAATACGATCGTATAATATGTCCCAGATAAAAGGGAAGAACACCAAACCCGAGTTGCTGGTGCGAAAGTTTTTGTTTGCCAACGGATTTCGCTATCGCCTGCACGCAAAAAACCTGCCGGGCAAGCCGGATATTGTGCTGCCCAAATACAAAACCGTAATTTTTGTAAACGGATGCTTTTGGCACGGACACCAAAACTGCAGCTACTTTGTACCACCCAAAACAAGAACCCAATGGTGGATGCAAAAAATCTCCAACACCCAAAAGCGCGACCAACAGGCCCAAACCAAACTCCACACTTTGGGTTGGCACACAATTACCATTTGGGAGTGCGAACTAAAACCGAAAAAAGTGGAGGAGAGGCTTAATGTCCTCATCAACAGTTTGCTCTAAACCTTCCTTATTTATTATCAAAATACATTCCAGATGTGACTCATAGTCCGTTGACTTATAAGTCACATAAAGGTAGTTTTATGCCTTATGGATTTACAAGTACAATTTGGAAAAAGAGTTCGGGAACTTCGTCTTGCCAAGGGACTTAGTCAGGAAGCTCTTGCCTTAAAAGCAGAGGTTGACCGAACCTACATGACAAGTGTTGAGAATGGAAAACGAAATGTCGCCATTCAAAACATAGGTAAGATCATTGCGGCATTAGACATTTCAATTCAAGATTTTTTTAATTCAGAAATATTTACAATTAAATAATGAGTATACCAGTAATTGATCTGTTCGCAGGCCCTGGTGGACTTGGTGAAGGCTTCTCTTCCATTTTGGATGAAAATGGGGACAGAGTTTTTGAGATTAAACTATCCATTGAAAAGGATGAGAATGCGCACAAAACACTAGAGTTAAGAAGCTTTACAAGACAGTTTCCTATT
Source organism: Labilibaculum filiforme (assembly GCF_002843315.1). GTDB lineage: Bacteria > Bacteroidota > Bacteroidia > Bacteroidales > Marinifilaceae > Labilibaculum > Labilibaculum filiforme. Next base: position 595,436 of record NZ_MVDD01000001.1, on the reverse strand, counting down.
GGAGGAATACCTAAAGAATATTACGAATACGTAAAAAATTATAAATACAGAACCGATAAGGCTGACAGAGCGAAATTATTTAGTCTATATCCCGATCAAGCTATTATTGCTCAAAAGGAAGCTTGGCTTTGCGAGTTAGGCCATGATAATTTTCCATCCGAATTAGTTGACGAAAGAATTACAGAAGCTTTAGATGGTGAAAACAATTGGCTATTAATTGGCGGCCCACCTTGTCAGGCTTATTCACTGGTAGGTCGTGCTCGTAGAGGTGGCATGAAAGAGGATGATCCACGTGTATATCTCTATCAGCAATATTTGAGAACAATCGCAATGCACCAGCCTGCAGTTTTCGTAATGGAAAATGTGAAAGGTTTACTTTCCGCAGAACTTGATGGTGAGAGTATTTTCAGTATGATACTGAATGATCTTAAGCGTCCACATAGATTATTCCCACAGGGGCAAGATGCAGAATACCGCATCTTCTCTTTAGTAACACCATACAAAGAATTAGATGATAATGATGATCCGGTTTACGATAATGATAGAGATTTCTTAATTCAATCTGAAAAATATGGCATTCCACAGAAAAGACATCGTGTTATATTATTAGGAGTAAGAAAAGATGTTGATCATGAAAACTTCTCACCATTAGTGCAAGAAGATGCAGTTAGTCTAAGGGAGGTGATAGGTGATTTGCCGAAATTAAGAAGTGGTATAGGAAGAAAAATTAATGGACTAAATAGCAAGGGACGTAACGCATATTTAAAAATTGAAGATAATTGGGAGAATTGGCTGAAAATTACACAAAGTTATTTAGAGAAATTAGAGTCTGAATTGGATATTAAAAAAGAAGATTTAAACCAGAAAGATAAAATGACTCAAGGGAGTAATTATATAGAAGTAAAACTTGATGCCAAGAATAATCCCTTACATAGTTGGTATAATGATCCAGAATTGAATGGAGTTTTAAATCACGAGACTCGTAAGCACCTAAAAGAGGATTTGGGAAGATACTTATTTTCATCTTTGTTTTTAAGACAAAAGGGTGAATTTCCACGCATGAAGGATTATCCAGATTGGTTATTGCCAAATCATAAATCAGCTAGGGATGAAGGGAAGTTTACTGATCGTTTTAGAACGCAAAAGTCAGATATACCAGCAACAACAATAACAAGTCATATTTCAAAAGATGGACATTATTTTATCCATTACGATCCACAACAATGCCGAAGTCTGACTGTTAGGGAGGCTGCAAGAGTGCAGACCTTTCCCGACAATTATTTTTTCTGTGGATCTAGAACACATCAATTTCATCAGGTTGGCAATGCTGTTCCTCCGTTGTTGGCTTCGGACATTGGAAAGATTGTGATGAATCTATTTTGAAAAATTATAAAATAAAAACTAATTACAAATATGACTAACCTCAAAGACGCGCCTTATGAAGATGCATCCCCTAACCCTGAATATCTTATAAAGTCCATCGCTGAGCAAGGCTATAGTTTAGAAACATCTCTTGCGGATTTAATGGATAATTCGATTTCAGCAAATGCTGATAAAATTGAAGTGTTAATCGATACAGAATCAGTGCCGTTTACATTATTTATGGCTGATAATGGAAATGGAATGTCAGAAGAATCATTGAGAAACAACATGCAATTTCCTAGTAATTCTCCTGATAGTAAGAGGAATGCTGATGATTTAGGTAGATTCGGATTAGGGATGAAAACAGCTTCTTTTTCTCAAACGAGGAAATTTACAGTGCTGTCGAAAAAGAGAGGTACAACAAATTTTTCTGCTAGAACATGGGATGTGGAATACTTGAAATCGAATGGGTGGAAAATTATAGTAAACTCTCAAGATGAAATTCAAAGTTTAGTATCGCAATACAAAAAATTATCATCTGAATATCTTTCTGAATTTAGTGATTTTGAGCCAAATACAATTGTTGTGTGGAGAGGTTTGTACAAGTTTGAAAACTACCTAGCAGAAAAGAATAGAACCGAAGCTCTACATAAAGAAATTACACAAGTAACTACAGACTATCTGTCTTTGGTTTTTCATAGGTTTTTAGAGGATAAAAATAACCCACTCAATATTAGAATAAACAATCATTTAATAGAACCTTTTGATCCATTTCCAATAAGAGAATCTGACTTCAGACCAATGGAACCAAAGCAAGGTGGTTTTAGTACTGAGATTATTAAAATTGAAGGATTTGTATTACCGTCAAGAAGTATTGAGGAAAGCAAATCATCAAATTCTATTTGGACTACAAAGTATCGTGGATTAATGGATATGGAAGGTATCTATATTTACAGAGCCAACAGAATTATTCTGTTTGGTGGATGGAATGGATTGATCAGAAAGGCTCAAAGACTTCAATTAGCGAGGATTAAAGTTGAGGTGGGAAATAGTGTTGATCATCTCTTACATTTAAATGTCGCTAAATCTCAAATTGTGATACCACATGAATTAAAGAAGGCTTTCGAGTCGACAATTAATGAATTAAAGGTTGAGGCAGAACGGGAATTTTACAATAGAGGAATTCGAAAATTTTCTGGTGATAGATCACATAACCAGGTACAATTATTTGAGCGAATAAGCTCAAATAAAGGTGTACTTCTAGCACTGAATGAAAACTTTCCATTGATCAAATTATTGAACGAAAGCTTATCAGAAGGACAAAGGTCACAATTGAAGTTGATTATGAAAATGACTAATACTCGGATTAATCACATTAGACATGTTCATGAGGAAAAGGAGTTTGTTGGAATTGAAGATAAGGATGGAGTGTCTCTTTGTGAACTTAAAAATAATGTTGAGCAATTATTAGCATCAGGAATAGATAAAGGAATGATAAAGAATGAAATACTGCCTCACTTGGGTTTTTCTTATGTGTCAATCCCTGATGAAGTAAAAACTTTAATTAAATAACAATGAATTATATAGATTTATTTAAGAATAGAATAAAACAAGAAGTTTTAAAACAAGGGAACAAAAAGGAATTAATTGATAAGTTTTTCGAAATCTTAAAATCTGATATTATTCAAGCAGGTCAATTAGTTGGGCTCCCAAATGTTGATGAATCTACTTTAAAAACGTATTTTGAAACAGCCTTAAAAGAGTATTTATCAGTAAATCCAATTGACCCGGGCTTAAGTCATTCCTTAACAAAAAAAGGTTTTAAATCATGGTTGACTGAAGATAGGGAAACTTCTCTTTCTTGGAATTACTCTGAAAGGTATTTTAAATACTTATTGAAGACTGGAAGGTCCCAAAAAGTTGTTGATGAAACAAAACGATCGAGCTTTGAGATAATTAGAAAAATTGCTGATCCTGAGTCTAAAAGCGAAACCTATGTTAAAGGACTTGTGGTAGGTGCGGTTCAATCTGGTAAAACAGGGAATTTTAATGCGGTTATAAACCGAGCTATTGATACTGGGTATGGGTTAGTTATCGTTCTATCTGGAATTATGGAGGATTTGAGAAGTCAGACCCAGAAAAGAATTGAAACGGATGTAATCGGAGAAGGAAGAGATATTGATACAAGCACCAGAAGTAAAAAAGGAGTAGGAGAAATTGAAAGATTTGGTAAACTTGGTAATTCTCCTATTAATCAAGTCAAAGCAATTACTTCAATTGATTCAGATTTTAGTAGAGCCTTACTTGATGCCGATTTTAGTCTTAATGACATTAATGTACTAGTATGTAAAAAGAATGTTAGTGTTTTAAGAAATCTAATAGTTTGGCTACATGATTATTTAGATGAGGATAAGGAGCGACATAATATTCCTTTACTGATACTTGATGATGAGGCGGATAATGCTTCTCTTAATAATTTAGGTGCCAAGGGTAGAAACTATGCAAGCAAGACGAATAGTCAGATTCGTGCGTTATTAGCATTATTTAACAGAAAAACCTACTTGGGCTATACCGCTACACCATTTGCCAATGTGCTTCAAGATCGAAATGACATTCCTGATGAAATATATGTAGAGAAGTATAAAGTAAAAGGTGAAAGTGTTGAAAAAGAATTAGCACGAGTAGATAATATTTTTCCGGATGATTTTATTGAACTATTAGTACCTCCTTCGAACTACGTTGGAGCCAAACAAATATTTGAGACAGTTAGCCCAATACAAAATAATACTGATGAAAATGAAAAAATACCACTTGTTGGACCTCCTGTAAACGACTATATTGAAGAATTCCCAAGTCGTGTTTATAAGAATGTTGAAGGAGAAGTAGTGGGTATTGAAAACATAACGAGCAAAACAGAATGGAACGATAGATTTGGACTTGGCGGTTATTTAGATTTTGATACATATACTGATTATAAATTAGAATCTTGGTCTCCTAAAAAAGAAGAATTATTTCCTAAAAAATTGCCGGAATCTTTAATTGAAGCATTGAACTGTTTTATAATAACCCTGGGTATTAGAGAAACAAGAATTCCCAATATGCAAAAGTCTGAGCTGTTCCAGCCTCATAATACTATGCTTATTCATGTTTCAAGATTCACCTTTTGGCAAAACCGAACAAAAGAATTAGTTGACGAATACATTAATAAAGTTATTTCAAGGATTAGTAATGAAAATCCTTCAAGTGATGACTCTATATATTCGGAATTGGAAAGGACTTGGTATAGACAATACGCTCACATAGTTGAGAATATACAAAGCTATCTACCTGTTGGTTATGATGATCCTTTTATGGTTTCTTTAGTGTTTGATTCAATCAAAAGAGTTTTGCCAACAGCGATTAAAGGAATAGAAGTGAAAGCAATAAATAGTTTAACTGGTGAAAAATTAGAATATCCCAAGCATACACCTAAAAAGGTAATTGCTATTGGGGGAAATCGACTATCTCGTGGTTTTACTCTAGAAGGGTTGACCATTAACTATTTTATTAGAACTACAAATTATTCAGATGCTTTGCTTCAAATGGGGCGATGGTTTGGTTATAGACCTGGATATTTAGATTGTTGCAAAATATTCACAACTCAAGACTCCTTGGATAAGTTTAATTCTACGACTCAATGTATTGAAGAATTAGAATCTGAATTTATAAAAATGGAAGAACAGGAAAAAACTCCCAAGAATTTTATTCTTAGAGTTAAGAAGCATCCCGGAGCCTTAAAAATAACAAGACCATCAATATTAAAAAATGCAAAAAGTGTTAATTGGTCTTATTCTGATCAGTTGAAAATGACAACGCAGTTTAGGGTGGATAAATTAAGTATGACTTATATTTGGAGAAATTTTAAAAGTAACATTTCTCCGAAATTTAACTCTAAGCTAAAAGATCAAGATGACATTATTATCTATGAAACAACCAGTGATGAAATAATTAAAATAATACGAGATCAACCAAATAATTTCAATGATAATGATCCTGAATTCATGTCTAGATTCATTGAGTTAAGTAATGAAAAAGGCTATTTAAATAACTGGACCGTTGGTTTAAAAATAGCAGGGAGGTCCGAAAATAACAGCTTCAATATTAAAGAACTAAACCTCAATCCAGAGTTAGGAATAGAAAAGATTAATTTAGCTCAGCGCTCTGGCCCAATAACCAATGAAGATGATAGAAGGAAGTTTTTAAATGAAAAAATTTTTAAAGCCAGTGGTAAAAGTGCCAATATTTTATCTTCAAATGAAGATACTGCCATTCTTTTATCTGAAACTCAGAAAACTGAAGCAAAAGAAAAATTCCATTCTTTAAAAGCAAAAGAACTTCAAAAGAAAGATGCTAGTTTATCGATTGAAGATTCAAGAATTAAGGCTAAACAGAATTTCAAAACAATTCCAGAAAGATATTACCGAGAAAAGATGAAAGATGGATCGGGATTACTACTTATATATTTATTTGATTCTCGATACGCTTTTAATGAGCTTGGAGGATCTAAGCTTAAAGAGCAAGATCTTGTGAGAAATGAATTTGCGAACTATGTTCTTGAAAATGATATTGACGTAAATATACCGCTTGTAGGTTATGCAATTGAATTTCCTCCATTGTCGGAAGATATTGGAGGTGAATATATGCAAGGGGATTACGATTTACAAATTGATGAAGATGTAAATTCTGAAATTGGAGATGATTCAGAAGGTATTCTTAATGATAATGACTAAAAGATGGAAATTAAAGATTTAAAACTTAAATGGAGTAATATTTCTGCGATCACCAATAAAGATGGTTTCAAAGCTTTGAGAATAACTGCTAAATGTTTCCCAGACCTATTTATTGGTATTGATAAAAATGGTTATCGATGCTTAATTTTATTTATTCCTTTGAATGTAGATGTCAAGCTGAACGGAGCAGACAAAGAAAAGCTTCTATTAGAGTATATTAAATCTAAAAACGTCATTTTAATAAGGCTTAATGACCCAGATTTTCAGGATTTGTTTAATGATTTAGTACTCTCGTTATTTCTTAAAATAAAAGATATTCGTGACGCAAAAGAGTATGCAAATCAGTTAATCCAAGGATTCTATAAATGGGCTGAATTTTTTACAGATAAGTATAAGCACGAGTTGTCAAGAGAGGAAATAAAAGGTTTATTTGGAGAATTATTCATATTGAATGAATATATAGCTGAATCTACTCCTTCTAATATTAATGATATTTTAAGTTCGTGGAAAGGACCTTTTGACACTACTCATGATTTTATATTTGATTACAAGGATATTGAAGTCAAAACCAAGGATCTAACAAAACCAGTAATTAAAATATCAAGTGAACATCAGCTTGAAAATGAGTTTGACAAAGGATTAGAATTACTAATCGTTTCTGTTCGCATGGATTTAGTTGAAGGGCGATCAATTTATGATCTCTTATTGTTAGCAGTTGAAATTATTCGGAAGAATAATGGTGATTTGGCTATTCTTCTCAATGCCATTAAGCAGAAAGGGCTTACAGTTAATAATTCTAAGGATTACAACAATTATCGTTTTATTGTTGATGTAACTCACCTATATGATTGTATGGCTGTTGGATTTCCAAAACTTTCTGTCTCCAATATCCCTGATCAAATAAGGAATTTAAATTATTTATTGCGTGTGAACTCTTTAGGTGAATTCATGATTGAAGAAAAAAAATATTGATATGGAAATTGACGAATATTTTAATTATCGCTCAGAGCTTTTAGACAGATCAAAAGATGATGATGGTTTTGTAAGCGAGCCTCTTTTATTGTCTGAAGTTATGCCCTCATTGTTAGACGCCAAATTGGTAGATTCAGAAGATGTAAGTAATTCTTACAATATTTCTAGTGTTGATAATTCAAAGGTTAATGCATATCAAGTAAATGAATCAGGAGAAAGACTTCAGATTTTCATTATTGATGAAAAATCTTTTGACTTAACAATTAAGAAAAAAGACTTGTTAATCTCACAGAAATCAGATTATGACTTTCAATTTAAAAGATCAGTTCGGTTTATTAATAAAGCAATTAAAGGACATTTAAACGAAGGATTGCAAGATTCAGATCCATCAAGACCTTTAATTACTCACTTGTCATCATCAGAGGGGGCACACCAATTTGATGTAGTAGAAGTGTTCTTAATTTCAGCTACAGCAACAGTATCTTTAAGGACTGCTTCAGCAACACCCAAAAGGTTCGATTTTGAAGATGAAGAAATAAAGATATCTTACAATAAGGGTCTAGAGAAGGTCGCAAAAAACCTTTTGATTAAGAAAAGGCTTATTGATTTGAATTTCTTATATAATGTTCTTATTTCTGAGGGTAATAGAGAAGCCTTAGTCGTTGACTTTGAGAATGTTTTTGGTAAAAAAATAGAAACAATAAAGGCCGCTGATGAGAGTAATTTTGAGTCTTATTTGTGTGTGTTTCCTGCTTCTATTATTGCTGGCCTTTACAAGAACTATAGTAGTAGGTTATTAGAAAAGAATGTTAGATCATTTCTTCAATTCAGAGGAGTTAATCAAGGTATTAAAGATACAATTAGAAAGGAGCCGGAAAAATTTATTGCTTATAATAATGGATTGACTATTACGGCTACAGAAGGTGATATTATTGAAGAATCTGGTAGATTATTTATAAAATCCTTAAAGGATTTTCAAATTGTAAATGGAGGTCAAACAACAGCTACGATCTACTTTAGTGAGAAAGATGGTCTTGACATAAGCAAAGTTAATGTGATGGCTAAAATCAATGTTGCTAAGGAAAGTACAATAGATGAATTGGAAGAACTTATTTCAAATATTAGTACTTTTTCAAATGCTCAATCACGTGTTTCGAAAGTTGATTTAAGATCAAGAAATCCTCAGTTGGTTCAGTTAAAGGGATTAACTGAAAGTGTCGTGACTCCATCAGGAAAAAAATGGTTTTTTGAAAGGGCTAAAGGAGAATTTAGTACGATGTTAAGAATTGCAGGTACTAGAAAAGCTGTAATTCAAAAAGATTTCCCATCAGATAAAAGGTTCTCAAAAGAGCAACTGGCTAAATATTATACTGCTTGGGGGGAGAAACCTTTTGTAGTGAAAAAAGGTGGTGAAAAAGTATTTAGAGCATTCATTGAAGAATTAAGTGGTGATGGAGTTAAAAAGAAACCCTTGCAAATTGATAGAACATTTTATGAAGAGCTTATTGCAAAAATGATTTTATTCAGAGTATTGGAAAAAACATATGGTCAGGGAAAAAATTCCATGGGGCAGATTAGATCTGCTGTTGTTCCATACACTTTGTCTATTTTATATAAGTTTACTGATGGGGCTAGACAAACAAACGACTTCGATTTGTTGAAAATTTGGAAAGAAGAACGGTTAGAAAATGATTTATTATCTTATTTGACTCAATTGTTAGAGTTAGTAAATAATCTAATTAAGAAATATGCCTTAAGTGATGACATAGGGGAATATTCGAAAAAATCGGAATTGTGGGATGCTATTCTGTCTTCAGTTGAGATTAAATCATTTATGAATTCTTCAGATTCTAACACTATTTTATTAAAATATGCCCTATCAGAAAAGGAAAAAACTAAAAGGTTAAAAGCTAGAAAAGGAGCTATACCGGTAGATTTTAGTTTTATTTCAGCAAATGCTTTAATTCATGCAAATGGTGTGGACTACTATCGTAAAATTGCATCGCTTTATGTAGGAGAGTTAAATGTCAATGAGGAACGTAAATTATCTGTCATAATAGCTTCAATTTTACAGTTCAAGGATTTAGACAAGTCTTATTTAGATTTTGAGAAACAGTTAATCAATAGAATAAGAATCGATAGGCCTGAAATTTTTGATAAACTTCCACAGGATAAATTTTTACAATTATACGATACTTTGGATTATATAATCAAAAAGTATAATTTGATTATAGATAATAATGGAGATTTAGTATCTGAATTTAAAAAAATTGAAACTATTGCTGAAGCTAAAGGATTAAAATATACCAGTGTTATTAATGAAATTGGGAAACAGTTTTATGAGGGGACTGAGCCTAATATTAAGCAACTAGATTATGCCTCGCATTGTCTTCTTAAAGAAGAGCCTTCTAATAAAAATAAGGAAATTAATATTAATGCAGTTGAATTGTCGGAGTTAGTCCTTAGGAGAATGGTTGAATGGGATGCTCTGTCAAATGTGCTTTCGGTTAAGGAAAGAAATTATGTCGCTGATTTTGCTTATGGTTTAAAAAGTCTTACTAGTTTTCATGAGAGAAATGTAAAAAAGCATTTGAACAAATTAATTATATCAGGATTTAAAATAAATTAGAAAAATTCGTTATTGTAAAAGCCCCGCTCCAAGCGGGGTTTTCACTTTTCCATCTCTTGTCTCGGGTTAGCCCCCCGAGGATTTAAAAAGAAAGATTAAAAAAAACCTACAAATCATAGCCCAATTTATCGGCCGATGAAATCACGAAAGTGCTGTTAAAGCGGCTGATGTGTTCGAATTTCGATAGCTTCTCCTGAATAAAGAATTGAAATGCTTTCATATCTTTCACCATTAATTTTAGCAGGGCATCGTAATTTCCCGAAGTGTAATAAAACTCCATCACCTCGGGCAAGGCTAAAATTTCGGCTTCGAATTTCTCTACCACATCGCGGGTGTGTTTGGTCAGCAGAATAGAAATAAAAACCATCATGCTTCGGTCTATCTTATCGGGGTCGAGCCGGGCCACATATCCTTTAATAATTCCACTTCTCTCCAATTTTTTAACCCTTTCGTAAACAGGAGTATTGCTTAGGTGCAGTTTCTCCGAAAGTTCTTTGGTGGTGATGCGACAATCTTGTTGTAGAAGCTGTAAAATTTTACGATCGGTTTTATCTAATTTGTCCATAAGAAGAAAATTTATCTGGTAATGCCATGATATGTAAAGATTGTAAAGATATAAATTCTTTCTAAATCTGTTTTTGTAGATCAGTTTACTGTATTTATTCCCGGTTCTAGTAAAAATTGCCTGTAAACGGTACATTTACATCGTATTTTACGATACGGATTTTCACAAAAATCACAACACACAACAACAACAACAAATACAAAATGGCTCCGATTCGCGTTGGAGCCATTCTACAAAACAACAACAAACAAAATTCAGATACATATGCAAGAAATCAGATGGCATGGAAGAGGAGGACAAGGTGGATTTACCGCTTCTCGTTTGCTGGGCATTGCAGCCAGTGTTCACGGAGGCAAACATGCATTGGCATTTCCATCATTCGGTCCTGAGCGAAGAGGAGCTCCGGTTTTGGCTTTTACTAAAATTGATGATACGAAAATTCACGACCGCAGCGAAGTGCAAAACAGCGACTATGTGGTAGTAATGGATGAAACTTTAATCGCCCCCGGATTCGAAAAAGGAATTAGACCAGGCGCTTGCATTTTAGTGAATACCGAAAAAGTAGAAGTGTACCAAAAGGCATTGCCCGCTTTCAAAGTAATCGGTATCGATGCCTCTACTTTAGCTATGGAGATACTGGGACGACCAATTACCAACACCGCTATGTATGGAGCATTAGTTGCGGCATCGGGTTTGGTAAGCTTGGAAGCTGCTGTAGCCAGTATCCGCACAGAAATGAAGCCAAAACTGGCAGATTTGAATGTGAAGATTGTAGAACGTTCCTTTGAAATTATCAATGAACAGAGTACAGTTGAGGGGTAATTTGTTTGCACCCTTTCGCCTGTCGGCACTTTCCCTTAAAAGGGAAAGACTTTAAAATTACGTATTCTCCCTTTTTAAGGGGATCCCGAAATTCGGGACGAAGGACAGAGGGGTGTTGTGTAACCACTATCTCAAATTCGTAATTATTAATTCATAATTCATAATTGAAAAAAATGAACCGTCCAAAAAAACAGGAATTTACATTTCCTACCCATATCAACGAATATCCTACTGGTCCGCAGTACAAGGCTGGTTTTTTACCAGAGACCAATGCAGGCTGGAGATCTGTTCGGCCAGTGGTTGACCACGAGGCATGCGTTTTTTGTTTGCGTTGTTACCTGCTTTGTCCCGATGGTACTATTCTAAAAGAAAACGGCAAAATAGAATTCGACCTGGATTATTGCAAAGGATGCGGGGTTTGTGCCCACGAATGCCCGAAAGATGCAATAACAATGGTAAAGGAGTAAAGCTCCAAGCCCAAGTTAAAAGCTTCAAGTTCTACAAAAGTTTATTTGAAGTTTTCTCCCTTTTTTAAGGGGAGATCCCGACAGGGAGAGGGGTGTTTTTAAAGCTCCAAGCCCCAAGTTAAAAGCTTCAAGTACTGCAAAAGTTTATTTGAAGTTTTCTCCCTTTTAGGGGAGGTCGCGATAGGGAGAGGGGTGTTTTTAAAGCTCCAAGCCCCAAGTTAAAAGCTTCAAGTTCTACAAAAGTTTATTTGAAGTTTTCTCCCTTTTTAAGGGGAGATCCCGACAGGGAGAGGGGTGTTTAAAGCAAAACCCAGTCAATTAATGACCAATTAACAAACAGAAAATGAAAACAAATAAAATATTCATATCAGGAGATGAGGCAGTAGCTCAGGGCGTAAAATTATGTCGTCCGCATGTAATTGCTGCTTACCCAATCACCCCGCAAACCATCACTGTCGAGCGACTTTCCGAAATGGTAGAAGCAGGCGAGATGGATGGCATATACATGCACGTAGAGTCGGAGCACTCGGCTATTTCGGCAACAATGGGAGCAAGTGCAGTTGGAGCCAGAACATTTACCGCATCATCATCGCAGGGCTTGTTATACATGGCCGAAGGATTGCACTATTGCAGTGGTGGTCGTTGGCCGGTGGTAATGATGAATGCCAACCGATCGGTTGCTTTGCCATGGAGTATTTACGGCGATCAGCGCGATTCCCTTTCCCTGTTAGATTGCGGATGGATTCAGGTTTATGTGGAAGATGCACAGGAAGCTTTGGATATGATGATTCAGGCATACAAAATTGCAGAGCATAAGGATGTACTGACACCAATGATGGTGAATTTGGATGGTTTTATTCTCACTCACACTTACGAGTTGGTTGATATCCCGGAGCAAAAAATGGTGGATGAATTTCTTCCTGTTTTCGAGACACCCAACAAGATGTCGTTCGAAGAGCCTAAAAATTTAGGATTCAGCTCGAAACCCGATGACAATACTGAATTCAAGTATCAGCAAAACGAAGCCATGTTTAAGGCAATCGACGTAATTCGCGATGTAGATCAGGAATTTGCAGAAAAGTTTGGCCGTAAGTACTACGATATGGTGGAAGAGTACCGTTGCGATGATGCCGAAGTGGTATTGGTAGCTTTAGGTAGTGTTTGCGGAACCATTCGTGTGGTGGTCGATAAAATGCGCGCAGCAGGCAAAAAGGTTGGTTTGTTAAAGATTCGTTACATGCGCCCGTTTCCAGAGACTGAAGTGAAAGATTTGGCGCGACGGGTACATGCAATTGGCGTTATCGATAAAGATATTTCTTTCGGATACGAGGGAACGGTTTATACCAATGTGAACTCAGCAATTTCGAAAATCGACAAGTACGTTTACAAAAGCAATTTTGTTGGTGGTTTGGGTGGTCGAGATATCACCAAAGAGGAGATTGAAGAAATGTTCGAGAAGCTATTTTTCGGAGTAAAAAATAAGAGTGAAGAGAAAGTAGAATTTTTTAGCCTAAATGTAGAAAGCAATGACTAATCTAGTAGATATCCCAAAAGTGAATGCAAAAAACATGACCGAGAAGGAATACTTCTATGGTCATAAGGCTTGCGCCGGATGTGGTGGAAGTGTTGCCGTTCGTTTGGCACTAAAAGTTTTGGGTGAGCGCACCTATACCGCTTTACCAGCCGGATGTATGTCGGCGGTAGGATTTATTTATCCACAAATGGCATTCAATACCAATGCCTTGATTACTACCTTTCCGGGTGCTGCAAGTATGGCATCGGGAATTGCTGCAGGAGCCAAGGCTTTGGGACAAAAAGATGTGAAAACAGTGGTGTTTGCCGGCGATGGTGGAACTGCCGATATCGGGTTTCAGGCTCTTTCAGGAATGATTGATCGTAACGATGATGTTTTGTACATCTGCTACGACAACGAGGCTTATATGAATACCGGAATTCAGAAAAGTGGTTTGACTCCTTACGGAACTAAAACTACCACTACGCCTGCAGGGGAGAATCTACCCGGAACCATCACGCATAAAAAGAATTTGTTCGAGATTATTGCTGCGCATGATATTGCTTATGCTGCAACAGCGAGTATTGGTTATCCTCAGGATTTTATGAATAAGGTGAACAAAGCCAAGCACACCAAAGGCGCAACTTTTATTCATGTGTATGCATCCTGTCCTACGGGTTGGGGAACACCCACCGAAACATCTATCGAAATTGCAAAAGATGCTGTAGACTGTGGTCTGATATTTTTAGCAGAATATGAGGATGGCGAATACAAATTGAACCGCAATCCGAAAGAATTTGCTTCTGTAAAAGATTATCTGAAAAAGCAGGGCCGATTCAAGCACATGACCGATGAAGATATTCAATGCGTAACGGAACATCGCGACAAGAAATGGGCTCGCATGCGCAAACAGTGGCTTTAATTAATTAAGAGTTATCAATTATCAATTAGTAATTAAGAATTCAGAATTACACCCTTTAGTCTGTAGGCACTTCCCCTTAAAAAGGGAAGATTCTAAAATTGAAATAGGATGATGAATTTAAAATTCTCCCTTCTTTAGGGGATCCCAAAATTCGGGACGAAGGACAGAGGGGTGTTTTTATAATACCCCAAACCCCTAAAGGGGCTTTTACCTCAATATTGCAGAGAGCTTTAACCGAAGCGATAAGTCCCCTTTAGGGGATTTAGGGGTAAATTAAGGAAAGACTGAGGGCCTCACTTTAAGTGAGACTCACAATAATAAGATTTAAACAATTCATAATTATAAAAATATGATCAGCGATTTAAAAGGAACTTTTTCTCAAATCAGTAATAATAACAAACGTTCAGCTATTCGTGAAATTTTGAAGCTGACTCAAAATCCCGAGATTATTTCATTTGCTGGAGGACTCCCGGCACCAGAATCTTTTCCGGTTGATGCACTGGACAGTATTGTTTCGGATATGTTGCGCGAAGAAGGAGCTGCAGTTTTACAATACGATGCTACCGAAGGGGTAAGTGAGTTAAGAGAAGTGCTTGTAAAAAAGTATCGTGCCGAGGGAATTCAATGTTCTTTAGATAATTTGATTGTTACTACCGGATCGCAGCAAGGATTAGATTTGGTCGGGAAAGTTTTTGTAAATCAGGGAGATGTTGTGATTTGTGGCTTGCCATCTTATCTGGGTGGAATAGGTGCATTTCAGGCTTACGGAGCTAAAATGGAAGGCGTGCCAATGGATGAGCAGGGCATGAGTGCCACCCTTTTAGAAGCCAAGCTGGAAGAACTAAAGCAACATGGCATTAAGCCAAAATTTATCTACGTAATTCCTGATTTTCAAAATCCAACAGGAATCACCATGCCCGAATCTCGCCGTTTAGAAATTATTGCTTTGGCTCATCAGTACGATGTGTTAATAGTGGAAGATTGTCCGTATCGAGAAGTACGATTCGAAGGAAAACCACAGCGCTTAATGTATCAGTTAGATCAGGATAATCATGTAATTACTTTGGGTACTTTCTCAAAAATATTTGCTCCAGGATTCCGTATTGGATGGGTATTGGGACCAAAAGATGTGAACGAAAAAATTGTGGTAGCCAAACAATCGGCTGATTTGTGCACCCCAACATTTGTGCAAAAAATCGCAGTTCGCTATATGAATTCAGGAGTGTTCGAAGAAAATCTGCAAAAGACAATCGATTTATACCATCAGCGTAGAGATGTGATGTTGGAGCAGTTGGAAAAGCACATGCCTAAAGAAATAAAATGGACTCGTCCCGAAGGAGGAATGTTCCTATTCATTACACTACCCGAACACATGGATGCTTTGGAGCTTTTCCATAAAGCGATCGAAAAAAAGGTAGCTTTTGTAACCGGAAATGTGTTCTATTGCGACGGCGGTGGAAAAAATACCATTCGACTAAATTTCTCCTACGTAAACAACGAAAAAGCAATTGCCGGAGTGGAACGTTTGGCTGATATTGTGAAAGCAGAAATGCTTGTGGAGGCTTGAGAAAAACCCCAGCTAAAGCAGGGGGTAAAGAACATGAGAATTATTGTGTGATTTATGGATAATTATTGGATGTTTTATGCTTTGCCTCATGTATTGCCTCGGGTTTCAACCCGAGGATTTTGAAAATGTGTATGCAGATTGCCCTAGCTAAAGTAAGGGACAATTGATGAATCTAGATCTTTTGTAAATTCATTATTTGCCTCTGGCTTCAGCCTGAGGATTGATAAAATATATTGCCCCAGCTAAAGCAGGGGACAAAAGGGTATGAGAATCATTGTGTGATTATTTGATAATTTATTTTTGTTGATAAATTGCCTCATGTATTGCCTCGGGTTTTAACCCGAGGATTTAAAAAGTCGCGAAGAATTGGTTGATAGGAGAAGAAATGGACTTCCGCGACGAAAAAGATCTGATGTTGTTCATCTATTGCCTCTGGCTTCAGGCAGAGGATTGATAAAATATATTGCCCCAGCTAAAGCAGGGGACAAAAGGGTATGAGAATCATTGTGTGATTATTTGATAATTTATTTTTGTTGATAAATTGCCTCATGTATTGCCTCGGGTTTTAACCCGAGGATTTAAAAAAGTCGCGAAGAATTGGTTGATAGGAGAAGAAATGGACTTCCGCGACGAAAAAAATCCGATGTTGTTCATCTATTGCCTCTGGCTTCAGACAGAGGATTGTAAAAATATATTGCCCCAGCTAAAGCAGGGGACAAAAGGGTATGAGAATCATTGTGTGATTATTTGATAATTTATTTTTGTTGATAAATTGCCTCATGTATTGCCTCGGGTTTTAACCCGAGGATTTAAAAAAGTCGCGAAGAATTGGTTGATAGGAGAAGAAATGGACTTCCGCGACGAAAAAAAATCGATGTTGTTCATCTATTGCCTTTGGCTTCAGCCAGAGGATTGTAAAAATATTTGAATGCATTGCCTGAAAGGCATAAATATTTCAGCCGAGGGCAAGGCCCTGGGATTAATTTGGATTTGTAAATCCGTCGCGAAGAATTGGTTGATAGGAGAAGAAATGGACTTCCGCGACGAAAAAAATCCGATGTTGTTCATCTATTGCCTCTGGCTTCAGACAGAGGATTGTAAAAATATATTGCCCCAGCTAAAGCAGGGGACAAAAGGGTATGAGAATCATTGTGTGATTATTTGATAATTTATTTTTGTTGATAAATTGCCTCATGTATTGCCTCGGGTTTTAACCCGAGGATTTAAAAAAGTCGCGGATTATCGGTTGATAGGAGAACAAATATACTTCCGCGACGAAAAAGATCTGATGTTGTTCATCTATTGCCTCTGGCTTCAGGCAGAGGATTGTAAAAATATTTGATTGCATTGCCTGAAAGGCATAAATATTTCAGCCGAGGGCAAGGCCTTGGGATTAATTCGGGTTTGTAAATCCGTCGCGAAGAATTGGTTGATAGGAGAAGAAATGGTCTTCCGCGACGAAAAAGATCCGATGTTGTTCATCTATTGCCTCTGGCTTCAGGCAGAGGATTGTTAGATAGCATTGATGTAAGGTTTTTATTATTTTTTTGAGTAATTTTTCGCAGAATTTAACGAATCTCTTTCATGAAACTAATTTCCTCTGCTTGTCCGCGAAACTGTTATAGTACTTGTAGCATAAAAGTTCGGGTAGAAAACAATCAGGTTACCGGTATCGAAGCTCATGCAGGAAATCGGGCAACCCCCGAAGGCCCTTGCATTAAAGGTTTGGCTTATGTAGAGCGAGCCAATTCCAAAAACCGGATTTTGTATCCGCAAAAGCGTGTAGCTACGGGAAAATACGAACGTATTTCTTGGGAGGAAGCTTTAAATACCATCGCCGAAAAACTAAGCCATTGCAAAGAAAATTTCGGTCCTCATTCCATCTTGTATTTTGCAGCAAGTGGCATGTCGGGATTGTTAAATGGGGTGAGCACCAGTTTCTGGAAACTATTCGGAGGAGCAACCACCACCTATGGTAACCTATGTTGGCCGGCAGGATTGGAAGCTACCCGATTAACAATGGGCGCGAACAAGCACAATGCGCCTTGGGATTTAGAGCATGCAAAATTGATTGTTTTATGGGGAAAAAATCCTGTTGAAACCAATATTCAGGAGATGATGCCTATTGAAAAGGCACAGGAGAAAGGCGCACAATTTGTGGTTATCGACCCAAGAAGAACGCCATCTACCGAACGAGCAAATTCTTTATTTCAAATAAAATCGGGAACCGATGGAGCTTTGGCTTTGGGTTTGGCTCGCGAAATCATCAAAAATGATTGGATCGATCACGAATTTATAACGCAATATGTATTGGGTTTCGAGCAGTTTAAAGAGCGGGTAGAAGCTTATACATTAGAAAAGGTATCGCAGATTTGCCGAATCTCGGAAGAGGCTATTCGCAACTTAGCCAAGCAAATAGGAACCATTAAACCCATGACCTTGATTCCGGGTTATGGCTTGCAACGATACGAAAATGGCGGTCAGACAACTCGTTGTTTATTGGCCCTTTCGGTGATCACAGGAAATATTGGCAAACCAGGAGCTTGTTGGCATTATGCCAATTTGCAAAGCTATGTTTTCGACGATTTAAAGGAACCAGAATCGTACTTTCCAGGTTGTGAGCATCCTAGTTTCCGTCGAAAAATAGCTATGGCAACATTGGGCAACGATTTATTAAATATCAAAGATCCAGAAGTGAAATTTATTTGGGTGGAACGAGGAAATCCTCTTTCGCAAAATCCGGATACCAATTCCATTCGTAAGGCATTTCGCAAAGCAGATTTTCGCGTGGTGGTAGAGCAATTCATGACCGATACGGCTTATGAAGCAGATATCGTATTGCCAGCTAAGAACATGTTCGAGCAATCGGATATTATCGGTTCTTACTGGAATCCTTACGTTCAATTAAAACAAAAGGTACTCGAGCCTGCCGGCGAAGTAAAGCCTGAAACAGAAATATATTACCTGCTGGCCAAGCGTTTGGGCATGGATGAGGATGCAATCAGTAAAAACCTTCCTGAGCCTACAGATGAGGCCGTTGAAGAATATTTGAATACTTTTTTAGCGAAATTTCCCGAATTGAGTTTGGAGGAATTAAAAAAAGGACCGCAATTGGCGAATTCTTTCGAGGAAATTCCATTTGCCGATCATCAATTTCCAACTCCATCGGGCAAAATAGAATTGTATAGCGAGCAGGCTCCTAACTTGTGGGGCATTGATGCTTTGCCCGATTATGTGCCATTGCCTGTTCAACATGAATTTCCTTTGCAGTTGATATCCCCCAATTCTAAAAATAGAATTCATTCGCAATTTGGAAATTTAGAGGTCATCAAACAATTCGAACCTGAAGCCTATTTGTACGTTCACCCCTTGGATGCAGAGGACAGAGGAATCTCGAATTTAGAGCAGGTAGAAATGTTTAACCATCAAGGAAAGTCGAAAGTAAGAGTGCAGTTCGATTTGGGTTTACGGCAAGGAAATGTGGTGCTTACCAACGGACATTGGGGCATAAATGGTGCCGCTCCGAATTTGTTCACCACAGGAAAAGAAACAGATATTGGGCACGGAACAGCCTTTCACAATACTTGGCTTGAGATAAGAAAAATTAATAGGTAGTAATTAATAAGAGATCAAAGGTTTCTAAAGTTGATAATTGTTTCAAATATCCCGGAGGGATTCAACATAAATAGCCATGGGTGAAACCCGTGGTATTGTAGATGTAAATTAAATCGTCGCAATGGTAAATCTTAATAGTGGTTGTATTGCTGTATGCGACGAAATAGGTGGATCTTTTACAATGAAATGGAAGTAAAATAATATGGAAAAGAACTCATTCATATTTGACGTAAATAAATGTGTTGGCTGTATGGCTTGCGTTGCAGGTTGCAGCATCGAAAACGGCACAGATCTATTGGTGAATTGGCGGGAAGTAAACTGTCACAATAAAATTAAGCATCCTGGTTTACCAGTCTTTCATTTTTCATTGGCCTGCAATCATTGCGAAGATGCACCTTGCATGAAAAATTGTCCGGCACTGGCTTACAGCCGTGATGAAAAAACTGGCGCTATTATTCATCATGCCGAGGCTTGCATTGGTTGTACCTATTGTACTTGGGCTTGTCCGTACGATGCCCCAAAATTTAACGAAAGCACTAAAATTGTTGAGAAATGCAATTTTTGTGTCGATCGAATCTCTGAGGGAAAAAATCCAGCATGTGTAGATGCTTGTCCGGTTGGCGCCTTGTCGTTCGGCCGGGAAGATGTCATTGAGGAGAATTATCTTACTCCTGGTTTTGTAAATATGGGAATCAAACCATCCATTCAGCTAATTCCTTTGCGGGAAGAGCATTCTACTCCGGCAATAGAAAATATAGATGCAGTGGAAATTAGTGCGGAAAAATTAGAAAGTTATCTGCCAAAAATAAAATCGAAAGTCTCGTTAGATAAAGAATGGACACTGGTATTGTTCACCTTGGCCGTTGCCGGATTAGTGAGTTGGCAGGCAGCACATCTATTTGGAATGATAGAAATGCCATTAGTTCCTTTTGCTGTAATTTCGATTTTGGCTATCGCCTTAACCTCTTTGCATATTGGCAAGAAGTGGCGCATGTGGCGATTCATCCTCAACCTAAAAGGCTCTTGGCTAAGTCGTGAGATTTTCTCTTTCTCTGCATTCTTGGGATTAACAGGTTTACAAATCATCACTCAAAACCAGATGCTTGCTTATGTAGCCATGGCCTTTGGAATTTTCAGTCTGATTTCGGTAGATATGGTCTATAAATTCCTCACGCGAAAAGATGAACTTGTGGTTCATTCTGGAATGGTAAGTTTAACAGGAATCCTATTTTTTGCGTGGCTAATCGAAATGCCAATTTTAGTAGAATTGATTCTTCTACTAAAAGGAAGTTTATACATTTGGAGAAAAATAAGTTTGAGAAAGAAAAAGGAGAACTACTTTCCAGTTCTATCCAGCATACGAATTCTTTGTTTGTTAATTCCATATGTTCTTTTGGATTTGCAATTAGCATTGAGCTTGCCGGTTTCTTTAGTCATCTTATTTATTGGTGAAATCATCGATCGATCAGAGTTTTACTATGAATCGGATGTAATCACGCCAGAGAAAGAATTGAATGAATTGCTAAAGGAGAAAGGTAAAAGGGGTAAGGTAAAAGTAATAAAAAGATAGAGTTTGAGAGTTCTCCCTTTTTGATGGGAGATCCCGACAGGGAGAGGGGTGTTTTAAAGTTTCAATACCCCAAACCCCTAAAGGGGCTTAAAAAAGATAAATTGTTACCCAACTGGGATAGTCCCCTTCAGGGGATTTAGGGGTAGTTAGAAATTAATATACGTCAAACCACAATACAATGAAGAAAAAAGAAATCAACGCATCGCACACGCCACTTTACCGCGAAGCTGGCTTTAATTTACAAAACTCAAAACGAGCTCAGGCGGCTTTTTCTGCCGAAGCAGCAAATAATCATGAGCCAGACGACTATATCTATTCCAGATATAGAAACCCAACCGTTGTAGCTACCGAGAAGCAGATTATGGAGTTGGAAGGATGCAATTGGGCTTTGTTGGTAGAAACAGGAATGGCTGCTATTGATGTTGCAGTATCCGTTTTTCAGCAAGGAGCAGCAACTCGTCCTTGGCTGTTTTTTCATGAAATTTATGGAGGCACCAATTCCTTTATCGATACGGTTCTAATCAAAAGAAGAAATTTAGATGTACACCGCTTTTATGCCAAGGAAGGTTTATACGACTTTGTAGAACTCGAGCGAATGCTAAAAGAGATTCAACCAGAATTTTTGTATTTCGAAGCGGTCTCGAATCCAATGCTGATTGTTGCCGATGTAAAACGAATTATGGCTTTGGCCAAGCAGTACAAAGCGAAAATAATTGTCGACAATACTTTTGGAACGCCTTATTTATGGAAACCTTTGATGGATGGTGCCGATTTGGTCATTCATTCGGTAACTAAATATTTGAGCGGACATGGAAATATTACTGCCGGAGTAATTTGTGGTAACGATAAGGAGCTACTGAAAGAAGCCATCGAATATCGCAAATGGGCAGGTCACTTCTTAAGTCCTGATGATGCTTACCGGTTGGGAACACAACTAAAAAGTTTCGAATTACGCTTCGATCAACATTGTAAGAATGCTTTGGAATTGGCGCAGTTTATGGAGCAACATCCTAAAATTGAAACCGTTTTATATCCTGGATTAGAATCTCATCCAACCCGAAAAGAGGCTGTGGCTTTGTTTGCCGATAAAGGCTTTGGTGGAATGATTACCTTCGATATAAAAGGCGTTTCTGATGAGGATAAAAGAGAGAAATGCGATCGCTTTATTGCAGCTTTGGAAGAAACCATTCCATTGGTTCCAACACTGGGCGAAGTTGATACCATTTTACTGCCGGTTGAACCTGTTTGGGGAGCAAAATATCCACTGCCAGGTGTTATTCGATTATCAGTTGGTATCGAAAATATCGAAAAATTAAAAGGCTTAATTGGTGGTGCCTTGGAAAATATTTAATCTGTGAGGATGTCCAAAAAGTAAAATTTCACTCGAAAACGTCATGTTGAGCGAAGTCGAAACATCTGTTTTTCAAAGATAAAAATTCTTCGACAAGCTCAGAATGACAATAAGATTGAACTTTTTGGACATCCTTTTTTTTATGGAGATGTTTTAAGGGTATTGCTGGCTCCGACTCGTCGGGATTAATTGAACTAAACTATCAAACTGTGTATTATCGTCCCTGATAATTTCGTTTTTGCCAAGTGTTATTTTTTATCCTCAAATAACCGCTCCAAATCATCAAACAGAATTGAATCATTTTTTGCAGAATCAGGTAATGTCACTGGTTCTTTGGGGATTATAAGAGGTTTATAATAACCTTTATCAAAATAGATCTGATTCTTAATTTTCGCAATGAAGCGTGAAACGTCAATAATGTCCATTAGTCCGTATGTGAAAAGATTTAATGTGTCTTTTCTATTGTGAATTATTTCAAATCTTAAAGAAGGCTGATGGTCTGGAATAGTATGTTTTTGCAATTTAAAATAAAGGGTTTCAAAATTCAAACTGTCTGACTTATCATACTCGTATATTCGTTTTTCGTAATCAACGTTTCCATCAAAATCATCATTTATTGAAACTTGAATAAATACACTATCATTCTTTTTAGTTATAATGTCTTTCTCATATCGTTCACCATGGCATATACTCAAATTCGAGTAAACAATTATGGTGTCTAATTCCGTCATTAATTCAGAGAATTTTTCAATGTCTCGAACTAAATTAAATGATCTATCATTGGTTTGACTATAAACCAATCCACTTGAAATTGAAACAAATACGAATATGAAAAAAGCTTTCATTTTTGCAATTAATAATTATTGGTAACGTAAGTGTAAAGCACACCAATGCACTTTCCGCCAATGAATCTACAAAACAATAATCCCTAAACAAAAGAAACAAGTTGATTATTTTACATGGCTTTATTTTTTTTGCAAAAAGGAGAGTGATATTCGGAGTATTGCAACTGACTTTGGTATATTTTGGTAGGTAAAAACGAAAATTTAGAATGCCTATCGGGCGAATTGATTCCTGATGGATGCTTCTATACTTCTGTTGCTCGATTTGAGTCTTCTGTTGGTAAAATGGTGCTCCTGTTGCTCGATTTGAGTCTCCTGTTGGTAAAATGTTGCTCCTGTTGCTCGATTTGAGTCTCCTGTTGGTAAAATGTTGCTCCTGTTGCTCGATTTAGGTCTCCTGTTGCTCAATTTGGGTTTCCTGATGCATAAATGACCCTCCTGATGTAAAATCAGTCAGCAGATTTAGGGCTTACAGCACGTTTGCCTTTTATTTATTGATACAAAAAAAGGGTTACGACCCATCGCAACCCATTTTATATATTTTTAATAGCGTGAATTATTCAGCAATTGCTTCGGTATCGTTCATTCTATCGATTAAAGATTGAGGCAGTTTCTTTTTTACTTTGGCACCCAATTCGCGAATGTTTTCAGCTCTTCGAACCATGTTTCCGCTACCATCATATAGTTTTTTCATTGCATCCAGATAGCTTTTCTTCGAGGTCTCCATCTGGTTTCCCAACTTTATCATATCCTCCACAAAACCAACAAATTTGTCGTAAAGCAAACCACCTTGTTTGGCAATTTCCAGCACGTTTCTGTTTTGTTGTTCCTGTTTCCAGATCGAAGCAATAGTTCGTAAAGTTGCCAGCAAAGTCGAAGGACTCACAATTACAATTTTATTGTCCCAAGCATAGTTAAAAAGCTCCTGATCGTACTGAACGGCCATCGCAAACGACGATTCTATTGGCATAAACATCAATACAAAATCCGGAGAGTTTAAAGAACTCGAACTTTGGTAATGCTTTTCGGCCAATTCTTTCACATGAGCTTTCATCGAAACAATGTGTTCCTTTTGGAATTTCTCAGCATCCACGTCCCCAATCGAGTTTACATATCGCTCATAAGCAATCAGCGATACTTTCGAATCTACAATCACATGTTTTTCTTCGGGAAGATGAATAATTACGTCAGGCCGAATGGTTTGTCCTTCGCTGTTTTGCATCACCACCTCACGATCGTATTCCTGTCCTTTGGTTAAACCCGATCGTTCTAAAATTCGTTCTAAAACTACTTCGCCCCAATTTCCTTGTTTTTTTACATCGCCTTTTAAAGCTTTGGTTAGGTTATTGGCTTCATCACTAATTTTCGAATTCAGATCGTAAAGCTTTTTCACCTCTTCCTTCAAACTAATTTTATCGCGCAATTCGCGATCGTAAGTTTCCTCCACCTTTTTTTCAAACGACATTAGTTTCTCCTTAATCGGGCTCATTATATCGCTCATATTCTTCTGGTTCGAAGAAGTAAACTCTTTTGTGTTCTCCTTTAGTATTTTGGTGGCGATGTTTTCAAATTCGGTGGTGAATTTTTTCTGAAGTTCTTCCAGCTCTTGCTTTTGAGTCGTTAATCGTTCTTCCAAATTTTTTCGCTCGGTGGCGGATATAGAAACAGAGCGAGTCATATTTTCATTCTTTAGGCGCTCAACATTCACAGCCTCATTTAAGTCTGTTTTTTCTTTTAGCAGGTTACTGGCACGTTCTTCCAAAACCGAAAGTTGGTGCGAAAGCCCACTTTTTTCGGTAATAAAAGCATTCTCCTGTTTCAATAACTCTTCACGATGAAGCACTGCTTGATGCGCAACCCTTTTTCGCAAAATTAACCAAGCAATAATTAATCCTTTAGCAATTCCGATTGCGATGTATAATATTTCCATTTTTTATATTCTATTTGTAGCAACCCAGTATGCTACATCTTTACATTGGTTTATGAGATGAAGCGTTTTATTCTTTTTTGTCTTCGCGAAAACCCTTTGTGTTCTAAGTGTTTAGTATTTTGTTTTCCTTAGTAGCCAATTTTTGGTTTTTCGTACTCCTTCACTTCCATATTTTCGCCATCAAACACCGCATAGGTAAAATGAGTAACCCAATCGCCGGTATTAATGTATCTGCTTTTTCCATTCAAATCAACATCCGATGGCCAATGCCTGTGCCCAAAAACAAAGTAGTCGAAATGTTCTTTTTTCAGTTCATCCTTAGCAAAAAGCACCAACCATTCTTTGTCCTCTCCACGATAATCATCGGCCTCTACTTTTCCATCTCTAAGTCTGCTGTGTCCCGACCATTTGTGAGCTAACCAAATCGATAAGTTAGGATGAATACGGGCAAAGGACCATTGTAAAAAAGGACTGGTAAATATTTTCTTTAGAATTTTGTAATTTTTATCGAAAGGTCCCAGTCCATCGCCATGTCCAAGAAAGAATTTTTTGCCTTTAATTTCCGTTTTCACGATATCCCGATGAACAATTACGCCAACTTCGGTAGGTAAATAATCGAATACCCAAATGTCGTGATTGCCGGTAAAAAAATGCACAGGAATACCAGAGTCGGTAATTGCTGCAATTTTACCCAATACACGTGTAAATCCTCTTGGCACTGCACGCTTGTATTCAAACCAAAAATCAAAAATATCTCCCATCAGGTAAATGCATTCCGCATCATCTTTAACCCAATCGAGCCACTTTACAAATAGTTTTTCGCGTTCGCGATTGTTTCGTAAAGCAGGAGCTCCCAAATGTACATCCGATGCAAAGTATATTTTTTTCTTTTCGTTCATATCAAATATTCAAGTACTTAAAGTGCCTAAAGTACAAAAGTAACGAAATTTGGTATTTCTACTTAAAGGTACTTTAGGCACTTTAATATTTTAATTTCTTACTTCACGTATTGGGCAATTTTTTCCTCTAAAGCCAATCCGAAAAGGTTTTTTCCAACAATTTCTCCTTTTTGATCCAATAGGTAGTTTGCAGGAACTTGTTGAATGTTGTATAGTCTGGTAGCGTTTACACTACCAGTTTTCAAATCGCAAACATTGGTCCAGTTTAACTGATCTTGTTCTATAGCTCTGGTCCATAGTTTTTCATCCTGATCAACAGAAACCTGATAGATTTCCAATCCTTTTTTGTTGAATTTATCGTAAACCTTTTTCAAGTTAGCATTCTGTTTGCGAGAATTAACATCTTGTGATGCCCAAAAGCTTAATACAATAAATTTTCCTTGTAACGAGCTTAAACTCACTTCTTTTCCATTGGCATTTGGAAGGCTAATATCTGGAAAGTTACTTCCTTTTTCTTGAATCAGTTGAGACATTTTTAGGTTGCCCAAACGTTTTTCAAGATCCTCCAAATTACTTAAAATTGCCTTGGTGTAATCGTGTTCAGGATACAAAGCTTTCATCGATGAGGCAACAATCTTAACAAACTGAATGTCGCCGTTTTCATTCAAAGTAAAAGTCTTATCGTCTAACTTCTGATACAAAGCCATATAGCTCGATAGCGAAGTGGCATTTTTCATGATAAAATCAATAGAAAATTGTCTTTGACTTTGAAGAGTTTCAACATAGCTGGCCAACAAATTTTGTGAAATGCTAGAGTAATCTGCATCGTTTTTCTTTTCTTCCAAATCTTTACGGATTGATTCCAGCTTATCTTTGGTTTCGTTCAGTTTATCATTCAGCTCCTTTACTAATTTCGAGCCTTTTGAGCCTTCAACGATATAATCTTTCCCCATATTTTCGCTTTTGCTATAAACAAGAACGCTTTCGTTAGGCTCTGCTAATAAGGTAATTAATTTACCATTGGAAAGGCGCAATAAATAAAAATCGGGTTTGGTGCTTTCTTCTTTAAATCTAAATCGACCTTCTTCATCTAATGTAATTGAGTCTAATACTTCGGTACCAGAGGTATTTAATCGGTCGAAGTACAATACTTTACCTGCGGCATTATCAATTTTGCCTTCAACTTTAACTAGGTCTTTTTGACTACAAGCCCATAATAATAGAATTGGCAGGGCTAATAATAATTTTTTCATAGGAATAGTTTTCTGTGTTTACGTTCATTGGTTCTATTTGGAAACTAAGCGGGAAATTTACTAATAATTTCCTGTATAATCATTATAATTTCCGGCTCTGCATTAATTTGTTCCCCGCAAAATAGAAGTAGCTTACTTGCCTTATAAAGGCATCTTTTTTGGTCAATCATTTGTCCGAAATTTATTTCGCTGGGCTTAGGCTAAGTTTGTTCTTTAAATTTTCATATTTTTGCAGTAACAAATTAAGAGGTATTCTCAATTGATTAGCGATATTAAGCGATGCGATAGGGGGGAAGGAACGAGAATATTTTAATAAGATAATTTTGCCAGCACATGAAAATATATACGGATTTAAAAAAATTCTCCGCAATTAATCCAGTTGTAACTATTGGTACTTTCGATGGGGTTCACCTTGGACATCGCAAAGTGATTCGTCGCTTGCAGGAATTAGCGCAAAAAGTGAATGGCGAAACGGTAATTTTCACTTTTTATCCTCACCCACGATTGGTGCTAAATCCAGAGGATAATGGCTTGCGATTAATCAACACTTTAGAGGAGAAAAAGGTATTACTCGAAGCTGCTGGTATCGATCATTTGGTCGTTTTTCCGTTTACAAAAGAATTTTCCAAATTAACTTACGTTGAATTTGTTGAGAATATTTTGGTGAAACAATTGGGAATGAAATACCTGGTGGTTGGGTACGATCATCGTTTTGGGCACAACCGAGAAGGAAAATACGAAGACTTAAAGATTTTTGCCGATCAATTAAACTTCAAAATTGAGCGTCAGGATGTGCTCAATATGGATGCTATTAATGTAAGTTCTACGAAAGTTAGAACTTCGATTGCCGAGGGCGATATACAAATGGCGAATAAATATTTGGGGTATCGGTTTTTTATTAAAGGCGATGTTATCAATGGAAAAAAGTTAGGACGTACTATTGGCTTTCCAACCGCAAATATCGATCCACAGGAAAGTTATAAATTGGTACCCAAAGATGGCGTGTATGCTGTAAAAGTAGATGTGGATGACAAACGGTACTTGGGAATGTTGAATATTGGCGTACGACCAACTGTAAATAATCAATTGGATAATCGATCCATAGAAGTTCACATTTTAGATTTTGATAAAGATATTTACTTCAAAAATATCACGATTCATTTTTATCAGCGCATTCGAAACGAACAATTGTTTGCTTCTCTCGATGAGTTAAAAGCACAGTTGGCGAAGGATAAAATTGAGGTTGAGAGGTTGTTGGGTTAAAATATCATCAAATTTTCTTCGAAGTTTTTTAATATACCCCTTCCGAGAGGAGATAAAGGGGGGCTAGCCTTATAGCTGTTTCGTATTATTCATCTTTTTTTTTGTTTTATATTTACTTCTATTCAGGAAGAGAAGTAAAGGGTGAGGTTTTCTAAAAAAAATACTATCCATCAAAATATGACAGATTTTAGAGGGTAAGATCTTATTTCAACTCCCGAATCCTTCCTAAAATCAGGCTTTTAATATGAAAGATCGCAATTTTTCGAGAATGTGGATTTGACATTGAGTCCGGAGATCGGGACCCACTTAGTGAAGTATTCGTTAGAAATAAAAAGCTGTTGGAGCGTAGCGAGTTCTTTTTATTTAGAATACAAGCTATTTGTGGGTGATTGAGGACGTTGTCAATGATTTTTTGTTTACTTTTTCATCCAAGGAAAAAGTAAAAGCCTGTCCGGCTAAAGGACAAGCAAAAATAACAAGGTTCATCCCTTGTTATTGAAAAACTTTAACACTCGAAGCTATTCTAACTTTTATTTCCCAGATTTTTAACCTCCTACGATCTACTTTTTGCTATTCCGACGCAAACGAGAATTGCTTCCAAATATTTTTTACATGCGTTTACTGCCACATTAATATCCCAGGCTTGCATTCGCTGTACTCATTTACCCCAGGCAATCATATTTGAGCTCCCGATAAGGATCGGGACTGAGAAAAAAGTGATCACAAAGGACAATTGTAAAATACTTCCTTTTTCGGTTGACCAAAATTTATATCTGATTTTTAACAAGACCCAAAATAATCTCCTGATCCTTTTTAATCCCCCTTTCGAGAGGCGATAAAGGGGAGTGTGAAATTATTGGATAATATTCTCTTGTTTATCCTGTGAAAGGGCGACTTAAGAATACAAAAAAAAACATAAAATTAACCCCGAAGAAATTCTTCGGGGCTTTATCTGTATTTTTTTTACTTAGTTTTTACGCCTTTTACTGGAATTCGCATTCCGTAGAAAGAGCGGTACACAAAGAACAAACCAATTACTAAGAAAATAACTCCAATGTAAGGAGCGTAGTTCATTTCTCCGGTTTTATCCGACTGAACGATTAATTCAATAGCAATTTCGGCTGCCAACAATCCAAATAAGGTAGAGAATTTAATGATTGGATTTAAAGCAACCGATGAGGTGTCTTTGTAGGGATCACCAACCGTGTCGCCAATAATTGTTGCATCGTGCAAAGGCGTATTTTTTTCTTTTAAATCAACCTCTACCACTTTTTTAGCATTATCCCAAGCGCCACCAGCATTGGCCATATACATGGCCTGAAACAAACCAAAAATTGCGATAGAAATTAGATAGGCTACAAAAAAGTTGGGACTGAAAAAGGCAAATGCTAAGGTTAAGCAGAGTATAACAGCAAAAATATTCCACATTCCTGTTTGTGCATACTGCGTACAAATCTTCACTACATTTTTCGAGTCCTCAATGTCTGCTTCCGTTTTTTCTAAATTGATATTTTCCTTAATGTACTCCACCGCGCGATAAGCTCCAGTAGTTACTGCTTGCATCGATGCGCCCGAGAACCAGAAAATTACTGCACCACCGGTTATCAAACCAAGGATTACCGCTGGATCGGTCAATTGAATTTGCAATAAGGATTCGCCATTGGAAAGAATGGTTCCCTGCAGCAATAGAATAATTGCAAAAACCATGGTAGTTGCACCAATAACTGCAGTTCCAATTAAAACTGGTTTAGCCGTTGCTTTAAATGTATTTCCTGCAGAATCATTTTCTTCCAGATTGTGTTTTCCGGTTTCAAAATTTGGCTCGAATCCAAAATCTTTCAGAATTTCTTCTTTTATATTGGTAATTTTTTCGATCTGCGACAACTCAAAAACCGACTGAGCATTATCGGTTACCGGACCATAACTGTCAACAGCAATGGTTACAGGTCCCATTCCTAAGAAGCCAAAGGCGACCAAACCAAAGGCAAATATGCCCGGATAATCCCCAAATATTGCTATGTCCTGAACGGTATAAAATGCAACAGCCATTAAAGCCATCATTACCATCCCTTTCCAAAAAGCCGAGAAATTACCAGCTACCATTCCCGAAAGAATAGTTAAGGATGCACCACCTTCTCTCGAGGCGGTTACTACCTCCTGAACATGTCGGGAGCTCGAACTGGTAAATGCTTTTGTTAACTCGGGTATGACTGCTGCAGCAAGTGTTCCGCAAGAAATAATTGTGGAAAGTTTCCACCATAATCCATCGGGTAAATCCGATATTAGAAGATTACTAAGTGCATAGGTTACAATAATCGATATCATCGAAGTAATCCATACCAAAGAAGTTAATGGCGCTTCAAAATTAAAATGATCGGCTTGACTGTATCTAGCTTTTGCAATGGCTTGATTTATTAGATATGCGAAAACCGAAGTGAAAATCATGAGTACACGCATAGCAAAAATCCAAACAATAAGAGTGGATGCAAAACCTACATTTGGAATTAATCCAGTTTCTCCAAACATTAAAATAATAAAAGTAATTAATGCAACTCCAGTTACACCATACGTCTCGAAACCATCAGCAGTAGGACCAACGCTATCGCCTGCATTATCTCCAGTACAATCGGCAATTACACCTGGGTTTCTTGGATCATCTTCTCCAATTTTGAATACAATTTTCATTAAATCGGCACCAATATCAGCAATTTTGGTAAAAATACCTCCTGCAATTCGCAGTGCCGAGGCAGCTAATGATTCTCCAATTGCAAATCCTACAAAACAAGCACCTGCACTATCTCCAGGTATAAATAGTAGAATTGCAATCATCATTATTAATTCAATACAAATTAAAAGAAGACCAACACTCATTCCTGCCTGTAAAGGAATAGACATTACCTCGAAAGGCTTTCTTTTTAATGCAGCAAAAGAGGTGCGACTATTTGCGTAAGTATTTATTCTGATACCGAACCAAGCTACTCCATACGAACCTAATATTCCCAGTACAGTCCATAGCAGAATAAGCATGGTTTTGGGAATAGATACGTGAGCCAATCCTATAAAATAGTAGGATATCGCAATTCCGATAATCAGAAAAAGTATGATTAGAAATTTACCTTGTTGCAAAAGGTAAGTTTTACAGGTTTCATAAATAATGTTCGAAACCTTAGCCATCGAATGATGTACGGGAAGATTTTTAATTCTATTAAATTGAACCAGTCCAAATAGTAAACCCAGAATAATAACTACAATGCCATAAAATAGAAGGTTCCAACCATTTACACCACCTAGTCCGTAAAAAATACTCTGATGCAAATCGGGAACAACTAAGTCTGCTTCGCTGGCAAAGCTCGCGAAAGGAGTTAAGAATACCCCGAACACTAGTAGTAATAATGCTTTTTTCATAGGATAGGATTTAGATTAATTAGGTGAATTCCCTATCAAATTATGCATTATTATATAGTAAGTCAAGACTTTACAGATTTAAATCAATTCGGAGTGAACTTTATTATATTTTGATTGTATCCTTATTTTCTTATTTTTAAACTGTGAAACTTAGTGATGTGGTAAAGGATGCTTTTTTAATGAAATCAATTTAGTTGCTAACACTAAGGGTGTTGTTTCCAGAGGAATAACTGCTTCGATACTCTTTTAGTTGATATTCTGCAACCGAATTATTAAAAGGCCATCCGCCGGTTAAAAGACTAAATTTACTTTCACAAACAGGGCATTTGGCATAGGTACCGTCTATTTCGAGATGTTCTTCGGATTCTGGATCGTGAGTGCAGGAGGCATCGAATACAACAAATTGAGACGTGCTGGTTCTTACAACAATAAATCCATGTCCGTTATATCCTGTTGAAGCTCCTATTTCATCAAAGTAAAGGGCATTCCCAACAGAATTTAGTTCACTATAAAAATCCAGATAAATAGTCCCTTTCACGTAAGAATAAGGTATTATCTCATCTACATTCGTATCCTTACTGCACGAACAAAAAGTAGTATTGAACAGGAGGAAAAGAAAAAAATATTGTAAATTTGATTTATTGATTTTCATAGTCGTTTACTTTTTATAACGTAAGTGTTGTCGATATTAGTGTTGGCGACGGCAAAACTAAGTTTTTTTAACCATTCTAATTGTATCCGCATGGACGAAAGTTGGGGGAATATATTATACTATGTTTTTATAGCAATCTTTGTTATTGTTGGTGCGCTCAAAAAAAAGAAGCCGGTGGCTGTTCTTCCTCCCGATGATGGAGAAGTACTGCAGCAAGACCAAACGGAAAATCCGGGAGGATTGGAAACACTTTTTGAGAGCTTGCTGGGCAATGAAATACCTAAACCTTACGTTGAACCTATACAGGAGACAAGTCCCGAACCCGAGGAAACAATGATGCAGGAATATGCACGATTGCAAAAAAAGAAGGAAGAAGCTCGGATGGAGGCAAAGGGAGAGGAAAAAGAATCCGTCTTTTCCGATTTAAAATCGATTTACAATAAAAAAGTTGAGCAGGAGGAGTTGGAGATAGAGGAGGAAGAGGGAATTGATTGGCGACAAGCAATTATTTACAAAGAGATTTTAGATAGAAGGTACACCTAAAGCAAAAAAAAAGAATACTTTTATTGATTCGTGTTATTTGTTGCAGGCTAAGCTTCATTCTATGCGAAATTTGTATATTTGTAGCCGGAAGAGTTTCGAAGTATCGAAATTCTTTTTGTTTTTTAGATCATTGTTGATCAAATTGATTAGAATTATAAGAATTTAAATAGGAGGGAATTATGTCTGGTTATTCATATGTAACAGCCGAAGGACTAAAAAAACTAAGAGCAGATGTGGAATATCTTGAGACGATAGAGCGTCCTAATATTTCCAAACAAATCGGTGAAGCTATCGACAAGGGAGATTTGTCGGAAAATGCGGAATACGATGCTGCAAAAGAAGCACAAGGTTTATTGGAAGCTAAAATTTCACAATTAAGAGGTATTCTTGCAAACAGTCGAGTTATTGACGAGACGAAAATTGATACTTCAAAAGTGCAAATGATGACGAAAGTTACCATTAAGAATCAAAAAAATGGAGCGGTAATGACCTACACTTTGGTGTCCGAAACCGAGGCCGATTTTAAGAAAGGGAAGTTATCAATTAATACGCCAATTGCTAAAGGTTTAATAGGTAAAGTTATTGGTGATGTTGTTGAAATTCAAGTCCCTAATGGTTTAATTCCATTTGAGATTATCGATATTTCCTTGTAATTGCAAACAGTTTAAATACACAAAAATATGGCTTCAATTTTCACAAAAATAGTTAATGGCGAAATTCCTTGCCACAAAATTGCTGAGGATGAAAACTATTTTGCCTTTTTAGATATTAGTCCTTTGGCTTTAGGTCATACACTTGTAATTCCTAAACAAGAGGTGGATTATATTTTCGATTTGGACGATGAGGTTTTATGTGGATTGAATTTATTCGCTAAGCGTGTTGCGAAGGCAATTGAGAAAACTGTTGAGTGCAAAAGAATTGGAATTGCTGTTATTGGCATAGAAGTACCTCATACTCATGTTCATTTAGTACCTATAAATAATGTTGGCGATTTAAATTTTGCGAATCCAAAATTAGAAATCTCTGCCGATAAATTGGCAGAAATTGCCACTGAAATAAGAGGGAATTTTAAATAGATGTAATTCTTACAATTTAGATAGTAGCCACTTTATGAGTGGCTTTTTTTTGTCTTTAATTTTAAATTATTTAACCCTATCCGGGTTTTTTTTCACAAAGTCAGCCCAGGATTTTGGTTTACTGGCAGAGGTAATAGCGTTGGCCTGAAAAAAGTGGCACATTGCAATTGCAATAGCATCGGTTTCATCTAAATTTTGTGGAAATTCTTTCAGATTAAAAAAACGTTGCAGAACGGTTGCTAATTGTTCTTTGGAGGCAAGTCCGGTTCCAGTAATGGCAAGTTTAATTTTTTTCGGGGCATACTCAAAAATAGGAATGTTACGATGTAATGCTGCGGATATCGCAACCCCTTGAGCTCTTCCCAATTTCAACATCGATTGAACATTTTTGCCAAAAAATTGCGATTCAATTGCCAATTCGTCTGGTTTGTATTCATCAATTACCTGCAGTGTGCGTTGAAAAATTTTCTGCAGTTTAATGTAAGGGTCGCTAATTTTTTTGAGATCTAAGACACCAGAAACCAAGATTTGTGGTTTTTTGTCAACAATTCTTATTAGTCCGTAGCCCATTAAATTGGTGCCTGGATCAATTCCCATAATTATTCTGTCGTTACTCAATGGTGTTGGATTTTCGAATAAACTTCTGCAAAACGATACCTAAAATAATAAGTGTTAGACCTGCAAGAGTACTAAGATAGATAGATTCTCCGATAATTAAATGTACAAACAACAAGGAAACAAACGGGCTTAAAAAAACCAGATTGCTGATTTTATCGGTAGAACTTGTAATTTTTAATGCTTTTAACCAGAATACATATGCAATTCCGCATTCTACCACTCCAATATATACAGCAGCTAAAATACTTTTGTTATCTGGAATTTGAAAGTCGGAAAAAAGAAACATACAGATGGAAATGTAAATAAATCCGAATATAAAATTCAGAAAAAGCTTCTCTATTTCTTCTCGGTGGTCGCGAACATTATACAGCCAGAATAAAGCCCAGAACAGTGAACTAGACAGAGCTAGAACTACTCCAAAGGTATCTGGGGTTTGAATAGAGCTAAAAGAGCCTCTGTTAGCAATCACTAAAACACCCGAAAAACTTACTATTATGCATAAGATACTTTGCCATCCGATTTTTTGTTTTAGCAGTGGAATGGAAAGAAGTACCAAGCTGATTGGCCAGATATAATTGAGACTTAAGGCAAATTGAGCCGGTAGTATCGAGTAGGCTTTTAAAAGTACCAGATAGTATAAAAAGGGATTAAAAAAACCTAATCCTGCCGATCGAAGATAGTCATTCGCTTTGCCACGAAAAGCTTTTTGTAGTTGCGATTTGTATAGTAGTATGCTAGCTAGAAAAAGCATTGCCACTCCCGATGAAATTAGCAGAAGATGAAGAAAATCCATGCCATTTAGCGCAATCTTAAATGCGGTAGCCACGGTCGACCAGCAAAGAATTGCAGCTAAGGCGTAAATGTATGCTTTCTTCTGAGCTTCCAATTATTCGAAAATTAAGCTTCTTCCAACAAGGATGAAAAACTCATCACTTGGTTTCTGTATTTTGCTTCGAAAACCGCTTTGGTTCTAGGCTCAAAACTAGTATGATATTTAGAGAATAGTTCCTTATTTTTAAATAAAAGTTGAAGCGAATAGGTCAAACCTTCGCCTTCGGTTACCACCATTACTTTACAAAAATAATTGGAAGAAAAAGTCCCGGTTTCTTTTAGTAAAGGAATAAATTTGGTTTTCATCCATTCACAAAATTCTTTTTCCATCGAATTTTCAATCAAATAGCTTGTATTGTAGATAATCATTGTGCTCAATTTGTGTTTTGGCAAAGGTATTTAAATTTTATTTTCTTTGCTCACTTAATTTTTTCCGCGCCTCAACTGAGTAGATACTGTCTGAATATTCGGTAACAATATTTTTGTAGTTTGCCATTGCTTTGTCAGTTTCATCACGTTTCTCAAACATTTCTCCTTGTAT
This sequence comes from Labilibaculum filiforme, assembly GCF_002843315.1. GTDB lineage: Bacteria > Bacteroidota > Bacteroidia > Bacteroidales > Marinifilaceae > Labilibaculum > Labilibaculum filiforme. The sequence continues at coordinate 559,459 of NZ_MVDD01000001.1, read as the reverse complement.
GTATAATGCCTTTGCCGCAAGAATTTCGTAAGGATGTTCTTCTATAATTTTGGACAAAGCCAAAAGTGCTTGTTCAGGCTTATTGGTATGCTTAAAAATTTCGTATTGCAGAAAATAAACTTCGTCAGTAAGCGAATGTCCCGGATGATTTTTAAGCAATTCTTCTAGCTTAAGAATGGCTTGGGAATCTTTTGCCTGATACATCAGAAATTCGGCTTCTGCATAAGTCTTCATTGCAGTATAGCTGGTATCTAAGGTAGTGTTGTCGCTAATTAATTGCGATAGAGCAATAGCATCGTTGGCTATCAATTTCGAGGTACTTCCTTTGAGAGCATCCAGTTGAGCTTTCGCCCATTTTAATTCTCCCATATAGTAGGATACTCTTGCTTTTTTAAATTTTGCTTCGAAGCCAATCGTATTATTTTTGTCCGATTTTTCTATTTGAGAGTACAACAAAATAGCATCCCATTTTTCGTTGGTAAAAAGTTTTATATCCGCTAATTCAAGTTTTAACTCCGATTTATTTTGCTGACTAAGTCCAGAACCAGTCAATGCTTTTTCCAAGACTTCAATAGATTTAGCAGCTTGGTCTAAATAGAAAGAATTGATGTGTGCATATTGAATTAATGCAGAGCTGTTTAAGGAGGAACTATTTGCTTCCGAAAAGAATTTTTTATATTGTTCGGAAAGTTCGGTCCATGAAGTTTTCGGAACTGTACTTTGTTGTTGTAACAGAAGGTATTGTGTTTCCAATGCTCCCAAGCGGGCGTTTAAATAGTTAGGCGAATCGCTTCCTTTATCAACAACATGTTGATAACAGGTAAGTGCGGTTTCAAAATCATCATTTGTTTTTGCTGCAGTGGCTAAATCTAGCAAACGCGAACCATCTTCTTTTCCGATTAAATCGATGGCTCTTGCCTGGGTAAAAGCAGCTTTAAACTGTTTTTTTTGCATAAAATACCATTGCAACAATTCTTTAAAACTTACATTTTCTGTCTCGCTTTGTATTTTTTCTAATAATTGATTTTTTAAGATAGGATCTAAACTTGAATTAATATCCTGAATAAGTGCCGATTGTAAATGGTTTTGCACCAATTTAATTTGGCTTGGATCTACCGAAAGGGCAAGTAGGTATTCCGAAACCATTTTTTCAAAATCTCTTTGAGCCAGAAAAATAGTAGCCATTTCGAGGTGGAAAAGGTGTTCCTGTTGCAGAAGAATTTGTCCTTTTTCGTAAGTTTTTATAGCATATTCGTATTCGCGTTTTCGAACAAAGGCATTCGCAAGATTAGTAATTTCAGTTTTTACAGGAATTAGTTTCTCTAAAACTTCATTGTATTGCGCCACACTTTTAGTATTCTCGCCTGCAGTTTTGTACACAAATCCAAGGTCAATTAAAAAGCTTCGATCGTCTTGATTTTTTTTAATTTCTTTTTTGATGGCTTTTTCGGCTTCCTGATAATCTTCAAGTTGAAGTAAACAATCAATATAATAATTGAAATAAGTTCGCGATCGTGTTAGCTTGTGCAGATTAAAAAATAGGGAAGCGGCAGGTCGGTATTCTTTATCCCGAAAGTAGTTAAAAGCCAATTGACTTTCTGTTTGGATATTGTTTTGCGAATAAGCGTATTCAGATCCTAAAATAGAAAATAGAATAAAAATACTTACAATGAATTTTTTCAAAGCTGTTGAATTAAGAAGTTACCACAGTCAAAAATATAAAAAAAGCCCGGTTGTTTAGAACCAGGCCTTAAAATTAAGTAAATATCTTTTAGTCGATTAGCTCAAAACCAGTGAATGGGACTAATACTTTTGGTATTCTAATTCCTTCAGGAGTTTGATTGTTTTCCAACAAGGCAGCAACAATTCTAGGCAATGCAAGTGCACTTCCGTTTAGAGTATGCGCCAATTCGGGCTTCTTCATATCCTTGCCTTTGTATCGTAATTTTAAACGATTCGATTGATACGCTTCAAAATTAGAAACCGAACTTACTTCCAACCATTTGTCTTGTGCGGCAGAATAAACTTCGAAATCGAAAGTAAGAGCTGCTGTAAAACTAGTATCACCACCACATAAGCGAAGTAATCGATAAGGAAGTCCTAGTTTTTGAATCAAGCTTTCCACGTGTGCTACCATTCCTTCAAGAGCCTCATAAGATTTATCAGGATGCTGAAGTTGAACAATTTCTACTTTATCGAATTGATGAAGGCGATTTAAACCACGTACATCTTTTCCGTACGATCCAGCTTCTCTTCTAAAACAAGCAGAATATGCGGTATTTTTAACCGGAAAATCTTCCTCTTTTAAAATAACATCGCGGTAAATATTCGTTACCGGAACTTCAGCAGTTGGTATTAAATACAAATTATCTTCGGTTACATGATACATTTGACCTTCTTTATCAGGCAATTGTCCAGTTCCGTATCCCGAAGCTTCGTTAACAACCAATGGAGGGATAACTTCTTCGTAGCCAGCTTTTCGGTTTTCATCCAAAAAGAAATTGATTAAAGCTCTCTGAAGAATTGCACCTTTACCTCGGTATAGAGGAAAACCAGCTCCGGTAATTTTATTTCCCAGTTCGAAATCAATAATATTGTACTTCTTCGCTAATTCCCAGTGAGGAATTGCAGCATCGTGCAATTTTGGAAGTTCGCCACAAGTTTTTTCAATTACATTTTCATTTTCACCTTTTCCTGCAGGAACAGATGAATGCGGTGTATTTGGAATTTGAAGCAACAATTCGGTTAATTCTTGAATAGTATTATTCTGAATCGTAGTTAATTCGGCAATAGAATCCTTTAACTCTCCGGTTTTTTCTTTTGCAGCATTGGCCTCTTCAGCTTTTCCATTCTTAAAAAGCATTCCGATTTCTTTCGACAAACCGTTCATTTCAGCCAGAGTGGCGTCTAATTTTACTTGGCTTTCTTTTCTTTTTTCGTCAAGAACGATAATCTTCCCGATAATTTCGTTTGCATCGAAATTCTTGATTTTTAAAGCCTTAATGGCTTCGTCCTTATTCTCCTGTAGGTATTTGAGGCTTAGCATCAGTATCTTTTGTAAATGATTATATCTATAAGTTTCAGGCTATAAAAATAAAAAAATCTCCTGTCTTTATACGAAATAAAGCAGGAGATTTAAATATTTTAAAGCTAAATAATATCTACTCAGCTAAAGGTTCAATAGAAATAAAAGATTTATTATCTCTTTTCTTTTTAAAAACTACAGTTCCATTAATTAGTGCGAAAAGAGTATGGTCTCTACCAATACCTACATTCTCACCTGGATTGTGTTTTGTTCCTCTTTGACGAACAAGGATGTTTCCAGCTTTAGCAAATTGCCCGCCAAAAATCTTAACTCCTAATCGCTTACTTTCCGATTCTCTACCGTTTCTAGAACTACCGGCTCCTTTTTTATGTGCCATTTTGTTATATTTTTAAGGATTAAGCAACAATTTCTTCAATTTGAATTTGTGAAAGGTCCTGACGGTGTCCGTTCAGTTTTCTGTATCCTTTTCTTCTTTTCTTTTTGAATACTTTTACCTTATCACCTCTCATGTGAGATATAACTTTAGCAGTTACTTTTGCTCCTTCAACTGTTGGAGCACCAACTACGATCTCACCATCTTTATCCACTAAAAGTACTTTAGGGAACTCAACTTGTCCACCTTCTTCAGCAGAAAGTCTGTGAACAAAAATCTTTTGGTCTTTTTCAACTTTGAATTGCTGACCAGCGATTTCTACAATTACGTACATTATTTCTAATTTTACGATTTGTTCCAGGGGGTGGGCCATTTTAAACATTAAATTTACCTCTTGGTGAACCCCCGAAGAATTTTATTTCGGATTGCAAAAATAAAAAAGAATAATCGATAAACAAAGTTTTCTTCTTGTAAATGAACTCTTTTGCATATTTTTTTTTCAATTTGACGAAATAACAGCTTTATTTTATCAAATTTAAATGGGATATTCGAAAAGTTTCTCTAACTAGTTTTGGATTTTTTTGGCTATAATATGTATCTTCATAGGTAGGAGAATAGGAAGCCAATTATTGCTATTTTTTTGCGCCCTAAAAAGGAAAGAGATGTAGCAGATTTATTAGTTTTCAGAAGAATTATACTGGTTAAAGAGAGTAAAATAAGCGCGTAAAGTTAATTTTGAGTAATAAGCTCGGCTTATTGTTAATAGTCAATTAAAAACAATTATTATATTTGTTAATTGATAGCTGAAAAAAAGAGGAGTTTTTATGGGGAAGATAAAACTGAATGTTTTAGGATTGTCGTACAGTCAGACACAAACAGGAGCTTATGCACTTGTATTGTCGGAAGAGGATGGAGCTAGAAGAATACCTATAATTATTGGTGGGGTAGAAGCACAATCTATTGCGATTCAATTGGAGGAATTAGAACCTCCTCGTCCGTTAACTCACGATCTTTTTAAAAGTTTTGCAGAAGCCTTTGGAGTGAGTGTGGTCGAAGTAAATATTTATCGGTTAGAAGAGGGTATTTTTTATTCGGAATTGATTTGTGAAAAAGGACCTAGTCGAATTCGTATTGACTCCCGGACATCAGATGCTGTTGCTATAGCTTTACGTTTTAGATGTCCGATTTTTACCACCGAAGAAATAATTGAAAAAGCAGGAATCGTATTAAGTATTGAGGGAGAAGCGGAAGATCCATTGATTTCTAGTCAGCCGGAGAGTGAAGTCTCTAAGCCTGAGAAAAGGAGCCAGTTTACAGAATATTCAGTATCACAACTAGATGGTTTGTTGGAGGATGCAATTCGCGATGAAGATTATGAGAGAGCCTCTTTAATTCGTGATGAAATTGGTCGGAGAGGTGAATAGGTTGAAAAAAAAGTGATCTATAAATAACAAAAAAGGCAAGCGTAGGCTTGCCTTTTTTAGTATACTATCTATAATATTAATGGCTTATTTTGCCAAGTTCTTCAGGTTTGTGTTTGTGCTTAAATAAAATGGCGAAGAAAATAGCGATTACCAATGAGTAGATTGCAAATGAATTCCAAATATCCATCCAAACAAACTTTCCTTCACTATTTGTAAAGAATATACTAATAAGAAGACCACTTAACCAGGAACCAAGAATAGCACCAAATCCATTGGTCATCATCATAAATAAACCTTGAGCACTAGCTCTTGTACTTGCATCGCATTGTGTTTCTACAAATAAAGAACCCGAAATATTGAAGAAATCGAATGCCATACCGTAAATAATACAGGAAAGAATGATCATCCAAAGGCCACCTTCAGGATCACCATATGCGAATAAACCAAAACGAAGTACCCATGCTACCATTGAAATTAACATTACTTTTTTAATTCCAAATTGTTTTAGGAAGAAAGGAATGGCTAGAATAAATAATGTTTCTGAAATTTGAGAAATAGACATGATGATGGTAGAGTAGCGAACTACAAACGAATCGGCATATTGAGGTATTTCCTTAAATTCAGAAAGGAATAGATCTCCGTACATGTTGGTTAATTGCAACGCGGCGCCTAAGAACATCGAGAATACAAAGAACATCGCCATTTTAGAGTTCTTAAATAATTTAAAGGCGTTTAATCCTAATGTTTCGGTTAATGATGCTCCACTTTCACCTTGGTTTTGAGGTTTACATTGCGGCATTGTAAACGAATATACAGCTAAAACTATCGCGGCGAATGCTGCAATGTAGAATTGATGATGAGTAGCTTTAAATCCACTTAAATTAGTTACCCACATAGCTACAATGAAACCGATAGTTCCCCAAACTCGAATAGGAGGAAAAACCTTGATTACATCGTAGTTGTTATTTTTTAAAATGGTATAAGAAATAGAATTCATTAAAGCGATGGTTGGCATGTAACAAATCATTGCGACCAAAACAACCGAAATAAATACAGTGGAATCGTCAACGTAGGGTAATGCTGCCAGTGCAATTCCGCCAAACAAATGAAGAATACCGTATAATTTTTCTGCATTGATCCAGCGATCAGCAATAATACCAGTAAGTGTTGGCATAAACAGGGAGGAAATTCCCATGGTAGAGAAAACGGCACCAAATTCTGTTGGCGACCAATGTTTCGTTCCAAACCAATAATTTGCAATGGTTATCAACCAAGCTCCCCAAACAAAAAATTGCAGGAAGTTCATTACTATCAGACGATTCTTTATGCCCATAACGATGTTATTAAAAATAGGTTAGTATTTGCACAGTCTTACTGCTTATTGGTTGTTTTGTAGTATCAGTATGAGATTTATTTAAAGATTACTGAATAAAGATGAATAGCAGTCCTCTTTTGAAAACCAGAAGTGTCAAAACTAACTAAAAAATTAGATTCTTAAAACTCCAAGATTGCATTTTTATGACAATTACAAGTGAAATGAATAGATTCTATATAGTGTAGTCTTATTATTTTGTGAAGGAATTCGGAAATGTATCTGGAAAGGAGGACTATTAATTAATTGAAAAAAGTATTTTTGTATTTCATCCAAGTTGATTTAAAATGATTCATAAAAGTTCGGTTGAGACTCAAAATCACGTAGCGAAAGCTAAAGTTATTGCTGCCGTTAGGGAATCTATTCCAAAAGCTTACACTACCACAAAATGGCTTTTAAGTATTATGATTCCGGTTTCTTTTGGTGTATTATTACTTAATTACACGGGAATATTGGCTATGGTTTCGGCTTATCTTACTCCTGCATTCGAGTACATGGGTTTACCAGGCGAATCGGCATTTGTCTTGTTAACTAGTATTTTTACGAATATTTATACGGCTATTGCTGTAATTACCAGTTTAGAGTTGGAGGGAAGAGTAGTAACCATTTTGGCGGCGATGTGTTTAGTGGCACATGGTTTTGTTATTGAGACAGCAGTTTTAAAAAAAACCGGTTCATCGATGCTACGAATGATTCTATTAAGATTGCTGGGTAGTTTTGCGCTAGGTTTGTTTTTAAATTGGGCCTTACCGGCAGATTCTTTTCAAGCACATTCTAGTGTTTTGGTTCAGCAGGAAACCTTTACAGCGATGTTTATAACTTGGCTTTGGTCGTCATTGATTCTAAGTGTGAAAGTGATCGTTCTGATTACTTTATTAATGATTTTACAACGGATACTGGAAGTTTTTGGAGTCATAAAATTCTTGTCGCGAGTATTGGCACCTTTGCAGGCAATAATGGGATTGCCGAATTCAACCTCGTTTTCGTGGATTGTTGCCAATACTTTAGGATTAGCTTATGGTTCCGCCATTATGATTGAGCAAGTTGATAAAGGACAGATGACTAAATCGGATGCCGATTTGTTAAATCATCATATTGCTGTATCTCATTCGCAGTTAGAGGATCCACTGCTATTTGCCGCTATTGGCGTACCCTTGGGTTGGTTAATTATTCCTCGTCTGGTTTTAGGAATTATAGTGGTTTGGTTATATCGGTTCGAACTATATATCAGGAAGTCCTTAAATAGTTTTATCTTTAAAAATTAAAATTCGACAATTAGTTATGCAACAATATCTTCACTTATTAGAAAGAGTTCTCGAAGAAGGGAATAAGAAGGAAGACAGAACAGGAACCGGGACAGTAAGTGTTTTTGGACATCAAATGCGCTTCGATTTATCCAAAGGCTTTCCACTTTTAACCACTAAAAAGCTTCATCTTAAATCAATTATTCATGAATTACTTTGGTTTTTAGATGGAGATACCAACGTAAAATACCTTCAGGATAATGGGGTTCGAATTTGGAACGAATGGGCCGATGAAAACGGCGATTTAGGTCATGTTTACGGATACCAGTGGAGATCTTGGCCCAAAAGTAATGGCGAAGCTATCGATCAAATCACGCAAGTGGTGCACGATATTAAAAATAATCCCAATTCAAGAAGGCTAATTGTAAGTGCTTGGAATCCTGCAGACATCGAGAATATGGCTTTACCACCATGTCATGCGTTGTTTCAATTTTACGTAGCTAATGGCAAACTTTCTTGTCAGCTGTACCAGCGCAGTGCCGATATATTTTTGGGAGTTCCCTTTAATATAGCTTCCTATGCTATTTTAACCATGATGATGGCTCAAGTGTGTAATTTAGAGCCAGGTGAATTTGTACATACGCTTGGCGATGCACATATTTATTTGAACCATCTAGATCAGGTAAAATTACAATTGTCAAGAAAACCAAAAGATCTTCCGGTACTGAAAATAAATCCAGAAGTAAAAAGCATATTCGATTTTAAATTTGAGGATTTTAGTCTGGAAAACTACAATCCGCATCCGCATATTAAAGGAGCAATTTCCGTTTAAAACTATAAATTATGAATATATCCATTATTGTTGCCGTTTCTCGAAATCAGGTAATTGGAAAAGATAATCAGTTAATTTGGAAATTATCTGCCGATTTAAAACGTTTCAAAGCCTTAACAACCGGGCATACCATTATTATGGGACGAAAAACTTTCGAATCAATTGGAAAACCATTGCCAAATAGAACTTCAGTAATTATTACCCGTCAAGCGGATTATGCGGTGGAAGGTTGTGTGGTTGCTAATTCCTTAGAGGAAGCTCTTGCAAAATCTGCTGATCAGGAGGAAGTTTTTATAATTGGAGGTGGAACAATTTATAAGGAAGCGATAGCGATGGCTAATAAGGTTTACTATACAAAAGTTCATAAAAATTTTGAGGGAGATACTTTTTTTCCAGTGATGGATACAAAAGAATGGGAGTCAGTGAATCGAAAAGACTGTTTGCCAGATGAAAAAAATGAATTTCCTTATTCGTTTATTGATTACGTAAGAAAATAAAAATATATGAGGCGTTTTATTTTAGGAGTAACATTATCCATTGGTATTTTACTTGTGAATTCATGTTCTACAGGATCCGATCCGGAAGATGTTATTTTGGATGTATTTTCGGTTCCGGCAGAGCTTAGCTTGCAAATTGAAAATTCGTTTAACGATTTGGCCATGGATGTGAATGGTATTGTAATGCATAAATTGGCATTTGAAGGCGATTTTATCACTACAAATGTAGCAACCTGCCTAACGGCTTCGGTTCATCGGAATGCGACGACTTCGGTGCTCGATTCAGTGGTGTTGGATTATGGAACCTCTACCTGTTCGTCGAATGGTGCCGCTTTTAAAGGAAAAGTAGTGGTCGATCCAATTGATGAAACTTTAAAGACGTTTGATATTCGTTTAACCGATTTTTATTCCTATGGGTATAACATATCAGGAACAATATCGTTTCAAATAACTGGAAAAACAGATGGGAATGATTTTAGCATGACAATGGAAAATGCTAAAGTTTTAATTACGGGAACCGATGATGTGGTTTATACGATTTCAGTAGCGAACATTAGTAATGTGTATACTTTTTTAAAGAATGAAGACGGTTCATCTACCTATATTGATGATGTTTTTCAGTTTACAACCAGCCTTACCGGAGAAACTCCCGATGGGGTGACTTTTAACCTGGAAAGTAGCAGCGACTTAATTTATGCTTACTCTTGCAAGAATATTATAGGTGGGAAGGCTTCTTTAACTTTAAGTGATGTTGGCGATGGTGAAGTCAATTTCGGAGGAGGAGATCCTGAATTGGATTGTGATGCGAAAGTAAATTTAAGCGCATCAGGAGCAAATATTACAATTACATTATAAAGAAAAAAGCCGGATATTATCCGGCTTTTTCTATGCGACTTTTAAACGCTTGAGATTTATTTTTTCAAGTTTCTCACTTGCGTATTTTCTGTCAATATCAATTTTTTTCTGATCGCTTGTTGGTAATTCAAACATGGCATCAATCATGATGGCTTCGCAGATAGATCGTAATCCGCGGGCTCCAAGTTTAAATTCCAGGGCTTTATCAACAATATACTCCAAAGCATCATCTTCAAATACTAATTCAATATCGTCTATTTTAAATAGCTTGGTGTATTGTTTTAAAATTGCATTTTTTGGAACCGTAAGAATATTGCGTAATGCTTTTCTGTCCAAAGGCTCCAAGTACGTTAGAACAGGCAAACGTCCAATTATCTCAGGAATCAAACCAAAAGATTTTAAATCTTGTGGAGCAATGTATTGCAATAGATTATCCTGATCAATTTGTTCTTTTTCTTTGTTGGCATTAAATCCAACAATCTGAGTATTTAATCGTTGTGCAATTTTTCTTTGAATACCATCAAAAGCACCACCACAAATAAATAGAATGTTTTTGGTGTTTACAGGTATCATTTTCTGATCTGGATGTTTTCTTCCTCCTTGTGGCGGAACATTCACAACCGATCCTTCCAATAATTTAAGCAAACCTTGCTGAACTCCTTCGCCCGAAACATCTCTGGTAATAGAAGGATTGTCGCTTTTTCTGGCAATTTTATCTATTTCATCAATAAATACAATTCCTTTTTCAGCAGCTGTAATATCGTAATCCGATGCTTGCAGCAATCGTGTTAGGATCGATTCGATATCTTCTCCTACGTAACCAGCTTCGGTTAGTACGGTGGCATCAACAATAGTAAAAGGAACGTGAAGCATTTTGGCAATTGTTCGAGCCAATAAAGTTTTACCTGTCCCGGTTTCACCAACAAGAATAATATTTGATTTTTCAATCTCTATATCCTCGTCGTCTTTTTCTTGAAGCAATCTTTTGTAATGATTATATACTGCAACCGCAAGATATTTTTTTGCATCATCCTGTCCAATTACATATTGATCAAGAAAAGCTTTAATTTCTGTTGGTTTTAATAATTGAATCTCTTTTAGGTTGATATCAGTACGATTCTTTAATTCTTCCTGTACAATAGCGTAGGCTTGTTCGATACAGCTATCGCAGATATGACCGCTGATTCCAGCAATTAGAAGATTTGTATCTTTCTTTTCTCTCCCACAAAACGAGCATTTATCCATGTTTCTTATTTATAATACTAAAAATGCAAAGTTAAGAATTTAAATCTTAACTCTGCATTTTGTTATTCTGATTTCTATTTAGTTAGCTTATTGCTCACGAATAAGTACTTCGTCAATCATTCCGTACTCCTTTGCTTCCGCGGCTGTCATCCAATAGTCACGATCCGAATTTTTCTCTACTTTTTCGTAAGTGTTTCCCGAATGATCGGCAATAATAGTATAAAGTTCTTTTTTCAATTTTAAAATCTCGCGTGCAGTAATTTCGATATCCGAAGCTTGCCCTTGAGCACCACCCATTGGTTGGTGAATCATTACACGAGAGTGTTTAAGTGCCGAACGTTTTCCTTTTGTTCCTGCAGTTAATAGAACAGCTCCCATCGAAGCAGCCATTCCAGTACAAATAGTAGCAACATCACATTTAATGTATTGCATGGTATCGTAAATTCCCAAGCCTGCATGTACCGAACCACCTGGTGTATTGAAATAGATCTGAATGTCTTTCGACGGATCTGTTGATTCTAAAAACAGCAATTGCGCCATAATAATATTGGCAACGTAATCGTCAATAGGAATACCAAGAAAGATAATCCGATCCATCATAAGTCGAGAGAATACATCCATTGATGCAACGTTTAGTTGTCTTTCCTCAATAATAGTAGGAGAGATGTAGCTGTTGCTGATTGATGTATATCGATCTAAGTTTAGGCTGCTTATGCCCATATGCTTTGTAGCAAATTTATTGAATTCATCTTTTGGTATCATAGCAAAGTGATTTTATATTTCGTAGACCTAAATTAGTTAAATTTTCACCATTTGAAAAGAATGGCTTAACAAAATCGGTATTTTAAAGCCAAAAAGAAAACCACGCTTTTTAAAAGCGTGGTTTCGTGTCTTATTAAGCTGTACCCACTTATTCAAACATTTTGTTGAAATCTTCAGTAGTAATCTCTTTTTCGTCCAATTTAATGGTTCCTTTAATGTATTCAACAACTTTATCATCAGCTTTACGCTCATAAATTTTTCTTTGCTCGTCCTGATTTTGCATCATTTGTTGAGCATAGTTGTTTAAGTACTCTTCAGGTACATCCATCATTCCATATTGTTGGAATTGCATTAATGCTTGTTTTTTAGCAAATTCCATTACTTCTTCCTGACTAACTTTTAAGTCATTCTCTTGAATCAATCTGTTTTTGATTAATTGCCATTTGAACTCATCAGCATAGTTTGCAAAATCAGTTTCAACTTGCTCAGCAGTCATTTCTTTGTTTGTAGCAACAATCCAACGTTTCAAGAATACTTCAGGAAGGTCAATTTTTGCTTTTTTCACCAATTTAGCTTTGGCATCAATCAAGAATTTGTAGTCGCTATCGTTCTCTAATTGTTTTTCGATATCTTCTTTAATTTTATTCTTGAATTCTTCTTCTGAAGATACAGTACCTTCACCAAACACTTTATCGAACAATTCTTGATTCAATTCAGCATTAACAAATTTAGTGATTTCGGTAATTGTAAATTGGAAGTCAGCATCTAATGTCTCGGCCTCTTCTTTCGAAATATTTAGCATCGAAGCGATGTCAGATTTGTTCTCAAAAGCTTTCGCTGGATTAAAAACAATTGCATCCTCTTTCTTAGCGCCAACGAATTTTTTCTTAGCATCCTCGTCTTTCATGTATTCTAACGACATGGCAACATTTTCGCTAACAATTCCTTCTTCAGTCAGTTTTCCTTTTGCATCAACCTGAGCAAAGTTCCCTTTCAAAAGTTCTTTTTCCTCTACAACTTCAGTAGGATTGTTTGAGCCAAAACGACGAGAGTGCATATCAACACCACTTTGAATCATTTTTTCGTCAACAATAATTTTGAAGAAGTCGATTTTGTCTTTTTTGCTTAAGTTAAGCGTGTATTCAGGAGTTAAAGCAATGTCGAATGAGAATTCGAATTCAGTGTCTTTTTCCCAATTGATTTCTTTTTGTTCAGTTTCATTTGGAAGAGGCTCGCCCATGATATTTAAATCATTTTCGCGAATATACTTCATTAGCTCTTCGCTAAGAATTTTATTAATTTCATCAGCTAAAACAGGAGTTCCGTACATTTTTTTAATCACACCCATAGGTACTTTACCAGCACGGAAACCATTGATATTTGCTTTTTTACGATAGTCTTTCAACACATTGTTTACTCGGGTCTCGTAATCTTCTTGAACAATCTGTAATTTAATTACAGCATTTAAATCATCAATATTGGTTTTTGTAATGTTCATTTTTTAGCTATTATAGATAAAACCTCTTTAATTGAAAAAAAACCGCCTCACGATCGACACAAATCAGTATCGGAAGTACGGGCGGTTTAAGGTTATTCTTTTTATTGTGCGGATGAAGGGACTCGAACCCCCACGCCTCTCGGCACTAGATCCTAAGTCTAGCGCGGCTACCAATTACGCCACATCCGCGGGTTAATTGCGGTGCAAATATAGAGCTGTTTTTTATAATTTGCAATACCTGTTCGAAAAAAAATGAAGTTTTTTTCAGTAATATTTTAGGTCTTCATTTTATTCGAATTGCGAATTAATTCAATAGTCTTGAAAATGAGCTATTTTATAGGTTTACGAAGCTCGAAGTTCTTTCCTAAATAAACTCTTCTTACATCTTCATCGGCAGCAAGTTCTTCAGCAGTTCCTGATTTTAGAATATTACCTTCGAATAATAGGTAAGCTCTTTCGGTAATTGAAAGTGTTTCCTGCACGTTGTGATCTGTGATTAGAATTCCAATGTTTTTATCCTTTAAATGGCGAACAATTTCTTGGATGTCTTCCACCGCGATTGGATCAACTCCTGCAAATGGTTCATCTAAAAGAATAAATTTTGGTTTTATGGATAGTGCTCTAGCGATTTCGGTACGTCTCCTTTCACCTCCTGATAACTGAATGCCTAAACTTTTTCTGATTTTTTGTAAGCTAAACTCGTTCAGCATTTCTTCCAAGCGTTCTTTTTGGTATTCTTTCGAGAAATCCGACATCTCCAATACGGCCCTAATATTATCTTCTACACTTAGTTTTCGAAATACCGAGGCTTCCTGGGCTAAGTAACCAACGCCCAATTGTGCGCGTTTGTAAACCGGTTCATTAGTAATTTCTCTGTCATCTAAAAAAATTCGTCCGCCGTTTGGTTGAATCAGTCCAACAATCATGTAAAATGAAGTGGTTTTACCTGCGCCGTTAGGACCAAGTAAACCAACAATTTCACCTTGTTTTACTTCAACAGATACTCCTTTAACAACAGTTCTGGTTTTGTATCTTTTTATTAAATTTTCAGCTCTTAAAATCATCTTTATTCAATATGTTTAAGGATCGGAATGGTGCAAATATAGAAAAGATCTATGAGAATTGAACTTTGTACTTAGGTTCAAAACTGGTCAATAATTTCTTCAGATTATTAAAAAGTAAATTGAAACATTGCTCGTATGCCAAAATTTTCAAAATCTTGATAAGGATTGTCTTCCAAGTGATTTAATCTCCACATAGCATCAATTCGAATAAACTTAAATATGTTTTCAATTCCTACACTGGCTTCAAAGTAAGGTTTACTTACATCCGAAAGTCCATTTGGGAAAAGCATTTTAGCATCTGTATTGGCTAAAGAACCATTATTTTTGTCGCTTAGGCTACCAATTAATCCTTTGCCAGAGATAACTGTTCTCCATTTCAATTTTCGGAATAACGGGATTCTGTTCAGGATTAGTCCGTTAAAATGGTGTTCTACGAATAAACTAACGTATTGGTCACTAGCAAATTCGTAATAGTTCATCATGTTAAATGCATAGGGGTCAAAAGCGTATGTTTCATTTCCTTCGTGCATGTGAAGAAGAGGATAGGGAACTTTTCCAAATAGTTTGCCAGCGGTAACCAAATAGTATAAGTTTCCCAAAGGAGGTAGCTCTAAGGTGTGTTCAATGCTTAAATCTATTTTCTGATAATCGTGATCGGCACCCAAAACATCCTTCATGCCCATCGTAAGGTAAAGGTTGAATACAGGAAATGGTCCGCCAAAGTGAATTCTTTCAAATTCACCCATCACAATTTTTTCATTTTTGGTAAATCGGGTTCTTAGCTCCAATTCCGATGATGTAATTCCTGAAATAGGAATATTTCCACTTGCATCAGGAGCATTAAACGGAACATATTCGGTTGGTGTAATATCGCGATATCTAAATTTTAAAGTGTTCGAAAACCCTTGAAACCATTCTTTTTCGTAATGTGTTTCGAGTTGATTGACCATGGTCAATTTATTGTTTGGGTTTCGTTTTAGCAGTGAGGACAGGATATTTCCTTCGGTAAATGCATTGGGACTTTTCCCTAATTGCTGAATATCGTGCTTGTATTGTACCCCAAATGTTTCTCGGGGAAGCTTATTGATCATGTAAAGAAATCCCAGTCCGTACTTTAATTTATTATCCTTGTCGCCATATGCTAAATGACCGTTAAGCATTATTTTGGTACTAAAATCGTTCGAGGTTCTGCCTCCAAACATGAATCGGTTTCCCTCAATTTCGTTAAAACTGTATAGTTTGTAGTAGGGACCGTATTCAAATTTACCTTTCACGTAATAGCCAGTAACAAATGTTTGAATGACATCGATAATGTTTTTATATAAAGGTACATTTTGAATGGAGTCAACCATAGAGTAAATGCCGGCTTCTCTTTGTGATAATTGATAGGGTCGGGCATTGTCCCAATATTCCTTAGGTTGCTTTAGTGCCGTTTCCTCTACAACAACATTATTGTCGAGTTTAATTATTTCCTCCCTAAGTGGCTGATTTATTTTTACATTTTTATAAGAAATTGATTTTCTTCCAAAAAAGCCCATTTGTTTGGTGGAATCTTTTTCGGATATCATGAAATCGACAAAAAGATTTTGTTTTTTCAGGAACCAGGTGCTGTCGTTTAGTTTCTGATATTCGTTGTTGCTTACCAAGTCTTTCACCCAGTTTAGGTTAACGTCCTTAGCAATACGCATTTGCATGTTTTCGATTGCGAAAGTAGTGTCTGCCACCCAAAAATCTCCCACAAAAGTAGGTTCTTGTTTTCTTTTTGGTTTAAAGGATACGTGATAGCACCAATTGCCATCTCTATAAGCACTGTCGGTTAGGTAATACTTGTAGTAACGAAGCCCGCCATCAGCAATAGGACTTACAAAGCCCATATTGAAGAGATCAATAAAATTGTCGTAGATATTTACATTTTGATGAAGCTGACCGGTAAACTGTGCTAAGCTGGCATTGTCGTTAATGCCCGACATTTGTGATGCCTTAATAATTTCTCTTTCCACCTTCGGTTTCTTTTGAAAATGATAGTCGGAAAGTGATTCTGTAATGAAAACGGGTAAGTATGGTTTTCCAGTTATTACAGAAGTGTCGATATAATCAAAGACAAACTGGAATTGTCGCATGATTTTTTTGTCCTTAAAGTTATCTTTAATGTTATTTAAATCCATTTCCATTTTTGTGTAGGATTCGTATTGATACGAATCAAACCGGGAAGGATTATTGGACTCTTTTTTCGCAATAATTTTACGGAGCAATACATGTGCTGGGTTTTCTCCTGGAGTAACAACAATTTCGGCTAAGTCGAAAGCTTCCGATTTTAACTCTACATTAATAGTTTGAAAACTGGCTTTTTGAATTTCAAAGGACTGTTCTTTATATCCCACAAAAGAGATATGTAATAGATCCGATGGAGTTCTTGTCTCCAAAAAATACTGTCCATCAAAATCTGAAGTGGTACCAATGGTAGTTCCTTTAAAAGCAATGTTTACAAATGGAAGCGGTTCCTTTGTCTCCGAATCGATAATTCGCCCTCTAATTTTGGTGGCTTGAGCAAAGCTTGTGTGAGCAAAACCCGAAAATGCAAGAATAGCTGCTAGTAAAAATCCTTTTTTTATAATCTGCATCATTAATATACAATAGTAACTGTCCGGATAAAATAATATTCCAGACAATAGTTAAGTGAAAATACAAATAAACGGTAAAATTGTTTATTCTAAATTTGCTTGTTGATTTTTTTGAACTCGCTTTGATATTTTAATTCCTATTTCGTAAAGCAACATCAGAGGTAAACAAACCAAAACCTGACTAAAGATATCTGGAGGCGTAATGATGGCAGAAAGAATTAGAATTAAAACAACAGAGTGTTTTCTGTATTTTTTTAAAAATTCAGGGGATACCAGTCCGATTTTACTTAAAAAGAAAATAAGTACTGGAAGTTCAAAAATCACGCCAGAGGCTATAACAATTGATGTGATTGATGAGATGTAAGAAGTAAGGTTTATTTGATTCATAACCTGATCACTTATACTGTAAGATCCTAGGAAATGAACCGATAGTGGTGTTATTAGATAGTATCCGAAAAGAACTCCCAATGCAAATAAAAAGGAGGTGTAAAAAATAGATCCTCTTGCATGTTTTTTCTCGTTATCGTATAGAGCAGGCTTAAGAAAACTCCAGAATTCGTAAAATATATAAGGAAAGCTGGCAATTATTCCAATCACTAAAGAAACACTTATGTGTGTTGCAAACTGCCCCGCCATGTTAATGTTGATAACCTGAAAAGGATGTGTGTTAATTTTTAGCGACTCAATTCCTATGTATTCCGCAAAGCGGAAAAACATTCTATTTGTGAAGAATTCAGGGTTTTTAGGAGCAAGAATCAGTACGTTAAAAATAAAATCGTAAAAGATAAATGCAGCAATTGCAAAAACCATAATGGCAATAACCGATCGCATTAAATGCCATCTTAGTTCTTCAAGGTGTTCAAGAAAACTCATTTGATTTTCTTTGTTTGCTGCTTCTTTGTCTGACATGTGTGTTAATTTTCTAATTGCTCCAAGTTAGACAATTCCTTCTTTTAAGATATCATGCAAATGCACCATTCCTACATATTTTTCATTTTCCACTACCGCGAGTTGCGTTATATTATTGTCTTCCATCAGCTGAAAGGCTTTAATAGCAAGGGAATCTGGATCGATGGCCTTAGGCTTTGGCGACATGATATCTCGCGCAGTTAATTTGCTTACATCTTTATTTTGTTCTAACATTCTTCGCAGATCACCATCGGTAATTATTCCAACTAGTTTATTTTCTTTGGTAACTACGGCAGTAGCACCCATTCGTTTGGAGGAAATCTCAATAATAATCGGACGAATGCTTTCGTCTTCGGAAACTTTAGGTGCAAGATCGTTTTTGTAAAGATCGCTAACTCGTAAATATAATTTTTTACCTAGAGCTCCTCCTGGATGATATTTAGCAAAATCCTGACTGGTAAATTGTCGGCATTCGAGTAAGGATACTGCCAAGGCATCTCCAATAACAAGTTGTGCAGTAGTTGAATTTGTTGGAGCTAAGTTGTTTGGGTCTGCTTCTTTTTCTACAACAGCTTTCAAAACATAGTCCGATTCTTTAGCAAGAAAAGAATCCAACCCGGAGACCATTCCAATTAACGTATTTCCCATGTTTTTGATGAGTGGCACTAAAACTTTGATTTCTGGTGTGCTTCCACTTTTAGAAATGCAAATAATAATGTCATCCGGAAGAATCATCCCTAAGTCCCCATGAATGGCGTCGGCAGCATGCATAAATAATGCTGGTGTGCCTGTCGAATTAAGTGTAGCTACTATTTTGTTGGCGATGTTTGCACTTTTGCCAATGCCAGTAATTACAACCCTACCTTTGCTTTTTAGGATTAATTCAACAGTGTTAACAAAATCTCCATCAATGTGCTTTTTTAGCTGACTAATGGTTTTTTCTTCTTCTGCAATGGTATTTATTGCAATTTGCTTAATGTCGTATGTAGCCTTCAAATCTTGTGGTTTTTATTTCGAGTACAAAGCTAATTAAACTCATATAAATGAAAGTTCAATCAGGAGTTAAAATCTGTTAATTGCAGTTTTCGTTTTGAATTGTACTAGTGTTTATCTAAATTTAAAATACAAAAGTATCGAAATTTGTAATACGGGAATGAATGGTGATGTAAAAATTGCTATTTAAAAATTTTAGGTTGCTAAGTAAAATGTTAATTTAGCCGACCGCATATATTTTTGGGAAAAAAGCATATCAAGTAATAAACATGGGAAAGAACTTTGAATTATCAACTAATTTAAAGAAGTATTTTGGATTCGAAAATTTTAAGGGAAATCAAGAACCAGTAATTCAAAATATCTTAAGTGGTAACGACACGTTTGTGTTAATGCCCACAGGTGGGGGAAAGTCATTGTGTTATCAATTGCCTTCATTAATGTTGGAGGGTACAGCAATTGTTATATCCCCATTGATCGCATTGATGAAAAATCAGGTGGATGCAATGAGAAATTTTGGAGATGATGATGGCGTAGCTCATTTTTTGAATTCGTCTCTCTCTAAATCGGCAACCTTAAAAGTAAAAGAAGATGTTCTCGAAGGAAGAACGAAACTTTTATATGTAGCTCCGGAATCTTTAACCAAGGAAAGTAATATTGAGTTTTTGAAACAGGTAAAAATTTCTTTTTATGCTGTAGATGAGGCACATTGTATTTCTGAATGGGGACATGATTTTAGACCGGAATACAGAAAGATTCGCTCTATTGTGAATGAGATTGGGAGTGCACCAATAATTGCACTAACAGCAACGGCAACGCCAAAAGTACAACATGATATTCAAAAGAATTTGGGGATGTTGGATGCGTTGGTTTTTAAATCGTCGTTTAACCGTCCGAATTTATACTACGAAGTTCGTCCAAAGGTAAATGCTACCAAAGAGATAATTAAGTTTATTCGCGCCAATGCTGGCAAATCAGGAATTATATATTGTCTGAGTCGTAAAAAAGTGGAGGAATTAGCCGAAACCCTTCAGGTGAATGGAATTAAAGCTGTTCCTTATCATGCTGGAATGGATTCATCTACTCGTTCGGGCAATCAGGATAAATTTTTGATGGAAGATGTGGATGTTGTGGTGGCAACCATTGCTTTTGGAATGGGGATTGATAAGCCTGATGTGCGATATGTAATTCATTACGATATACCAAAGAGTTTAGAAGGCTACTATCAGGAAACCGGAAGAGCTGGGCGTGATGGCGGAGAAGGTCATTGTCTGACTTTTTATAGCTATAAAGATATTCAAAAGCTGGAGAAATTTATGCAGGGAAAACCTGTGGCCGAACAGGAGATTGGCAGACAGCTTTTATTAGAAACCGTTTCTTTTGCCGAATCGGCAATTTGTCGACGAACCATGTTGCTTCACTATTTTGGTGAAAATCATATCGATACAAATTGTGGTAATTGCGATAACTGTTTGCATCCGAAGAAAGAATTTCAAGGACAAGAATTCGTTATTAAAGCACTAAAGCTAGTTAAGCTGGTGAAGGAACGCTTTAAAATAAATCATTTGGTGAATATATTAACCGGTGAGCAGAATTCTTCTATTAAATCTTATAAGCACGATGAATTGGAAATGTTTGGTTGCGGTAAAGACCGGGATGCTCATTTCTGGAATATGGTTTTTCGCAGGGCCTTGGTTCATTGCTTAATTGAAAAGGATATTGAGCAGTATGGGGTGATTAAATTAAAACCTGAAGGGCGTAAGTTTCTGAAAAATCCAACGCCTTTTATGCTTACGGATGATCATGATTTTGAGGGGGTTGATTTGGAAGCGACGAAAGCTGCGAGTACAGCTACGGTTGATACTTCCTTGTTGGTTATGTTGAAGGACTTAAGAAGAAAGGTTGCTAAGAAAAAAGAGGTTCCTCCTTATGTTGTGTTTCAGGATCCTTCTTTGGAGGAAATGGCAATTCATTACCCAATAACTATCGAGGAATTGTCTCATATACAAGGTGTTGGTGCTGGCAAGGCGAAGCGTTTTGGAAAAGAGTTTGTTGGCTTAATAGCGAAGCATGTTGAAGAGAATGAGGTGGAAAGACCTCAGGATATGGTGGTTCGATCGGTAGTGGATAAATCTAAATTTAAGGTTTATATTATTCAGAGTGTAGATCGAAAAATGGATTTAGAAGATATTGCTGAAGCAAAAGGAATGGGCTTTTCTGATTTACTTGGGGAGATGGAAGCAATTGTATATTCGGGAACGAAACTGAATTTGAACTACTATGTAGATGAAACGATTGATGAAGATCGTCAGGAGGAAATTATGGAGTATTTTGATGAGGCCGAAACAGATAGTATTGAGCTTGCTTTAGAAGAATTGGGTGAAGAGGAGTTTTCGGAAAGTGATATTCGCTTAATGCGAATAGTTTATCATTCTGAAAACGGGTTGTAAATTGTTCATGAAAATAGTGCCAATTTAATTTCAAGATAGACTTTCATTTTATTTGACTTATTTTGATGTTAATTTGTTATCATACAAAGCTTGCCCGAAAGGGTAGGCTTTTTTATTTTATAATAACAGAGCGTTTGAACTCCTTTGTCTCATCAAATAGTTTTCGGTAGGTGTGATGGGTTTTGTAGATAGAAGCGCCAATGTGCTCCATTAAATGACTCATTCGGGGATTGAAATCGCCAATCCAATTCATTTCCAAATTTAAAAATGGAAAATTAGCGTCAAATCCCGATCGGGAAAACTCATAAATCATCGCGGCTTCTATTCCACGCTTTTGAAATTCAGGAATTACTCCAAATATTAATCCCAATGCATTCTTATTTTTTTGAATGTGTTTGTAGTAGATAAAACGAAGCTTTGCATAAAGAGTCATTTTGCCATTTATGTGTTGCAGTAATTCATTTAAATCTGGCAGCATAATGAAAAATCCAATTGGTTCGTTGTTGTGATACGCAAACCACATCAGTTTTTCATGCATTATTGGTTGTAAGGTATGGAATAAATCCCGAGCTTGTTGTTCCGAAATGCCATCAATTCCTGGTATTTCTTTTACCCAAGCTTCGTTGTAGATGTGTACAAAATCAGCAATTAATTTTTCCGAATTATTTTTTTGAAAGTGAACTACTTTGTATTCGCTGTTGTTTAAAAGTCGTTGCGCTTTCCATTTAATGATTTCACTTAAGCTGTCGATGCTAAATTTGGTGCGGTAAGTAAATTGTTTAAAGTAAATCTGGAATCCGTAAGCATCGAAAAATTCCTGATAGTATTTAAAATGATAAGGCATGCAATAAACTGGTCTATGATCTCCGTCTACATGAAGTCCCCACCATTGGTGTCTCTCACCAAAATTAATAGGTCCATCCATGGCTTCAATTTGTTTGTTTTCCAGCCAGTTTTTGCAGGTGTCAAATAATGTGAATGCGGCATGCTTGTTATTGATGCATTCAAAAAAACCAAAGCCTCCAGTTGGTTGCTCGTTTACGTTTTTTGCTTTGTGATCCACAAATGCGGCAACCCTGCCAATGGTTTTGTTGTTTTGATCTTGAAGAATCCAGCGAATACATTCGCCATGCGTAAACATTTTATTCTGTTTCGGATCAAAAACTTTTTCAATGTCCGAGTCAAGAGGTCGAACCCAGTTTTTGCACTTCTTGTAAAGTTGCACGGGGAATTCAATAAATTCTTTTATTGAATGAAGATCGTTAACTTCAATAATGGTAAAATCGATGCTCATCTCAAATTTCAGACTTTATTAATTTTGTATGATTGCGGTTTGCTATCGGTAGAAGAATTACCGATAGAGCACCTAATATAATTATCATTGCTGTTTGTGCGCCATGCACTACAAGAGCAAAACTTTTCGACATGGTTTCGATGTTGGTAACTTCGGGAAGATAAACCAAAAGCGTTCCTATCACCATAAAATGCCAAGCACCAATTCCTCCCTGAACAGGAGCAACCATCCCAAAGCTACCCATCACAAAAACGGTAAGTCCGGCAATGGCAGGAAGATTTGATGTAAATCCGAAACTAAAGAAACAAATGTAAGTCATTAAATAATACATGATCCAAATAAAGACAGTGTGGAAGGCAAAGGTCCATTTGTTGTCTAGTTGCTTTATGGCACGAAACCCATCCATAAAATTAGACAGTGTTTGGTCAATTTTTTTAAATACCAAAGTGTTTTTAAATTTTTTTCTTAAAAGCCATATTAGTATCGAGATGCCTGCAATTACGTACAAGGTGTTGGCCGATGCAAATATATTGGAAAGCTTGCGACTAACTTCGGGATTGTTGGAGAAGAAATGAGATATCACCGAAAATTGCGTTGACAAGGCAATTATTAGAAAAACAATTAGCATGATGATATCCAGCACTCTTTCAAGTACCACAGTTCCTACTAATTTCGAGAAAGAAATTTTTTCATATTTGCTAATTAAGCCACATCTTGAAATTTCGCCCATTCTAGGTAGTGCTAGGTTTGCAAAATAACCAACCATAACTGCAAGAAAAGTATTTATGGTTCGAGGCTTTTTGCCTAAGGATTCAATAAGCATGTTCCAACGGATTGTTCTGCTGATGTGACTTAGTAATCCAAAAAATAGAGAAAGAAGAATCCAGTAGTAGTTAACTTCATTTTTTAAAGTGAAAATTAGCTCAGAAGTATTTTGTCCACGATAAACGTACCAAAAAAGGAAGCAGCTAATTGAAAAGAAGATTAAAAATTTTATGATATGTATAAGCTTTTTCTTCAAAATTGATAATTTTAGAGTTAGGATTTAATAGAAAAAACTAACTAAGGTTAAATTTTCGGCAAGTTAAGCAATGTTTCTAGTATTAAGTCCTAAATTTGCCGAGCGATAAATCAGCTACAAAAATAAGTAAATGTTTGAAATCTCCTTTGAAAAGCCTCTGTTTTTAATTTTTGTTAATGGGAGGTGCTGAATTCAAGGGGGTTAATTGGAAGGATATGGGATACGTTAGGGCTAAGAAGAGTTTGGGGCAACATTTTTTGAAAGATTTAAATATTGCAAAAAAAATAGTTGCAAGTATGGAGGCTGATGGCATTTCTAAAGTGCTTGAAATTGGTCCTGGGATGGGAGTGTTAACCCAATATTTACTTAAGGAAGATCGGTTTGAGACTCATGTAGTCGAAATTGACCGAGAATCGGTAAGCTATTTGAAAGAAAATTTTCCTGAATTATCGGATCGTATAATTGGGGAGGATTTTTTAAAGTATGATTTATCTAGACTATTTTCGGAACCTTTTGCTGTAATAGGAAATTTCCCATACAATATATCTTCTCAAATTTTCTTTAAGGTTTTAGAGAATAGGGATCAAATTCCTGAGGTGGTGGGAATGATTCAAAAAGAAGTGGCGGAAAGAATGGCTGCGGTTCCAGGAAATAAAACCTATGGTATTTTAAGTGTGCTGATGCAGGCTTTCTACAATATCGAATATTTGTTTACGGTTAGCGAAACAGTATTCGATCCCCCTCCTAAAGTTAAATCTGCTGTAATTCGTATGAAGAGAAATACGACAGATAGGCTTGCTTGTGATGAAAAACTATTTTTTCGAGTCGTTAAATCCGGGTTCAATCAACGTCGGAAAACCTTGCGGAATTCTTTGAAATCGGTACTGGGTGATTATAAGCTGGAAGATGATATAATGGCATTGAGACCTGAGCAATTATCTGTAAATCAGTTTGTTTACTTGACCAATAAGGTTGAAGAATTAATACATACGGAATTAAGAGAATAAAAATCACACCTAAAATACATTGATATGCAATTTGAATTGACTCGCGAATACATCGATCAGTTAAAAAGAATTATCGAAGAAAAGGATGAGGCTGGAGCAGTTGGCATGATGGATGGATTGCATCCTGCTGATATCGCCGAAATATATGATGAGTTAAATACAGAGGAAGCTAAGTTTCTGTATTTACTTTTAGATATTGATACTGCCGCCGATGTGTTAGCAGAATTGGAGGAGGATGATCGGGATCGTTTTTTAAAGGTGTTGCCGGTTGAAGTTATAGCCAGACAATTTATAAATAGAATGGATTCTGATGATGCCGCCGATGTGATCGGAGGAATGTCGGATGAGCAAAAAGAGGAAATTTTAGCCCATATTGGGGATATCGAGCAAGCAGGGGATATTGTCGATCTGCTTCATTATGACGAGGATACTGCTGGTGGTTTGATGGCGAAAGAGTTGGTGATGGTGAACGAGAATTGGACCGTTCTAACCTGCCTTAGAGAATTAAGTCGTCAAGCAGAAGATATCGATGAAATTTACTACGTGTATGTTGTTGATGATGATGGTATTTTAAAAGGAACTCTTTCTTTAAAAATCATGATATTAAGTCCAACATCTGCAAAAATCAGTAATATCTACCAACCTGATGTGATGTCGGTGCATACCGATGAGCATGACGAGGAAGTTGCTCGAATTATGGAGAAGTATGACCTTGTAGCAATACCGGTTATTGATAGTATTGGCAGATTAATGGGGCGCATTACCATAGATGATGTGGTAGATGTAATTCGTGATGAAGCCGAGAAAGATTATCAAATGGCATCTGGTCTTACCGAAGATGTAGAGTCGAGTGACTCGGTTTGGATTCAAACAAGAGCTCGTTTGCCTTGGTTGTTAATTGGTTTGATGGGCGGACTTATTAGTGCTTTTGTGATATCAGGACATGAAGGTGATTTGGGTAATTATACTGCAATGGCATTCTTTATTCCTTTGATTACTGCTATGGGTGGAAATGTTGGTGTTCAGTCAGCAGCGATTATTGTGCAAGGGCTTGCGAGTAATTCCTTGGGTTTTGAAAGTACCTTTAGTCGATTGTTAAGAGAATTAATGGGAGCATTTGTGAATGGTATAATTTGTTCGGGATTGGTTTTTCTGGTTAATCTATTTATGGTTGGTCATTCTTTTAGTCTAACAATTAGCGTTTCGGTTGCATTGTTTGCAGTAATTATTTTTGCTTCGGTGTTTGGAACTTTAATTCCATTAACGCTTCATAGAATGAAAATTGATCCGGCTTTGGCAACAGGACCCTTTGTAACTACCTTAAATGATATTGTAGGTCTTTTTATTTACCTTTCAATTGGAGCTTATTTTTTAAGTCTTGTTTAGTCTGTTTTACAAGGCAAAATTGAATTGTAGCGGTAGTTGTAAGAAGGATAAATTCATTTTTTTCTACTCGATGTTGTGTGATATTATGATATAATGAAAAAGTTCAATAAAAATCTTTTTAAGACGGTGGTTTTTTTTAGGTTTTTCTTAACTTTGCAGGAGGTTTTTGCAAGGCTAATAAGTTGCTGTATTTAAAGTATTTATAGCTTTGTTTAAGCCAATTTCATTTTTTAGATGGAAATGAAATTTACACCATTTTATAAAATTACCCAAATAAGAGAATTATGAAGAGAGCGCTTATCAGTGTGTTTGATAAAACGAACGTAGTTGAATTTGCCCGAGAATTAACCAATTTAGGATGGGAAATCATCTCTACTGGAGGAACATCTGCAAAGTTTAAAGCAGAAGGAATTCCCGTGATGGATATTTCTGATTTAACGAAATTTCCAGAATGTTTTGATGGACGAGTAAAAACTTTGCATCCAAATGTGGAAGGTGGAATTTTGGCAATTCGCGATAATGAAAAGCACATCGCTCAAATGAAGGAATTGGGAATTGAGCCAATAGATATTGTTGTTTGCAATTTGTATCCGTTTAAAGAAACAATTTTAAATCCTGAGGCTGGTCACGAAGAAATTATTGAAAATATTGATATAGGGGGTCCAACGATGTTAAGGGCTGCAGCAAAAAATTATAAATTTGTTACTGTAATTACCGATCCTGAAGATTATTCAAAAGTAATTGAAGAATTAAAATCAGCTGGTGATACAAGTATCGAAACAAAAGAATATTTAACTGCAAAGGTGTTTGAGCATACGGCTCATTACGATGCTTTAATTTCTGGTTATTTTAACAAAAAACTGAAAATTACATCGCCTAAAACATTAACGATTACCTACGAAAAGAAACAAGATCTTCGTTACGGAGAGAACCCTCACCAGAATGCGACTTTTTACAGTCAAATTCAGGAAACTGAAGGAACTTTGACCGCAGCTAAGAAAATCCATGGTAAAGAACTATCTTACAACAATATTGGAGATACAGATGGTGCTTTGGAGACATTAAAAGAGTTCGAAGAGCCAACAATTGTTGCGGCAAAGCATGCAAATCCATGTGGAATTGGTAGCGCCAAAACAATATCAGAAGCTTTTCAGAAAGCTTACGATGCCGATCCGGTTTCTATTTTTGGTGGAATTGTAGCTGCCAATCGTGAAATAGATAAGGCAACAGCTGAAATCATGAGCGGTATATTCTTGGAAGTAATTGTTGCACCATCTTTTAGTAAGGAAGCTATTGAGGTTTTAACAGCGAAAAAGAATTTAAGATTGTTGGAATTGCCCGAAATTTTAAAAACAGATTATTCCTCCTTTAAAGGAAAAACAGTTTTAGGCGGTTTCTTAATTCAGGAAATGGATAAGGAATTAATTGGTGAAAAATTAGAGGTGGTTACTGAAAGAGAACCATCCGAAAAAGAAATGGAAGATTTGATGTTTGCATGGAAAACAGTTAAGCATGCAAAATCAAATGGAATTGCCATAGCAAAAAATAAAACTACAAGTGGTGTTGGTCCAGGACAAGTAAGTCGTATTTGGGCCTTAGAGAATGCCATTCGTCAGGGAGGGGATCGAATTGCAGGGAGTGTTTTGGCATCCGATGCATTTTTCCCATTTTCAGATTGTGTAGAGGCAGCTCATGCAGCAGGAATTACAGCGATTATTCAACCTGGAGGTTCGATAAGAGATAAGGATTCTATTGAAGCGGCTAACAAATTTGGAATTGCTATGGTGTTTACAGGAATGAGACATTTTAAGCATTAAAAATAAGATAACAGAGATTTAAACTACCATATGGGATTTTTTTCATTTTTAACTCAGGAGATCGCGATTGACTTGGGAACTGCAAATACAATTATTATCTGTAACGATAAGATTGTTGTTGATGAGCCATCAATTGTAGCTATTGATCGTCGCACCGAGAAAATGGTTGCGATTGGCGAAAAAGCACGCCAGATGCAAGGCAAAACTCACGGAAATCTAAAAACGATTCGTCCGCTAAGAGATGGCGTAATTGCCGACTTTAATGCCGC
Source organism: Labilibaculum filiforme (assembly GCF_002843315.1). Lineage (GTDB taxonomy): Bacteria > Bacteroidota > Bacteroidia > Bacteroidales > Marinifilaceae > Labilibaculum > Labilibaculum filiforme. The sequence goes on along the minus strand of NZ_MVDD01000001.1, from coordinate 531,483 downwards.
CGAACAAATGATTCGTGGGATGATCAAAATGATCAACAAAAAGCCTCGTTTGTTTCCACCATCATTGCGAATGGTAATTTGTATTCCTTCGGGAAGTACAGAAGTGGAAATGAGAGCGGTTCGTGACTCTTCAGAGCATGCCGGTGGGCGTGATGTATACATGATTTACGAGCCAATGGCGGCAGCTATCGGAATCGGAATTGATGTGGAAGCTCCTGAAGGAAATATGGTAGTGGATATAGGAGGTGGAACTACAGAAATTGCTGTTATTTCTCTGGGTGGAATTGTAACCAATAAATCGATTCGTATTGCGGGTGATGATTTAACTTCTGATATTCAGGAGTACATGCGGCATCAGCACAATATCAAAATTGGTGAAAGAACTGCTGAAGAAATTAAAATTCAGGTAGGATCGGCTTTGTCTGAATTGGAAGAGCCACCAAATGATTTTCGCGTTCAAGGACCAAATCAGATGACTGCACTACCTATTGAAGTGCCGGTATCTTATCAGGAAATTGCACATTGTTTAGAGAAATCAATCTCGAAAATTGAAATCGCGATCTTAAGTGCATTGGAACAAACACCTCCAGAATTATATGCCGATATTGTAAATAGAGGTATTTATTTAGCTGGTGGAGGAGCCTTGCTTCGAGGATTAGATAAGCGATTAACAGATAAAATAAATATTCCATTTCACATTGCCGAAGATCCTTTAAGGGCTGTAGCTCGTGGTACTGGAATAGCATTAAAAAATGTAGATAAGTTTTCCTTCCTGATGAGATAATCAGGAAGGAAACTTATTTTGGTTTAACAGGATTTTGATTTTTTGAATGAAGAATTTATTACATTTTATCGTAAGATTTCATTTTACGATCCTATTTATTGTAATTGAAATTTTTTGTATGTTATTGTTAGTTAGCTACAATAACTATCAAAAAACCGAATTCCTAAATTCGAGTAATGCGGTTAGTGGAAATTTATACAAGCGGGTTTCATCAACAACTGATTATTTGGCATTAGCAAAAATCAACGAAGATTTAAACAAAGAAAATGCTCGTTTAAAAAATCTTTTAGGTGACTCCTTTAAACTATCTGTTGATTCTTCCTTTCTTTATCATGATTCCATTTATCAACAGCAATATCTTTATCGAACAGCTAAAATCATTAATAATTCCGTAAATAAGCAATTGAATTATATTACTTTAGATAAAGGTAGATTGCACGGTATTCGACCCGAAATGGCAGTGGTTACGGATCATGGTGTAGTTGGTGTGGTAAAAGGTGTTTCTAATAATTTTTCCACCGTAATTTCCTTATTAAATAGTCGAATAAGTGTATCGGCCAAGATTAAGAAGAATAACTATTTTGGTTCTCTTACTTGGGATGGCAAAGATTACAAAACAGCACGATTGTACGAAATTCCAATTCACGTGTCTATTCAAACAGGCGATACAATAGTTACTAGTGGTTACTCTTCCATTTTTCCGGAGGGTTTGTTGCTGGGAACAATACAGGAAATTTTACCAAGTTCAGGAGGTAATTTTCATGAAGTGATAATCGCCTTTACAAATGATTTTAGAAGCATATCGTATGTGAAAGTGATTGGAGATTTGATGAAGTCGGAACGGTTAGAATTGGAAAAGGAGGAAACAGAATGAATCAGATCATAAAAAATACCTTAAGATTTGTGGTTCTTGTGTTTATTCAGGTAGCCATTTTAAATAATATTCAGATTAGTGGATTTTTAAATCCTTACCTGTATGTTTTATTTATATTATTGCTTCCGTTCGAGACACCTAACTGGTTGTTACTAATGTTGGCTTTTTTTCTTGGTTTAAGTGTTGATGTTTTTTCCAACACTCCAGGAATGCATGCTTCTGCTAGTGTTTTTATGGCCTACTTGCGTCCGTATATATTAAATTATTTATCGGTACGAGATGGATATGAACAAGGAACAACTCCAAGTATTCAGCATTATGGATTCGGATGGTTTTTAAAGTATTGTATTCTATTAGTGGTAGCGCATCATAGTTTTTTATTTTTTATAGAAGTATTTTCATTTTCCAATTTTAGTGAAACTATTATTCGAATCATTTTTAGTACATTCTTTACGCTAAGTTTACTCATTACATCACAATTTTTGTTGTTTAAAAAATAGTTTAATTACTACTTAAATGAATAATTTCTCGAACCGAAAATATATTATTGGCGGAATATTCATTCTGGTTGTGCTAATTTTTATTATTCGTTTATTTAACCTTCAAATAATTGACGACACCTATAAATTGTCAGCAGAGAATAACTCTCAACGTCAGGTAACACAATATCCGGCAAGGGGATTAATTTATGACCGTAATGGGAAATTGTTGGTGTACAATCAAGCGGCCTACGATTTAATGTTAATTCCTAAACAACTAGATGTTTTCGATACAACTGACTTTTGCCAATTGTTGGGAATCGAAAAGCTGGAGTTAATTAAAGGAATTGCGAAAGCAAAACGTTATTCTTATCGAAAAGCATCTATTTTTTTAAAACAGTTGTCCTCCGAAAGATATGCTGTTTTGCAGGAGAAGTTATATAAGTATCCAGGCTTTTTTGTTCAAACCAGAACCTTGCGTAAATATCCATTAAACAGCGCCGCTCATGCATTAGGATATTTGAGAGAAGTAACCAATCAGGAAATTAATAGTGACCCTTATTTTCGACAAGGAGACTATATTGGGAAAAGCGGTATAGAGCGGATGTACGAAAAGGAGTTGCGTGGTGAAAAGGGTGTGAAAATTTATTGGGTAGATGTTTTTAACCGAATTAAAGGTTCTTTTCGCGACGGTAAATTTGATAAACAAGCGGTATCAGGTAAAAATTTACACAGTAGTTTGGATATTGATTTGCAACAATATGGTGAATTGCTAATGCAAAATAAAAAAGGTGGAATTGTTGCCATTGAACCTCAAACAGGGGAGATATTAGCAAAAATATCGAGTCCAGGTTACGATCCAGAAATGTTTGTGGGACGAGCAATGAATAAGAATTATCAAATGATGGTTCAGAACGATTCCTTAAAGCCTTTATTTGATCGCACGATGTTGGCGCTTTATCCTCCGGGTTCTATTTTTAAACTCGTTAATGGATTAGTTGCTCTTCAAGAAGGTGTAATTAGTCCTTCTACCCGATTCGAATGTCAGCATGGTTATCATGCTGGTAATTTTACCATGAAATGTCATGCCCATTCTTCTCCACTTGATTTACGACAAGCAGTACAGCAATCTTGTAATGCCTACTTTGCGAATGTATTTCGCTATACTTTAGAGAGTCCTAAGTTTGGATCTGTTCAAAATGGCTATACCAAATGGAGACAACATGTTATCTCTTTTGGGTTTGGAGATAAGTTGGGTGTGGATATTCAAAATGAAAAATCAGGATCCATTCCTACGAATGAATATTATCAGAACAAGTATCGAACCAATTGGAGGGCTTTAAATGCAATTTCGCTTGCAATTGGACAAGGAGAGTTGCAGATTACACCGATGCAAATGGCAAATATGGTTGCGGCAATTGCTAATAAAGGATACTATTATATTCCCCATATTGTTAAAGGCGTTGGGGAAGATAATTATTTGGATAATAAGTATTTAGAGAAACATTATACGACCGTTGATTCTTCTCATTTCACGCCTATAATTGATGGAATGGAGATGGTTGTTTCTGGTGGAGCAGGAAGTACAGGAACATTGGCTGCAGTAAAGGATATTCGGGTGTGTGGTAAAACGGGAACGGTACAAAATTCTGATGAGGCAGACCACTCTGTTTTCGTGGCATTTGCACCACGCGAAAATCCAAAGATTGCTATTGTAGTGTATGTTGAAAATGGCGTATGGGGAGGTAGATATGGAGCACCAATTTCTGGTTTAATGATTGAAAAATATTTAAAAGGAGAGATTGCAGAGAGCAAAAAATGGATCGAAAAAAGGATGCTTGAGGCTGATTTAATCAATCAGGTTGCTGCTCCTAGTCCTGGAGTTGTTGAATAAATAAGAAAGTTGGAATGACAAGAAAGGTAAATTTGTTAAAGAATCTGGATTGGTGGACAATTTTTTTATATGTTCTGCTTGTTTTCTTGGGATGGATAAATATCTACGCTGCCGTTTATAATGAAGAACACCAAAGTATTTTTGATATTAGTCAGAGATATGGAAAACAATTGATGTGGATTGGTGCGGCTTTTTTCCTCGCAATGGTTATTCTGTTAATCGAAGGAAAATTCTTTTCGGCATTTGCTTATCCCACCTATCTACTCATGATTTTTCTTCTAATAGCCGTTCTGATTTTTGGAAGAGAGGTAAATGGAGCACGATCGTGGTTCGAAATTGGTGGTATTCGTTTACAGCCAGCCGAGTTTGCTAAATTTGCTACTTGTTTGGCTATTTCCAGGTACATAAGTCAGTTTAATTTTAAGATTCATAAGTTTAAGTCCTTATTTATATCGGGAGTAATACTATTTACCCCTGCGGTTCTGATTATTTTGCAACGAGATGCTGGTTCTGCCTTGGTATATATTGTTTTTATATTAGTCTTGTATCGCGAAGGTCTTTCGGGAGTGGCCCTGTTCGTTGGAGTTTTAGCAGCGGTATTGTTTATAATTACCTTGCTAATGCCCGAATTATATGTACTCTTAATTATTTTAGCCTTTGCATTTATCTCCTTAAAATTTATTGGAACACGTTGGAAACAAGTTGGAATTGGGGTTACGGCTATTCTTATTGGATTTGCATTGGTTTGGGGAGTAGTTCAGGTGATGGAATTAAAACTATCGGCTTATACGATTTTGAATTTATCAATAGCTTTAAATTTTATTCCCTTCTTATATTATATTTATAAAGAACGTCTTAAGCATGCAATTTGGGTGCTTCTTATTGCAGTGGGAAGTCTGTTTTTTACCTTTTCGGTAAGTTATTTGTTCGAAAATATTTTAGAGTCTCATCAACAGGAACGGATTAACGATTTGTTAGGAATTGAATCGGATCCTTCGGGTGCTGGATATAATGTAGCTCAATCAAAAATTGCGATTGGGTCTGGAGGATTTGCAGGAAAAGGCTTTTTGAATGGAACGCAAACAAAATTTAAGTTTGTGCCAGAGCAAAGTACCGATTTTATTTTTTGTACTGTTGGCGAAGAATGGGGTTTTGTTGGCTCTACAGCTGTTTTAATCTTTCTGATGTCATTAATAATTCGCTTACTGTTTTTGGCGGAACGACAACGATCTCCTTTTAGTAGAATTTATGGATACGGAGTGGCATGCATTCTGTTTTTTCACCTAGCGATTAATGTAGGAATGACTATTGGGCTTGCACCGGTGATAGGAATTCCATTGCCATTTTTTAGTTATGGTGGATCTTCCTTATGGGCATTTACAATTTTGTTGTTTGTTTTTCTTCGTTTAGATGCGAATCGTTTGGAGTTATTACGATAATCTGATGTTCGGTACGAACGTAATCAATAAGATCGGTCATAAACAAATCAAATTCATTTTCAATATCACTATACTGATCGATTAAAGTTTTTATAGCATAATCGGTTTGGGCTGGTAAACTGGTTCTGCGTGCCATAATTTCTAATGCTGCTTGTAATCCATCCATGCTCGAATAGCTTTCTAATCTTCTGCTTTGAATTAAAAAGGGAAGGAATAACTTTACCTTTGCAGGAAGAATTAAAAAGTTTTTCACAAGAATCTCGTGAGATTTATTGACAAAACGGGAAATGGATTGGGTGTGATATTCATCCCATTTGCGAGCTAAAAAATGATCGTAAATCACATCAATAACAACACCGGAGTACCTTTTATATCCTTTTTTAAATCGATTCGAGCTTTGTAAAACGATAGGGTGATGATCGGTGAAGTGATCAATGTTACGATGAAGGAGAATTCCTTTCTGAACCTCTGGAGGATAATCCTGATATTTATTTCCTTTAATAAAGTCACCAATAAAGTTTCCAATCTTCACTTTGTCCGATTCTCCGGAAAGATATTGATGTGCTAAAAAGTTCATGTTTTTGCGGTTCTGGTTTCTCGAAAATAAGGAATAAATGCTATTTCCCATTCTCTTTCTGCTATCTTTTTTTTGCGGTACAGGTACTAGTCTATTTTTAAAAGTAGCGAAAAACCTACTTGTCTGGAGAATGTACTATTATAAATGTTGCTAATTTTACTGTTTACCAATTTGCTAAAGGAAATATGGAGATTAAAATATTGGGTTCGTTTTAGGAAGGCTTTAGTGGATGGCAGATCGTAAGTGTTCTTTCATGGAACAAAGACTGCAGTAAGTTGTGTATCAGTACTTTTTTTTCATGTTGAGTAGCAGGTTTTCTTGAGTTATACCGATATAGGATGTTGGTTTGTTGTATTTCGTTCAACGGTTAAAATTAGTTTGGAAAAGATGGATGGGATAAAAACTAAATAAGTTAGAACAGTTTTAGGACAATGTCAATTTTTATTGTCGTGTTAAGAAACAGACTTAATGACTTCAACTTAAGTGATTTAAACTTAGGTTAAGTCCTTAAAATTTTTAATTTTATGTACTCATACCTATTACTAATTTTAACTTAAGAACAAAAGTTATGGCTAAAAAGAATGTCATTATTATTGGTGCTGCAGGTCGTGATTTTCACAATTTCAACACTTACTTTCGAGACAACTCGGAGTACAATGTAGTTGCTTTTACAGCAGCTCAAATTCCTGATATTGATGGAAGAAAATATCCAAGTGAACTGGCGGGTTCGTTATATCCTTCGGGAATTCCAATTTATGCCGAAGCCGATTTGGTGAAATTGATCAAAGAACATTGTGTAGACGATTGTATTTTCTCCTATTCGGATGTTCCCTACAAACGAGTAATGAATATTAGCGCAATTGTAAATGCGGCAGGTTCCAACTTTAAGTTATTAGGTCCGGGCGATACCATGATAAAAAGTAGTAAGCCCACTATTGCGGTGGTTGCAACTAGAACGGGATGTGGAAAATCTCAAACCTCACGAAAAGTGATTGAAGAGTTAATGGATAAAGGTTTAAAAGTGATAGCAATACGACATCCGATGCCTTACGGCGATTTAGTTGCCCAAAGAGTACAACGTTTTGCAACAGTGGAAGATTTAAAAAAACACAAGTGTACTGTGGAGGAAATGGAAGAGTACGAACCACATGTTACTCGTGGAAATATTATTTATGCGGGAGTAGATTATGAGGCTATTGTTCGCGCAGCAGAGAATGATCCGGATGGTTGTGATGTTATTCTGTGGGATGGAGGAAATAACGACTTCTCTTTTTACAAGCCAGATTTAACCATTACGGTGGCAGATCCGCATCGTCCGGGAGCAGAAGTGAATTACTATCCTGGAGAAGTAAATCTGCGCTTGGCAGATGTAGTGGTAATTAATAAAATGGATTCTGCATCGCCAGAAGGAATTCAAACCGTTCGCGAAAATATCGCTATGGTAAATCCAAAAGCTATTGTTATCGATGGTGCTTCTCCAATTTCGGTTGATCATCCTGAATTGATTCGTGGAAAACGAGTTTTAATTGTAGAAGATGGACCAACTTTAACACATGGGGAAATGAAGATTGGTGCAGGAACTATTGCGGCTAGAAAATTTGGCGCAGCAGAGGAGGTTGATGCGCGACCTTATTTGGTTGGTAAATTGAAAGAAACCTACCAAATTTACCCTAACATTGGGAATATTCTTCCTGCAATGGGCTATTCCGATCAGCAACTGAAAGATTTGGAAACAACTATTAATAATAGCGATTGCGATACCGTTATTATTGGTACTCCTATCGATTTAAATCGAATTATTACAACTAAAAAACCAACTACAAGGGTTTATTATGATTTAGAGGAGATTGGTTATCCAAAATTAGCTCACGTAATCAACCAATTTACGGAAAAACACCATTTGAATAAGGAAATGGCTTAGTTCTGAAACAGATGATTTTTTTTATTGTAAAAGAGTAGACAAGGTCTACTCTTTTTTTGTGCTCTAAACCTATAGGATGTTGAGTTTTTCGTAACTAAATTTCACTAAAAAACACAACCTTATAAACGAAATTGGTGTATACCTTTTTTTAGATGAGTGAACTACTACGTTTTGGCTAACCAGAACTACGAATTTAAAATTAAGACTATTTTGTTTTTATGAATAATTCCATCATTATAGGTTTAATACAGAATATGGCAATTTTGTTGTCATTTAGTATGCTGTACGATTATTTGTGGGTGAGGCGTACCGATTTAAAATCTATATGGGATCAGGTTTTGGCGGGACTTTTGGTGGGTAGTACCGGTATTATTTTAATGCTTTCGTCCTGGGAACTTTTACCAGGCGTTGTTTTTGACACTCGCTCGGTTATTCTTTCTATTTCGGGATTATTTTTTGGAGCTGTTCCTACTATAGTCGCGGTACTAATTACTGGTATCTATCGTTTCATTTTGGGCGGAGAGGGAATGCTTATGGGAATTGCTGTGATAGTAAGTTCAGGACTTATTGGTATTTTCTGGAAACAAATATGGTCTAAAATTGGGTATAAACCTTCTTGGGTAAAATATTTATTACTAGGGGTAAGTGTTCATTTGGCAATGATTGCTTGTACATTATTTTTGCCAGCAGAAAAAGTGATACCAACCCTCCTTAAAATTTCCTGGCCTTTATTAACAATTTATCCACTAGCCAATATGTTATTGGGTTTAGTAATGAACAGGCAGTGGCAAAATAGGGAGAATAAAATTGCCTTAAGCGCAACGCAGGAAAAATATTCTCGTTTGTATGAAAGTATGAACGATGCATTTGTGGTGATGGATTTAAATTTTAATGTGATTGAATTTAATACCGCCTACAAAGAAATGTGGGGTTACACTTCTAATGAATTGATTGGTATGAATTGTCATGCTGTAACTCCTGTCAAATGGCGGGAGTTTGAGAAAAGAATCATGGAGGAGGAGGTACTGGTAAACGGAAGTTCGGAAGTATACGAAAAGGAATGTACTCGGAAAGATGGGACTTTAATTCCTGTGGAACTCCGTATTTATTTATTGAAGGATGAAAACCAACAACCTAAAGGGTTTTGGGCAATGGTTCGCGATATTTCTATGCGGAAAAAGGCTGTTGCTTTAGTGGAAAATGAACGTTCTCATCTAAAAATATTGATAGAAACAGTCCCCGAGATGATTTGGTTGAAAGATCCTAATGGAATTTATTTAACCTGCAATCGTAAATTTGAGCAATTTAACGGAGTACAGGAAAATTCACTAATTGGAAAAACGGATCATGATGTTTACCCGAAAGAGCTTGCTGATTACTATGGGGAAAAGGACAAGGAGGTTTTGATCAGCAAAAAAGTTGTGCGATTTACTACCTGGTCTATTTCTGCAACAACGGGAAGTAGAATATTAACCGAAACCATTAAAACACCAATGTACGATGCCGAAGGTAAATTACTTGGAGTGTTGGGTGTATCTAGAGATATTACAGAGCTAAAGTTGGCCGAAAAAGAGCTGTTAAAAGCAAAAGAGAAGGCGGAGGAAAGCGATAAGTTGAAATCTATTTTCCTGGCTAATATGAGTCACGAAATTCGCACCCCTATGAATGCAATTATGGGCTTCTCGGAATTGTTAGTTAGTACTGATCTCGACGAGGCGGAAAAGTCGCAGTACGTAAATATTATTCAAAATTCGGGAAGTAGACTATTGCAATTGATTGATGATATTGTGGATATTTCTAAATTAGAATTAGATCAGGTAGTAGTACATAGAGCCGAAACTAATTTGCACGATTTATTTATAGGTAGTGTGGAGTTAGCGAAAAGGACCGAGTTGTGGGAGAAAAAAAACAATCTTAATTTGGTTGTAAACTTGCCAGCTAAGGAGGGCAAACTTGCAGTATTTACCGATGTAAATCGTTTTCATCAGATACTCGATAACCTGATAAACAATGCAGTAAAGTTTTCCGAAAACGGTACAATTGAAGTAGGTTACCATTTTAAGAAGTCTGTAACCGAAACGGTTATTGAAGTGTATGTGAAAGACGAAGGTTGCGGGATTCCTAAAAGTAGACACTCTATTATTTTTGATAGTTTTAGACAAGGGGACGAAGAGAGTTTTAACGACGGAACTGGTCTGGGTTTAAGTATTTCGAAAGGACTTGTAGAGCTTCTTGGAGGGAATATTTGGTTCGAATCGGAGGTAGGCAAAGGAAGTACATTTTATTTTACACTGCCATATTCTAAAAATGAAACGATTGATATTAATGATTCTCAGGTGGTAATGCCCCAAAAGTCTTTAGGATTGAAATCGGTTTTGATTGCAGAGGAAGATTACAATTCTTTTCTTTACCTGCAAAAGTTATTTGATGGGACTAATTTTGTGATTTCTCATGCCTCTAATGAAAATATCATGATAAATATGGTGGACAAAGAGAATCCAGATTTACTGATATTGGATGTCAATATTCAAAATAAATCGTCGATAGATTGTTTGGCTTTTGTAAAAGAGAGAAATAGGGATTTAAAAGTAATTGCTCAAACAGCTTTTGCTGTTAAAGGGCAACAGGAGCAATGGATAACTGCCGGTTGCGATGGTTATATTAGCATGCCAATTACCAAAAATGATCTTTTAAGCGAAGTAGCCCGGGTTTTCAATTAAAATTATTTGTTTCGAATATCTCCTACGGTAATCAATACGATGCCAAAAATGATAAAAATTCCACCTAATAGCTGATTACCAGTTGGTAAAATATTCATAAAAAGGAAGGCTCCTAATACAATAAAGAAACTTCGTAAGGTGCAAATTAAGGTAGTGATAGAAGCGTCGACATATTTTAAGGAGGCAAATGTGAGGGTAACTCCCAAAAATGGACCTAAAATAGATCCTATACTGATGTAAAAAAGAGAGCTGGCTGTGTAGTGCGGTAGTTCAAAAGTAAGGAGATTATACAATCCAAATCCCAGAAACAAAAACAAGGACCGAACTACCGTAATTAGGCTAGAGGGAATGGTTTTAATTTCGGATCGGGCAAGCACCAGGCTAACTCCATAAAACAAGGCAAAAACAAGTGCTGCTATACTCGCCGGAGAGGCAAAACTTGCCCAATCGAGGCTGTTATGATAGTTGATTAGGGCAACACCACCAAGAGTTACTACAATGCCCGCCACGGCCAGTAAATTGTACCGTATTTTCAGGAAAACAAATCCAATAAAAATGACAAAGATAGGACTGGTATTTGCAAGAAAGGAAACCACTGCGGGGTTTTCGGTAAGTTTTATCGAGAAAAAAAAGGCTGTCATGGATATTACTTCTGAACAGCCAATTACAAATAAAATGAATTTTGATTTGTTAGCTAGTGTATCAATTTTCTTCCTTTCGGTAAAAAAGTAATAGTACAAGAAGTTGTAGAAAAAGGCAAAGGCAAACCATAGCATGCCAAAGGAGGCCAAACTAACATCTTTCATTGCCAGTTTACTGAAAATATAGATGTTCGAAAAGCTGATGGTGGCCAATAGTGCCAAAGCACTTCCCTTAAATTTATTGCTCCAAATCATTGTTCTAAACTATTTTATTTCTTCACAAATGTATTGAATTTTGGGAAGCATTCGGCGCTATTAAATCCGATAATCCTTTGATTTTGTACTAAACTAAAGCGAAGGTTTAATAAGCAATTGATTCGATAAAATGGGTGGGAGTAGTATCCTGTTATAGAGTAGATTAATGTGGAAAATATTTCTGGTAAGTATAGGCTGGTAAGAATAGATATTGTAACTTGTAGCTAAGAAGTAGCTAATAGGAATACAAATTTATGAATTCAGATTTTAGTTCTACCGGAAAATAGATTTTTGATAATAAATAAGACACCAGAAATACCTAGTTGTAGATGAGTAATATTTACTAAGAAGAAATAATCAGAGTTTAGTAGGGGGAAATAAAGGGGAAGAAAGAGTAGAATGGGAGTAGGCATATTGAAATCCACGAAACGGGTAAAAAGATCTTGTTAGGAAGATGGTTTGTTTTTAGAAGGCAAATAAAATCACCGGAAGGAGAAAATAAAAATACCAGACACATGGGAAAAATGTATAATAAGTATCGTTTGGAGGAACTACCAATTGTGGCAGATCTGCTCTTACAGTTAATGAACAGGGATTTGCACCATTTTGCTTCCTTTTCGGCGGAGTTTAATGAGGATTACCTAAAAAGGGTGCGCGAGGAAGTCTCGAAAACCCAACGACTTACTTCGGTTCAAACAATAACCGCGGAAAAATCGAAGTTGACAAGTGTTCGTTATGCGGTGATGATAAAGATTAGCTATCTTTTAGATCGGGTGGATGCGTACGCTACTCGTGCGGCAGATCAGTTACAAGTGCTTCCTGCCGATTTTGGAGTGCGGGAAGCAAAACAGGAGCTTAAAAGGAAAAATGTGGAAGGAAGTTGGATGCGAATAAAAGAGGTGGAAAAAAATATCGCCACTAATTTAGTTGCGCTTCAAGCTAAGGGATATCCTGCAGAGCTGGGGCTCGAATTACATGAGTTAACTGGTAAAATGACAAGAATGAATTTGCAAAAAGTAGAAATGATTAGTCGCAGAAAACAATTGGTTATTCAGAATCATATTCAATATCAGCGATTATGGCAGTATATTCTCGAAATTTCCGATATCGGAAAATTGGTAATGCGACCAGAGCGCGGAAAAGCAAGTGAGTATCAACTCTGTAATCTGTTAAAGCATATTCGCAAGCCAGTCTTAGTGGAAGGTTCTTCTTCTATACCGGAGTAGAATCAAAAGGAAGATGAGAATTCAGATATTATTAATATATTCGTTTGAATGGAACTAAATTTACTTTTTGCAGCACTCTCCACTTTTGTTTTGAATGTCCCTTTTGGTTACATCCGACAAGGCTTTAAAAAATTCTCGGTAATGTGGTTTGTCTCCATTCATGCACCAATTCCTTTTGTTATTTTATTTCGACATTTATTTGGTTTGGGCTTTCAGCTATATACTTATCCAATTATGGTGAGTGCTTTTTTTTTGGGACAGTTTATTGGGAAAAGAATTCGAATCCGCCGGGATATTAAAAAGAAATTGGAGCGAAAGCTTCGGGCAAAAAGCATAAAAAAAGATCAACCCTAGGTTGATCTTTTTTATAGTACAAGCTAGCAATTACTGCTACAATCTTTCTTTTATTTTCTTAGTTTCCTCTTCGAATCCTGGCTTTTCAAGCAAAGCAAACATGTTACTTTTATAGGCTTCAACACCGGGTTGATCGAAAGGATTTACATCCAGAATATAGCCACTAACGCCACAAGCTATTTCAAAGAAATACAATAGTTCACCCAAAAAGAATTCATTCAATTGAGGCATTTCAATTCTTAAATTGGGAACACCACCATCAACGTGAGCCAATTGAGTTCCTAATTCTGCCATTTTATTTACAGCATCAATTCTTCTTCCTGCTAAAAAGTTCAGCTTATCCAAGTTGTCTTTATCTTCAGGGATAAATACGGTGTGGTTCGGTTTCGCTATGGAAATAACAGTTTCGAATATATTTCGTTGTCCTTCCTGAATGTATTGTCCCATAGAGTGTAAGTCGCTGGTGAAATCAACACTTGCAGGGAAAATACCTTTATTTTCTTTTCCTTCGCTTTCGCCGTAAAGTTGTTTCCACCATTCGGCAACATTGTGCAGTTTAGGATTGTAATTGGCTAAAATTTCAATTCCTTTTCCCTTTGCATAAAGCGCATTACGAGTAGCTGCATATAACAAGGCAGGGTTTTCTTCGAAAGGAGTTGACAAGGCATATTCCTGCATCGATTTAGCACCTTTTACCAATTGCTTGATATCGTTGCCTGCAACAGCAATAGGAAGAAGTCCTACTGGAGTTAATACAGAGAATCGTCCTCCAACATCATCTGGAATAACAAATGTTTTATAGCCTTCCTGAACGGCAAGTGTTCTTAGCGCACCTTTCGAAGCATCGGTAATTGCAATAATTCTTTCACGAGCTTCTTCTTTGCCTACATTTTCTTCCAACAATTCTTTTAACAAGCGAAAAGCAATTGCAGGTTCGGTAGTTGTTCCCGATTTAGAAATTACGCAGATACCAAACTCAAGGTCTTTTAAAATATCCATTAATTCAAACAGATAATCCTCGCTAATGTTTTGTCCGGCATATAATACTAATGGATTTTCGTTATCGATATTCAGTTGATCGAAACTATGAGCCAAAGCGTCGTTTACTGCTTTTGCACCTAGGTACGATCCTCCAATACCAATTACCACTAATACTTCTACTTTTTCTTTTAAGGATAAAGCAGTTGCTTCGATATCATTCAACTCTTCTTCGGTAATTTTAGAAGGTAAATCTACCCATCCAACATAATCATTTCCCTTACCGGTTCCTTCTCGAAGAGCAGTTACATGTTTTTTACTCTCTTCTTTAAATTTGAAAATCTCTTCTTTACTTACAAAGCTTAACGATTTTTCAAAACTCAACTTGATGTGTTCCATTATTTTCAAATTAAGGTGTAAAATCCATACCTGTCAGAACCGATACCCCCTCAGAGCGAAAGACAGAAATGGGTTTAATGTGTATAATTAATTAACGTATCTTAAAATTAAATAATTGCAGCATGTGCTATTTGTGTACATTCTTGCAATGTGTATTTTTTTCTTTTCGAAAAACGAAGTGTTTTCGATAGGCAAATTTACAATAGAAATAGAACTTTAACGTAAATCCTCTGTTAATAATTTAATTTCCATTGCTGGTGATATTTTTTCGTATAGGATATTATAAACAGCCATAGTTATTGGCATGTGAACCATGTATTTATCATTTATTTCCTTAATACAACTTACGGCATAATATCCTTCGGCAATCATGTGCATTTCTAATTGAGCAAATTTTACAGAGTAGCCTTTCCCAATCATGGTTCCAAAGGTTCTGTTTCTACTAAATTGAGAGTAGCAGGTAACCAGTAAATCGCCTAAATAAGCAGAGCTTTTAATATCTCGGGTAATAGGATGAACGGTATCTACAAAACGTTTAATTTCCTGAATTGCGTTGGAGATTAATACGGCTTGAAAATTGTCACCATAACGTAGCCCGTGACAAATACCCGAAGCAATAGCGATAACATTTTTAAGAACAGCAGCATATTCGGTTCCATAAATATCATCCGAAATGCTTGTTTTAATATACGCACATTCCATTTTCAGAGCCAATTCTCTTGCTTTTTTGGTATCCTGAGATGCAATTGTTAGGTAAGATAATCGTTCCAAAGCAACCTCTTCGGCATGACAAGGCCCTGAGATTACTCCGATATTATCGATAGGCACATCGAACTTTTCGTTAAGGAACTCCCCAATAATCATATTCTCATCGGGAACAATACCTTTAATTGCCGAAACAACAAATTTATCCTTAATACTTGCCGTCAAATTTTTGAGTGCATTTTTTAGGAAGGCAGATGGTATTGCAAAAATAATAATGTCAGAATTGTTTACGATTTCATTAATATCCGAAGAGAAATTAATTTTGTCGGTTTCGAATTCGGCACTGGTAATATAACGTGGATTATGTCCCAACTCTTTAAATTGATCAATGGTTTCGGGGTTTCGCATGTACCAATTGATCTCAGAAACATTTTCCATAAGGATTTTTGCAATAGCCGTTGCCCAGCTACCACCTCCAATTATGGCAATTTTTGAGGATTTATTCATGAATTTATGCTTAAGTCAGGTGTGATTAGATAAATATTTCTGTAACTATCAGATCTCTAATTTACTAAATATCGGAGGAAGGGAAAAATTCCCGACCTCCGATATGGAAAATATTATTAGAAGAAGCTTAGGATAACCAAGCAGCTACTTCCTCTTGACTAGGATTTTTTAATCCCATTTTTAGTTTTTTATTCCAGCCACAAATATCTTGGTGAAGTTTTGTCGGCTTCTCCTCTTTTAAATTGGCAACGGTTAAAAATCCAGCTTTACGAATAATTGGCATCCATTCGGGAGCAATTCCTAATGCAACAAATTTTTCATCGCTATCAACAGCAGCTTTCTTTTCCGGTCTCATTTGAGGGAAGAAAAGTACATCCTGAATCGATTGGGCGTTGGTCATTAACATGGTTAAACGATCGATACCAATTCCCATACCCGATGTTGGAGGCATACCATATTCCAAAGCGCGAACAAAGTCCATGTCAATAAACATTGCTTCGTCATCTCCCTTTTCACTTAATTTATTTTGTTCCTGAAAACGCTCCAACTGATCAATTGGATCGTTTAGCTCCGAATAAGCATTACAAAGCTCTTTTCCGTTTACCATTAATTCGAAACGTTCGGTTAACTCAGGATTATCTCTGTGTTTTTTACATAGCGGTGACATTTCAACCGGATAATCAGTAATGAAAGTTGGCTGAATGTAATTTCCTTCACATTTCTCGCCAAAAATTTCATCGATTAATTTTCCTTTTCCCATGGTTTCGTCGGCTTCGATATTCAGTTTTTTACAAACTTCACGAAGTTGAACATCATCCATTCCATTGATATCGATTCCTGTAAATTCAAGAATAGAATCCATCATGGAAATACGTTTATATGGACGTTTGAAATCAATTTCTTTATCGCCAACCATTAATTTGGTTTTTCCATGAAGATCCAGTGCTACTTTCTCAATCATTTCTTCCGTAAAGTCCATCATCCAGTTGTAATCCTTATAGGCAACATAGATTTCCATTACGGTAAATTCAGGATTGTGAGTACGATCCATTCCCTCGTTACGGAAATCTTTCGCAAACTCATAAACACCATCAAATCCTCCAACAATTAGTCTTTTAAGATATAGTTCGTTCGCAATACGCATGTACAAAGGAATATCCAAAGCATTGTGATGTGTTTCGAACGGACGAGCAGAAGCACCACCAGGAATTGCCTGTAAGATTGGAGTTTCTACTTCTAAATAATCTTTGCTGTTGAAAAGCTCACGCATCGAGTTAATGATCTTTGTTCTTTTCAAGAAAACATCTTTAACGCCTGGATTTACAACTAAATCAACATATCGCTGACGGTAACGCATTTCAGGATCGCTGAATGCATCGTATACTTTTCCATCTTTTTCCTTTACAATAGGAAGTGGACGAATCGATTTCGAAAGAATGGTCATTTCGGTTGCATGCACCGAAGTTTCTCCTACCTGAGTAACAAACACGTATCCCTTAATACCAATAAAATCGCCAATATCAGTCAGTTTCTTAAAAACTGTGTTGTATAGAGTTTTATCTTCACCCGGGCAAATATCATCTCTGGTAATGTACACCTGTATTCTTCCTTTTGAATCCTGAAGTTCCAAAAAGGAAGCTTTTCCCATAATTCTTCTACTCATAATTCTACCCGCAATACAAACCTCTTGAAGGTTTTTCTTTTCAGGATCGAAATCTTTCAGAATATCTGAAGAAAAGTTGTTTACATGATATTGTGCTGCAGGAAATGGATTGATACCCATCGACTGCATTTCTTTAAGGGAATTCCTTCTAATGATTTCTTGTTCACTAAGTTCTAACGCATTCATCTTAATCTCAATAAAGTTTATTCGGGTGCAAAGATAATATAATCTGTCCAAATAATTAATTTCAATAGCTTTACTTATCGGATTTATTGCTATTTGCGATGTTAAAAGCCGAAAAGTATGGAGCCACGACTAGCTTTTACATTTTACTGGAGTTCTTAAATCGCACTGAGTTTTACTTTGCGGATAAAATTCTAATTCCGAACCCAAAAGGATGTTATTTGCAATGCCATTGTAAAGCGAAAAATATTTGGTAATATTGCAGGATGTTAATGGTATTTAGATTGAATAAACATAACGAAAGACACATCAAACTAGCAAAAAGATGAGGTTTTTCATGAAAAGTTAAATTGTTTCGAATACCTTTGCGTGAATTTGTTTTTAGAGAAGAATTAATTTTTTTTTGTAGTGTTTGTTGCTGAAAATCAATCGCTTCTTTTTAACGTATTAATCGTTTGTATAGTATTGATATAAATACGGGAAGAAGCTTGAATCATCAGTATAAAATAAAGCGGTAATGAAAATGAATACAAGAAGAAAACCAGATTGGTTGAAAATTCAGTTGCCGAAGGGTGACGATTATGCATATATAAATGGAATTGTAAAAGAGAATGGATTACATACCATTTGTTCGAGCGGAAAATGTCCGAATGTTGGAGAATGTTGGGGCAATGGAACTGCTACTTTTATGATTTTAGGAAATATTTGTACACGAGCCTGTAAATTTTGTAATGTTCCAACAGGAAAGCCTTTAGAAGCAGACTGGAAAGAACCAAAACGTTTGGCCAGATCGATTAAATTGATGAAGCTAAAACATGCTGTGATTACTTCGGTAGATCGCGACGATTTAGAAGATGGTGGATCGGGAATTTGGGCAGAAACAATTAAGTGTATCAAAGAGGTAACTCCAGAAACTACTTTAGAAGTGTTAATTCCCGATTTTAACGGAAAAAAGGAAGATATTCAAAGAGTAATTGATAAGAATCCGGAGGTGATTTCTCATAACTTAGAAACGGTTCGAAGATTAACTCGCGAGGTTAGAAGCAAAGCAAAATACGATCTTAGCTTGCAGGTTTTAAAACAAATTTCGGCTTCGGGTATTGTTGCAAAATCAGGAATAATGCTTGGTTTAGGTGAGAAAGAGGAGGAAATTTATCAGGTAATGGATGATTTGTTGGAAGCAGGAGTTCGTGTAATGACGATTGGTCAGTATTTACAACCTACCAAGAATCATTTGGAAGTGAAGGAATATATTACTCCTGAGGTATTTAAAAAATATGAAACTGTTGGTTTGGAAAAAGGCTTTGCATTTGTAGAAAGTACACCTTTGGTGCGTTCTTCGTATCATGCAGAACGCCATGTAAATGCTTTGAATCTAAAAAGAAGTTTATCAAATGATTAAGACTGTATTTCGCGATCTGGGATCGATAGACTATAAAGAGGCATGGGATTATCAGGAGAATTTGTTTAACGAAGTACTTGCATCGAAACAAGCAAATGCTGATCTTCCTGCCGATCAAAAAAAATTATCGAACAATTACTTACTTTTCTGTGAACATCCGCACGTTTACACTTTAGGAAAAAGCGGAAAAGAGCAAAATATGCTGCTCGATTTGTTGCAGCTACAAGCAAAGGAAGCAACTTTCCATAAAATTAACCGCGGAGGAGATATTACCTATCATGGTCCGGGACAAATTGTTGGTTATCCAATTTTAAATTTGGAAACCTACGATATGGGAATCAAATTGTACATTGAAACATTAGAGCAGGCGGTTATTAATTGTATTGCTGATTATGGAATTGTTGGTACGCGTTTAGAGGGAGCTACCGGAGTTTGGTTAGATGTTGGAAAACCAACGGTTCGAAAGATTTGTGCAATTGGTGTGCGAATTAGCAGATGGGTAAGTATGCATGGTTTTGCATTTAATGTAAATACCGATTTAAAATATTTTGAGTACATCAATCCATGTGGATTTGTTGATAAAGGAGTAACATCCTTAAAAAAAGAATTGGGCAAAGAGCTTGATATAGAAGAAGTAAAACATAATTTGAAGAATCATATCAGCAAACTGTTTGATATGACGCTTGAAATTGACTAATTTAGCTAGCCAAATTCTAGTATATGGAAAAGAGATGGGTAATCAATGAGCCGGGAAATGAAGAAACGGTAAAAACACTAATGGATTCGCTAGGTGTTGATCGTTTAATCGCTGATTTACTGGTGCAACGCGGGATTACTACATTCGACATGGCAAAGAAATTTTTCCGCCCCAGTTTGGAAGATTTGCACGATCCTTTTCTGATGAAAGATATGGATAAAGCTGTGGAAAGATTAGAAATAGCCATCCAGAAGCAGGAGCGAATAATGGTTTATGGAGATTATGATGTGGATGGAACTACATCTGTTTCACTTGTTTATATCTACCTAAGAAAGCATTTCGACTTTATCGATTACTACATTCCAGATCGTTACTCGGAAGGATACGGAGTTTCAACTGCTGGAATTGATTATGCGGCAGAAAATAATTTCAGTTTAATAATTGCCTTAGACTGTGGCATTAAAGCGGTTGGTAAAATTGCTTACGCCAAAGAAAAAGGCATCGATTTTATTGTTTGCGATCATCATACGCCAGGAGAAATTCTACCCGATGCAGTTGCCGTTCTCGATCCTAAAAGATTGGATTGTAACTATCCATGCGATGCATTGTCGGGTTGTGGTGTTGGTTTTAAGCTGATGCAGGGTTTGGCACAAAAAATGAATTGGCCTTTTGAGGATTTAATTCCATTGCTGGATTTACTTGCAGTTAGTATTGCTTCTGATATTGTTCCTATTACCGGTGAAAATAGAGTGCTTACCTATTTTGGTTTGCAACAATTAAATAATTCACCAAGATTGGGTTTAAAAACAATTTTAAATTTAGCTGGTGTTGACAAGGATTTAACGGTAAACGATATTGTTTTTAAAGTTGGACCAAGAATTAATGCGGCTGGCAGAATTCAATCTGGAAATAGAGCGGTACAATTACTCATTGCAGATACCGAGGAATCGGCCATATTAATTGGAGATACCATTGATGTGATGAATGAGGATCGCAAGGAGTTGGATCACAATATTACCGATGAGGCACTAGAGAGAGTTGCGAAAAGCAGTGCTCTTTTAGCTAAAAAAAGCACCGTTCTGTTCGATCGTAGCTGGCACAAAGGTGTTATTGGTATTGTTGCTTCCCGAATGATAGAGAATTATTACAAACCAACGGTAATTCTTACCGAATCGAATGGATTCGCAACTGGTAGTGCGCGTTCGGTAGATGGCTTTGATTTATACAATGCTATTTCGGAGTGCAGCGACTTGTTAGAGAATTTTGGTGGGCACAAATATGCTGCTGGTCTAACTATGAAAATCGAGAATGTTGGCGAGTTTCAAAAACGTTTCGAAGATTATGTAGTGAATAACATTACCGAGGATATGTTGGTTCCTCAGGTGAAGATTGATGCAAATATAAAATTATCGGACATTACACCTAAGTTTTTCCGAATCATTAAGCAGTTTGAACCTTTTGGGCCTAAAAACATGACTCCGGTTTTTGTGAGTGAGCAGGTTCTCGACTACGGTTACAGTCGCCCGGTAGGGAAAAATAAAGAGCATCTTAAGCTTTCGGTTGTCGACGACATTCGCGAAGGAGATGTAAAAGCAGGTATTGCATTTTCGATGGGGAAGTTATTTCCCCGAATTTCAAGTGGTGTGCCATTTGATGTATGTTACTCGCTTCAGGAAAATGAATACATGGGGAAAGTTGAAACTCAATTAATGGTTCGCGACATTAAATTTTAAACAGGTGCTAGTATTCTCATTTTAACCCTGCAGTAATAGTAAACAGATTGTTACAATTCCATTCGTTTGCACTTTTTTTTAGTTTTTTTATTTTTTAGCTGGATGGTTTGATGCACTTGAATTTATTGAGTTTGTATCTAACATTAGTAGGAGGAATCTATCCAAAAATGCCTATTCAAATTTGATCTTCGAGGCATACTTGCTATATTTGCGCCAATTTGTAAAAAATCTAAACCAATTTTATGATCCTATCTCAAGAAACCAGCGCGCCGAACTTTGATAGTCCCGCGAAAAGAATTATTATCGGGATTCAGTTCTTGTTTGTTGCTTTTGGAGCAACAGTCCTCGTCCCTTTATTAGTCGGAATTGACCCATCAGTCGCATTATTTACAGCAGGAATCGGAACCTTGATTTTTCATTTAATCACAAAAGGTAAGGTTCCTGTTTTTTTAGGCAGTAGTTTTGCCTTTATTGCTCCTATTGTAGCTGCTACAGAATTGTATGGTATGCCCGGAGCTCTCTCAGGTCTAATTGCTGTTGGTCTGGTGTATGGCATTGTTTCCGCAGTAATTAAAGTATGGGGATTACGTGTTATCGAAAAAATATTCCCTGCTATTGTAGTTGGTCCAGTTATCATGATTATTGGACTTTCGCTTGCCCCGGTTGCTGTAAATATGGCAAAAACAAACTGGGTAATTTCTTCAGTTTCCTTATTAACTGCCGTAATAATTGTGGTTTATAGTAAAGGAATGATCAAACTAATACCCATTTTTATTGGGATAGTAGTTGGTTATATTCTTTCTGTAATATTGGGTGCGGTTGACTTTCAAGTGATAAATGACGCGGCTTGGTTCGCATTGCCTGATTTTGTTCGTCCAGAATTAAACTGGAGTGCAATATTGTATATGCTTCCGGTTGCATTTGCACCTATTATTGAACACGTTGGCGATATGTATGCTATTGGAGGAGTGGCAAATAAGAAGTTTGTGAAAGATCCTGGTTTGCACAGAACTTTACTTGGTGATGGTATTGCAACAGCTTTCGCTGGATTTTTTGGAGGACCACCGAATACTACTTATTCAGAGGTGACCGGAGCAATTGCATTAACTAAAGTTACCGATCCTCGTGTTCTTCGTATTTCTGCGGTTACAGCAGTGGCGTTTTCTTTAATTGGTAAGGTAAGTGCATTCTTGAAAACCATACCACAAGCCGTTTTGGGTGGAATTATGTTATTGTTATTTGGTATGATAGCCAGTATTGGAATTAAAACCTTGATGGATGCAAAAACCGATTTTTCGAAGACTAGAAATCAAGTTATTATTTCGATTGTTTTAACTGTTGGAATTGGAGGAGCACAAATTTCATACGGAACTTTCTCCTTGGCAGGAATTGGTCTTGCTTCGTTGGTGGGAGTTATTTTGAATCTAATTTTGCCAGATAGATCAAAACCGATTAAAGGAAGTAAGGTAAAATAAATTAGACAACTTTATATTATACATGCAAAGAAAGCCTCAATTGAGGCTTTCTTTTTGTTTAACACTAACTAATACCAAATTAACATCAAAATAAGTATATATAAAATGTTTTTTTCAGCTATATCTTCGTTAAAAAGATGCGCAGTTACTTGGCTATGCTTTACTTTTTGGCCTCATACAGCTAAAAATTAATGCATTTGAAAGTCTATTCTGAAATTAAATTGATGTAATTACCATTTATGCATCAATAATTGATTGGTTTAGTTTCTTTTTCTAAACGAATACCTTCCAAATTCGAAATTGGTAACTTCTCCATTTTGTGTATAATATCCTTTATTGTCGCACATTCCATCGCCAAAGTTGTAGAATATCGTTTCGGTTTCAACTTGAAATTCGGTTTCGCCGGATAAAATGAACTCACACGCACGACTTATTAACAATGGTGTTGATATCTTTGAATTGTATTCTCTATTTTCAGAATTGATTCCGTGACATTCGCCATATATTAAAAATTGATCATCCCAAAGGTCTTCAGGAGTATCATATCCGCTTATCCATTCCTTTGTTTTAGTTCCTGATATACTGTATTTTAATCCATTTTCAGACACTAGTAGAATGCTATCGTAAGAAATTGTAAAGCTAAGTTGCTCATAATCGTTGAAACCATTCGATATGATTTCTATTTTCCCTTCTATTTTAATATCATTAATGCAAAAATCCTCGAAGCGAATATTTTGCCGAGTTCCATTGGTCAGGTATCGTCCTGTAATTTCATTATGGATTTGTCCGCGTTTATGCCTTCCTAAATGATCAACTTGATTGTTAGAGCCGTAGTCGATACTGATGGTTTTTGTTGAGGATCTATATTTTTCATCACCACTTATTTTAATCATAGGGATGGAGTCTTGTTTAGTATTGCTTGCAATATTTGTGTTATTATCAGCAAAGATCACATTTTTTTCTACCTCCGATAATATATCTTCTAAAATGCAATTTACCATGGCATTTTCTTCAATATTCACCGAATTTGTGATTTGCATTTCCATATTCATTTCCTCTTCGGAATTGGAACAGGATATTGTTCCTAGTAAAATAAGAATTCCCCAAATTGTTACTCTCATCGCTCTCATATCTTTCTTTTTTCTTATTCCCATACATATTCTTTAACGAAGAATATGTAATAAAGTTTGGATGAGTGGCTAAAAAACGGTGACGAAAAAGCATTATGGTGATGTTAAGATGTGTCAGGGCTTGTCTTTTTCCAGGAGTTGTTGGCATAAAAAAATCCCTCCTACAAAGTAGGAAGGATAGTAATTATTTTGGAGATATTTTATTACTCACCAATATTGTAAACGTATTTTAAAACAAATATAAAGGCAATACAAATCATGGCAATGTTTAGCTCTTTGTAACGACCAGTTAACACTTTTAAAATAACGTAAGAAAGCATACCGAATGCAATACCTTCTGCGATGCTGTAGGAAAGAGGCATCATAATCATGGTAAGGAAAGCCGGAATAAATTCGGAGTAATCCTCAAAGTTAATTTTGGTAATTGGACTCATCATGAAAATACCGATGATAACAAGAACAGATGAACTTGCTGCAGCAGGAATCATAGTGAATAAAGGAGTGAAGAATAAAGCTAGGAAGAACATGAAAGCTACAACCAATGAAGTCATACCAGTTTTTCCACCTTCAGCAACACCTGCAGCACTTTCCACATAAGTGGTAACAGTTGATGTTCCTAGAACCGCACCAGCAGTAGTTCCAATTGCATCGGCAAAAAGAGCTTGCTTTACACGAGGTACTCTTCCTTCTTCATCCAAAAGATCAGCTTTCGAAGCTACACCTACCAGAGTTCCTACAGTATCGAACATATCCACAAAAAGGAAAACGAATAGGATAGAAACAAATTTCCAGGATAGAATTTCTTCAAATCCCACAAATTGGAAGAAAATAGGCTTAAGAGATGGAGGAAGACTTACTAGAGCACCATCTTTCGGAAGATTTGTGATTTCTAATCCAGGAATTAATCCAACTACAGTGATAATAAGAAGACCAATTAAGATTGCGCCTTTTACTTTGCGAATTAAAAGAACACCAATAACGATAATTCCTAAAATACAAAGTAGTGCACCAGGAGCATGAAGATTACCTAAATGAACAGGTATTCCTTGTCCTTGAACAATAATTGCAACATCTTGATGAGCCAATCCAATAAATGCAATAAATAAACCAATACCTACCGAAATGGCATGTTTGATATTGGTTGGAATAGAATTAATAATGGCTTCGCGGACATTAAAAAATGTAAGCAAAAGGAAGATGATTCCTTCTGCAAATACTGCAGTAAGAGCTAATTGCCAGCTACATCCCATTACACCACACACAGTGAATGCAAAAAATGCATTTAGTCCCATTCCAGGAGCTAAAGCGAAAGGAAGTTTAGCAACCAATGCCATCACTAAAGTGGCAATAACTGCTGATAATGCAGTTGCTGTCATTACGGCACCGTAATCCATACCTGCAACAGATAGAAAATATGGATTTACAGCAAGAATATATGCCATGGTAGCAAAGGTGGTTAAGCCAGCGACAATCTCTGTCTTCATGCTTGAACCTTGCCCGGTAATATTAAAAAACTTATCTAACATGATTGTTTGTTTTTAATTCGGTTTGGATTAAAAATTCCATTTTACAGCAAGAGTAGGACGAACTTCGAAGTCGTCGCCAGCAAAGTTGTTAGAGATTTCAATTTCACTACCAAGGGATAAGTTTTTTGTAGCGTTATACCAAATTTGAGGCTCGGTTAAGAACACGGTGTCGTCCGACAATCCGTTTTCTGTCCAAAGATCAGCAAAACCAGAGAATGTCATTTTTCCGTCTAAAAAGTTAACATACCATGTTCCTGTTACTTGAAAGTTAGCTTCGTCAGCATCTTTAATTGCTTTGTAACCTGCGTAAGCAGAGAATCCCGATTGAGCACCACCTTTAGCATAGTTTAAACCGAAAATCCAAGCATTGTTAATTGTGTATCCAAAGTTCATATCCGGAGTTTCAAAACTTCCAACACCGCCATTGTATTCAATGTGAATTCCGATAGGCATTTTTTCTGTTTTCAATACACGAGCAATCTCAAAATAACCTTGGTTGATTCCATTTTCTGCATCGTAATCAAAATCAACAAAGGTAAAAGTGTTACCCCATTTGTCCATTTTAAACATTTCGAATGTAGATGTGAACTGATCACGGTCTAAATCGCGATGTAATTGGAAGTTTTGTGCGCTAGCCGCGAATGAAACAAGAACCGCGAAGATTACAATTAGTTTTTTCATCTTTGTAAGATTGTTTTAGTAAATAAAATAGGTTGTTTAAAAAATAAAAATGGTTGTTTAATTCTTTATAATATCGTTAAGATGATTGACCACTATGGGGCAACCAGTCTGTTTTAATTTTGTAATAGATTGATGTCCTGCCGCTATTAATATGCATTCACATCCTAATTCTTTGGCCACTTCGTAATCGTGGCTTGTATCTCCCAAAAGACAAACCTCTTTAGGACTTAGCTGGTGATTTTCGATCATTTTTATTCCATTTGCAATTTTCGAGCTGGCAAAAATGTTATCAATACCCGAAATTTCGGAGAAAAACTTGCCAATATTTTCATTGGCAACCGAATTGTTCAGCATATTTTGTTCCATTGCCGATAGAATAAATTGTTGTTTTCCTAAGGATGAAAAATGCGAAAGAAGCTCAATGGCTTCAGGAAAAATGGTAGATTGAGGCAGTAGATTTGTGTAATTTGAAATAAATTCTTTTGCTGTAAGATTCCAATCTTCTTTAGCGAAATCGAATCCTACCGATTCGTAATATTTTTTAACAGGAAATGTAAAAAGTTCTCGATAGCTATCTTCACTTAAAACAGGAAGTTCTCTTTTTGCAAGCATTGTATTAATACATTGCACTCCAATCGAAAGATCATCTAAAAGTGTTCCGTTATAATCCCAAATAATAGCCTTGCTGTTTATCATGCTAACGAAGATTTAGGAGTTGATAGATTGCCAGTTTTGGCATTGGTTACTTTTTGAATATCCTGAGGTTTCACCTTCAGTTGTTTACCTCTTAAGCCTGCGCTAATTAATATGTGATCTAGCTTAAAAGCACTTTCGTCGATAAAAAGGGGGAAATCTTTTTTCATGCCAAGAGGAGAACAACCTCCACGAATATAACCAGTGATTTCCAGAATATCTTTCATGGGAAGCATGGCACATTTTTTATTACCACTAAGTATTGCGAAAGCTTTTAAATCAAGTTCGGATGCTCCGGGAATGCAAGCTATGGTTGTGCCTGTTTTATCTCCGGTAAGGACAAGTGTTTTGTAGATAAATTGAATGTGTTGACCAGTTTTTTCGGCTACACGCTCTGCACCCAATTCTATTGGATCCACGTCGTAGTCGATAATCTCATATTCAATTTTTGCCCGATCTAAAATGCGTGCAGCATTTGTCTTTTTCATCCTTTTGTTTTTTGGCCGGTGCAAGAAAATATTGGTTTTTTTTCTTACCGGATACTACCAGTTTCCCAGATGATACTTTTACTAATAAGGCGCAAAAATAGTAAATTTTTTAAATTTCAAACTTTTAAATCGCTTAGTCTGTGTTTTGAAATACTGACATCTATCAGAAACAAAGGTTTGCGCGATATTTTATTTTTGTTATTTTAATTTGTTAAGAATTAAAATTAGAGGCGCAATTAAAGAATAACTAGTGGGTTAATGCTTTTTGTGTTGTAAAATAGAATAGTTTTTGGCTAAGTTTAAAAAAGATAAGCCGGATGTATCTTTATTTTGTTTTATCTTTCAGAGATAGAAACTCAAATTAAAATATTGTGAAAGTAATCGAATCGCATATTGTTCCGGAAGGTATAAGTGATATTCGTTTGCAGGATTATGCTCCTTCTGTATTCGTTTCCATATCCTCTTATCAGGGAATGAAAAAAGCGATAAAAAGAGGGCGGATTCTGGTAGATGGAGTTCTAGGAAAAACTGCTTTGTGGGTTCAGTCGGGGCAACGAATTGAATTGTGCGATTTGGAGTTGCCACCAGCAAAGGTTTATGAACTGCAGTTAGAGATTGTTTATGAAGATGAGCATATTGCGGTAGTTAATAAACCTGCGGGAATTTCGGTAAGTGGGAATATGTATCGCTCTATTCAAAATGCCTTACCATTTAATTTAAAATTATCGTCCTGTTTGGATGCCTTGCCAGTTTTTCGACCGGTTCATCGTTTAGATAAACCTACTTGCGGTTTGCTATTAATTGCTAAAACATCCCAAGCCATTGGTAATTTGGGAGTGCAATTCGAAAATAGAGAAGTAAATAAGCAATATACTGCCGTGGTTATTGGCAGTTTGCCTGATAAAGGGAAAGTGGATATGCCTGTTGATGGAAAGGATGCCGTTAGTTCTTTTCAGGTAATTCGAAGGAATAATTCAATTCGTAATCAATTTTTAAGCATGGTTCACTTGTTTCCCAAAACAGGACGAACTCATCAGCTAAGAATTCATATGGCAGGCATGGGAACTCCAATTCTGGGAGATAAATTGTATGGTAGCGAAGGGGAGATTCTTCGCAAAAAGGGTTTGTTTCTTTGTGCAACAGCAATTCAATTTCATCATCCATTTACCAACGAGTTGATGGATATTTCAATAGATCCTCCTTATAAGTTTGGACGTTTTATGAAAATGGAAGAAAAACGATGGCTGAAATACAAGGACGATCTTGGTTTGGACTAATACTATTCGTAGAATGCCTCAATACCAGGGTATCCAAACTTTTTCTTGGCCATTTCGGGTGGAAAAATCATGTATTGAACTTCGGCTTCAGAGCAAACTTTTCCAGTTTCATCTAGTATTTCTGCGTGAATGTTCGCAAACTTTTTTTCTTTAGATATTAATCTTGCTCGAACGGTTAGCAATCCATTATCCGTAAAGGCAGTACCTCTAAATTTTGCATTTAAGGCAGTGGTAACGCCACTGGTTGCGCATTTCACAAAAACTACCCAGCAGGCAATTTCGTCGAGAATAGTGGTTTGAATTCCTCCGTGTAATACATTTTTGAAGCCAGCCAAATGTGCTTTTGGATTCCAATTAGAGACTATAAAATCGCCATCCTCGAAGAATTCCATTTGTAAGCCTTGTTCATTTTTTGGAGAGCAACCAAAACAGTTTCCATTTTCGGTTGTTATATACGGATTAATTATTTTTTTCATAGGAAATAGGTTTGGGTTTCGAAAATAAGAAAGGATTCTTAGAAACCGAAATTATTACAAACTTTATAAGCGGATTTTAAGTAGGAATTTAATTTCTGATCTGGTATTTCCAGTTATTTCGGAGTTTCCCGAACCAATACTTGATTGATTGGCATATTTTGTTTGAGCATATTTTACATACAGTTTAAAGTTCCGATTTATTTCCCAATTAAAGTTGATGTAAACTCGATTTCCCTTTCCATAATAAGCAGGTACCGAATAGGCGTAAAGAATGTCGTTTTCGTAGGCGTAGATTCTCGAATTAAATGAATCGGTTTCGAATAAAGCATATCGAAGATTCATGGAAATGGGAAGATTTGTGCAATGATAGATTAAATCTTGATAAAGTAAATATCCATTTTCAGTATTGTTTTCTTTTTGGAACTGCGAAATTTCGATGCGATTTCGAATTTCCCAATTTTCATTCATTTGGGCAGATAAATGAAGTCGGTATTGATTTTTCTTTTGCTTAGCCAGATTTTTAATCACATTGGAGCTATTATTTGTGGGTTTATTCTCCTGCTTGTATCTAAAATAAATCGACACCGAATTGTTTGGTGTAAATTCAAGTTGCGAAAAATATTCATGCCCCTCGCTAGGTGAATTGGCGGTATATCGTAACCAAGGAAATTCAAATTGATCGTAGTATGCTTTTACAGACCATTTTGGGTAGGGATGAAATTCAACTCCCATGTAAAAACCTTCTTCGTTTTGAGTTTTACTTTGCTCTGCAAATGCATTAGAGAATAAAGCGTGATAATCAGGATCGTATTTTCGGTAAGTTAGCTCAAAATTCAGTTGTGGATGAGCCTGTATATTTGCTCCCTGCAAAAAGGCTCTTCCGCCCGATTTACTTTGTGCGATTTCTCCATATAAATGAATGGAACGAAATAAAGTTTCGTAGTAAAGGCTAATGTTTTGATTATTACTTCCTTTAAATCCGTAAAGGTTGTAGGTGGCATCAGTTCCCTTTATTTCGGGTGTGTATTTTGAGTGTAAATAGGAAATTCCCACTTCTATATTTTTAAGATTGGCCGATAAATAGGAGCCGAACAGCGTTTCTTCCAATTGGTGTTTTTTATCGAATTCACTACTGTTTCTATGTAATCCTGTATTTATAATGCTCGATACAAATTCGGAAATCGAGTCCGACTGCAGGCTTCCATCTTTATTTTTTAGGGAAGCGAAAACTGCTAAGTTTATATTTTTAAGAGGCTCTGTAATTACAGATAATCCGCGAAGAAATTGGTTTTCGTCGGTCGATTTATAACCTTTAATTCCTTGAGATTTGTAGGCGTTATGAGTGGTTAAAGCGGATTTCCCACTTCCAAGTCCCGACCATATATTTAAGCCTTGTCCGAATTTAATTTGATAATCCCCTAGATTTAATTGCTTTAGAACTCCTTTGGAATTGTATTGAAGGTAGCCAGAGTAAAAATCGAATCCATTTTTATTTTCATTTTCGAAAAATGGCTCCCCTTTGTCCTTCTCGGATGTAAAACCAAAAAAGAGTTTGTTTTTAGCAGATTGGTATTGGTAGCGGGTGTAATATTTCCATGGATTTCCCAAGTATTTTGAGTTGTTATTTTCTGTAGAATAAGCTAGTTCGTTTTCAATTGTTCTCTCCGATTTTAAAAGTAGAAGGTGTTTTGCTTTTTTTCGTTGGCTTATGCTGTCGTTAGTGATTTGCTGCAGACAAACAAAAGGAGCTATTGTTCTAATAATTTCGGATGAAAAACCGGGTATTACTTGTAATTCGTAAAGACTAAATATTTGTCCAGAACTTGCTCGGTACTGAATAAATTTATCGATCTGATTTTTATTGAGGATAAGTAGCTTGTTGAGTTCTTGCTCGTTAGCACTATTTAGGTTTATTGGATCTATTAGTAGTAGGTTAAGTTCGTCGAGTAAATTCGAATAATCTACTTCTTCTTCATTTTCTTCGGCAATTGCTTCTATCAAATTTTCAATTAAGTCGCTTTGTGTTGTTGTGTTTTGCGATTGACAAATCAGTGCGAAACAAGAAAAAAACGAGAGTGTAATAATTTGTTTGAAGGAATACATAGGAACAAACTAAAAGATGATGTTTATTGCTGCAGAAGGAGTGTAGCCCAATACTGGATGTCGCGAAAAGGAGATATTCGCTTTCAGCATTTTAAAAGAAAATCCCATTCCTAAACTAATCGTATTTGGGTGATTGTATACTCCTGCACGCAGAGATATTGTTTCGCTAATACCATATTCAATTCCAAATTTGGTTCTGGTATCGTAATCCAGATTTTTTTCAATTTCGGAAGTAATAATAGTTTGGTCCGATAATTTCCACGAAAGACCAAGCCGTGCAATGCAGGCTATTTTATCGTCGTAATCAACCGTTGTGAAATTTGTTTGACTAGGGTTAAAAATATGAAAACCAAGCTGTATATCTGGAAATATTTCTGCAAGAATTCCAGCTTCGAAAGTGTATTTATTTTGAGAGCCGAAGGATTGATTTAATTCTTTTTTTATTTGATCGAATTGCAAGCCTGCCCAAAAGTGTTTTCCTAAAGCGCGGGAATAAGCGATTCCAATTTTTGATTCTTTATATAGATTGAAACCAAATTGTTTGTAGGTCATGCTAAAGGTACCTAGTGAAGTGGGGTAGTTAAAATGAAATGCTTTGGTACTTAATTCTTTTACTTCGAAACGATTTTCGTAGTAGGCTCCAAAAGATATTTTATCCAATTTGGCAAGAATTGCCTGATTATGAAAGCCAGCCCATACATCTAATAATGCAACGCTAGAATTTCCCATGGCATGAGATCGTGCTCCGGCTAAATGATTTTCATTGGATGCAAATAAATGAATTGGAAATAAAATAAGGAGTAGTAAATAGGTTTTTTTCATTTAGGGTTTATTATCTAAATCATAAAAAATGAAAATATTTTATAATTGTAATTGCCGGTTTCATTAGGGTTTTGGTATGTTTTTAATTGTAAAGCGAAATGTATTATTGTTGGAAAAAATGTTTTCGAACTATTGGCTTCTAGCTGTTGATTATGTGTTTGTTTGCACATTTACAGTGGTATTTATAATAAACAATAGTACAAAGTTGTTAAATGTAATAAAAAAACCACAATACATGATTATGTATTGTGGTTTTTCACAGTGTTTTTTATTTTGTTTTCTAGTTGGTCTTGAATTCGTATTTGATAGAAGCTAATTCTTCGTTTGCTTTCACCATTTTTTCTTTAAGACTTTCTTTGAAAGCGATTACGTTTTTTTGTAATTCACTATCGCCAATGGCTAGTATTTGACCAGCAAGAATACCTGCATTCATTGCCCCATTAATACCAACAGTTGCAACAGGAATTCCTGGAGGCATTTGTGCAATACTTAATAGTGCATCCATACCATCTAACGATGCGTTAATTGGCACTCCAATTACAGGAATAGGTGTCATTGCTGCAATTACTCCTGGTAAATGTGCAGCCATTCCTGCGCCAGCAATAATTGCTTTTATGCCACGATCGAAAGCACCTTTTGCAAATTTTTCAACTTCTTCAGGTGTTCGGTGAGCAGATAATGCATTAATCTCGAAAGGGATTTTGAAGTCGTTTAAGACTTTGGCGGCTTTTTCCATAACCGGAAGGTCCGAGGTGCTTCCCATTATGATACTTACTTTTGCTTTCATATGGTTTTATTCGTGGATTTGGTAAATAAAATGACAAAAAATTGTACTTTTGCAGCAAAATTTAAGGAATTGTTTTAATTCCAAGCTTGCTTGCATCGCTTACTATTTTTCAAGCGTAAATTTGAAAAAAAAATATGTATGTAACACGGTGGAATTGAAACATTTTTTATTTCTAAATTTTTAAGCGAGACATAATTTTATTTTACGATATTTAGGGCATTGCCTTAAACGCCCGATATTTCAAGGGAAACCTTGTAGGGGGAAAATCGGACAACGAAGACAAAAATTGAATCAATGAAAACTGTAAAACTTCTGGATCGAGAATTTAGAGTGTCTATTCCTGCTAAGGATATCGACCATGTAATTACTCAAATGGCTGAGAAAATGAATAAGGACCTTGCGGGAACAAATCCTTTATTTATTTGTATTTTAAATGGTTCTTTCATGTTCGCATCGGATTTGATGAAACAAATTACTGTTGAAAATGCTCAGATTACATTTATGCGATTGTCCTCGTACGATGGAATGGGAACAACTGGCAAGGTGAAAAAATTAATGGGCTTTACAGAAGACTTAAAAGACAGAACAGTTGTTTTGCTTGAAGATATCGTGGATACAGGAATTACGATCACCAATACGCTGGATCAGATTAAAGATTACGAAGCGAAAGAAGTTTTGATTGCAACCATGTTGTTCAAGCCAGATGCCTTAATTCGTGACGTGAAATTAAATTATGTGGGTATGGAAATACCAAATGATTTTATTGTGGGACGAGGATTAGATTACGATGGAATGGGTAGAAATCTTCCAGATGTATATACTGTAATTGATAAGTAAATGTTGAATATCGTTTTATTTGGACCTCCAGGTTCTGGAAAAGGAACTCAATCGGAGTTGCTTCAGAAAAAATACGGATTAATTCACCTTTCTACGGGTGATGTGTGCAGAGAAGAAATTAAACTTGCAACACCGGAAGGATTAGAAGCAAAAAGATTGATTGATGGAGGAAATTTTTTTCCAGATAAATTGGCGTATCGAATTGTTGAGAAATTTTTAGATAGCAATAGCAATGCAAAAGGTTTTGTGTACGATGGAATGCCTCGTCACGAAGGGCAGATTGACGTGTTTGATGGAATGCTTGCCAAACGAAATAGCCTTGTTGATATTGTTATTGAATTAAAAGTGGAAGAAGAAGAGCTGATTCAACGACTTTTAAAAAGAGGAGAGTCTTCCGGTCGTCCAGACGATGGAGGAAGGGAAGTGATTGAAAAACGCCTTCGGATTTATGAAGATGTTACTGCTCCAATTGCAAAGCGATATAAAGAAAAGGGTGTATATCACTCTATCGATGCAATAGGATCATTAAATGATGTACTTGAAAGAATTAGTTTCTTGCTGGAGAATTGTTTAAAGGAACAATTGGTTCCTGTTGAAGTACAATAGATTAAAAATATATATTATGGCTGGGTCTAATTTTGTTGATTACGTAAAAATATTTTGTCGTTCTGGTGCTGGTGGTGCTGGGTCAACTCACCTTTTCAGGGATAAGTTGACAATGACCGGTGGACCGGATGGTGGTGACGGTGGTCGGGGAGGACATGTGATCATACGTGCAAATAAGCAACTTTGGACTTTGGTGCATTTAAAATATAGTCGCCACGTATTCTCTGGTGATGGTGGTGATGGTAGTCAGAGTAGGAGTACTGGTCGCGAAGGGCAAGATAAGGTGATTGAAGTGCCTTTGGGTACTGTTGCCCGCGATGCCGAAACTGGTGAAGTTATTTTTGACGTTACCGAGGATGGGGAAGAGAAAATTTTAGTAAAAGGTGGCCGCGGTGGTCTGGGGAACTGGAATTTTCGATCGTCGACGAATCAAACACCTCGTTACGCTCAAACCGGAGAAGAAAGAGTGGAAAGGCCTGTAATTCTCGAACTAAAGGTTCTTGCTGATGTTGGTTTGGTTGGTTTTCCTAGTGTGGGTAAATCTACTTTACTTTCTGTAGTATCGGCAGCTAAGCCTAAAATAGCCGATTATCCTTTTACCACATTGGTTCCTAATTTGGGGATTGTGTCTTATCGAGATAATCGCTCTTTTGTGATGGCTGATATTCCTGGTATTATTGAGGGGGCGCATGAAGGTCGTGGTCTTGGATTGCGTTTTTTACGACATATTGAACGAAATTCAGTACTTCTATTTATGGTAGGCGCCGACAGCGACGATATCCATAAAGAATACAAAATTTTATTGAATGAGTTAAAACAGTTTAATCCGGAACTTCTTGATAAACAACGATTGTTAGCAATTACGAAATCCGATATGTTGGATCAGGAACTGATTGATGAAATGAAGCTGGATTTACCAGAAATTCCATATGTATTTATTTCTTCAGTAGCTCAAAAAGGACTTACAGAACTAAAAGATATGCTTTGGAAAGCGATTAACGAGTAGTTTTTGCTTGTTTTCAAATAATTTATAGCCTCTTTCTTCATCTACACATGGGAAAGAGGCTTTTTTTATTCCTTGAATTGCAAATTGTCTTTTGCGCTTAAATACTCTGGTTTTGCTCAATTTTTAGGTGTAAATCGTGTCTGCACAAAGTTGGAGAAGAGGAATGCTGTTAAGTTTTTCAATCTGTTTTTTATTTGTGTTTGTTCTGAATTACTTCCGATAAGAATATCTATTTGTATTGATTTTTAATGAAATAGGAATTGCTGTGTTTCTTGAATCACTGTTGATACTAGGCTATTTCAACAGGCTGTTGATAAACTACTTTATCACGAATGGTTCTTTTAACTATATTTGTAAAAACGCGATTTTTCATGACTGCAAAATATTCTGAAGACTCAATCCGCACATTAGACTGGAAAGAACATATTCGAAAACGCCCCGGAATGTACATCGGGAAGCTTGGCGATGGCTCTTCTCATGATGACGGTATTTACATTTTATTGAAAGAAGTAATTGATAATTCTATTGATGAGTTCGCTATGGGAGTGGGCAAATCGATTGAGGTTAGTATTTCTGACAGGAACGTTACTGTCCGGGATTTTGGGCGAGGAATTCCTTTGGGAAAGGTAATTGATGTTACTTCCAAAATGAATACTGGAGCCAAATACGACTCGGAAGTATTTAAAAAATCAGTTGGACTTAACGGGGTTGGTATAAAAGCTGTAAATGCTTTGTCCGACCAGTTCGTTATTGAATCTTTTCGTGAAGGAGAGGTGAAAAAAGCAATTTTCTCAAGAGGGGTTCTTGTGGAGGACTATGAAATTGAGCCTAGCGAGGAAAAAAATGGTGTGAAAATTGTTTTTCATCCCGATGAGGAGT
Source organism: Labilibaculum filiforme (assembly GCF_002843315.1). Lineage (GTDB taxonomy): Bacteria > Bacteroidota > Bacteroidia > Bacteroidales > Marinifilaceae > Labilibaculum > Labilibaculum filiforme. The sequence continues at coordinate 495,266 of NZ_MVDD01000001.1, read as the reverse complement.
TGTTTTCAAATTACCGATACATTTCGGAATACGTTGAAACGCTGCTTAAAAATTACGTGTACCTTAATTCGGGACTGTCTATTTATTTTAACGGACAAAGATTTTTCTCAAAAAATGGATTGCTCGATCTTTTGAATGAAAATATGAATTCGGAAGGTTTATACGAGATCATTCATTTAAAAGGAGAGGATATTGAGATTGCAATGACGCATGGCCGACAATATGGAGAGGAATACTATTCCTTCGTAAACGGACAGCATACTACTCAAGGTGGAACTCACCTTGCTGCGTTTCGGGAGGCTTTGGTAAAAGGGGTTCGCGATTTCTTTAAAAAGGATTTTGATACTTCAGATATCAGAACTTCTATTATTGCAGCAATTAGTATAAAGGTACAAGAGCCGGTTTTTGAATCGCAAACGAAAACAAAGTTAGGATCTAAAGATATTGGTCCGGAAGGACCATCGGTACGAAATTTTATCATGGATTTTGTAACTTCTAATTTGGATAATTACCTGCATAAAAATCCAAGTGTTGCAGAGGCTATTCATCAGAAAATTATAGAGTCGGAGAAGGAAAGAAAAGCGATTTCGGGAATTAAGAAAATCGCTAAAGAAAGGGCAAAAACGGCTAACTTGCATAATAAAAAGTTGCGCGATTGTCGCGTTCATTTCGATTCTAAACACGAACAAAAATCCGAAGCTTCTCTGTTTATTACCGAGGGTGATTCTGCGAGTGGTTCTATTACTAAATCTCGTGATGTAAACACTCAAGCTGTTTTTAGTCTAAAAGGAAAACCTTTAAATACATACGGACTAACCAAAAAAATTGTTTACGAGAACGAAGAATTCAATCTGCTGCAAGCAGCCTTAAATATTGAGGATGGTTTGGAAGGCTTACGTTATAATAACGTGATTATTGCTACCGATGCCGATGTGGATGGAATGCATATTCGTTTACTGTTGATTACATTCTTTTTACAGTTTTTTCCCGATATCGTTCGAAGTGGACATTTGTATATTTTACAAACGCCTCTTTTTCGAGTTCGAAATAAGAAAACAACTCACTACTGTTATTCCGATGAGGAAAGAGTGAAGGCAATGAAAAGTTTAGGAGCCAATCCTGAAATTACACGATTTAAAGGTTTGGGGGAAATCTCGCCAAGTGAGTTTAAACACTTTATTGGCAAGGATATTCGACTGGATCCTGTTGTGATGAAAAAAGAGGATTCTGTTTCGGGCATGCTCGAGTTTTATATGGGGAAGAATACACCACAAAGACAAGAGTTTATTATTGGCAATTTGCATGTTGAAAGAGATGATGTCTAAACAAACTTCATCAATTGTTTTTTTTAGAATTAAATAAACCCAAAAACCTCTATGAATAACGACGAGACAAATGATATGGAAATCCCAGAGGAAATGGAGAATGATGTGAATGGTGTACACTCCGAAGCAATGAGGAATGTAACATATCTTTCCGGGATGTATCAAAATTGGTTTCTGGATTATGCATCCTATGTGATTTTAGAACGAGCTGTACCCTACATAAATGATGGACTAAAGCCTGTTCAACGAAGAATTTTGCATGCCATGAAGCAGTTGGATGATGGACGATACAATAAGGTAGCCAATATTATTGGTAACACCATGCAGTATCATCCTCATGGAGACGCATCTATTGGCGATGCTCTGGTTCAACTGGGACAAAAAGAATTGCTGATTGATATGCAGGGAAACTGGGGAAACATTCTTACCGGTGATTCTGCAGCCGCACCAAGATATATTGAAGCACGTTTATCTAAATTTGCTTTAGAGGTTCTATTTAATCCAAAAACTACGAATTGGAAACAATCGTATGATGGACGGAATAAAGAACCAATAACACTTCCGGTTAAATTTCCACTTTTACTGGCACAAGGAGTGGAAGGGATTGCTGTTGGATTAGCATCGAAAATATTACCACATAACTTCAACGAATTATTGGATGCTTGTGTGTCCTATTTAAGTGGGGAGGAGTTTGAACTTTATCCAGATTTCCCTACTGCAGGAATGGTGGAGGTAAGCCGTTATAACGATGGTTTACGTGGTGGTGCAGTTAAGGTGAGAGCCAGAATTGAAAAGTTGGATAACCGAACTTTAAAAATCACCGAAGTTCCATACGGAAAAACAACATCAAGCTTAATTGAATCCATTATCAAGGCAAACGATAAAGGAAAAATTAAGATTAAAAAGATTGATGACAATACTGCCGAATTTGTTGAAATTCAGATTCATTTGGCAAGTGGTATTTCTTCCGATACTACTATTGATGCTTTGTATGCATTTACTGATTGCGAAATTTCTATTTCTCCGAATGCTTGTATTGTTGAGGATGATAAACCTAAGTTTATTGGAATTGCAGAAATTTTGCGACGTGCGGCCGATAATACGGTTGCTTTACTAAAGCTGGAGCTTGAAATACGCAAGGGCGAATTGGAAGAGGCATGGCATTATGCATCTTTGGAACGTATTTTTATCGAAAATAGAATTTACCGCGACATTGAAGAGTGCGAGAGCTGGGAAGAGGTGGTACAAACCATCGATACAGGCTTAAAGCCGTATACAGCAAACTTAATGCGTGCTGTAACTCGTGACGATGTGGTTCGATTAACCGAAATTAAAATTAAAAGAATTTCTAAATTTGATATCAATAAGGCCAAAGATTTTATTCAGTCTATTGAAGATGAGATTGCAGAAATCGAAGTTCATTTGGCGAATATTATTCCTTTCACGATCAAGTACTTTAAATCGATAAAGAAAAAGTTCGGAATGGGTCGCGAAAGAAAAACGGAAATTAGAAGCTTCGAAAATATTGTAGCTACTAAAGTAGTAGTTGCCAACGAAAAATTATACGTTAACCGAGAGGAAGGCTTTATTGGAACAAGCTTGAAAAAAGATGAGTATATCTGCGATTGTTCTGATATTGATGACATTATCGTAATTAGAAAAGATGGTACTTATTTTGTAACCAAGGTAGCTGATAAGTGTTTTGTTGGAAAAAATTTGTTGCATATCGCCGTATTTGGAAAGAACGACAAGAGAACCATTTATAATGTAGCCTATCGGGATGGTAAAGCTGGAAATGCTTACGTAAAACGTTTTTCGGTTACCAGCATTACTCGCGATAAGGAATACGATATTACCAAATCAACCGATGGATCACGAATTTTGTATTTTAGCGCAAATCCAAATGGAGAGGCTGAAATTATTCGGGTGGTTTTAAAACCAAAAGCTCGTTTAAAAAAGACAGCATTTGAATTTGATTTTGCCGAATTGGCGGTGAAGGGGCGTGCTTCTATGGGAAATATTTTGTCGAGAAACGACGTTCATAAAATTACTTTGAAACAAGAAGGTGTTTCCACTTTGGGAGGAAGAAAAATATGGTTCGATCCGGATGTTTTACGTTTAAATACCGATCAACGCGGCGATTTTATTGGAGAATTCACAGGTGATGATAAAATTCTTGTGGTAACAAGAGCCGATGCTTTTCATTTTACCAGCTTCGATTTAAGTAATCATTATCCCGATAACATAAGTATTATAGAGAAATACGATGAAGCAAAAGTTTGGTCTGCCGTATTTTTTGATGCTGATCAGGATTATTACTACTTAAAGCGATTTACCATGGAAGGAAATGGTAAAGAGCTAAGTTTTTTAGGCGAAAATCCGGAAAATAAATTGGTTTGTTTAACTGATGAGCAGTATCCAAGATTCGAAATATCTTATGGTGGTAAAAATGCCGATCGCCCTAAAGAAATAATTGATGGCGATGAGTTTATTGGAGTGAAATCTTACAAAGCTCGAGGGAAACGTTTATCTACTTACGAAATCGCTAAAATAGTAGAAATTGATCCTCTGCCCCGCGAGGAGGAGAATGAAAATAGGGAAGCGGATACGCTTGAAGAAACCGAAGATAACCAAGATTAATTTTCTAAATAAGATTAGGTTCTCGATTTTAAAAGACTACTAATGAAGGTATTTTTAATTGGATATATGGGATGTGGTAAATCACGATGGGGAAAACTTATTGCATCTCATTATGGGTTTCGTTTTGTCGATCTTGATACTTTGATTGAGGAGAGGGAGCAGTTAACTATACCCGATATTTTTGCTAAATATGGGGAGTCGGGTTTTCGGCAACGAGAAAACGAAGCTTTACTATCTATTTCTGAAACAGAAAATTTAATTGTAGCAACTGGTGGAGGAGCTCCTTGTTTTAAAAACAATATGGAGGAAATGAATCGCTTGGGAGCCACCTTATTTATTGAATGTAGTCCGGAATTGCTGCGTGAGCGAATTACTACTTCGGATACCGTGCGTCCATTGGTTAATAATTTATCTCAGGAGGAATTACTCGATTTCATAATAAGGCATCTAACAATTAGAATGCCTTTTTACGAACAATCGCAATACAAAATTATTTCAGGCAATTTAGAATTAGAGGACTTTACCTTAATTCTCGATCCGATTATAAACTTGTAAGCTGAGTAATCTCAAAGTCATTTAAACTACTAAGTGTTTTGTTGGCAATAACAAATTGATTAAGATTATAGGCATTCTTTTCGGGAACTGCGATACACTTCATACTTGCGGCAAGAGCCGAGATAACTCCATTTAAAGAATCTTCGAAAACGACACACTCCGAAGGATGAACTCCAAGTTGTTCTGCTGTCGAAATAAAAACCTGAGGATGAGGTTTGCCGTATTTTTCAAATTCTGCCGAATGAACAACTTCGAAATAATCCTTTAATTGCAGTTTTTCTAAAACAGCTACAATAATTTTCATTTTTGAGGACGAGGCCAAAGCGATCTTATAAGAACTATCCTTAAGTTGTTCCAGTGTATTATGCACACCGGGCAAACAAGCTCCTTTTTCAATTACTAAACGAATAACATTCTCAATAATATCTTCTACTACTTTTTCTTTCGCAACATGATTCCAAGGCGTCATTGCATACATTACCTCCACCACTTCGTCTATTCTTTTTCCCATGAACTGTTCAAATATCTTTTTGTTCACCTTTAGTCCAAGTGACGAGAATACTTTTGTTTCGCTCTCCTGCCAAAATGGTTCCGAATTGATCAACAAACCATCCATATCAAAAATTACTGCTTTAATCATAGTATTATTGTGAATTTAAGTGGCAAAAGTACCAATTTTAAGCGAAGGAGAAAGGAGTGGCTAATGTGCTGTTATTATTTTCTGTTAATATTTGTTAAATCGTTAGTAGTTAAGTTGGATAGATAGCGTTTTTCCTAAATTTGTTACATACAATTTGATTTTTCTTATATGGATATTGTTGTTGAACGTTTAACCAAAAGATACGGTCCTCAAAAGGCTGTAGATAATGTGTCTTTTCGGGTGAAAGCTGGTGAAGTATTGGGTTTTCTGGGTCCTAACGGAGCCGGGAAAACGACGACAATGAAAGCGATTGCCTGTTATATTAAACCTGAAGAAGGAGATATCTTGGTGGGAGGTTATTCTATTCATGAGCATCCCGAAATCATTAAGAAAAATATAGGATATTTGGCTGAAAATAATCCTTTGTATCAGGAAATGAATATTATCGATTTTCTGGAGTTTATTGCTAAAATTCATGGTATTCCAAAATATTTGATTCCAGAACGGATATTGGATATGATTAGAACTTGTGGATTGGAAGGCGAAAAGCACAAATTAATTGGAGAGCTTTCAAAAGGCTATCAGCAAAGGGTTGGATTGGCGCAGGCATTAATTCACGATCCCGATATTTTAATTCTCGATGAGCCCACAACAGGGCTCGATCCCAATCAGATTGTTGAAATACGTGAATTGATAAAACGAATTGGGAAAGAAAAAACCGTTATCCTAAGTTCTCATATCTTAGCGGAAGTAGAGGCTACCTGCGATCGTATTCTAATTATTAATAATGGGCGAATTGTAGTAGATGGAACTGCCGCCGAATTAAGAAAGCAGGCTCAGGGAAATGAAATCTTAAAACTTGGTGTGCAAGGAGGCAATATTGATGCCATTTTTGAATCCTTATTTGAGATTGAAACAATTGATTCTATTGATCTTCTAGATTCTGATAAACAGTTGTTTGAGGTGCAATCCTTACCAAGTACAAGTTCGGTAAAAGCAATATTTGATACTTGTGTTCGAAAGAATTATTATATTACTGAATTGACTCCTACCGAAACGAAGTTGGAGGATATATTTAGAGTCTTAACACTTCACTAGAGGTTTATGAAGCAAATTATACACATTGCAGGTCGAGAACTAAGTACTTTTTTTGATTCTTTAACAGCTTATGTTTTAATCGTTATATTTCTCGGATTTAGCGGGTTTTTCACGTGGATATATGGTGCCGACGTGTTTTTTGTGGGACAAGCGAATCTGAATACTTTTTTTACCGTGGCGTACTGGAGTTTATTTATTTTTATTCCAGCTCTAACCATGCGTTCCATCGCTGGGGAGTTAAAATCAGGCACACTGGAGTTGTTACTTACCAAACCAGTAAGCGATTGGCAATTAATTCTAGGTAAATTTTTATCTACTTTTCTGTTAATTGTAATTGCTTTGGCGCCAACCGTAATTTACTATTTTACTTTGTGGGCAATAGGTCCTGTTGACCATTCTGCAATACTTTTGGGATATATGGGTCTGTTGCTAATGAGTATGGTTTATATCAGCATTGGACTACTCGCATCTTGTGTTGCTTCAAATCCTATTATAGCATCCTTGGTTGCTTTGTCTGTAGGCATCTTTTTTCATATTATTTTTGATGTATTGGCAGCGAATTTTGTTGGGTTTTTAGGGAGTTTTTTTAGTTATTTGAGTCTGTCTACCCATTTTGAATCTATATCCAGAGGAGTGGTTGATTCGAAAGATCTTATTTACTTTTTTTCTATCGCTTTTCTTTGTCTTTTTACTTCTAAAATGATATTATCCAATCGTAATTTGTAAATCCTGGTATATGACTAAAAGAAGAAATATTATATATAGCAGTTTAGTTGTGGCTGGAATCTTAATCATCCTGAATTTTATTTCATCGGTTTTTTTCTTTCGTGCTGATTTTACTGAAGACAAGAGATATACTCTCGATCGTTCCACTAAACGAATTTTAAGAGAGGTAGAAACACCTATTATTATGACTTTGTATGTTTCTGACAATCTTCCTCCAGATGTTAACAGGACCGTTCAGGATCTAAAAAATCTTTTAACCGAGTATAATAATTACAGCAAGAAAAAAATCGACTTCGAATTTATTAATCCGAATACGAATGAGGAGTTAGAGCAGGAAGCTATCGAGGCTGGCATAAATCCTGTGCCATTAGAGGTTCGCGAAAAAGATCAGATTAAAGTGCAGAGAGTTTTTCTGGGAATGTCTATACAGGTTGGTGATAAATCGGAAATTATTCCGTTAATCAAGCCTGGAATAGTGATGGAATATACCCTGTCGACCTTAATTAAACGATTAACTATTAAGGATAAGCCTAAAGTTGGATACATTATTGGCCATGGCGAACCATCTTTAGATAAGCTAGAACAGGCTATGGATGAATTGTCCATATTATACGATGTTAAACCAATTCATTTATTATCGGAGCCAGATCTTTCCGATTATAAATCTTTATTACTGATAGGACCTATGGGAACTATTTCTACCATGCAATTAGCACGTTTGGATGAGTATTTAGCAGCTGGTGGAAATCTATTTATCGCTATCGAGCGAGTAAATGGAATGTTGAATGATGGTATTGGCATATCGGTAAGTACCGGACTGGAAAAATGGTTACAAACAAAAGGTTTATATGTGGATGATTCCTTTATTGTTGATAAGAAATGTGGCACTGTAACCGTTCAGCAACAAGGGTATTTCTCTTATCCGCAACAAATTAACTTTCCTTTTTTACCTGTAATATCAAAGTTTGCAGATCATACCATCACAGATGGCATTGAAGCAGTTGTTTTACAATTTGCTAGTCCAATTACTTTTTTAGGGGATAGCACCTTAACTTATCAACCGCTGGCTTTTACATCCGATATTTCGGGCAAGCTAAAAGCTCCTATTAGTTTTAATATTGGAAGAATATGGCGGGCACAAGATTTTCTTTATCCAGATTTAACGGTGGCAGCTGCAATTAGTGGAAATATGGGGGGCGAGAAAGAGGCTCGAATTTGCGTGGTAGGTGACGGAAATTTCATGGTAAATGGTCAAGGAACAAGTAAAATTGCTATTCAGCGAGATAATATAAACTTTTTAGCGAATGCTGTCGACTGGTTAAGTGATGATACCGGATTGATGTCCTTAAGAACAAAAGGTGTTTCTTCGCGACCTATCAACGAAATCAGCGATGGAAGAGTGTTCTTTTTAAAGTATCTTAATTTTTTACTTCCGCTTGTTATAATAGTTGCATATGGTTTGTTTCGATTCGAAAGAAGGCGCAGAAATCGGGCGAAAAGAATGAAACCTGGTTTTATAAAGTAGATAATTACTTAGGAAAAGAATTTATCCCGGCTTCTGGCAATTCCGGGAAAGAATATACCAGAAGCTTATTAGCATATCAATAAATCGGGATAAATAAATCAGAACGAATCTGATACTATTTACTTGAAGCAATTTAATTATATATTCCTACCTGATCAAAATTATTTTCCCATAACAAGATTAGTTTACTGGCTTTTAAAGATCATTCGTCTATAAAATAGGTGATTACATCCTTTTAAGCTGGAGTAATTTAAATAGGTTATAAATAAAGCGCTCCTTATTTTGTTAATAAATTGTTTAACATTGTTAATAAACTGCAAAAAAAAACGAAGCTAGAGCTTCGTTTTTTTCTTTATGCGTTGAATTGGATTGCTTTAGCTTTTGGGCTGAATCTTTATTTTTTGACCCACTTTAAGACTTCCATCATCCTTTATATTATTGATTCTCATGATATCAGAATTCGATATTCCTGGAAATTTTTTCGCAATAGTCCAAAAGTTATCTCCTCTTTTCACAGTATAATATACAAAAGGTGCGTTACTGTTACTTGTTGAACTAGTTGTACTTACGGTACTGCTTGAGCTTGCAACTGTTTTTCCTAATGTAGCTTGTTTTTCACTGTAACCCATTGTGTTAAAGTTACTATAGTAGGATTCTTTCCCTTTTGGTACATAAATAACTAATTTCTGTCCAACCTTAATTAGATTTCGTCTTACGTTGTTCCAATACCTTACATCCGATGTTCGAACGTGAAACCACGAGGCAATTAGTCCGATGGCATCACCCGATTTTACCTTGTAATATACCTTTGCTTTGTCCTTTGGAGTAACATGGGCAAATTTTTGATACCTGTCGCTTGGATTCACAACCTTATCCTTTATACTAAAATAAAACTCTTTTTTATAGGCAAAGATAGAATCTTGATTGTCGATGAATTTAGCAGAATATTGAAAAGGAACTTTTAAAGCGTAACCATCTTTACTTGCAGGTATGATATCTGCTCGGTATTGAGGGTTTAATTCTCTTAATTGTTCTTTTGATATATTAATTACGTTTGCAACCTGATCGAAATGAAGTTGTTCGTTAATTAATAAGGTGTCGCAAGCAACCGGAAGACTTGATGGTTGCGGAAATAACTGATGTGCTTCGTGATAATTAAAAGTATAAAGAGCAGCTATAAATGCAGGCACATATCCTCTTGTTTCTTTCGGAAGGTGAAAATAAATATCCCAATAATTTCTTTTGCCTCCACTTCTACGAATTGCTTTGTTCACATTTCCAGGTCCACAGTTGTAGGCAGCAATAACCAAATGCCAGTTGCCATAAACTTTGTACATGTCCTTCAAATATTTTACGGCTGCATAGCTTGCTTTTACAGGATCTCTTCGTTCATCTATGAAAGTATTTATGTCGAGCTTGTACATTCGTCCTGTTCCGTACATAAATTGCCACAAACCACTTGCTCCGGCACGCGAAAGTGCTGTTGGATTTAGAGCAGACTCAATAATTGGTAAATATTTTAATTCTTGAGGTAGACCTTCTTTGTCTAGAATTTCTTCGAAAATAGGGAAGTAGTATTCCGACAATCCCAACATCATTTCAACTTGTGATCTTCTTCTTTGCGAATACAATTCAATGTAGTTTCGAACAATTTTGTTGTACGATAAATCGATTAAGGAAGGAATATTCTCCAAACGTTGAATGTAAACAGAGTCAGGGATTGTTTCGGTAGATAGTTCGATTGGAGCTTGATGAGGCTTCTTTGTTTTTAAAGTGTTTTTAGCATACCAAGTATAAACAAGACTATCTAAATTGTTCGAGAAAGTGGTGTTGATCGTGTCGTTTAAATCCCAACGAACATCAACTGGATTAATCTCTAGAAAATCCAATGAGTCTTTTTCAACTTCATCAATTATATTTTCGCTTATTATCGATAAAGTATCAATGTCAGAAAGAACTTCCTGATCAATAGTTGATTCTGCCGTTTCGGTTGGTTCTGAAGCGGATGGCTTAATTGTACTACAAGCGATTGCCGTCCCTAAAAAGATAAGGGGTAAAATATATAATTTTTTTTTCATTCTTAGTCTTGTTAAAATGTGATTTGGCATCTAAAGCCAAGTGAATTGCCCGAAAAGGCAGAATAATTAATTGCAGGTTCTACCTTTATTGTCAAATCGTCGTTTACGTTATAATTGGTAAAATGAGCATCTACTGCTGCATCTATAATATTTAGTACGTAAACTCCTGCCAAAATGATATAGCTAAGGTCTCTATCGTGCTTAAAGGAGTCTTTTTTATTTTGAAGAATAGTTTTAAATTGACTCTGTTGCGATTGCCCCATACTTTCTATATCGTAATTTATAAGGTCGTTATAGCTTCTCGAGCTAGGTTCTTCAATAGGTGTTTCTAAATCGGTATCCTGATATTTCCAATCGTAATATTCGGAGAAATCTTGAAATCCTGATTTGTATTTTTTATAATTCTTGGTATTCCAGTTAATTGCATAAATGGTGGCACCAATACCTGCGTATAAAATTGGAATTTTCCAGTATTTTTTATTGTAGGCTTGTCCTAAACCAGGAAAAATAACCGAGTACATGGTTGCTTTATGGGCAGAACGAACTTTTACAATAGATTCAGCAGAAACTGTATCTGCTTCTATCCGCTGAGAGATTGCATTTTTACTTCCTCCAAGCACGATAAGAGAGATCAGCCCAAGGAAAATAATCAGGCGCAAATTATTCAATGTTTAAATTTTTTAAAGTTTCAACTAGCTTATGATTTCATCTGATCCAAAACAGCAAGGATACGTTCTAAATCATCATCGGATGTAAATGGGATAATGATTTTCCCTTTGCCATTTTTGGCGCGTTTAAGATCCACTTTAGCACTAAAATGATTTGCTAAATGATCTTTTAAAGATTCATACTCCTGAGGCAATGCTACAGCTTTTTCAGGGGTAGGTTTTTCTCCATTTGTGTTGTTGAAATTACGAACCAACTCTTCCACTTTTCGAACTGAAAAGTCATTTTCAACGGTTACTTGAAAAATTTTAAGCTGTGTTTTTGGATCATCAACATTGACCAGTGCACGTGCATGGCCCATAAGTAGTTTTTTCTCGCGAATTCCTTTTTGGATTTCGGCAGGTAGTCTAAGTAATCGTAAATAGTTCGAAATTGTTGAGCGTTTTTTACCAACACGGTCCGACAAACTTTCTTGAGTAAGTTTGCACTCCTCAATTAATCGTTGGTAACTAATTGCAACTTCAATGGAATCAAGATCCTCGCGCTGAATATTTTCAACCAAGGCAAGTTCCAGCATTTTATCATCCTCAGCCATCCTAACGTAGGCTGGAATTTTAGTTAGTCCGGCAATTTTTGCGGCTCTGTAACGTCTTTCTCCGGCAATAAGCTGATAGGAGTTATTATGAATTTTCCGCACAGTAATAGGCTGAACAATTCCTAATTCTTTAATCGATTGAGCTAATTCATTTAAAGCTTCCTCATCAAACTTGGTTCTTGGCTGATAGGGATTTGCTTCAATCTTCGAGATCTCGATTTCGTTACTTAAATCTCTTTCAGGTTTTGCCTGAACATCATCGATATCATTAATTAGTGCTCCTAATCCTCTTCCTAATGCGCTCTTTTTTACCATCTTACTGTTTCAATATTATTCGCTAATGAGTTTTGTTTTCGTGTTTGATTTTGCCAGGTTATTATTTTTCAATATTTCACGAGCCAAATTTAAATAGTTCACTGCTCCAGGCGATTCAGCATCGTAAAGAATTGCAGGTTTTCCGTAACTTGGAGCTTCCCCTAACTTCGTGTTACGCTGAATAATTGTTTCGAAAACCATATCCTGAAAGTGTTTTTTAACTTCACTTACTACTTGATTTGATAAACGTAAACGGCTATCGTACATGGTTAAAAGGAATCCTTCTATCTCTAGGTCAGGATTTAATCGATTCTGAATAATTTTAATGGTATTCAGTAGTTTTCCTAAACCTTCCAATGCAAAATATTCACATTGAACCGGAATGATTATTGAATGAGCGGCGGTTAAGGCATTCACTGTAATTAAACCAAGTGAAGGCGAACAGTCAATTAGTATAAAATCATAATCGGGACTCAATTTCTCAAGTACCTTTAATAAAATGTGCTCACGGTTTGCAAGGTTTAACATCTCAATTTCTGCACCAACTAGGTCGATATGAGAAGGAAGGATATCAAAACCTTCAATTTCACTATGCAGAATGGCTTCTTTGGGGTCAATTCCATCAACAATACATTCGTAAATGCTTTTTTCGATAGTTCGAACATCAAAGCCAATGCCCGAGGTTGAGTTTGCTTGCGGATCAGCATCAACAATTAAAACCTTATACTCCAAAACAGCAAGACTTGAAGCAAGATTTATTGCTGTTGTGGTTTTACCAACTCCTCCTTTTTGGTTTGCCAAAGCAATTATTTTAGCCATAAACAATTCTAATTATAAGGTTTTAAATTACTAAAAATGATCTCGTTCCAAAGATACTATTTTATAGCACATTTAAAATTTTGTAGCGATCTAAAATAGTAACAAAGGCAAGTAAATTATCAACATATTATTAGGCGCAATATCTGCAAGTATAAAGAATTAAAACTCCCTGTGAATGAGCGCTTTTCATAATCGGCAATTCGTTTGTTTAATTTTTACAGCTTATCAATTATCTTGCCGCTTTCTGCCAATAGTTGCTCTTTATTAATTGGAACAACAACAGGTATTTCACAAACAATCCCTCCTGCAAGGTTCGAAATAGCAGCAATTTGCCGAGCATTCATTCCTGTAGCCAAGCATAAAGTAGCAACACTAATTACTGTATCTCCGGCACCCGAAACATCTGCAATTTGTCGGACAACAGCAGGAATATGTTCATAAGTTTTTTCATTACTGATAAAAACTCCTAACTCGGATAAGGTGATGAATAGTTTTTTAATGCCCATTTCGTTCTGAAACTTTTTGGCTTCATCAAATAATCCCTGTATATCCCCTTTTTCAAGAAGAAGGTTCGATCCTTCTACAAACTCCTTAAAATTAGGTTTAAAAAGACTAACATTTTTATAGTCGTTGTAGTGACGTTTTTTAGGATCTACCGAAATTGGAATTGATTTACTATTAGCAAGATTGGTAATTTCTTCAATCAGATTTTTAGTGATTACGCCCTTGTCATAATCTTCAAAAATAATTGCATGAATTACCTGTTTTTCGATTAAACTTTTGATATGATTAATAAATTCTACTTCAATTTCATCTGCCAATTCATGAGTATCTTCTTCATCTACCCGAATAAGGTGTTGGTTGTCGCTTATGAATCTGGTTTTTACGGTTGTTCTGCGTTTATCACTAGCAACAATCCCGTAATTTTCCTCTTGTATTTCTGATAAAAGGTTTAGAAATTCTTTTCCTTTTTCATCTTCGCCAATTACCGAACAAAGAATAGGAGTTGCACCTAAGGATTTAATGTTTAGAGCAACATTGGCAGCTCCTCCTAATCTGCTTTCGCGTTTCACGCAAGAAACGATTGGCACCGGAGCTTCCGGTGATATTCGATCCACTTTTCCCCAAACGTAGGCATCGACCATAACGTCGCCAATAATTAGCACATTTAATTTCGAGAAGGATTCGAATATTTCTTCTAATTCAATTTTATTCACTATTTCTGGGTTTTTGAATTATGCTTGCAAAGATACACAAATTCGCGTGTTCACGAATATTTAGTGCCGTCCTTATGCATTTTTAACACTTAAAAAGTGCTCGTAGTAAAGCAAATTTGACCTTGTTTTCGCAATATTTAGTGAAGCTGTTGAGGGGCACAAGAGCCTTATTCTCTTAAGAAATTAGATATTAACGAGAGGAATGTGTGATTTTTAATGGTAATGAAAGATGATTACATTGGGTCTACGTCGAAATTTATTTGAATAGATTTAAATGCTTCCATTTCTTTTAAATAATTTGCTTGCTGATTTAAAATCCATTTTGCCTTCGAAGGGGAACTTTTCTTTTCTATTTTTAGGAGAATTGTTACAATATGAAAGTTTTGTATTCGGTTAATCACAGGAGCTTGCGGTCCAAGAATACGAATGCCAAAAATTTTGCGCAAAGATTTTGTTAAAACCACTGCAGCCTTATTTACTAAGTTCTGATTTTTGTGTTTTAAAGTAATATTAATTAATCTGTAATAAGGTGGATAAATATATTCTTTTCGTTCGGCCAACTGATTGGAATACATGGAAATATAATCGTTCTCAATTACATTTTTAATAATTGGGTGCTCCGGAGTGTAAGTTTGAATGAGTACTTTTCCTCGTTTCTTTTTACGACCAGCCCGACCCGAAACTTGAGCCATCATTTGGTAGCTACGCTCGTAGGCGCGATAATCCGGATAATTCAGCATTGAGTCGGCATTTAAAATACCAACCAAACTCACATTATCGAAATCGAGACCTTTCGAAACCATTTGTGTACCTACTAAAATATCTAACTCATGATTTTCGAATTTATATATTAACTTTTCGTAGGCCATTTTTTTTCGTGTGGTATCCAGATCCATTCTTGCAATACGCGCATTTGGAAAAAAACCAATTAATTCCTCCTCAATTTTTTCGGTTCCAAAACCTTTATCTTCCATTTCGTTAGAACCACAATGTTCGCAGGTACTTGGTGGATGAACGCTGTGTGCACAATAGTGACAAACCAGTTGGTTGTTGTATCGATGATAAGTAAGGCTAACGGCGCAGTTTGGACAATGAGGAACCCATCCACAGCTTTTACACTCCAGGTAGGGAGAATATCCTCTTCTATTTTGAAATAAAATTATTTGCTCCTTATTTTCTAAGCAAGTCTCCATCATTTGCATTAATTCGGGAGAGAACATCGATTTCATCTGCTTTTTACGTTTGGCTTCTTTTATATCAGCAATAATTATTTCGGGCATTTCCAGGTTTTGGTGGCGTTGCAGTAATTCTACCAAGCCATATTTGCCAGTTTTGGCATTGTAGTAGGTTTCTATTGCTGGTGTAGCCGTTCCCAATAAGGTTTTTGCCTGATGTAAATGTGCTAGATAAATTGAAGCATCTCTGGCATGGTATCGTGGTGCAGGATCGTATTGTTTGTAAGTGTTTTCATGTTCTTCATCAACAATAATTAATCCTAAATTTTGAAAAGGAAGAAATACCGAGGAGCGAACGCCTAAAATTACCTGATAAGCATTTGCTGTATTGTTTTGATGAATATTGTTGTAGATTTCAACGCGTTCGGCATCGTTAAATTTCGAATGGTAAACTCCAACTTTATTTCCAAATACACTTCGTAATCGATTAATAATTTGGGTGGTTAGTGCAATTTCGGGAAGTAGGTAAAGAACTTGTTTGCCTACTTCTAATTGTTCTTGAATTAGATGAATATAAATTTCTGTTTTCCCGCTCGAAGTAACACCATGAAGTAATACGCAGTTCTTTTCTTTAAAATCGCTACGTATTTTACTTATTGCAGTTTCCTGATACTCATTCAGTGCTTTAAGTCCCGAAGTTTCTGTTTCAGACAAATCGATTCGATCCAGTTTTTCCTGATAAATTTCAAGAATATTTTTTTCAACCAAACTTTTTAAAATTGTTCTGGATATATCTGTCGATTTTAGAAGTTCAAAAACGGAAACCTTCAAAGCAATTTCTTCAAAATAATGTTTGGAAAGATTAAGGTAGGAGAGTAGTGTTTCCTGTTGTTTTTTTGCTCTTTTTAAGCTAGTAATAAAGTCGCCTATTTCCGATTCACTATAATCAGATGCCAATCGAACAAATTCTTTCTTTTTTTCCTTGTAAGGATTAATAATTTGTTCTTCGATAGAAACAGCTCCTTTTTCGAGTAATGATTTTACTTGAGGCAAGGTGTTTTTTAATCCAGTAGCCTGATTTAAGGTTGCGATGTTTACATCTTTAGAATGCTTAAGTACATTCAAAATTTGCTCTTCGGTTTTGCTAAGAACTTCCTTGGTGCGGAATTCTTCGTTTGCACTTATTTTGGTCTGACTTTCTAGCTTTAATCCAGCTGGAAGGGCTGCTTTAAAAACATCACCAAGAGTGGATTGGTAATATTGGGCTATCCAATCCCAAAAATTAAATTGAAAGGAATTAATAATTGGATATTCATCCAAACAAGTAAGAATATCTTTGGTAGAATAATCTTTGGGAGGAATATTGTGGATATGTTTAACAATTCCGGTGTAGAATTTTTTGCTGCCGAAAGGAACAACTACCCTTTTTCCAATGGCCACATCAGCTTTTAATTCCTCAGGAATTGAGTAGGTAAAAAGCTGGGCCAATGGAAGTGGCAGTATGATATCTGCAAATTCGGTAGTCTTGTTCATTTTTGTGTGTATTTTGCTCAAAGTTATGAGTTCTAATTAGAATCTCATCATTTGTGCATGAAATCCTAATCGGAAAATACGCCGGAACAAAACCACCTTGCTTATCTCATTTAAATAGAAAGAATATCGTTAAGACTCATTAATGAATCTTTCACTTTCTTTTTGTTTTTAATGGTTTTGTTGAAGGAAACGTGTGATACCTCGCCGTTTACGATTCCTACCATTACACTTTTTTGATCGTCTAATAAAGCTTCAACAGCAGCAACACCCATGGTAGAAGCAGTAACACGGTCGAAAGCAGATGGAGAGCCACCTCTTTGCATGTGTCCTAAAACCGATACACGAATGTCGTATTCAGGATGCTCTTTTCCAATTTCTTTTGCAATGGTATAAGCACCACCCGATTTATCGCCTTCGGCAACAATTACAATACCGCTTGATTTGTGCTCTTTGTACCCTTTTTCAAGGTATTTTTGCAATTCTTGGGTGTGTGTTTCTTTTTCAGGAATTAGAATAGCTTCTGCTCCTGTAGCAATACCGCTTCGTAAAGCAATAAAACCAGCATCACGACCCATTACTTCAATAAAGAATAAACGGTTGTGAGCACTCGCAGTGTCGCGAATTTTATCAACAGCATCAATTACAGTATTAATTGCGGTATCGTAACCAATGGTATAATCGGTACCATACAAATCATTATCAATTGTACCTGGAATACCTACTACTGGAATGTCGTACTCTTGAGTGAAGATACGAGCTCCAGAAAATGTTCCGTCACCACCAATTACAATAAGAGCATCTATTTTGTTGGCAATCATTTGTTCATGTGCCTTTTTTCTGCCTTCAATAGTTCTAAATTCTTCACTTCTTGCCGAACGAAGAATAGTTCCACCTTTTTGAATAATGTTACTAACATCATGAGATTTCATTTTCTTAAAATCGCCATGAATTAATCCTTCATATCCTTGTAATACACCTACAACTTCAACTTTGTTATAGATAGCAGCACGAACAACCGCTCTAATAGCTGCATTCATTCCCGGAGCATCGCCTCCTGAAGTCAAAACTCCAATTTTCTTAATTTTAGACATGCTTAAATCGCTTTTATTTTCAAGTTTTATTTTTTCAATTGTTTCATTCATCAGCCAAGTGGGAGTAGATGTTGCTCCACTTACACCAACCGATTTTGCATTTTCAAACCAATCCATATTCAACTCCTTTGGGCAGGTGATGAAGTAACTGTTTTGGTTTGCTTTTTTACAGACGTCGAATAGTAATTTTCCATTCGAACTTTTTTCACCACTTACAAAAATGACTACATCGTGTTGATTTGCAAACTCTTTTAATAGGGGCACACGATTCGATACTTTTCTGCAAATGGTATCGTTAATTTTAAGACTGCTTTTGCATTCTTTTTTCAGGTATTCTGAAATTTCAGTAAATCCAGTAATGGTTTTTGTTGTTTGTGAAAACAAGACAACCGGTAAATCAAAGTTCACCAATTTAAGATCAGCTGTATTCTCAACAACAATAGCTTTTCCTTCGGTTTGCCCCACCAAACCATTTACCTCGGCATGACCTTTTTTACCGTATATAATAATTTGTCCGTTCGATTTCTGAATCTCGCGGTATGCTTTTTTAATTTTCTTTTGCAAGTTTAGAACTACAGGACAGGAAGCATCAATAATTTCAATATTTTGCTTTTTGGCTGTTTTATAGGAGCTTGGTGGTTCGCCATGGGCTCTAAATAATACTTTTTTGCCGGAAAGTTTCGAAAATTGATCGTGATTAATAGCTTGTAAACCTAGTGCGTTAAGTCGGTCAACTTCAATATTATTGTGAACAATATCACCAATACAAAAGAGAGTATTATCTTCTTTCAATATTTCTTCAGCTTTGTTTATTGCGTTTACAACACCAAAGCAAAACCCGGCATTAGGATCAATTTCAATATTCATTATTTGCACCTATCGGTTGATTACTTAAGCTCATTCATGCGTTTAACAATCCAGTTCAATTGCTCTTCGGGAGTTAAGTGGCTATTGTTTAGTACAATGGCATCACTTGCTTTTCGAAGTGGACTTTCATCGCGATTTTCATCGATAAAATCTCTTTTCGAAACGTTCTCTCTTATTTCATCTAGTGAAATGTTTTCGCCTTTATCTTTTAGTTCTTTATAGCGGCGAATGGCTCTTATCTCTACATCGGCAGTCATAAATATTTTTAGGTCGGCATTTGGAAAAACTACGGTTCCAATATCTCTGCCATCCATAATAACACCACCTTCTTTGCTTAATTCGCGCTGAAAAGCCACCATTTTTTCGCGAACAAATTTAATTTTCGCAATTAAACTCACATTGTTCGAAACATCCATTTTTCGAATTTCATCTTCAACCAATTCTGCATTTAAATAGGTTTCGTGACGTTGTTTTTCAGTATTGTACTGAAATGAGATGTTTACTTGATTGATTAAATGAGCCAACTTGTTCTCATCTACTTTGTCTTTAGAAATTAAGTTGTTTCTCATGGCAAAAAGAGTTACTACTCTGTACATTGCGCCACTATCAATATAAGTGTATTTAATTTTTTTTGCTAAATCCTTAGCAACAGTACTTTTTCCGCATGACGAATGTCCGTCGATCGCTATAATTAGTTTCTTTTCAGGTATATCCATTCTATTTATTGCTCGATTTTTTTGTGCAATTGAGTACAAAAGTATAAAGAAAATCCATCAAAATAGGAGATTTCGATCTAAAATTAGGAGGTGTGGAAGATTATAGTTTGTTGTAAACGATTGCAATGCGCAATTTTCATTGATTTTTTTTAGAAATTAAAGTCGCTTAATCGGGTGCTAATGGAAAAATGATTGCTTGTGCCTGCTAAATGGTACTTTGCGGAGGCAAAGTTTACATGAAAACGAGAAACTTTCACTCCAAATCCCCAGGTGAATCCAACGGTTGAAGTTTTTTCATCTACTTTAAGTTCTGATCTTCGCTGAAAGTTGTATCCCAATCGAATACTAAAGTTTTTGGAGGGTAAAAATTCAGTTCCTAGAATTAGATGTTTTAAAGCTTTGTCGGAAAAGTTGTCTTTGCTCGATTTTGAAAAGGAATCGTCGGTTTTGTTTAGTTCCGATTCGTAGCTTAAGTTGAATTCCTCGAGATGCTTGTAGGTAAGTGCAAAACGAAAAGGTGCGTGTTGAAGTTTGGTGCTGAATCCAACTAAAATTTCATTCGGAAGATCCTCCCGATGAGATCCGTAGTAAGCTTTTATCTGATAACCAAAATTTCGTGCTACTACGGAAGCTCTAAATAGTTTATTGGAGCTGTCGTAAAGTAAGGCCAAATCGGCAGCCAATCCAAAAGAGTTGTATTTTTCGAGCGAGGAATAAATTGGTTTTATGGAAGCTCCTACCCGAATATTTTCATTTATTTGCCGACCGTAACTAACAATCAGGGCATAATCGGAGGCTTTAAAACTTCCGGTTATTTCACCAAATTCATTAGCTTCGGTAAATTCTCCATAATTAACGTAATGTATTGCCAACGAAAAAGTCCCGGGTTTCTTATAGTCTTTTGTGTAGGAGGCATATCCGTAATTAATATCCGAAATGTAATTTACGTAGTTTAAAGCTACTTTTTGATCCAAATCAGCACATAAAGCTGCTGGGTTGTAAAAAGAGTAATCTGCATCAACATCAACCAATGCTATTTGATCTCCTCCTAAAGCTGCAACTCTGGCCGAACTTCCCAAATTTAAAAATTCGTAGATGTTTTCGCCACCGCTTTGGGCTTTCACCGAAAGAGCAACAAGAAGATAACTGAAGATTAGAATTACTGTTCTGTTCATGAAATTAATTCGTTGTACGTGCTAAAGATAAAAATCCGAAGGGAAAGTTTCTTGTTTACAGTTGTTCTTTTTTCTTTTTAAGACGATCGACTACTTCGTAAACTGCCGGACAATAATGAGTGTTTTTAATGGTGAGATCGAGTAATTGATAGAAGCGTTTCCGGTCGGTATGCGGATATTCGCGACAAGCACGAGGTCGATTTTCATAAACCATGCAGTAGTTATCTGCCATCAGGAACGGACAAGGTGTTTCTTTAAAAACATAGTCGTGTTCCTTGTCGAGGTATAAATATTGATGGATGAATTCGGAAGGTTTCATTCGAAACTGTTTTGCCAAACGCTCAATGTCTTTATCGATAACAATTGGGCTAATGCTTTTGCAGCAATTAGCGCATTCCAAACAATCTAGTTCTTCAAAAACTTCATGATGGAGCGTTTGAACGATGGAATCTAATTGTTTAGGTTTCTTTTTTTTCAACTTAGCGAATAATTCCTTGCTTGTAGCTTCGGTGTTTTTTGCATTTTGTTTTAGTTGCTCTAAATCGATTTTTATTTTGTTCATTGTTCTATTCGGGTAGTTAGAAAAAATAGTTTGGTTGCAATAAACGATCAAAATTTTGGTTCATCCTTTCATTAAAAACTAAATTAACACCAAAATTCAAGCTTCACAAATACCTGAATAGTATAGAACAATATTGTACTATAATTTTTAGGGAATTATTGTTTGACGAATTAGTTTTTAAAAATAGAAGTCGAAAATACCGTTATTATTCGAGAAAAAAGTGTTGGTAAATAAAATATACAGTTGGTTTATTTTCTGTACACTTTAAGCAAAACTTTTCATATCCAGATTGGTAAGCCAATATTCAGCACCCTCGGGAGTAGAAAAAACTTTAGCTTTGTATTTATTATTTTCGGATAGAAGTTTAAAGAAAAGGCTTAGTGCCGTTTCTACAGGTTTGTCAACAATGAGAGCATCTACAATGTAGTTGTAGTTTTTTAATGATTCGTTGTTGGCATTCACAATGGTTTCAATATCGTTGTGCCCTAATAACATATTAGCCTGACTGGCATCGGTTAAAATTCTTAAATTTCGGGGATAAGTAGTGTTGTCTTTTGTTGCGTCGATATAATCAAGGATATCTTTGAGCGTGATGTTGCCAATGTATTGAGCTTCTAAAATTCCAGTTTGATGATTGAATTTGGTTTTGATCATTAAAGAGTTGACTTTTTTATGGGATTAAGGATTAATTCGGCATAAAACTATGAATTAAAATTCAAGCCATCTTTTATTAAAAACTAATTTTAGTATATTTTTTATTAAAAAATAGTTGCTAGTTGCTAAGCGAACGATTAGTTTTGTGAAAGTTTAAATAAATTTATGGCAAGAAAGAAAGAATATATTGAAGAAGAAGTGATCGAAAAGGCAATGGTCTTGTTTTGGCGCAATGGTTATGAAATGACCTCGGTTCGGATGTTAGAAAAGGCTATGGGCATTAATCAATTTTCGATGTATTCAAGCTTTGGAAGCAAGCACGGGGTTTTTCTGGAAAGTATTAAGTGCTACTCGAAGAGAATGAGTGCTTTGATCGAAAAATTGAAAGCATCAAATAATGGGGTGGAAGGGATCAAGCAATTTTTCTACGATTCTATTTTATTTTCCAATGAAAAAGAAAATGAAAAGGGATGTTTGATTACTAACACTTCGAATGAATTTGCAGAGAGTGAAGATAAGATGATTAAAGAGCTGATTGTGAAGTTTACCACAAATCTGAAAGGGATTTTTATTGAGAAATTACGTGCGGATACTAGCAAAGATGAAGAAGTTTTGGCACAACAAGGAAATTATTTACTGATTGCTAAACAAGGCTTATCGGTAGCGTCAAGAGTATATGGTCAAAAAGAATTGAATGATTATATTGAAATGACATTTAAGAATTTGTAGTTTTTTTGCGCTATAGCTAAGCAGTAGCTTAGTTTCACTAGAAATAAAGTAATAATTTAAATACGGGAAAATGGATAAATTGAATATTCTTTGGACAACAACTAATGAGGACACGATTACGAATATGATTGCAATGTATTCGATCAATACTTTAAAAAAAGGATTGTGGAACGAAGTTAATATTATTGTTTGGGGAGGATCGGCAAAACTTTTGGGAGAAGATCAAGAGGTGCAAGCGGAAGTTCTTGGAATGATAAAGGGAGGTGTTTCCGTTCAGGCTTGCCAGGCTTGTTGTGAAAAATATGGGGTGAGCGAAAGTTTACGAAATTTGGGAATTGATGTTCGGTTTATGGGAGAACCTTTGACTACTATCATAAAGAATGGGGAAAATTTGTTGACTTTATGAGCAGTAAAAAAAAGATTTGTCGAAAGTGAAAAGAAGTATTTTCGACAAATCTGTTTAGTGCCACTAATGCGTTGGTGATAAGTAATATAACATTGTTATTTGATTCGTTTCGATTGCGTAGTAAAAGATAGTCCTTGTTGTCCCATGGTTGAATTCATAACCCCCTCGAATAATGGCTCAGGACAGTTTTTTGGGATTTTCCATTCGATAATAAAGTTGGAGCCAGTACCTCCTTCGGTATCCATTTCGTCTATTATTATTTCTGTAGTTTGCATTGGTGCTATATAAATCGGAGTATTGAAATAGGTTCTGATTAATTTTCCGTGAGTATCGAAATATTCTACTTTCAGCAAAAAGATAGTATCGGTATCGCTTGTGTTGCGCATGCTTGCCATTGCTGTTAAATTGTGCGTTTTATGCTCCGATTTACTATAAATTTGCGAGTAAATAGAAAGGTATGATTTTCCATATTCTAAGGAATCCATATTGCTTATATCGATGCTTCTTTTTATCCAGTTTTCAGGATTTACCGAGCTCATTTCTTTTTTATTACTGCATCCAAACGTGAATGTAATGACTAGTAAAAAGAGGATGTAATTTTTCATTTTTTTATTGTGTTAAATGGGATACGGTATCTGTATTTGTGGGTATAAGTGTATTCTACTATTTACTTTATCGGACAGAAATATTTCTATTTTTTTTATGGAAAAAGAAGCGTGCATTCGCCCCAATTTGCCTATAAACGAAATTACAAAATACAATTTTGGAAAACAAACTAGTTTTGGAGGTAAGAGATGGAAATAGAAACTTAAATTTTTGGTATAAAAAGCCAAGAAATGAAGAACTTCAATTAATGACAACTACAACTTCATTAATTCCAGCCATTCGACCGCAAAGCAATTACAAGGTGACTTTTGGAGTGATTAAAATTTACATTCCTAATGACGGGGAGCCATTCGATTACGGAAAAGTATATTTATACCGGTATTGGAGAAATGCTTTAGCTTCGTTTGATGAATTAATACAGGATTATAGGGAAAGAAACCCTTATGAAATGAAATGACAAATGGGTAATTTTACCGCTGTTTTCCTGTTTAAAATAAGCCTCTTGAAAATCAAGGGGCTTTGTTCATTTTAATCGGAATGCAAGGGATTTGTATATTAAAGAATATAATTATTTTTTTAATAAAATGCGTAAGGACTTCAAAACTTTAAACAGCTAATAGAAAAAAAAGAACATGAATAAAACATAGGGATAGCCCAATTATCCCAAAAAATATTTTGATGCTAAAAAAGAATAATGTAGTTCGAGTAATATCTTTTTGATCTCTAAAATGGTAAGCCATTTGCGCACCTTTTATATATTCAAACAAATCCACAATAAAATACAAGAAAAAACAAATTAAAGCTATCATTAAAAGTGTCTTTCCATTTAGATTAAAGCTTTGTTCTTTATAAGCAAGTCCAAAAACCGTAGCAATCAAACCGAATATTACTTTTCGTAACTCAGTACTTGCAATTGTTGTATATTCTTTTAGAGTTTCCATAAAATGTGTTCTATTTGAATCATTTTAATTTTATAGTTATAAGTTTTGAATCTTGTTTTCAAAACTACCTGTTATTGCAGGAGATAAGGACGTTAATTGTTTTAATTGTTGAATAATTCCATTTAGAATTAAATTGTTTTCATTATGCTGATACCAGCATTTTAACGTGTTATTTTTAAGAGGATTGCTTGAGAATAAAAAATTATTCATGACTGACTCAATACAGATAGAAGCTTCTATTTCATTTATGCTTTTTTTATCTTGGATTTTCGATAGTAGATAAAAACATGAAAGGAAACCTGAGCTAAAAAGAAGCCATGCATTGATTATTTCATTTGCTTTTTGTTTTTTTGTGCGAGTAAAACTAAGTGGTCCAATTTTTCTTCTAAAATCATAGAATACTATATTGCGATATTGCTTCATACCCACTGCAACGTTTATATCCAGCGGTATATATTGAGTATTGCCGATTCGTTGATTTAGATATGTACTATTGTCGATTGAAATTAACGGGTTTAAAAAATGAATCGAAGATTTAGAATCCGATGGATTCGGATTGGTTATCTTTCTTTTATTTTTTTTCTCTTCAAATCTTATAGTTGATAAGTAATATTGAGAATGGATTTCCTGTTTCAGATCAAAAATATTAACACTTTTTCTAGTTTTTTGATTGATAGGATGTGTTTGTCGAGGATTGTCAAAAAGATATTTAATAGTAATTTTCAAATCAGAACCCAACATTTTTATTATTTCCTCAGTTGACATCCTATTGGATTTCCTTCTGTAAAAATCGAGTACAATATAATACTGTCCAAATGTAGAATTGCCATAAGGAAAGTTTAAAGTTCTTTTTCTAACAGTAAAGCTATGTGTGGATGGCGTATATAGAGAGATTCCTCTTTTTAGTGAACATTCAGTAAACTGATTATTAAAATCCCCTAAACATCTTACAAATGAATTGTTTGTTTGTATTGCAGTCCATTCAGGTTTGTCTGTAACATATCTTTTTTGATTTATATGCAATTTTCTTAAATCTATAAACGGAAACACTAATCTTATTTGCATAACAGTTAGTATTAAAATTTAGATAAATTAAAACGAAAGCGCACGCACGAGGCAATGCGCTTTCTCACCACAATGAAGTGATGCAGCTAATTAGCGTTGCTAAATCTAGATTTTACCGCAACCTTTACTTAAAGTTAAGATCTTTTTAGAATAATTTCAATTTTTTTCTTTCAGTTAAGCAAGGTGTAAATTTGGCATTAAAGGTAGTAAATTGATATTCGTTGAATCTATTCCAAAAAACTACTGTAATCCTCTGGTAGCTCAACATCATTAACCCGAATGTAGTTGTAAATCGCCTTGCTTTCGTGCCCTGTGATAAGGCTTAATTGTTGAATTGTTTCGTGCTTAGAAAGCGATTTACGCAATTCAAGATAGATTTTGGTAATGTAGGTGTGTCGAAATGAATACAGCTTAAAATCTTTGCTAATTTCAAATTTATCTCGAAATCGAGAAAATCTTCTGGTAAAATATTTCCGTTTGTCTTCTTCTGGTAAATCCCAGTTCTCAATTTTATCAGGTTTGAATAAAAATCCTGTTTTTCCCTTTTGCAAATTCGGCTAATTCGTCAATCAATAATTTAGGAATAATTTTGGTTTTGCTTGATTTTGTTTTGGTTTCAAGCGAAATCGTATTTTTTTAAAAATGATATCTAATTCTTGAGTTAATTATAAAGAAAAAACGCAAACAACAGGAGTACTGCTATTTGCGTTTTAATGTAGGGTGAAAGACCGGTTTCGAACCGGCGACCTCTGGAACCACAATCCAGCGCTCTAACCAACTGAGCTACAATCACCATTTTTGCTCTAATGCGGTGCAAATATAGAGAAATCTTTAATTATTCTCCAAGTGTTTTGTGAAAAAAATGTAAAAAAATATTCTGTATTGATTATAAGCTCTACCTTTGCAGGCAGTTAACTAATTTTATAAAAATGGATTTTTTTATCGATAGAAAGGAAACAGAGGATTTGTTTCAGGAAATTTTCAAAAAAATTCAAATTCTTCGTAATGGTGAGACTCATCATGAAATGAAAAAATTTGGATTGAACTACTCAAAATCTTTGGGCGCAACCATTGTAAATTTACGCGAAATAGGGAAAGCGTATCAGCAGGATCATCTTTTAGCGCATAAATTATGGACGAAAGGTTTTCGCGAATCGAAAATTGTAGCAACACTTCTCGAGGAACCTGCAAAAGTGAACAAGGAGCAATTAGAGCGATGGTTTACAGAAATGGATTCGAATGAATTATTGGAACAAGCAAGTATGAATCTTTTTCAATACCTTCCAAATATAAACGAGCTTGCCTTAAATTGGATGAAAAGTGATGTCGCAACAAAGCAAGTGTGTGCTGTAATGGTTGTTGGACGATTGGCAATGGATCAAAAACAGGGAAATGACGATTTGTTTTTGAATTTTATAGAATTACTTCCAGCTAAGTTTACCGACGCGTACTTTTTAAATCAGGTAAAAAGAGCATTGGGAAAGATGGTTAGAAGAGGGGATGTTGTTGGAGATAAGGTAATTGCTGTGGTTTCTGAATTTAAATTGGAGGATGCAGATTGGCGAGATATTTGGGATGATCTTCAATACGAACTAAAGCTGTAAGCTTTTTTTTAAGATATTTTAAGGAGTGATAAGGCTTCTATATCTAGGAAAAGAAAATTAAACAAAGTAAATTTGAAGTCTATTTTAGTTGAATTTAAAAATTAGGTTTTAAAGATTAAGAGGTAATACATATGGGATATACAAAAAGTTCAAATCCTGTTTTAAGCGAAAAGATTTTTTCTGCAACAAGAAGTGAATCATACAGCGAAACAATGACAGTAAACGGAACCATCAATAAGATTGGTTTGTTACTATTTTTTCTGGTTGCAGCAGCTAGTTACACCTGGGGTTTGTATAATGAAGCAATGGATTCTTCGGTAGTTCTTCCTTGGTTAATTGGAGGAGCAATTGTAGGTTTAATACTTGCATTAGTAACAACATTTAAACCTGTTTGGTCTCCCTATACAGCTCCTTTTTATGCTTTAGCAGAGGGAATAATGCTTGGTGGATTGTCGGCAATGATGAATGCATCTTATCCGGGAATTGTAATACAAGCTGTTGGTTTAACTTTTGCTACTTTGTTTGCGATGCTTTTTGCCTATAAAACGGGATTAATTAAAGTAACTGAAAAGTTTAAGATGGGTGTTGTTGCTGCTACCGGTGGTATTTTTATATTTTACATGCTGAATTGGATTTTGGGAATGTTTGGAATAGGTTTCAACTTTGCAAATGATTCTAGCTTATTAAGTATTGGAATTAGCTTATTTGTAGTTGTAATTGCAGCCCTTAATTTGGTTTTAGATTTCGATTTTATTGAAAAAGGAGAGCAATCGGGAGCTCCGAAATATATGGAGTGGTATGGTGCATTTGGACTAATGGTAACATTAGTATGGTTATATGTTGAGTTATTAAGATTGCTTTCGAAGTTGGCCAGACGAAATTAATTTGCATTAAACACCAATATTAGAACTTAAATAAAACCAATCGAGTGAGGATAGTTGAAGTTTTAGATAAAAAGCAACAAAAAGATTTTTTAAATATTGCTAGAGTCATTTATAAAGATGACTCTAATTACGCATGCCCATTAGATCCTGAGATTGAAGGAATATTTAATCCGGAGGAAAATTCTTTTTTTAAGCATGGCGAAGCATGTCGTTGGGTATTACAAAACGAGGATGGAAAAGTAATTGGACGAATTGCTGCCTTCATCAATAAAAATAAAGCTTTTTCGTTCGATCAGCCTACTGGTGGATGTGGCTTTTTTGAGTGTGTGAACGACAAAACTGCAGCATTTACTCTTTTCGATACAGCTAAAGAATGGTTGAAAAATCGTGGTATGGAAGCCATGGATGGACCTGTGAATTTTGGCGAAAATGATAATCATTGGGGACTTTTAGTAGATGGCTTTATGCCTCAGGGTTATGGTATGCCATACCATCAGAAATACTACAGAGAATTTTTTGAGGAATATGGTTTTAAAGTCTTTTTCGAGCAATACAGTTATCATCTGGATATGACGAAACCATTTCCAGAAAGATTTTGGAAAATTGCCGGATGGATTGCTAAAAAGCCAGGATTCACTTTTGAGCATTTTACGTATAAAAACTCCGAAAAATATATTCAGGACTTAATTGCGATTTACAATGAAGCCTGGAAATTTCACGATAACTTTTCGCCAATCGACCCAGAGGATATTCGAAAAATGGTTCGGGATGGGAAAAATATAGTGGAGGAGGAATTCATTTGGTTTGCCTATCACGAAGGAAATCCAATCGCATTTTTTGTGATGATGCCTGATATCAATCAGATATTAATAAAAATGGATGGGAAATTCAATTTCTGGAGCAAATTGAAATTTTTGTACTATTTAAAAAGAAAAACAATTACCCGTGCCCGGATTACGGTAATGGGTGTAGCCCCAAAATATCAAAGGTTTGGTGTGGAGTCGGCTATTTTTTGGCACATGGATAAAGTGATGAAGCGAAAACCGCATTACAAAGAGGTGGAGCTTTCGTGGGTGGGAGATTTTAATCCGAAAATGGTTTCCATTTACGAGTCGGTTGGAGGCGTTAAAAAGAAGACACATTTTACGTATCGACACCTTTTTGATCCGAATAAACCTTTTAAACGGACACCTATTATCCCTCTGGAAAACAGAGGAACTAAGGCGAAAGAGAAAAAAGTTGTGGAAAGTGAAGAATAATTTATTTATTCTTTTGCAAAACAAATTACAATATTTACCTTTGCGACCTATTGGAAGTAGATTATAAGAAACTAAAGGTTATTAAAATGAAACAAGGAATACATCCGGAAAATTACCGTCTTGTAGCTTTTAAAGACATGTCAAACGACACTGTTTTTATTACAAAGTCGACAGCTAGAACTAAAGAAACTATTGAGTTCGAAGGTATTGAGTATCCAGTAATTAAGCTTGAGATCTCTAATACATCTCACCCTTTCTATACAGGTAAGATGACATTAGTAGATACTGCTGGTCGTGTTGATAAGTTCATGAATCGTTACAAAAAACACATGGACGGTCACAAGAAGTAAGATTAAAAAAATCTACCATATTAAGAAAAAGCCTCGATTATTCGAGGCTTTTTTTTATTTTTGATCATACATAAAAATCCTTTGGATTAAAATTACTACTACAATGAATTATATTCTTTTTGATGATGGGGCATGGAATGATTTGCGTCCACTCACATTTACACGTCCGGTAGCTGCAATTCGGGTTGGTATTTTAACTATTCATGAAAAATGGGAGAAATATTTAACCAGTAGCTTAAGTTATTTCACACAAGATTATTTAGCTGCAAAATTTCCTTGTTTAGTTAAAGAACAAAATGTATTGATTAATGGATCGGTTCTTCCCAGCGAGGAATTGAAAGATGCAATTTTGAGTTTGAAAGTTGGAGAATATCTTACAAAGGGAAATATTGTTCTGGCAGCAAACTTTTTGGAGGCCGATGTCGATTTAATCCATAAAGAAGGAATTGTTACAAAGCTTAAGGTGGAGTTTGAACAGGATGTATTTCGAATAGCCATGCCTTACGACATATTTCAAGCTAACGATAAGGCAATTCGCGACGATTTTGAATTGCTTACCAAAGGACGAAAATCGCAACCGATTAGCGATACGGTAAATGTTCTTGGAAAAGAGAATGTATTTATTGAAGAAGGAGCAAAAGTTGAATTTGCGACTCTTAATGCGAAGGAAGGACCAATTTATATTGGCAAAGAGGCAGTAATAATGGAAGGAGTATTGGTTCGGGGGCCGTTGGCAATGTGTGAGCATGCCGAGTTAAAAATGGGAGCCAAGGTTTATGGAGCTACTACTTTAGGTCCTTACTGCAAATGTGGCGGAGAATTAAATAATGTTGTTTTGTTTGGATATTCGAGCAAGGCACACGATGGTTTTTTAGGAAATGCAGTATTAGGAGAATGGTGTAATATTGGTGCAGACACCAATAACTCCAATTTAAAAAATAACTATTCGGAAGTAAAATTGTGGAGCTATACGAGTGAGCACTTCGAAAAAACAGGTCTTCAGTTTTGTGGAACTATCATGGGAGATCACTCTAAGTGCGGCATTAATACCATGTTGAATACGGGAACCGTGATTGGCGTTAGTGCTAATGTGTTCGGAGCCGGATTTCCGCGTAATTTTATTCCATCATTTGCAATAGGTGGTAATCATGGTTTTAAGGAGTATCGCTTAAAAGCGGCCTTTGAAGTTGCCGATTTGGTAATGCAACGAAGAGGTTTGGAATTTAACGAAACGGAAAAAAATATATTACAAAACGTATTTGAGATGACCACTGAATATCGAAAATCGTTTTAAATGAATTGTTAATTATTGTGAAATGAGTTCTTTCTTACAGTTGATAGGACTCATTTTTTTATTTTGGCATAGCTATTGCCAAGTAGATGGTGACCAATTTATTTTGGTGGAAACGGACATTTTGTCATTGAAGCAATGGTAGTTGTTTGTTTCTTGTATAGTGAGTAATGAGAACATGATAAGCGAAATAATGAGTAGAAAGATTGAAATCAATATAAGTGATATCGCATTAACGAATATGATGGATGAAGATTCAGATTTTATTCCAATTATAACAGATGAGGACGAAAATGCACTGGATGAACTAGCGGTTCCTGACAGTTTGCCAATTTTACCTCTTCGTAACACGGTACTATTTCCAGGGGTTGTAATTCCTATTTCGGTGGGAAGAGAAAAATCTTTAAAATTGGTTCGGGAAGTATATAGCAACAAAGGAATGTTGGGTGCGGCTACACAAATAGACTTAAGCGTTGAAGATCCGCATTTCGATGATATTTATAAAATTGGAACCGTTGCTCAAATTATCAAGATTCTGGAAATGCCTGATGGTTCTACCACAGTAATTCTGCAAGGAAAAAAGAGATTTGAGTTACAGGAAATGATTTCGGAAGAGCCTTACCATATTGCTAAGATAAAAACTCTGAAAGATATTCGCCCTGAAGAGGAGGATAACGAATTTAAAGCGTTGATATCTTCGGTGAAAGACATGGCGGTTAAGGTAATTAAACTATCGGCACATATTCCAAACGAGGCTAGTTTTGCAATCAAAAACATCGAAGGATCATCCTTTCTAATTAACTTTATTTCAAGTAATTCTGAGATTAAGCACAATCAAAAACAAAAATTACTCGAGATTGATGAAATTGCTGGCAGAGCAATGAAACTTTTGGAGTTATTGGTTCGGGAAGTGCAGGTTTTAGAGCTCAAGGATGATATTCAGACCAAGGTGAAAACCGATATGGATCAGCAGCAACGGGAATATTTGTTGCATCAGCAAATGAAAACCATTCAGGATGAATTGGGCGGAGGTCCAAACGATCAGGATGTGATGGAGCTGGAAGAAAAAGCACAAAACAAAAAGTGGACGGATGAAGTTGCTACTGTTTTCGAAAAAGAATTAACGAAGCTTCAACGTCTTAATCCTGCGTCAGCAGAATATTCGGTGCAGCTAAACTACTTGGAGGAGTTGCTTGATTTACCTTGGAGTGAATACACCAAAGATAATTTTAATCTGAAAAGAGCACAAAAAATTCTAGATCAGGATCATTTTGGTTTAGAAATAGTAAAAGACCGTATTATTGAACATTTGGCAGTATTAAAATTAAAAGGAGATTTAAAATCACCAATTTTATGTCTGTATGGACCTCCGGGAGTTGGTAAAACATCGCTTGGGAAATCTATTGCAAGAGCTTTGGATCGAAAATATGCCAGAATGTCTTTAGGTGGATTGCACGATGAGTCGGAAATTCGAGGTCACAGAAAAACATATATTGGCGCCATGCCTGGAAGAATTATTCAGGGAATGAAAAAAGCTGGTTCGTCTAATCCTGTGTTTATTTTGGATGAGATTGATAAGGTAAGCAATGATTTTAGAGGAGATCCCTCTTCGGCCTTGCTTGAAGTTCTTGATCCAGAGCAGAATAGTGCTTTTCACGATAATTTTTTGGATGTAGATTACGATTTGTCGAACGTGATGTTTGTAGCTACAGCCAATAATATTGGAGCAATTTCGGCGCCTTTGCGCGATCGTATGGAAATGATTGATGTGAGTGGTTACATTCAGGAGGAAAAGGTACAGATTGCTAAAAGTCACCTGATTCCAAAACAAATGGAGAACCATGGAATTACTGCCGAGAATATTAAAATTTCGAAAGAGGTAATTGCCGAAATCATCGATAAATATACTCGTGAGTCTGGGGTAAGAGCTTTGGATCAACGAATTGCTAAAGTAATGCGACGCATTGCCCGTAAGGTTGCAATGGACGAGGAGTACGATATTAATGTAAAAATGGAGGATCTGAAAGATCTTTTAGGGGCACCAATTTTTAACCGAGACAAATATCAAGGCAACGAATACGCAGGTGTTGTTACTGGTTTGGCATGGACTTCGGTTGGTGGCGAAATTTTATTCATTGAATCCAGTTTATCTGCTGGGAAAGGGAAACTTACCCTAACTGGGAACTTGGGTGATGTAATGAAAGAATCAGCCTTGTTGGCACAAGAATACTTAAGAGCACATTGTGGTGCATTGGGTATTAAAAAGGAAGTTTTTGATGAGTGGAACCTGCATGTACACGTACCCGAAGGTGCAATTCCAAAAGATGGACCATCGGCAGGTGTAACCATGGTAACAGCTATGGCTTCTATTTTTACGCAACGTAAAGTGAAAAAACATTTGGCCATGACTGGCGAGATAACGCTTCGCGGAAAAGTATTGCCAGTAGGAGGAATTAAGGAGAAAATTCTTGCTGCAAAAAGAGCTGGAATCAAGGAGATTATTCTTTGTAATCAGAATAAAAAGGATATTGAAGAAATTAAGGAGGTTTATTTGAAAGGACTTAAATTCCATTTTGTGGATGAAGTTATGGAAGTTTTAGATATTGCCTTGATGAAACAAAAGGTAGATAATCCTATAAAATTCTAAATAGTAATAAATTAGAAAAAGGCTTTCGAAAGAAAGCCTTTTTTTGTTTGGGTTCTTTGATACCATAAAATTTCTTACTTTTAAACTGTAATGCATTAATTCTTCGTGCTTGTAATTTAAGATACAAAACGGGCAAAATTATCGTATCCCTATGAATGGAAAAGGAAAATATTTTATTGTAG
This sequence comes from Labilibaculum filiforme, assembly GCF_002843315.1. Classification (GTDB taxonomy): domain Bacteria; phylum Bacteroidota; class Bacteroidia; order Bacteroidales; family Marinifilaceae; genus Labilibaculum; species Labilibaculum filiforme. The sequence goes on along the minus strand of NZ_MVDD01000001.1, from coordinate 461,330 downwards.
CTCTTGGTTTAATTCTACTAGGCCTATTGTTTTGGTATTTCAGTAATATTGTAACCTATGTATTGATTTCGGTTGTTCTTTCTTTTATAGGACGTCCGGTTGTCGATTTTTTAAATGGTTTAAAGTTTCGAAAATGGCATTTTCCAACGGTATTATCGGCGGCCATCACCCTCATTCTTTTGTGGATGGTTATGATTTTATTTTTTCGAACCTTTATACCAATGGTAGCATCGCAGGCACAGGAACTATCTAATATTGATGTGAATGCAGCGGTAAAAAGTTTAGAGGAACCAGTACAAAAAATAGAAGCTTTTGTCGTGAAATATTCCGCTAATGGCGAGAGTTTCGATCTGAAAGCAGTTATGGTAAAGAATATTTCCTCTTTTGTGAAAGTTTCCGATGTGTCGGATATTTTTGGTTCGCTGATTGGAACTTTAGGCAATGCTTTTATTGCTTTATTTTCGATCTCGTTCATTACTTTTTTCTTTTTAAAAGATAGTAGCTTATTTACCGACGGAGTTGTGCTGATGGTTCCGGCTCGTAACGAAGATGGGGTTCGACATGTATTGGAGCGGATTAAGAATTTGTTGATGCGCTATTTTGTAGGATTGTTTTTCGAAATAATACTGGTTGGCTTCATGATTACTATTGGCCTTACCATTGTTGGTTTGCCTTTTAGTACGGCAGTTGTAATTGGTTTATTTGCCGGAGTTATGAATGTGATTCCTTATATCGGACCAATTATTGGTGCTTGTTTTGGTTTAATTATTGGTATTGCTACCAACTTAGATGCTGATTTTTATACAGGAGTTGTTCCAATTTTAGGTTATATGGCAATTGTTTTTGCAGCCGTTCAGGTGATTGATAACATTTTGTTTCAACCTTTAATTTATTCTAATAGTGTAAATGCTCATCCTCTTGAAATATTTATTGTAATTATTATGGCAGGAAGTATGGCTGGTATTTTAGGAATGATGTTGGCAATTCCTGCATATACCATCATGCGTGTTATTGCAAAAGAGTTTTTCAATAAATATCGTTTTGTGAAAAAGTTAACCGAGAAAATATAATTTGGACGCAGATTGCGCAGAAATTTAAGATTTAAAAAGCTTTAGTGCCGTTTTAGTAGGCGTATAAAATGATTAAAAATAAAAAAAGCTTGATTCAGTTTTGAATCAAGCTTTTTTGTATCTAACAGAAGTCTTTCTATTTACTAGAAGCCTCGAAATGTGCTTTTAAAATTTTCAGTTCTTCTTCAAAACCTAATTTTTCTCCTTTGTACAGTTTCATAATTCGCTCATCAACAGCAACTAACTGTTGTGGTAATTCAAGGTGTTGGTTGGTAAAAATCATTTCCATGTCTGGATTTTGTGTTTGAATAACTTCTACAATATCCATAATCGATTTGTTGTATTCCACCAAATTATAAACTCCTGAATCTAATTTACCACCTAAAAGATTGGCTAAAATACTGCTTGTTTTCTCCAACGAAATAAAAGGGCGTTTTTGGTTTCCACTTCCGTGAATAGAAATACGACCCACAAAATGAGAATCGAAAAGTAAGCTGTTCAGAATTCCTTTCATATTCATGCTTACACCGTAACCAAAAACATTTCCTAAGCGAATAATTTGAGTATTTACCTTCGACATAATTCGTTCAACATGTTGCTCGCCTCGTAAAGTAGAGCTTCCTAATGAGGTAGTTGGCTCGGGAATAGAGCAGATATCAAATTCGTTATCGGAATAACCGTAAACAGCAGTCGAGCTAACGTATACCAATTGTTTTACATTACTTTCTTCAATAGCGTAAACCAGTTCGGCCGTTCCCCAGTTGTTCACTTGTTCGTGTAAATGATGAAGTTTATCGTTGTCCGAATTTTCAGCAGCAAGATGGTAAACCACATCTACACCTTTTATAATTTTATCAAGAGTTCTGGAATCCAAAAGTTCACCTTTAACAAATGTGAGTTTGCCAGGTTTTATTTGGGAGTGTAAAAACAGATTGAAGTTCGCCTGATGTAAATTATCCAAAACAATAATCTCTTTTACTTCAGGATTCTGATTCAATTTTATGCATAATTCGGTGCCAATATAACCTGCACCACCTGTAATTAGGACTCTCATTGTATCTGTGTTTTAATTTCGAGTTATTGCAATTTTTATTTATCTTTTTTAATCACCAAATCGGTATTTAAACCACATTCGGTTTTTTTCATCCCAAACCATCGTGCCGATCGATCATCACCTAAGGTCATTTTTCGGGTACAAGGCTCACAACCAATACTATCGTAACCTTTCGCTTCTAGCGGATGGCGAGGAAGATTGTGCTCTTTAATGTACTTATAAATTTCGGGTTTGGTCCAGTCTAGCATCGGATGAAAACGAATTACACCATGAGGAGCATCCTGTTCAATTTCCATGGCTTTACGCACTGCCGATTGATCGGCGCGAACACCATTAATCCAAACGTCGTGATCCGCCAAAACACCATCCAAAGGTTGCACCTTATTTAGGAAACAACAGTAATCGGGATCCGAAGTGAATAGAAAATTTCCTTTCGCATCTTTTTGTTGTGCTTTTGGAACAGACGATTTTGCATCGACGATGTTCAAACCAAATTCTTTTGCAATTTGATCTTTAAACTGAATTGTTTCAGGGAATAAAAATCCGGTATTAATAAAATATACCGGTATTGTATTGTCTATTCGGCTGATAATATGAAGTAAAACAAGACTATGCGATTGAAAAGAGGATGTGGTAAACATCGTTTTTCCTTCGGCTTTGTATTGCTCTAGTTTCTTTTTTATGCTTTCAAAATCCATTGTAATAATCCTTTTGCCTTACGAATACGAAGGCGTTTAAATGTGTATGTAAAGGATGGTAAAGATACTAATAAATATTCCAATCTGTGGAGATTTTTGCATGGGAGAGAAAGTGTTGAAGACAGGAAAAATAGGAGCTTGTGAAATATGGTTTAGTACAAGCGAGCAATTACTTTTATCAAAGTAAAATGTGAAATACAATTTACTATTTGACGAATTTAAAATATTTGATGTTTAGTGCTAATGTTAATATAATTGTATTGTTAACTTATTTGGTAAATTTGCAGGGGCATCCTTTTTGTCTTAAATTCACTTATTCAGAGGTTTGGTTTTTGAAGTGACAAAATAAGTCCGTTTTGTTTTTGTTCAGAAAGTGTAAGTTTTCTTATTGGTTTTTTAACATGCCTTATAGTTATTAATATGATTAAAAAAATTCTACTCTATTTTTTTGTAGTTATTCTGTTTTCGGAAGCTGAACTTAAGGCGGATGTTCAGAAAAACGAATTTCACGATTTAGATAGTTTAAAAACAGCTATTAATGAATTGATGAGTGTGGAGGGGAAAATGGAACAATCCGATAGTGTAATTGGATTTGTGGCTGATAATCGAAAAATTTTGAAAAGTGAATACCCAGTTTATTTGTTTCGATTGCTTCACAAAATAGAGGCCGATAAGGATACAATTGGTTTGTCGGAAATTTTTTATCGAATTGGAGTCAATCACCGATACACACATGGTTACGATTCTGCTAAATATTACTACCAAAAGGCGTTGCCATTCGCTCATAAACTGAAAGATTATTACAAATTAGGAAGAATATATAATGAGTTAGGAGTGGTTTGTCGGAAAACAGATCGAAACCAAGAAGCGGTTAATTACTTTGTTTCTTCAATAAATACAACAAAATATAGCAATAATTTTTATGGGAAGGCAATTGCCGAAAACGGAATTGGAAATATCTATCTGGTACAAAAAGAATACAAAAAAGCCTTATCCTATTTTCAGGAATCTTTAAAATATGGATTGAGTAGCGATAATAAGTACCATTTAGAGATTAGCTATGGCAATGTAGGGGAGTCTTATTTATACTTGCAAGAGCCCGATTCGGCTAACTTGTATATTAATAAGTCGTTAGAATTGGCGAGATTTCGTGGCAATCCAATTGGGGTAGGAATTTGCTATCAACTTTTAGGACAGGTAAAAATGTCTCAAAATGATTATGGCGAAGCTTATAAGTACTATGAAACGGCACTGAAATTACAACGGAAAAAAAACGATAAGAGATATTTAAGTACCATTTTAATTCAACACGGCGATGTTTGTTCCAAATTGAAGAAATATCAGGAAGCAGAGAAGAATTTATTGGAGGGAAGAGAATTATCGGAGGAACTGCATTCGGTAGACAATTTAATTCTAGCAAATAAAGTATTGTACGAGGTTTATTACGCTACCGGAAGATATAAGGAAGCAAGTGATGCATTGTTATTGAATAAGAATTTTACCGATTCATTGTACAATAGTGAGGCCGTACGAGTAATGAACGATTTGGAATTTAAATATCAGTCGGAAAACAAAACCCAGCAAATAGATCTTTTAAATACAAGAAATCAATTAATTGGGGATTCTAAAAAAATGCAACGAAATCAGTTTGGAGTTTTGTTATTACTCTTTGGTGGATTGGCCGCATTTTTCTATTATTTATATCAGAATAAGCAAAAGGTTACTAGGGAGTTACAAGGAATTAATCAGATGAAATCGAAATTTTTCAGTAGTATTTCTCATGAATTCCGTACGCCTTTAACCTTAATAAAAGGACCGGTAGAAAAGCATTTAAGTCGACCACACTGTAAAGAAGAGCAAGAAGAAATGCGACTTATTTTGCGGAATTCAGACCGTTTGCTTTCCTTGGTTGATCAGCTTTTAAACCTTTCGAAAATTGATGCCGGTCATTTCGAAATTTCTGCGAAGGAGGGAGATTTATCTAATCTTCTTAAAGGAATTTCAAACGCTTTTAATTATCAGGCTTCCGAGAAGGGAATCAATTATCAATTGGAGATTAATGAATCGGGCATTGTTTGGTTCGATCAAAATATTGTAGAGATAATTGTTACCAATTTGCTTTCCAATGCATTTAAGTTTGTACCTGGAAATGGCGAGGTAGAAATGAAGCTTTATGCATTCGAAAATTATTGCAAAATAACGGTGAGCAATTCTGGTTGTAGTTTAACAAGTAAGGAGTTATCTCATATTTTTGATCGTTTTTACCGTGCCGGAGAAAATGAAACGCAAGGAACAGGAATTGGGCTTTCGTTGGTAAAAGAGCTTTGTACTTTATACCGAGCACCTATTGCGGTTAGTTGCAGCAAAAGTAAACTAATAGAGTTTGATTTAGTATTGCCTACCACGAAAACACATTTTAAGACCGATGAAATTTCTCTTGAGCCAATGATGAAGGAGGAAAAATCAGCGAATGAATTAAAATCGGAATTGATTTGTGAGGAGGAAATGGAGGAAAAATTGACAGACTTACCCGTATTGTTGATTGTTGAGGACAATCCAGACATGCGAAAATACATCAAAACCTATTTTGTTCATCAGTATAAAATTTTGGAAGCCGAAGATGGCGAAGAAGGAATAAAAGTGGCGATGGAGACCATTCCTGATTTAATTATTTCGGATGTGATGATGCCCAAACTTAGTGGTGTTGAACTATGCACCTGTTTAAAAGAGGATGTAAAAACCAAGCACATTCCTATTGTTCTTTTAACTGCAAAAGTTGGCGACGATAATGAATTGGATGGTCTTAAAGCTGGAGCAGATGATTATATTGTGAAACCATTTAATGCACAGGCTTTAATTGTTAAGGTGGAACGCTTAATTGCTACCAGAAAAGAGATGCAGGAAAAGTATCGAAACGAGTTGGTAATTAATCCTTTAAACATTGTATTTCCATCCGAAGAAGAAAAATTTGCCAGAACCTTACAGCAAGTTTTGGAGGATCAATTAGCGAATCCCGATTTTAGTGTAGATCAGTTTTGCGAACTGGCGTTAATGAGTAGAACCCAACTTCACCGAAAACTAAAAGCATTAACCGGACTGTCGGCTACCGCTTTTATTCGAACTCAAAGGGTAAAAGTAGCAGCGGAAATGTTAGTACAGCCAGATGTAACTATTAGTGATGTCTGTTTTGCCACCGGATTTAACGACACCTCCTATTTTTCCAAATGTTTTAAAGAGATTCAAGGCTGCACTCCTTCTGAATATGTGAAATCACATAGCGAAACCTGTATTTAGCTACGGTAATCGAGCTTCTAGGCTCTATTTTCCACAAATATTTTAACACTAAGTGCGCTTGAATCCAGCAAGGAATCAAAAGCTTAAATAAAAAGGTTAAAACATTATTGATTACTATATGCTATGCTGTAAATTGTTGAGACAAAACAAGCATCAATAGCTTATCGTATTAGAATCTCTCCTTTTATAAAAAAAAGATGCAACAATTATGTGCCCTTTGATAGTATATCTTCTGCCATTATTCAAGCCAAATTTCAAATTTTAGAATAGCCTCTTTTTAAATGAAAAAAGTAAAATTTTTCGAAAAAAGATGTTTTTGCGAATTTTTTTATGCGATAATTCAAGCTTGTTAACTATCAAAATTACTTTTCTTAGTATTGTTAATTGCCACCAAATTAATGCATTAGGATATATTTGGAACATTTGTTTTACCTACTGGAACATTTGTAGTACTCTAATTTCTTTTTTTTCCACTTTTCCCATTCAACTTCTTCCTGTTTTAAAAATTTATTAAAATATTCAATAGTGCAAGAGCCCTATGTATAGGAGTTATTAGAGCTTTTTGATACTTGGATCTTATTGATGAATCATGTGCTGTTGAAACCTGTTTTGCATTTCGTTTTCGGGATTATTTGACGAATTAAATCTTTGTAATAAGATAAATTAAAAACTCGTAAGTTGTTATTAGACAGAGCGTAAAACATTTGTTTTTATTTTTGGAACATACATCCTATTTATGGCTTTGCTAAGAACCTACATTTACAATATAATCGAAACAAAAAAATTGAAGACGTGAAATTAGCCATTTAGAACTTTTCTGCACGAGTAAATAATAAACTGGCGAATTACATACAGCAACAACTTAAAATTATAAAGACATGAAAAAGTTAATATTCATAACATTATTGATGTCACTTTGCATCGCTTTAGTAGATGCTCAAGTAGTGGAGCCAGAAAAAGTAGTAAAGAAACAAGGAACTCGCCGAGCTAATAATAAAATAGAGCAAGGTGTTGATAAAGGCTTCGATAAATTAGAAGAAGGCTTAGGTAGCTTGTTTGGGAAGAAAAAGAAAAAGAAGAAAGAATCGAATGAGGAAGCTAGCACTTCGCAAGAAAACAATCAAGAAGTAAATCAGAATAATAATAGCAATAGTAATGAGCGAGCAGAAGTTAAAGATAAAGTTACTCATACGCCAAATGTAGTTTGGAATAAATTCGATTTTGTTCCTGGTGATGTTGTCATCTTTGAAGATAGTCCTGCAGTAACAGAAGAGAATGGCGAATTTCCTAGTCGTTGGGATTTAGTTGGAGGAAATGTTGAAATCGCTCAGGTAGATGGTGAAAATGTGATCTACTCTATAGAACACGGAACAATTGTTCCTTATTTAAAGAATTCGAAAGAGGATTATTTGCCAGAGGTTTTTACCATAGAGTTCGATGCATTTTTTAGTGCAGGTTCTTCAGGAAGATACTTTATTCGATTTTTTGATCATAAAAATCAGAGAAATAGTGGTCATGAAACATTGTATGTGTATGTAAACAGCTTAACCCTAGGTTCGAGTTCGGCTAATTATCCAGGGAAAAGCGCTGGTAATCATGATGCAGTTGGCGGTTGGCGTCACATTTCCATTGCTTTTACAAAAGGAAAGATGAAAGCTTATATGGATGACACTCGTTTAATTAATGTTCCGCATTACGAAGCGAATCCATCAGGATTAACGATTGAAATGGAGAAGTACTCATCGTCTGATTACGAGAAATACTTAAAGAATATTCGCATTGCAAAAGGTGGAGTGAAGTATTACGACCGTGTATTGCAAGATGGTAAGATTATTTGTAATGGCATTCGCTTCGATGTAAACAAAGCAAGTTTAAAGCCTGAATCCATGGGACAAATTAATGAGATTTTTGAATTGTTGCAGAAACAGCCAAGCTTAAACTTTAGTGTCGAAGGTCATACCGATAGCGATGGCGATGATTCCTTTAATATGACTTTGTCGAAAGAAAGAGCCGAGGTAGTAATGAAGAAATTAGTTCAAATGGGAATTTCATCGAACCGACTAAGTTCTACTGGTTTTGGAGAAAGTAAACCAATTGATAACAACAGCACTGCAGAGGGAAAAGCAAACAATCGAAGAGTCGAGTTTGTGAAAACAGAAGGAAATACGGCATCTGCAACTACCAATACGTCAAGTAATTCAGTTTTTAATTCTTTAGATCGTCAGGCGATCGATAACAAAATGAATTCTTTAAGCAACGGAAATATTCCAGTATCCAATCAATCAGGAATTCTTTTGAAAAATGGGACTACTATTATTTACGGTACATCGGATGGATATTTGGGTAAAATGGAGGTTTTAGATGTGGATGAAAATGACAACTACAAACTAACAGTTCGATACATAACCTACAATAATGATGGTTCTGTACACAGCAAATCGGATCGTTTGGAAATTGGTGGAACTTACACTTGCGATTTGGACAAAGGAAGTACCGAGGGAATGATAAGCTCAGAAGAAGACTTTTGGTTGAGTAGACCGGGAGCTAAAGAAACAACAATTGTAGAGAGGGAAAATACTGGATTTTACGTAGTTCCCAATTAATAAAAAGAAGTTAAGACACATTATTAACAGTTAATAAATAGAATGATGAAAAACATAGCAAAGTACCTAGGCATATTACTTTTTCTTACCGGATTTGTTTCCTGCGATAAGGATGATGATTTAACAAGTAAAGACATTAAAAGATACGGAGTAGAAACTGGAATTATACAGTTTGCAAGCTCAATTTCGGGTCCATATGTAAACGGATCGGGTACCAGTGATTTGTATTTCAAAAATTTTGGAGCTCTTGAAATTCGTTTTGAGGATAAATCGGAAACACTTACTATCATTAATGCACAAGGATTAGAGGAATCAACAACTACCAATGCTCGTAGTGCCTATAAAATTGATAATGAGAAAATTTACGTGGTGGATTATAGTAAAAGTATTATTTACACCAAAGAAGATCCTTTAATCGATTACATGCGTCAGAATAATCTGGATGCTATGGTAGCTGGACGAGAAGCTATGGTAAATGCTGGCAGTGTACAATTAGATAATGAAGAAGTGCTTGGTTACGATTGCGAAGTTTGGGAGCTTTTAGGTATTAAACAGTGGATTTACAAAGGCTTAACTCTAAAATCGGTAAGTAGCCTAGCAGGAATTACCATTATTGAAGAAGCTACAAGTATAAAATTCGAGGTTTCGGTAGCCAATAGCTATTTCGAGCTTCCTAATTTTCCTCACAAAGACATAAATGATCTGTAATAAAATGATCAAGTAATACGAGAGTATTTGTATTCATTATCACAAAAAATAAAGGTATGAAACAGGTTGTAGTCATCATCATTTGTCTTTTCACCAGTAGTGTTTTGTTCGCTCAAACAAAAGAGAAGACCAACGAAGGAGATAAGATTCAGGAAGCTTACATAAAGGCAAACAAAAAGTCGATTGATACTGCCAAGCCAATGATTGATTTTTTTCTAAAATACGATGAAAAGGATAGTTTACATGCTCCCAATCAAGTTGATTTTGATCAGATGTTGAACGAGATGGGCCTTATGGATGAGATTAAAAATGATAAGAGCGGATTGACAAAAGAGGATGCTTTTCAGTTCATCAATGCTTATATCAATGCCGATGATAATATTGGGAAAGAAAAACCTGCTCAGCCAAATTCTAATACCGAAAGTGAGTTACAAAAGGAGCTTAAAAAGGCCGAAGAGCTTTTAGAAAATGCGATGCCAGAGATGGAGAAGTGGATGAAGGAAGCTGAAAAGGAAGCTGAAAAAATGAATTTGAATCCGAATATTATTTCTTACGACGATTTTAGAAAAAGAGCCAAAGAAAAGCAACCAGACTTAAGCGAGAGTGAAATTAGGGACGCTTACAATGAAATGATAAAATCTTTTGAGTAAAGCAAACTAAACTTTAAGAAAATGAAAAAGTTAACATTTTTATTGCTGGCAATAGTTGTATTGATTTTTACTGCAGGAGCTCAAAAAATTGAGGGTTCGTGGTTAGTTACAAAAATAGTGGTGGGAGATAAAGTGGATGAGCCATTATTTGTAATAGACTACAACGCAGAAGGGCTTATTATGACTCAAGGAATTAACGTAGGAACCTGGACGCATAATCAAAAAGAAGAGAAGTTGATTATGGAATCGAGTATGGATAAAGATTTTGGAGGTGACTGTAAGATTACAAATTTAGATCAGAAGGAATTAAGTTTCGAAAAGAACGGCGAAAAATGGTTTTTATCTCGATTAAATATGGATGAAATAGCCAAGGGTAATTCAGAATCGGGCTTAATAGGTTCATGGGAATTTGCCGATGATACCAATGATGAGGTGACAAGAATCCTAAAGTTTGAAGCTCCAGATCAATTTACTTTTATCGAGAAAGAACCAGGAGTGCAATCCAAAAGTGGCGGCATGTGGATATATAATCAAAAAGAGAAAAGCTTGTTGCTGATTGGTCGAATTGGACAAATTAGTGGTAAAAACAGAATCTTTAAACTTAGTGATAAAGAATTTCTTTTAGAAAATGCCGGAGTAGAAATAGTCTTGCATAAATCAGAGGCTACTTCTCAAAAAATTGAAAGATTAACTTTTACCGAAGCCGATTTTTTCGATGAAAATGGAGATTACAAGTATGATGGGGAAGAGAACAAATTGCCTTGGACCGATCCTTTCGAAATGTTGATGTCTTTAGTGAATACAAGTCAATTGGAATATAATTTTTCGACATTGGTAGAGGGCACAGAAGTTTTTGAGACTAAGAAATTGACTGCCGATGTATCTGCCAATAAAGACGAACAAATTTTAAGTATCGATTTTATATTTTATGGATATGACCGATATAATCTTCCAGACGATGCAGAATTACCTCCCAATGTTTTTGATTTTAATTATGGAAGTAAATTATATCCATTACAAGATAATTCGTTTCGGGTAATTGGAAATGAAGAAATAAATACGGCTTCGGGAACCTACGAATGCACAGTTGTTGAGTCTGTTGGTTCTCGTGAAGAGTGCTACAAGTTGTGGATGATTACGAATAGACCAGGAGTATATGCCAAAATAATTGAAGACCGGAGCGGACGTTTTGGACATTACTATATCTATGAATTAAATAACATAATAGAAACAAATTAAGCTATGAAACGTCCATGTCAAAGCAATTTTAACACACAGGGAAATGATTATCCCAACATGGTAAGTTCCATATGGCAACTAAAAAACAAATTATAATCATATGAAAAAAACCACACTAATTTTATTCGCGATTACCATAGGATTCGCATCATGCGATAAAGTAAATGATTTGAAAACTAAAGACTTTTACGATATCGAATTGTCAAAAACAACACAGATTACGGTAAATACTGCTGACCAAGGTAGTATGAAAGTTGCGACAGCTTATCCGTTTTCAGAGACAATTAATCTCGATTTTGCATCTATCAGTGAAATTAAAGACTATTTGAACAAGCTCGAGGCTGTTGATGTAACGGCTGTAAATTGTAAAATAACCGATTTAACTGGAGGAGAGGTAAACTCATTAACCATTAGCGTACCTGATTTAAATTTCGATTTCGACATTCCTACAGTTTCAGAGAACCAATCTCTTTTCGTGAATTTCACAACTGTACAGTTAGAGGCAATAGCAAATACATTGTTATTGAATAAAACATTAAAACTTATTCTTACTGGCACAGTTACCGAACAACCAGTTAGTTTCAATATTGAAACAACAGCTTTGGTAGATGTGGAAGTAAAAGTTCTATAACCTTAATTAAATATTTTTAAAAACTAGTAAAACGAAACAAAATGAAAAACAAAGTAATTTTATTATTCGCAACCGTACTTTCTGTATGTTTTAGTCTAACAACACAAGCACAAGACTCAAAAATTATGGCCGGTGCAGGTCTTAAGTATGCAACAGATATCAGTACTATGGGTATTGAAGCTAAAGGGGTTTATTTAGCAAGCGACACTTGGGAAATTGCTCCCGCTTTCACCTATTATTTTAAGAAAAATAATGTGAATTGGTCAACATTAGATTTTGATGCACATTATGTGTTTTCTAGTGATGATAAAAGCACTTTTTATGCCATTGGAGGTTTAAACGTAACCTTTTGGAAATGGGATTTTGATGGTGCTGATTCATATGGCGATGAGTATGGTGAGTATTCCGATTTTATTGGAGATCTTATTACTGATGTAGACGATTCAGGCAACGATGTTGGTTTTAATATTGGTGTAGGTAGTCGTTTTGCATTATCCGATAAAATGTATTTCAATGCAGATTTAAAATACACAATTGGTAACACAGGTTACTTGTCTGCAGGAGTAGGTTTACTATATCATTTCTAGAAAAATATGTAACTACATACATTTAGTTAGGACTTCCTGTTTGGGCATTCAACCGATTCACTTTACAACCGTTCAACCATAGTAACACAAGTCCCAAACAGGAATTATTTCTAATTAAATAAGTGCGATGTATCTTTTGTTTAACCTGTTTATAGCATGTGCTTTTAACACAAATCCAAAAACTTATGAAACAAATATTTTTCATCCTAACATGTCTGATGATGGTGCAGGTAACTACAGCACAACAAAGGACTCAAAAATATGCCATTAAATCGGGGCATGTTGAATATCAGTTAAGTGGAAATACAACTGGCACCAAGTCTGTTTGGTGGGACAACTATGGGAACTCATCTTTTACAGAAACTAAATCGCTTAGTGTTACAAAAGTGTTTGGAATTAAAAGTGAAACTAAAACGCATACCATCTCAATTAATAAAGATGGCCAATTTTGGAATGCTAATTTAATTGAAAAAACAGGACAAAAAGGAACGATACCTTTTCAGGATATTACTGAAAATATGACCGAAGCAGAAAAGAAAAAGATGGGAAAAGACATTCTGGAATCATTAGGTGGTGAAATTGTTGGCACCGAGAATGTTTTGGGTAATCAATGTGAAGTAGTGAAGTTGATGGGCGCCACTTGTTGGGTATACGAAGGTGTTACCCTAAAATCGGAAGCCAAAATGTTAGGAATAGAAGCGAAAGAAACTGCTGTTAAGTTTGAAAAAAACAGTTCGGTATCGAGCTCCAAATTTATTCCTCCTACCTCTATTAAATACGTAGATCAGGATCAATATCAACAACAAATGTTTGGTGGCTTGAGCGAAGGATTTAGTGAGGCTGGTTATGAGGATGACGATGAGGATGTAGAGGATTTAATTCCGGTAAAGTATCCTTATGATAAGTTTCAGAAAATTGCAAATTCCTTTCACTCTAATAATTACCGAAAAATGATGGTAATGAATACCCAGGGAACCTATAGTGCCATGTTTATGAAAGGAATGAGTGAAAATTTAGCAGTTGCGGCTACATCACGAAAAAACGGCGATTTTTCGCAACAACAAAATCTGGAAGTATTTACGCATAGCGGGAAAAAATGTTTTTACGGTAAAATGGACGACGAAGATGGTATTTCTTTGATTGTTGATATTCCAACTTACGATACTTATATCATTCTTGTATCCAGCTCTGTTCAATCAAAATCGGAAATGCTTCAGCTAATGGATGCGTTTAATTTTTAAAAAACAGAAATTATGGAAAACAAACAAAGTTCACCCATTGCAACACTCATTTTTGCGGCTGTATTTATTATTGGTGGTTGGTTTTTTTACGAAAATATAAGTCAAACTTTAGTCGAAGAAGCAAATGCTTCTAAGTCTTGGCCAACTGTACAAGGTACAGTTACTTCGGCAACTATTCACACCTCGATAAGTGATGGTACGAAAATGTACAATTCCGATATTATTTACACTTATCTGGTGGAAGGAAAAGAATATTTAGGAACTCGAATCTCTACCACTGATGGAAGTACTAGTAATTCTTCGAGTGTTAAAAAAGAGATTCAGAAATATGCGGAAGGCCGTACGGTTACCGTGCATTACGATCCTGAATTTCCCGACGCTTCTTTACTTGAAGCTGGTCCAAATATTTTCACCTATTTAATTAGTTATGGCCCCTTACTTTTTTGTTTGATAGGAGTGCTTATGTTACTACAATTTGTGAAAAAAATCGCCCTATTGGTATTAGCTCTAATTGTTGGGGTTCGGGGTTAAATAATGACTAATAAATTAAAAATTATGAAATCACACGAAATAGACTATACAATTAAAGGACATGATATTCAATTGGTAGAAATTGAATTAGATCCAAACGAAACAGTAATTGCCGAGGCAGGTGCCATGTTGTATATGAAAGAAGGAATTGAGTTTCATGCGAAGATGGGCGATGGTTCTGAACCAGACAAAGGTCTTTTTGGGAAACTACTATCGGCGGCCTCCAGAAAAATTACCGGGGAGTCTATATTTATTACCCATTTTACCCATCGGGGAACGGGAAAAAGTCAGGTTGCTTTTGCGGCACCATATCCTGGAACCATTGTACCATTAGATTTGGAACAATTGGGAGGAAGTGTAATTGTGCAGCGCGATGCGTTTTTGTGTGCCGCATTGGGCACAAAAATTAGTATGCATTTTAATCGAAAGCTAGGAGCTGGATTCTTTGGTGGCGAAGGGTTTATTTTACAGAAATTACAAGGCGATGGTAATGCTTTTATTCATGCTGGCGGAACACTTATCGAACATGAATTAAATGGTGAGACTTTACGCGTTGACACTGGTTGCGTGGTTGGTTTTCAGGAAGGAATTGATTTTAGTATCCAACAAGCTGGTAATTTAAAATCTATGGTTTTTGGAGGAGAAGGTTTGTTTTTAGCTACCCTTCAGGGAACAGGAAAAGTATGGTTGCAATCCATGCCAATTAGTAAGCTAATCAATCAGTTATCAACAGGAGGCTCCAACAGTAAAAAAGAAGGTAGTAATGGGATTTTACAGAGTTTACTAGAGTCGTAATTAATAATCCTGATATCATGATAAATATTGAATATTTAATCGACAGAATAAAACTGATTCTTATTCAGCCCAAGCTAGCATGGGAAACCATTGGTAAGGAGCAAATAAATCGGAAAGATTTTTTACTGTCCTACGTGCTCCCTTTAGTTCTAATTCCTAGCATAGCATCTTTTATTGGTTATGGATTAATAGGCATGGGAAGCTATTTCAAAGTAGCCTCTCTTAGTTGGGGTTTACATCAAGCAATTCTTGCTTTTGTAGGAGCTTTTACAGGTGTTTTTGTAAGTGCTTTCTGTATTCATAAGTTGGCAGCTACCTTTAATACCGAGCTGAGTTTTACAAATGCAATTAAACTGGTAGCTTATTCTTATACGCCAATTTGGCTTGCAGGAGTTTTTTACATTCTTCCTAGTCTTTCTATTCTGGGCCTTATTGCGGGCATATATTCTTTGTATATTTTATACATCGGTTTTGTTCCCATAACAAAGGTAAGTGAAGAAAAAAAGACCAGCTACTTTATTTTAAGTCTAATTCTAGTAATCGGAGTATCTATTTTGGCCACCTTTCTTATTGGCGTTGTATTACTTTCGGCGGGCTTAGCTACTTATTAAAAAAAATCCGGAGGTGACAGCCTCCGGAAGTACATAATTAAAAAGGAATTAAACATCAAGTAAGATCTCTTTAATTCCATATTATTAATCATTTCAAATTTACAAAAAAAATGAAAACGAGTAAACTTTATTTTTTCGCAATCGCTTTTATAGCGCTAAGTATTTCTATGGTTTCATGTAGTGGCGATGATGGTGAAGCTGGATTATTGGGTCCAAAAGGGGATCAAGGAGAGCAAGGGATTGCCGGACCAGTTGGACCAGCAGGAGATGATGGAAGCATAATTTATAGTGGCGAGGGTATGCCTGCAGCTACTGTTGGTGCAGTTAGTGATTACTATCTGGATATTGCAACAGGAATGTTGTACGGACCCAAAGTAAATGCGGATAATTGGACCGATACAGATGGATTTTCGTTAATGGGAGCTGCTGGAACCAATGGTACTAACGGAACAGATGGAGCTGACGGAGCTGACGGTATTAACGGAACCAATGGTACTGATGGAACTAATGGAACTAATGGAACCAATGGAACCAATGGATCAAAAATTCTTTCTGGCGAAGGTGCACCAGGGAATACGATCGGAAATACTGGTGACTTTTATTTGGATAAAACAAGCAGTGTGCTTTACGGTCCTGCAGTAACGGATGACGAAGGGGATACCACTTGGGGATTAGGTTTAGAGCTAAAAGGTGCCGATGGAAATGCAAATGTACTAAGCTTCAAATTGACTGTATCGAATGAAGATTGGACAGAACATCAGAATGGAAATACTTATGAATACAAGTGGATCGATTTCAAACTTGAGTTTCCTGCTTTAACGAAAGATATTTACGACAATGGTTTCGTTTTGGTATATACTTCAATTGGTACTAGAACCTATCAACTTCCATGGTCTAGTCTAACTACAAAGCAAAACTTACTAACTAGAAATTACAATATCCAGTATACTGGTGATGTTTATAGTTTAGAATTTGTAAATACCTTAGAAGCACGAAACGATGTAACAGAACTATTAACTTTAGGTCAATACAATTATAAAATAATTGTTGTTTCGGGTCAAGCTGCAGTTCAATTAAAAGCAAATAAAGACAATCCAATTGAGTTTCAAAGATTGGTGAACGAACTTTAAGGAGAAAGAAAATTAGCAAAAATAGTTACGAGCATTCTTAAGTAGAATGCTCGTTTTTTGAGACGTAGGATTTAAAAAATAAGTAGTTAAAAAAAGATTTATTGCAGTTCTGCTTATTTTACTATTTTTATTCTTATAAAAGGGAAGCACTAGGCACTAGGCATTAGTCTTTATATTCAATAAATATCCACTAAAATATGTTATGCCTAGATAAAAGAAAAGAGCAAATCCTACAAATAAAAATAAGAATGCGAAGGTATTTCTATTGAAACGTTGGGTTTTGTTTAGAGATTTATATTCTTTTTCTAATCCCCATTTAGAAATTGCCTTTTTTGCTTTTCTTTCAATGTAAAAGGAAACTCCCAACATTACAATTTCTAGTCCAATGAATATAGGAGTAAAAGCTTTAAACTTATAATCAATTAGGCCTATAATGAGGTATAAGCCTGCGGATATAAATGCAAATGGAGTCGTGAAAATATGTAATGTTGCAGGTATTATTTATTGTGGCATTTTTTCATTCACCCATCTTTTGGCAAAACTGTAGTTTGCGGATAACAAATATTTAAATAGAAATTTCATTATTTTACTAAATATCCTTCTGTGAACTTAATAGTTAAATAGAAAAATAAAGCAAAATTTCCCCAGAAAAACAGAAATGCCAAAGTGTTTCTATTTTGGCGTTGAGCTTTATTTAAGTTTTTGTATTCTTTTTTAATCCCCCATCTTTCAATAGAATTTTTTGCTTTTTTTTCTATGTAAAGGGAAACACTAAGCATTACAATTGCTAACCCAATGAAAATTGGACTGTATGAATTAAACTTGTAATTAATAGATCCAATAAAGACAAAATATAAGCCTGCAGATATAAAAGCAAAAGGAGTTGTAAAGGTATGAAGAGCAGTAGGAATTACTCGTTTGGGTAAATTTTTATTAACGATCCATTTGGCAGCGCAATAATTGGCGGCGAGTAATGGTTTAAATAGAATTTTCATCATCAGTCTTTAAAATTTAGAGGTTTCATAAATTGTGGAGCTACATATGTATTGTCAATTCGGACTTCATTAAATAGAGGTGACAGTTCTGTAGGATAGCTTTCTATTGCTTGATTATTCCATAAACCAGACTCTCTGCCCATGAGGTCATCAATTCCTCCACTGATATCAAAAATAAGATCAAGTAGGCCATAAATTGCAATGCCTACAACAATAGGTGCTGAACCAACAGAAACTGCAATAATACTTACTCCTAATATACAGCCGTTCACAGCAGTATGCGCATCCCAAGTGTCTGTAAGAACTTCATATCCGATTGTGCCTGCTGTTAAAGTATTACCTAAAGGACCTAAGAATTTTGTGTTTTTTGAAAGTTTTTGTACTCCCTGAAATATTTTTCCTGATTTTCCTAATTTAGGGGCAATTTTTGACAGTTTGTAAGCATATCTTCGTGTAGTAGGTTTAGAGGCCAGGCCTAAGCAACTATTTAAATTGCTAAGGTTATTAACCCCTTTGTCGGTTATCCCGTATGTTTGTTCTCCCAATTGCATCCAATCCAGTTCTTCATCATTTAGTCTTAGGTTTTCACCTTTAACCAAAAGTTGTTCGTTGTCTACTAATGGTTTGTTGCCTTGGTATTGCTGGTAAGTTTCACTCGAGGTATAAGTAGCAGTATCGCCATTGTGACTAATTGTTACATTGAAGGAAGCCTGAACAGTACCTGCATAACTATCTGTTCTTGCATCGAAACGGATGTTGGCATCATTAGGAACCAGCACCCATTTATCGCCTACAAATACCTCCTTGTGATTAAATTTATGATTAGAGATTTTCACGAATTTGGTAAAATTGATAGAGTCTTGAGCATGATTTTCTTTGTCGAGTTCTTCTTCTGCTATTTGGTTTAAAAGCCTAGCTAGCTCACCGCTTCTTGCTTGTAAGGTGAATTCAAGATTTTGTCCAAATCCAGTAGGGTTTGGGTCATATTGAGAATTGTTTTGGTTTGCTCTCCAAGCAGTGTCGGCGGCTGTTTGCACGAACTGTTGCAGTTGATTTAATTTTTCAGACATGGTTTATTACCTATAATGGGAATTCTGTAGTAATAATAATTTTAAGTTTTATTGTTAATGAAAAACGAATTTATGAAAAATACAGATGTAAATCAATCAATGTGATATTTTTCACCTATTAAAGTTTATTTAGGTGTTTTTGATTGCATAATCATCTTCTAAACGACCTAAGAGCTTAAGTTTAAGCTTTTTCTCAAAAAAAAATCTGCAACATTTATTCTTTTCAAATTTATTTCTGAATTACATCTTTGCCACTTTTTTTTTAATAATCAGCTATCCTTAGAAAACAGTAATAAAAGATAAGTGAGTCTGTAACTATTCTTACTTCCATTTATATTTCATTATGTGAATGAATATGATTTCTTGGTTTAAATTATTATATTTGGTAGAGAGCGAGGAAGTTACGAAAAAAAGTTAGCTCGACTGCCTTAAGGATTGTAGGGATAGATAGTATTAAATTGGGAAGATAAGGTTTCGTATTTTGATTTGTATTTTCATTATAGGCGATATATATAACCTTAATCTGTACTAAATACCTAATTCTATGAGTAAACCCTACGGATTTTTTTATGCCCTGATTATACTTTTTCTGTTTATTTGTCCTCCTGCGCTTCTTGCAATTGAAGCAGATAGCTCGCATATTGCTGAAACAGAAGATCATCATTTCAACTATTTTTTAAATTCTGAGAAAAGAGGCGAGCGCTTGTTTAAAGGCCTAACCAGAATTAAAACAGATCTTACAGCCTGTGTGTCGTGCCACAATATTGACTATATCGATACGCTGAACTGGAATCCTTCCGCAACAGATATTTCAAAAACTTTTGCCGATAAATCAATAGCAGAATTCAAAGCTGTATTGATGGATCCATTAGGGAAAAAGATGGAAGCATCGCACGTGGGATATTCCTATTCCGATGAGGAGCTAGGTTATATTAAAGCCTATCTTTCTCAGTTAAAGCAAGAAACAATTTATACTACAAAGCCGAAAATCAACAATATATTAGTGTTCGTTTTTTTTGGCGTACTAATTACCATGGCTTTAATCGATTTAGTTTTCACCAAGAAAATTAAGTACAAACTCATTCCCATATTAATTTTTGCATTCGCCTTTGGCTATCAGATAAATATGCTTGCCGATGGAGCAATGGCTTTAGGTCGCAAGCAGAATTATCAACCAGCACAACCCATTAAGTTTTCGCATAAAATTCATGCTACCGATAATAAAATTGATTGTAGGTATTGCCATACAACTGCTGACGAAAGTAAATCGGCTGGAATTCCGCATGTAAATTTATGTATGAATTGTCATGTAATTGTGCGGGAAGGAACTAATTCAGGAAGATTTGAAATCAATAAAATACATGCAGCAATAGAAAATAATACCTCGGTGGAATGGGTTCGAATTCATCAGTTGCCCGATCATGTTTTCTTTAGTCACGCCCAGCATGCCAATGTAGGAAAAAGAGAATGCCAGGAATGTCATGGCCTTGTAGAGGAAATGCATGTAATTAAACAGGTGGAAGATTTATCGATGGGCTGGTGTTTGGATTGTCATGATAAAACTGCCGTTGATTTTCAAGCTAACGGATACTATTCCAGCGGATTTAAAAACTTACAGGAAGAATTGGCAACTGGGCTGAAAGATACTGTTCGAGTTACCGATATTGGAGGAAGGGAATGTGCCCGATGCCATTATTAGAATGGTGAAAGCCGATTTTTACCCGATTGCATTACGTTGTACCTATTGATAACCTTTTATCTATGAAGAAACATTGGAAGAGTCTTGCCGAACGTAAAAATGGATCAGATACCCCCGAGAAGCAAAGTTTGCCGAAAGGAAATCTGGAACAAATACTCGATATATTCGATAATGGGAATGAAAAAACGCAATCGAACCGTCGCGATTTTTTAAAGCTTTGTGGATATAGCCTTGCTATTGGTACTGTTTTGGCAAGTTGCGAGAATTCGGTTCAAAAGGCTATTCCCTATTTAATTAAACCCGAAGAAATCACTCCAGGAAAAGCAAACTATTATGCATCATCCTATGTAAATGGAAGTGAATATTGTAGCATTTTAATTAAAACGCGCGAAGGTCGACCTATAAAAATAGAGGGGAACGATTTATCCTCAGTTACTTATGGCGGAACTAGTGCAAGAGTTCAAGCTTCCATTTTAGAATTATACGATACCAGTCGCTATAAAAATCCGTCGAAAGACGAGCAAAAAATTTCGTGGGAGGAGTTGGATCAAGACATTCTTCAGCAATTAAATCACTTAAAAGAAAATAACGAGTCTGCGGTTTTGCTAACGCCTACAATATACAGTCCTAGCACAAAAGCAGTTATTAATTCCTTTTTAATAAGTTTTCCCAATGTTAATTGGGTACAATACGATAATCGATCTGCCACAGCATGTATTAAAGCGAACGAACTGTGTTTTGGGAAAGCAGGAATTTGCGATTACCGCTTCGATTATGCAGATTTAATTGTGAGTTTCGATGCCGATTTTTTAGGCAACTGGCTGATGCCGGTGGAACACATTCGTCAGTACACCAAAAAGCGGAAGTTGAGCGATGGAAACACGAGCATGTCACGGCACATTCAGTTCGAGTCGCGCATGTCCTTAACCGGAAGTAATGCCGATTATCGAATTCCTGTGAAACCTTCCGAGCAAGCCATGTTGGTTGCTCAATTGTACAATGAAATTTTAAAATTAAAAGGGATTGAATCCTATTCTATTTCGGTTGCTTCTGACGATATTCGGGAATTGGCTAAAAATCTTTGGGAAAATAGAGGGAAATCTTTAGTTGTAGCCGGTGAAAATGATGTAAACCTACAGATCTTAATTAATGCGATTAATTACGAATTAGAAAATTATGGAACAAGCTTGCGAATTGATAAGCAAATACTGACCAAGCAAGCAATCGATTCGGATATGGAGCAACTACTTTCCGATTTAACTACTGGTAAAACAAAAGCCCTAATTTCTTATGGGGTTAATCCGGTTTACGATTATTTTAAAGGAGAAGATTTTGGCAGGGCAATTAAAAAGTTGTCATTTTCGGTATCCTTGGATATGGCTCCAAATGAAACAAGTACTTTGTTTAAATATATTGCTCCAGATAATCATTTTATCGAAAGTTGGAACGATTTAGAACCTAAAACCAGTAGGTACAGTTTAATGCAACCAGGAATTCGGCCTTTATTTGATACCCGACAATTTCAAACTAGTTTATTAGCATGGTCGGGTCAGGAAACCGACTATTTGCAATTCATTAAAAAACATTGGGAAGAGGAATTGTATCCGCTTCAAACAAGCTATCCAAATTTCACCAGTTTTTGGAACAATAGTTTGCAACAAGGAGTCTTTGAAGCCCAAACTAAATCAGTTTTCGATACCAAATTTAAATTGAATGGCCTTGGTGAATTGATTGATACTATTGCAAATACGCCAAAATCTTCTGGTTTTGAACTTCAGGTATACGAAAGTGTTGCCATGGGCGATGGAAAAATGGCAAACAATCCTTGGATTCAGGAACTTCCTGATCCGGTAACGAAAATTTGTTGGGACAATTACCTGACCGTTTCGCCAAAACAAGCCGAAGAAATGGACTTGGAGACTGGTGACCTTGTAGCGTTGAATTCTGGAGTAAAATTGCCAGTTTATGTTTTACCCGGACAAGCTTACAATACGGTAGCTGTTGCTTTAGGTTATGGAAGAACTAATTGTGGGGTGGTTGGTAAAAATGTGGGTGTTAATGTTTCCAAACTATCTCGATTAAAAAATAATTGTCGTGTTGATTTTTCAACGGGGATTGAAATCAGCAAAACCGAAGAGAAGTACGAATTGGCAATGACTCAAACTCATCATTCTATGGAGGGAAGAGCAATTGTTCGAGAAGCTTCATTGGGAGACTATTTAAACGATCCGGCGGCTGGAAATGAAGCGAATCATGCCTACGAAAATGCGGGTATTTATAAGAAACCAAATTTCCCAAATCATCATTGGGGATTAGTGGTCGATTTGAATTCTTGTGTTGGTTGTGGAGCCTGTTCTATTGCCTGTCAGGCAGAAAATAATGTTCCGGTAGTAGGTAAAAAAGAGGTGATTCGTGCGCACGAAATGGCATGGATTCGTATCGACCGGTATTTTTCGGGGACCGATTTTAATCCAAGCGTAACCTTTCAGCCGGTAATGTGTCAGCATTGCGATAATGCACCTTGCGAGAATGTTTGTCCGGTAGCGGCCACTACACACAGCAGCGAAGGTTTGAATCAAATGGCCTATAATCGATGTATTGGAACACGTTATTGCGGCAATAACTGTCCGTATAAAGTGCGTCGTTTCAATTGGTTCGATTATACCAAAGCAGATTCTATTCCAAATAATTTGCACGATGTTGCCGAGATGACCATTGATTTAAAACGAATGGTTTTAAATCCAGATGTTACTGTTCGGGCGAAAGGAGTGATTGAGAAATGTTCCATGTGCGTACAGCGAATTCAGGAAGGAAAATTGAATGCGAAAATAGATGGTCGAAAGCTTCGCGACGGCGAAATTAAAACCGCTTGTCAGCAAGCTTGCCCTTCTGGTGCCATTATATTCGGCGATCTGAATGATAAAGACAGTCAGATTGCTAAAGAAACTTTGAGCAAGAGAAATTACCATTTGTTGGAAGAGATTCATACACTGCCATCGGTAAGTTATCTCACAAAGATTAGAAATACAAAAACGAACAATTCATAAAACCACGCTTATGTATGTGTCGCCAATTCGTGAACCATTAATCACGGGAAAAAAAACGTATAAACAGATTACTGATGAGATTTCTGCTCCAATAGAGGGAAAAGCAGGGAAGGCTTGGTACGCTGGAATAACTATTACGCTATCAGCATTGTTTCTTGGCTTAGCCATGATGGGATGGACCATTTGGCAGGGAATTGGAACCTGGGGATTGAATAAAACCATCGGATGGGGTTGGGGAATTACCAATTTTGTATGGTGGGTAGGTATTGGTCATGCGGGTACATTTATTTCGGCTATTTTATTGCTGTTTCGGCAAAAATGGAGAACGAGTATCAATCGTTCGGCCGAGGCAATGACTCTTTTCGCGGTGATGTGTGCCGGATTGTTCCCATTGATTCATATGGGACGACCCTTACTGGGTTTCTTTGTGTTTCCGTATCCAAATACGCGTGGTCTTTGGGTAAATTTTAACTCGCCGCTTTTGTGGGATGTATTTGCAATTAGCACCTATTTTAGTGTTTCTCTTTTATTTTGGTACGTTGGTTTAATTCCTGATATAGGAACCATTCGCGATAAAGTAAAATCAAAATTTAAAAAAGCCATTTACGGATTTCTAAGTTTCGGATGGACCGGATCTGCCAGACATTGGAGCAGACATGAAACCATGAGTTTAATATTGGCAGGATTAGCCGCTCCACTTGTATTATCGGTTCATAGTATTGTAAGTTCCGATTTTGCAACATCGGTAATTCCAGGTTGGCACACCACCATATTTCCGCCCTATTTTGTTTCCGGAGCCATATTTTCAGGTTTTGCGATGGTGCTAACCTTGTTAATTATTACCCGAAAAGTATTAAATCTGGAAAGCTATATTACGGTTGGGCATGTAGAGTCGATGAATAAAATTATTATCGCAACTGGTTCTATTGTTGGTATTGCCTATATCACCGAATTGTTTATTGCTTGGTATTCGGGTGTTGAATACGAGCAGTATGCTTTTTTAAATCGGGCAACCGGACCGTATTGGTGGGCGTATGCTATCATGATGACATGTAATGTGATCTCTCCACAATTGCTTTGGTTCAAAAAGTTGAGAAGAAATCTGGCATTTACTTTTGTACTTTCCATTTTCATCAACATTGGAATGTGGTTCGAACGATTTGTAATCATCGTTACCTCTTTGCATCGCGATTACTTGCCTTCCAGCTGGTCGATGTACGAACCTACTATTGTAGAGGTGGGAATATTTATCGGAACCTTAGGTTTATTTTTCACTTGTTTCCTCTTGTTTATTCGGGTATTTCCGGTAATCGCAATTGCCGAGGTAAAGACAGTAATGAAGAATTCAGGAGAGAAACTTGCAAACAGGGATAAAAACGAATAATCATGAAACGTCCATATATAAAGCTTTCTACACACACGAGAATGACTATTTGGCGAGTTCTCCCGATAAATTCGGGACAGGCTATGTGGCAAAAACTTAAAATTATAAACAGATGAAAAGATATATTTCAGCTTATTTTGAAGATGAGGAGAATCTTCTTCGTGCTACCAAGGAATTGAGAGCTAAAGATGTATCCATTCAGGATGTATTGACGCCTTTTCCGGTTCATGGATTGGATACCGCCTTGGGGTACAAACGATCCAATTTGCCAACGGTAGCTTTTATTTGCGGAGCAATTGGTTTGGCCATAGCTTTTGGTTTTCAAACCTGGGCTTTCACGGTCGATTATCCTTTGTTTATTGGTGGAAAACCTCATTTTTCCATTCCTTCATTTATTCCAATCACTTTTGAATTAACGGTTTTATTCGCCGCATTTGGAATGGCAATTGCATTTTTTATTCGCTCGAAACTTGGTCCTGGTGCGAATAATATAATTCATGATGAAAGAAGTACCAACGATCGTTTTGTGATTATAGTAGATTTGGATGAGGCCGGAAATCAGGATGCAATAGTGAAAAGTATTTTGGAAAAAGAAGAGGCACTGAACATACAAGTTAAGGAGATTGAATCGTAAACCACATAAACCATATGGTGATGGACAATAATTATACTTTTACCCGGAAAACTCAAATTTCGTTATTTGTAATAGGAGGACTCGGAATTCTATTGCTTCTGTTGGGCTATTTACTAGAAGCGCCTAATAGTCAAAGATTTTGGACAAATTTCTTGATTAACAACCTGTTTTTTCTATTTATAGCTTTGTTTGGAGGTGTTTTTCAGGCATTACACAAAATAGCCTATTCGGGTTGGCATACCGCTTTACAACGTATTCCCGAAGCTTTGGCCTCCTTTCTTCCCATTGCCGCTATCTTAATGTTTCTTTTGTATTTTGGGATGCACGATATTTATCATTGGTCGCACGAGGGATTGTACGATCCCATACTAGAGGGAAAAGCAGCCTATTTAAACGTTCCATTTTTCTTTATTAGAATGGCTGTCTATTTTGCAATTTGGATTTGGCTAACCCGATTATTGCGTAAAAATTCTCTACAGCAGGATTTATCTACCGATATAAAGTATTATAAAAAGGGAAAGTTATTGGCTGCTTTATTCATGGTCTTTTTTGCAGTTTCAAGTTCTACCATGAGCTGGGATTGGCTGATGTCTATCGATGCGCATTGGTATAGTACTCTTTACGGATGGTTTGTTTTTATTGGTCTTTTTGTGAGTGGTATCGCTACCATTATTCTTTTCATTAGTTTTTTGAAGTGGAAAGGCTATTTGGAATTTATTAACAAAGAACACATTCATGATATGGGAAAATACCTGTTTGCATTCAGCATTTTTTGGATGTATTTATGGTTTTCCCAGTACCTACTTATTTGGTACAGTCATATTCCCGAAGAAACAGCCTATTTTGCGCCACGCTTAAACGATCATACCGTTCTATTCTTCACCATTTTGGTGCTTAATTTCGTTCTTCCATTTCTGGGATTAATGACTCGGAATTCAAAACGAAATTTAAAATGGTTATCGCTTATGGCGGTGGTGGTGTTAATTGGACAATGGTTGAATTTATATCTTTTGGTGATTCCCGGAACAATCGGAAAATCTGCAACAATTGGATTCACCGAAATTGGATTTGTATGCTTGTATTTGGGCGGTTTTTTATTCGTCGTTTTTTCTTCTTTGGCCAAAGCACCTTTATTAAGTAAAAATGATCCTTTACTCGAAGAAAGTTTTCATTACGAGACCTAATTCCTTACCAAAAAAAAGAAATTGTTATGCAAAAAATCATTTCATATTGTATTGTTTTGTTGGTAGTTGTACTGGTGTTTGGATCTTGCGATAAAGATCGAAATCATCCGGGCTATTCTTATTTTCCAGATATGGCAGAATCGCGTGCCTTTGAACCTTATTCTGCGAATCCAAATTTCGAAGATGGATTGAGTTTGCGCTTACCAGCTGAGGGAACTATTCCTCGGGAGATGATTCCCTATCATTTCGAAAAAACTCCTGAAGAAAGAATTTGGGCAGGAGAAAACATTTTTAGTCCTGTAGAAATGAGCTCCGACGATGTAAAAAGAGGAAAAGAGCTCTTCGAGATTTATTGCATTAATTGTCACGGAGAGAATGGCGATGGCCAGGGATTTTTATTTACAAGTGGTAAATACCCATTTCCACCTAAAAGTTTGGTTACCGATGTAATGAAAGCAACTCCTCGAGGCGAAATTTTTCACGTAATATCGGTTGGTTTTGGAGTTATGGGTGCTCACGGTGCTCAAGTGAAACAATCCGACAGATGGAAAATTATTGAGTACATAAAAATGGATCTGCAAAAGCAAAAGTAGAGCTTGCCCTATACGTAGACTTTCTAAGTCATTGGTTTTTAGGAGCTACTTTTAGATAGAAGCTTTAGAACTCGAATTACTTTGTCTGAATCTTTTTTGTCTACGAAAATATGGTCGTGATAATAACCAGCGATTACATTGCAACTTAGCGGGGATTCTTGTACTCAATATTATATTTGTCAAATACTTTAGTTAAGGAGGGAATTCCACCTATTACTGCCATATTTCCTTCTTGCCCCGAAACGATTCCAACCAAATATCCATTTTTGTCTATCACGGGCGAACCACTTTTTCCTGCTGGATATGTATCTGTGCCTAGTGGTTTACTATAGAAATAATCGCCTAAATTTTTGAAACATTGCAATTTTAATAAAGCAGGCTTGCTATTATCTTTTTGGTTCATTCCCCATCCAACAGCATAAACAATCTCGTTGTTTTCAACTGGTGTATATCTAATTTTTAATGGATACAATTGACGATTCTGTTCTTCTAACTCAAAAATAATCCAATCACGAACTTTGAGCGTGTTAAACTGACCAATCTGTTCGTTTGGGTTCTTATTTATGAGGTGTTTTACGCTCACCGTTTTTTCTTTCTGATTTTTGGGGTACATCTTCCAATAATTAAATGTATAACCCAAATCAATACTATTCAATCCAAGTTGCTTCTCAAATACAATAAATAAATGTTTACACGAAACGCCAATGGTATCAAATTCAGTAGTTACGAGAAATGAGTTGGCAAGATCGGAATAGATTGTATCAGCAAAACTAATTTCATTACTTAATGCAAAATCAGGCCATGAAGAAAAAGGTTTTTCTACCCAAGATTCCTTAACAGACTGAGTGGAATGCTTGCACCCTAACAATAATATGCAACTAATTATTACTAATGCTAAATTCTTCATTATTTAGTTTTTATTAGTGGATAATAAATTATTGTTCGTTTCGATAGCCTACCGCCAGCTGTGAGATGTTTATAAACCATTGAACAAAGCAATTCGGATTTAAATATAGTGGTTTTAAGCATGGCTAAAAATTGAAAGTCCTTTAAATAGAAGGTGCAAATTAATAGATATATGGCTAGCTATTTATTATTGTATCTATTGCAGTCTGGCTTTAGTCCACTGAAATTAAATTATTCCAAGGATGATGTTTTTTGTATTTATTGAGTTTTCAAAACATCATTTTTTGCTTTCACTAAATAGTTATAGAGTGAAAACTCAAGTTTTCGTGCTTTCACTAAATAGTTATAGAGTGAAAACTCAAGTTTTCGTGCTTTCACTAAATAGTCATGGGGTGAAAACTCAAGTTTTCAGGCTTTCACTAAATAGTTATAGAGTGAAAACTCAAGTTTTCATGCTTTCACTAAATAGTTATAGAGCAAAAACTCAAGTTTTAGTACTTTCACTTAATGGGTAAAAGAAAAAAAACATCTTTAGTAACAAAGATGTTTTGTAAGGTAGTTCAGTTCAATCCATTTTACTCCTCAACAGTATAGCCAATAGTCTCAATTTGCTTGGCAATTTCTTCGCGCTTCACTTTATCTTTCACTACTTTAATTGTTACTTTACTGTTAGTATGCGAAGCTTCTACCTCTGCAACTCCATCCATTTGTTTTAACCCATTTTTTATGGTGTTTTCGCAACCCGTGCAGGTCATTCCGCTTACGGTAAGTTCTATGTTTTCATATTCAACAACTTGTGTTGATTCAGCTTTTGAATCGCCATCTGCTTTTTTTGTATTCGATTGGCAGGAAACAAAACAAGCGCTTACGAATAGTACGAAGAGAATTTTTTTCATGTTAATTTGGTTTAGTTGAAGTGTAAATGGGATAATTATAAATATCGCGATTTAAATTATTCTTTAGTAGTTGTTAAAAGCGGCTTAAAAATAAAGTTGATCGATACTAATTAGGATCATGATCATCAGGAAATAGAGATTTAATTGTAAAAATAATTTTCGAATGGTAATTCTATCGTAGTTCTTTAAAAGGATAAAACTGTTCGGAATAATCCATAAGGACATGGCCAGTAAGGACCAAATTAGGATTTTTGAGGAGAGCACATCAAATATGGGAAGCAGTAAAGCAACCATAATTGTTGCCAGCATCCAAATTAGTGTAATGTTATGAATTTGTTTTACGCTAAACACATCGGTAAGGACTTTAAAACCACCTTTTTTGTAATCCTCACCATAGAGGAGTAATAGCAACCAAAAATGCGGTATTTGTCCTATAAAAAAGAAAAAGGAAAGCGCTAATATTGGCCAATCAAGAAAAGCTCCGCCAGCAGCTACGTAACCAATTACCGGAGGAAAAGCACCACTCAATGCTCCCGGAACCACGGCAAATGCCGAAACCTGTTTTAAAGGAGTATATACCAAGTTGTACCAAAAAATGGAGAAAATGGCCAAATACAAACTCTCCGAGTTTCCTCCTAAAACCAGTAAGCCACAACCCGAAAGTAAGAAGAATACGCTCCATTTTACAGCTTCCGAAATACTTATTTTCCCCGAAGGAATAGGTCGAAACTTGGTACGATTCATTAAAGCATCTTTTTTGTGCTCCTGAATATGATTTAAAGCAGAAGCTCCTGCAACAATCAATAGAATGCCTAACACTACATAAGCCATGTCTAACGAAAATTCAGGAGAACACAACAAATATCCTGTGAAGCAGGAAATTGCTATTGGGATTGCTATTTTAATTTTTCCCAATTCGAATAGCGTTGTTAATTTTGAGGATATTTTCATGCTTTAAAATTCGTTTTTAATCTCTCAGAGTCTTCATGAATTCTATTATTTCACCTATATCGTCCTCGGTTAGTTCATTTTTGTAGGAAAGCATTAGTCCTTTGCTGTAACCATCAACGATATCATCATTAGGATTGTAAATAGAGTTTAGAACATAGGCACTATCCACAATTTGTTCGCGGGTTTGTCCTTTGGAGGTAACCATTTCGGTTTTGCCAAATAACCCCTTCCAACTAGGTCCTACTAGTTTCGATCCGTCTATAGAATGGCAAGCCAGACAACCATTTTTCTTTACAATGCGTAATCCTAAAGCACCCGGTCTGTCGGAAATAAGAGTAACTGTTTTTGTTGTATCAATATACCAAGCATCAAATTTGTCTTGAGGCATAACAATTACCGAGGTTTGCATGGAAGAGTGCTGTAGTCCGCAATATTCTGTACAGAACAAATCATATTCACCCTCTCGGCCAGGAATAAACCACATCATTTGTTCTTTTCCAGGAACTAAATCCTGTTTTAATCGAAAGGAAGGGATGTATAAACTATGCAGTACATCCAATGCCACTAAATCTAATTTCACCGCACGATCTAAAGGAACGTAGAGTGTATCTGTTTTTTTGCCATTCTCGTATTCAAATTGCCAATTCCACATTCTACCAATGCTCTTAATTACGAACGCATCATCAGGCACTTCTTTCATGGGTTTGTAGCCCATCCAACCGTAATAGAACATTACCATTACCAGAATAGTTGGAATCACAGTCCATAAAATTTCCAGCGGAACACTTCCGTGGATTTGGGTAGCTTTTGGATTTCTTTCTTTTCGATATCGAAACACAAAGTAGATCATTGTTGCTGTGATGGCGATGAGGAAAAAGAAAATTATCCCCAATATCACCTCGAAAGAGGTATCTACACCTTTCACAAAATTAGAAGCATCGGGTATCGTGGTAGAAGTCATAAGCTATCGGTATAAATAATCTAAGAACGTAATGAAAATAACACTGGCAAGTAGAATAAATACACTAGCTACCATAATGCCATAGAACTTATTATCGAATTTTAAATGCATAAAAATCAGCAATACTAAAACACACTTAATGCTTGCTAACAGTAACGCGCCTGCAACTGTGTATGGTCCTAAATTGATACTGGTTATAGCTACCGAAGCAAAGGTCATAAAGAGCAAAGCGATCAAAACGATTACATATGTTTTGTATTTTACAATGTGCGTATGTTGTTCTTTTTCCATAACAGTACAATTAAGTGATTAGGTAGAATAGTGGGAAAAGGAAAATCCAAATTAAATCGACTAAGTGCCAATACAATCCGCTATTTTCTAGAATTGTAAAATTGTCGTGTTGAACTTCGTCTTTAACTACCATTCTCATTACGTAGGCAATAAATGCAACACCAATTACAATGTGCAATGCGTGCAATCCAGTCATTGCGTAATACAAACCAAAAAACAGAATTTCTCCTTGGCTGGCTTCCATCAGTGTGGGACTTCCCGGATAAATTCCATGTGCAATTTTTCCGCTCCATTCAAAATACTTATTCACCATAAAAACAAGGGCTAAAAAAATGGTAATGCCCATTAACAGCAAGGTGAGTTTTTTGTTTTTGTATTGTATGGCACTAATCGACATGGCAATAGTCATACTGCTAACCAACAGAATTACAGTGTTCACAGTTCCAATAAACGTATCTAACTCTTCGGCAGCCAAATGAAAGGCTGCAGGGTTTAGGTATCGGTATACAGAATAGACAATAAAAAGTCCTCCAAAAAGAAGCAGCTCCGTAAATATGAAGATCCACATGCCTGTTTTGGCACCTTCATCGTCTCGGTGTTCATCAATGTGTGCGGAATTATTCATAGTCGTATGGTAGTTTGGTTACTACTGGAATTTCGGCGAAATTTTCTAATGTTGGAGGACTGGCAACGGTCCATTCCAATGTTTTTCCTTTCCATGGATCGGCTTCTGCAATTTCTCCTTTACGAGCCGAGCGAACTAAGTTGGTGATAATGATTACCAAGCCGGCAATCATCAGCATAGCTCCAAAAGAGGATACAATATTTGGACCGTGAAATTCTTCTACATAATCGTAATATCTACGAGGCATACCAATCATTCCTAAATAAAACATGGGAAGATAAAGCGTATTGAAACCTGTAAAGAAAACCGCCAAGCCGATATTTGCCCAGCCTTTATCATACATTCTTCCGAACATTTTAGGATACCAATAATGCAAAGCACCAAAAAAGGCATATCCGGTACCACCGAAAACTATAAAGTGAAAGTGAGCAACTACAAATGCCGTATCATGCAAATGAACGTTGGCCGATAAGGCTCCAAGTACCATTCCCGATAATCCTCCAATCATGAAAACGAAAAGGAAGCACAAAGCCCATAAAAATGGCGTTTGAATATCGATGGATGCTTTATGAAGGGTAGCTACCCAATTGAATATTTTAATGGCGCTGGGAATAGCAACCAGGAAGGTGAGAATGGAAAAAGTATACAAGGCTGTACCACTCATTCCGGATGTAAACATATGATGTCCCCAAACAAAGTAGCCTACAAATGCGATTGCAAGTGTCGATACCACAATTGCTTTGTATCCAAATATGGTTTTTCGGGCGAATGTTGGAATAATTTCGGAAATTACTCCCATAGCAGGTAAAATCATGATATAAACAGCGGGGTGGGAGTAGATCCAGAATAAATGCTGGTATAAAATAGGATCGCCACCCAAAGCAGGATCGAAAAATCCGATTTGCATGGTTCGTTCCAAAACAATCATTAAAAGAGTAACCCCGACAATTGGAGTCGCCAATACTTGAATCCAGCTGGTGCCATATAAAGCCCAAGGGAAAAGAGGCATTTTCATCCAAGTCATTCCTGGAGCTCTCATTCGATGCATGGTTACAATAAAGTTGATGCCAGTGGCAATGGATGAAAATCCTAGAATAAATGCTCCGGTTACTGCCGGAAGCATATTGGTTCCGGTTCTAAAACTATAAGGAGCATAAAAAGTCCATCCGGTATCTGGTGGTCCATCGCCAAAAAACTGAGCCGAAAGCGCAACAGCGGCTCCTAAAATATAAATCCACCACGATAAAAGGTTTAGTTTCGGAAATGCCACATCTTTGGCTCCAATCATTAAGGGGAGAAAGAAATTTCCAAACACAGCAGGTAATCCTGGCACTACAATTAAAAAGATCATGGTAATGCCGTGAAGGGTAAAAAAGCTGTTGTAAGTTTGGGCATCCATAATGGTTTTTCCCGGGGCAATTAACTCTATTTTCATTAATAACCCAAGAATAGCAGCGATACTAAAAAGCACCAGCATACTATATAAATACAACAAACCAATTCTTTTATGATCTGTTGAGAAAATCCATGCAAATATCCCTTTGTATCGTCCCTGATATTCAAGGTAATTTGGCTCATGGTTTCGAATTACGGTATCAGACATAAGTATAGTGTTAATTTTTTAGCTTAATAAGAACCACAGATTTCACGGATTTTCACAAATAACCTTATCCCACTAAAGGATAAAACGTTTGTATTGCAAACTGTTAGTCCCAAAATTTATTAGTAGTCCAATTCTTTTCTTTGTAGCCTTCAGATAGTTTAATATTTGAGCGGCGTGGATATCTTCTAGAGTTTTTACAGCTTTTAATTCTATAATAATTTCATCAAAACATAAAAAATCGGCCAAATAATATTTGCTTAATAAATTTCCTTTGTAGGAAATATCTATTTGGGATTCTCTTATATAAGGAATTGAATTTGATCGCAATTCTAATTCAAGAGCTTCTTGATAAACTGCTTCTAAAAAACCAAATCCTAGTTCAGAATGAACTGTCATGCAAGAGCCAATGATCTTAAAACATTCATTTTTATATAGGAAGTTATTCTTGTTCATATTTTTAGATTACTGATTTGTGTAAATTTGTGAAATTCGTGGTTTAGTTACTGTGGTTTCTTTCTAGGCTTCTTAAATATTAATAACAGGAATACGATCAGTCCCATTACTAATATAATGGTGCCGGTTACCTTAGTTACATTTAATACGTAGGCTTGTCCTACGGGATCGTAGGAGTAACAATATTGAAGTATTTTGTTGATCGTTGGTCCGGTCTGACCTTTAGAGGCTTCCATTATGGCCAGTTTGAATTCAAATGGTAAAAAGTAGGTGCCATTTAAGTAGCGAGTAATTTTGGCCTCAGGACTAGTTACAATTACCGTAGCGGCATGAGTAAATTCATTTCCTACTCGTTTGTATCTAAAGCCCATTGCTTTTGTGGCCAATGCAATGTTTAAACTATCGCCGGTGAAGAATTTCCATCCTTCCTGAGTATTTTTTCCTTTTATGAGTGATTTGTAGTTATTTTTCTTTTTAACTGCAAGATCGTAGGTTTCGGAAGGATCAAAACTAATGGTAATTACTTGGTAATCTTTTCCGATTTCCAAATCACTTTTTTGAATTACATCAGCCAAACCATCCATTAGGGGGCTACAAATTCCGGGGCAACGGAAATAGACAAAAACAATTGCGGTAGGCTTGTCAATCTGATCTTTTAAAAAGACCAATTCACCAGCTTCATTGGTAAGTTGTATGTTTTGAGGGATTGTGTCATCCAAATGTTCAATTACGCCAACTTCAAGGTCGTAATATAAATCTTTAGCATCTTGGCCAAATAGGAAAGTTGTATTCAGAATAAGCAGAAAACAAACGATTAGTTTTTTTTTCATAAATGATCCTCCATAGTTTAAGGGTTAGGGAGAGAAATGGGGCAATTATGTGATAATCATTACTCTGATCTATATAAATATATAAAAATATTTGATTGGTTCTTATGGTTAATTGCCTTTTTTTGCGATAGTTAGCTATTTAGACTGCTGAATAATTTTGATAATATGCTGTGTGTTTACTATTTTTACTAGATCTAAAAAAGAATAAGAACCATGAGTAGACTGAACGTAATATTTCTAATAATTTCCTTTTTTATGCTCTCTTGCGGAGGATCTGAAAAGAAAACGGTAAAGAAAGAGCCAGTGAGTACCGAAATATCGGTGAGTGATATGGAGAAAGGAGCTCAATTGTACCGATCTAAATGTATGAATTGCCATATGACAACAGGCGGAGGAATCGAAAAATTTTATCCTCCATTGGCCAATTCCGATTACCTGCAGAAAAATATTGAAGAGTCCTTAAAAATGGTAAAATTCGGGAGTAATAAACCCATTAAAGTGAATGGGGTTAAATACAATAGTTTAATGCCAGCTTCGGGTTTAACCGATAAGGAACTCGTAGTGGTCTTTAATTATATCCTAAATTCCTGGGGCAACGATTACGGTCAGGTTTCTTTGGAGCAGGTAGAGGCTGTAAAAAGATAAATAGGCTTTTGGCTCTGATAATTTGGTATTCCGAGAAAACCGATAGGAGCCAAAAGCTTCTTTACATCTAATGCCTTAGTGCACATCCGATTTTACTCGATAATACTCTTTGCGAAGTCGTTTTACACTGATAATTTTTATACTTTCCTCTCCGGTTGTTTCGCTAATTTTTTTAACAGCAAGTTTACTCTTTTTCTGATGGTCGGGGTAATGACATGCTTTGTATTTTTTACCGCTATTGCAGTAACACTTGTCGTTACGTTCAATTCTCACATAGTAAAAGCTATCATCATCTCCAGTGTTGAAAAATGTCAACAAATTGTTCAGGATTTTTTTCATAGTGTTCGAATATCTTAAGTTTAAACTTTGACTTGCTTTAAGTTACAAGATATCCTGATTGGAAACAATAAAAATAATTTGTCTGACAAGGTGTTTGTATTTAGCTAAATTAGAGCACTACTTTTTGAATTCCGGTGGGTTTTAATGACAGCAATCTGGTTTAGGTTTCGTCACATCTACCTGTTCGGTTGGCACGTGCATTGCTTTTTCGGGCGGACTAAGGAAGGGGATTCCTAGGCTCAAGCCACGAAGCACGAACAGAATACCAATAAATACAATGGCATAAGGAATTAAACGGGTAATTTTCTTTCTTAATTCTAAAGTGATTAAGTTACCAATAAGCGAAATGGCCAACATCATAGGAAGAGTTCCTAAGCCAAAAATGAACATGAAAAGTGCACCTCCGGGAGCCGATCCGGTAGCAATAGCAGCTGCAATTGCAACATAAACTAAGCCACAGGGAAGCAATCCGTTTAACAGTCCGATTAAAAACAGGGAGCTATAGCTACGTTGAGTAAATAATTTTCCGAGAGAGAGTTTTACTTTGCCTACAAAAGAGAAGATGCCTTTTTCAGCGTTGAAACGATTCTTGTAAATAGAGGGAGTGATTACGGATAAAATCATGATAGCACCCATAATAACCGAAACCCATTGCTGAAAGCCACTCATCACCAAGCCACGACCAAGTAAGCCAAATATGGCTCCCATCATGGCATAGGTAAGTGCTCTACCAATATTGTAGATTAGTCCGCCCGTAATTCTTGCCAACCACGAACTTGTTTTTAAGGGAATTGCCAACGCAATTGGGCCACACATTCCCACACAGTGAAAACTGCCCATAAGTCCTAATACTAATGCTGATAGATATACCATTGATTTTGTATTTTTATGCCTCTTTCTTTTTCCTCTGCTTTAGGAGAAGGGGATAGGAGCAGAGCTATTTTATTTATTTAAATAAACACTTTCTTCTTTATAGTATCCGATACCATTGTGTTCCCAATCTATTTTAATGGTGTACATTCCTTTTAAAAGTTGTTTGGTATCTAGTTCCTGCAAACCGTTTTCGTCAATTTCAATGTCTGTTTTAATATCGGATTCATAATCCGCCGGACGATAAAAAATAATTTCACCTTTCACCTGATTGTGCATATTAGCAGGAAATTGAATTTGAAGTTTTCCATTCTCTTGAATAATTTGAATGTTCTCCTTCAATTCTTTTGCATTCTTAAGCTTATTAATTTGTTGCTGATATTCTACCTCTTTTGGGTAGTAATCTTTCGATACTAAATTGATTTTTTGTGTGGTGCTAAATCCAACAAAAATTAGGATTCCGATAACATATATCGATGCTCCAATTGCTAATTTTGTCCCCCAGCTCATCTTTTTCATCTTTATTTTTTTACTTTATGCTTGTGACTTTTACTTTAGTTTGGTCCTACAAAAGTTAGTTTTACTTCTTCTATCAATCGATCATCGGCATATACGCCAATGGTTATTGGAATATTATCGCTTGTGATTTCTTTTTGAGGTAAAATTGCAAAAAATACGCCTTCTTTTATCGAACTTGCTTTTGCTTTTAATTCGTCGCCAATCACTTTAATATCACCTTCGTGATTCATAATTTTAAAATGAATAGGAAGCTCATTAGCAGTTTTGTTTACAAGTTTAAAACTGTACATATTACTAATTCCACCCTCTTGTGGTTGATATAGTAGGCCGGGAGTACGTAATATAATGGCTTCTAAATCGCTTCTCGAGCTAAAAAGTACTGCCACAATTCCTAATAGAACGCAAAGAACTACTGTGTAGGCAATTTTTCGCGTTGGCCATTTTTGTTTTTTGCCTTCGGCGATATTTTTTTCCGAATCGAAACGAATTAATCCCTTTGGTTTCCCGATCCATTCCATTACCGAATTACATTCATCGATACATGCAGTACAATTGATGCACTCCAACTGAGTACCATCACGAACATCAATTCCTGTCGGACAAACATCAACACATTGATAACAGTCTATGCAATCTCCTTTACCATCGGCAAGTCGATCTTCACCAGCTTCCAAGGGTGCTCTTTCTTCTCCTCGTTTATAGTCGTAAGCAACTACAATCGAATTAGAATCTAAAAGTACCCCTTGCAATCTTCCGTAAGGACAAATCATGGTGCAAACCTGTTCTCGTAATTTAGTAAATACAAAGAACATGACACTTGAAAATAACACGGCAATTGTAAAACCAACACTGTGTTCCGAAATGGGAGCCTTCATAATCTCCAATAATTGGTCAATGCCAATAATGTAGGATAAGAAAGCGTTCGTTATGGAAAAACAAATCGCGTAAAAAAGGATTAGTTTCAAGCTCTTTTTCCAGAATTTAGTGAAATTCATCGCCTGAGAATCCAGTTTTCGTTGTTGGCTTGGATTTCCTTCAATTAAATATTCAATTTTCCGAAAAATAAATTCTAAAAATATAGTTTGCGGACAAGCCCAACCGCACCAAATACGTCCGTAACTAACCGTAAATAGTACCACAAACACAAAAAGAGTGATCATGGAATAGAGAAAAAGATGAAAATCCTGAGGCCAGAATTGAACGCCAAATAAAATGAATTTTCGTTCCAGAATATTCAGCAGAATAAAAGGCTCTCCATTTATTTTCACAAAAGGAATTGCAAACAATAAGAATAGTAAGGTATAACTAACAATATTCCTATAATTGTATAATTTTCCTTTCGGTTTTTGTGCGTAAACCCATCTGCGTTTTCCAGTTTCATTCAAAGTTGCAAGCTGATCACGATAGCCTGTATAAGGATTTTTGGGAGCCATTGTTATTTTATTTATGGATTAGTCTCCAACTTCAAACTAAATTATTTGAAGCTTGTTATAGTAGCTTGAAACTTTACTATTATTCCACCAATTCACCTTGAGCTTCTTTTGCGTTTGGCGGATTTGTTCCCACAAGACTCATGGTATAGCTGGAAACCTGCAGCATTTGTTCTGGCGATAATTGATTTTGCCATGCTAACATGCCTTTCATTGGTTTTCCTACTTTAATAATGTGGTATACTTCTTTAAGACTACCACCGTTCAACCAGTACTTATCGGTAAGATTCGGACCAATTGCGTTTCCTTCTCCTAAAGTTCCGTGGCAAGCAATGCAATTTTTATCGTAAAGTTCTTTCCCTTTGTCTAAATCGGCCTTTGCGGTCATCAGCACAAGAGCATTTTCATCAAAAGCAGTTTTTGGTTTGTTTGCTTCGGCAAGAGCCATTTCTTTATTGTATTCGGCAATTTGTAAATCGTCGCCAAAAACATGATAACGGAACATGTAAACAGCCGCAAAAATTATTGTGATATAAAATAAATAGCGCCACCAAGTTGGCATCGGGTTATTTAATTCTCTAATTCCATCGTAATCGTGATCGCTGATTAGATGCTCATGTTCTTCTAAGAATTTATCTTTTTTTTCCATTTTATCTTGAATTTGGGGCCTGTTTATTCTTTTGCTTTAGACGATGGTAGCGCTCTATCCTCGTCAAGAGCATAACTTTCCATTTCTGTAAAGTAATCTTTGTTACTTTTTTTGAAAGTCCACCAAAGCATTCCTGCAAAAAACAGGAAGAAAATCAGTAGGGAGATGCTTGGAAAAAAGCCAACATCTGCAATGCCCTGTAGGTAATGACTAACTATTTTCATATGATTCTAATTTTAAGTTTTTGCCATATGGAACTTACCATGCTGGGATAATCATCTCCCTGTGTGTAGAAAGCTTTATACATGGACGTTTCATATGATTATTATTTGATTTTTAGTTGCCATATGGAACTTACCATGTTGGGATAATCATTTCCCTGTGTGTTAAAATTGCTTTGACATGGACGTTTCATATGATTCTAATTTTAGATGAGATAGGAGGTGAAATTACTTTGAAAGTAGGTTTTCTCCCATCTCCTATCTAGTTTTCTACTGAAATATCTCTACCTAAACGTTGCAGGTAAGCTATAACGGCTAGTATTTCTTTATCACTTGCTACTTCAACGCCTGAATTTTTAAGATCAGCAGCAATTTCTTCTGCTTGTTTCTGTAAATCTTCGTTGGCAATTAAATCGTAACCCTCTGGATATGGAACACCTAAAGTAGTCATAGCTCTAATTTTAGCCGGAGTAGATGAAATGTCCAATACATCTTTTATCAGCCAAGGATATGCTGGCATAATAGATTGAGCATTCATTTTTTGAGGATCCAACATGTGATTGAAATGCCAAACATTTGTTTTGTACATTTTTCCACCAGGCACACCTTCGCGAGCCAAATCGGGTCCAGTTCGTTTCGATCCCCATACGTGCGGATGATCGTAAACCGATTCGCCAGCTTTTGAATACTCTCCATAGCGTTCGGTTTCCGATCGGAATGGACGCACCATTTGCGTGTGACAGGTATTACATCCTTCGCGGATATAGATATCTCTTCCTTGCAATTCAAGTGGAGTATATGGTTTCACACTTTCGATAGTAGGTATATTCGACTTAATTAAATAAGTAGGAATAATTTCGAATGCTCCACCAATTAAGATGGCAACAGTAGCTAAAACCATAAATTGAACAGGTTTTCTCTCTAACCAACGGTGTAAACCTTCACTCTTACCACGTTTTGCATCGGTAACAATTGCCGGAGCCGAAGCTTCCTCATTATCAACGCATTTACCAGCAGATGCAGTTTTTAATAGGTTATAAACCATTAAGATCAGTCCAGAGAAATAAAGAAGGCCTCCTAAAACTCTAGCATGATACATTGGTAGTATTTGAGTTACCGTTTCCAAGAAGTTAGGATAAGCTAATAATCCATCTGGAGTAAATTCTTTCCACATAAGGGTTTGAACAATGGCTCCCCAATATAGTGGCAAGGCATAAAAGATCATTCCTAAAGTACCAAACCAGAAGTGAGTATTGGCTAATTTTTCGGAATATAGTTTGGTATTCCACATTTTTGGGAATAAATAGTATAACATTCCAAAAGTAAGGAATCCATTCCAACCTAAGGCTCCAATGTGAACGTGAGCAATGGTCCAGTCGGTATAGTGAGTTAATGAGTTTACCCATTTAAGCGACATCATTGGTCCTTCGAAAGTTGACATTCCGTAACAGGTAACAGCAACCACCATAAATTTAAGAGTTGCGCTGTCGCGAACTTTATCCCAAGCACCGCGAAGGGTTAATAATCCATTAAACATTCCTCCCCACGACGGAGCTAAAAGCATAATGGAGAAAGCAACTCCTAAAGATTGTGCCCAATCAGGTAAAGCCGTATAAAGCAGGTGATGAGGTCCGGCCCAAATGTAAAGGAAAATCAAAGCCCAAAAGTGAATTATAGATAGTCGGTAGGAATATACCGGACGATTAGCTGCTTTTGGCAAAAAGTAGTACATCAATCCTAAGTAGGGTGTAGTTAGGAAGAAAGCGACCGCATTATGACCATACCACCACTGCACCAAGGCATCTTGAACACCAGCATAAACAGGATAAGATTGAATCCAGCTATAGGGTAAAGCAATGGAATTACCAATATGAAGAACGGCAACCGTTACAAAAGTCGCGA
The DNA here is from genome assembly GCF_002843315.1 of Labilibaculum filiforme. Classification (GTDB taxonomy): domain Bacteria; phylum Bacteroidota; class Bacteroidia; order Bacteroidales; family Marinifilaceae; genus Labilibaculum; species Labilibaculum filiforme. Next base: position 419,791 of record NZ_MVDD01000001.1, on the reverse strand, counting down.
TATAAAACCATATGGCAACATAAAGGTGATCGGCTCTTCTTCTTAAAATGGTTCCAAACATATTCCATCCAAACACAACCCAAATAATGGTAAGGGCAATATCTATAGGCCATTCCAGTTCAGCATACTCTTTACTGGTAGTGAATCCTAAAACAAAAGTAACTGCAGCCGATACAATTATGGCTTGCCAACCCCAAAAATGAATCCAACTAAGTCTGTCGTTAAACATTCTGGCTTTAAGCAAGCGTTGCAGGGAATAATAAACTGCAGTAAAAATACCATTACCAACAAAAGCAAAAATTACGGCATTGGTATGAACTGGGCGAATTCTACCAAAAGAAGTATAAGCCAGGTCGAAATTAAAAATTGGGAATGCCAATTGCAGCGCAGCCAAAAGCCCTACCAACATTCCCACTACTCCCCAAAGAATGGTTGCGTAGGCGAAAAATTTCACGATTTTGTTATCGTACGAAAAATGTTGTGTTTCCATTAAATTAAGATTTATGGTTTTTCTTAGTTGTTTCCTTTTCTATTTGTTCTTTTTTTTCTTCTTTCTGTGATTCTTTTTCCTGATCGTCGAACAATATTCGAACCGAGGGAGAATACGAATCATCATATTGTCCTTTTCTCACGGCCCAAAGGAATGCGATAAGAAATCCTCCGGCTACAAGCATGCTCACACCAATTAAAACGAACAATACACTCATTTACTTTTAATTTAGTTGAACCGTTTTTTTTAAGGAAGCAGTTGTTTTGCTTGCTTCAATATTCGATTCGGGTTTATTATTAATCTCTTTCGATTGAGCAATGTAGTTGGTTGTAAACGTAGCAAATGCCACCACCGAAATGGAACTGATTGGCATTAGTAAGGCCGCAACAATAGGCGATAAAATTCCTTGCACGGCGAAATACAATCCAAATATATTGTACAGAAAAGAGAGGATGAAACTTAGTTTTACTATTAAAACACTTCGTTTGGATACTTTTAGAAAATGTTGCAATTGTTGAAATTTGGAAGCCTCCAAAATGGCATCGCATGCGGGCGAAAAATGGTAAATATCATCTGCAATTGAAATTCCAACATCACTAGCTTTTAAAGCTCCAGCATCGTTTAAGCCATCTCCAATCATTAAAACACGTTTGTTTTCCTTTTTTAAATTGCTGATGTATTCTAACTTATCGTTTGGCGATTGGTTGAATCGAATGGTTGATTTGGCAGGGAATATTTGTTTTAGATTTTCCATTTCAGAATCATTATCTCCCGAAAGAATGTGCAAATCGAATTTTGGAGCCAAGTCATCTATTAATTCAGACAAACCAGTTCGGTATTGATTACTTAAGGAAAAATATCCTTTTACCTTACCATCTACCGAAAGGTAAACTTCAGTGCTTAAGGAGCTGCTTTCTGTTTTTCCTTCTCGGATAAATTTTGCCGAACCTAATTTAATTTGGCGTCCGTTTATAGTCCCCGAAATTCCCATTGAGGGCAGTTCTGCATAGTCAACCACAGTTTCGGGAGGTATATTTTTGTAAAATTCATACAAACTAGAGCTCAAAACATGGGTGGAATGCCTGGTTAACGATTTTACAGCAACTTTATCTTCCTCCTTTAATGTATCTCCATGAAAATTCACCTTCACCTCGTCGGCTTGGGTTATTGTTCCTGTTTTATCAAAAACAATGGTAGTGATGTAGTTTAGTTTTTCGACTACGGCTGCACTTTTTAAGTAAATACCCATTCTTCCCATTAAGCGCATGGTGTTTCCTAAAGCGAAAGGAGCCGAAAGAGCTAAGGCACACGGACAAGCAACAATTAAAACCGATGTAAAAGCAAAAACAGCTTTGCTTGAATCATTCAATAGCCAATAAATTCCTGCAAACATGCCAATGGCAATAATCACAATGGTAAAATATTTACTAATCTGGTCGATTAAAGAGTTTAGTTTGGTGCCGGAAGCCTCTCCACCTTCAAATTGATTCCATAATTGGGTTAAACGACTTTGAACCACATCTTTTTCGATGGTGATTTCGATAGCGCTTCCCATTTGTTTTCCTCCAGCAAATAAGGAATCACCAGATTCTTTAAAAACAGGTTTCGATTCTCCGGTAACGAAACTGTAATCAATTTGAGCCTCGCCTTTCATTAAAATCCCATCGGCAGGAATCAATTCCTGATTACGAATTAATAGAATATCTCCTTTTTGCAGTTTTTCAATCGGCGTGCTGATTTCCACTCCATTTTCTAGTTTGCTTACAGCAACCGGGAAATAGGATCGATAATCTCGTTCGAACGAGAGCGCTTGGTACGTTCTGTTTTGATACCATTTTCCTACTAAAAGAAAAAAGATTAATCCCGTAAGGGAATCCATGTAGCCAGAACCGCTACCTGTAAATATTTCAATACTGCTTTGAATAAAAAGCATGAGTATTCCCATCGAAATAGGAACATCGATATTAATAAATTTGTGTTTTATTGCCTTGGCGGCAGATAACAGATAATCACTTCCGCTGTAAAAGAAAACCGGTAGCACAAGAAGGAAATTCATCATGCCAAAGAATTCCTTAAAATGGGTTTCCAGATATTCATGTCCGGGTACGTATTCGGGTAAGCTTAGTAGCATGATGTTCCCAAAACAAAATCCAGCAATGCCAATTTTATAAAGAAGCGATTTATTTACTTCTACATTTTGCTTTTCCTGAAGTTTATCGAGTGTAATTTCGGGTACATAGTGAATAGAGGAAAGTAGTTCCGCCAATTCTTTAATGGATATTTCGTCGGAATTAAAGGTGATAGCTACTTCCTTTTTTACGAAGTTAACCATCGATTTAATAACTCCTTTATTTAAAATATTGAGATGTTCCAACAGCCAAATACACGAACTACAATGGATGCTTGGAATATAAAAACTTACTTTTCGGATATTTCCTTCGGCAAAATCATACAGTTGGTCTGCAATTTCTTGATCGTCTAAAAAAGCAAATTTTTCCTTGTATTTTCCGGCGTCGATCTTAATTCCAGGATTGGATTCAAAATCGTAGTAGGTACAAAGTTCATTTTCGTGCAGAATTTGGTATACAGTAGAGCAACCGTTGCAACAAAATGGTTTATCATCCCAAATTACGGGATGTGAACCACAGTCGTCGCCACAGTGTACACAAATGTGATTTTTTGTTTCTTCCTGCATTTTAACCATCTTGCAAACCTTACAGTCTTAGATTATTTAATATGAAATCCGATTCAACGCTTATTTATATTGTTGCTGGAATTACGGCTCTTCATTTTTTAGTTGGGATAGGATACCTGCTTTATAAGCTAGGACGACCATCGAAAAAAAAGAAAGAGAATAATTCTGAGTAGTACTACTCTTTGTTTTTTGCCATTTTAGGCAATTGAATAAGTTGAAATAGTACCAAAAAGATAACTCCCCAAATACTAATTACTCCGCCAACATAGCTTAAAATAATCCATATTGGAGCATTTGCTCTGGTTCCCCACATGGCTCTTTCATCCAAAGGGTTTACCGGATCGGTTGGTAATCCAATGCTGGAAATTCTATCTACACTTACTTCACCATAGTAGGCGTCATCAGTTACTTTAACCAATAAGTTTACATGACCTTCGCGATCGCCTGGTAAATCGGCGGGAAATTGAATAGTCACGTTTCCTTTTTCGTTGGTGTAAGCATCGTCGCCCGAGATATCTAAATAGCCAAAGCTTCTTTTCACTTTTATACTTAGTTCAATACCTTGTAAGGCTACTCGATCTCCTTTTTCGGTAACACCGCTAAGATTTGCGTTTATTTTTTTCTCTTCGTTGTTGATATCTAAAACCAGATTTACATCGCTTACTTCAGGATTTACTACTTCGGCAACTTGCTTACTTTCTTTTTTATTTTTATCGAAGGATCGCAGATAGGTAATTACCATCCATTTATCTTCGTCGCTTAAGGTTTTTTCGAAAGTAGGCATTGCCCCTTGTCCTTTGTTTATTTTGTAATAGATTTCTCCATCGCCTTGTATTAAAAATGCCTGCGATCCCAAGTCGGAAGGAGCAACGGGTTGTAAAGGCAACATGTTTCCCATACCCGCATCGCCATGGCAGGATTTACAGTTAATGTTATAAATCTTTTTTCCTGAGCTGATATTTTTAGTGCTAGCCTCGTAAGGATTTTGCTTATTTTTAGCCGATGCAGGAACATTCCAATCTTGCCCCTTAGCAACAGAAGCTGTGAACACAAAAAGGAGAAACAAACTGGCAATTATTTTGATAGTATTCTTCATTGTTTGTATGTTTTTAGGCTTCAATTTTGTATTTAATTCCTTTATTATCTGCGGTTTCGCATATCGGTACAACCGGAAATATTTTGGCTAAAACGGTGATAATTAAAAGAGCAAGAGCAAAACTAAATACAGTAACAGAAATTTCAATTGCCGAAGGAGAGTAGTTTACAAAATTCTCAGGTACATTTTGAATTGGTAAATGAGGATGAAGTAATGTTGGGATAACAATTACATATCTCTTAACCCAGGCTCCAGCTAAAATGAATAAAGATATAATCATGATAGGGAGAGGTTTACGGAATTTTTTAGTCACTAATAGTATAATTGGAATAATATTACCCAATAGTTGCGACGACCAGAACATGATCGCCCAATGCCCTGTAAATAATTCTTTTAAATGAATATCATCGCCGGTTTTCATTTTGTACCCAGGCACTAAAAATTCATTTAAGTTAAAGTAAAGGTAAACCAAACAAACAGCTACCATTAATTTGCCCATTTTATCAAAGTGCAAATCGGTAATGTAATCTTGTAATTTATAGTTTACTCTAAAGAAATACATTCCTACAATTAATGCCGCGGCACCAGCAACAAATGCACCAGCAACAAAGTAAGGACCAAGAATTGTAGTATCCCATCCATTTCGTAATGTCGATGCAAAAAGCCATGATGTTACCGTATGAATTGCCAAACCAACCGGAACAATAAGAATCATTAATGTTCGAATCATTTTGTGCAAATGCTTGTGCTGACTAGGTGTGTTAATGTATCCGAAAGAAAGAATGTTGTATACTTTTTTAAGAATGGGTGATGTTTTCTTGAGTTCCTTCTTGCAGATTGCCAAATCAGGAATCATTGGTAATATCAGTAATAAAAGACTGATGGTTAGGTAGGTGGTGATTACGGTCACATCCCATAAAATCGGGGATTGAAATCGACCATGAATCATCACATTAATAACCCTGTCGGGGCGTCCCATATCCATAACAATTACCAAACCAGCTACAGCAACAAAAGCAACAGCTATTATTTCCGCAATTCGTGATATGGGAGTGATCCAATCGATTCGGAGCAAACCCAGAATCGATGATATTAACATACCCACTAAACTAACAGCAACAAAAAACACAAAGTTGGCAATGTATAGTCCCCAGGATACATAATCGCGCATTCCGGTAACTCCTAACCCATCACGCAATTGCACATAGTACGCCCAGGCGCAAACACTTAGCACAGTTAATAGGAAAGCAATCCAAAGTTCTAATCCTTTGTGATTTTGCATGGGACGTAGAATGTCTTTTTTTATCTTTTCAAACGAAAGATTCGTTTCTTTCTGTTCTGGTAAGTCATTCATAAGATTAAATTATTTAGGCAAATAAAATCGGTTTATTTATTCTTTTAATGATAGTAGAAATACTGGTTTTAATGAAGATTCTCTTCGTTTAAAAGATCACCGTTAAACTCAAAAGCTCTATTTTTAGGAGGCAGGTAGTAAACACGAGGTTTTGTTCCTAATTCGGGCATTAAAGTATATCCTGCGTTTTCTTCAATCAGTTTCGAAAAGCGAACTGTTTCGTGAGTGGTACCATTGGTAACGGCATCTTCATTCTGATCGCCAAAATAGTATACCCCATTCGGACAAGAGGAAACACAAGAAGGAAGTTTGTCTTCTCGAAGTCTATCGGCACTAAATAAACATTTGCTTATTGTTCCTTTCTTTTGAGGAACATTAGCTTCAATATTGTAGGTAAGGTCTTTATATTTTTCAGGATCCTTAGGTTCGGTCCATTGGAAAATACGAGCGGAGTAGGGACAGGCAGCAATACAAAATCTACAACCAATACATCTCTCATTGTCAATAAGAACAATTCCATCCTGACGTTTAAAGGTAGCATCTACAGGGCAAACCTTGGTACATGGCGGATTGTCGCAATGCTGACATGGTTTAGGCATAAAGTAAGGAGCAGTATGTTCTGCATCCTGCATTTGAAGAACATTAATATGATGCTGGTCTGGTCTAAGTTGGTGATGATTTTGACAAGCATCCATACATTTTCTAGCATTTCTACATTTACTAAGGTCAATAACCATTACAAACGACTTTCCAGCTATCCCTTCACGACCCCTTTTTTGTAATTCGGTAAGAGGTTCGGTTACTGTTGGGCGCAATTGATCTTTATCAACTTGAACTAGTTGTCCGTCTTGTGTTAACAGATTTACAGTTTCTCTAGGTTCTTGAGCTGCAGCTTTCGCGGCACCAAGAAGAGAAAATCCACTAACAACACCTGCTGCACCAATTGAAATTCCAACACTCTTCAGGAATTTTCGTCTGCTGTTGTTTGATGTTTCTTCTTTCATTATGCAATTAGGTTAGTTTTCTGTTTGTGTACATCTATTTTGTTGTATGGAAAGCAATTAAAACAGCAGGTAAAAATAGTTTTTAAAAAGATTCTAAATAAAGATTGTAAACTTCTGTATTTATTGTTCTTAGGCTGTAATAGTTTAATTCTTTTATGTTTCACATACGATTGCGTATTAATTCAAATATAATTAAATAATTTCATTTGTAAAGACCTATCCTATTGCGAATCTACTAAGCTGATTCAATTATTTTTTTGTCTGTTGAACGAGTTTTGGATTGTTAATGAGTTGATAACGTGAACTATAAAATGTGCAATTTAAATTTTTAAGCTTTTAGGAGATAAAATATAGGAATTAATAATAAGGACTTGTATCTTATTAGATACCTTTAAAATCAATGAGTTTGAAGCTGTTTTATCTTTAGGAGTTATTTTAACTAATTGTAAATTAAATGTTTATTGATTTTTTAGATCAGCTTATAAAATCTATCTATAAGCAATTTTGTTAATGCTTCTTAAATAAGTTTACCTTTGATTTGTATTTTGATAAGTAGAAAAAGACATATTGGTCTTTTATTATTTTCAAAAAGTTAGAGGGATTCACTAAAAAAAAGTTCTTGGCGCAATGAATAATGTACTATCTAAACTAATAGAATTGCCAAAAAAGGTGTGGCGGTTTTATTATGAGGGTTTCCGAAATCAAGCGAAATGGGGGCGCCAGCTCTGGCTCGTTATTTTGATTAAATTATTTATTATGTTCTTCGTTTTGAAACTTTTTTTCTTTCCGAATTTTTTAAACACTAAATATACGAACGATCAGGAGCGTAGCGACTATGTGATTGATCAATTAACTAATCCTAAAAATCAATTAAAATGATTGAAAATTTTGATCTTTCATTAGTCGATTGGTCCAGGGCACAGTTTGCACTTACTGCAATGTATCACTGGATTTTTGTTCCCTTAACCTTAGGAATGGCTTTTATTATCGCGATAATGGAAACCATTTATGTGAAAACCAACAATCCGGAATGGAAAAAGATTACTAAGTTCTGGATGACTCTTTTTGGAATCAATTTCGCCATTGGTGTAGCTACCGGAATAATACTCGAATTTGAGTTTGGAACGAACTGGTCTAATTATTCCTGGTTTGTAGGTGATATATTTGGTGCACCGCTTGCTATCGAAGGAATTATGGCCTTCTTCCTGGAATCAACCTTTATAGCGGTGATGTTTTTTGGGTGGAACAAGGTTAGTAAAAGGTTTCACCTGCTTTCTACCTGGTTGGTTGCGGTTGGCTCTAACTTATCTGCATTGTGGATTTTGGTTGCCAATGGCTGGATGCAAAATCCGGTAGGAATGAAATTTAATCCGGAAACGGCACGTAATGAAATGGATAACTTTTGGGAGGTTTTGTTTTCTCCTACAGCAATAAATAAATTTTTGCACACTATTTCGTCGGCATATGTATTGGGTGCTGTTTTTGTAATTGGAGTTAGTGCTTGGTACCTGTTAAAAAAGAAAGAGGTAGTTTTTGCGAAGAAAAGTATTGTAGTAGCAGCTGTTTTTGGTTTGCTTACTTCCTTATTTACAGTAATGACTGGTGATAATTCGGCTCGGGAAATTGTTCGCGACCAACCAATGAAGTTTGCCGCTATTGAAGGACTTTATAATGGTTCAAGAGGTGCGGGTTTGGTAGCTTTGGGTTTTATGTCGACTACCGAAAGCGATGAAGCGAACGAGAATATGAAGGATTTTAGTTTTAAAATTGAAATTCCTAACATGCTTTCTTATATGGCATATTTAGATGGAAATGCATTTGTGCCCGGGGTACACGATATTGTTAATGGATATACCGATAACAATGGGGAAGTTCATCCTCCCGTTAGTGTGAAAATGGAAATGGGACGCAAAGCAATTGCAGCTTTAAAAGCGTTTAAACAAGCAAAGAAAACGAATGATGAATTGGGGCAAGAAGAAGCTCAAAAAGAACTCGAAGCTAATTTTAAATATTTCGGGTATGGCTATTTTAATGATCCTTACGATACGGTTCCGCCTATTTCCATGTCTTTTTATAGCTTTCATATAATGGTTGGTTTGGGAATGTATTTTATTCTACTGTTTGTTTTGTGTTTGGTATTTATTTACAAGGAAAGTGTAGTAAATAAAAAATGGTTTCTACGTCTTGCTATTTGGAGTATTCCCTTAGCATATATTGCATCGGAATGTGGTTGGATTGTTGCAGAAATGGGACGTCAGCCATGGGTAATTCAGGATTTGATGCCTACAATGGCAGCAGTTTCGAATATTGATAGTATGTCGGTAAAAATTACATTCTTCTTATTTTTAGTAGTATTTACCGGACTGTTAATTGCAGAAATTAAAATCATGTTAAAGCAAATTAAAATCGGACCTAATCATGGAGGAAATTAATCATGTTTGAAAATTTATCGCATTTAGCATTACAACAATATTGGTGGATTATTGATTCTTTATTAGGTAGTTTACTTGTGTTTTTGATGTTTGTTCAGGGAGGTCAGACCTTAATCTATCGAATAGGAAAATCCGAATTGGAAAGAACGATGGTAATTAATGCCTTAGGACGAAAGTGGGAGTTTACTTTCACTACCTTGGTAACCTTTGGTGGCGCTATGTTTGCCTCTTTTCCTCTGTTTTATTCCACTTCATTTGGAGGGGCCTATTGGGTGTGGATGGCAATACTTTTTTGTTTTATTATTCAGGCTGTTGCTTACGAATTTAGAAGTAAACCTAATAATGTTTGGGGAGCTAAAACATTCGAAGCTTTCTTGTTTATTAACGGATTATTCGGAACCATATTAATTGGAACTGCCGTAGGAACCTTTTTTAACGGAGCTGAATTTACAGTGAATGATTTTAATCAATCGAAATGGGCAACGCCATACGGCGGATTGGAAGCTGTGCTTACTATTCACAATGTTGCTTTAGGATTAACAGTTTTCTTTTTGGCAAGAGTATTGGGTAGTTTGTATTTCATGAATAGCATTGAAGAGGATACAATTTATGCTCGCTCGAAAAAGCAATTGATGATTTCTGGAATTCCATTTTTGGTGTTTTTTCTATTTTTTGTTATTCGCTTGCTCTTGATGGATGGATTTGCAGTAGATCCACAAACAAGTATTGTGAGTATGGAGCCTTATAAATATCTTCATAACCTAATGGATATGCCAGTTGTGGCTGTTTTATTTTTGTTAGGCGTAGTTGGTGTATTGTACGGATTGGCGAAATCTTATTTGCTCGAAAAATATACGAAGGGAATCTGGTTTGCAGGTGCAGGAACGGTTTTAGTTGTTTTTTCTCTATTTATTTTAGCCGGATTAAATAACACTTCATTTTATCCTTCAATAGCTGATTTACAATCCTCTTTAACCATTCAAAATGCATCTTCGTCGCATTACACATTAAGTGCAATGGGGTATGTATCTTTAATGGTTCCGTTTGTTATCGCTTACATTGTTTGGACTTGGAGAGCAATTAATAGTAAAAAGATTGATGCTCAGGAAATAAGTGCCGAAGATCATTTGTATTAATTAAAATTGTAAGACATGTATACATCCTCGATAATATGGCTATTAACCTGGCCACTTTTAATTTTTATTTGTTATAAAACCATACGGTTTACCCTTAAGAAATTGAAAGCTCAAATAGAAAAGGAATAGTATTTCTTTCATTGGCATCCATCTTAGGATGCCAATTGTGTTTCAACACATTTTACGATGTCATTTAAAAGTGTATTTTTGTGCGATTAATATCAGATATGATATTAAATAGCCTAAAATGAAGTTATGAGCGGATTGGAGAATTGCAAACCAATGAGTAGTTGGTTCAAGAGATTGGATACAAGACCGATAGTGATAAGTGGACCTTCAGTGGTAACGTCCGAAGAGCAATTGTTGGCTACTGCTAGAGAACTAAAAAATGTCGATCAGGTAAAAATATTTAAGGCTGGCGCCTGGAAACCTCAAACCACAGCCAAATCGTTTGGCGATAGAGGTTTGGATATTTTGCAATGGCTGAATCAGGTGAAGCAGGAAACTGGTTTACTTACAATGGTTGAAGTGGCTTCCCCCAAACACGTAGAAATGTGCTTACGGCATAATGTGGATATTTTATGGATTGGTGCGAGAACAACATCTAACCCATTTTCAGTTCAGGAATTGGCTAGTGCCTTGCAAGGAATGAGTGTTCCTGTAATGGTGAAAAACCCAATAAATCCGGATATCAATTTATGGATAGAGGCTTTGGAAACAATTAATAAAGCAGGAATATCGCGGTTGGCAGCTATTCATCGTGGGTTTTATCCGTTCGAAAAAACAAGACTTCGTAATATTCCGAAATGGGAAATTCCTATTGAATTAAAATCTCGATTTCATAATTTACCAATCATTTGTGACCCTAGCCATATTGCAGGAGCGATTAAATATATTCCAGAAATGGCGCAAAAAGCGATGGACTTAAATATGGATGGTTTAATGATGGAGAGTTATTCTAAAACGGGTGACGCACTAATTAATCAAGAACTACAATTATGTCCTGCTGATGTAAATCAAGTTTTAAGAAGCTTGGTATGCCGTTTGCCTTCTATTGATGATGTAGAAGAAAATTTGTTGGAAAAATATCGGAATCAAATTGATTCGGTAGATTCTCAGTTGATAGAACTGCTTGCGCAGCGAATGAATATAGTAGAAGGAATTGGAGAGTATAAAGCAGAGAAGAACATGACAATTCTTCAGCTTCAGCGATGGGAAAAGGTTCGGGAAAGAGGAATTGAATTAGGTACCTCTTTGGGTTTATCGGAAACCTTCCTAACACAATTATTACGTATGATTCATAAGGAAGCTATCTCCAAACAAAACGAGGTGATGAACCGGAAATAGGATCATCTTTAAAAAATATAAAAGGCTAAAATGAGGACTTCATTTTAGCCTTTTTTTGTGGTAAAAAAAGGGATGGTTCTTTGTAATAATTCTATATAAGATATTTTAAAGTGTATAAGGAATAAATTCATTTACGATATAAATGTATTTTGTTAACTTGACATGCCTAATTGTATGTCTATGAAAAAATTACAAGTTTTACTATTACTAACTGTCTTTCCTTTTTTATTAAGTGATTTAAGTGCAAAAGGAGTTCGGTTTGGTAAAATATCTAAGGAAGAGTTCGCACTAGAGAAATGTTCTTTTGAAAAGGAAGCAAACGCAGTTATTCTTAGCAGAACCTGTACTGTTGAGCTGAATTATTCTGTAATTCAATATTTTTATCATGTTCGGATTAAAATATTGAAAGAGGGTGGATTTGATCAAGCCAATATTAAATTGCCTTATTATCGGAAAGATAATTTGGAAAGTATTTCTGGTGTTAAAGGACAAACAATTAATTTGAATGATCTTGGTAAATCCGAAGTTAGTGAGGTTTCGAATAAATCTATATTCGATGTAGATGTTGATGAGGATTATGGAGAAGTACGATTTACAATGCCTAATGTGAAGGTTGGATCCATAATTGAATACAAATACACAACAAACTCACATTTCTATTCTTATTTGGACACTTGGTACTTTCAGGATGAAATACCGACTTTATATAGTTCGTTAAAAGTGAATATGCCAGAATCATTTCGATACAATATGGTGATGTTTGGAAGTAGAATACAAGCAAAATATCCCCAGTCTACGAATAATGAATGGATCATGACGGATATGCCATCAATAAAAGAGGAATCGTATATTAATAATTATCACGATTTTGTAGAGCAGTTGCGTTTTCAGTTAGCTGGGTATTTTACTCGGGAAAAAAATTCTAAGATAGGTACACCTATATTTGTTAACTCAATGACTACCTATGAACAACTTGCTAAGGAATATATCGAAAAAGTAGCCTTTTTAAGTCGCACAAATTTTGCAAAGAAGCAATTGGAAACTTTTTTAAATGGGAATGAAAATGAGTGGGAGAAGCTAGAGAAGATTTATGATTTTGTAAGAACTACTATAAAATGGAACGGAAAATATAGAATCTTTCCTGAAAATACTCCTCCAAATGTACTGGAAGGAAAAGTGGGCACAAATGCTGAAGTCAACTATTTTCTTATTTTGTTGTTGCAAGAGGCAGGTTTTGAATGTTATCCTGCTTTAGCTAGATCAAATACCCGGGGATTAATTCAAAAAACCTATCCCTTACTTAGTCAGTTCGATCAAGTACTTGCTTTTGTTGAGTTATATGGCAAGCAAATTTTATTGAATGCTACCTCCCCTTATCGGCCGTTCAATTTAGTTGCCGAAAATGACTTGAATCATTTTACATTTGTATTAAAAAGCGAAAAGCCTTTTTGGACTAAAATAGTACCAAATGACAGAAATACTCGTGACATAATGATGACTTATAATTATTCGGATTTAGAAAAGCCTGTTTGTAAACTTGGCGTGCGGGAAATGGGTTATTTTGCTTCCGAAAGTCGAAAGGAATTAGCTGAAAATGGAGTTGAATCGTGGATGTTGAATATCTTTGATTTGGAGAAATTTAACTTTCAAAAGGATTCTCTGTCCTTAACGAATGAGGATGATATAAGTGCTTCATTACAAATGGAATGTAATCTTAATTTAGAGAGTGGCTTACCTACAGATAATGATTATATCTATGTTAATTTATTTAACGCAAAAGATCTAAAACATCCTTTTCTGCAAGAAACAAGGCAATATCGAATCGACTATAATTATCCAAGAGCTACAACTTTTACAGTGAAGTTAATATTACCAGAGGAGTTTCAGTTTGAAGATTTCCCAAAAGGGAAGAAAATAAAGTTGCCTAATGATGGTGGCGAATTCACTCTCGTATCTAAAGGTATTGGTAAGGAACTTAGCCTTCGTTCCACTTTTTCAATAAACACCACTTCCTTTTCAAAAGAATATTATGGGAATTTACGTCAGTTTTATAGTGAAATGATAAAGACTATGGAAACGCAGGTTGTAATAAAAAAAGTAAAAAATATCTCAGAGAAATGAATCAAATAATTACAGAAACGGATGTAAAGGAAAGTCAGTTTGAATCTGAAGTAAAAATGGCTTATCCCAGCATTCAGCAAGGATGGGGAATTCTTGGATTATTTCTTTTAATTGTAATAGTCTATAGCATTCCCTTGGGAATATTGCAAATCATGGGAATTGAAATGGAAGGAGATTTATTATCCTTACTAAATTATGTAGTACCATTGCTTATTTTAATTTTTGTTACCAGAATAAGGTGGAAAAAAAATCCGCTCAATAAAGGGGTTTTAGCTTTAAATTCCTTCCCTATAGCTCTAATACCGATAGTAGTTGTAATGACCCTGGCATTTATGCTTGTAAATATGGAAATTACCAGTTGGGTTCCCATGCCTGAATGGTTGGTGGAGATGTTTAAAAATGCAATTAAACCAAATATTTATGGGTTTTTAACGGTTGCTATTGCTGCGCCAATTCTGGAAGAAGTGTTAATGCGTGGAATTGTTCTCGATGGTTTGCTACGAAATTATAAGCCTTGGAAAGCAATTTTATGGTCTTCCATCTTTTTTGGTGTTTTGCACTTAAATCCGTGGCAATTCGTAGTCGGATTATTAGTTGGCTTTGCACTTGGGTATTTGTACTGGAAAACCAAATCGCTCTATTTGTGTATTTTTATTCATTTTATAAATAACAGCATTAGTTTTTATTTAATGATGCGTTATCCGGATATGTCGAACATCTCCGATTTATATGAATTTGGAATCATAAGTCGAGTATCTATTTTTGCTCTTGCAATATTTATAATTTGGCAATCGTATCGGTTTTTCGAATCCTATTTTAAAGATCAAGTACCAAAAGAAAACTAGTTTCTGGCAATAGAAAAAGGCTAAGAATTGTACATGCAATCTTAGCCTTTTTTTTAATATCTAAAAGCTAAAGTCTTATTCCTTAGTTGTTAAATTTTCGATAAAGGAGAAAATAATATAAACAAAAAGAATCATTGGAATTACTAACCATTTAAAAAGTATTGCTAAAATAGCAAGTGTGAGTAGGAATAAATAGCGGATTTTATTTTCTTTCCAGGCAAGGCTCTTAATTTTTAGAGAAAACATAGGAACTTCGGTTACCAATAGGTATGAGCTAACTAAAATAGCACCAATAAGTACGTATTCGTTCGATAAGCACTCCTCAATAAATGGATAGTTGCCATAAAATAAAACTAGAGGAAGTGATGCCCAAAACATTGCATTTGCTGGAGTAGGTACGCCAATAAACGAAGAAGTCTGTCGGGTATCAATATTAAATTTGGCTAATCGTAAGGCTGAAAATATGGGAATAATAAATGCTGATAATAAAATTGCTATTTGTGAATAATTTAGCTCAGTAAGCACAATATCTGCCGAAGCACTGCCTAAAACAGCACTTTTTAAATAAGCCAAAGCAATAACTCCAGGAGCAAAACCAAAACTAAGCATATCGGCAAGAGAATCAAGATCTTTACCGATTGGTGAGTATGCTTTGAGTACTCGAGCAACTAAGCCGTCAAAAAAGTCAAACAGAGCGGCTAAAAGAATCAGAAAAGCCGCAGGAACTAAGTAGCCTTCCATTGCCATAAGGCTTGCAGTACATCCTGATAATAGGTTTAAACAAGTAATTGAATTGGGAATGTGTTTGATAATTCCTTTTGCTTCGGACATAAAATTCGTTTTTTGTATAGTAAGCCACAAAAATAATGGTTTTTTTTGAAACTTATGATTTCTCGTGACAGTATGCACAAGTTTAAAAAAAGCATACTATTTTTACCTTTCTATGAAAATTACCTATTTGCCCAGAATTATTGCATTTTTTATTTGCTTATGTGTTGCTGGTTCCGTGTTTGGTCAGACTTCGGCTCCAACATATAGTAATGAATTTCTGTCTATTGGAGTTGGTGCAAGATCTTTTGGAATGGGAAACGCAACCATTGCTTCGCAAAATAATGTGGAAGCTTCGTATTGGAATCCTGCTAATTTAGTCGATTTAAAGACAAAGTTTGATGTTTCGGTGATGCATGCTGAATATTTTGGAGGATTGTCGGCCTACGATTATTTAGGTTTTGGTATGAAAATTAATGAAAAAAGTGCTGTTGGCCTTAGTTTGTTCCGTTATGGCGTTGATGATATTCCGAACACACTCGAATTAATCGATAAAGATGGGAATATTCGTTACGATTTGGTGACAACTTTCTCGGCAGCCGATTACGCATTTCTTTTTTCTTACTCCCGAAAAACTCGTATTGAAGGATTGAGCGTTGGAGGAAATGTGAAAATTATTTACCGACACACGGGCGATTTTGCTTCGGCTTACGGATTTGGATTCGACCTTGCCGGAACATACCGAAAAGGGAAATGGCGAATGGGAGCTGTTCTAAGAGATGCCACTAGCACCTTTAATGCATGGGTGTTTAAAACCGGCGATTTGGAAGAGGTGTTTGAGTTAACGGGTAACGAAATACCTGAAAATTCTACCGAAATTACTTTGCCAAGATTAATTCTTGCAGTGAGTCGGGAGTTTACTGTTTCAGACAAATTTTCGGTTGTAACTGAGTTCGACATGGATATGACTTTCGACGGACAAAGAAATGTTTTAATTCAGGGAGATCCAATTAGTATCGATCCTCATCTTGGTTGGGAAGTTTCCTATAAGCAGTTTCTATTTCTACGTGCCGGAGTTAGTAATTTTCAGGAAGAAACGGATTTCGATCAAACTAAGTCATGGACCTTTCAGCCCAATTTAGGATTAGGCATTTGTTATAAAAATTTCCGGTTAGATTATGCCTTAACAGATATTGGTGATCAATCCATTGCAAAATATTCCAACGTATTTTCATTGTCCTACGCTTTCGAATAAAGCTTTTGCGCTGTTCTTTGCTGGTAAGGGGAAAAAACTTTTTTTTTTCATTTGTAAATGATAAACAATTATTATTTTCACTTGGTAATATAGTATTGTATGAAAAATTGGAAAGATCTTATAATTGCTCATCGCGGAGAATCTTTTGATGCTCCAGAAAATACACTGGCAGCAATCAATTTAGCTTGGGAGCGTGGAGCTTCTTCTGTCGAGATTGATATTCATATGACCAAGGATAAGCAGATTGTGGTGATTCACGATGAGGATACTGCACGGGTTTCCAATCGAAAAATGATTATTAAAAAATCTTTTTTTAAGGAGCTAAAAATGTTGGATACAGGTTCCTATAAAGATACAAAGTGGAGCGAAGAGCATATTTCCTCCTTACAGGAGGTATTAAAAACGGTACCTGAACATGGGAAACTGATTATCGAAATAAAAAGTAATTCAGATTTATTGAACCACTTAAAAAGTGATTTGGAGGCATCGAAGCTTCAAAACTCACAAATAGAAATTATTGCTTTTGAGAGTAGTACGCTTGCAAAAGCAAAAAAAATAATGCCCGAATATAGAATGCTATGGTTGTTGGATCTCGATTATTATTTGCCATGGTGGTTAATTTGGACCTCTAAAAAACGGCTGATTAAAAAGGTGAAAAAACTAAAGTTGGATGGAGTAGATGTTTGGGCGGGGAAAATGCTGACAAAAAAATTCATTAAAGCATTTCAAAATGCGGGCTTGCTAGTTTACACTTGGACTGTTAATAGTCCGCAAAAGGTTGAAATGCTAATTAGTTTTGGAATTGATGGGGTTACTACCGACCGTGCCGCATGGATCACGAAACAAGTAAATAAAAATTTACACAGTAAATAGGAAGAGTTAGTAATGGCAAATGTTATCATTCAAATTCATGGTTTAGGCAATAAACCACCAAAAGACTTACTGGAGCGTTGGTGGGAGCGTGCCATGATTGAAGGTCTAAAAAAGAATAATTACAAAGCTGATTTACCAAAACATGAAATGGTTTATTGGGCGGATATTTTGCATGATAAGCCCTTAAATCAGTTCGAAAAGGATAAAGAGAGTCCTTACTACCTCGACGAAATTTATGCAAAACCTAGTAAAGAGCCAGTAAGAGAGAATCATGATACAAGAAAAAAGATCATTGGTTTTTTAAATCGACAGCTAAACCGAATTTTTCTGAACGAAGATTTTACCTTAAACTATTCTTTCATTACAGATTCTATTTTAAGTAATTATTTTCAGGATTTAGAGAAGTATTATAAGGAAGAAAAACTCGAAGAACTAACAACAAGCACAAAAACAAAAGACCTGATAAGAGAAAGGCTGTTAAGAGTATTGGAGAAATATAAGTGCGATGATATTTTATTAATTGCGCATTCAATGGGGTCAATTATTGCTTTTGATGTGCTAACGTTTTTAGCCGAACACCTAAAAATTCATACCTTAATTACCATAGGTTCTCCTTTAGGTCTGCCAATT
This sequence comes from Labilibaculum filiforme, assembly GCF_002843315.1. Classification (GTDB taxonomy): domain Bacteria; phylum Bacteroidota; class Bacteroidia; order Bacteroidales; family Marinifilaceae; genus Labilibaculum; species Labilibaculum filiforme. The sequence continues at coordinate 401,745 of NZ_MVDD01000001.1, read as the reverse complement.
GTTGTTGGGAAAATTGCTGCCGAGCAAAGGCAAAAATTAAACGGGCAAAGTTTCATGGCTACACCTCCCTCGGTGGTGAAGTATTGGTATAATTTTTCTGATATTCTAGACAAGGTTGCGCTTAATTACCAATTAGCCGATGATTTTTCCGAGAATAAGTTTGGAGTGAAACCAATTGATTTCTTAGTGGTAAATAATTACGAAATAAATGGAGTTGCCAATCCTCATAAATCCTATGGTTATTTGCGATCTCCCGAATTTGCTAAAATATTAAACGAGTTTATTATTTCGGAACGCATCACATTTAAAGAAAAAATGAGCCGAAGAACGCATCAGTACCTTCGAATGACCAAGTTGAAACTATCCATTCAGAAGAGAAAATTTAAGTCATTCTTTCGCCAAAAAAGATAGTATGCAGTAGCTTGTTTTTTTTTGGTGTAGTTTACTAATCCTTCTCAATATTCATCGAAATAGTACAAAATGTTGCTTAAGGGCGTTGGTAGGTAGCTCGAGGGAGTGTAAATGTAGCTTAAGGGAGTTTGTATGTTGGTAAAGGGAATGCAAATGTAAGTCTTGAGAGTTGAAATGTAGCTCGCGGGAATCTGAATGTAGCTTAAGGGAGTGAGAATGTATTACAAGGGATTAATTCGAATGCTTCTAGTATGAAATTATTTGAATATTGATTCAGTACAAGTTGCTACTGTTTACTCATAATTTATTCAATTATGTCAGTCGTTTGTCTTTTAATTAATTAGATTTATCTTGTAAAGAAGTTTAATGGAAAACTGCACTTAATATTTAAACATCATGAAATACCTGGTAGTGAGTCTTTTGATTTTAATTGGGACCCTTTCAGTTTTTGCCCAAAAGGATATTATTGTTCTACATCCTGCCATTGGCGATACTATCGATTTAGCCGAGAAACAAACCTATTTATTGTTTGCCGATATTGAAGATTCTTCTTTCGAATCAGGTCAAATTATAAAACTAGACGATAAATATTTCTTAAAAGTGTATTATCAATCCGAGGAGGAGTTAGTTGAGGTCGATCGGTCGAAATTGGAAGAGTATCATATCAACATTCAAAAGTTATTGGCTTACTATAATTATTTGGAGAATCCCGATAAATTAAAAGTAGCACCTCTTGTAGTTGTAAATGAAAAAGATACTTGTGCCCTAGAAATGGATATTGAATATTTGAGTCCGAAAATGAAGAAAAAGTTGAGAAAGGATTCCTATCGATATCAAGTTTTAAAATCAGATGCTGAACGAATAGGCTATTGGGGTGATGATCAGGAAAATTATATCAAGACCGGGAGTCATTTTTTGATTTACGCATCAGATAAGAAAAAGAAATAATTAAAAATTGTACGCTATGGAATTCGTAAAGACAGTGCTTCTCAATACATTGATTCTTTTTGGGACCCTTTCAGTTTTTGCCCAAAAGGATATTATTGTTCTACATCCTGCCATTGGCGACACTATCGATTTAGCCGAGAAACAAACTTATTTATTGTTTGCCGATATTGAAGATTCTTCTTTCGAATCAGGTCAAATTATAAAACTAGACGATAAATATTTCTTAAAAGTGTATTATCAATCCGAGGAGGAGTTAGTTGAGGTCGATCGGTCGAAATTGGAAGAGTATCATACCAACATTCAAAAGTTATTGGCTTACTATACTTATTTGGAGAATCCCGATAAATTAAAAGTAGCACCTCTTGTAGTTGTAAATGAAAAAGATACTTGTGCCCTAGAAATGGATATTGAATATTTGAGTCCGAAAATGCGAAAGAAGTTAAAATATGATTCATCTCAGTATCAGAATAAAAAATCAACTGCCGAAGAAATGGAGTTCTGGGTAACGAGCAAAAGTAATTATATTCACACTTCCGGGTATTTTGAAATTCTCGATTCAAAAGGGAAGTAATAGGATAGGAGTTATTTAGAAATCAGTGATTCAGAAATTTGTATGTGAATTTTTCTCAGCACTATACTATAGCTTTGTTGAAGAGATGTATATATTCCCTCTGGGGGATAAACGGCTAATGCATGTTTAATTTTAATGCTACAACTCCTACAGAGTAAAAATAATGCGGTTGATATTGTATTTCTACAATACCTAATGCTCTACGAGCAATTTTGTGACTTATAATTTGAATGAGAAAGGTATTTTCTTAATGTAAATACTATTGCAGAAGAAAATAGAGGGCGTTTTTTTACAGCCTAGCGCTAATTGTATTGTAGAAAAAGATAGCGAAGGTGTAATTATTCTCTTTAAGGGGATAAACTCCTACTGCTGAATGGAAAATTTAAAATTGCCCATTCTAGCGAATTTGCATTTTTATACCGCGTAGCGGTTATTGTATTGTAGAAAAATATAAGGTAGATATAAATATTCCCCGTAGGGGATAAACAATAAAAATATGAAACCAGGAAGTTATACCCAATTGTATGTTCAATTAATTTTTGCTGTCAAATTTCGTGATTCTTGTTTGCGTAAAAATATTCGGGAAAGAGTTTTTGCTTATATATCTGGTATTATTCGAGAAATGAATCACAAATCAATTATTGTTGGTGGAGTGGAAGATCATATTCATATTTTAATTGGCGTAAATGCAAATAAATCTATTTCCGAAACGGTTCATGAAATTAAACGAACATCATCCTTATTTATTAATAAGGAGAAATTATGTATGGGCAAATTTGCTTGGCAAGAGGGATATGGTGCTTTTTCTTATAGTCGGTCACAATTAAATTCGGTATACAATTATATTCTTAATCAGGAAGAGCATCATCATAAAAATAGTTTTAGAAAGGAGTATATACAATTCCTCAAGAAATTTGAAATAGAATTTGATGAAAAGTTCCTTTTTGAATTTCACGATTAGCCACAACTCCTACGGAGTATAAATTAAGATATTCTAATTATGTTACAAAACCTAATGCTCTACGAGCAATTTTAAAGTTGTCCATTCTAGCGAATTTGCATTTCTATACCGCGTAACGGTTATTGTTTTTTAGAAAAAGAGGTTTTAAATATTTCTGAATAAGAAAAAACAAAACCCAAAGGACTCAATTCTTTGGGTTTTGTTTTTTATCCGTGTATTCCTAAAATCTGTCCGCCATCAACGCTAATAGTTTGGCCGGTAATATATCCCGACGAAGGGGAGAGCAGCCATGTGGCCAACTGACCTAAATCTTCTGGGTTACCCATTCGTTTCATTCGGATGCCCGCGGTAATTTTGTCTTTTGCTTCTTGAGAAGTAATATTTTCCTGCTCGGCTTTTTTGTCTGATAGTCGCTTAATTGCTGGGGTTTCATGATATCCTGGTCCAATAATATTTAGTGTAACTCCCGATTCAGCGATCTCCTGCGATAAGGTTTTAACAAAACCAACAACCGAAAGGCGAAGCGAGGTGCTTAGTACCAAATTATCGATAGGTTGTTTCACCGATGCGCTTTCCAGAAAAACCATTCTGCCATATTTCTCTTTCATCATAAGTGGAACTAAAGCTTGTGTTAATTCCACTTTCCATCGCAATAGCTGATGATAGGCATTATCCCAATCGTCAAGTTTTGTTTCTAAGGTTTTCATTGCTGGTGGTCCACCTGCATTTATAAAAGCACCAGAGAGCTTTCTGTTGCCAATTTTCTGCAATAATAAGTATATGCTTTCCGATTGAGTAATATCCCCGCAAAAGCTTTCCATCTGTATTGGGTTGGCTTTTTGTAATTGGTCTAACTTCTCTTGTCCGCGAGCAATCGCAATTACTTTTGCTCCATCGGCAAGTAAATTTTTTAAAACGGCATTTCCAAATCCCGATGTCGCCCCGCAAACTACAAATAGCTGATTTTTAATATGTAAATCCATAAGCTTACTATTTTAACCGATAGGCAGTTACCCGATTGTTGTGAAAGGTAGGAACTAAAATAATTTTCTGTTCGGGAATATAGCCTAAGTCGGCAGCATTAATTTGTTGCTCGGCCGAGCTTAGTAACTTTTTAATTTTTCCCGATTCAATGATCTGTACGTTACCAATCCAATCTGAAATGATCCAAGTGTTTTCATCAGTATTTAGTAAGCCATCTATACTTCCTGTGTTATCAACAAGAGTGTTAATTAATTTTGTATCGGTCTCAATTTTCAGAATTTTGTTGAGAACACCGGCACAAAGAAAGTCATCTTTAAAAGTGAGGCCATTTATACGTTCGAGTTGTACATCTTTTAGCCAGATATCAAACTTGCCATTTTTTAAACGATAAATACTAGAGGCTCTAGCGTCTGAAACGTAAATAGTTCCCGTTTTAGGATTTACAGTAACATCATTCAGAAAAATAGCTGTTGGGGCAGGATATTTCTTAACAATTTCACCCTTACTAATATCTATTACTACCAAATCGTTTATGTCGCTTACAAAAAGGAAGTTGCCATATTTTGCCATTCCTTTTGGGGCATCGAGTCCAGTAACCCATTTGTGTGTAATAATTTCACCTTTTAAGTTGAGTTTGGAAATGTAACCATTTCCGTCCTGACCGCTGGGGAAGCCTTTAATATTAGAAACATAGATGCAATTATTTGTGGCATCGTAAAAAGCCGATTCGGGAATTTCGAGCGTATTCTCACTTTCCCACACAAATTCAAGTTCCGAGCTCAAAAATACAGGAACATCTGTTTGTTGCCCAAAACTTGGCATAGCTTGTATGCAAATGAGAGCAATTGCAATAAATCGAATAATTTTTGTCATGATATTGGGTTAAAAGTTCGCAGACATGAAGTTACGACTTTTTACAGATCAGACCTGAAAAATTATTGATTATAACTAGAAAGTACGCTTAAATTTAATCGGAGAAACGACCAATGATTGTTTGCGAACCAGTTACTTTCTGGTTTAATTTTACATCAATTTTTGTTCCTAAAGGAAGATATAAATCAACTCTAGAGCCAAATTTAATGAATCCTTCCTGCTCACATTGAATTACTTTTTCGCCAACAACCGAATAGGAAACGATACGACGAGCTACTGCACCAGCAATTTGTCGCATTAAGATGGTAATTTTATCATCTTTTTCAATAACGATCGTTGTTCTTTCGTTTTCGGTAGATGATTTTGGCAACCACGCTTTTAAAAATAAGCCACTATGGTGTTTGCAATATTTGATGATTCCTTGTACTGGATACCAGTTAATGTGCACGTTTAATGGCGACATGAAGATAGAAACCTGAAGTCTTTTATCTTTAAAATATTCCGATTCTTCAGTTTCTTCTATAACAACCACTTTTCCATCTGCAGGAGCAATAATCAAATTATCTCCAACTACAGGAATTCGTTTTGGAACTCTGAAGAAGGAAACCACCAATAAGAAAAAAGCGATGGTTGCAACTAAAAATATATCGAGTAAAAGACCAGAACCAATCGTAAAATAAATTAGAGCATCTATGGCTGTAAGTAGTAAAAAAAACACTGCAATGATTCCGTATCCTTCCTTGTGAATTGTCATGTTTTGAATTTAAATTTTTGCAAATTTAATGAAAAAATTCCTTGATTACTTGCAAGAATACAAAAACCATTGGTGATACAAGTAAAATTGCATCAAAACGATCGAGTATTCCTCCATGTCCAGGGAGTATATTTCCCGAATCTTTAACTTGAATACTTCGCTTAAATAGAGATTCCACTAAATCGCCAATGGAACCGAAAAATACTACAGTTACACCAATTACTAAACTCTGAATTAGACTTAGGTCATTAAAGAAACTGGAGTAAAGCCATGCAACAACAAGGGTTATAATTGCTCCTCCAATACTTCCTTCCCAAGACTTTTTAGGCGAGATTCGTTCAAATAGTCGGTGTTTCCCAAAATTAACTCCAACCAAATATGCTCCTGTATCATTTGCCCAAATCATAACAAATACACCCAGAACAATTTCGTAATGAAATTGCTGATCATTAAATGGAAAAGCAAGATAATTTAGTAGAGAGAAGGGGAGTGCCACATAGATTATACCCAATAAAGTAAAAGCAATATTTGCAAATGGATTTTCTTTTTTTCGGTACAATTCAATAATAGGAATCATTACCAGTAGCACACCTAACAAAAGGAAAATACTTGTATTGTTAAAATAATTTGCGACAAAACAGCCTAAAAATAGTGTGCCAGAAGCAAGCATACCTGTAATTAATTGTGGTGAGCTATTTGCTTTTTTTGCCAGTTTATAAAATTCAAACACTCCCATTAGGGTAATTGCAAGAAATACGGCTAAAAAACCAATTGGGTGAAGGCTTATTCCTGCAAGTAAAACAATTGCAAAAACGGCTGCTGATAATGTTCTTATAATAAAATTCCCCACTTGATATATTTTAATAGTTGAATCTGTTTTTTACCTGCAGATTTTGCTTTCGTAGTTATTTGTTTTCAAAAATAGTATTTTTTCAGCACTTCTGACAATTGGGTTGTTATTCCCCTGTCTTTATTAAGTGAACTGAAAAAGTGCTATAAATAAAAAAGCTAAATCACTGAGTTTCCTCAATAATTTAGCGATTATATTTATTGTGATAAGGACTGGTTAAACAGCCTGATTTTCATTGTCTTCAATCTTGTTTTCGACCTCCGGATTTGGACTTACTTTTTTTGCAGTTAAACCTTCAGGTTCACCAAATTTTCTTGGTCCAAAAATAGCTTCCAAATCTTCACTAAAGATAACTTCACGTTCCAAAAGTAATTCTGCAAGCTTTTTGTGTTCTGCCATATTGTCAAGAAGCACTTGCTTGGCTCTTTTGTAACTATTCTCGATTAAGATCTTTACTTCCGAATCAATTAGCTCTGCTGTCTTTTCGCTGTATGGTTTCGAGAAACCATAATCCGATTGTCCCGACGAGTCGTAATAACTAACATTTCCTACTTTATCACTCATTCCGAAAATGGAAACCATGGCAATTGCTTGTTTGGTTACTTTTTCCAAATCGTTTTGTGCACCAGTTGAAACTTTGGCAAAAGTAATTTCTTCTGCAGCACGTCCACCTAAGGTAGAACACATTTCGTCGAGCATTTGCTCTTTAGTAGTAATGCTTCTCTCTTCTGGCAAATACCAAGCTGCACCCAGCGCTTTTCCTCGAGGAACAATAGTTACCTTTACTAATGGATGAGCATGTTCCAACATCCATGAAATGGTAGCATGACCAGCTTCGTGGTAGGCAATGGTTTTCTTTTCCTGAAGAGATATAATTTTATTTTTCTTTTCTAATCCACCAATAATACGATCGATGGCATCTAAGAAATCTTGTTTTTCAATAATTTCCTTTTTCTTTCTTGCAGCAATCAGAGCCGATTCGTTACATACATTTGCAATATCAGCACCCGAGAATCCCGGAGTTTGTTTCGCTAAAAATTCTTTGTCCAAATTTGGATCTAATTTTAATGGACGTAAGTGAACACCAAATATTTCTCTACGCTCGTTTAAATCAGGTAGTTCAACATGAATCTGACGATCGAAACGACCAGCACGCATCAAAGCACGGTCTAGGATATCAGCACGGTTGGTTGCGGCTAAAATAATTACACCTGAATTGGTGTCGAAACCATCCATTTCAGTTAGTAACTGATTTAAAGTATTCTCACGCTCGTCGTTCGAACCCATGTTAGGATTTTTACCACGCGCTCTACCAATTGCATCAATCTCATCGATAAATACAATACAAGGCGATTTTTCTTTTGCTTGTTTAAACAAATCACGAACGCGACTTGCTCCAACACCAACAAACATTTCCACAAAATCGGAACCCGACATGCTAAAGAAAGGAACGTTGGCTTCACCAGCAACTGCTTTTGCCAGCAATGTTTTACCAGTTCCCGGAGGTCCTACTAATAGTGCTCCTTTAGGAATTTTACCTCCTAGTTTGGTATATCTTTGTGGATGTTTTAGAAATTCTACAATTTCTTCAACTTCCTGTTTTGCTTCCGCTAAACCAGCAACATCCTTAAAGTTAACATTGATATTAGATTCTTTGTCGAAAACTTTTGCTTTCGATTTACCAACGTTAAAGATGTTACCACCTCCACCAGCTCCGCCCGAACCTTTGCTCATTCTTCGGAATACATAAAACCATATTCCAATAATTAAGGCAAACGGTAAAATCCAGCCAATAAAATCGCCAAAATAATTTTCCTGAGTGGTGTATTCCGGTTCAATTCTGTTCATATCAGAAACACCTTCCTGAGCCTCGTTTAATTGATCTGCAAATTGCTCAATAGAACCAATTGGGAACGTGTAATGAGGTCCTGCTTTCGAAGGAGAATCAAAACTACTTTCGAAAAGAGCTGGATATTTGTCCAGACTTTCCGATTTCAGGAAAACATTTACTTCAAGAAGATTACGAACTACAACAATTCGTTCCACATCCGAGTTGCGAATCATTTCGTTTTTCACCTTTTGCCAACTAGTTTCCTGTGCTTTTTGGCCAATGTTTAAAAGATTAAGAGCAATAAAAGCTACGGCAATTAATCCGTAAACCCAGTATGCATTAAATTTTGGCGGTTTTAACATACTGTTGCCATTCTTACCTTTTTGGTAAGGAGATTTATTTTGGTCATTATTTTCTGTCATTCTTTTTAGTTAAAGGTTATAGAATCGGCTAAGCGTTCTGAATTTTAGTAACAGCAGCATCTGCCCATAAGCTTTCAAGTCGATAAAAATCTCTGTATTCTTTCTGAAAAATATGAACTACAACATCAGCATAATCCAATAAAATCCATTGAGAATTTTGATATCCTTCCACTCTCCATAATTTTTCATTGATTTTTTCTCTCACGTATTCTTCTGCCGAAGCGGCGATTCCGTTTACATGAGTGGACGATGTTCCATGGCAAATAAGGAAATACTTACAAACCGAACTATCAATATTTCTTAGATCAATTTTAACAATATCAACTGCTTTATTTTTTTGTAATCCCTCAATTAAGGATTCAACAAGTTCTTCTGTTGTATTCCTTTGTTTTTCTGTCATTCGTAATATTTTAATTACAAAGATAATTTTTTTTCAAATGAATAAAATCGTTTTTTAAATTGATTTTAAATTGGACTAATATTTATTTAATTTTATAGTAGTCAGTTAATTATCTTTGTTGTTTTTTCGTTTTGTTTCCTCTTATTTCCTAAAAATTGTTTTTTTCGTTTTATTATATCTATAGTCTGCAATAAGGATATAGCTAAAGCAAAGTTTCACATTTTCTTTCATTATGCAAGGTAATGATTAATTTTACCAAAGATTAGCAAATTATCAATTGTTAACAGAACACCTTATATCTAGTCGAAATTAATAATTTTCATTTATGAATCGATGTTTATTTTCTCCCCAGCTATTAATACGCAAAAATGAAATACATTCTACTAACAATTTTGCTTTAGAGCTGATAAAAACTCAAAAACCGTCAGGTGGAACTGTCGTTTTGACATTAAGTCAGACAAAAGGCCGCGGACAGCGCACTAATGTTTGGGAAAGTGAATTAGGCAAAAACCTTACCATAAGTATCATTCTTACTCCAGAATTTCTACCAATTGCGCGTCAATTTCAAATTTCCTTGGTTATTTCCTTAGGGGTTTACGATTATTTGCGTAACTATTTAAAGAAGGTCAATATTAAATGGCCAAATGATATTTATGTTGAAGATGAGAAGATTGCAGGTATTTTAATCGAACATTCTATTATGGGATCGGTCTTAAGTCATAGTATTTGTGGTTTGGGTTTAAATATAAATCAAGTAAAATTTGTATCCGATGCACCAAATCCAACTTCATTGGCAATTTGTACCGGTAAAGAGTACGATTTGGATCAGGAACTGACAAAATTGTTGAACTGTATCGAAAATCGGTATTTTCAGTTGGAAGACAACAAATCAGACCAATTAGAAAAGGATTACCTGAACGCTTTGTATTGGATGAAGGAGAAGCATCAGTTTTCGGATGAAAATGGTCAATTTGAAGGAGAAATTATTGGGATTACCGAATATGGGCAACTACGAATAAAAGCGATGGATGAAGAGCGAATCTATAATTTTAAAGAGGTGAGCTTTATTCATTAGCTCACCTCTTGGTTCCTATTTTTTATAGTTGTATCGATATTTTAAGACTAATATTTCTTCCAGGATTATAGAAGTTTAATTGTTTTAGACTCGATAAGTGATCGGTATATACTTCATTAAAAAGATTGTTGGCACTCAATAGTACGCTTGCTTGATAATTGCCAAGTTTAAGATCGGTACCCGTCTGAATTCCAATTAAATTATAGGCAGCTGTTTTACTTTCGAATTTAGCCGGATCATTTTGTTCTAAGGCATGTTTCCAGTTGAAACTGATAAAAGGAGATTCGAAGGTTTTATTGCCTTTTGCAAAAAAGCGAACCGATGTCTGTAGTTTATGTTGTGGAATAAATGGCAAACGTTCTCCATTATCCTGTTTTGCAATCACCATTGAGTAATCGGTATGAAATTTTATAAAAGAAGCTGGAGCTACATTTATTGCCAATTCTCCACCATATAATTTGGCATTTTGCTGGGCATATGAATATACAAAACCAGTTCCTTCTGGAGCAGGTTCATCGCTTGGTGCCAAATAGATATAATCGTAAACTTTATTGTAGAAAACCGAAAAGTCGATGTTGTGATTTTGAGAATGGTAATGAACTCCCAAATCGGATTCTAAACTTCTTTGGGCATCAAGATTAGCATTTCCCTCCTCAAAACGGTTTCCGTGTAAGCCATGTTGTGTTAGTTCCGCCAAGTTTGGTGCGCGATACCCACTTGCAAAATTGGTTCGCATTAGTAGCTTTTCGGATAAATGAAATGTTGCTCCAAGCGATGCGTTTAGGTTATCGAATTGTTGGTTAATGTGCACCATTTCTTCTTCTTCATGTTCTTCCTCTTCATGTTCTTCGGGTTCTGCATGCGAATGACCGCCTGCTTCCTGTTCCGGAACGTATAAGGATCGATGATCATATCTTAGTCCCAATTGAACATTTACCGTATTAATTTCCTTTTTTAATAGGGCAAATGCCGAAAAATCGTCGATTTGAGCATCAGGAATAATATGGTTTGGTGCCTCATGATTGGTATTGGATTGATGCATTCCTTGAATTCCTACTAAAAATTCGCTGGTTTCAGAACTAGGGAAATACAATTTACTGTCATAAGTGAACGTGTTTAAGTCCATGTCTACTAAGCGAAAAACCGATGATTCTGGATTCCCGTTCAATCTTCTTTGGTTGAACTGATAAGCAGCATTCACTTCTAATTTATAGTTGCCAATAAATAAACGGTTTCTCGATGAAATTAAATGATGAGTCAGGTTTTGATACCATTGTCTATTTTTACGATCCCCGGCATTTACTAAATTGATGGACTCTTCATTAGTCATACCAAGTTTGGGTTGTAAATAATCATAGTAAATTTTAAAGCTTCCAACATCTTTAGTGATCCCTATTCCCAATTGTAGTCCATTGGAAGTAAAACGTGTATTGGGAACGTATTCGCCATTTCCATCTTTGTAATCTTTATGTGATTGTTGATTGGCACGAAGCATCCAAAACCAATTTTTTTGGGAAGCTTTTACGCCAACACTATTTGCAAATCCTTGTGTAACACTGTGGTACTCGCTAGTAATATCCGCTTTAAGCGTATTGGCAGGAGCAGGTTTTTCGTGAAGCATATTAATTACACCACCCATGGCATCCGATCCGTAAAGCAAGGAGGCAGGGCCTTTAATTACTTCGAAGTGGTCTGCTCCCTGATCATTAATTAAAAAAGGATGATCGGTAGAGAATTGGAAATTCTCCAGACGAACTCCATTGTTTAAAACAAGAATGTTGTTTAAGGATAAACCACGAATAACCGGAGTACTAACTCCCGGACTCCTGGAAATCACATCAACACCAGGTATACTGGCTAATTTTTCACCCAAGGAAGGGGTCGAAAGTTTTTTTAGATCTTCTTTTGCGAGTACCGAAATTTTAATTGCATTATCGTGTTGCGCAGAAGGAAAACCTCCCGAAACAACTACATCTTGCGTAGTAACCGAAGTAAAAGGCAAGTTGATATTTAGTTCCGAGTTTTCTTTTGTTATTGCTACTGTATTAATCGAACTTTCGTATCCAATGAAAGAAAATTGTATGGTGATTTTACCCGTAGGTAAATTTTCGAGCAAGTAGTATCCATCAGAATCGCTAACGGTTCCTTTTTGTAACTCGGGAATAAAAATACTTACACCGGGAAGAGCTATTCCATTCTCCGAATCGTGTATTTTTCCAGAAAGTTGATTGTTTTTTATTTCACCTAAGGCATAGGTGTATTGTGGCAATAGTAATAAAATTGCCAAGATATATCGTATCATAAAAACTCAGAGTTATATTGATTTATGTGATAAAATTTAAATTACATAGACTTAGTCGATGAGTTTAAAAAAACTTATCGACAGCTAATTACTGATTGCTATTCAATCAGTTAATAAATTGTATGAGACATAAATGGAGGAGCTCTAAGGCTATAATAAAGTGGGGTTTCTTGAAATATTTTTTGGATGGACTCCAGAACAGGAATTTCGAAATTGAAAATCGCAATGGCAGGAATACAAACAATAGTTGCTGGAGAAAAGAAAAAATAATCGAATTCCTGAATTTCACAAACATTCTCTACATCAGAGGTGTTGTGTGAGCACAGGTGTCCGTGATGCTCGTGGTTGGGAAACATCATGTGTTCTGCTTTTATTAAAATAGGCAGAACGAAAGCTATGCTTAATAGCCAAGCAAGAATTCTATTTTTCTTATTTAGAATCATTAAACGCAAAGCTATCTAAAAAAATGGATAACCAAAAAAAAGCTGTTGAAATTTTCAACAGCTGTGCAAGTAAATTTGTTATTCTATATTTTGAAGCATATTGTAAGGAATTTGGGTAAGGCCATCGGCCAGTTGATCAATTCCTTTCTCTAATTTCTTTTTCAACATCATTTTCATCATTGCATTTAGCTCAGCATGAACGGTTAATCGAATTCGAGTATCGTAAGCATCTTTTTCTACCAGCTGAATCCAAATGTAAAATTCGAAAGGACTTCTGCCATATCCTGTCATTTTTAGAACTTTATTTTCTTCCTTTTCTACAAATTCTAAACCTGCCTCACCAAAACCTTTTATCACGAAAGTGCAGTTGTTTTCGGTAGCTTCCCAATGCTCGATGTAATCTTTAAAATTTACTTTTTTCTTTGCCTGAGCTTCTATTTGTTCCTGAATTTGTGGATTGTTAGCTGCTAATTCGAATACTTTGGCAATTTTTCTGAAATCCGAAAAGAAACCATACACATCAGTTACTGTATGTGGAATCTTTTTTACTTCACTAATAATTTTTGTTGTCGACATTTGTCCCTTCCTCCTTTAGCGTGCAAAAGAGGGTATTCGCATGGGAATACTCTCTTTCGACTATTATTTTTTTATAAAAATGCGGCACTATTTTTTCCAGTTGGCCGGATCTTTTCTCCATTCTTTTAGTTGATCAACATCTTCTGCTTTCACGTAGCCAATTTCCTGAGCACGGTCAATCATTACGTTGTAATTACTCAATGTGTCTAATTTACAGTTTGCAACGGTAAAATTATCTGTTGCTGTTTGAAAACCGTAAGTGAAAATAGCCAGCATGCCCAACACTTCGCAATTAGCTTCGCGTAGTGCTTCTACAGCTTTTAAACTACTTCCTCCGGTCGAAATTAAATCCTCAATCACAACCACTTTTTGTCCGGCTTTAATTTCACCTTCAATTAGGTTGGTCATTCCGTGGGCTTTCGCCGATGAACGAATATAAACCATTGGTAAATTCATTTCTTCGGCCACTAAAGCACCTAAAGCAATGGCTCCAGTTGCAACACCAGCAATAACTTCCACATCAGGGTATTTCGCCAATACTGCTTCTGCAAAAGCTTTTTTAATGTAAGTTCTTACTTCTGGATAGGAAAGTGTTTTGCGGTTGTCACAATAAATTGGTGATTTCCATCCCGAAGCCCAAGTAAATGGGTTTGTTGGTTCTAGTTTTATTGCTTTAATTTGCAACAAATATTCAGCAACTTGTTTAGCAGTATCTTGCATTCTTTCAATGGATTTATGGATTGTTAAATGAATTCAAAAAGCGGAAATTCAGTTGATTGTATTTTCCCAAATCATTTTAAAATTCTAGCGCAAATGTATAAAGTATTTTTCAAAGATCGAACCATTTTTTTAGGAGATAAGAACGAGAGTGTAAATTTTGAAGGAATGGTTTATGCTTGGATAGAAGGGGAGTCGTTAGAAGGTCTCGTTCTTCAGTTTGATGAAGATGAAAGTAAGGAAGCCATTTTTATTGTTGCTGAAGAGGTGGAACTACTTTTTAAACATTTTACTACCTGTTTTAAATATATCGAAGCCGCTGGTGGAAAAGTATTCAATTCTAAAAACGAAATGCTGGCGATATACCGACTCGAAAAATGGGATTTACCTAAAGGAAAGGTTGAGAAAGGGGAATTGATTCGGCATGCTGCGCTTCGAGAAGTAGAGGAGGAGTGTGGGGTTACTAAGCTGATTATTGAAAAAGAGTTAAATTCTACCTATCATACCTATTGGTTGAAAGGGAAACACATTCTAAAGCAAACTTACTGGTATAAAATGAGTTATGCAGGCTCGGAAAGTTTGATTCCCCAAACCGAAGAAGACATACAGGAAGCAAGGTGGCTTTCGCTAGATAAGCTTGAGGAATTTAAAGCAAATACTTACGCTTCTATTTTAGATGTGATAAACGAGCAATAAGATCCTTTTATCCATTTTTAATAATCAATTCTAAACTTTCAGGTTTTAGAATATGAACGTGCTTATCTTTCACGGAAATAATGGCGTCGGTATGAAATTTTGCTAATGTATTTATAGTGCTTTCTTTTGAGCAACCTGCTAAAGAGGCAAGACCAATTCTCGTAACTGGTAAAGTAAATGTGGCACTTTTATAAATCTCGCTTAATTCAATTAGTATTAATGCGATAGAACCTTCAACGTTTTTGGTTCCCAATCTACTGGTTCGATGAACCATACTGTTTGTATTTAAAGACATATGTCGAATTAGCTTTAGTGCAAATTCTCCATTTTCCTTTATTAGGCTTAAAAAAATATCCATGTTTATCATCTTTATTTCGGTTTCTTCAAGAGCTACAGCCGAAAAATCTAGATTTTTACATGCAAAACTGCATACCATTCCAATAAATGAACCTTCGCCCAGAAGTTTTATGGTAGAAATTTTTGAATCATTTGTTACATCGAGTTTTGCGAGACCTTTCTCAATATATAGAATGTGAGATGCTACAAAACCTTGCTTTATAATAGTTTCGCCTTTGCTAAATTGAAGTAAGGTGGTGTAATTTTCCACCATTAATTTCTGATCAGAAGTTAAGGCGTTAAAGCAATCTTGCGCACTAACATGCTCTTCGTTAGTGTGATGCCTATCGGTTTGGTATTCTAATTTCACGAACAGATATTTTTTTGTTTAAAAGTACGTCTAAATTCAATGATTAATTACACCAAATATAATGAATCTATACTTCGAAAAAACTTTTAATCTCCTGCAAACTTGTTGCATTTTTAAACCATTACAATTTTTAAAATATTAAAATCAGAAAATAAATGGCAGATTTAAAGTTTAGAGTAAGTGCACATAGCGAAAATCCGACCAAAACTGTGGTGAAGGCACGAGGATTTGAAATAATTATTGATGAACCAGCCGATCTTGGAGGTACAAATGCAGGAGCGAATCCGGTAGAATATATTCTGGCAGCTTTTTGTGGTTGCGTTAATGTAATGGCACATGTAGTTGCGAAAGAAATGAGCATTGAATTGCGATCGCTTAAAATTAAAATGGCAGGAAATTTGAATCCTAATCGTCTTTTTGGTACTTCGTTTGATGAAAGAGCTGGTTACAAAGGAATTGATGTAGCTGTAATGCCAGATTGTGATGCTAGTGAGGAACAATTAGCAAAATGGTTGGAGGCAATTGAAGATAGATGTCCTGTTTCTGATAATTTAAGAAACATTACTCCGGTAAATTTAAAATTGAAATTAAAAAAGGCAACTGTCGCTTAGAGCGGGAAAGAATCACTTCCACTACATTTTATAAAGTAGTGGAAGTTTTCTAGTACTTATTTTCGGGAGGAATTTCTCACCGCATCTCGGGCAATTTTGATAAACTCCAATTGAATATTTTCTTTCGGTCCCTGCGCCGGAGCTTTAACTATTTTACCCTCGGGATTTATAAGAATATAGGTTGGAAAGGCTTTAATATTATACTCTCCAAGTAAATGTTGTTGATCGCCAATATGAACGATTGGCCAATCAATTGATTTTTTTGAAGTGAATTCAAGGTATTTGCTTACTTCCCAATCGCAGGCAATGCTTAAAAATTCGACGTGTTCACCAAACTGTTTTTTTAGTTTTGCTATTTCTTTAAAATCTTGTAAACAAGGATAGCTTTCGGTGTTGCAAAAATTCAGATATAAGTATTTGCCTTTGTAATTTGCTAATTTAAATTTGCCAATAGAAAAATCGGGAGCAAGGTAATTGCTTTGTAAATGGGTAATTTTGCGAATGTAATTTTCGCATAAGTCTTGATTGTATTGGTTGGTGCTATGCTCTTTTAATTGGGTTAGAATTTCGATGGTTTTGTTTTGGCTATAAAATTTTCGAGTGAACGCATCAAATACCGAGGTGGCAATAATTAACTCCCTAAATTGGATGTTTTTATAGGCTGGATAATTTCGCATCAATTCATAAATTTGGCGATACGTGTCTTCAGATTTTAAAGCAAGAGAAAGTTCAGAGGTTTCCACTTGACTAAAATATCCGGTAAGAAAATTACCATATTGTTTTTTATATAGACTTGTATAGGCAGAATTGTTGAGTTTGATTTCCTTGTTTTCAAAATATTTCTCTTCAATTTTCGAGAATAAGTTAGGATAAGCTAAGTAATCCAAAAATCCCAAACGATAGGTTAAATAATCTTGAAAAAACGGATTGCTTATCTCATTATATTCTAATCTTACTTCTTCCGAAAATGCAATTCCTACTGAGTTCTCCTTTTTTCGGTAAATCTTATGAAAGTTCTGATTTATAAAAGGATCGATCTTGTCGTCTAATGTGCGAATAGCAATATTAAGATCTTTAGTGTCTACATTCGCAACCCCAATAAGAAGTTCATCTAATTCAAAAAATGGGTTTAATTTCTGAACCGGACTTAGGTCTTTTTTGGGAGGTAATTTAATTTCATACTCTTTTCCAGGCTCTAAATAAAGGTAGCCTTTGTAAACGCCAAGAGGTAGAAATACTAAAGTAACTTCATTAATATCTAAATTGATTGAAAAGGAGCCATCCGCAGGAACCGTAAAATCGGTTAAGGTTTTTTCGGAGTAGGTAAATACATCAGTGTGGTATTTAATTTCAATTTTCGATCCAGCGTAAGTTTTGTTTGTACCATAAATTCGAACGGTATCGGCCAACGAAAGGTTTATTGAGATAAAGCTTAAAAATAATAGTAGAAATATTTTCATTGGAAAAATGCTAGTGATGGTTTTAGTTGATAATTTTTAGGGCAATGTCTACGTACTTTGGAATATCTAGAGTAATTGGCCCCTGTTTTATGTCGTCTTTGTGTTTTCCAAAACGGACAATAACTGCATTTTTTTCAGCAATACTATATATGTATTGGCCACGATGACCTCTCATGTAAGGAATATTCATATTCGAATAGGGAAGAATCCAATATTGAAGTCCGTAGAAATTTAAAGCTTCTGTTTTTTCTTCGTTTAAAAGATAAGAAGCAGCTTTTGTAGCTTCTGCGATATATTCTTCCGATACCAATTGAACTCCATTCCAGCTTCCTTTATTCAAAACTAATTGTCCGAAACGAGCAGCATCCCGGGCATTGGTGTTAAAGCAACAAAACGATTTTTCATCACCATCTTGTTTGTCTAAACTCCACAAAGCAGGTTGTACAGCCTGCATTGGTTTCCAAAGCATGCGTTCTGCATATTTAGCAATAGTTTCGCCAGTTGCTTCTTCTACAATAAATGCTAAAAGTTGAGTGTTTCCGCTTTGATACCTGAAACGAACACCTGGCTTTTCAGTTAAATGCTGACTGGTGGTAACTTTTCGTAGATCTTTTCCATAGTAGGCTTTTGTTGTAATGGATGTAGGACTGCTATATGCTTCGTCCCAATCTAATCCAGAGCTCATGTTTAGTAAATTTTTAATAGTTATATCGCCACGTTCGTCTTGCGAAAACTCTTTCAAATATTTTCCGATAGGATCATTAACAGAGCTAATTTTTCCTTGATCGATAGCGATACCAATGAGTAAACTAACAATACTTTTTGTTGCTGAAAAAATATTGGAGAGGGATTCCGTTCCGTAATCGTCCCAA
The DNA here is from genome assembly GCF_002843315.1 of Labilibaculum filiforme. Taxonomy (GTDB): domain Bacteria; phylum Bacteroidota; class Bacteroidia; order Bacteroidales; family Marinifilaceae; genus Labilibaculum; species Labilibaculum filiforme. The sequence continues at coordinate 383,282 of NZ_MVDD01000001.1, read as the reverse complement.
TATTCTTCGTATAAAACAGTACCGTTTTGTATCACCAAAAAAGCTACGGTTTCATGATCTTCTAGATATTCACGATCTTCCGAATCAAGAATGTATTCATTATATTCAGCATCTTCCTGCCAATCGTTCCCATTTTCGACGGCAACCTCCTTATTTTCAAAGATGGTATAGTCATCAAGATCGGCATACCAATAAAGTAAACTGGTTCTCAAGTAATTGGGAGCAAGAAACATCCATGCACTTGCTAAAACCAAAATAAAGACAAGTATTTTGACAAATTTTGACATTAGGTTAAAGGTTTAGTTTGTAAGCTTCTGGGTCATCTACCTTAGGTAAAAATTGGGCAACATCTCCACCATGACGAATAATATCTCTTACAATGGTAGAGGTAATTGGAGTATGTTCAGGGGTTGTTAATAAAAATATCGATTCTAATTCGTAAACCATTTTTTTATTGATTTGGGCAATGGCTCTTTCATATTCAAAATCGGCTGCAGTTCTCAGTCCGCGTAAAATAAATTTTGCATTTTTTGCTTGGCAATAATTCACAGTTAATCCGCTAAACGATTCTACTTCAATTTTTGGATTGTTGTGAAATGCTTCCTTAATCCATTGAATTCGTTTTTCGATTGGAAAAAACTGTTTTTTTTCAGAATTGTATCCGATGGATATAATTATTTTGTCAAATAAAGGTAAAGCTCGGGTAACAATTGATTCGTGACCTACTGTAAAAGGGTCGAATGAACCCGGGAATATTGCAATGCGTTCCATTAAATTAATTTTAAGTACTAAACAAAAATAGTAAGAATAATTGTAATGACTTTTGCTTTGGTTAAGAGTTTATTTTTAGAATTAAATCATTAAAATAGCTTGAGGCTTTTAGCAGATGAGATTCAAACCAGGAAAACATTTCCCCATCAACTAATTCTATTTTTGTATTGGGCAGTAAGCTCTGAATTTCAGGAATATGTTGCTGGCTAAAAGAAAAAGGTTCCGACGAAAGAAAAATTAAATCGGGATTTATTGCTTGAATTTCTTCTGGACTTAATTGAGGATATCTTGAATCATCATTTTCAATTGCGTTGGTAAATCCGCATTTTTCCAACATCGAATTGATAAATGTATCTCTACCTGCTACCATAAAGGGGTTTTTCCAGATTAAGTAGAGTACTCTTTGTTTTTTGTTTAGAATTGGTAATTGTGCAAAATTAGATTGAATGCGATTAGCAATTTCAAATGCTTTGGGTTCAGCACCAACCATTTTACCAACATTTAGAATGTTTTTAAGAGCTTCGTCGTAGTTGCGCACTTTGCATACATAAACAGCATACTCATCCATTAATAATTCTATCTGATTTTTGCTATTTTCTTCTTCGTTTGCAATAATTAAATCAGGAGCAAGTAGGTGAATCTTATCAAAGTATAAATCTTTTGGTCCTCCTAAATTTGGAAGTTTTGCAATTTTATCTGCCGGATATTTACAAAATTTTGTTTTGGAAATAAGTTGCTTACCAATTCCTAGATCGAAGAGGAATTCGGTAGTAGAAGGAACCGTTGATATAATTCTTTTAGGAGGGAAAGGAATTGTTATTTCCTTGCCTAAGTCATCTGTAATTGTAATATAATTATCCATTATTTAATATTTATTTCTTTATAAGAACTTACAAAGAGAATATTTCCCATGTCTTCGAAACCTGTAAATAATTTAGTTCCTTCTTTTTCTACTTCTTCATGATTAAAACCTAGAATACACAAATCTGCATCCATAGAATTTTGCATGATTACCTGCTTTTTATTGGTGTGGTCGGCATTTATTAGTTGCACATTACTTGGTGAAATAGGTAATCGTCCTGATTTAATTAAAACAAGTAATTTTTCTTTCTGGATGTCCATTTGATCTTCGGGGTAAACAGCGAAGATTTTTATTGTGCCTTTCTTCCAATCGGGATGCCCTTGAATTATGTAAGCCAATAAAATCATTAGGTTGGCATTCTCTAAATCTTCGGCCCCTATCCAAACATGCACTTCGCGATGGTATCCAAAACCTTTATAGGAGGTGTTTAGAATACAAACGTCGAAATGAGTCGATTTAATTAAGTTGTAATTATCTATTACATAGTTTAATCGGCTGGGTTTTGTTCTCGAAAATTCGAATAGAATGGTATTATAACCAGTACCTGATATTCCAGAAAGCTGCATAACTTGTGCAATCGCCGAGGTCATCGAAGGGCTGATAATTGTATCGAGATATACTCTGTTTTTGCTTCCCGATGCTAAGTTAATCAGGCGGTTCATTACTTTTTTCGATTCAAGATTAGTTTCTTCGTTTAAATACCCCTCCAAATAATGAATATAAGTGCCAAATCCGTATTTGTACGAAATCCAGCGGAGTAAATCAAAAGCAGAACGACGCTTAAAGGAATCTTCGGAAATACAAATAGCAAAAGGTCTCCAACTTAATTCTCGATCTCCTTTTTCGGCACGTTGTGCAAATATTTGTAGGTAGCGACTTAGCTGAAAAACAACTCCTTTAAATAATTTTGCGAGTCCTTTTTGTTCTTTCGAGCTTTGGTTAATTCCATAGTAAATGCCACCCATTATCAGTAAAGATAAAATAGCATAGGTCATGTTCATTTGAAACATGATCCAGATTGAAAGAATTGCTCCTAGTAAGGACAAATACCATTTGGAGCGAAAGGTTGGTCGGTAGGATGGATCTGCTGCAAAATGTTCTAAAAAAGAGATCATGCAAATGGCACCATAGGTAACCATAAAGAACATGGATATAATTTGAGCTACAAAATTTACATCGCCAATAAAAACAAATACAAAAGCAATAATTATTGAAATAACGGATGCATTAATTGGCTCATTATTCTTTTTGTTTTCAGTTTTTAGCCATTTATTTAATCCTTGCTGTGGGAATATATCATCCAAGCCAATGGCTTGCAAAGTACGCGGTGCTACCATAATAGAGCCTAAAGCAGATGATATGGAAGCTGCAGCTAAGCCAATAGGAATAATAGGACCCCAAACTGCAATTTTACGCATAATAAGCTGGTCGCTGGCTAAATCTTCAGGACTAGCAGATACGGTAAATTTATAGGCGGCAAACAAGTAAATGATGAGTCCTACAATGGTCGCCCAAATGGTTCCTTGAGGAATTGATTTTCGTGGGTTTTTTAAATCGCCAGATAGTCCTAGTCCTGCCGCTAATCCCGTAAATGCGGGAAAAATGATGGTGAAAACATAGAAGAAACTCTTTGGGTTTTCAATCGTAGCGTCCAAAATTATTTCTTTGGGAGCAGTATCGGGAGCACCAAGAAAAAATAGGACCAAAGCGACTCCTAAAATTCCAGCAACAATATATAGTGCTTTCATTCCCAAATTTGCTCCTCGGCTAAGAAATAATCCAGAAAGAAGAGCCATTGTTGGAATACTTATTGCTCTTTTGTCGTAAATAAGTAAGCCGTAATTGTCTGCGATCCATTGTATAAGTGGATCGAAAGCTTCAGCGAATGCTATTACATAGAAGGCAACAGAAATAGCTTGCGATAGATATAAAGTTATGCCAATGGCGGCTCCGATATTTAATCCGAACGATCGGGATATTATGTAGTAAGCTCCACCTCCTAAAACTTTTTGATTGGTGGCTATTTCGGCTACAGCCATTGCCGTTGGAATGGTAATTAGGTGTCCCAAAATAATGATTCCGATAACTCCAATAAAACCAACATTTCCTACTGCCCAACCAAAACGGAGGAATAGAATAGCTCCTAAAATAGTGGATATTGCAGTAAGAAAAACGGGGAAGGTGCCGAAATTAGCTTTAGACTTTAGTAAATTATCTGGCATAGAGAGTTAGTGTTTATTTCTATTATCAAACTCCTAAATATAGTTAATCAGAACTAAAATATACTCTTTAAGGCATTGAAACAAACTTTGCAAGTTCCGATACTAACAACTTGGTATCAAAAGCATCCTGATGATAAATAATTTGTCCTTTGTTATTTACAAGAAAGGCGTGAAATTGGCGGTTGAGATATTTAATAAGATCAACACTATTGTCAATGCTTTCTATTTCGGTGTATTGATGGGAAGAATCGGCAATAGGTCGCCACTGTTTCCAATCCTTTGTTCCAACTACAGGAATAAGATTGTAGGAGGAGTTTCGAATGATACTAACCAGTTCGATTCCATTCTCTTTACAAATAGTTTGTAAAGTATCCAATGCCTGATATTGTATTTCATTTTTATCTGGTGTCCATGCTCTCCAAATATAAAATAGGTGGTATTTATTTTTTTGTGCTTCAAAATGGTACGCTTTTTCATTTATAGTGGTGGAATTAAGCGCAGGGAATTCCTGTTTAATGAAAATTTGTTCAATCATTTCCACGCGCAGGTTTAAATTTTTCACATAAATACCATTAGGGTTTGCCATGTTAAGCGTTTTTAAGTATTCTTTTACATCATCAAGGCTACATTTGGCGCCAAAATACTCCTGAAATATTAAATAAGATACTACTGGAGAAGATGCGTAATTGTGAAAATATTCTTTCTTGAATTTATTAAGTCTTTTGTATTCGGCAAGAAATGTTTTCTTTTTAATTGAATCGGAATATACTTCGGGAAGTTCAAGATCATTGGCTATTTTTAATTTTTCCTGATTGTTTTTCTGAAGCTTATTTTGAAAATCTTCGTATCTATTTTGTGCTTCGGAACCAGTAAGTTTTTTTATCAGAAAATCGTGTTTAAACTCGTCCTGATGAGCTAATAAATTCATGGAAGAGGGAGAAATGAAAATTTTTGCCCGTCTATTTTTCGATAATCCGAGCTGTGCAACAAATGCATGATCGGTTTTTCCAGAGAATTGAAACTCTCCGTTTTTTGTTGTTACAGAGTCTAGCAGAATTACATTTTCGCCAGTTTCCTGATAAAGAAAGAGTGTTTCCTCCTGAATCCCACCAATCATTCCTTTAAGAACAAATTCTTTTTCTTGTGAGTAAACATTTAAAATACAGATAGAAATGAGGAGATATGCAACAAATATTTTTTTCATGTAAAAATCGTTTTATTTAAATATTACTATAAGTAATCAGACTTTGTATCTTCAATTTTTGCAAAAGGAGCAACTGCACGATTGTAAATTCCTTGAACATACGCAATTGCCATTCCGTAATTAGTAACTGGTATGCCAGCATCAATAGCAGGTTGAAGTCGATTGCCCAATTGTTTTGGGGTAATCATGCAACCACCACACTGAATTAAAAGTGCATAATCGGTAATATCACCAGGAATTTCATCTAAACCGGCGGTGACTATAAATTCCAGTTTTTTACCGGTAAAGTTAGAAATCCAGCGAGGAATTTTCACTCTTCCAATATCATCGCACGAACTGTGATGCGTACAACTTTCTAATAGTAGCACTTTATCGCCATCCAAAAGTTCAGAAATTTTTGGAGTTCCTTTTAAATACGCATTAAAATTTCCTTTAAAATGCGCCAGCATGATACTAAAGCTGGTGAAAGGAATATCGGAAGGAATGGAGGCTCCAGCTTTTAAAAATACCTGACTATCGGTAACAACCAAATTTGGTGTTATTCCTGTTTTTCGTAAAAAAGCATCTACTTCTCGTTCTTTTAAAACAATACAAACTGCGTCATTATCCAGAATATCTCTTATTGCCTGAACCTGTGGCAAAATCATTCTACCTTCAGGAGCTTCAATATCAATTGGAGTAATTAAAAGAACAATATCTCCGTAAGAGATTAAATCTCCCAAAAGGGAAGGAGTAGTGTATGCCGATTCGGGAATTGTTGTTTTTATGCTTTTAACGATTGGCTCGATATTGGCGTTGTTATTGGAAAAATGAAGAATGTCTTTTGAACCGTGTTGTTTTAGTAAGTCAGCAGTTTGTAGCTTTAAAATTTCAATATCTTCTTTGCTGTGTACGGTTATAAAGGGAACATTTTGTTTGTTGAAGAGATCGATAAGGCCCAATTCAAAATTGCCAAAGGTATTTTTGGTGATTACTAAAATGGCAAGATCGATTATTTTTATGGTTTGATTCGTTTTGTTAATTCGTTTCTGGCCCAACTCGCCAGTATCATCAATTCCTGCTGTATCAATTAAAATTACAGGACCAAATCCGGTAATTTCGAACGTTTTTTTTACCGGATCCGTAGTAGTGCCTGCAACATCCGAAACAATTGCAATATCTTGTCCGGCCAGGAAATTGATTAAGGTACTTTTCCCATTATTTCTTCTTCCAAAAATTCCAATATGAGGACGTCTTTCTCTTCCCATGTTTACTGTGCATTGTTTAAAGTTTCTCCAATCTGAAAACCCATTTTCAGCAGTTCTTCCGGTAATAGTAGTTGGTTCAGTAGTTTTTCGCTAAGCAAATTTAGTTTAGCATTTGCTTCACGAATGGATATTTGGTTGTTTTTCATTTCTTTAGCCAGCTTTGCGGCCTGATGATAACCAATATATGGTGATAAGGCAGTAGCTATCGAAGGATTTTTTAGGATAGTTTCGTCAATAGGATTGGTTTTTATTTCTAATTCGCGAAATAGATTCTTAACCAAGCTAGTATTTGCAGCAATAAGTAGTTTAATGCTGTCAAGCAAAGCATGTCCAATGGAAGGCAAATAAGCATTTAGTTCCAAACAGCCTTGTCCCGATAAGTTACTAATCATTAAATCGTTAGCGTATACTTTGTGGGCAACACTAATTACAAATTCACTTATTACCGGATTAATTTTTCCGGGCATTATGGAGCTTCCAACTTGTTTTTGAGGCAAATATACTTCACGATTCACAAATAAATCGGATCCTAGTAAACGAAGATCAGAAACCATTTTCTCCAAATTAACTGCATGTGCTTTAAGAGTGGCATGCACCTCAACAAAAGAATCCTGATTCGCAGTTGCATCCGATAGATTCTCCGATCGGGTAATTGGCAAACCGGTTAACTTCTGAAGATTTGGAACCACTTCCATAATAAAAAATCGAGGAATAGATAATCCAGTTCCAATGGCACCACCTCCTAAATTTACCTCTTTAATTCGCTCGAAACATTTCGAAACTCTCCACCAATCTCTCGAAAGGGCATTGTTATAGGTACTGAATAATTTATCGTAAGAAGATGGAACCGCTGCTTGCATTTGCGTGTAGCCTTGGCGCAATACATTTCTGTATTTACTCTCCGTTTTTTCCACTTCCATTCGAAGGCTGTTGATTGCTTCTTCCAAATCTTGCAGCAGACGAATACTTGCTACTTTTAAAGAAGTGGGAATTACATCGTTGGTAGATTGAAATACATTCGCGTGTTCAAAAGGATCTATATGTTGATAGGAGCCGATAGGTTTTCCAATTTTTTGAAGCGTGCGGTTGGTAATTATCTCGTTTACATTCATGTTGATACTGGTTCCGGCACCACCTTGAATTGCAGGGATAATAAAATGTTCGAAATGTTTTCCTTCATTAATTTCAATTGCAACCTGTTCTAATTCGCTAATTAATTGCGAGTCGATTAATTGAAATGGAAATTGTTTATTAGGAAATTTGTTTTGAATAGCTTGTAAAAAGCTAGTATAGGTTTGATAACAAGCTTGCTTTACAGCGCCTATGGCCATAAACCATTCTTGGTGAAAAGCAGTTTTATCAGGAAAATTTTCTTTGGCCCGAAGAGAATGAATTCCCCAAAGAGCATCTTTTGGAATTTCCCTTTGTCCAATAAAATCAGATTCGGTTCTCATGTTCAGCTGGAAGATTTGGTATAGGATTTTACATCCTCTACCGAAATTCTTTCTTGGCCTAGAATGATCAATCGTTCAATTATATTCCTGAATTCACGTATGTTTCCTGTATAGTTGATTTTTTGCAATTCGCTAATTGCATCGTCATCAATGCTTTTTTGTGGCACACCCATTTCTCCGCAAATGGTATCGATAAAATGATTTGCCAACATGGGTATGTCGTCGGTTCTATCGTTTAAGGGTGGCACGTATATTAAAATTACACTTAAACGGTGGTATAAATCTTCGCGGAAATTATTATTCTCAATTTCATGCGCTAAATTTTTATTCGTTGCAGCAATTACTCGAACATTTACCTTAATTTCTTTGTCGCCACCAACGCGGGTAATTCTATTTTCCTGTAAGGCACGCAAAACTTTTGCCTGCGCCGATAAGCTCATGTCACCAATTTCATCTAAAAAAAGAGTACCGCCATCAGCCAATTCAAATTTTCCTTTTCGTTGCTTAATGGCCGAAGTAAAGGATCCTTTTTCGTGACCGAAAAGCTCACTTTCTATTAATTCGGAAGGAATGGCGGCACAGTTTACTTCAATAAACGGGCATTTTGAGCGGTTACTTTGTTCATGAATTCGATGAGCAACAAGCTCTTTACCAGTTCCATTCGGTCCGGTTATTAAAACACGAGCATCGGTTGGAGCAACCTTATCAATCATATTATTAACCGATTCCAAAACTTCCGAAGAACCGATCATTTCATATTTCTTACTGACTTTTCGTTTCAGAACTTTTGTTTCTGTAATCAGTTTCGATTTGTCCATGGCATTGCGAATCGTGATCAAAATACGATTCAAATCCAAAGGTTTTTCAATAAAATCAAAAGCGCCTTTTTTAATAGAATCTACTGCGGTATCGATATTTCCATGTCCCGAAATCATAATGACCGGAGTATCCAATCCAAGTTCTTGAGTTTTTTCAAGAACTTCAATTCCATCCATTTTTGGCATTTTTATATCACATAAAATAACATCAAATTCATCTGATTTGGCCAATTCGATTCCTTCTAGGCCATTTTCGGCAAGACTAATTTCATAATCTTCGTAACTCAATATTTCTTTTAAAGTGTTACGAATACTTTTCTCGTCGTCGATGATCAGAATTTTTGACATGCTTATTTTTTTGATTCCATTGTTTTACCAGTGCCTACCAAGCTGCTATTTTTCTCAATATATTCAAAAAGAGCTCCTTCTTTTAATGCAAATGAAGATTGAAACAATTTACTAATTCCTGATTCTTTTACCAGATAATTAATGAAGATACTGGCTATTACAATTAATTCTACACGCACGGGATCCATTCCTGGCATTTGTTCTCTTTCTTCCAAAGTCGAGGCCAAAAATAACTGGTGTAGTTTAAAAAAGTCTTTTAGTTTAATTTCAAAATGGGTAGTTGGAAAACCATTAATTTCGGGCACGTTAGCAACCAATACTTGTTTAATAGTATCGAATGAACCAGACGAACCAATTAATGTTTTTACGGAATGAATATCTAGAGCTTCAAATAAATCCGCCATCTGAGATTTTAGATACTCTTCAATTTCCTTCACCATATTTTTATTGATAGGATTGGCAGGATTGAATTTCTCCAATAATCTGGTCATTCCTAACGGATAACTGTTTTTCCAAAATACTTTTTGATTATTGGCAATAATTATTTCGTTACTACCACCTCCAATATCAAGTATTGCAACTGGTTCGTGATTTAATTCGATAGCTTTTTTAGTTCCTAAAAAGATTAAATCGGCTTCTCGTTCTCCTGTAATGATATCAATACAGATATTGTATTTTTCTTCAATTAATTTTACAAAAGCATCCCCATTTTCGGCCGATCTAATTGCAGAGGTGGCGAATGCAAGGGTTTTAGATACCTCAAACTGATTCGATATTTCTGTTATTGAATCAAGGGCACTCTTAGCTCTTTCAATTGCTTCATCGGTAATTATATTATTATTGATGCCGCCTTTCCCTATTTTTGTTGCATATTTTGAACGATTCAGAATTTTTGGAATTCCAGTTTCATCCCACTCTGCAACAAGCAAATTAAATGTATTCGTTCCTAAATCTATTACAGAAATTCGCATGAATTACTATTTGGTTGTGTTAATTGTCTGATTGATTAGTCTTTCCTAAAAAAACTATTTAACTTTTTTAGGCTTCAATTCGAAACCGAAGATAGTAAAAACTTTGTTCTCGGGTTGTGTTTTTTGATAGCGAAGTTACGATGAATAAGTTTTTTTAACGTTTTAGCTACTTCCAAAAATTGTGTCGTTTCGCTTTTAGTGAAAAATGCCTCATAAAATGAGGCATTTACAACGTTTAGTAGCTATTCACCATTAATTATGATATCGTAGCCATTTCCAAATTTCTTTGTAGGAAACTTTTTTACCATACATTAAAATTCCGGTTCTATATATTTTTGCAGCTATCCAGGTTACTAAAAGAAAAGTTCCAATCAGTAGAAACATAGATAGGAGTAATTCCCATAATGGAACTCCGTAAGGAATTCTAACGAGCATTACAATTGGCGATGTTAATGGAATAATAGATCCCCAAAAGGCAAGACTTCCTTCCGGATTTTTTGCAACGGCAAAACCGATATACATAGCCATAATTAAAGGAATGGTAATGGGTATCATGAATTGTTGTGTTTCGGTTTCGTTATCAACGGCACTACCAACAGCAGCAAATAAGGCCGAGTAAAGTAAATATCCGCCAAGAAAAAAGAACACGAAAGCTCCTAAAATACCTGCAACATATGCAAAGTCGAATGTGCCTAATAGCTCTTGTGCCATTTTAAGTTGATCCGGATTTAAGGTCGCTGCACCTTCAGGTAGTTCGGAAAGAGTTTTAGCTTGTTGTAAGGATTCCATATCAACACCTGGCAGAACAACAGCCATTCCAACAGCAATAAGTACACCTGATAATATTACCCACATAATAAATTGGGTTAATCCAACCATGGCCACACCAACAATTTTTCCCATCATTAATTGAAATGGTTTTACCGACGAAATAATAACCTCGACAATTCGATTGCTTTTTTCCTCAATAACTCCACGCATTACCTGCACCCCATACATGAAAATAAACATGTAAATAATAAAGCTAGATATGAATCCAATAGCCATTGCTATTTCTGTAGAGCTTTGTTTTATTTCGCCATCTTCGCCAAATTTGATGGTTTTCATGGAAATTGGCGTTTTGGTTGCTGCTAATTTTTGTTCCAGATCGGGCATATTGGCTAAGGCAATTATTTCGGATCTCTTTAAGTTTTCGATATGATCTCTTAATTGCGAACCTGTTTCCGATTTAACCTCAATTGTAACTTGCTTAAAAGAAAATAGTTCAGCCATTTTGATTTCCATAATATTTTTTGGAATTACAAGAATAGCATAATAATTTTTCTCGTCCATTTGAGCTTTAGCTTCTTCAAAACTGGTGTTTTCCAGATATTTATAAGTAGTAAAGTCATGGCTGGCAACTGGTTCAACTAATTCCGACTCATTAATAACTGCAATAGTTCTGCTTTCGGTATCGTCTTTCAGCATCATCCATATCATGAATGCATAAATACCAGCGATTAATACAGGCGTAAGAAAAGTTAAAATAAGGAATGATCTTTTCTTTACTCGGGAAAGATATTCTCTTTGTATGATGATGAAAATTTTATTCATTTTTCTAGTTGTTTCGGGTTAGATTTTTTTGTTTTCATTCACTACTCGAATAAATATATCATTCATATTCGGAATGATCTCGGTAAAGGAAACGATATTTAAATAGGGGAGCACCTGCTTTAACAATTCATTGGAAGTAGAGCCGTTATTTAATTTCACTTTTATGGTATTGTATTCCGTCCCTTTTTCCTGATCAATTATTTCAAAATCAGGATTTAAAATTTGTTCTAGTTTGTCAAATTCGCCAGTGTAGGTTAATTGATAGGTGTTGGTTCTGTATTTCTTTTTAATTTGATCCACAGGACCGTCAAGAATTTTTTCCGATTTATTGATTAATGCTATATGATCGCAAATTTCTTCCACCGAACCCATATTGTGAGTCGAAAAAATAATGGTTGCTCCTTTGTCGCGAAGTTCTAGAATTTCTTTTTTTAGAAGATTCGCATTAATAGGATCGAAACCACTAAAAGGTTCATCGAAAATAAGCAGTTCGGGCTCGTGAAGAATGGTAACAATAAATTGAATTTTTTGCTGCATTCCTTTCGAAAGTTCTTCTACTTTTTTGTCCCACCACTGTAAAATGTCAAATTTATCGAACCAAACTTTTAACTTTTTGGTGGCTTCCTTTTGACTCATTCCTTTAAGTTGCGCCAAATAAACGGCTTGTTCGCCAACTTTCATTTTTTTGTACAAGCCTCGTTCTTCAGGAAGGTAACCAATTCGTTTTACGTCGCTTGGTTTTAGCGGAGTGCCGTTAAAAAACACTTCTCCTGAGTCGGGACCGGTAATTTGATTGATTATTCGGATTAGGGTTGTTTTTCCTGCACCATTTGGTCCAAGCAGACCAAAAATACTTCCTTTTTGAACAGAGATACTTACTTTATTTAAAGCTTTATGTCCTGCGTATTGTTTAACGATGTCTTTTGCTTCGAAAAATGCCATGTATATTTTGGTTTGGTGACACTAAAATTTCAATTGGAATCTAAAGTAGTCAATTTCGATAAATCCAACAGATAAAATCGATGTAAAGAAGATTCAACCTGTTATTATTTTAGTTTTATGCGATATAAATAAGAAGGATAAGTAATTATAGAACAGTTGAGTTAAATTTCATAAAGTTACTTTGTGTTTAACGTATAACTTTCTCTTTTCAGATTACCATCTTCCTTCTTTTATTGACATACGTTCCTGTTTGGGAAGAAAGTTTTGGATTATATAGGGGAATTTGTTTTTCGAATTCCTCGTGTGTACAGATACAAAAAGAGATCATCCGCTTGTGGATGATCTCTTTCTATATCAATATTATATTAACTTCTTAATCGAAAAAGTTTTTCACTTTTTTGAAAAAGCTTTTTTCCTGAGCGCTGGGCTTTGGAGTAAAACTTTCAGAAGCTTGTAATTTTTCTAAGATTTTCTTTTCGTCTTTAGAAACACTATTTGGAACCCAAACATTAATTTTAACCAGTAAATCTCCACGGCCATAACCATTAATATCTGGCAAACCTTTTCCACGTAAACGAAGAATTTTTCCTGGTTGAGTTCCTGCATCAATCTTCACTTTCACTTTGTTTTCGATGGTAGGAATTTCAACGGCAGTTCCTAAAATAGAATCAGGAATACTAACGAATAAATTGTATAGTAAATCGTTCTCATCGCGAACTAAATCGGGATGTTCTTCTTCATGAACAAGAATCAATAAATCGCCATTTACTCCTCCTCTACGGGCAGCATTGCCTCTTCCACTAACCGATAGTTGCATTCCTTCGGCTACTCCTGCAGGAATATTGATGGTGATTACTTCTTCGTCCTGAACAATTCCTTCACCAGCGCAACTGGTACATTTATTAGTGATAATTTTTCCTTCTCCGCCACAGGTTGGACAAGTAGATGCAGTTTGCATCTGACCCAAAATTGTATTTTGAATACGGGTTACCTGGCCAGAACCATGACAAGTAGAACAGGAGGAAAACGACGATCCGTCTTTTGCTCCAGAACCACTACAGGATTTACACTCAACATACTTTTTAACTTTAATTTTCTTCTCAACACCTTCCGAAATTTCTTTCAGGCTAAGTTTCACTTTCACCCTTAAGTTGCTGCCACGGTTTACGCGTCGTGAGCTACGACCGCCACCGCCAAATCCGCCCCCAAAGAAGGAGCCGCCACCGCCACCACCAAAAATGTCGCCAAAATGAGAGAAAATATCTTCCATGTTCATTCCGCCACCGCCGAATCCACCTCCAGCAGAGCCACTCATTCCCGAATGACCAAATTGATCGTATCGCTGACGTTTTTCAGCATTACTTAAAACTTCATAAGCTTCAGCAGCTTCTTTAAAACTCTCTTCAGCTTCTTTATTATCCGGATTTTTGTCCGGATGAAACTGAATCGCCTTTTTACGATATGCTTTTTTTAATTCGGCTTCCGAGGCTGACTTGGAAACTCCTAACACTTCATAATAATCTCTTTTCGACATCTTTTTCTCCGCTTAGATTTTGAATTTTTTATTCTCCAACAACAACTTTGGCAAAACGAATTACCTTATCGTGAAGGAAATATCCTTTTTCAACACAGTCAACAACTTTTCCTTTTAACTCCTCGCTTGGAGCAGGAATTTTAGTAATTGCTTCGTGGATGTCGGTATCAAAAGCCTCATTAACAGCTTCTATTTCTTTTATTCCGTTTTGAGAAACAAATTCCTTGAAATTACCGTAAATTAAATGAACACCATCTTTTATCGCATCAATGTCTTTTGCTGCATCGATAGATTGTAGAGCGCGTTCGAAGTTATCCATTACAGGAAGAATGTTGATAAGAATTTTTTCTCCGCCCGATTTGGTCAGTTCCATCTTTTCTTTTAACGTTCTTTTACGATAGTTGTCAAATTCGGCTGACAAACGTACATACTTGTCATTAATATCCTGAAGTTTGATTCCCAATTCCTCCAGTTCGTCTGCTTTCTTTTCCTTTGCCGATTTCTTGCTTTTCTTCGAATCTTTATTTTCTTCGACCCCTGAATCTTCTTTCTCAGTAGCTGTGTCTACTACTTGATCTTCAGTAGTTTCTATGTCTTTTTCGTTCAATTCTTCTTTTTTTGATTTGCTTTTATCTTTTGTCATTTTTCAATGATTTTTATCGTTCTAATTTTTATTACTCGCGAATAAATACAAATAGTCTGCCAATCTGCTGTATTCCGACAAATTGACACAAAGATAGAATTTGTAATTATAAATATTCTTTTTTTCTTTTATTAGGTAAAACGATGGGTATAGGAGGAATAAGTTGTTACGATGAATACGCCCGTTTGATAGCTTATATCTTGTTGTGCGACAATATTTAAGTAGATTTTAAATTTTCTAATAAAAAACTTAAATTTATTGAAACGTCATAAATGGAAGAAAAGGTACTTTACTGAAAAATTGTCGGAATGGGGATCGAATTTGATAATAAGGATTTTTGTATTCGAGTATATGCGAATGTAGCTTATCTCAAAGTAAGAGGAATGCAAAATGAGAAAGCTGCTCTTTTTTTCGCGGATGCAATAGATCATGTGTTGGATGGATATTCGTACAAAGATTTTGCTTCGGTTTGTGATTTAAGCGAACTAATTATTTCGTCGCCTAAAGTTGCTAAAATAATAAATGGAGCTATTCGAAAAATTACTTTTCAAGTAGACTATAAATATAATGCTGTTGTTATTCATCCAAAGTTTGGACAAATTATTAAAGCTTATCTTTTTTCTTTTTATTTACGAGATACAAATTTAAAAACAAACATATTTCGTGATGAGGATAAAGCTATTCGGTGGATTGAAAAAAAAGGTTTTAATGTAGTGGAAATGCGAGAGTTTTTAGGGAAATAAGGAAAAAAACGCCATTCACTTCTGTCATGAATGGCGTTTTTCTATTAATTGTGATATTTACTTTTTTTGATAGTACTGAAGAATTAGTTCTAATTTTTCACCTCTTAGGTTTTTCGCTAAAATAATTCCATCTCCATCAATTAAAAAGTTAGATGGAATCGAGCGAATTCCAAACTTGTTGGAAGTAGGCGAGTGCCATCCTTTTAATTCACTAACGTGATAATCCCAACTTAATTTATCCTTGGCTACCGCAGCTTTCCAATTGGCTTGTTTTGTGTCAAGCGAAAAACTATAAATAGTAAAACCTTTGCCATTTTTAAAGTTTTGGTTTTTAAATTTATCGTACGCTTCAACCATTCTTGGGTTTTCTGCACGACAAGGAGGACACCACGAAGCCCAAAAATCAACTAAAACCAATTTTCCTTCTAGCGAACTTAATTTTATGTCGTTTCCAGCTATCGATTTTGCTACAATATTTGGTAGTTTATCTCCAATTTCATAACCTTCTTTTACCGCTTTTCCATTAGCAGGATTTGCAGCTCCGGCAAAAGTGGAAAGGGAGATAAAAAAAGAAAATAATATCACGCCTAATTTTATTTTTTTCATAACTCAAATTTTAAACTTTTACTAACAATTTCTATTCCACTAAATTAATGAGTTCTCCTTGTTTATAGTGTTAATAAATAGTTAATTGCTAATTCTTTTAATACTTGCACCAATTGCATTTAATCGCAGGTCAATGTTTTCGTAACCTCTGTCGATTTGATCGATGTTGTGAATGGTACTTTTTCCATCTGCCGAAAGAGCAGCAATTAGCAGCGCAACCCCAGCTCTAATATCTGGAGAAACCATGGTGGTTGGTCGCAGTCCTTGACTTTGATTCAAGCCAATAACTGTTGCTCTATGTGGATCGCAAAGTATTATTTGAGCTCCCATATCAATTAGTTTATCCGTAAAGAATAAACGGCTTTCGAACATTTTTTGATGAATTAATACACTGCCTTTCGCTTGAGTGGCAACTACCAGAAACACACTGAGTAAATCGGGGGTTAGTCCTGGCCAGGGTGCATCTGCAACAGTTAGAATGGAACCGTCGATAAATGTTTCAATTTCATAATTTTCGTGTCGGGGAATATAAATATCGTCGCCTCTTAGCTCCATTTTCACTCCCAGGCGTTTAAATGCTGAAGGAATCATCCCCAGTTCGTTGTAGGCAACATTTTTTATTGTAATTTCTGATTTCGTCATTACTGCAAGTCCAATAAAACTTCCAATTTCAATCATGTCTGGAAGTACTCTGTGCTCACATCCTCCTAAATAGCTAACGCCTTCAATCGATAAAAGATTCGAGCCAACACCACTTATTTTAGCACCCATGGATAGTAGCATTTTACACAGTTGCTGAATGTAAGGTTCGCAGGCTGCATTGTATATGGTTGTTGTCCCTTTAGCCATTACTGCCGCCATAATAATATTTGCAGTTCCAGTAACTGAGGCTTCATCAAGTAGTAAATAGCAACCTTTTAGTTCGCTTGCTTCAACGCGATAAAAATTTTCATTGGGATTAAAATTGAATTTGGCACCAAGCTTTTGAAATCCTAAAAAGTGAGTGTCGAGACGGCGTCTTCCAATTTTATCTCCTCCTGGGCGTGGGATATATCCTTTTCCAAATCGAGCCAATAAAGGACCAATTATCATGATAGATCCTCGTAAAGAAGATCCCTTGCTTGCAAATTCAGGCGAATTTAAATAGTCAAGATTAATATTTTTAGCTTCGAAAGAATAGGTATTTGTAGATTCTTGACTAACGTTTACACCAAGTTCTGATAGTAATTCAATTAATTTATTAACATCTAGAATGTTTGGTATGTTATGTATGGTTACTTTTTCGGGAGTTAAAAGAGTGGCACATAAAATCTGAAGAGCTTCATTTTTTGCTCCTTGTGGGGTTAATTCTCCCTTTAACGATTTACCGCCTATAATTTCGAAAGTGCTCATTGGTAATTGTATTTGGTGTGTTTTTAAGGTTTAAAGATAATTATAAAAAGCATTTGGGAAAGTGAAATGAGATTGGTTTTGGCATAAAAAAAACCGGTAAGGAACCGGTTTTTTTATTTATATTCTTGGTTTTTTGAACTTTCGATGCTCGTTTTTATTATCGTTTCGATTATCAGTTCTTGGATTTTTTTTCTTTTTCACTTTCTGAACGAATTCTCGCTCTCTAACTTCTGCTAATTTTAAATGCTCCGGAATTTCGAGTTTCCCTTTCGATAAAGCAACCAAATCTTTGAATATTTTTTCGTCGGGCACACTATCCTTGTTCCAGTTAAGAAAGGATTTTTTCATGTGATTAGCGATCATTATTAGAAGCGCGTCCTTTTCTTTTTGATCCTCAATTTCGATAGCTTTAGCAATTAATGCTTCTACGGTACGTCCATAATGGCGATACTTTATTCTCTTATTATTATAAGGTAATCGATCTGGTTTTTCGGCTAACTTTTCTCTTGTTGGAGCTTCGTAAGGGGAATCGATGTCTAATTTAAAATCAGACATAATAGCGATATGATCCCACAGTTTGTGTCTAAAATCACTTACATCCCTAAGATGAGGATACATATTTCCCATAATGGCAATAATACTTTTTACCACATGGTTTCTCTCTGCCTTGTCTTCAACAGTTAAGGCAAAATCTACCATTTTGTGAACGTTCCGTCCATATTCAGGAAGAATAAGATGTTTCCTGCTTGAATTATAATCCATTTATTTTGTTGTTGTATTAATCTGGTAATAACTTTTTTTTATACGATAGGTAATTTGGCAAACTAATAAGAATGCAAAGCAATAGCACAAAAAAATGAAGATTGTTATAAGTACTATTGAAGAATCTAAGATTTCATCGGTTTTACTAAACGAAGTAGAAATGAAGCTTTAATGAATTGTTTATAACGATTTAAACAATTACAGAAAATCTTAGAACTCAAGGCAAATGTAACAGATTTCTTCTTTCAATACAAATAGTTAGCGCATTTATCCAACAATTTTAAGTTTTGCGAATTTTAATAGTAGTTGTTTTTGACCTACATTCTGAAAAAATACTGTTGCTTTAATATTTGGTTTACTTCCTTCTATTTGCAAAACTTTTCCTTTGCCAAAGCGTTGGTGCTCTACAATCATTCCCGATTGTATTTGTTCTGGCTTTGAAGGAATAAAGTTCGGATCGTTATCTTGACTACCTGTATTGTTACGTGTAATCGCCTGACTTAGTTTTGGTTTTGAAGAAAAACTTTGTTTTGCTTCGAATTTTCGTGGGCGATTTACGATTTCCGAGTCGGTGCGACTTTGGAGGTTCTCGTTTCTTGCACCAGAAAATTCTGGTTCCCTTTCATATTGAAGGTCTACATATTTCTCATCAATTTCTTCAATAAAACGACTTGGCCGGGGATAACTGATGTTTCCCCACTTGTATCTCGATTTAGCAAAGGAAAGAGTGACTTTTGTTTCAGCTCTGGTTATGGCAACATAAAAAAGTCTGCGTTCTTCTTCTAATTCCTGTTGAGTGCTGGTTGCCATTTGCGAAGGAAATAGATCTTCTTCTAATCCAACAATGTGTAGGTGCGAAAATTCCAAACCCTTTGCCGAGTGAATAGTCATTAAGGTTACTTTGTTTCGATCTTCATCATTGTCCTTGTCTTGATCGGTTAAAAGTGCAACATCTTCCAGATAGTTGGCTAATTGTAACTCATTTCCTTCTTCTAAAGAGTTTTGTGTAAATTCCTGAATACCATTCAACAGTTCCTGAATGTTTTCATGTCGGGAAACTCCTTCCGGAGATCGGTCATTGTAAAGTTCTTGCACAATACCTGTTGTTTTAGCAATATAGTTTGCTAAATCAATAGCCGAGTCGGTCTCTTGTCTTTTCTGAAAATCACTTATTAAAGTAGCAAATCTCATCAGTTTCGAAATGGTTCCAGAGTTAATGCCATATGGTCTTTGATTGAGACCACAAATTACTTCCCAAATACTGCATTCGTTTTGGGTTGCCGCATCTTGCAGTTTGCTAACTGTAGTATCCCCAATTCCCCTTTTCGGATAATTAATCACTCTCTTAATTGCTTCTTCATCATTCGGGTTTACCGTCATGCGGAAATAAGAAAGTAGGTCTTTAATTTCTTTTCTCTGATAAAAAGAAAGTCCTCCGTATATTTTATAGGGTAAATTTAATTTACGTAAGGACTCTTCAAAAATTCTCGACTGTGCATTGGTTCGGTATAGAATCGCAAAATCTTGATATTGAAGATGCTCACGCATTCGTTCTTCGAAAATAGCATTAGCAACAATGTAACCTTCTTCGTGATCGGTAAGTGCTTTTACAACTCTTATTTTTTCACCTTCTTCGTTTTCCGAAAAAGATACTTTTTTTATTTGCTCACGGTTTTTGTGAATAACACTATTTGCAGCATTAACAATATTTTGTGTCGAGCGATAATTTTGTTCTAGTTTATAAAGCTTGTAATTTGGATAATCGTTTTTGAAATTTAGTATGTTCTCAATTTTGGCACCACGAAAAGAGTAAATACTTTGAGCATCATCGCCAACCACACATACGTTTTTATGGTTTTCGGCAAGTTTTTTAACAATTAAGTATTGGGAGTAGTTAGTATCTTGGTACTCATCAACCAAAATGTATTTAAATTTATTTTGGTACTTGGCTAAAATGTCAGGTTTACTTTTAAAAAGGATGTTGGTTTGCAATAAAAGATCATCAAAATCCATCGCATTAGCCTGACGGCACCGTTGACTGTACTTTTTATAAATTTCAAAGATTAGCGGTCGACGATTACTCGAATCTATTTTTTGAATATTCGCGTTTTGAGCATACGCATTTGCCGTAACTAAATTATTTTTTGCAGAGGATATTCGATTCAATACTTCATTTGCTTTGTAAACTTTATCGTCTAATTGCATTTCTCGAATAATAGCTCGAAGTAAGTTTCGAGAATCCTGAGTGTCGTAAATGGTAAAGTTCGAATCAAAACCCAAATGTTCCGCTTCGTATCGTAATATTTTCGAAAATATAGAGTGAAAAGTTCCCATCCACAAGGATTGCGACTGTTGTAGATCAACTAGGTTGCCAATTCGCTCCTTCATCTCACGTGCGGCTTTATTGGTAAACGTTAATGCCAAAATAGAGTAGGCAGGAATTTTTTGATTTAGTAGATGAGCAATTCGATAGGTTAAAACCCTTGTTTTTCCCGATCCAGCTCCGGCAATCACCAAAGATGCTCCATTAATATTCTCAACGGCTTCTCTTTGTACCGGATTTAACTCATTTAAATATTCCATTTTTTCCCTTTCCAATTATTTCGAGGCTCAAAAATAATAATTGAACCGTAATTTCTGTCTTTTTTTTTAATATTAGTCCACAATTAATTCCTTAAAAAGCATTTAATGTGAAGTAAATCAGTAGGATGTTATGATCTTCGCAAGTTGGTTAAATTATTCTTTTATTGTTGCAGATTCTTTCTCTGTACGAATTTAACAAATAAAGATAATTGTTTAAGGTATAGAAAAAACGGCTTAATTTTTTTAATATTGTAATTCCAGATATATCATAAAACTATTCCATCATATAATATGAGAATCAAATCCATTTTATTATCATCGAGAACGCTTAATCGTATTTCACTGTTAGTGATATTAGCCTTGTTCTCTAATGTTGCTTTTTCACAGATTACAGCTGCAAAAGCATCTTTTCGAACACTAACAAATTATACCACAACAGTCAATGATTCTTTATATGTGTTTTGCGACAATATAGGAACAGGTATTGGGGAGTTAAAAGCAGCATCAAATGATGGAACATCGGGTTGGAATTTCACATGGACAAAGTGGGACTCTGGCACATCTGATTTTACAATACCTGTGAGTGTAGAGAATAATCAAGGGGAATCAACTTTGACTAATCTTTCTAACGGACTGTATAGAGTTGTTGTTGAAAAAGGATCGGAATCTTATACCGACCAAGCTTGGGTGTTGAATAATTCTAATACAAAGCCGAGTACTTTGGTAGTTTTAAATTGTGTAGGTGTTAATATTCGTTCATCCTTCACCCCAAACAGTTTGCAGTATACGAATATTGATTCTAAAGCACTTGTTAATGTTTTATCAGAAAATGATATTGTTTTTTGGTTGCAACGTAATAGTGAAAATGAATTTCAGAAGGCAACTTATGTTGGTGGCGAGGTGAGCTTTTTCGATTTAGAAGCATTCGAGGGCGAGTCAACATATTCTATTCGTGTTATCGATCAATACGGCTGTGTTTTTATTTCTGATAATGTTAGCACTGTAACTTATAAGGTTGAAGCAGCATTTTCTGTCGATCCAATGACTGGTGAAGCTCCTTTGGAGGTTCAATTCACGAATAAATCGGTAAATGCTGAGGATTTTGAGTGGTTTATTTATCAGGACTACGATCGTATTGTCGACGCTGTTTCGGTGGAAGATAGTTTATTGGTGGATGGAATCATTACAGATGAGGATCCACTTGCTTATACCTATATACATCCAGGAAACTATTTTGTGAAACTGATTGCATCCTCAAATAAAGGACCTGAAACCTGTTTTGAAGAATTCAATTTTAAAACAGAAGGAACACCAATCGTAGTAGATACTTCCCTAGTGCAGGTTCCTAATGTTTTTACACCGAATGGTGATGGTAGAAACGATGTATTTAGAGTAAAATCTCAATCTTTAAAATCTTTTCATGCTGTTCTTCTAAATAGATGGGGACGGGTGGTATACGAATGGAGAAATCCAGACGAAGGATGGAATGGGAAAGTAAATGGGAAATGGGCAACTCCGGGTACTTATTATTATGTGATTACTGCAACTGGAAGAGAGGAGCAAAAAAAGAAATATACGAAGAAAGGCTCTTTTATGCTGATCAGAAAATAAATGTATAGGAATGTAAAATGAAAGGCCTCTTAATAAATAGGAGGCCTTTTCGTTGTTATGCTTCAGCAGTTTCTTCTTGGTATGCTGCTAAAAGTTCAACCTGAACTTCGTTAGGAACTTTTTCGTAAGAGTCAAACTTCATGGTAAATTGAGCTCTACCTCTTGTTAATGAACTTAAGGTAGTCGAGTACTTATTCATTTCTTTCAAAGGTACTTTAGCCATAATTTTTTGGAATCCCTTTTCGGCTTCCATTCCCATTATCATAGCTCTACGAGATTGGAGATCACTCATTACATCACCCATTCGATCTTCAGGAACTAATACTTCAATATTATAGATTGGTTCTAAAATTTTTGGGCCGGCATTTTTAAAGGCTGCACTAAAGGCATGGCGACCTGCTAGTCTAAATGAAATTTCATTGGAATCTACTGCATGCATTTTCCCATCATAAACAACCACTCGAATATCTCTGGCATAAGATCCGGTGAGTGGTCCTTCATCCATCTTTTCCATAATTCCTTTCTGGATAGCTGGAAGAAATCGTGTATCAATAGCTCCACCAACAATACAGTTGCAGAAAACTAATTTACCTCCCCAACTCAATTTGGTAATCTCGGTACCTCGCAGGTTCACCTTCATGTCTTTGCCGTCAATTTTATACATTACCGGATCTGGCATGTCTTCGTAATATGGCTCAATAATCATGTGTACCTCACCGAATTGTCCAGAGCCTCCAGATTGTTTTTTATGACGATAATCTGCCTGTGCAAGTTTAGTGATCGTCTCGCGATAAGGAATTTTAGGAGTAAGGAATTCTATTTCTATATGATCGTTGTGGCTAAGCCTCCACTTAAGTGTATTCATATGAAATTCACCCTGTCCGTGCAGTATGATTTGTTTTAGTTCTTTTGAATATTCTATTAGTATGGTAGGATCTTCCTCATGCATTCTATGTAAAAGTTCGCCTAATTTTTCATCGTCAGCATCATCTTTAGCTCTAACGGCAGTTCTGTATTTTGGATCCGGGAATTGGATGTCTTTATATACGAAATCACAATCTTTGCAATTCAAAGTATGATTGTTTTTTGTGTTTTTTAATTTTACGGTGGCGCCAATATCTCCAGCAACTAGTTCATTAACTCTTTCTCGGTTTCTCCCGGCAATAACATATAACTGAGATACTCGTTCTTTAATATGATTATTAATGTTAGTTAAATCGTCTCCTTCCTTAATTTTACCCGATATAACTTTAAAGTAACTTACTTCTCCAATGTGTGGTTCAATAGATGTTTTAAAAACGAACACCGAAGTTGGAGCATTAGGGTCGCATTTTGCTTCTCTTCCACTAATTGTTGGTATGGCAGGCATTTCTGTTACAAAAGGAACAATGTTTCCAATAAATTCCATTAAACGACGTACCCCCATATCCTTTTTTGCAGAAACACAGAAAACAGGAAAGAAATCACAAGCGATCATTCCTTTTTTCATCCCAGTTCTCATTTCATCTTCTGTTAAAGTCCCTTTTTCAAAATAAAGTTCCATTAGGGCTTCGTCATTCTCTGCAGCAGATTCAACCAAGTCGTTATGTAATTGGTTTGCTTTGTCAATTTCTGTGTCTGGTATATCTAGTATTTCTGGCTTTCCTCCATCAGGTCCCCATTGATACATTTTCATTTTAAGTACATCAATAAGAGCATTAAAATTTACGCCAACGTTTACGGGATATTGTACAATTGAAATTTTATTTCCAAAATTTGTTTTCGCTGATTCAATGCAAAGTTCAAAATTTGCTTTGTCATGATCCAGTTGATTCACTACAAAAATCAAAGGTTTTTTTAAAGCAGCAGCTCTACGACCGATAATCTCAGTTCCTACCTCAACGCCGTTTAAAGCATTAATCAGCATAAGTCCGGTGTCCACCACATTTAATGCAGAAATTACTCCTCCCGAAAAATCATCTGCTCCAGGAGTATCTATAAAATTAATTTTCTTTCCTAACCATTCTGTGTAGAGAACTGTTGAAAATACAGAATTCTTATATTCGTGTTCCACAGCATTGTAATCAGAAACGGTGCTATTATCTTCCACGTTTCCGCGTCTTGTAATAACACCGCCTTCATATAGCATAGCTTCAGCCAGGGTAGTTTTACCCGAGCCGGCATTGCCAATGAGGGCGATGTTTTTAATTTCATTTGATTGATACACTTTCATAATGGTATTTTTTTTGGGTTTAAAAAAAATGTATTTGTCTTTTTCGAAGTTGAAAAACTTCTTTTTGGTTATAAGGTTTTCTAAATTAATTAACTTTTTAGTTAGATGCAATATACATAAAGAAATCCTTCGTTTAAAAAAAATAACAATTGCAAAATGCCATTCTTATACCCTGATTTTACTGAAAGACATGAATCTTTTTTTAATAAACTGAAATAGCTTATTTTTTTGATAGAGAATAACTTGTCTTTATAAAAGGCTTTTCCTACCTTTGTGCCCTGATTTCAAGGGGTTTTGTAAAATTACATGTCTGAATGGCAGATTTTATAAAATAAATAATACCTTTGCAAACCAAATTGTTAAAAGTATTTAATTAAAAAAGTAATTGTTAATATGCCTACAATTCAACAGTTAGTTAGAAAAGGAAGAACCAAGCTTATCGATAAAAGCAAGGCTCCGGCATTGGATTCTTGTCCACAAAGGAGAGGGGTTTGTGTTCGTGTGTATACGACTACACCTAAGAAGCCTAACTCGGCTATGCGTAAAGTAGCCCGTGTTAGATTGACTAACGGAAAAGAAGTGAATGCTTACATTCCAGGAGAAGGTCACAACTTACAGGAACACTCGATCGTATTGATTAGAGGTGGTCGTGTAAAAGATCTTCCAGGGGTAAGATATCACCTTGTTCGTGGTGCTCTGGATGCTTCAGGGGTAGAAGGTCGTAAACAACGTCGTTCTAAGTATGGTACTAAGAGACCAAAAGCTAAAAAGTAATTAATTCTAGTTTTTAAAACTGTGAGTTAATGTTTATGTGTTGTTCTCTATTAAGTTGAGTAAATGATCGTGAGATTTTTGAAGACTGAAAAAGGCAGCTACAACGGATAACTCGTAAACTAAGAGAAAATGAGAAAGTCAAGACCAAAAAAAAGGATTTTATTGCCAGATCCAAAGTTTAATGATGTTCTGGTAACAAGATTCGTAAATGACTTAATGATTGACGGAAAGAAAAATCTTTCTTTTAAAGTATTTTACGATGCTTTAGATATCGTTAAGGCTAAAACAGAAAAGCTTGAGAAATCTCCATTGGAGATTTGGAAAAAAGCTTTAGAAAATATTACTCCAGCTGTTGAGGTGAAAAGCCGACGTGTAGGTGGAGCAACTTTTCAAGTTCCTACCGAAATTCGTCCTGAAAGAAAAGTATCAATCGCTATTAAAAGTATGATTCTTTTTGCTCGCAAAAGATCTGGTAAATCTATGGCTGAAAAATTGTCTGCGGAAATTCTTGGTGGATATAATGAAGAAGGTGGAGCTTTCAAAAAGAAAGAAGATACACATAGAATGGCTGAAGCTAACCGTGCTTTTGCTCACTTTAGATTTTAATAACTGTTAAGCGATTCTTAAAGAATATGGCAAAGAGAGATTTAAAATACACCAGAAATATTGGTATCATGGCGCACATCGACGCCGGTAAAACAACTACAACAGAACGTATTTTGTATTATACCGGAGTTTCTCACAAAATTGGTGAGGTGCATGATGGTGCTGCTACAATGGACTGGATGGAGCAAGAGCAAGAAAGAGGTATTACAATTACTTCTGCTGCAACTACCTGTTTTTGGAATTACGATAGCGAAAAGTATCAGGTAAATATTATCGATACTCCAGGTCACGTTGACTTTACTGTAGAGGTAGAGCGTTCTTTACGTGTGTTGGATGGTGCTGTTGCATGTTTCTGTGCAGTTGGTGGTGTTGAGGCACAATCAGAAACAGTTTGGAGACAAGCTGATAAATATAAAGTTCCACGTATGGGATTTGTAAATAAAATGGACCGTTCAGGTGCAGATTTTTACAAAGCTGTTCGTGAAGTAAGAGAGAAATTAGGAGCGAATCCAATTCCTGTTCAAATTCCTATTGGAACTGAAGAGAGTTTTAGAGGTGTGGTTGATTTGATCGCAATGAAAGCTGTTATTTGGTACGATGATGAGAATGGAACTAATTATACATTAGAGGATATTCCTGATTACTTGGTGGAAGAAGCTAATGAGTGGAGAGAGACACTTGTAGAGGCTGTTGCAGTACATGATGAGGATATGATGGAGCGTTTCTTCGAAGATCCGGAATCTATTACTGAGCAGGAGCTTTTAAATGTGATTCGTAAAGCTACTATTGCAATGGATATTGTTCCTATGCTTTGTGGTTCCGCATTTAAGAATAAAGGTGTTCAACGTTTATTGGATGCAGTTATTACTTTCCTTCCATCTCCGTTAGATGTTGAAGCTATTGTTGGTAAGATTCCTGGAACAGATGATGCTATTTCAAGACAGCCTTCTGTTGAAGAGCCTTTAGCTGCTTTAGCATTTAAAATTGCTACCGATCCATTCGTAGGTCGTTTAGCTTTTACTCGTTTGTATTCAGGTTCAATTGATGCAGGGTCTTACGTTTATAATGTTAGAACAGGTAATAAAGAACGTATCTCACGTTTGTACCAGATGCACTCAAATAAGCAAAATGCAATTGATCGTGTAGAAGCAGGTGACATTTGTGCTTGTGTTGGTTTCAAGGATATTAGAACTGGTGACACATTGTGTCAAAAAGAAACCGCAATCGAACTAGAGTCGATGGATTTCCCAGAACCAGTAATCGGTATTGCTATTGAGCCTTTAACACAAAAAGATTTGGATAAAATGGGTATGGCATTGGCTAAATTAGCTGAAGAAGATCCAACATTCCATGTGAAAACAGATGAAGAATCAGGACAAACAGTAATCTCTGGTATGGGTGAACTTCACTTAGATATCATTGTTGACCGTTTGAAACGTGAATTCAAGGTTGAGTGTAACCAAGGTGCGCCTCAGGTTGCATACAAAGAAGCTATTACTGGTACAGTAAATCACCGTCAGGTATTTAAGAAGCAGTCTGGTGGACGTGGTAAATTTGCTGATATTATCTTCAATTTATCTCCAGTAGATGCTGATTTCGCAGGAGAAGGGTTACAATTTGTTGATAAGGTAAAAGGTGGTAATATTCCTAAGGAATTTATTCCATCTGTACAGAAAGGTTTCAAAGAAGCAATGAAGAATGGTGTATTAGCAGGTTATACTGTTGATTCATTAAAAGTTGAGTTGCTTGACGGATCTTTCCATCCAGTGGATTCGGATCAACTTTCTTTTGAATTGGCTGCTAAGCAAGGTTACAGAGAAGCTTGTGGAAAAGCAAAACCAGTACTTCTTGAGCCAATCATGAAAATTGAAGTTATCACTCCTGAAGAGTACATGGGAGATATTATTGGTGACTTGAATAAACGTCGTGGTCAGATTGAAGGAATGGAATCTAAGCATGGTGCACGTGTTGTAAATGCCATGGTACCATTATCAGAGCAATTTGGATACGTTACTGTATTGAGAACCTTATCCTCTGGTCGAGCAAATTCTTCAATGGAATTTGATCATTTTGCTGAGGTGCCAAAAGGTATTGCAAAAGAAGTGGTTGAGAAAGCCAAGGGTAAAGTTGAATTACTATAGTTTTATCGTATAACATTAAATAATATGAGCCAAAAAATTAGAATTAAACTGAAATCTTACGATCACAACTTGGTTGATAACTCAGCTGAGAAAATCGTTAAGACAGTTAAGGCTACAGGTGCAGTAGTAAGTGGTCCTATTCCACTTCCAACTCACAAAAGAATTTTTACCGTTCTTCGTTCAACTTTCGTGAACAAGAAATCAAGAGAGCAGTTTCAACTTTCTTCATTTAAACGTTTAATTGATATTTACAGTTCTACTGCAAGTACAATTGATGCTCTAATGAAACTAGAGTTGCCTAGTGGAGTAGAAGTAGAGATTAAAGTTTGATAAGCTGTTAGATTTATTTTTTAAAAAATAAAGAAAAATGCCAGGATTAATTGGAAAAAAAATCGGAATGACTTCCGTTTACAGTGCCGAGGGAAAAAATATTCCATGCACTGTCATTGAGGCAGGTCCATGTGTTGTAACTCAGATCAAAACTATTGAGGTTGACGGTTACGAAGCACTTCAGTTGGCTTTCGACGAAAAGAAAGAAAAGCGAACAACGAAGGCGCTAGATGGGCACTTTAAAAAGGCAAATACAACCCCTAAGAAAAAACTTGTTGAATTCAGCGATTTTGAGGCTGAGTACAAGTTAGGAGATGTTATTACAATTGATATTATTGGTGAATCTACTTTCGTAGATATTACAGGAATATCAAAAGGTAAAGGTTTTCAAGGGGTAGTGAAACGTCATGGTTTTGGCGGAGTAGGAGGACAAACACACGGTCAACATAACCGTTTGCGTGCTCCAGGTTCTATTGGTGCTGCATCGTATCCAGCTAGAGTATTTAAGGGCATGAGAATGGCCGGACGTACAGGCGGAGACACTGTGAAGGTGGAAAACCTTCAAGTTCTTAAGGTAATTCCTGAGAACAATTTATTATTAGTTAAAGGATCTCTTCCAGGGTCTAAAGGTTCATATGTAATTATTGAAAAGTAATGGAATTAGCTATTTTAAATACATCTGGAGAAGATACAGGCAGAAAAATTGAGTTGAATGACTTGGTTTTTGCAATTGAACCAAACGAACATGCTATTTACCTAGACGTTAAGCAATATTTAGCGAATCAACGTCAGGGAACTCACAAATCGAAAGAAAGAGCTGAGATCTCAGGTAGTACTAGAAAGATTAAGAAGCAAAAAGGTACTGGTACAGCTCGTGCGGGTAGCATTAAATCGCCTGTGTTCAGAGGAGGAGGACGAGTATTCGGTCCCCGTCCAAGAAACTATAGTTTCAAATTGAATAAAAAATTGAAGCAATTAGCTCGTCGTTCAGCTTTAAGTTTAAAAGCTCAAAATGATGGTTTGTTAATTATCGAAGATTTCAATTTTGAAGCTGTGAAGACAAAAAGTTTTGTTGAACTTCAAAAAAACCTGAAAGTATCTGATAAAAAAGTGCTTTTGGTTTTAACCGAAGATAATAAAAACATATATTTGTCTTCTCGTAATTTGAAGAATGTTGAAGTTGTACGTGTTTCTGATCTTGCAACTTACGATATTATGAAAGCTTCAACTTTGTTATTTGTAGAGAGCTCAGTAAAAGGGCTCGATGAAATGTTTAAACTAAATTAAGTTTAAAAGATGGAAATTTTAATCAAACCGATCGTTACCGAGAAGATGACAGCCCAAAGCGAAAAATTAAATTGCTTTGGATTTGTCGTGGATCGCAGAGCGAAGAAGATCGAAATTAAAAAGGCGGTAGAGTCAATGTACAACGTTAAAGTAGCGGCTATCAATACCATGAATTATCAAGGTAAAAAGAAAAGTCGTTTTACTAAAGCTGGTGCCATTGAAGGTAGAACTGCTTCTTTTAAGAAAGCGATCGTTACTTTAGTTGAAGGGGATAAAATAGATTTTTATAGCAATATTTAATTAGAAAATGGCTGTACGTAAATTAAGACCTGTAACTCCTGGTCAAAGGCATAAGATTCTTAATACCTTTGAGCAGGTTACTACAGACAAACCTGAAAAATCATTGTTAAGACCAATGAAAAAAACTGGTGGTAGAAATAACTCCGGTAAGATGACAATGAGATATATAGGTGGTGGTCACAAAAGAAGATATCGAGTTATTGATTTCAAAAGAGACAAAGATGGCGTTCCAGCCAAAGTGGTTTCGATTGAGTACGATCCAAACCGTACTGCACGCATAGCTTTGCTAGTGTACGCAGATGGTGAGAAACGTTACATCGTCGCACCAAACGGATTGGAAGTCGGGCAATCTTTGCTTTCTGGAAATAAAATATCTCCTGAAATCGGAAATTCAATGCCATTATCTGATATCCCATTAGGTACAATAATTCATAATATTGAATTAAGACCCTCTCAAGGTGCAGTAATGGCTCGTAGCGCTGGTGCATATGCTCAACTCGTAGCACGAGATGGCAAATATGCATCTATCAAATTGCCTTCTAGTGAAGTTAGAATGATTCTTGTAACCTGTAAGGCTACCATCGGAACCGTTTCTAATACTGACCATGCGTTAGAAAGAAGTGGTAAAGCTGGACGTACTCGTTGGTTGGGAAGAAGACCTAGAGTTCGTGGTGTGGTAATGAATCCAGTTGATCACCCAATGGGTGGTGGTGAAGGTAAATCTTCAGGTGGACATCCACGTTCTAGAACAGGTGTTTTAGCAAAAGGTTTCAAAACTAGAGCTAAAAAGAATGCTTCTAATAAGTATATTGTTGAAAGAAGGAAAAAATAATTTGATAATTAGATTGTTATGAGTCGTTCATTAAAAAAAGGACCTTTTATCGATTTCAAGCTGGAAAAACGAGTATTGGGACAAAACGAATCAGGGAAAAAAACAGTTGTTAAAACCTGGTCAAGACGTTCAATGATCTCTCCAGATTTCGTAGGTCATACGATCGCCGTGCACAACGGAAACAAATTCATTCCTGTTTATGTTACTGAAAACATGGTAGGACATAAATTAGGTGAATTTGCGCCAACTCGTACTTTTAGAGGACATGCTGACAAGAAAAAAAGATAAGCATGTTATTGGTTTTAATTAACATTTTGAATTTGTAAAAATGGGTGCAAGAAAAAGAATAAAAGCAAACCAAATAAAGGAGGAAAACAAGAGCAAAGCATTTGCTAGCTTGAGAAATGTTCCTACTTCACCTCGCAAAATGAGACTTGTTACCGATATGGTAAGAGGTATGGAGGTGAACCGAGCTTTAGATGTACTTCGTTTCAGTCCGAAGGAGGCATCAAACCGCGTAGAAAAACTATTGCTTTCAGCTATTGCCAATTGGCAAGCTAAGAATGAAGGGCAAAGAATTGAGGAGAGCGCATTGTACGTGAAAGAAATTAGCGTAGATTCAGCGAGAATCCTTAAACGTCTTAGACCTGCCCCTCAGGGAAGAGCACATAGAATTAAGAAAAGATCAAATCATGTAACTATATTGTTGGGCAGCAAAACAGCTGAAGCCGATAGTACTAAACAATAGTTAGAATGGGACAAAAAGTAAATCCAATTGGAAATAGACTAGGAATCATCAAAGGATGGGATTCTAACTGGTTTGGCGGAAAAAACTACGGCGATAAGCTTGTTGAAGATACCAAAATTAGAAAGTACCTTAATGCTCGTTTAGCAAAGGCAAGTATTTCTAAAATCATTATCGAAAGAACTCTAAAATTAATCACTATTACTGTGAACACTGCACGTCCGGGTATTATTATCGGAAAAGGTGGTCAGGAAGTTGATAAATTGAAAGAAGAGTTGAAGAAGATTACTGACAAAGAAGTACAAATTAACATCTTTGAAATTAAGCGTCCGGAAATGGATGCGGTAATCGTTGCTAATAATATTGCTCGTCAAATTGAAGGTCGTATCGCCTACCGACGCGCAATTAAAATGGCTATTGCTTCTACTATGAGAATGGGTGCAGAGGGAATTAAAATACAGATTTCTGGTCGTTTGAACGGTGCTGAAATGGCTCGTTCTGAAATGTACAAAGAAGGACGTACCCCACTACACACCTTAAGAGCTGATATCGATTATTGTTTAGCCGAAGCTTTAACAACCTACGGTTTACTAGGTATCAAAGTTTGGATCTGTAAAGGTGAAGTTTACGGTAAACGTGACTTAACCCCAAACGCAGGAATGCGCGATGGTAGAGCTCCAAAAGGAAAAGGTGGTTTTAATAGAAGAAAAAAGAAGTAGTCTTTAAATTTTAAAGAATTAGTACGATGTTACAACCAAAAAGGACAAAATTTAGGAGACAACAAAAGGGACGAATCAAAGGCAATGCCGGTCGCGGTACTGAATTAGCATTTGGATCTTTTGGGATCAAATCACTTGAAACTAAGTGGATCACTGGTCGTCAAATTGAAGCTGCTCGTGTGGCAGTAACCCGATATATGCAAAGACAAGGTCAAATCTGGATCAGAATTTTCCCAGATAAGCCAATCACTAAGAAACCTGCAGAGGTTCGTATGGGTAAAGGAAAAGGTTCACCAGAAGGATTCGTTGCTCCTGTATCACCAGGAAGAATGTTATTCGAATGTGAAGGAGTACCTTTCGCAGTAGCAAAAGAAGCTTTACGCTTAGCAGCTCAAAAATTACCTGTAACTACCAAATTTGTCGTAAGACGTGATTATGTTGAAAATTCAATTGATTAGTCATGAAGAATTCAGAAATTAAAGAGTTAACAACACAAGAAATAGTAGAAAAAGTAGATGCTGAAAGATCTACATTAACTCGATTCAAGCTAAATCACGCTATTTCACCTTTGGAAAATCCTTTGCAAATAAAGGTAACCCGACGTAACATTGCTCGACTTGTAACGGAGTTGCGTCACAGGCAATTAACTGATAAGTAAAAAGTGATGGAAAGAAATCTTAGAAAAGAACGTATCGGGGTTGTGGTAAGCAATAAAATGGAGAAATCCATAACTATTGTAGTGCATACCAAAGAAAAGCACCCAATTTACGGAAAGTTTGTGAACAAGTCGAAGAAATTCACTGCTCACGACGAAGAAAACACCTGTAATGAAGGTGATACCGTAAAAATCATGGAAACCCGACCTATTAGTAAAAATAAGAGTTGGAGATTAGTTGAAATTATTGAAAGAGCTAAGTAAACATGATACAAACAGAAAGTAGACTAATAGTTGCTGATAACAGCGGAGCCAAAGAAGTTCTTTGTATCCGTGTGTTAGGCGGTACTAAAAAGCGTTATGCTTCGATTGGGGACAAAATTGTTGTTACCGTAAAGAATGCTATAGCCGGTTCCGATATGAAAAAAGGAACAGTAACAAAAGCGGTTGTTGTTCGCACCAAAAAAGAGATTAGAAGACCAGACGGATCCTATATTCGCTTCGATGATAA
This sequence comes from Labilibaculum filiforme, assembly GCF_002843315.1. Lineage (GTDB taxonomy): Bacteria > Bacteroidota > Bacteroidia > Bacteroidales > Marinifilaceae > Labilibaculum > Labilibaculum filiforme. The sequence continues at coordinate 349,864 of NZ_MVDD01000001.1, read as the reverse complement.
CGCATGTGTATTATTGAATACAGCTGGTGAAATGAGAGGAACCCGTATTTTTGGACCTGTTGCAAGAGAATTGCGCGATACTGATATGAAGATCGTTTCTCTGGCACCAGAAGTTTTATAATCTTTGAAAACCTAGAACAATGCGAAAAAAGTTACATATTAAAAAAGGTGATACCGTTATTGTAAACTCAGGGGAATCTAAAGGTATGGAAGGTAAAGTATTAGAAGTATTAGTAGATAAGCAACGAGCAATTGTTGAAGGAGCTAATATGATTTCTAAACATACTAAACCTAATGCTGAAAATCCTCAGGGCGGTATTGTTAAAAAAGAGGCAGGAATTCACATTTCTAATTTGAATGTGAAAGATGCTTCCACCGGAAAGGCTACCCGTGTTGGTAGACGTTTGGGTGATGACAATAAATTAGTTAGATACTCTAAAAAGTCAGGGGAGGAGATTAAGTAATGAGCTATATACCTACTCTTAAAAAACAATATTCAGAGGAAGTAGTTCCTGCTTTAATGAAGGAATTCAACTACAAATCTGTAATGCAAGCACCTAAATTAACGAAGATAGTAATTAATCAGGGTGTTGGTTCGGCTATTGCTGACAAGAAAATATTAGAATTTTCGGTAAACGAAATGACTTCTATCACTGGTCAGAAGGCAGTTCAAACTCTTTCTTCGAAAGATATTTCGAACTTCAAACTGCGTAAAGGAATGCCAGTTGGTACAACTGTTACTTTGCGTCGTGAGCATATGTACGAATTTCTTGAGAAATTAGTACGTGTTGCTTTGCCTCGTATCCGTGACTTTAAAGGTATTAACGGTAAATTAGATGGTAGAGGAAACTATACCTTAGGTATCGAAGAGCAAATCATTTTCCCAGAGATTATTTTGGATGAAGTAAACAAAATAATGGGTATGAATATCACCTTCGTTACTACAGCAAATACCGATGAGGAAGCGTTTGCTTTATTAAAGGAGTTTGGTTTACCATTTAAAAATTTAAAAAAATAAGACGATGGCTAAAGAATCAATGAAAGCTCGCGAAGTGAAGCGTCAAAAGCTTGTTGAAAAATACGCAGCAAAAAGAGCTAAACTTAAGGAGGAAGGCGATTACATCGGACTTAGTCGTTTGCCAAAAAACTCTTCTCCTGTAAGATTGCATAACAGATGTAAACTTACTGGTCGTCCTAAAGGATACATGAGACAATTCGGTATTAGTCGTATCACTTTTCGTGAAATGGCTTCTTCTGGATTAATTCCAGGTATTAAGAAGGCAAGTTGGTAAGCAGATTAGTTTGTAAAAACAATTTTGTTAAATATTGTCCCGAGCAATCGGGATCAATTTAATTTTTTTAAAATGACAGATCCAATAGCAGATTTTCTTACACGTCTAAGAAACGGGATTATGGCCAATCACAAAGTGGTTGACGTTCCTGCGTCTAACGTGAAAAAAGAAATGACAAAAATTCTTAAGGATAAAGGTTATATCCTTAATTACAAGTTTGTTGATGACGGAATTCAAGGCACAATTAAAATAGCTTTGAAATACAATCCAGAGACAAAAATTTCCGCAATCAAAAATCTTAAAAGGGTAAGTAAGCCAGGTTTGAGAAAATATTGTGGAGCAGCTGAATTACCACGTGTACTAAACGGTTTGGGAATAGCAATTCTCTCTACTTCGCAAGGAGTTATGACTGATAAGGAAGCTCGTCAGAAAAACGTTGGTGGCGAAATATTGTGTTACGTTTATTAATAAAGGAGGATAGAAATGTCACGAATTGGAAAATTACCTATCAATTTGCCTGCAGGAGTAAGCGTCACGGTGAATAAAGATAATTCAGTAACAGTTAAAGGGCCTAAAGGTGAATTAACACAACAAATTGATGCTGACATCAAGGTATCTGTTGAAGAAAATACAGTTGTATTAGAGCGTCCGTCTGAACAAAAAAGACATAAAGCCATGCATGGTTTGTACCGCTCTTTGATGAACAACATGGTATTTGGTGTTGCTGAAGGATATAAAACACAGCAAGAACTTGTAGGTGTGGGATTCCGTGCTACTTCCAACGGTCAAATTTTGGAATTAGCTTTAGGTTATTCTCACCTTATCCATATGGAAATTGCTCCAGAGGTAAAAGTAACTGCAGTAACTGAAAAGCGTGCCAACCCGATCATTACATTAGAAAGTTGTGATAAACAACTTATTGGTCAGGTAGCAGCTAAAATCAGATCATTCAGAAAACCTGAGCCATATAAAGGTAAAGGTGTTAAATTTGTTGGTGAACAGCTAAGAAGAAAAGCTGGTAAATCTGCGGGTAAATAATTTCTAAAAAAGTAAATTATGGCTTTAACTAAGCAAGATAGAAGACTTAGAATTAAAAGAAGAATTCGTAAGTCAATTGCTGGAACTGCTGAAAGACCTAGAATGTCAGTTTTTCGCTCTAACAAGCAGATTTCAGTACAAATTATTGATGATTTATCAGGACAAACTATAGTTGCAACTTCCTCTTTGATAAAAGAAATCACTGAGAAAACTACAACTAAGCTTGAACAAGCTGAGCTAGTGGGTAAAGCAATCGCTGAAAAAGCAGTTGCAGCCGGAATTACTAGTGTTGTATTCGATAGAAATGGTTATCTATACCATGGTAGAATTAAATCTTTAGCGGACGCTGCTCGTAATAGTGGCCTTAAATTTTAATAATTATGGCAGATAATAAGAACATTAAAACTAGCGATGCAGATCTTAAAGATAGGCTTGTAGCTATTAATCGTGTTACTAAAGTAACAAAAGGGGGTAGAACCTTCAGTTTTTCTGCAATTGTAGTTGTAGGAAACGAAAACGGATTAGTAGGTTGGGGACTTGGTAAAGCAAACGAAGTAACTACTGCTATTTCAAAAGGTGTTGATGCAGCAAAGAAAAATTTGATTAAAGTACCTGTTTATAAAGGAACTATTCCTCACGAACAGCTTTCAAGATTTGGCGGAGCAGAGGTTTTCATTAAGCCTGCTTCTCATGGTACCGGAGTAAAAGCCGGTGGTGCGATGCGTGCTGTATTGGAAAGTGTTGGGGTAACAGATGTACTTGCTAAATCAAAAGGTTCATCAAACCCACATAACCTTGTAAAAGCAACAATTGGTGCATTAGCTGAATTAAGAGATGCTCATACAGTTGCTGAACACAGAGGTGTATCATTAGATAAAGTGTTTAACGGTTAAGATAAAAGGAAATGGCTAAGATTAAAATTACTCAGGTAAAGAGCAAAATTGGAAGCACTGATCGCCAAAAGAAAACCTTGGAAGCATTGGGATTAAACAAGATCAATGCAACTGTTGAACATGAAGCTACACCACAAATTAAAGGTATGGTGGCTAAAGTACAACACCTTGTTTCCGTTGAAGAATAATCATTGTTAATATTTAGTATTAAATAGATATGGACTTAAGTAACTTAAAACCCGCAGAAGGATCAACTAAGACTTCAAAAAGAATTGGTCGCGGACAAGGATCTGGTAGAGGTGGTACTTCAACCAGAGGACATAAGGGTGCGAAGTCAAGATCTGGATACTCTAAAAAAGTTGGATTCGAAGGTGGTCAAATGCCTTTGCAACGAAGAGTTCCTAAGTTTGGATTTAAGAACGTTAATAGAAAAGAATATAAAGCTATTAATGTTGAAGTTTTACAAGCCTTAGCAGAAAAGAATAACATTACTACAATCGACAAAGAAGTATTGATAGCAGCAGGTATGGTGTCAAAAAACGACAATGTTAAGATTTTAGGACATGGAACTATTACTGCGAAGCTAGAAGTAAAAGCTCACGCATTCTCAAAATCGGCAATTGCCGCGATTGAAGCAGTCGAAGGAACAGTTGTTAAATTGTAAGTTTAGATATGAAAGGTTTAATAGAAACATTGAAGAACATCTGGAAGATTGAGGATTTAAGATCTCGAATCTTAACTACTCTCGGTCTTGTGTTAGTGTATCGTTTAGGTACCATGGTTGTATTGCCAGGGGTAGACCCTGCACAGTTAGGCGCGTTAAAAACTCAAACTTCGGAAGGAGTTTTGGGATTATTAGATATGTTTTCCGGGGGAGCATTTTCGAATGCATCAATCTTCGCTTTAGGAATCATGCCCTATATCTCTGCCTCTATTGTAATTCAGTTAATGGGAATTGCGGTTCCATATTTTCAAAAGTTACAAAAAGAAGGAGAGAGCGGTCGTCGAAAAATCAATCAGATTACAAGGTATCTAACGGTTATAATTCTTGTACTTCAAGCACCAGGATATCTATTAAACTTACATTCACAACTACCTGAAACAGCCTTTATTCTTAAAGGTACATTGTTTACAGTATCTTCTGTGATGATTCTTGCAGCAGGTTCGATGTTTATTATGTGGTTAGGTGAGAAAATTACTGATAAAGGTATTGGTAATGGAATTTCAATAATCATCATGATCGGTATTATCGCAAGATTACCATTCTCGTTCTTTGCTGAATTACTTTCTAAAATTGAAGGTCAAGGAGGTGGTTTAATTTTACTAGTTATTGAAATAGTAATTTTATTCCTGGTTTTTGCCGCTACAATTTTGTTAGTACAAGGAACACGGAAGATTCCTGTTCAGTATGCAAAACGAATCGTAGGAAACAAACAATATGGTGGGGTTCGCCAGTACATTCCTTTAAAAGTGAATGCTGCTGGTGTAATGCCAATCATCTTTGCACAAGCAATTATGTTCTTGCCAATGGCGTTTGTTAACTATGCTAGTTCTGATGCTTTAACTGGAGTAGCTGCAGCATTATCCGATTTTACTGGATTTTACTACAATGCATTATTCTTTGTGATGATTGTATTATTTACTTATTTCTATACAGCAATTACTGTTAATCCAACGCAAATGGCGGAGGATATGAAAAAGAATGGCGGATTTATACCTGGAATAAAACCAGGTAAAAAAACCATCGACTTTTTAGATACAGTAATGTCGCGTATTACTTTGCCAGGATCTTTATTTTTAGGATTGGTGGCAATATTACCTGCTTTTGCTATGATAGGTGGAGTGAATAATCAGTTTGCACAATTTTTTGGCGGAACTTCTTTATTGATTTTAGTAGGTGTTGTATTGGATACTTTACAGCAAATTGAGAGCCATCTTTTGATGCGTCACTACGATGGATTAATGAAGTCGGGTAGAATAAAAGGTAAATCTGCAGGAGGAGCTGCTGCATATTAAAATATTTTTGCTTTCTTTGCAATGATTTTTTACAAAACAGAGGAGGAAATAGAGTTGCTCAAAATGAGCAACTTACTGGTGGCAAAAACTTTAGGTGTAATATCAAGAGAAATAGCCCCTGGAATTTCAACTTTAAGGTTGGATAAGATCGCAGAGGAGTATATAAGAGACAATGGTGCTAAGCCAGGGTTTCTTGGTTATGATGGATTCCCGAATACCTTATGTGTTTCTATAAACAGTCAGGTTGTTCATGGAATTCCATCTAGCTATAAGCTGAAAGAAGGAGATATTGTATCCTGTGATTGTGGTGTTTTGTTGAATGGTTTTTATGGCGATTCGGCTTATACCTTTACTGTTGGTTCGGTAGCTCCTGATATTCGGCAACTGTTGAAGGTTACCAAAGAGGCACTTTACAAAGGCGTAGAGCAAGCTATAGAAGGTAATCATTTAGGCGATATAGGTTTTGCTATTCAAAAGCATGCAGAGCAGAATTTAGTTTCTGTAGTTCGAGAAATGGTAGGCCACGGAATTGGGAAAAATCTTCATGAAGATCCGCAAGTTCCGAATTATGGAAAAAAAGGACGTGGATTGAAATTGAGAGAAGGACTGGTCGTTGCAATTGAACCGATGTTTAATCTTGGAAAAAGAGATATTTATCAGGATAGTGATGGTTGGGCAATTGTTACTGCTGATGGAAAACCTTCAGCGCATTTCGAACATACCGTGGTAGTTCGAAAGGGAAAGGCACAGATCTTATCCAGTTTTGAATTTATTGAAGATATAAACTAATAAAATTTTAAAAGCTTATGGCTAAACAGCCTTCAATAGAACAAGATGGTACAATTACCGAAGCATTATCGAATGCAATGTTTCGTGTAGAACTTGAAAATGGACATGTGATAACAGCTCACATTTCCGGTAAGATGAGAATGCACTACATTAAGATTCTGCCTGGTGATAAGGTTAAAGTAGAAATGTCACCTTATGATCTTACAAAAGGGCGCATTACTTTTAGATATAAAAATTAAATTTAATAATAATGAAGGTAAGAGCATCTGTAAAGAAACGTTCTGACGATTGTAAGATCGTAAGAAGAAAAGGACGTTTGTATGTGATTAATAAAAAGAATCCTAAGTTCAAGCAACGTCAAGGATAATTTAGTAAAACTTTGTAATAGATAAATATTTTAATTTATGGCTAGAATTGTTGGAGTTGATTTGCCTCAAAATAAAAGAGGGATAATTAGCTTGACCTATATCTACGGTATCGGTAGAAGTGCTGCTCGTCAGATTTTGGATGAAGCGGAAGTTTCTTACGATAAGCAAGTAAAGGATTGGACTGATGATGAGTCTGGTCGTATTCGTCAAGCGATTAATGCTAATTTAAAAGTTGAGGGTGAATTACGTTCTTTAAATCAACTGAATATTAAACGTTTGATGGATATTGGTTGTTATCGTGGTATTCGTCATCGTATTGGATTGCCAGTACGTGGTCAAAGAACAAAAAACAACTCACGTACTAGAAAAGGTAAGAGAAAAACAGTTGCTAACAAAAAGAAAGCAACTAAATAATTGTTAAGTTATGGCAAAAAAGTCAGTATCAGTTAAAAAGAGGGTAGTAAAAATTGAACCTGTAGGACAGGCGCATATCCATTCATCTTTTAACAATATTATCATTTCCTTAACCAATGGCACAGGACAAGTTATTTCTTGGTCTTCAGCTGGTAAAATGGGTTTCAGAGGTTCTAAAAAGAACACTCCATATGCTGCTCAACAAGCTGCAACAGACTGTGGAAAAGTTGCTCATGATCTTGGTTTAAGAAAAGTGAAAGTATATGTAAAAGGTCCTGGAAATGGTCGTGAATCGGCTATTCGTGCGATCAATTCATGTGGAATCGACATTGCGGAAATCGTAGATGTTACTCCATTACCACACAACGGATGTCGTCCTCCTAAGAGACGTAGAGTTTAATAAAAAATGCTATATAAGATTTTGAATTAGTTTTATTGATATCCTCTCTAAAAAACGCGGCACTTTTATAATTCAAAACTTAAGGCAAAGTTTCTATTGTTAGAAAAATTTAAATTTAAGAAGTAATGGCTAGATATATTGGACCAAAGAGTAGAATTGCTCGTAAATTTGGTGAAGCAATTTTTGGACCTGATAAGGCATTTGAGAACAAAAACTACCCTCCAGGGCAGCACGGTAATAGCCGTAGAAGAAAGAAAATGTCTGAATATGGTGTTCAGCTAAAAGAAAAACAAAAAGCAAAATACACTTACGGTGTATTGGAGAAACAATTCTCAAACTTATTTGAAAAGGCCGCGCGAAGTAAAGGTATTACTGGTGAAGTTTTATTACAACTTTTAGAGTGTCGTTTAGACAATGTAATTTTCAGATTAGGTGTAGCTCCAACAAGATCAGCTGCTCGTCAGTTGGTTAGCCATAAGCACGTAACTGTTAATGGACAAGTTTGTAACATTCCTTCCTATTCAGTAAAAGCTGGGGATATCATCGGAATTCGTGAAAAATCGAAGTCTTTAGAAGTTATTACCGATTCTTTATCTACTGCTAGATATAACCAATCATCTTGGTTAGAATGGGATCAAACCTCTCTTAGTGGTAAGTTCCTTAATACACCAGAAAGAACGGAAATTCCTGAAAACATCAAGGAACAGTTAATCGTTGAATTGTATTCTAAGTAATAAATAGTTAATCAGTAATTTATGGCAATTTTAGCTTTCCAGAAACCGGACAAAGTTATCATGCTCGACGCAGACAATAAATTCGGTAAATTCGAATTTCGTCCATTAGAGCCTGGATATGGTATAACAATTGGTAATGCCTTAAGAAGAATATTACTTTCTTCGTTAGAGGGATTTGCGATTACTACTATCAAAATACAGGGTGTTGATCATGAATTTTCTACAATACCAGGCGTAATCGAAGATGTTACTGAGATGATCCTGAACCTGAAGCAAGTTCGGTTTAAACAAAAAGTTGAAGAAGTTGACAGTGAGTTGGTTACAGTAACTATCTCAGATCAGGATACTTTAACAGCTGGCGATATTAACAAGTTTCTAACAGGTTTCGAAGTGTTGAATCCAGAGCTTGTAATTTGCAAAATGGACAGCTCTGCCAAATTGCAAATGGATTTAGCTATTAACAAAGGTCGCGGATACGTACCTTCTGTTGAAAACAAACCTGTTGATGTAGAATTTGGAGTAATTCCGATTGATTCAATTTTTACACCAATCAAGAATGTTAAATATGCTGTTGAAAACTATCGAGTAGAGCAAAAAACTGACTATGAAAAATTGGTTTTTGATATTACTACGGATGGTTCGGTTCACCCAAAAGATGCTTTAAAAGAGGCTGCTAAAATTCTTATTTACCACTTCATGTTGTTCTCAGACGAAAAGATTACTCTTGACTCTGATGAGAAATTTGCAAATGAAGAGTTTGATGAAGAAGTTTTGCATATGCGTCAACTATTGAAAACAAAACTGGTAGACATGGATCTTTCAGTTCGTGCTTTGAATTGTTTGAAAGCTGCCGATGTGGATACTTTAGGTGATTTAGTACAGTTCAACAGGAATGACCTTCTGAAATTTAGAAACTTTGGTAAGAAATCCTTAACCGAGCTGGATGATCTATTGGTATCCTTGAATCTTACTTTCGGTATGGATATTTCTAAGTATAAATTAGATAAGGAATAAGGGAAAATGAGACATAGAAAGAAATTTAATCATTTAGGAAGAAAAACAGCACATAGAAAAGCAATGCTTTCAAATATGGCTTCTTCTTTGATTTTGCATAAAAGAATCTCAACTACTACAGCTAAGGCGAAAGCTTTAAAAATGTATGTTGAGCCTCTAATTTCAAAAAGTAAAGTTGATTCTACTCACTCAAGACGTATTGTTTTTGGTTATTTAAAACAAAAAGAAGCGGTTACTGAGTTGTTTAGAGAAGTTTCACCAAAAATCACTAATCGTAACGGTGGTTATACCAGAATTTTAAAGACTGGTAACCGTTTAGGTGATAATGCAGAAATGTGTATCGTGGAATTGGTTGATTTTAACGAAACTTACTTGACTGAAAAGAAAGCTGTAGCTAAAAAATCAACACGTAGAAAACGTAGTGGTTCTAAAGCTTCAGAAGAAGTAGCAACCGAAGCATCAGAAGTTAAGGCTGAAACAGCACCTGAGGCTCCAAAAGCTGCATCAAAAGCTACTAAAAAGGAAGAAGAATAAGCTTCCTTTCTACAATATTAAAGGGGGTAAAGTTAAATCTTTATCCCTTTTTTAGTACCCTATAAGAATTGCATACGATTGCATTTAATCGTATAAATAAATCAGTAAAACTTTTAATATCCGAAAGTTATGTCAGAAATTGTAAACATTCATGGTCGTGAAATTCTTGATTCACGAGGAAATCCTACTATCGAAGTTGAAGTAACTCTTGCTAGTGGTTTTATGGGTCGTGCCGGTGTTCCTTCAGGAGCTTCAACTGGTGAGAACGAAGCTTTAGAACTACGCGATGGCGATAAGTCTCGTTACTTAGGTAAAGGTGTCTTAAAGGCAGTAGATAACGTAAATAACGTTATTGCAAAAGCATTAGTTGGTATGGATGCTACTGACCAGGTTGCTATTGATAAAGCGATGATCGCTTTGGATGGTACCAAAACTAAATCTAACTTAGGTGCAAACGCTATGTTAGGTGTTTCTTTAGCAGTTGCTAAAGTTGCAGCATTGTATTCAGGTATGCCTTTGTATCGTTACATTGGTGGAACGAATGCAAATGTACTTCCAGTTCCAATGATGAACATTATTAACGGTGGTTCACACTCTGATGCAACCATTGCATTTCAGGAATTCATGATTCGTCCTATTGGTGCTCCATCTTTCCGTGAGGCGTTAAGAATGGGTGCTGAAGTATTTCATGCTCTTGCAAAAGTATTGAAAGGTAAAGGTCTTTCTACTGCTGTAGGTGATGAAGGAGGTTTCGCTCCAATGTTGGGTGGTACTGAAGAGGCTATTGATTGTATTCTTACTGCAATTAAAAACGCTGGTTACAAAGCTGGTCGTAAAGAAGATGGTGGTGATGTATCTATCGCTATGGACTGTGCTGCTTCTGAATTTTTCAAAGATGGAGTATATGACTATAGTATTTTCGAACCAAATGGTGCTAAAAGAAATTCTAAAGAACAAGCTGCTTACCTTGCTGAGTTGATCTCTAAATACCCAATTGATTCTATCGAGGATGGTATGGATGAAGGTGACTGGGATGGATGGGTTGCTTTAAATGCTCTTATTGGTGATAAATGTCAGATTGTTGGGGATGATTTATTCGTAACTAATACTGATTATCTTGCTAAAGGAATTAAGCTTAAAGCAGCGAATTCAATCTTGATTAAGGTAAATCAAATTGGTACTTTAACAGAGACTTTAAATGCTATTGAAATGGCGCATCGTGCTGGTTATACTTCAGTAACTTCTCACCGTTCTGGTGAAACTGAAGATGCTACTATTGCTGATATTGCTGTTGCTACTAATGCTGGACAGATTAAAACCGGTTCTTTGAGCCGTTCTGATCGTATGGCTAAGTACAATCAATTGCTTCGTATTGAGGAAGAATTAGGTGAAAATGCCGTTTTCGGTTGTTAAGCTTAATTAGATATATTAAAAAAAGGGATCTTTACAGATCCCTTTTTTTTGCTTTTTGTTGTTCTAAATGTACTCTTGCATTAAACCAAATAAGGTTTTACTCTGAAAAGGTTTTGAAAGATAAGCATCCATTCCTACCTCAATTGATATTTCCTTATCGTCGGAATAGAAATTTGCCGTAAAAGCAATAATTGGAATAGAAAAATCGCGGTTTTCTTCAATTTTACGCATTCGTAAGGAAGCTTCTATCCCTCCCATAATCGGCATTTGCAAATCCATTAAAACAATATCGTATTGTTCTTTTTCGAAAAGTTCTACTGCTTGTTTACCATTTTCTGCAATATCTACTTTACCCACTTTTTGCTTTAGATAGACTTCAATGGTTTTTCGATTGCTTGGTTGGTCTTCTACCAATAAAATTTTGGCTTCGGTTATGGGAATGTTTCTTTTGTTTGGATGCGTTTTTACAACAATGGAAGAGTCTAATGTTTCCTCCCAATAAATCTTCTTTTTGGTTTCAACACCTATCTGTTCAAGTAATTCAGAAAGCTTTTTATTTGCTGTTTTCTCCATAATAGCACCATTATTTAACTGCTAAAAATAGCGATATTTAAGCATAATAAAAAGACAAAATTTCATTTTAGTTTTGAAAATGAAAATAGAGTCGAGATCGGTCTATAAATTAATATTTCCAGTATAAAGGATTTGGTAAATTATCAATCCAAATTTTCTATTTTTGTATTGAAAATTGTATAAAATTTATAAAAACGAAATAATGTCGGACGATAAAAAGATTATTTTTTCGATGGATCGGGTTAGTAAAACCTTTTCTTCACAAAAAAAAGTACTGAATAACATCAATCTTTCTTTTTTCTATGGAGCTAAGATTGGAATTATTGGATTAAATGGTTCTGGTAAATCTACTCTACTTAAAATTATTGCCGGCCTCGAAAGTTCTTTTGACGGACATGTTGTTTGGTCGAAAGAGCATAATATTGGCTATTTGGCGCAGGAGCCGATTTTGGATGATAGTAAAACGGTGCGAGAAATTGTAGAGGAAGGAGTTCAAGAAATTGTTGATGCATTGAATGCTTATGAAGCGGTTAATTTAAAATTTGGTGATCCAGAGGTATTGGAAGATCCTGATAAAATGCAGGCGGTGATGGATGAGCAGGCCGATCTTCAAGAAAAAATCGACCATTTTGATGCATGGAATTTAGATACTAAATTGGAACGTGCAATGGATGCACTGCGTTGTCCAGAGGGAGATGCATTAATTAAAAACTGTTCGGGAGGGGAACGAAGACGTGTTGCTTTGTGCAGGTTGTTATTGCAGGAACCTGATATTTTACTTTTGGATGAGCCTACTAACCATTTGGATGCGGAATCGGTAGAGTGGTTGGAACAACATCTATCGCAATACAAAGGAACGGTAATAAGTATTACTCACGATAGATACTTTTTGGATAATGTTGCCGGATGGATTCTTGAATTAGATAGAGGAGAAGGAATTCCTTGGAAAGGGAATTACAGCGCTTGGTTGGATCAAAAGACCAAACGTATGGCTATGGAAGAAAAAACAGCTAGTAAGCGACGTAAGACTCTGGAGAGAGAGTTGGAGTGGGTGCGGATGGCGCCTAAAGCGCGTCAAGCAAAAAGCAAAGCTCGTTTGAGTGCTTACGATAGCATGATGAATGAGGATTTGAAAGAGAAGGAGGAGAAATTGGAAATTTTTATTCCAAATGGTCCACGATTGGGTACTAAAGTGATACAAGTTCAGGGAGTATCAAAAGCGTTTGGAAATAAGTTATTGTTTGATGACTTAGAATTTGAGTTGCCTCCTGCAGGTATTGTTGGTGTTATTGGTCCAAATGGAGCTGGTAAAACCACTCTTTTTAGAATGATTATGAATTTGGAACAACCCGATAAAGGAACTTTTGAAGTTGGAGACACGGTAAAAGTTGGATACGTTGACCAACAACATGCGGATATTGATCCAGAAAAATCGGTTTACGAGGTAATTTCTGGTGGTGGCGATTTAATTAATGTAGGCGGAAGGACCGTGAATGCCCGAGCTTATGTTGGTCGTTTTAATTTTAATGGAGCTGATCAAGAAAAGAAATGTGGAGTACTTTCAGGAGGAGAACGGAATCGCTTACATTTGGCATTAACCTTAAAAGAAGAAGCTAATGTTTTGCTACTCGATGAGCCTACCAATGATATTGATGTAAATACATTACGTGCGCTGGAAGAAGGTTTGGAAAGTTTTGCTGGTTGCGCAGTAGTAATTTCTCACGACCGGTGGTTTTTGGATAGAATTGCTACTCATATTTTAGCGTTCGAAGGCGATTCACATGTTCAGTTTTTTGAGGGAGGGTATTCTGATTATGAGATCAACCGGAAAAAGAGAATGGGGGACGAAGGACCGAAAAGAATAAGGTATAAAAAATTACTTGCTGATTAGTATTTAAAAGGGGGAAGATTTTCAAATGAAAGTTTTCCCTTATTTTTGTACCTTGATCAGTAATATCATTAGTCACTTATATTTGTTTTTTATGAATCAATTTGCAACACCTTCCGATGAAAAAAACTGGGCAATGTTCTGTCATTTAGCATCTTTTGCAGGAATAATAGTACCCGTTTTCGGTAATGTAATCGGTCCACTTATTTTGTGGTCGATGAAAAAAGATTACTCCAAGTTGGTGGATCGAGAAGGAAAAAAAGCCATTAATTTTCAGATTTCGATGAGTATATACATTTTTATATCCTCCATACTAGTTTTTATTGGCATAGGAGTTTTATTGCTGATAGGGCTTGCTTTGCTAAATTTAATTTTTGTTATTTTGGCGATTGTCAAAACCTTAAACGGGGAAGATTATCAATATCCTTTAACTATTAAATTTATAAATTGAGAGAATGAACTCCTTTTCTATTTACAAGACAATCTATTTTATAGGGCTTGTCCTTGCTTTTTTGGGAGGTTATCGAATAATAAAACAATTATCGTATGGAGAAGTAATTTTTGCAGTGGGAATTCTACTTTATTCGGGCGTACAAATACGATTGTTATTTACTAAAAGCCGAAAGGATTGGTGGATTTTGGAGTATTTAAAATTGTCGGTAAACCTTTTATTTCTTCTTTCCATATTTCTTTTGATTGTCTTCGATATAAAGTGGTGGTATTATCCATTTGTTTTAGGATCATTAGTCGATTTTTTTGCGAATCTATTTCGTAGAATTAAAAGGAAATAAAATAGAAGCACTGCTCTGTTTTATAAGTCAAATGCAGATCTCAATAGAATACTCTGGTATCTATCAAATAATTTGATAATTTTGTAGCTCTAATAAAATAACCAAAATAAAGACTTAAAAATGGCTCAAAAACCGTCTATTCCTAAAGGGACGAGAGATTTCTCTCCTGTTGAAATGGTAAAGAGAAACTATATTTTTGATACCATAAAAGAGGTGTTTCAGTTATATGGTTTTATGCCGATTGAAACTCCTTCAATGGAAAACCTTTCTACTCTTATGGGAAAATATGGAGAAGAAGGAGATAAACTATTGTTTAAAGTGCTGAATTCGGGAGATTTTCTTTCTAAAATAAATGAGGAACAAATTCGGGAAAAGAATTCGGTAAAACTAACCACAAAAATTAGTGAGAAAGGGTTAAGGTATGATCTTACAGTGCCTTTCGCACGTTACGTTGTGCAACATCGTAACGAAATTGATTTTCCTTTTAAACGTTATCAGATTCAACCGGTTTGGAGAGCTGATAGACCACAGAAAGGTCGTTATCGTGAGTTTTTCCAATGCGATGTTGATGTAATTGGTAGCAATTCACTTTTAAACGAGGTGGAACTTATTCAGATTGTCGATCAGGTGTACAAAAGGCTTCAGTTGAATGTTGTAGTGAAGTTGAATAATCGTAAGGTTTTAGCAGGAATTGCAGAAATTATTGGGGAGGCCGAAAAAATTGTTGATATCACTGTTGCAATCGATAAGCTGGATAAAATTGGATTGGAAAATGTGAATAAAGAATTGGTTGAAAAAGGAATTCCTCAGGAAGCTATTGATACATTACAACCAATTATTTTGTTGTCGGGTTCTAATTCCGAAAAGTTGGCGAAGTTAAAAGAACTTCTTTCTACTTCAGAAATTGGGAGAAAAGGAATTGAAGAGTTGGAAACAGTTTTTACTTATTTGTCGCAATTGGATGTACAAACAGAAGTGGAATTGGATTTGACTTTAGCCCGAGGATTAAATTATTATACTGGAGCTATTTTTGAGGTAAAATCGAAAGATATGGAATTTGGCAGCATCACGGGTGGTGGTCGTTACGATGATTTAACTGGTATTTTTGGATTGAAGGATGTTTCGGGTGTAGGTATTTCGTTTGGTGCCGATCGTATTTACGATGTGTTAGAGCAAATGGGAAAGTTTCCTACTAATACAGGCATCACTACCAAAGTATTGTTCATTAATTTCGGACAAAAAGAGGAGGCGTTTTGTTTGCCAATATTAGCAAAGTTAAGAGCAAATGGAATTAATGCAGAAATGTATCCAGATTCTTCTAAAATGAAAAAACAGATGACTTATGCCAACAATAAAAATATTCCTTTTGTAATTTTGGTGGGAGAATCGGAAGTGGAAGAAGGAGTTGTAAGTTTAAAGAATATGGAAAGTGGAGATCAGGAGAAGTTGACTCCAGAGCAACTAATTAATCGATTAGCATAGTCTCTAAGCTATTCCAATTAGATATTAAAAGGGCTGTCAATTTACTATCGACAGCCCTTTTTGTGTTATTCCTGTTCATCGTGTTGATGTCTTCCTCGTTCTTTTATCTGCTTTAAAAGCATGCTTTGAAACTGTTTTTCGGTATGATAAAGAGTTAGAATCTTTTTTGCGGAGAGCACTTTTTTAAATTTGAGATGGTACTCTTTTTGAAGGTTTGCATCCTGCAATTTAATTTCAATAAGTTCATCGCTTAGCACTCCTAATTCTTTATCCGATAATCCTTCAGAGCTACTTCGTAGTTTCCTGAAAAGAATTTTAGCTTGTTCTCTGTTTTCACTCTTCTTTTTTTCCAATTCATTGTACAATGGCCAAAATACTTGAGCTTCATCAGGAGTTAGCTCTAATTTTTGGGTGATGAAAGAGATTTTTTGAGCGGCGAATTTTTCGCTCATATGATCGTGCATACCGTGTCCTCTTTCTTGAGCAGTACTTGAATGACTAAAGGCTATAACAAGTGTTAGTATAATTAAAATTTGTTTCATGTATGGCTTATTATAAGTTTGCTAATAATAATTCTGAATCGATGTCGAAATCAGAAAGATATTCTATGATTTCATCAGATGTAGCCTCAGATGTTTCATCGGGGAACCAATTAAGTTCATCTAAGCTTGTATTTGTATTTTGAGTATCAATAATTGTATTTTCTTTTTGCGATAATTGTTGAATCTTATATTCTGAAGGAACAGAATTCGTAAGTACAATTTTGGCAATAAAAACAATACCGATTACACTTGCCGCCATCCAAAAATATGGTTTGAGTACTTGAATTAATCGTTTATTTGGTTTTTCTTCAATAGCTATTTTGTCCTGTATTCGATCGCTTAGGTTTGCGAAGTAATCTTCAGGAACCTTAAATGGATGATCGTTTTTCATATCTGATAAATTATTCATGTTTCGTATAGTGTTTAGACTGTCGGAATAGGAATTGGTTTAATTTACACCTCTTTAAGTTTTAAAAACGATTCGATTTTTTTTACCGCATGATGGTAGGATGCTTTTAATGCACCGACTGAAGTTTCTAAAATTTCAGACATTTCGTCGTATTTTAAATCATCGAAATATTTCATATTAAAAACCAATCGTTGTTTTTCAGGCAGTTGCAGTATTGCTTTTTGAAGTTCTAGTTGCGCTTTATTTCCATCAAAAAATGGATCGGCTTCTAAATTTGCTAAAAGCAAATCTTCCAATTCACTGTTGGCGTATCCCAAATGTTTTTTCTGTTTTTCTTTCAGAAAAGTTAATGCTTCGTTGGTAGCAATTCGAAACATCCAGGTAAATAGTTGAGAGTCGGATCTGAAATTTTGTAAGCCTTTCCATATTTTCACGAAAGTATTTTGCAAAACGTCATCAGAGTCGTCGTGTTGGAGAACAATTTTTCTGATTTGCCAATATAATCTTTCTTGATATTTCTTTACCAAAAAAGAAAATGCCTGACTTTGTGTTTGCTTATTGTGAAAAAGCTCTAATATTTCTTCGTCAGATTTGTTGTTCATTAATTGTGTATTCTAATGATAGATACTAAAAATAGTTATTTTACACTTGTGGTGCGTTAGGTAAGACTATTTTATTGGACGAAGGTTTAAATCAGGATCAAAAAAAATCCGGAATCGAAAGGATCCCGGATAATTATAGTTGTAATGTATATTATTTTTGAAGTAAAGCTTCTACTTCTTTCACAACATTTTCTGGAGTATAACCAAATTTCTGATCTAAAACACTGGCAGGAGCTGAATATCCAAAATGATCCAATCCAATAGATTTACCTAAGGGGCCAACTAAACCAAGAAGAGTTACAGGTAAACCGGCAGTTAATCCAAGAACAGGAATTCCAGCAGGAATTACCTCGTTTTGATAGGCTGCAGATTGAGTCCGGAACAATCCTTCTGAAGGAACAGATACAACTTGTACATTCAATCCTTTTTCGGAACGTAATATTTTAGCACCGTCAACCAAAGTTGCCACTTCCGATCCACTTGCTAAAAGAACAACGTCAGGAGTAGTTGTAGGTTTTTCTACAATGTAAGCACCTTTTTGCGCCTGAAGAGCTTCCTGATAACGATTCTCTTTCGATGGAAGTTTTGTAATATTCTGACGGGAAAGAATTAAAGCAGTAGGAGTTTTTGTGTTCTCCATTGCCATTTTCCAAGCAACAGTAGCTTCATCAGCATCAGCCGGACGAAGTGCTAATAAACTCATTTGTCCGGAGTGATTTTTTAATTGCTCTAGCAAACGAATTTGAGCTTCTTGTTCAATTGGTTGATGAGTAGGTCCATCTTCTCCTACACGGAAAGCATCGTGTGTCCAGATATATTTTACAGGAACTTGCATTAATGCAGATAAACGCACAGCAGGTTTCATATAATCAGAAAATACAAAGAAAGTTCCACAAGCAGCAATAACACCACCGTGAAGAGCAATACCGTTACAAATAGAAGCCATTGTTAATTCGGCAACACCTGCTTGAAGGAAAGCTCCAGTAAAATCACCTTTTGCAAGTGCTTTGGTGTTTTTAAGGAAACCATCTGTTTTATCAGAATTACTTAAATCGGCTGATGATACAATCATATTATCCACATTTTTAGCCAATTCAGCTAAAACAACCGATGATGCAGAACGGGTAGCATCGCCAGCTTTCTGAACAATTGCTTCATAGTCAAGTTCAGGAGCTTCGTTGCTAAAAAACTTTTCTAATTTAGCTGCCAATTCAGGATTTGCTTTCGTCCAAGTTGCTTGTTCTGCTTTCTTGTTAGCTGCAAATGCTTGTTTTTTCTTTAAAACTTCGGCATAATATTCTTTTACCTCTGGGAAAATTTGGAAAGGATTTTCTGCGTTTCCACCTAGGTTTTCGATTGTTTTATTGATCGACGCACCAGCAGCACCCAATGGCTGTCCGTGAGTAGAAACCATATTTTCGAAGCTGCAACCATCTGCGTCAACAGCACCTTTTCCCATAAGGGTTTTTCCGATGATAATAGTTGGTCGTTCGCTTTCTTTATTGGCAGCAGTTAAAGCTTTACGAATTTCATTGGCATCATTGCCTTTAATCGAAATAACATTCCAGTTCCAAGCTTCATACTTTTTAGCAGTATCTTCAGTAGTAACTTCCTCTACTTTGGTTGAAAGCTGAATGTTATTTGAATCGTAGAACATGATTAGGTTACTTAAGCCTAATGTTCCGGCAATTCTACCTGCACCCTGAGCAATTTCTTCCTGTATTCCACCATCAGAAATGAAAGTGTAAATTTTGTGCGACATCCAGTCACCAAAACGAGCAGCTAGAAAACGCTCTGCAATTGCAGCACCAACCGCCATTGTATGACCTTGTCCTAGAGGACCTGAAGTGTTTTCAACACCTCTAGCAAAATCAACTTCGGGGTGACCAGGAGTTGGACTTCCCCACTGTCTGAAATTTGCCAGTTCATCCATTGTATAATTTCCGGTAAGGGAAAGAATGGAATACAACATTGGAGACATGTGACCTGGGTCTAGGAAAAATCGATCACGATTAATCCAGTTCATGTCTGTTGGGTCAAAATTTAAAAATTCAGAATAAAGAACGTTGATAAAATCGGCTCCGCCCATAGCACCACCCGGATGCCCGGATTTAGCTTTCTCTACCATAGCAGCTGCAAGGACACGAACATTATTCGCAGCCATGTCAGTTACTGTCAGATCCGCTTGGTTTTTCATTTCTTTTAGATCCATTTTGAAAAATGAGATTTTAGATGATAAAAACTTGGTAAGGTTTTATTAATGCATGCAAAGATATACAAAAATGCCTTTTAGCATCATGTAAACGCCTAATAAAAGCTTATAAATTGAGGTTTTTTACTATTTAGAATATTGTAAATCAATATGCTTACAAACGCACAGGTATTGATTTGCCGGATGTTATCACAAAACTTGCTTTTCTAGAGCTTTGCGATAGGTAGGCATTTTTGTTTCTAAATATAATATGATATACACCCGGCTGAAGGGTTAAGGTTTCTCGCAACGATTTTTCAGGGATGTTATGAATCCATTCCAATTTGTTTCCTTTTTGAACAAATAAACTGCAAGGGCCAGTAGTTGGTTTAAATATAGTTACCAATCCAGGTTGTGGAATTGTTATGGAGGTTGTTTTGCTTTGATTAATCTCTACATTTGGAATTTTGATTCTAGGAAGGCTTAATACTTCCAAATCGTATTTGCCAGTTAGGTATTTAGTTATCTCGTCGGGAGTTTGGATATTTATAATTTCTGTATTTTTTCGGATTAGAACTTGTAAATCTTTGTACATAGTAGTTCTAGGACATTCTACTTTTAGCATTCCTTGGGGAGCATCAAATCCAATAGAAGTATGTTTTCCCGCAACCATTCTTACGCTGTCGCGATGCAATTCGGGAATGGTATGAATAGTAATATTATAGGTAAGTAATGGATCTAGGAATAAGGTGTCGGGATTGCCTTTAGCATTCATGGTATGCATAAATTGATACCTTACTTTATCTGAAACAGAATTGTAAAATGTCATTGGAACATCGGTTTCTGTTGGTGAGCCATTGGCATCAATCAAATTGATTTGTGCCGAAGTTTTATTTAAAACCTGCGAAATAACATATTCCAGAGTACCTCCAAAGCGTTCTTCTTTTTTTACTTCTAGGTAATTACCGATGCATTCGAAGCTACTTTTAAAATCGACATCTAAACCAATTCCAATAATAAATGGTTTTAAGTAGATGCCTTTTTTTTGGAGTTCCAGAGAAACCGCGCAAGGATCTCCATCGCAAGCTTCAACCCCGTCGGTAATTAGAATAACTACATTTCGCACATCGGAATTTACTTCAGGAAAATCATTAGCTGCAAGTTCTAACGAATGCGCAATAGGAGTGGTTCCCTTTGGGTCGATGTATCGTAATGTTTGTCTTATTTCACCTGCATTTCCTGGTTTAAAAGGCACTTCGAGTTTAGTATCGTTACAATCTTGAGGCGGAACCACACTTTGATGTCCGTATACTCTTAATGCCATCTCCACATTTTCTTCCAATTCTAAACTATCAACCATTTGAATTAGAAATTTACGGGCAATATTTATTTTTTTGGATTCTTCCCAGAATCCATTCATGCTTTGAGAAGCATCGAAAATAAATAAAATTCTTGTTTTATCTCGCTTCTCGTGTGATCCTTGAGCAATACTTAGTTTCGAACACAAAAGCAACAATAAAAAAATGGAAAACAATTTACGATATGATTTCAAGAGTAGAGGGTATTTTGATTAGTAAGTAAAGATAGGGAATGTGTTAAAGAATTAAAATGGATCGTTGTGGTAATTTTAGTTTAATTAAATAAGGTTTTCAAATGAATAAATAATTAACAGTCTTTTAGGATGAAAAATAGAACTAGTTTGCGGATGGAATTGCTGTATTTTTTGTGTTGAAACGATAAAGGATGAAAAAAATAAGCAAAGAGAAAAGGTAGGATTGTTATTTTAAATATTTGATGTGCGAGTTGGCATTACTGATAAGTTTATCAATTTTTGTAAGCTCAGCTTCTATTTGTAAGCACATGATTTGTGAAGAAATTTCGGAAGAGCTTCTTAACAGATTAAAGGCTAATTTCATTTTGTCACGTGCTTTTATCAATCGATAATAGTTGATAGGATCTATTTCGCCATTAAAATTTTGCATGTTTCGGGCATATCGATAATATTCTATGGCGAGATTAAACTTGTTGCCTGGATTGGTTTTGTATATTTCCTGCGCCGTTTTAAGTCGTTGTTCTGCAACTGACATTTGATTGAATTGAACGAGACTATCGGTATAGTTATAGATAGTTTTAAAGGTAGAATTTTTCAGATATGTTTTTATTTGTGTTTCACCGGTGTTAAAAATTGGCAATGGCACTGGGGTTTCTAAAAATTGCCACATTCGGATTATTGGTAAATGGCTCAGAATAAAAATTTCTGGGGCAACCATAAAAAATTCATTTGTTTTACTTTTAATTCCCGAGTGATAGAGTATTGCATGAGCCCAGCTTAAATCGAAAAAACGCCATTCATTGTTAATTTTTACAACATTCCACGAATGTGTTGCACGATCTTGTAAAGCTCCGTTCTTGGTAATGTAACCTCCAATGCTATAGGTTTCTAATCCTGAATAAGTGCAGAAAAATTCAAAAATTTTTGAAAATCCCTCACAAACAGCTTTTCTTTTTTGCAACACACATACTGGCGACGAACAGTTATTCGAGCCGAGGTAGAATAGTAGGTTAGGATCGAAAAGTAGTTCTACCTGATCTTCATATTTTATATTGCCAATAATCCACATGTAAAAAGCACGAATCTTATCTTCATCAGTTTTTGCAATAGAAACTAAGTAATCGTGAAGGAATACAATGTTTTGAGAAATACTGTCGGGAGTTCTTTTTACATGCCGGTCGATAGCCCCATATTTCGCAAATGATGGTTCCTGAGCCAGCGACAACTCCGAAAACACCATCGTTAATAAAATAAGGATGATCATTTTTTTATACATAGTAAAAATCACTTATGCTTAAAGCTAGTAAAATTCGAGAAAGCGATTTGTTTCTGCTTAAACATTTAACATTTATTTAGGAGTTAAAAGCTGAAAATTGGCACAACGAAAATTTAAATGTACTTTTGCACAGATTTTTAAAAATTGAATAGTAGCAAATCATATAATATATAAAGAACCATGGCTTTACAATGTGGAATTGTAGGATTACCAAATGTTGGAAAATCCACCTTATTTAATTGTTTGTCGAATGCAAAAGCTCAATCGGCAAATTTCCCTTTTTGTACCATTGAACCTAACGTTGGTGTAATTACCATTCCTGATGAACGACTAATTAGATTAACAGAGTTAGTAAATCCGCAAAGAGTGCAGCCATCGGTAATGGAAATTGTTGATATTGCTGGTTTGGTAAAAGGAGCGAGTAAAGGAGAGGGTTTAGGAAATAAATTTCTTTCAAACATACGCGAAACAAATGCAATTATACATGTTTTGCGTTGTTTCGAAGATGATAATATTGTGCATGTTGACGGTTCTGTAAATCCCATTAGAGATAAAGAAACGATTGATATTGAATTGCAATTGAAGGATTTGGAAACTGTTGAAGGAAGATTACAAAAAGCAGCTAAACCGGCTAAAATTGGAAAAAATCCGGAAGCCAAGCGTTTAACCGAAGTTTTGGAAAGATATAAGGAGGCTTTGGAGCAAGGAAAATCAGCGCGTGTAGTGGAATTGAGCGAAGCAGATGAAAAAGTTACTACAGATCTTCATTTATTAACTACAAAACCAATACTTTACGTTTGTAATGTGGACGAAGCATCGGTTCAAAATGGAAATGCCCATGTTGATGCGGTTCGCGAAGCGGTTAAGGATGAGAATGCAGAAGTTATTATTGTAGGAGCCGGAATCGAAGCAGATATTGCAGAGCTGGAAACTTACGAGGAAAAACAAATGTTTTTGGAAGATTTAGGTCTTAAGGAACCAGGTGTTAATAAATTAATTAAAGCAGCTTTCCGATTGCTTAATTTGGAAACTTATTTCACTGCAGGGGTGAAAGAGGTTAGATCTTGGACTTATCCAAAGGGAGCAAAAGCTCCACAGGCAGCTGGTGTTATTCATACCGATTTTGAAAAAGGATTTATTCGTGCAGAAGTAATTAAATACGAAGATTTTTCAAAGCTTGGTTCAGAGGCAGCATGTAAAGAAGCTGGTAAAATGAATGTGGAAGGAAAAGAATACGTTGTTCAGGATGGTGATATCATGCACTTCCGATTCAATGTCTAATTACATTTTTTGATAATATAGAAATGGCTGTTCGAATCGAGTGGCCATTTTTTTTGGTTCTTAAAATTAAGCAAGATTAGTATATTTGTTCTTGGTAATGATATATTGAGTGTTTCATTGCTAATTATTCATTATAGATTTAATATCGCATGCTTCGTACCTTATTATTAGTTGGATTAGGAGGATTTTTAGGAAGTGTTTCTCGTTTTTTGGTTGGGCAAGGACTTCATCGTTATTTCGATACTATTTTTCCAATAGGAACCATGACGGTAAATATTGTAGGTAGTTTTATTATTGGAGTAGTGTATGCCTTGGCTGAGCGAGATAATTTGGTAAGTCCCGAAATGAGGATGTTTTTGGCCGTTGGTTTTTGTGGAGGTTTTACTACTTTCTCCTCCTTCGCATTCGATAATTTGAACCTTTTAAAAGACAGTGGATTTTTGTACCTTTCAGTATATGTGGCCGGAAGTGTATTTCTAGGATTACTCGCAGTGTATTTCGGCACACAAATTCATAAACTATTTTAAAAACTAATTGATATGAAACTGAAAGGCAAGGCCAAATTACTTCGTGTATTTGTTGGTGAAGCCGATCGGGTTTACCAAAGACCACTTTACGAGGCTATTGTTTATGGAGCCAAACGTTATGGTTTAGCCGGAGCAACGGTTCATCGGGGAATCATGTCTTACGGAGCAAATTCCCGAATTCATTCTTCAAAAATTTTTAGCTTGTCGGATGACTTACCAATCATTATTGAATTGGTTGATTCTAAAGAGAAGTTGAATGGTTTTCTTCATATTATTGAATTGTTAATCGAAAAAGCAGGTGGAGGAGGAATGATTACCATGGAGCAAGTTGATGTAATCCGCTATCAGCCTCAAAAAAAATAGTTATTTTATTTTTTGAATCGTTAAATGTTAAAGATCCTGTAATATCAATATCTATTTCTGTTTTATCAATTCGAATCCATTATATTT
Organism: Labilibaculum filiforme; assembly: GCF_002843315.1. GTDB lineage: Bacteria > Bacteroidota > Bacteroidia > Bacteroidales > Marinifilaceae > Labilibaculum > Labilibaculum filiforme. The sequence goes on along the minus strand of NZ_MVDD01000001.1, from coordinate 325,395 downwards.
GTGGCGATTATTTAATAACCACAACTAGACTTATAATGAGTAAAAGATTCGGAACCCTATTGTTTGCTTTACTAGTAGTTACAATTCAAATTTCATTCGCACAAAGTGCACGAAAAATTCCTTCGGAAAAACCAAAGCTAGTTGTAGGTATTGTAGTAGATCATTTGAGAGCTGACTACTATTTTCGCTATTCTCATTTACTTGGTGATGGTGGATTTAAACGATTAATGAATCAGGGCACTTATTGCAAAAATTCAAAGTTTAGTTATTTGTATTCCCAAACGGGTCCCGATCATGCATCTATATTTACCGGAACACCTCCTGCTTATCATGGAATTATTTCCAACGGATGGTACAACCGTTTGTCAGGAGAGCTTGAACTTGCCAAGGAAGATAAGAATGTTAAATTGGTAGGTATTGATTCGAAAGAAAAGGGGAGTTCTTCTAAAAAGATGTTAGCTTCTACATTAGGTGATGAAATAAAGCTATTTAATTCTCACTCAAGAGTGATAAGTGTTGCTTTAAATTGCGAATCAGCTTTATTTTCTGCTGGTCACGCAGCCGATGGAGCCTATTGGATGGATGATCAGTCGGGGAAATTTATCACTTCCTCTTATTATCAAGATACCTTGTACAATTGGGTGAAAGAATTTAATGAGAAAAAGTTTACTGATTTTTATTTAAATAAAACATGGACTCCTTTTAATGGTAGCAACAAACCAAAAGTGTCGGATAAATTATTGGGAAAAGTTGGTTTGAATACCGAGTTTTTCTACGATTTAAATAAGGAAAAGAAGGAGCAAGGATATAAGGCAATTAAAACAACACCTTTCGGAAATATGTTGGTGAAAGATTTTGCAATAGCCTCTGTTATTAATGAAAACTTAGGTAAAGATGATGATGCAGATTTTTTGTCTGTTACTTTTTCTTGTTTGGGCGATAAACATAGAGAACTATCTCCTTTTGCTCCAGAAATGCTCGATAACTTTATTCGTTTAGATAAGGAGCTAGAACATCTTCTTTCCTTTTTAGATGAACAGATTGGAATGGAGAATGTATTAATATTTGTAACTGCTGATCAATCGGCTAATTACACACCAGAGAATCTTATAGAGCAAAATATTCCGAATGGATACTTTAGCACTTATAATGCAATAGCTTTATTAAAATCTTATTTCAATATATTATATGGAAATGGAGAATGGGTTTTAGGTTATGATTCTCAGCAAGTTTATTTAAATCATCAGTTAATAGAAGATTCTAAACTATCGGTTATCGATTTACAGATTAAGGCCGCTGAATTTTTAATTCAGTTCTCGGGAGTGGCCACAACTACTACTGCAAATAGTTTGGTGAAATCGAATTATACACACGGAGTAATACAAAAAGTACAACGTTCTTTCAATCAAAAACGTTCGGGAGATGTAATGCTTACTTTAGAGCCAGGATGGATGCATAGCATAAAGGATGAACGCGACGAAATAGCACAATATTCTTATACAAATCAGGTTCCATTGTTTTGGTATGGATGGAAAATTAAGCGTTCTGTAATTTCAAGGTCAATTTATATTGAGGATATTGTTCCTACCATTTCGAGTTTTTTAAATATCTCGATTCCGTCAGGTTGCGATGGAAATCCGATACACGAACTGGTAAATTAGTGATCAAATTAAGAATGCAAAATACAAAGCCAAGGGGATGCGGTTATTCAAGTCCTATTGGCTTTTTTTGCAGGAATAAACCAGCAAATAGTTTTCAAACAGGATATAATGAAATTGATAAGTTTCTGAAAAATCGGTTCGGCAAACTTGTCCAGAGAAAGAAGAATCGTTAGGCGAAAAAGGAGAGATCTTTAATTCATCAATTAAGTGAACATCTTTTTTTCCGTACAATTTAATTAAACACTCCTTGGCACACCAATGCTGATAAATGTGTAAAATCTTATTTTCCTTTTCGATGCTATTTAATTCTGTTTCAGAAAGAAATCGTGTAGCTATTTTATTTACCCGATCCGATAAGTACTCTATATCTAGAGCCACGGCGTATTGCTCTCCTATTAATATTCCAACGTACAATTTTGAGTGAGAAATACTGATGTTCAGGTTTGAATTGATGAGGTGAGGCTTACCATGTTCATCGTTCTTAATCCCTACATTTTGTCCAAAATAGCTTTGCACTAGGCATCGTGTTGCTGCAAATTCAATTTTTCGGGATAAACTACCAAACGAGTTCATTCGGATAGTTTCATCGGGAGTTAAGTGCACAAGTTGCATCAATTCCTCTAAAGGTTCGGTGGTTTTCCAAACAATTAGTTGGCACGAATCATTAATTTGTATTTGTTGGCAAATTGGCATAGTACACGATTAGCTTATTCCCATTTTAGGCTTTCCATCAGTCGAACAATATCTTTATCGATAAATTGGATGACTGGAGCTAAGGAATCTTGATTAGGATGTTCGCGAAAATACAAAGCACCTCTTAAGAAATGACTGGTACTGTCGGTTGCTATAAATTGCACCGACGATGCCGCATTTCCTTTAATACGGTAAATCATTCCATACACTTTATTGGTATCGTTAAAGTAGACTTGTTCAGCGATCGCATCTGCTACTATTGAGTGTTTGTAAGCCATTTTTCTTGAATCTTCCAAATACTCTTCCAGGTTATTATCTACGGTTTTATAGCTAAGGTGAATGGTTGCTCGATAGTCGGGATATTGAATGTTGAGCCAATATTTCTCAGCACCTTTACTTGCGTCTTTTTCTATTTTTGCCATTGATAAAAGATCAAAGCTGTAGGGAAAATCTGAATTCCAATTCTGATATTCCTTTGCTGGAAAATCGATTCGGTAATAGGCTTTGGGCTTAGGCGTATATTTCTTTTTACACGAAATAGCTGTGAAAGCGATTAAAAGAAAAAGAAGGATGGAAAGCTTGCGATACAATTTCATAAGTTATGGATGAAGATATTCAAGAAGAACATTTATAGTTTTGAGAATACGAAATTACTTTTTGGCAGGAAGTTTTGGAAGTATAAATCGAATTTTCTTAATGCGTCGGTTATCTACCGCTTCCACAATAAAGCGATGATTTTTATATTTAAATTCTTCTTTTTTCTGTGGAATTTCTCCCTTTATTTCAAGAAGTAAACCTGCTAAGGTTTCTGCATCACCTTTAATCTTATCAAAAAACGTGGAGTCTACCTCTACCACCTTAAAAAAGTCGTTTAGCGATGTTTTTCCTTCAAATAAGTACGATCCATCTTCTTCTTTTGTGAAGGTTGCTTTACTATCATCCAGTTCATCGGTAATGTCACCAACAATTTCTTCAATAATATCTTCCATGGTAATAATTCCTGAAGTGCCACCATACTCATCAACAACAACTGCCATGTGGTTTTTCTGAGTTTGAAATTCTTCTAGTAAATCATTAATTTTTTTTGTTTCGGGCACATAAAATGGAGGTCGAATAGTCGATTGCCAGCGAAAAGTACTTGGTTTATGATGATGAGGAAGTAAATCCTTCACATATAATATCCCTTTAATATTGTCAATACTTTTATCGAAAACAGGAATTCGAGAAAATCCAGATTCAATAATTACCGATTTTAATTTACTAAAACTAGTTCTGAGGTCAACAGCAATAGCATCCATTCTGGAAATCATTATCTCTTCAACATTAATATTTCCAAAATTTACGATCCCCTCCAAAATCTCCATTTCCTCGGTAATTTCATCGGCAGTAAGTTCCAATGCCTGCGAAAGATCTACCATCGAGATATTCTGTTTTTTAGAAATTCGTTTATTAACTATCGAGGTCGATTTAATAAGTACAATGGAAAGAGGTTGAAATACTTTTTCCATGTAATATAAAGGGTAAGCCACAAATTTTGAAAAACTTAATGATGTTTGGGTCGCATACACTTTGGGGATTATTTCGCCAAAAAGCAGGAGTAAAAAGGTTATTACAACCACCTGAACGATAAAGCCGAGCGTTGGAGCATTCGAGAAATCGACTAAGGAATTAGTAATAAAACTAGAAAGAATTACGATTCCAATATTAACAAAATTGTTACCAATTAATATGGTAGCCAATAGCTTTTCCGGTTGGTGTAGTAGTTTTAAAAGCTTTTTATTTACTGGATTATCATCGGCTTCCAAATGATTAATGTTTTGTGGTGAAAGTGAAAATAAAGCGACTTCCGATCCTGAAATCACCGCAGAACAAAACAAAAGAAGTACCATTATAAGCAAACTTATAATGGTACTTATATCAATAGCATAAAAAGCAATATCAGTATTGCTTAAAAAAAGTTTAGTAAATTCTTCAGTTTCCAATTTTGTATGAAATTAGTTTTAAATAGGATGCCTAAAAAGGGAGGTCATCCGTTTCTTCTGCCTCCGTCGAGTCGGCCACCGTATGTTGGGCAACTTCCGGATTTGTTTGTGGTTCGGAATTATTATCGGCTTTTCGACCTAACATTTGCATGCTGGTGCCAAAAATTTCAGTGGTATATCTTTTTACACCATCTTTATCTTCCCAGTTACGTGTTCTAAGTTGTCCTTCAACGTAAATTTGCATTCCTTTTTTAACGTAGGTTTCGGCAATTTCCGCCAATTTTCGCCAGAATACGATATTGTGCCATTCTGTTTGGGTAACCTTTTCCCCGTTTTTATTGTTGTATGTTTCGCTGGTAGCAAGAGAAAAATTACACACAGCAACACCATTATCAAGGTATTTTACTTCTGGATCTTTACCAACGTTTCCAACAAGAATTACTTTGTTTACTGACATATTTTGATTTTTTTTAGTTTAACAATAGTTTAAAGATACAAACTTATTCTGATATCATAATGTTATTATAAGTTATTTTTAGTGATCTTATTTAGATGATCTTCAATTAGTTTAGGGAATGGGTACTTTGATATTTCAGAATAGGAAATGACTTGATATCCATTTTTATTTTTCAGCTTATCGATATTAATTTCGATATGTATGAAAGTGGTGTGTAAGTTTTGATGGCTTAATTTATGAACCACTTTTTCGGATACCGAACGAATAACCAATTCTAAGTTCTCAAATAACTTTTCCCATTCTTTAGTTTGTATCAACTCATTTGTCGAAACTTGTTTATCACATTCAATCAAAGGATATTGAAACAAGTTCTCCCAGATGTCTTTTTCCTTTCTTTTTTCGATTAAAAATCGATTTTCACAAGATAGAAACAAATAGTAAAAATAGCGATTTTTAACTTTAATTTGTTTCGATTTAATAGGGAATTGATCCACCTGTTTGGCATTGTAAGCAAAGCATTGGCTACTAAGCGGACAAATTTCACATTTTGGATTCCGAGGAATGCATTGCAGTGCACCAAATTCGATAATGGCTTGATTATAGATTTCGGCTGGAGCTTTTTCCATCGTCTCGCTAGCTATATTCTGGAAATACTTTTTTCCTTCGGTGCTATCAATGGCTAAGTTGATACCATATATTCGTGACAATACTCTATATACATTCCCATCCACTGCCGCATAGGGAAGTTGGAAGGCAAAGGAGGCAATGGCGGCAGCAGTATAGCTACCAATTCCTTTTAGTTTAAGAATCTCTTTATAGGAATTAGGAAAAACACCATTGTACTCCGACTGAATAGTTTTAGCTGCCGCGTGTAAATTTCGAGCTCGCGAATAGTAACCTAAACCTTGCCATATTTTTAAAACTTCTTGCTCTTCGGCATTTGCTAAATCAGAAATTGTTGGAAATTGGTTTAAGAATCGACTAAAATAGTCAATTACAGTGGCTACCTTTGTCTGTTGAAGCATGATTTCTGATATCCATATTTGATACGGATCTTTGGTTTTACGCCATGGTAAGTCGCGTTTGTTTTGCAAATACCAGCTTATGATTTGGTTACTAAGCATCTCGAAATTATTTGTATTGATCTTTTTTTTTCAAATTTGCGTAAAAATAATTGTTTTCGATTTCATTAATAGCTAGAAATCATATATATTTGCAGTCTGATTTGAGAAAATGATGATGTAAATAATTGATAATTAAAGATTTTTTAAGAGATGACTAAAGCAGATATTGTTAACGAGATTTCTAAAAACACAGGAATTGAGAAAATTACAGTACAAAAAACTGTTGAAGCTTTCATGGATACTATCAAAGGTTCTTTGGTAAAAGGAAAGAATGTGTATTTAAGAGGTTTCGGGAGTTTTATCGTTAAGAAAAGAGCAGAGAAAACTGCAAGAAACATTTCTAAAAACACAACAATTATTATTGCTGAGCACTTTATACCAGCTTTTAAACCAGCTAAAACATTCGTTAGTAAAGTTAAAACTAACGTAAAGTAGTCTTAGATTGTAATTAATTTTAAAATATTGAAGATATGCCAAGCGGAAAAAAAAGAAAAAGACATAAAATGGCTACGCACAAGCGTAAGAAAAGATTAAGAAAAAACCGTCATAAGAAAAAGAAATAGATTCTTTTGAATTGATTGTTTGTAAAAACAAAAGAGATAAACCTAAAGAACTTTTTAGTACTTTAGGTTTATCTATTTGTAAGAACTGATTATCTTTATTAAAAATAAGAAAGAAAAGTAGTGAGTAACGAGCTAGTAATTGATGTAACCCCTAATGAAATTGTTATTGCTTTGTTGAGCAATAAGCAACTGATTGAGTTAACCAGAGAAAAGAGTAATCTTCAGTTTGCGGTAGGTGATATTTATCTGGGAAAAGTGAAAAAGATAATGCCGGGTCTAAATGCTGCATTTATTGATGTAGGATATGAGAAGGACGCTTTTTTACACTATTTAGATTTAGGTCATCAATACAGATCTCTTACTAAATTTCTACAACAGGCTCTCGCTAAAAATGGTCGAAACCTGTCTATCTCTAAAATGAAATTAGAGGCGGATATTGATAAGAATGGTAAAATATCCGAAATTTTAAAGTCGGGTCAGCATATTCTTGTTCAGGTTGCCAAAGAACCTATTTCAACAAAAGGACCAAGATTGTGTTCGGAAATTTCTATTGCCGGAAGAAATCTGGTTTTAATGCCTTTCTCCGACAAGGTTTCTATTTCCCAAAAAATTAGTTCGTCAGAAGAAAAACTTCGGCTAAAGAAGTTGCTTCAAAGTATAAAGCCAAAAAATTATGGCGTAATTGTACGTACTGTTGCTGAGGGGAAAAGGGTAGCGGCTCTTGATCAGGAATTAAGATCTTTGGTTGAAAAATGGGAATCTAGTTTTGAGCACATCAGAGATTTAAATCCACCTAAGTTAGTTTTGGGAGAAATGGATAGAACCTCTGCTATTTTGCGTGATATTCTTAACTCTTCATTCGAGAATATCTATATTAATGATGCCAATGCGGCAAAAGACATTAAAAACTACATTGAAAGTATTGCTCCCGAGAAATCGAAAATTGTAAAGCATATTACTGGTGATGTACCTATTTTCGATCAACTTGGTATCGATAAACAAATAAAGTCTTCTTTCGGAAAAACGGTTTCTTTTAAAAACGGAGCTTATTTAATTATTGAGCACACCGAAGCTTTTCACGTTGTTGATGTGAATAGTGGAAATCGTTCAAAAGCAGGTAACGATCAGGAATCTAATGCCGTAGAAGTGAATTTAGCTGCTGCAGAGGAAATTGCCCGCCAGCTTCGCTTGCGCGATATGGGAGGAATTATTGTTGTCGATTTTATCGATATGCATTCTGCCGAAAACCGTCTGAAAGTTTTCGAGAAGATGAAAGAGATAATGGGGCTTGATCGTACGAAACACAATATTTTGCCATTAAGTAAATTTGGCTTGATGCAAATTACACGTCAACGGGTTCGTCCTGAGATGAATGTGGAAATTCAGGAGACCTGTCCAACTTGTTTGGGTACTGGGAAAATTACTCCAGCAGTTTTACTTACCGATCAAATTGAACAAACTTTGAAACGATTGGTTGATGAGCAAAATGATAAGAAACTTACCTTAAAAGTTCATCCTTTTGTTGCTGCCTATATCAATAAAGGAATTTGGAAAACTTTACGTAGAAAATGGCAATCAGAATTAGGTATTAAACTGTCTGTTCGTGAGATTCCTTCCTACGATATGTTGGTTTATAAATTCTTCGATAAAAATAATCAGGAAATAGATTTGTTGTAATTCAGTGAAAAAAATCTTTATTTACGATTTTTAAACTTTGTTATCATTTTGTTAAAGGCTTTGTTAAGGTGCTTTATAATATTAATTTTATGCGTTCAAGCACTTAAATTATAGCACATGAAACAGAAACTTCTGATTTTATTCCTTGGAGTTTTCCTTAGTAGCCTTATTTCCGTTCAAGCGCAAATTCGCGAAACGGTATCTTGGAATTTTACAACAGAACAAGTTAGCAACACCGAAGTTAATTTGGTTTTTACAGCCAAAATTGACAAGGAATGGCATCTTTATTCCCAACATTTTCCTGATGGAGGCCCAATTCGATTCAGTTACACTTTTGTAGAGTCTGGTAATTACGAATTGATAGGAGATTTGGAAGAAATTACCAAGCCAAAAACCGAGTACGATGACATTTTTGAAATGGACATTCAGTATTTTGTTGAAGAGGCAATTCTAAAACAAAAAGTCAAATTACTTTCTGAAAATGCATTTTCCATTGAAGGGGAAATGGAATATCAGACTTGTCGCGAAGGCGAATGTGTGATGTATACTCCTGACTTCGAGTTTCAATTAAATGCAGGAAAAAAAGCAGCAATTGTTGAGACGGTAAAGCCTGCGAAAGAGAAAATAAACCCAATGAAGAATCCTCGAAAAGAGTATACCTCATTGTGGTCTTTGTTTTTTATTTCCTTTACATTCGGACTGATTGCACTTTTAACACCGTGTGTGTTTCCGATGATACCAATGACGGTTTCCTTTTTTATGCACAGTTCAGAAAATCGCCGTAAAGCGATTACTAATGCGGTTTTTTACGGCATTTCTATTATTGGAATCTATACTATTATTGGAACAATTGTAGCAGTAACACTCGGACCAAGTTTTGCCAATTGGCTAAGTACACATTGGATTCCTAATGTTATTTTCTTTGTGATATTTTTGGTGTTTGCATTCTCTTTTTTCGGAATGTTTGAAATTACCTTACCAAGTTGGATTGTTAATAAATCGGTATCCAATGAAGATAAAGGCGGTTTAGCCGGATCCTTCTTTATGGCTTTTACACTGGTATTAGTGTCGTTTTCTTGTACCGGTCCAATTGTAGGATCTATTTTGGTTCAATCGGCCGGAGGGGAAGTATTGGAGCCTATTGTTGGAATGTTTGGATTCTCGCTAGCCTTTGCGTTGCCATTTACCTTATTTGCCATATTCCCATCGTGGTTGAATAATTTGCCAAAGTCTGGAGGCTGGTTAAATTCTGTGAAGGTTGTTTTAGGATTTTTAGAGCTGGCTTTAGGACTTAAGTTTTTAAGTATTGCCGACCAGACTTATCATTGGGGATTGCTGGATAGAGAAATTTATTTGGGAATTTGGATTGTAATTTTCACCTTAATGGGATTCTATTTATTGGGAAAATTAAAATTTAGTCACGATAGCGATATCAAATTTATTTCGGTGCCACGATTAATGCTGGCGATAGTTTCGTTTTCATTCGTTGTTTATATGGTTCCAGGAATGTTTGGTGCACCTTTAAAAGGTATTTCAGGGTATTTGCCACCACAAACTAGTCAGGATTTTGATATTTCTGCTATAGTTCGGGAACAATCGGGTTCTAGTGGGAAGGCGGAGGCTGAACTTTGTGAAGCTCCAAAATATGCAGATCATCTTCATTTGCCACATGGTTTAAAAGGGTATTTCGATTTTGAACAAGGCTTAGCTTGTGCAAAAGAGCAGAATAAACCCATTTTTATTGATTTTACAGGGCACGGATGTGTGAATTGTCGTGAAATGGAAGCCAATGTTTGGTCCGATCCACGGGTTCAAAAAATTCTGCGCGAAGATTACATTATTATTGCATTGTATGTAGATGATAAGCAGGCTTTACCAGAGTCGGACTGGATTACTTCAACCTACGATGGGAAAGTGAAAAAGACTTTGGGAAAAAAATATGCTGATTTTCAGATTACTCGATTTGGTGTAAATGCGCAACCATATTACGTACTTTTGGATAATTCGGAAGATACCTTAGTGGAGCCAAGAGCCTACGATTTAAATGCAGATGCTTTTGTAGAATTTTTGGAAAACGGAAAAAAAGAATTTAAGAATAGATAAAAGGGTATTATAAAGTTTTAAAAGGTCGAGATGAATTGTCATTTCGACCTTTTTTTATTTAGTCACACCTATTTATACCAATTTCATTTCAAAAGTATCTTTAAATAAAATGGAATAATTTTCTGCTGTATCAAGGCAAAAAAGTAAGAGATAGCCTAGTTTTCCTGCATCTTATTTAACGAAGATACAGCGGAAAAGAATCATGTTATAAGATGAGTTTTGATGTTAATTTAGGATTATATTCATTATAGCGTGTTTTATGTGATTTGCATGAAAAGAATTCCTATTTTTGAAAGTTTGCCTTTTGAAAAAACCGAACTTAGGTAAGCCGCATTAATCGATAATAAATTTAAATAATACGTATGAAGAAATACGATGTGATTATTGTTGGAGCCGGTCCTGCCGGTATCTTTTGTGCTTATGAATTAGTAAAGAATCGTGCTGATTTAAATATTTTAATCCTTGAAAAAGGAAGAGGAATGGACAAGCGGAAGTGTCCTAAACATACCAATGGAGGAAAATGTGTGCATTGTAAACCTTGCAGTATTACTACTGGATGGGCTGGAGCAGGAGCCTTTTCGGATGGGAAACTATCATTATCGCCCGAGGTAGGAGGTACTTTACCCGATTATTTGGGAATGGAGGAAACCATTAATCTGATTAAGTATACCGATGAGGTGTATTTGAATTTTGGAGCAGCTTCCGATATTCATGGAGAATCTCTAACTCCAGAAATGGAAAAAATTAGAAAAAAGGCTATTGAGGCGAACTTAAAGTTGGTTCACTGCCCGGTTCGTCATCTTGGTACCGAGAAAGCTCAGGAATTATATCGAAAATTGTACGATTTCGTAATTGAGAGAGGAGTCGTTGTACACTTTAACAGCGCTGTTGAAAGTCTGATTTTAGAAGGGGATAAAATTAAAGGAGTTAAAAATGGAAAAGGAGATTACTTTGCGGATATTGTAATGGTTTCGGTGGGTCGCGATGGGGCCGATTGGTTAATGAAGGAGTGTAGCAAGGAAAGTATTTCTACCGAAGTAGGAGTTGTTGATATTGGAGTACGCCTGGAGTGCAGGAATGAGGTGATGAAGGATATTAATGACAATTTTTACGAAGCAAAATTAATTCATTATACACAAACTTTTGATGATAAGGTAAGGACTTTTTGTTCAAACCCAGGTGGTTTTGTGTCGTCGGAATACTACGACGATAACTTGGCGGTGGTAAACGGACATAGTTTTAAAGATTTAAAGAGTGATAATACCAACTTTGCATTATTGGTATCGCAGAAGTTTACGGAACCTTTTAAAGCGCCTATTGAATATGGAAAGCACATTGCACGTTTGGCCAATATGCTTACCAATAATCAAATATTGGTGCAACGGTTTGGAGACTTAATAAGAGGACGTAGAACTACCACGAGTCGTTTGTACCGAAATAATATTATGCCAACATTAAAAGATGCTGTGCCGGGCGATTTAAGTCTTGTTTTACCACATCGAATATTGAAAGATATTGAGGAAATGATTTTGGCGCTGGATAAAGTAACTCCAGGATTAGCATCTGATGAAACGCTATTGTATGGTGTGGAGGTGAAATTTTATAGCAATATCACGAAAGTGGATAAAGGATTTCAGTCTACTTCGGTTAAAAATCTTTATTTAGGTGGCGATGGAGCGGGAATTACACGAGGTTTAATGCAGGCATCGGTGAATGGAGTGGTAATAGCCAGAGAAATATTAAAGAGATCGTAATTACTTATTTAGTTGGTTGTCGTTTTTATTTATATTCGGCAATCAGCTAATTATAATATTAGAGAGAATTGTTTGCAGAGCGGGGCAAATAAAAACTGAAAATGCTTCCATTGTTTGGTATACTTTCAACTTCCACGTAACCATCTAGCTTTTTTACAATTCGTTTTACGATTGATAATCCTAGTCCATGACCTTTAATTACTCCATCACCCAATTGCTGAGGATCAACAAAAATAATTTCACATTGTCTTTTATCTAGACCTTTGCCATTATCTTTCACCCAAAATTTGCTGTACCCATTTTTAGTTTGTGAACTTCCAATTTCGATTTTTGGAGGCGAACCGCCATATTTAATCGAGTTGCAAATATAATTATACCAAACCTCTTCAATCCAGGGACCATGCCCAATAGAAGGCTCAAACGCAGTTGGAATAACAATGTCTGCAGTGTTTTTTTTAGATTCAGGAATACGACGAATAGCTTCGCGAACAATTTCTTTCATAGGTAGCTGAGTTTTTCGTATTTCGTCTTTTTTAAGACTCGAGAAAAGAAGCATTTCTCGAACAATACTGTCCATTTTAAAACCACTGGAAACAATCATTTCTAAAAAAGAATTCCGTTTCTCTTCACTTAAATTTTTGTTGTTGAGAATTATCTGACTGAAACCAATTGTGCTATTTAATTGGGAATGTAACTCATGGGCAATTGTATGAGCAAAAGCATCTAATTCAATATTTCTAATTTTAAGTTCATTCTCGGCTTTTACGCGAGCCGAAATGTCTGTAATAAAAGCAACACCTAGTAATTCTTGATCCGTATTAATAAAGCTCAAACTAATTTCAAGCGAAAAAACAGATCCGTCCTTTTTTAAACCACTTAATATGGAGTTTGCATGCCCCATAGGACGTATTTTTGGAGCTGAAAAATAATTGGATAGATGGGTTTTGTGTTTTTCCTTAAAACTGTTTGGGATTAATAGTTCAATTTTTTGGCCTATTAGTTCATTATTTTGGTAGCCAAATAACTGATTTGCCATTTTATTCACTAATAAAATTTCAGCTTGTTTGTTTATGAAAATAACGCCTTCCGACATCGACTCTATGAGCGTGTGAACTGTTATATTATTTTTAAAAATATCCGTAAAATCCATCATTTGCGTCGCTTTTAATCCTTATTATTAATTGGCTCACGGGAAATGTTTGGTCTGAAAAAATTAGGTTCGGTAAAAAACCTTTTCTAATGTATTGATTAAATACGGATAAACAAACCTTTTAGTCCTAAAATAGAGCAAATTTTTGAATTTTAATAAGCTATCTTCTAATATATTATATCAATTTATTAGAGAGGTGTCGTGATGATAATTCGCTGTAAAGTGCAAATGAATTGTGAATTCGGGATTGGAAAATGTACTTTTATTTTTCCAAATGCATAAGGGTAAATTCACGTCCTTCTTCGTAGTTTACTTGTTTAAAAAAACTACAATGAAGACAGCTTAGCAGCTTTTCCTCTATTCCGCCTTTAATTTTAGTATCGCATAAAGTAGCTTCTACAGTCCAACAATATCTGCCAGAAAATTTGCCGCCGTTAATGCCGTTGTGCTTATAGAAAGTACTTGCTGGACAGGCACCAAATTCTTGAGAATTAACACCACCAGCCTCTCTGCCACACATAAAATACTCCCAACAGTTTAATCCTTCCATCTTATTAAAATCTAGGTAAATGTAAATTTTAAACTGCTGATAGACTAAATTTAATGCGGGATTGTTTTAAGTATTTGGCAGACGAATAAGAATCAATGTCTAACATTAATTTTTTTGTAAGTAATCTCTGTAAAAGGAGATAATCCGCATTGGTAGAATTGGGAGTAAAATAGGTGAGTAAGTAGGTTTTAGCTCCTATTCCATTGTTGAAGTATTTCGGTATCTGTTAAATCATCCATCTCAAGTAATTGCTGAAAGGGATCCCCATCGAGTTGAAACAATTTAGCAAATGCGGGTTCAGTTTTTAAACCATTTTGTTTTAAATGAATAATTTGTTGCTTAAAATCTTCGCCTAATAATTGCAGAATTCGATGTTCTATCAGCATATGGCGATAGGAATTTTGCGAGGTGGGAGGAAAAAGAGAGCCAAATAGTTCGATTGGGAAATTCTGGAAATTAAAGGTAGCAATTACAACCCAGTACCCGTTTTTTTCCTTTTGCTGAATTTTAAATTCTTTTTGTTCTCCAAATAAAGACTGTATTTTTTTTTCGAATTTGTCTGCATCCATATAGTTGCAGGCAATATCTAAATCACTAGAATCAATGGAAATACCAATAGGAATAGTTCCCGTTAAAATAGGAGAATGAGCTGCGAGAAGATCGAAAATTTGAAGTGTATTTAAACATTTAAACGCTTGTTTTTGAATTTCCGAGCCAGATTTTAAGTAAGTAATATCTTTCCAGTTCATTTCGCTTTTAGGTTTGTTTTAAAAATCGCTATAGCTTCTTTTAGGTTGGAGTATTGGAAACATTGCAAATCTTTGCATCCCAAAATCATTGCAGAGCTTGTTTTGCCATTTAACGAACGGTACAAACAGATAATCCGTTTTTTCATATCAATAGCTCTTCCTATTTCGTAACCAACTCCAAGCGAGGGAACTGTTACTTCTGCAATTACAATATCCGATTCTTTCACCCATGCAATATCCCGATCGTGAATTTCCTGATCGGTTAAAGTGTGATCTATTGTTTTGCAACCAATGTGCTCGGTTAATACTGTTCCGTATTGTTTTAATTCACGAATTAAATCTGCATATAAATCTGTATCCTGTTGTCCTCCACGTATCGATCCCGAAAAATATATTTTCATTTTCTATTTTTTAAAACTATTAGTCGAGTTGTTCTTGTACCTTTTCAGGGATTAGCCTTTTCAATCCTTTGGCCTGAGGTGAATTCACATCAATATATTTCCAGTTATCGGTTTTTTTATCGGCTACAGCCACCATTGAACGATGTGCCTGAATGGTAAATGAATTTGATGTTTCGTTATATTTTACATTCTCTTTGCCGAATTCCTGTTCAAACTGAGGTTGCATTAGCGAACTTCCCTGCGACATTAATCCGGTAAGTTTTACTTCAATAATGCCGTAGTATTTAATTTTACAGAATTTTTCGTTTCCATAATCTACTACTTTAGAAATATTGTCGACCGATCGAAAGTCGGTTGTCATTTGAACTCCCAAATTATCCATTTGTTCTAAAACCATAAGCATATTGTCTTTGCTCATCATTTTAAACATTGGTGGATACATCATTTGAGTAACTGTGCTCCATTGTTTGTTATTAAATGCGGTGGTATAATTTCGTAAATCCTTCTCGAAGTGTTGTTTTAGTGTTGTTTGACCAAATACGCTTGTAATTACAAAACTTAGCAAAAATAATATGGTGATTTTCTTCATTTTATCTATTTTAAAATTCGCAGGAAGATAGTAAAAAGGATGATATTGTGGATTTAAAAGATGTTAAAAGTCTTTTGCTTTGATGTGGTGCCCTTGTATCTTATTCGGAACTTGAAATATATTTTATGGGGAAACCATTTCTTTTTACAAGAGCTAATTTTATAATTTAGCGTTTTTACCGAGGGAATATAGGCTTTTTTAATCACTAAAAAATTGTAATTATTCTCCCATCAAGTGAAAACAAACTGTACCTTTATTGGGATACAGATAAGATAATTATGTTGTTAAGAGATTGATTTTTGAAAACTATTTGAAAAATGACAGAGAAAACGGATAACTATTTAGATAATCATTACATACATAGAAGTAATTGGTTGAGGGCGGCTGTTCTTGGTGCGAATGATGGTATTTTGTCTACAGCAAGTTTGGCTATTGGTATTGCAGCAGCAAGTGATCTTCGCGAACCTATTGTGTTGGCAGCAGTTGCTGGATTGGTTGCAGGGGCGTTATCAATGGCAGCAGGAGAGTATGTTTCGGTAAGTTCTCAAACCGACGTGGAAAATTCGGATATCGAAAGAGAAAAACAAGAGTTGGAAGAAATGCCGGAAATCGAATTAATGCGTTTGGCAGAAATATATGAAAAAAGAGGCTTAAAAAAAGAAACGGCATTAACCGTTGCAATCGAATTGTCGGAGCACGATGTATTGGCAGCGCATGTTCGCGATGAACTGGGAATTAATGAAATGAGTCAGGCTAAACCAATTCAAGCAGCTTTTGCATCAGGTGCCGCATTTAGTGTTGGAGGAGTACTACCGCTTTTGGTAACTTTATTTTTACCATTAAAAAGCTTGGAGTATTCGCTTTATGGTTCAGCTATCTTTTTTCTGATTGTTTTAGGTGCTTTAGCGGCCAAAACAGGTGGCTCAAGCATTGGCAGGGCAGTTACCCGAATTACATTTTGGGGAACTATTGCAATGGGATTAACAGCAGTTGTAGGATATTTATTTGGAGTTGTTATCTAATTATAAAGCAAACAATTAAAAGAGCTTATTGGTGTCAGTCAAACTAAAATAAATAGACCAACTCATCTCGGAATTGGTCTATTGTTTTAGGTGTTCTATTTATGCCCTTTAAGGGTGAAATATGTTTACTGCAATCTCATTTTGCAATTGTTGGCTCTGATATTAAGTTTCGAGAATGCTTTTTTATCGCCTACACGACCTTTTGCCACGAATGTTTTTTTATCAGCAGTTTCTTTATTCGATAAAAGAAAGTCTTTGGAATTATCGAATTTTACCGATTTGTGATTGATTTCGTAATCAATTTGAGCACCTTCCATAAAACTAAGTCCTACATCGGCATATTTCGAGTCTAATTTTATA
The DNA here is from genome assembly GCF_002843315.1 of Labilibaculum filiforme. Classification (GTDB taxonomy): domain Bacteria; phylum Bacteroidota; class Bacteroidia; order Bacteroidales; family Marinifilaceae; genus Labilibaculum; species Labilibaculum filiforme. The sequence goes on along the minus strand of NZ_MVDD01000001.1, from coordinate 308,560 downwards.
AACGAAAACATGTTGTTGATATTGAATACATTAATGTGTCCGAATTTTAAATCGTAATCAATTTCGCCACCTAATTGGCTAATGTCAAATTTACTAAAGTTCGACGATCCGTAAAGATATTCTAACTCTTTCACTTCGAATTTATCGCGAGCCGAAGTCATGCTAATGTTATTGGCAACGGCGATAGTAAATTCGGAATCGCGACTTTCGCCGGTTAGTTTATTGGCATCTTCGATGCTCACTTTCGAGTTCGCAACATTTAGTTTTGAATCGCTCAGTTGTTGAACTTTAAAAGTACATCCGGTAAGGGTGAAATTGTTTTCGCCATTTAAGTTTTCGGCAGTAAAGTTTCCATTGTTTAAATCAAGATTTAGTTTGCCATCATGACTATCCATAAAAACATCTCCATCTTTTTGAATAATGTCTAAATTCACACTTGAAGGCAGTTGTACGGTATAAGTAATTGTAATTTCGCCCTTGTTAAAAAGTGAATTGCTCAGCTTTTTTAAGGAGAAAAAGTCTCCAAATACAGTTTCCGCAGATAATTGAGTATCTCCTTCGGTAAAATCGATGGTAATATCATCGGTCATTTTGTTGGCTTTCTCATCATCCGAACCTTCCACACTTATTAGTATCTCAAACTTAATTTCAGGATTTTCCCAGTGTTTAATCTGAATTTTACTGTATTTCGATTCAATTTTAAGGTTTTCTCCTGCCTTAAAGGTCTTTTCAATTTTTTTGTGTTTGGTTACTGCATTTGCTGATCCAACAAAAAAGCAGATGCTAAAAAGTGCAAATAGTAATCGTCTCATAGTATAAATATTATTTTTAAAATTGATTCGTAAGTAAATTTAATTCGATGGTAAATGTAAAATATTTAACTGTTTCTTTTTACAATAGATTGTGTTGATACACGAATTTTAACAAAGATTAATAAAAGAGTGGCAATGAACAGGCAAACCCGACCAATGTAATCTCCATGTTCTGAGTAAAACGTTTTTTCTTTTCTAAGAATTAACTCGCCAGTTAAAACGGTCTTATTCCACCATTTAGTTTTAGCAATAATTGTGCCTTTTGAGTTAATATGAGCAGAAATTCCATTGTTAGCTACCCGAATGTAATCCCTGCGACTTTCAATTGCTCTTAATCGGCTAAAATTAAAATGATGTTGATAGCCTGGAGTCGTTTTCCACCAACCGTCATTGGTAATCATACAAATAAAGCTTGGTATTTCAGGAACTCTTTGTGCGCAGTAGTCGCCGAAAATGGATTCGAAGCAAACAACAGGTACCAATGCTATGGAATCCGATAAGAAATAGTCAATGTCATTATTACTGCTGTAGGTTCCCTGATATCCTCCTATTTCAATCGAATAATCTTTTAAAAAGCTCAGGTATTTATCAAATGGCACTCTCTCAAATAAAGGGACTAGCTTTGTTTTGTGATAAAATTCAGGAGTTATTGTATCGCTTAAAAACAATGCTGAATTGAACGATTCAGACTCTATTTTACTGTGAGTTCCAATTAGTATTTTTGTTTTAGGATATTTCTTTTTTAACTCGAGTAATCGGAGGTAGTTGTACGATTGGTTCGGTTTAGTTTCATCGATAGGTGTTAAAATCACAGTTTCGGGTGCGAATAAGAATTCAGGATGATGAATACTGCAAATAGAGTCTGCCGTTTTTAGGAAATCAGCAAAGTGTTTTTCTTCGTTTTCGGGAACAAATTTTTCGGTGTACGGATCCAAGTTTGGTTGGATGAGTGCGAAACTTTTAGTTCCCCTGACATTCTCTTTTTGGTGATATAGAAAAATAGAGAAGAGGAGAGGAATGCCAATTAAAAGGAACATTCCAATCGCTCTAAATACAATCTTTTTTTTTGGATTCTTTATCAGAGCAAAGAAACCCAAATTTATAAGGATGATCCACAAGCTTCCGCCACGAGTTCCTGTAAATTCATACCACTGTATCCATTTTGGTGCAGAGGCAAAAGCATTTCCTAAATTTAGCCAAGGCCAGGCTAAATCCCACCAGGTATCAAAGTATTCAAATCCTAACCAAATTAGTAAAAAGGGGAATAGAATGGCTATTTTCAAGCTTTTTCTCGTTCTGCTGATCATCCAGAAAATCAGCGCAAGCAACAAAGAATTGATTAGTATAATGAGTATTACACCTGTAATTTGAGCTTTGCCCACCCACCAATATGCCAGAATGTTCCAAATTAAAAAGCTCAGAAAAGCATAATTGAAAAGAACGTAGGAGTTGGGATGGTTGATGGTTTTTTCTTCGAGCCAAAGAAGAGGAATCCATGCAAAAAAGAGGAGAAAAAAAAAGGATGGTATGCAAAAAGGAATTCCTAGAAGCAGGCCCGATGCAATGGCAGAAATAATCTTTTTATTCACGTTATCGGTTGGTTAGATGAACTCCAACTAAGATAATAAAAATAGATGCAATTTGGGGAATGGATATAGAATCGCCACCAATTACAATACCCCAAAATATGGCAACAATAGGAATGATGTACGCGATAGAGGCAGCAAAAACATGCGATGATTTTTTGATGAGCTGATTGTAAAGAATAACTCCGGCAAAAGTTAAAACAGCCATTAATCCAAGCATTAATGCACTTTTCGATAAACTTTCAGATGCAAAAGGTGCAGTTAAATCGGTGAAAGCCAAAAAGCCGCCAGCCATTGGTCCAACAAAAAGAAATGCCAAAGAGGCAATTTCGGTGCCATTGAGATTTGGTAAGGAAAAACTAACAATATTAATACTAAAGGCAATCGATAAAATAGCCATAAACACATAAAAAACACCCCAAAAGTAGGAAGCTCCCATAGAATCTTGAGAGAAACTAATCACTAAAGTTCCTGCAAATCCTAATAGAATTCCTCCGATTACTTTCTTATTTGTATTCGCTTTAAAAAATAGAATAGCGAGTAGTAAGGTGACCATGGGTAACATCGCATTTAGCATGCCTGCTACCGACGAATTGATTTGGGTTTGTGCTTTGGCAAAAAAATAGGAGGGACCAATATTCCCTGTTATTCCGGAAAGCAATAAAGGAAGAATGTTTGCTTTCGATAGTTTTTTAATGTTTTTAACGATTAGCGGAATAAATAGCAAAAAAGAGAAGAAAACCTGAAAAGCAGCCACTTGCTGGTGGCTGAAGCTTTCCAATGCAATCTCTCGCAAAATAAACGGACTACCCCAAATAAATGAAACTAAAATCAGTAATAGCCAGTTGTTATATTTTTGGGGCAGAGTCATATTTACAGGATGAGTTATTTTATTATTCAGCTTCCTCTTCGAAGGCTTTGTATTTTGCAGTTAGTTCAGAAATCATTTGACTGAAAGTGGTAATTGCAGCAATAGTATCTTTCGAGATTTCTTTTCCTTGAAGTTTCAGCATTAAAATTCCGTATAAAGCGGTAAGACAAACTTCAATATCGTTGTTTTCTTGCGTGGCTTTCGATTTTTCGCGAAACTCGTTTATATTTCCAAGGGCCCTTTGGTAATGGTTATTGTAGGCAGCATCTTTTCCTTTTGTTAGCAAAAAAACATGAAAATCGTACAGCTCGTTTACATTGTTTTTTAAAATCTGAAGGTGTCCCATTTCTTGCACCTTTTCAATTTTCATCATTTCAATCAGGTTTTCGTACCAATCTCTAATTTCTTTTTGAGTAGCTTCTGGTTGATTGAATTGCTTGATGATATTTTCGTTAATTGTATCAATATTAAACTGATAAGCCCTTATGATATCCTCAACTTGCCACATGTAAAGAATATATTCAGCTAAATTCGTTTTCTTTTTTTCTTGTGCTATTATCATATCTTTTCTTGTCGGTTCCTGATGTTTATTTACTCCTGCTTAAGTTTGTCAATTAGTCTGCGATCCAATTTTGTTGGTCTTCCAACACCTCTGTCCCGCGATTCAAATCCACGAGTTTTGGTTGCTTCTAATAAATCCAATTGATCCTGAGCAGTGATATCTTTTACAAAATCAACGGCTAGTTTTGCACCCATTCGTTTGCCAGATATTGCTGTAACTAAATAGCTTCTGGTAATAGGAGGCACACGTAGGTCAATTTGTTCATTCAATCGCACTTCGCGTGATGGTTTTACGTTTACGCCACCAATTGTTACTTTTCCTTTTTTACAAGCTTCAGCTGCCATACTTCTGGTTTTGAAAATACGTACAGCCCATAGCCATTTGTCTACCCTAACCTTATCATCCATGGCTTTCAATTTTTAGTTGCCTGATTTTTTCGTGTTGTATGCTGTCATGGTTCGCTGAATGCCAATAGTACTCATTCCTTTTATCATGTTGATACAAATTTTATATAGTTCCGGAAGTTTCTCTAATTCTTCGGGAGTCCATTCTCCTAAAACATAGTCTACTTGCTGTCCTCGGCCAAAATCAGAACCAATTCCAAAGCGCAGACGGTTATAGTTTTGGTGTCCGAGTATTTCGTTAATGTGTTTTAAGCCGTTATGACCAGCATCACTACCTTTCGGGCGTAATCGTAAGGTTTCAAACGGCAAGGCCAAATCATCTACCAAAACCATCATATTTTCTACAGGTATTTTTTCTTTCTGAAGCCAATAGTTCACCGATTTTCCACTTAAATTCATATAAGTATTTGGCTTTACAAGTATAAATGTTCTTCCCTTAAACTTATATTCAGCCACAGCGCCATACCGGGCTTCTTTAAATTCTATTTTAGCGGTCTCGGCAAGAGCATCCAAAATACGAAACCCGATATTGTGTCTTGTGTTCGCATATTCAGCGCCAATGTTTCCAAGGCCGACAATCAGATATTTCATTTCAATATTATTTTCTTGAGGCAGTTGTTTGGTCTGCCCAAATAGTTTTTTAAGAAATTGTATCATAGCAGATCCAAAGTTAGAATATTCACAGCATTTTCCATGAAAACTTTGCACCCAATCTATCCTTTCACTTTCGATTGAGGGATATTAAAAAAAACCTCCCATTCTTCAATAAATGGGAGGTTTGTATTTTTTGCTTTTTTATGCCGAGCAAAATAGTGTTGAAATCTATTTTGCAGCCATAGCAGCAGCACGAGCAGCTCTTGTAAGCTTAACTTGAACAACTACAGCATTTTTAGCATTTAGTACTTCTAAGTTCTCATAGTCAAGTTGACCAACTTGAATACTTTTTCCAAGACCAAGAGGAGTAACATTGATAAGAAGATTTTCTGGAAGATTAGCCATTAAACCTTTTACTTTTAATTTTCTTAAAGCAATAGCTAATTTACCACCTTCTTGAATACCTTTTGCAAATCCTTCAATTCTAATAGGCAATTCTACTTCGAAAGCTTTGTCCTCAAATACTTGATAGAAATCAGCATGTAAAGCTTTATCATTAACTGGGTGATATTGAACATCTCTTAATACACAAGAGAATTTTTTTCCATCAACCTCAGCTTTGATAACATATACGTTTGGTGTAAAAAGTAATTTACCCAACACTTTTTCGTCAATAGCAAAGTGAATATTTTCTTCACCACCATATAATTCACATGGAATTAATTCTTGTCTACGAAGAGCTTTGTTTGCTTTTTTTCCTAAATCTGTTCTTAAAGAACCTTTTAATTCAAAAATTTTCATCTTACTGAAATTATGTGCTACTCAAAATAAACATCATCGCTTGGTAAAAGAGCTCAGTTTATTTCCCATTACACGTTTATAAAAGTTTTTTACCAAAAAATCTGCGCAAAGATATAAATTATAATATGAAATTGGAACTGATTGATTCGCAATTGTAAACATTAAGAATTGTTTTTGCGAAAATGTCTGCAATTGTTAATTCTTTAATTTTTGCACATTGCTTTTTCAAAGGAATCGAATCGGTAAAAATTACTTCTTCTAAGGCCGATTCCTCAATTCTTTCATAAGCAGGACCCGATAGAACAGCATGGGTTGCAATTGCGCGAACACTAAGCGCACCTTTGTCCTTTAACATGTTTGCAGCTTTCGTAATGGTTCCAGCAGTATCAATCATGTCATCAACAATTACAACATGTCTGCCATCAACATCACCAATTGCAGTCATTTCGCCTACAACATTTGCTTTTTCACGCGATTTATGACAAATAGCTAAACCTGCGTTCAAATATTTAGCGTAGGTATTTGCTCTTTTACTACCTCCCATATCAGGCGAAGCAACAACTAGGTTATCCAATTTTAATTCCTGTACGTAAGGAAGAAGAACCGATGAACCATATAAGTGATCAACAGGGATATCAAAAAATCCTTGAATTTGGTCTGCATGAAGATCCATTGTCATAACTCGATCAACACCTGCGGCCATCAATAAATTGGCAACCAATTTGGCTCCGATTGCAACTCTTGGACGATCTTTTCGGTCTTGACGAGCAAATCCGAAATAAGGAATCACTGCAATAACTTTGTATGCAGAAGCTCTTTTTGCTGCATCAATCATTAGTAATAATTCCATCAAATTATCAGTTGGGGGATAAGTTGACTGAATAATGAATACTTGAGCACCTCTTACAGTTTCTTCGTAGCAGGTCTCAAATTCACCATCACTAAATCTTGTAATACTTGATTTTCCTAACTCTAATCCTGCCGCTTTTGCAATTTCACCTGCTAAATACTCACTGTTCGAACCAGAAAAGATTTTGATCGGGGCTTTCATTAAAATATAATTTGTTTATAAATCAGATAACTATTGTCTTGTGCAAATTTATGAAATATTGCGTCAATAAACTGAATTTAGTTTCGTCGACACTATTTTTCTCAAATCCTTTTGTAAAAGGATCTTGTTTTTATTTAAAATAAAAAAGAAGATGTCTTTACGAGATCTCCCTTCTTTTTATACACTCTTGCTATAAGGAAAGAGTTTTATTGGTTTCTTCAATGTAACTTAATATTTCTTCTCTTCCTTGGCCATTCGATGCCGAACTAATAAAATAAGGAGGCATTTCTTCCCAAGTATTTAATAGTTCTTTTTCGTAGGCTTTAATATTGTCCGATAATTTTTGTTTTGCAAGTTTATCTGCTTTTGTAAAAATAATCGAGAAGGGAACTCCATTTACGCCTAACCATTCCATGAAATCAACATCTTTGCCTTGAGGTTCGTGTCTGCAATCCACCAATACAAATAAATTGACAAGGTTCGGACGACTTTCAATAAAACTGAATATTAATTTCGAAAAGCGTTGTTTGGTATTCTTTGCAACTTTAGCGAATCCATAACCGGGTAAATCTACCACATACCATTCCTTATTAATTAGGAAGTGGTTTACTAATTGAGTTTTTCCTGGCTTACTAGATATCTTTGCCAATCCTTTGTGATTGGTAAGCATATTGATAAGGGATGACTTCCCAACATTGGATCGTCCAATAAAAGCGTATTCCGCTTTGTTGTCGGTCGGACATTTAGTGATATCCGAGTTGGACATTACAAATTGTGCACTAGTAATAATCATGGAGTATTTTTTTTACGCTGCAAAGGTATACAGATTCTTATCTTTTCCGAAAAATGCTTCAACTTTATTGACAGATTACATGAATTGCATGGGGAATAAAAAAATCCTCTTTTCTAAGGATTAGAAAAGAGGATTGTATAACTTTTTAAAAGTCTATTTTATATAAACTTCAAGAATCTTAGCTTTTAATTTTGGTGTAAGGCTCAAATTATTTAGTGTAGCTGGAATTAAAACACTTTCGCCTTTAGTAAGCATTACTGAACCGTCGGCATAAGAAATTTCCATTTCACCTTCTAAGCACATATAAATCACAAAAGAATCTAATTGTAAGTATTCTTTTTCAAGAGTTTTGTCAAATTCTATGATGTTGGTAGTAAAATAAGGACAACGTACCAGTTCCGAAGCTTTATTTAGTTCGGTTTCATAGGTAGTTTCATATTTTTTCTCGAAACTATAATCAATTGCGTCAACAGCAAGCTCGGTATGTAATTCTCTAGGATTTCCAGCATCATCTGTTCTGTTAAAATCGTACATTCGATAAGTAACATCAGAGGTTTGTTGAATTTCAGCTAGCAAAATTCCTTTTCCTATAGCATGAACACGACCGGCAGGAATAAAGAAACAGCTTCCTTCTTTAACAGGAGCATTGTTTAAAATTTCTTCTAATTTGCCTTCCTTCAATTTCGCTAAATATTTTTCTTTACTGATATCTTGATTAAAACCAACAATTAATTCAGATCCTTTATCGGCTTCTATAACATACCACATTTCTGTTTTGCCATAAGCGTTGTGTCTTTCTTTCGAAAGTTCATCATCGGGATGCACTTGAATAGAAAGAACATCATTGGCATCAATAAATTTTATCAGCAAAGGAAATTCAACCCCGAAATTCTCATAAACCTGATCTCCAACAAGGTCTCCCATGTAAATTTCAATAAGTTCTTCCAAATTATTTCCTGCTAAGAAGCCATTGCTAACAACAGAAACATCTCCCTCTACACCTGAAATTTCCCAACTTTCTCCTGCATTAGGTAGTGGTGAAAAATCTTTATTTAATACTGTCTTCAATTTGTTTCCACCCCAAATTTTATCTTTAAGGATGGGCGTAAATTTTAATGGATACAAACTCATTTTTTGTAAAATTTAAAATTTTGATTCCTAATTTATATGGCTTCTGGATATTCTTAAAATTCGTAATCAATTACTTTTCGATCTGCGGCCATTTCTTTTAGAATAGTTACGGCTTTTACATGTTCCGGATGATTTGCATAAATTGGTAAAGCTTCTATGTTTTCAATATCAACATTCACTACAAAATCGTACGAAGCATCAGTATGAAGCAGATCCGAACCAATCTGTAAAAATTTGATTTCCGGAATTCGTTCATCCAATCCATCAAAAGCATTTTTCAATCGAGTAAAATAATTCTCTTTTTCTTCAGCCGAATCAAAAGCCTTAAACTTAAACATTGCAATGTGCTTGATCATTTTAATTCTTTTTTAAATTATTAGTAACTTTCCAGCCGAAGTTAATGCAAAATTAGCATTTTTGAACCAAACATCTAAATATCATACAACATGTTGATTATTGGAATTGCGGGAGGAACCGGCTCTGGCAAAACTACAGTGGTTAGAAAAATCATTGAAAGATTAAATCAAGGCGACGTTGCTGTTTTGCCACAGGATTCCTATTACCGATCTAATGAGGAACTTACCTTAGAGGAGCGTCAGGAAATAAATTTTGATCATCCAAGGTCAATAGAGTTCGAATTATTGATTGATCATGTTAAGAAATTAAAATCTGATGAGGCTATTGAGCAACCAATCTATTCCTACCTAACCTGTCTTCGTTCGGCCGAAACAATTCGAGTGGAGCCCAAAGGAGTGATAATAGTGGAAGGTTTGTTAATTTTAACCGATCCAATTCTTCGAGAATTAATGGATTTAAAAGTGTTTGTTGATTGCGATGCCGATGATCGCTTAAATCGTGTTATTAAAAGAGATATTGTAGAGCGTGGAAGATCGGTCGAAAAAGTATTAGATCGATACGAAAAAACGGTAAAGCCTATGCACCTTCAATTTATCGAACCAAGCAAACGTTACGCTGATATTATTGTTCCGCAAGGAGGTAATAATGTCGTAGCTATCGATATTTTAACCCACTTCATTCAAAAAAACCTAATAGGACATGAGTAGTTTCATTATTTTGGGAAACGAATAATTATTTTGAATTGGAGACTTTGTTGCTGTCTCCTTTTTTTATAACTTTTCATTTTATTTATGATAAGCCTAAGTGTATGCTGAATCAAATTAAAGTAGAAAATTTACTTTTCGTAGATATCGAGACAGTTTCGGGAAATGCAAGTTTCGACGAATTATCACCCAAATTACAAGAACTGTGGGAGAAAAAATCGAATTATTTTCGAACCGATGAAGAATCCCCATCGGATGTGTATGGAAGAGCCGGTATTTATGCCGAGTTTGGTAAAATCGTGTGCATTTCAACTGGTTTAATTACTCGAAAAGATGGAGTGAAAAGATTTGTGGCAAAATCGTACTATGGCGACGATGAAAAACAACTATTGGAAGAGTTTGCCTTGATGTTGGATCGTTTTTGCAGCAAACCAAATCGTAATTTGTGTGCACACAACGGCAAAGAATTCGATTTCCCATACATTGCTCGCAGAATGTTGATAAACGGGGTGGTACTGCCTTCTGTTTTAGATATTGCAGGCAAAAAACCTTGGGAAGTGCTATTTATCGACACCATGGAATTGTGGAAGTTCGGCGATTATAAGCATTATACATCTTTAGCGTTGTTGTGCGAGATTTTTGGTATTCCTACTCCAAAAGATGATATTGACGGTTCGATGGTAGGGAAAGTGTATTGGCAGGATAACGATTTGGAGCGAATTGCTGTTTATTGCGAGAAAGATATTTTAGCAACAGCACAGGTGTTTTTGCGCTACCAAGGTGAGGACCTAATTCCCGAAACAAATTTTGAAAGGGTATTGTTATAATTAATCTTGCAATTGTACAATAGTTTCGCTTTTTTCGGGTTTAGTAAAAAAGATTTTGAATGATTAAAAAGCGCTCCTTTATTAGGAGCAATTATATTTAAACTAAAAGAAAATAAACCGATGAGATATTCATTTTATAAAAAATTGACTTTTGCCTTTTCAATAATTGGCAGTATGTTTTTAGCTTCCTGCGGAAGCAGTAGTGGAGGTGGCGATGAGGATGAGTTTGAATTTAACGCTTCCGATTTAACGAATAAGTATTGGTATGCAAATCCATATTTGTCATCAGATTATAATCGTAATGATGCTTTAATCGTGTATCGGTTCGAAGGGGGAGGAGTTCTTAAAAAACAAGAATTTAGTGGACGACGAGATGTAGTTGTTGGCGAATGGAGTTTAGTTGATGATAAGTTAATAATTGAGGATGAATCGATTTCTGCAGATGATAGACAGGAATGGTTCATACAGACGAAATCAACTAGTTCCTATTTGAAGCTTAATAGTTCAACAGGGACTAGAGAGTTTTATACTAATATAGATGAGATTAACGATGTTACTGCCGATGCTTATCTTGTTTGCGATTTAAGAATTGTCAATAATTCTTACGTATCATCTTATAAGATGGAGTATGTGGTTTATGGAAATAAACTAAGTCAAGTTAAAGTATTACCAGATGCTTCGACTAGTTATGAAATGGATGATTTTACTGATTTCCAAGGGGAAAAGGTGTATTACCTAAAGGAGGGAGATCGCAGTAACTATTTTGATGTGTTTACTGGGAATCAATTAGTGAAGTTTAATTTGAAATTTGATAATGGAGAGAGTTATAAGCTGGACGAACAGGTTTATGAATCTGAAATAGAGGCATTGGATAATTTTTCAAATACAGTAACTCATGCTAGTGGTTCTGGTAGTGTTACTATAAATTGGAAAGCGATAAATGAGAATAATATTTACTACTATATCGAAGTTTTAGACAAAAATAAAAATGAGTATCAACCTAAATATAGAAGTACCAGACAATCTGCTAATGCTGGTGAAGAAAAAGTGTTAGAGATTAATAATTCAACTTTAAGTGAATTTAAAGCGTTAGATGAATTAGTAGTAGGAGAAGATTACTATGTGAAGATATCTGGATTTAAATATGAGGATGGTATTGATCCAGATAACAGTTCTAATAAAGAAACAAATATTCAGGCTGTAACCCGTTATATTTTCAAAGCTGGGTCATGGTAGTATGTAAAATAATAGAATTTCAAACCCGAAACGTTAATGTTTCGGGTTTTTCATTTAATCCAAAGCAAAATATTCAATAGTTTTCACTAGTAGTTTTGGCTGTTCGGCATGTACCCAATGTCCGGCATTAGGAATGGTTGTAATTTCAGCTTTCGGAAATATTGTTCTTATTAAATTGTGGTCATCATCTGTAATGTAATTCGAATTTTCGCCTCGAATAAATAGTACTGGAAATTTAGCGATTCCTTTTCCGTCATTAAAACGATCACCATCTATGCCATCCATTATTTGTCCCAAATATTCGCTAATAGTTTTGATATTTAGTTTCCAGATAAATTGCTTATTGTGATCTCTTTTTAAATTTTTAAGCAAAAATTGTCGAATTTTCTTGCTGCCGATACTTTTGGACAAAACCTTATCAATTTCGGTTCTGTTACCATAGGCCGATAAATCCAAATTAAGCATTGCTTTAATTAGAAAGGAGTGATCGATGGTTTGTGGAGAATAATCTGAAATTTTGCTGTAATTTTTTGGAGCAATATCAACCACAAGTAAATTACTTACTCTTTCGGGATAATCGCTTGCAAAAAACATCACTGTTTTGCCACCCATCGAATGTCCAAGTAGAATTGTCTTCTCAATGTTATGATCATCCATAAATTCCCGAAGATCTTCTTTTAAATCCTGATAGGTATGCGAATTAGAATGCGGAGAATCTCCATGGTTTCTTTGATCAATAATATAAACTTCAAAGTTATTGGCTAGTTCTTTGGCGATTGTTAGCCAATTATCCGAAGCTCCATAAAGACCATGAACAATAATTAATGGCTTTCCTTCACCAATTTTTTTGTAATTGAGTTTCATTTAACTGAGTTTAATTTCAGAAATAAAGATAAGAAGCAAATCGATAAAATGATTGATTAAGTAGAGATTTTTAAGCAGAATACAAATCGAAAAAGGATGCTTTGTGAGCATCCTTTTTATTAGTCGCGTTTGCTTATTTTAAGCATCTTAGATACATCTGAATAGTATTTTCCAATCCAAAATAAAGGGAATCTGAAATAAGAGCATGTCCAATAGAAACTTCTGTTAAATTTGGAATATTGTCTGCAAAATACTTCAAATTTTCCAGGCTTAAATCATGTCCAGCATTAATATCCATTCCTAACTCGTGAGCTCTTTTTGCAGCAATCACAAATGGACGAATTGCTTCCTCTTTATTTTTTGGATAATCGGTTGCGTAAGGTTCCGTATAAAGCTCAATACGATCTGTCCCAGTAGCAAGAGCACCCTCAACATTAGCCAGGTTTGTGTCAACAAAAATAGAGGTTCTGATTCCGGCAGCTTTAAATTCCTTTATTATTTCGATTAAAACGTCGCGGTTTTTAACGGTATCCCAACCTGCATTAGAGGTCAAAGCTTCCGGAGGATCGGGAACAAGAGTTACTTGTGCTGGTTTTGCAGCAATAACCAAATCGATAAAGTCTCGGGTTGGATATCCTTCAATATTAAATTCAGTAGTAATTAAAGGTTTTAAATCCCTAACATCCTGATAACGAATGTGTCTTTCGTCGGGGCGAGGATGCACTGTAATGCCTTCTGCTCCAAATCTTTCACAATCTACAGCAAGCTTGCAAACATTAGGAGTATTCCCTCCTCTGGCATTTCTAATTGTCGCAATTTTGTTTATATTTACACTAAGTCTAGTCATTTTATAAAACTTTATTGATAGAATAATAGGTGAAAAAATACAAGTTAATACTATTGTAATTTAATTCTCCTAAAGGCAAAATTAAAAGTAATTCCTAGAAAACAGGTATGTATGATAGCAAAAGATTTAATTTCTGATGTTGTTCCGGTATTAAGAGAAACGGATACAGGGATTCAAGCTCTTAATTGGATGGAGATTTTTAGGGTTTCTCATTTACCAATTGTAAAAGGAGATGAGTTTCTAGGATTAATATCGGATACAGATATTTACGACTTAAACAAGGCGGAAGAACCAATTGGAGATCAAAAATTATCTTTGTTTAGTCCTTATGTGAACGAAAATTATCACATATACGATGTAATTGAGATCGTTTCCCGATTAAAGTTGACTGTGATACCTGTCCTTGCAGATGAAAAAACATACGTTGGTCTTATTACCTTAAACGATTTGATGCAATACATAGAAAGAATTTTTTCGGTTCGCGAGCCAGGAGGAATTATTGTAATAGAACTTAATTCGGTGGATTACTCTTTAAGCGAAATATCAAGAATTGTGGAAAGTAACGATTCTAAAATACTCAGTTTGTACGTTAAATCATCTGCCGATTCTCGAAAAATAGAATTAACAATTAAAGTAAACCGAACCAATCTTACCTCTATCATACAAACTTTTTTGAGATACGATTATAACATTAAAACTACCTATGTTCGGGAAGATGATATGAAGGATTTCATGGAGGAGCGTTATAATTCGTTCATGAGATTTTTAAATATCTAAAAACTGATTTTTTTTAGGGGTAGAATTCTTGCCACTAAACAGATTACTCTATATTTGTGCTAAACATTACTTAATGGGCAAGCTTGCGATTCTAGTGAAAGATTATTGCATGTTAGGAGTGTAAAAATTAGAAAGGTTCTAGAATTTTCACGATTCTGTTACTTGAGCAAAGAAACAAAACACAAATTTGTGAAGTATGAAAGTTGCACTTTTTGGCAGGTCATTTAACGATAGCTTTACCGATAGTTTTATCATGATGTTCGATGTTTTTAACAAACACAATATCGAGGTAATAATCTATGAGCCTTTTTATGATTTTTTAATCCGGGAAATTAATTTTAAACCTCCTGTTCAGTCCTATTTTCACAGTAATACTGATTTAAATAAAGAAGTAGATTTTTTCTTTAGCATTGGTGGCGATGGCACTTTTTTGGATGCGGTAACTTTCGTTCGGGATTCAGGAATTCCACTAGTTGGAATTAATAGTGGTCGACTTGGCTTTATGGCCGATATTGCTCAAGATGAAATTCCTCAGGCTTTGGCCGATATTATGGCAGGAGAATATAGTTTCGAGGAACGTAACCTGTTGCAGTTAGAAACATCACGAAATGGTTTGTTCGAGGAGTTCAATTATGCCTTAAATGAATTCACCGTTCATAAAACCGATTCGGCTTCGATGATTACCATTCATACTTATTTAAATAATGAGTACTTAAATTCCTATTGGGCCGATGGGTTAATTATTGCCACGCCAACAGGATCTACAGCATATTCTTTAAGTGTAGGTGGACCAATTTTAATCCCGAACACCCAGAATTTTATTATCTCACCTATTTCTCCGCACAACCTTACTGTTCGACCAATCGTTGTACCGAATCATCATGAAATTACACTTCGCGTGGAAGGTAGAAGCGATAGTTATTTAGCTTCACTTGATTCTCGTTCCTGTATTTTCGAATCTTCAATCGAGCTTAAAATTAAAAGAGCCGATTTTCAGATTAAAGTCTTAAAGCTAAAAACTCACAGTTTTTATGGAACCTTGAGAAATAAGCTTATGTGGGGTGTCGATAAACGGAATTAAAGCTCCGTTTTACTGGGCTTTTCATTTTAACAAAATTTAACGACGGCTTGGCGTTATTTTTTTTCATTGAGCAGGTTTTTTAAGATTATATGTTACTTTTGTAGCTTGTGAATAAATTGAGAAGGAATGCACCCTATTCAAACCAACGGTTTTAGGAGCTTTAGCAATAACTTTTATTTCTTTACAAGAAGAAAAATACAAACTTGATTTCATGTATAAACTGATATTAGGAATACTGTTTTTTGCGATTGGCAATTCTGCTTTTTCGCAGACAAAAGCAGAGATAGGCTTCTTTGGAGGAGTCTCCTATTATTTGGGAGATATTAATCCTCAAAAACAGTTTTATTCTAATTCAGTTGCATTGGGAGGAATTTATCGATATAATTTTAATTCGCGGTACGCTCTGCGAGCAGGTATGCTCTTTTCGGGTTTAGAGGCCGAGGATCAAGATTTTGATAATGCCTATCAGCAAGCAAGAGGTGCATCATTCAAAACAGATTTAGTTGACCTATCCTTACAGGTAGAATTTAATTTTCAGTCTTTTTGGTCACCTAAAAAAACAAAGAGCCAAACATTGGTGCCTTATGTTACCGGAGGAATTGGATACATTGCTCCTAGTAGTACTAGTTCTTCATTTACAATTCCAATGGGAGTTGGTGTGAAAACAAATTTAACAGGTAGGTGGACAGCGGCTTTGGAATGGAGTTTTAGAAAAAGTTTTAGCGATGATTTGGATCATTTAGATGATCCAAATGATTTTAATAATAGTAGTTTAGCACACAATAACGATTGGGCGTCATTTTTTGGGATAATGATAAGTTATAAGTTATTTCCCGATAATGAAGAATGCCATTCATACGATCGCTTTGTAAAATAAGATATGTCATTCAAAGATAAATTAGTAAAAGAAAAGCTGCCAACTCATCTTGCCATAATAATGGACGGGAATGGGCGATGGGCAAAAATGCGAGGAGAACATCGTATTATTGGACATCAAAATGGTGTCGAATCAGTAAGGCAAACTGTTGAAGCTGCCGGCGAGCTTGGAATTTCTTATTTAACACTGTACGCATTTTCTACCGAAAACTGGAATCGACCTCAGGAGGAGGTGTTAGGACTAATGTCCTTGCTAGTTGAAGCAATAGAAAATGAGACTCCGACTTTAATGAAGAACAATGTGCGTTTGCAAGCAATTGGAGATTTGGCAAGTTTACCAATTGAAGTTAGAGAGAAATTACAGGGAACAATTTCAAATACATCTACCAATTCTGGTTTAACTTTGGTTTTGGCTTTAAGTTATAGTTCTAGATGGGAAATAGTGAATGCAGTTAAAAATATTGCTAGTCAGGTGAAAGCCGGCGATATTTCTTTAGAGGAGATCAATTCAGACTTGTTCTCCAATGAGTTAACAACAAAAGGGATTCCTGATCCAGAACTTTTGATAAGAACGAGTGGCGAAAACAGAATTAGCAATTTCCTTTTATGGCAAATAGCTTATTCTGAATTGTATTTTACCGAATTGTTTTGGCCTGATTTTAATAAAGAGGAGCTCTATAAAGCGCTTTTCGATTATCAGAGCAGAGAACGTCGATTTGGTAAAATTAGTGAACAAATTAAAGACAAATAAGCATTAACCATTATAATCCAAGTAATGATTAAAAGATTAACTTTCATTTTTACTCTATTTTTAAGTTTTAGTGCATTAGCACAGGAAACGGATACAATTTACAATCCTGCAACCTATTACTCATCTCCAAAAACATACGAGTTGGGTGGTGTTACAGTAACAGGAGTAAAACATTTGGAAACTAATGTTTTAGTGCAAATATCAGGTCTTCGTGTTGGTTCTACTATCGAAGTTCCTGGCGAAAAAGTGACTAATGCAATTAATAAATTGTACAAACAAGGTCTCTTTTCGGATATTCAAATTACAGCAACTAAAGAAATTGATGATAAGATCTACCTTAACATTCAATTGCAGGAACGTCCACGTTTGTCTCTGGTGAATTATAATGGAACCTCCAAAAGTGAGACTACCAAGCTTAAGGAAAGATTAAAGTTAATGAAAGGAACTCAGGTTACCGATTACCTGGTTACCAATACGAAAACGATAGTTGAAAAATATTTTAAAGAAAAAGGTTTTTATAATACTGTTGTTACTGTTATTCAAAGAGACGATACAAGCGAGGAAAATAGTGTGATTCTTGATATTAATATTGATAGAAATAATAAAATCAAGATTAAACACATTTTTATTGAGGGAAATACTGCTTTCTCCGATAAAAAGGTGAAAAAAGCAATTAAAGATTCAAAAGAAAAAACAATAAAGAATTTCTTGAAATCTTCGAAGTATATCGAAGAAAAATGGCACGACGATAAATTAGTTCTTATCGAGAAGTACAATGAAAAAGGATATCGTGATGCCTTAGTGTTATCCGATAGTATTGAACAAGTTTCCGAGGATAGAGTGAATATTCATGTGAAAGTGAAAGAAGGAAATCAATATTTTTTCAATAACATCGATTGGGTTGGTAATACTGTTTATACAGGTTATTGGTTACAAAGAGTTTTAGGAATTAAAAAGGGCGATGTTTACAATCAAACTTTACTCGACGAAAGATTAAGTAGTGACGACGATGCTGTTAGTAATCAATATCTTGATAAAGGATATTTGTTTTTTAATGTGAATCCGGTTGAGACAGTTATCGGTAAGGATTCTATTAATTTGGAGATGAGGATTGTGGAAGGAAAGCAAGCCACTATCGATAGAGTAAATATTATTGGAAATACAAAAACACATGAGCACGTTGCCCGTCGTGAATTGTATACTTATCCTGGAGAGTTATTTAGTAAGTCGGATATTATTCGAAGTGTTCGGGAATTAGCACAGCTTGGTCATTTTGATCCAGAAGCAATAAGTCCAGACGTGAAACCTCACCCCGAAAGTGGAACCGTTGATATTAATTATCAGTTGGAAGAAAAAGCGAACGATCAGATTGAACTTTCTGGAGGATGGGGTGCTGGAATGATTATTGGTACCGTAGGTTTGAAATTCTCAAATTTTTCGGTTCGAAATATTTTTAATAAAGAAGCATGGAGCCCGCTTCCAACAGGAGATGGACAAACATTAAGTATACGTGCTCAAACAAATGGTTCCTACTATAACTCTTATAGCATGTCGTTTACGGAACCATGGTTGGGAGGTAAAAAACCAACCTCATTAAGTACTTCCATTTACTATTCTCAACAAACCGGATATAGTAGTTCTTATAGCAGAAACTATAGTTATGGTAATACTGGGAATTCAGGACAAAGTCAAAAGGTATTTGGCGCAAGTGTTGGATTGGCTCGTCGTTTAAAATGGCCTGATAATTATTTCTCCTTATATAACGAGGTTTCTTATCAGAACTACCGATTGAAAGATTGGCAATATTATTTAATCTCTGACGGAACATCGAATAACTTTAGTTTTACAACTACTTTATCGCGAAGTTCTATTGATAATCCATTGTATACAAGAAGAGGTTCTTCCTTTTCGTTAAGTATTAAGCTAACTCCTCCATTCTCGCTTTTGGACGATATTGATTATGCAAGTAGTAATGTTAGCGATCAGGAAAAATACAAATGGATTGAATATCACAAATGGGTATTTAAAGGAAAAATGTATACCTCTTTGCTTAATAGTACCGATAAGTTGGTTCTATATACAGGGTCGGAATTTGGATATCTGGGGTATTATAATAAAGATAAAAGATCTCCTTTCGAAGGATTCGAAGTGGGAGGAGATGGAATGTCTGGATATAGTATGTATGGTAGTGATAATATTGGATTGAGAGGATATGAAAATGGCTCTTTAACGCCAGTTAGTTCAACAGGTAGACGATTGGGTGGTAATATCTATTCTAAATTTACCGCCGAGGTTCGTTATCCATTATCTTTAAGTCAGTCTGCTACTATTTATGCCCTTGCATTTGCCGAGGCAGGTAATGCTTGGTATGATTTTGAAGACTTTCAACCATTCAACTTAAAGCGTTCTGCCGGGGTTGGTCTTAGAATATTCCTTCCTATGTTTGGATTATTAGGAATTGATTATGGATATGGTTTTGATGAGGCTACAACAACAGGACAGAATGGTGGTCAATTCCATTTTGTGATTGGTCAACAATTTTAACATATTTTATGTAACAGACCTTTGGAGCTATTATAATTTAAGTTATTTTAGATTTTAATTATAAATTAAGAATCGAATGAAGCGTTTAGTATTAATAATAGGATGTGTGTGTATTTTAGTAGGGAATTTATTTTCCCAACAACGTTACGGATTCGTTGATACGGAATATATTCTCGACAAAATGCCTGACTATAAAAATGCACAGGAGCAACTAGATCAAATATCAAGTAATTGGCAAATAGAAATTGAGAAGGTGACTTTTGAAATTAAAGAGTTGCAAACGAAGTTTCGAGCCGATGAGGTTTTTTTATCCTCAGAAATGAGAGAGAGACGCGAAAAAGAGATTTTTGATAAGGAACTTATTGCACAAAAGTTGCAGCAAAAGTACTTTGGAATTAATGGAGATCTGTATAAGAAGCGACAAGAATTAATAAAACCAATTCAGGATGATATTTATGAAGCTATAAAGGAAATTGCAAAAGACGGAACTTATGGTATGATTATTGATCGTGCTAATGGACCAACAATAATATACAGCAATCAAAAGTTTGATTTAAGCGATAAGGTGCTGTATAAGTTAGGTATTAGAACAAATTAAAATTAAAATAAAAACTAACTGAGTGATATTATGAGACATTTTTTAAAAGTAACATTATTAGCCATTATCTTATCTGCAGGTTCAAGTACATTTGCTCAAACCTTAAAATTTGGCCATATCGACTCTAATAAATTACTGTCGATTATGCCTGAAAAAGAGCAGGCACAAAAACAAATTCAGGCAGCCGCCGCAGAGTACGACGCTCAAATTAAAGCAATGAGAGAAGAGTATCAAACTTTGGTTAACTCTTATGTTGAAAAAAGAGAAACTCTTTCGGAAGCAGTAAGAAACAATAAAGAGGTAGAAATTCAGGATTTACAAAATCGGATGCAACAGTTCGACGGATTTGCACAACAAGAACTTCAAAAAAAGCAAAATGAATTATTAAAACCTATCTTTGATAAAGCTTCTGCTGCTATAAAAGCAGTTGGTGCAGAAAATGGATTTATTTATGTTTTCGATATTAGCACTGGGGTTATCTTGTTTAACTCTAATAATAGTGTTGATGTAATGCCATTGGTAAAAACAAAATTAGGAATTAAGTAATTTTTCTTTAAGATATTGTGAAAAGGTGGTATTTTTAATACCACCTTTTCTTATTTTTTGTAATCATGGTTAAAAAAAGTCAACCTATTGGTGTTTTCGATTCAGGATATGGAGGATTAACCGTATTGAATGAGTTGCTTAAAACCTTGCCCGAATATGATTTTATTTATCTAGGGGATAATGCTAGGAGTCCATATGGTACTCGGTCTTTTGATGTTGTATATGATTATACCTTAGAAGCCGTAGAGCAACTTTTTTCGATGGGTTGCGAGTTGGTAATATTAGCATGTAATACCGCTTCAGCTAAAGCACTACGCACTATTCAACAATGCGATTTGCCTAAAATTAACCCTAATCGAAGAGTACTTGGGGTAATTCGTCCAAGTGTGGAGGAGATTTCGAATATTACTAACTCGAAACATGTTGGTATTATGGGTACTGTAGGTACTATTCGGTCTAATTCTTATCCATTAGAAATTGCTAAATTATTTCCGGATATAGTGGTGGTTCAAGAAGCTTGTCCAATGTGGGTGCCATTGGTAGAAAATAATGAGATCGAAACAGAGGGAGGTAGATATTTTATCAAAAAAAATATTGAAAGTTTACTGGCAAAAGATCCCCATATCGATGCGATAATTTTAGGTTGTACTCATTACCCTTTAATGCAGAAAGAAATCAAGAAAATGCTTCCGAAGCACATTCAGTTGGTTTCTCAAGGGGAGATTGTTGCTCGAAGTTTAAAAGATTATCTTTACCGACACCCAGAAATGGATATAAGATGTAGTAAAAACGCTAATTGTGAATTTTACACCACTGAATTTGTAGATAGTTTTGAGGAGAAAGCAGGTCGTTTTCTGAATACTAGCTTAAAAGCAAAGCATATTACGTATTAAAATGTATAAAGTAAAAATAGAGCCTTTCTTTTTTGAAGAAAGGCTCTATTTTTTTGTTCCCACATAAATTATTTATTGACTATTTCTTCATCTGTTTGATACCAGCTAGCATACATCGCGTAACTGTTAGCAATTCTATTAATTTCCCCTTCTAACAATTCAGGACTGAGTTCTTTTATTTTTTTTGCCGGAGCTCCTGCGTATACACTTCCCGATTCAACATGTGTTCCTTTTGTAACAACCGAGCCTGCCGCAATGATAGCGTTGCTCTCAATTACCGCATCATCTAAAATTACTGCACTCATACCAATAAGAACATTATCCTTTATGGTACAGCCATGCACTACTGCATTGTGAGCAATAGATACGTTGTTCCCGATAGTCGTTGGCGACTTTTTATAAGTAGCATGTATTGTAGCATTGTCTTGAACATTCACATTGTTTCCTAATCGAATAGAATGAACGTCGCCACGTAAAACAGCACTGTACCAGATACTACAATCATTTCCCATCTCAACATCACCTATTATAGCAGCGCTTTCTGCAAAAAAGCAATTATCTCCAAATAAAGGAGTTTTTCCATTTAATTTTCTTATGAAGGCCATTCTTATTTAGTTTGATTATAAATACAAAGATAACTAAAAAAATATTTTAGTGCTTATTTCAAAAAATCTTGTAAAAAAAGTTACGCAAACGTTAACGTGAATGAAATTGAAAATGAGTATGTTAACTAAAGAGTGAATTGTAAGGAAATTTCCCAATTACCTGTTGATTTGTAATTCATAGAGCTTGTTTATGTTTGAATTTAAAAGGTTTACGATAGATGGGTGTTTGAAAATTTAAGTTTTTTTCACACTTTTGACATTAAAGAAAAGGAAAAGAGGAAATTTTTTAGCAAAATTTAACAAAAATTAAGTAATAAATACTATCTTTCTTTAATATCATATTTAATGATTGCATTTTATTGTTTCATTTCCTTTTTAAGGAATGAAGAATTTACATATAAATGTGTATTAATGTTAATTAACCACTAACTAAAAGTTTATGAAAAAAAGTTTGTTTTCGATGTTAATTCTATTTGTAATAGGATTACAGAGCGTTTTAGCTCAAAGTCGAGAAGTTTCAGGGGTGGTTACTTCAGCCGATGATGGGCTGTCTATCCCGGGAGTTTCTGTAATTGTAAAAGGTACAACCATTGGTACCACAACTGATTTCGATGGTAAATATTCTTTAAATGTTCCTGCAGATGGAAAGGTATTGATCTTTTCTTTTGTTGGAATGACTATGCAAGAACATGAAATCACGTCTTCTACAATTAATGTAGTAATGCAATCTGAATCTATAGGTATGGATGAGGTTGTTGTTGTTGCTTATGGTACTACAACTAAAAAATCTTTTACTGGAACAGCTACTCAGGTTGATGCAGATAAGATTGAGTCCAAAAATGCATCAAACATTACACAAGCTCTTCAAGGTGAGGTTGCAGGGGTGCAAGTTATTTCTAATAATGGTCAGCCAGGTTCAACTGCTGAAATTCGTATTAGAGGTATTGGTTCTATTAATGGTAGCCGTAGTCCATTGTACATTGTTGATGGTACTCCTCTTCAAGGGGATAT
The DNA here is from genome assembly GCF_002843315.1 of Labilibaculum filiforme. Taxonomy (GTDB): domain Bacteria; phylum Bacteroidota; class Bacteroidia; order Bacteroidales; family Marinifilaceae; genus Labilibaculum; species Labilibaculum filiforme. The sequence goes on along the minus strand of NZ_MVDD01000001.1, from coordinate 285,438 downwards.
TAATTCAATTTCGCCTTCCGATATTGCATCTACAACAGTATTGAAAGATGCATCAGCAACTGCTATTTACGGTTCTCGTGGGGCAAATGGTGTTGTAATCATTACTACTAAACAAGGTAAATCAGGAAAAAGTTCTATCGAGATTGATCTTAAAAAAGGTATTAATATTAGATTATTGCCAGAATACGATGTTTTTACACGTCCCGAGGAATATGTTGAAACTGCATGGAGCGCCTTAAAAACAAGAGGCTTGTTGCTTGGAAATGCTGATCCTGCTGCTTATGCAAGTGCTGGATTGTTCACTGGTGATACCAAAGCTTCAGGTTTTAATGATTATTACAACATGTGGGATGTAGCTGGTGATCAATTAATCGATCCTGCAACGGGTAAATTTAATACTGGCGTGAACCGCAAGTATAGTCCAAAGAGATGGAAAGATGAGTTGTTTCAGGGAGCTCAGAGAACCGAAGCTGGTATTAGAATCAGTGGAGGAACCGATAAAACTACATATTTTACCTCTTTTAGTTATTTAGATGATGAAGGTTATTATTTGAATTCTGACTATGAGAGATTTACTGGTAGAGTAAATATTAAGCACGAAGTTAAATCATGGTTAAAAGGTACGATGAATATGAGTTTTATGAACTCAGAGTCAAACTTATCTGGTGGTCAAGATGAAGACTCTAACAACGGATTTTGGTTGGTAGCTAATATGCCTCCTTTGTATCCTGTTTATGCACGTGATGCAAATTCCAATAAAATTGAGGATACTGTGTTAGGCGGATATGTTTATGATTATGGTGATGGTCAATATGGTACTCGTCGATTTGCTTCATTAACAAATGCGGTTGCATCTAGTACTTACGATGTAGCAAGAACTACTAATAATCAGTTTTCGGGTAATTCAAAACTTGAGGCGACTTACAAAGATTTTACTTTTAGTTCGACTTTCGGTCTAGAATACCTTAACTCTTCTTATGACAATCTTGGAAATATGTTCTGGGGTGGTTCTGCAAACCAAGGAGGTAGTATTTATAAACGCAAGAGAGAATGGTTTGCTTTTACTACTACGAATATGTTAAGATATGCTAAGCAGTTTGGAGAGCACAATATTTCTGCATTTATTGCTCAAGAAGCATCTAAAAGAGAATTTAGAGAAATGTCAGCTTTTAAATCAGGTTTGGCTGATCCATGGAGTTTAGAATTAAATAATGCTATTGTTTCTTCGCCTTCTGGTTCTTATACTGATGAGTTGATGCTTACTAGTTATTTTGGACAAATTTTATACGATTTCGATGAGAAATATTTCTTCCAAGGGGTACTTCGTCGTGATGGTTCATCAAAATTTACTAATGATAAATGGGGTACTTTTGGTTCTGTTGGTGGAGGTTGGATGATTTCAAGAGAATCGTTTATGGAACCTACATCTAACTTTTTGAACGAATTGAAGTTGAAAGCTAGTTATGGTGTTGCTGGTGAGCAAGGTGGTATTGGTTCATATGATTCAAGACTTTTATATGAGGTAAGTAATCAAAATGATAAATTAGCTTTAACTGAAAGTCATGTTGGTAATCCTGACTTAACTTGGGAGGAAACTGCACAGTTTAGTATTGGGACTGAATTTGAATTATTTAATAGAATTTCTGGTTCTGTAGAATATTATATCAAGAATACAGATAATCTATTGTTTAATAAAAGGGTTGGTCCATCTAACGGATATGCAATTATTCAAGTGAATGATGGTACCATGGAAAATAGAGGTCTTGAGGTTATATTAGATTTTGAAGTTGTGAAATCTGAAGATTTAAAAGTAAACTTCGGTATTAATGCGGCATTCGAAAAGAATGAACTAACAGCTATGCCTCTTGAATCTGGTTCAGGAGAACAAAAAGTAATTGATGTTAGTGGTCTTTATGGACGTGCTGTTGGTCATTCCTTATTTGATATTTATACTGCTGAATATGCTGGTGTTGATCCAACAAATGGTAGAGCTCAATGGAATCGTTACTATAACGAAGTTGGTGGTGTGAAAGATTATATTGCTGATATGGAGATTTATTTGGCTCAAAATAAAGGGAATATAGGTGAAATTGGTAAAGAAACAACTACCGAGTATTCAGATGCAACTCAGAAATTCATTAATAAGACACCAATCCCAACTGTTCGGGGGTCATTCAACTTAGATGCATCTTATAAAGGATTTTCATTAGCAGCCTTATTTAATTATAGTTTAGGTGGTTATGGTTACGATAGTAATTATGCAGCCCTTATGGATGACGATTTGTTAGGTAGTAACAACTGGCATAAAGACATCAAAAATGCTTGGAAACAATCAGGAGATATTACTGATGTACCAGCTATTACAAGTGGTTTGTCTGGTTATAGTGATGCTAACCGTACTTCTGATCGTTTTGTAACTAAAACAGATTATTTATCATTGCAAAGTGTTGTATTATCGTATAGCTTTAACAAACGTATGCTTGATAAGTTGAAATTGAAAGGATTAAAACTGTTTGTGTCAGGGGATAACTTGTGGACAACTACCAAACGTAAAGGATTTTATCCTAATGCTTCTGAAGTAGGTGCTTCGTCAAGATATCAGTATGTATCTTTATCAAGCATTACTGGTGGAATCAATGTGAAATTTTAATTATTAAAAAAAAGAAGATTATGAAATATATTTTGAAAAGCTTCTTGTTGTTGATGGCTGTTGGAGTGTTTTCTTGTTCTGACGACTTTTTGGAGTCGGAATCCACAGAGTTGATATCAACAGATAGAATGGCGGAGGTGGGACCTTTAAATGCTGAGATTTTTAATGGTACCATTCGAGGATTATATACTTTAATGTATCAAACAGGAACTGGTGGTACTGATTTAGATCACAATGACTTCGGACAGAAGGGATATGATATCTTTTCTGATATGTTGAGTGGTGATATGGTATTAGGTGGATATAACTATGGTTGGTATAAAAACCTTGCTAATTTGACTACTACTTTGGATTATAGAGATAATGATAACTATAAACCTTGGCGTTACTACTATAGAATTATTCGTGCGACCAATACAATTATCGACGGTTTGGGAGGTAATGATGCTGTATTGGAAAGTGATGATGCAAAATGGCAGATGGGACAAGCGAAAACAATGAGAGCGTACTGCTATTTCTATTTAGCAAATCTTTATGCTGAAGAGTATAATCCTGCTACACCAATTTTACCACTTACTACATCGCTTACAGAGGTTGATATGCCTTTGAGTACTGGTGCTGATGTATGGGCTCGTATTAAGTCTGATTTGGAAGCTAGTTCTACTTTATTGGATGGTTATACTCGTGAAGGACTTCAAGGTGTAGATCAGGATGTTGCAAATGGATTATTGGCATATACTTATTTAACAATGGGTGAATATGGTAATGCTGCAACAACTGCTCAAAAACTGATTGACAAATACGCAATTATACCTAGAGATTTAGCTGTTTATAATGGTGATAATAAGCGTAATGCGTTTAGTTATATTGATGGTGATGGTGCCGATTGGATTTGGGGTATGGATTTGACTTTGGATCAAGGATTAGATTTGGTTTCTTGGTGGGGACAAGTGGATATATTTACCTATAGTTATGCATGGGCAGGCGATCCTAAAACAATGGATGCTGGGCTTTTTGCTAGTATTCCTGATACAGATGTACGTAAAGGACAGTTTATTGACCCATGGTCAGAGTCTTTGAATTATCCTGCATATAAATTTTATGCTGAAGGTCTTAGTATTGGTGGACAACGTGAAGTTACATCCGACTATGTATATATGCGTGTAGAAGAAATGGTTCTAATTAAAGCCGAAGCCGAAGCTTTTGACAATAAAGATGTTGATGCACAAACGACTTTACTTCAACTTGTTTCAGAAAGAGACACAGATTATGCATTCATTTCAGGACTTACAGGACAAGCTCTTAAAGATGAGATTTATCATCAATGGAGAATCGAAATGTGGGGTGAAGGTAAAAGTTATTTGGCTATGAAACGTAACAAGGCTACTATTGTACGCGAAGGTCACATTGAATATAATGAAGCAATTCCTTATAATGACGATCGATTAACTCTTGATATTCCTTATCAGGAAATTCAGGATAACCCTAATATTAACTAAAGGTTTTAGTTAGTTATAACCTATTAGTCTTTATTTTTGTTAAAGGTATTGGGTTAAAATGATAATAATTATAGCAGCTTTCTGTAGTGGAGAGCTGCTTTTTTTATGCGAATTTATTTTATTTACGATCCAGATTTGGAGTGGAGGATTTATCCATTAAGAAGCTATAGTTTGCCTTTACAATTAGCGTAATTCTTTAATGGCATTATGGAATTATAATTTAAGTACGCTTATGCACTGTAAATTCGTGAATAGGTATTGTTTAGTCTTGTTGAGTAGTAGTATTTAACTAAATTCATCTATATATTTGATTCAGCTTTTAATGCAACGATAACGTTAAAAATCTTGTATTATTTAGTTTTTACTTATTTAACCTATTTTAAAGAAAACGATAGTTAAGACTTTTTCAAATGGTTTTACTTTTTAGATATGTATCGGAAATTTAAGAAGATATTCTTGTAAGGTATGGTTTAATAATGTGATCATTAACCATATTTCGTAAGGCAATCCTACTTCTAATATGATTGGCATTAAGAAAATTGTTAATCTATAATTCGGAAATAAAGATGCGACTATGGTAAGTTTATGGAGTGTAAACCGTTTAGCTTTATTTATTGTGATTACTAATTGTCCATAGGGAAAAAATAAAAACCTCAGTAAACCATAGTGAAGTGAACCCCAAATGTTGTGTCCAACTTTTGGGGTGCAGTTCAGTTTGCTGAGGCTTTATTTATAGGTTGTTTATTTAATCTTTAAATATTTTATTGGGGTTTAAATATGTTATTTTGGCAATTTCTTCCAGTTTCTTAATGTCAACTAGTTTTTTATTTCCCACAATTGCTATTGCAATTGGTTTGTTTTGAATATTCTTTTTGTAGAAATCTAAAATGTCATTGAACGTCATATCTGAGTAGGAAGCAATTTTTGATTTACTAGGATCTTCATTGTAACCTAATCTTTGCCATTCTTCTATATTTTGACTTAAGTACCTAAAAGAAGGTTTATTACTTAAGGTTGCTTGTACAAGATAGCTTCTAATATTCTCAATTCGTTCTGGTTTTTCCGGTAATTCTCTTATTAGTTTTATAAACTCGGTCACAGCGTCTGCGGTTTTATCTGCTTGTACACCAATGTAACCATTTAAATGTGCTGGTTTGTTCGTAATATCTGGAGTAGAGTACATAGCCTGTGCAGTGTAAGCAAATGATCTAAGTTCTCTTAATTCTTGAAGGACAATCCCATTAAATCCTCCACCAAAGTATTGGTTAAATGCATTGATTATTGGTTGCTGGTCTAAATTAAAGTTCTCTCCAAGAAGTACTAAGTGAACATCACTTTGACGAGCATCACTATTATTTAGAAAGTAAATAGTATTTTCTGAATAATTGAAGTCTTCTATTAATTGTGGGGAATTAGATTCTTTTAAACCTGATGGAATTGCTAGATTGGCCATTAAGGTCTCTTTAACTTCTTTAAATGGTTTTTTACCAACATAATGAATCGACGTTTCATACTGTGTTGCTTTGATAAAGTCGGCTGTTAATGTAGATTTGGTTAAAGATTTAAGATCTTCATTACTTAATCGTGTTAATTCTGGTGAATTTTCATGATATTTTAAGTATTCTTCTATAGCACTAGATTGTGAGTCTTTTTCATCTTTTTCCATTCTTCTAGAGCCGATTATGCTTCCGAGAAGTTGGTCCATTTGTTTATCGTCTAAAGCCGGTAGAATGTAGGTTCTTGAAAGTAATTGACATGCTTGTGCCAAGTTTTGTTCTTGACCTGTAAGTGTTACGTAGGTGTAATTTTCATCGTTTGAGAAATAGTAACTACATGAAATTTTGGCAAATTCTTTTTTAAGTTCATGTGGTGTGAACATTGCCATAATTCCGGCTTTATTCATCAATGAAGTAGCTAAATCTAAAGTTGGAATTTCAATATTTCCAACGCCATATTTAAGTGTTAGAGAGAAGACATTATTTTTGGAATTTTGATTATAGTAAAGATTAACTTTATCGGCAATTGTCTCTTTTGTTATATCCTTATTTAAATCAAAATATTGCGGTGTTTTTTCAAGAGGTGCTATTATAGCTATTTTTTTAGAAAAATCAGAAACTGACCCTTTACTTGGTTCTATTGGTTTAATTTCAGGTTTCTCAATTTTATCTTTTTCAGCTTTTCCTCTGCTTGAAAATAATGAAAGGTAGTTGTCTGTTAAATATTCATTTGCAACTTTTAAGATATCATCTTTTGTTACTGACTGAACTTTTGTTGGATACTTATCAAAATCTTCGATAGTTTGGTGGCTTGCGAACATTGATGCTAATATCCTTCCTGTTGAGTTGCCTGATTCTTTCGCTAATTCAAAATCGGTACACATTTTATCTTGGATGGCTGATAATGTCCATTCTTCAAAAGTTCCTGATTTTAGTTCTTCTATACCTTTAAAAATCATTTTTTCAACAGCACTAAGAGGCGTGAAATTTAATTGATTATAGTCAAATATAGGTACTGACAGTATCTGTAATAGTCCATCATTTATTTTAGAATCTAAGCCAACACTTATATTTTGAATATCCCCGTCAATAACGTATTTGTCGAGAATTCCTGTTTGTTCATTGTTTGATAATAATCGGCACATAATATCCAAAGCTATTTCATCTTTGTTGCCAGATTCTACAGCAGGAAATCCCCATATTGCTACTGGTATTGGAGTGACTTTTATTTTTACTTTTTTGTTTCCATTTAGGGAAGCTTTTGTTATGGGTTTTCTAATAGGAAGTGGTTTTGCGTCCCACTTTCCAAAGGTGTTTTCTATCAATTTTTTGGCATTTTCACTATTGAAATCTCCTGACAAAATCAGTCCCATATTTCCAGGAACATAAAATTTTTCGTAGTGTTTGATTAGTTTGCTAAGAGATGGCTTTTTTAAGTGTTCTGTAAAACCGATAATAGGTCTTCCATAAGGAGTTTTTTCACCATAATAGGCACTATTAAATTCTTCTCCTAATACAGAAAATGGAGAGTCGGAGTACATGTTTTTTTCCTCATATACAGTCTCGAGTTCAGCTTGAAAACCTCTAAAAACTGGATGTACAAATCGATTGGAATAGATTTCTAACCATGCTTCCAGTTGTCCCGCAGGAAAATTGTTGTAGAATTGGGTCATGTCGAAACCAGTTCCTGCATTTAAGCTGGTACCGCCAATAGACTGGATAATATTACTAAATTCATTTGCAATAGTAAATTTTCCGGCTAATAACGATTCTTCGTTAATTTCTTTTTGAATTCTATTTATATCTTCTTCTACAGTTGTTTTTTCCAGATCATCATAAAGAGCTATGATTTTGTCATAGTGAACTTTTTCTTGTTCCCAGTTTGTTGTCCCAATTTCAGATGTTCCTTTGAATAGTACATGTTCAAGGTAATGTGCTAATCCTGTAGCATCAGAGGGATCATCTTTAGATCCTGATTTGGTAACAATACATCCATAAATTGAAGGTTGTTGATGATCCTCGTTGAGGATAATGGTTAGTCCGTTTTTTAACTTATAGCTCGTTGTTTGAGCCATTATTGATGTTGCAATAAATAGCAACAGAACGGTGATTGACAGTAATTTTTTCATGATTAATTATTAATTTATGTTGTTATATTCAAAGATATAATATTTTTTTATGTTTTTAATTAAAGATTAATATGTTATTAATTGGGTTTAAAATAATTATTGAAGTTTTCTTTCTTCTCACCATTGCGATAAATGCATTAAATATGGTGTTTGATATTTCGTGATTAGTTTTAAGATGCTAAGAAATCTGTTCAAGTTTTTTTGCGAAATATTAGATTAGAAAGTGATGGTCATTCGAAAGAGAGTGTAATAGTATCTGGTTTGTTATTTTTACTTTAAGTGATAAGGATATTATACAGAAATTATACTTCAGGTATAGTGACTTTGGTAAAAATTGTATCATCTTAAATTTTCGCTACCTCTTCAATTTTAAACAATTAGAAATGTAGACTAGGTCTTATTTTCAACATTTCATCCAAAAATATACCGCAGGATTCTCCAAATTTGGAAGGAATAGTCATCAAAAATAAGTTGATTGATTATAAATAAAAAAAAAATGTATGATTTAGATTATTTGTAAATGTAGAGGAAGACTTCTTTAAAGTTACGCAAACGTTAACGTGAATGAAATTGGAAATGAGAACAATAGATGAATTGTAATTTGATACTAAATTTGCCATAATAGTTAGTATATGTTATTAAATCTATTTGTTTTTGTTTATAATTAAAAGGATTACGAAAATAAACTATTTGAAAGTTTAAGTTTTTTTCACACTTTTGAGGTCGCAGATTAAATAGGGGTATTTGATATCTGCATTAAGAAAGAAGACTATTAGGAGTTATATGAATTCCTATTTCGTCTTAAAAACAATTCTAAAGGGTGCATTTTATTGCTTCTATCTCCAAAGTATTTCGAGATAGATGGATTTATATATAAATGTGTATTAATGTTAATTAACCACTAACTAAAGGTTTATGAAAAAAAGTTTATTTTCGATGTTAATCCTATTTGTAATAGGGTTACAGAGCGTTCTAGCTCAAAGTCGAGAAGTTTCAGGGGTGGTTACTTCAGCCGATGATGGGCTGTCTATCCCAGGAGTTTCTGTAATTGTAAAAGGTACAACCATTGGTACCACTACTGATTTCGATGGTAACTATTCTTTAAGTGTTCCTGTTGATGGAAAAACTTTGGTTTTTTCGTTTGTTGGAATGACTATGCAAGAGCGAGCTATTACCACAACTACAATTAATGTTGTTATGGAAACTGAATCTATTGGTATGGATGAAGTTGTTGTAACTGCAATGGGAGTAACTCGTGAAAAGAAAGCATTAGGATATGCTGCAACTTCGATAGGGGGAGATGAGATTGGAAAATCTCAAGCGGTTAATCCAATGAGTGCACTTCAAGGTAAGGTAGCAGGGGTTGATATTTCAACAGCTCCAGGACCAGGATCGACTCAGAATGTAATGATTCGTGGTGCTTCTTCGTTTGGAAATAATCAACCTTTATATATTGTTGATGGTGTGCCGATTACTAATGAGCAGAATAGCTCAGGAAGTGCTCTAAACTCACAAGTTGACTTTGGATCAGGTATTAATGCAATTAATCCTGATGATATTGAGGATATGACTGTATTGAAAGGAGCTGCGGCAACCGCACTTTACGGTTCACGTGCTGCTAATGGTGTAATCATGATTACAACTAAATCAGGTAAAGATACTGAAGGCAAGGTGCGAGTATCTTATAGTGGATCTGTTACTCTTTCAAGAGTAGGTCGTCTTCCTGATGTTCAGAGTCAATTTGGACAAGGTTGGTCTGGTGATAGAGCATTAGACGAAAATGGAAACTGGGGACCAGCTTACGATGGAAAAGATCGTGTTTGGGGTAATGTTGTTGATAACAGTCAGCAGATTAAACCTTATGTATTTTTGGAAGATAGAGTACGTGATTTCTATGAAACAGGTAAGAATGTTAAAAACTCGGTTTCATTAAGTGGGGGGAATGCTTCTACCAATTACTTTATGTCCTTATCTCAAAATTCTGTTGATGGAGTAATTCCAACGGATAATGATTCTTATAAGCGATATACTATTGCAACTAAGGGTTCTCATAAAGCTGGTAATTTAACTATAAGCTCTTCTGTAAACTTCAGTACTGAGAAAACTAAAGCAGTTGCGTCTGGACAAGGAACATCTGTTTTTAGATCCTTATACGAGTCGGCAAATGATATTTCAATTGTAGATTTGGAAAACTATAATGATAAATTCAATAATTTGGATAACTATTTTACTCCTTACGGTGTAAATCCATACTATGTGTTGAATGAAAATTCTGCAGTACAGAATAAAAAGAAGATCTTCGGTAAATTTCAATTAGATTACGAATTTACTAAGGATTTGAATTTGAGTTACCGTTTTGGAGGTGATTATGAAACTTCAAGATCTGAAACACATACAGCAATTATCGCTTTCACACCAGGTGCTCCTAATGACGGTTCTAGTTCAGCAAATCCAGGTAGCTATTCTGAAATTCGTAGATCAAGAACTCAAGTTAATCATGACTTAATGGCTAGCTTCAAGAAAAGTCTTAACGAAGATTTTACAATGAATGCGATCGTTGGTTTAAATGTGAACGAAAGAAGTTATAATTGGTTGAATGGTAGTATCAATTCTATTGATATTCCTGGTTTTTATAATCTTAGCAATAGTTTGGCTCCTTCAGTATCTACTCAATATGACGAAAAACGTCGTTTGATTGGATTATATGCTAATGTCGACTTTAGCTATAGAAACTATGCTTACTTAACGCTTACAGCTCGTAATGACTGGTCGTCGACTTTACCTACTGGTCAAAACGATTATTTTTATCCAGGTGTTACAGGTAGTTTCCTTGTTACTGACTACTTAAAGTATAACGATATTGATACAGGAATTTTAAATTTTGCTAAAGTAAGAGCAGCTTATGGTATGACAGGTAACGATGCTGATCCTTATTCTGTATACGATAGATATGTTTCTGCTTTTTCTGGAAATCCTGGCTATCCAGATATTGATGATCTTTCTTTCCCAATTGGAGGTGTAAATTCATACATGGCTTCTAATCGTTTGGGTAATCCAGATTTAACAAATGAGTTAACTAAGGAATTTGAACTTGGTGTTGAAGCTCAATTCTTTAATAGCCGTTTAGGTATCGATTTCTCTTACTATAATCGTTTAACAGAAGGTTTGATATCAGAATTACCAAAAGACCCATCGTCAGGTTATACAACTCAGATGGCTAATTTAGGTGATGTTCGAAATCAAGGTATCGAGTTCGTATTAAATTTCACACCAGTTAAAACTGCAAACTTTACTTGGGATGTTTCCTATAACGTTGCTTTGAATAGAAACGAAATGGAAAATCTTGATGTTGATGAAGTTTACTTAGGCGGATTTGGTGGTGCTGGAATCTATGCTGTTGAAGGTGAAGCTATGGGGCAATTTAAAATTGCTGCAGTTAAAAAAGTGGAAGTAGATGGAGTAATGAAAACAGTTGTTGATGGAAGTGGTAATCCTCAGCCAACAACAGAAACTGAATTTATTGGTAAGGACATCAATGAAAAGTACAGAATGGGTTTAACCAATACTTTTTCTTATAAAGGATTTGTTTTGGGAGCAACTTTAGATTTCCGCTACGGAGGTTATATGTATTCTTATACTAAGGATTATTTGCATTGGACAGGAGCTTCAACGGAAACAGTATTGAACGATAGAAAAACCTTCTTGGTTCCAAACTCGGTAGTTTCTGATGGTAGAGGTGGTTATGTTGAAAACACAACACCGGTTGATCCTACTGCATTACATAAATTTTATGGTGATGGTGGTGGATTCGACGGTGACGCGGATAACATTATCGATCGTTCTTATTTAAAATTAAGAAATGTAAGTCTTTCCTATTCATTGTCTGACAATTTCTGCAAAAGGTTACATGTTAGTGCTGTGAACTTATCATTAAGTGCTAGTAATATTCTATTGTGGACTCCAGCTGAAAATGCATACATCGATCCAGAGACAACAACCTTTGGTAATGATGTAACAGCAAAATTCGGAGAATATGGTGCTGGACCTAGCAATGAGTTTTACACTTTTGGATTAACTTTTACCTTGTAAATTAAACACAATTATGAAACATAGAATAATAACAATGTCACTTGCCTGTATGACCTTATTTGGTTGGGGATGTGATAGCTATCTAGATATAAATGAGGATCCTAACGTATTAAGTGAGATACCTGATGCAAAAGTAGTATTACCTTCTGCTGAAATTGGTTTGGCCAATCAGCTTATGGGATGGGATTTTGGATTTGGTGGTGGTTTTTGGGGACAATATTGGACTCAAGCTTACTCAGCATCTCAATTTAAATTCCTTTGTGAATACCAAGAAACTAGTTTCTCAAACACTTATACAGAATTAACTGCAGGTGTTTTGAACGACTTGGAAAGAATGAAGGATGTTTCAGCTGAGTCAACGAATAAGGGGAATTATTTTGTTGCAGAAGCTCTTTCTATTTTTACATGGCAAATTATGACTGATGTTTGGGGCGATGTTCCTTACTTCGAAGCGCTAAAAGGAAATGAAGGAAACGTGTCTCCAATGTTTGATAAGGGAAGTGAAATTTATGCAGACCTGTTTAAAAGAGTTGAAGCATTAATTGCTACTGATCTTTCAACCTCTACGCTAGATGAAAGTTACGATTTTGTATATGCTGGTGATTTAACTGCATGGAAAGCGTTTGCAAATTCGCTTAAGTTGAAGTTAATGATGCGTCTTACAGAAACAGCTGATTATAATAACGCAGATGTTATCAGTTTTATCGAAGCTTCAAGCTTTATTACCTCAAGTGCTAGGATTCCTGGATCTACTTGGTCTGACGGTCAAGAAGGAAAACGTCATCCTATGAGAGAATTCGAACAAGGTGGTGCAGCTAACTTGTCTACTAATGTTATTGCATCTAAAAACTTTTTGGATTATTTAAATAACAACAGCGACCCTCGTATTGAAACGTTATTTGTTAAAACTGGGAGTGCTCATAAAGGTGCTTTTGTTGGAGATTTTGATTCTAATGAAGACTCGGATGGCGATGGTGTTAAGGATGATACAGAAAAGTACAGTCAGCCTATTTTTTCGCCAAACATGGATCTTGTGATTATGTCAACATGGGAAATCAATTTCTTTATCGCTGAAGCATATGTTCGTGCGGGTAATAATGCAAAAGCGAAGGAATATTATGATCTTGGCGTTCAGGCTTCAAAAAACCAGCATATTACTGACATAGATCTAGAAATGAAAGTTGATGAGAAAGCTGCTTTAGTTGCAACTTTAGTAAATGATGATATTATTTCTACAGGTTATGCAACTTGGGTGAACGGTACTATTGAGGAAGGAATTGAGCAAATTGCGATGCAAAAGTGGGTAGCAAATGCTAACTACCAACATATTGAATCATTCTTAGAGCATAACAGAACAAAGTATCCATCGGTTAATTTGGTTGATATTCGAAAAGATCGTACTGAAGCTTTTGACAATTTTCCTGTTGGGTCTTTAACAATTTCTGTAGCTGGTAGAGCAAAAACAAATGCTAAACTTCCATCTGCACCAATCTATCCTGCAAGTGTTTTAACACGTAATAGCAATGCTCCAGAACAAAGAGTAGATCTTTTATCGAAAGTTTGGTGGAATCTTAAAGCAGAGTAATAGTTGCAATAAATTGAGATAGGATGTGATTTTAATGTCCTTCTCTTACTATAAAATTAGAAAAATGAAAAAAATATTATATTTATCGCTGTTGTGTATCATTGCCTTGTTTTATTCCTGCGATGATAAAGAAACAGAAGATATTTCAAGAATTACTTATTACCCATTATTAGAAATGGCTGGTGATGAGATTGTAGTTTTAAACATTGGAGATACATTTGTTGATGCCGGAGTTACGGCTTTAGTCGGAGGGGAATCTGCTGAAGTAATAATTGATGGTTCTGTAAACACATCAGTTGCTGGTATCTATGCTTTAGTGTATTCCGCTTATAATGAAGAAGGATTTAGTGCATCAGTTTTAAGACAAGTTATTGTACAAGATATTGCTTCAGTTACAGGTACAGATCTTACAGGAACTTATAAAAGAACAATGTATGGTTCTAGCCCAGGGGGAGGTTTCTCGCAATGGGTAGCAACAGATGCTGCAGGAGTATACAAAGTTAATGATGTAGGCGGTGTGGATTCAGATTCATACGAATACGATCTTGTTGTATATCAAGTTTCAGCTGATAAAATTGTAATGCCAGTTCAAGCGAATGAAAGAGGAGGAACTATTTTTGCTAGTTCTACAACATCAGGTTCGGAACCCGACGTAATTGCTTATAATGCAGGTTATATTTGGAGTGTTAAAGGATCGGGATACGGAACGAATCTTCGTACTTTTGAAAAACAGTAATTTTAACTATTAAAGTAATAGAAATGAAAAATATAATTAATAAGTTATTTCTCGTTGCCACTGTGATGATAGTAGGATTATCGTTCACATCTTGCGATGATGATATTGAAATATGGGATAGTGCAACTTTAGAATATTCGGGATCTTACGTTTGTCAAGTGCAATACGAAGATGGTTCTGTTTATGCTGATTATAGCGATTCTAGAATAATTGATATTTATAATACAGAGGCAAATGTTGATAATGAGGTGTGGTTTACGGATCATGGTAAATGGCTTGAAATAACATCAAAATTTTTCTTAAATGGTGATGCTTCTAGTTTTGCATCTAAGTCTCTTAGTTACGATGATTTACCTTTAAATAATTCTATGGTAAAAGTTCCTACTACAAAACCTACTGCTGCAGGTGAAACTGTTGTTAAAAATATCTGGGGAGCTAAAACAGGTTTAGTTGAAGGTAAAGTTTTACAAAAAGCTGCGACTACTATTGGTGGTAATGTTGCTGATAGTATTTACATGAAGGTTGTGTTCTTGTATGGGGATGTTACTTTCAAGTCTCAAGAAGTTCCTGAGGCTTACAGAGCAAATCCTGATGTAGCTGAATTCGAGTGGATATTCGATTCATCGGTATATGATACATCTTCAACTGATGAAACCTATATTTATTCAGGACACCGGTACACTGGATTTTCTGAAGATTCACATTAGAAATTATTTTCTATAGTAATATGGAGAGGCTATCAGCAATGATAGCCTCTTTTTTTTGACCACATTGAAGTAAACAATTGTGGCTTTGCACTTCGTTTATCATCACCATGGAGATCTAGAACAATTCTTTGATTATTTTCTCGTTACTTCCCTTATTAAGACATAATCAACTCTTTATGCTAGCATTTTATGTGAGCTAGGTTTGATGTAACTTTTTAAGATACAAACGATTGCGAAAAGTGGATATTTTTTTTGCTCTTTGCTTGTCTAAAAACAGGGAAACGCTACCTTTACCATGCTATGTAACATGATTTTAGCACCGTGTGATTTAGATAAATAAAAAACAACTAACTAACCAAAGGCTTAGTTTCAAGTTTAATTCAAAACAGTCATGAGTCAAAAAACAAAAATCATTGAAAAGGAAGAAGTTGTTATTCGATTCTCCGGAGATTCGGGAGATGGGATGCAGCTAACAGGAACGCAATTTTCGGATACTTCCGCATTGTTCGGAAATGATGTTGCTACTTTTCCTGATTATCCAGCTGAAATTAGAGCCCCTCAGGGTACAGTTGGTGGTGTATCGGGTTTTCAATTGCATTTCGGGCACAAGGAGGTGAATACTCCCGGTGATTTTGCAGATGTATTGGTGGCTATGAACCCGGCAGCATTAAAGGCAAATTTAAAATGGGTTAAACCGAGTGGGACAATTATTATTAATGAAGATAGTTTTACCGATAGGAATTTTGAAAAAGCCGGTTATGAATCTGATCCATTAGATGATGAGAATTTGGCCGATTATAATCTGATTAGAGCAAGAGTAACTTCGCTTACAAAAGAGTGTTTGAAGGATACAGGATTGGATCAGAAAAGTATTATCCGCAGCAAGAACATGTTTACACTTGGGATGGTATATTGGATGTTCGATCGTCCATTAGACCATACAGAGGAGTTTATTGAAAAAAAATTCAAAAAATATCCATTGGTTGTTGAGGGAAACAAGATGGTGTTGCGTGCAGGTTATAATTTTGCAAAAACAATTGAGGCTTTGCCCTATAATTTTAGTGTGGCACCAGCGAAAATCAAGAAAGGAATCTACCGGAATATTACAGGAAATAAAGCAACAGCCTGGGGATTAATTGCAGCAGCCGAAAAAGCTGGTTTGGAATTGTTCTGTGGATCGTATCCAATTACCCCTGCAACAGAAATTCTGCAGGAATTGGCCGCCCGTAAGGATCTTGGTGTGAAAACATTTCAGGCAGAGGATGAGATTGCTGGTATCTGTACATCAATTGGAGCTAGTTTTGCGGGTAATTTTGCAGTAACAACAACATCAGGACCAGGATTGGCACTTAAAACAGAAGCTGCAGGTTTGGCTGTAATGACAGAATTACCTTTGGTAATTGTGAATGTTCAGCGTGGAGGCCCATCAACAGGTCTTCCTACGAAAACCGAGCAGTCAGATTTAATGCAGGCAATTCACGGTCGAAGCGGAGAATGTCCAATGCCTGTAATTGCAGCCAGTACACCTTCAAATTGCTTTGAATACGCCTTTAGTGCAGGTAAAATTGCCCTGGAGCATATGACTCCTGTTATTTTGCTTACTGATGGTTTTATTGCAAATGGAGCTGAACCTTGGCGAATTCCTAAAATGGCTGATCTTTCTTCAATAGAGGTGCCAATTGCTAAAGAGGGTGACAACTATCAACCATATGCCAGGGATAAAGATAAACTGGCAAGAAAATGGGCTGTACCAGGAACTAAGGGCTTGGAGCACCGAATTGGAGGTTTGGAAAAGATGGATGTGACAGGAACTGTTTCGTATGTGCCGGAAAACCATCAGGTAATGACAGATATTCGATCGGAAAGAATTAGACGGGTTGCTAATTTTATTCCTGATGTACCGATTAAAGGAAATGAAGATGCAGATGTTCTTGTTGTAGGTTGGGGTGGAACTTATGGTCACTTAACCACGGCTGTTCGTGAATTGCAGGCCGAGGGAAAGAGTATCGCCTTAGCACATTTCCATTATATTTTTCCATTGCCAAAGAATACCGGGGAGGTTTTAAGTCGTCATAAAAAAGTAATCGTTTGTGAATTGAATGAAGGACAATTTGCCGAGTATTTAAGGGCTGGTTTTCAGGATATCAAATTTAAACAATATAATAAGTTACAAGGACTGCCTTTTACTGTGTTGGAATTAAAAGAGAGGTTTAATCAATTATTGGAGGAGAAATAGTCATGACAGATACAATTCTTAAATCAAATAGTCCTGTTAAATTAACTCCAAAAGATTTTAAAAGTGATCAGGAGGTAAGATGGTGCCCTGGATGTGGAGACCATGGAGTATTAAATTCGGTTCAAAAGGCAATGGCTGCAATGAACATTCCTAAGGAAAAATTTGCTGTTATATCAGGAATTGGATGTTCATCTCGTTTTCCATATTATATGGATACTTATGGTTTTCATACAATTCATGGAAGAGCTGCAGCAATCGCTTCGGGGGTGAAGTCAGCAAATCCAGATCTTGAAATATTACAAATATCGGGGGATGGTGATGCTTTGGCAATTGGAGGAAATCATTTTATTCATGCTATTCGTAGGAATATCGACATGACTATTCTTCTTTTTAATAACGAAATTTATGGTCTTACAAAGGGGCAATATTCACCAACCTCGAAGCAAGGAATGGTGACTAAAACTTCTCCATTTGGGACTATTGAGCAACCATTTCATCCAGCAGAACTAGCTTTAGGAGCACAATCAAAGTTTTATGCCAGATCAATAGATACGAACATTAAATTAACCACCGAATTAGTTTTAGCGGGATCAAAACACAAAGGGACTTCTATTATCGAAATTCTACAAAATTGTGTTATTTATAACGATGGAGCTCATGCTTTAATCACCGATAAGGAAACTAAGGACGATTTTCAGCTGACTTTGCGTCATGGGGAACGCATGATCTTCGGAAAGAATAAAAACAAAGGTTTAGTTTTGGGTGGTAATGGGAAACTAATTGTAGTTACAATTGGCGAATTTGGAATTACCGATCAGGATATTTTAATTCACGATGCTCATAATCCAGATCCTCATATGGCTTGGTTACTGTCTAATATGACAGCACCAGAGTATCCTGTAGCCTTAGGTGTTATTCGAGATGTTGCAGCACTTTCTTACGAAGAAAAAATGGTGCAGCAAATTAAAGATGTTCAAGCAGTGTCGACGATTAAATGCATGGACGATTTGCTGAATAGCGGGGATACTTGGGAAGTTAAATAATACGAAAAAAAAAATTAATTTATCAATACATAAAAAGAGGGAACAATTGGTTTCCTCTTTATTTTTTACCTTTAAAATTGATTATTTTCAGCCTCAAGTTTTAAAGGGAATCAAATAATAGAAAAAGGGAGAATTTCGATTGAGTTTTTCCGATTTTATTTAAAGTATATCTATTCATCAAACACTTACTATTCGTATTCAGGTTGTTTGTAAAATTTAGATATCAAACCGGAAAATTATATTATTTTGTATTTCTAAATACAGACAACAAAAACATAAATACCAATTAACATGGAAGAAGTTTCGATTTCCAAAATATACAAACGGAAAAAGAGTGATAGAGATATTTTTCAGGAATTGATGCCTTATAAAGTGAAAGAAATTCTTCTTATCGCAACTTATTACGATGCATATACCATTGTACGGGAAGGTCAGTTTTCAGATAAAATAGTGGGGGAATATCTGCAGCTAAATTTATATGCAGCACCACGATTTACAAGTGTTGCAACTAACGATGAAGCTTTAGAAGCATTAAGTAGCAGAACTTACGATGTGGTAATTTTAATGGCGGGATTGGATAAACAATCGCCATTGGAATTGAGTCAGGAAATTAAAAGGGTACAACCGGAAATTCCTGTCTTGGTTTTGGTGAACAACAATAGTGATTTGGCCTATTTTGATAGAGCCGCTGATAAAATTAAGAATAACATCGACCGGGTTTTTGTTTGGAATGGCTCCACAAAGATCTTTATGGCCATGACCAAATACATTGAGGATAGAATTAATTTAGAACCCGACACCAAAAGTGGAGATGTAAGAGTCATCCTATTAGTGGAGGATTCCGTAAAATATTATTCCAGATATCTGCCATTGTTGTATACCTCTGTAATGACTCAAACACAAAAAGTTATTTCGGATGAAGGAGATATTGACGAAATGCATAAGATTCTGAAAATGAGAGCTAGGCCTAAAGTTATTTTGGTAAGCACTTACGAGGATGCAGTGGAGATTGTCGATAATTATTTGGAAAATTTACTTTGTGTTATTTCTGATGTTCGTTTTGCCAGAGATGGAAAATTGGACGATGATTCGGGCATAGAACTGATTAAATACGTTCAGGATAAAAACATGAAAATTCCGTGTTTAATGCAATCGCATGATACGGATAATGCAATTAGAGCGATGCAGGTTGGGGCTGATTTTATTAACAAAAACAGCGATACTTTAGCTTTGGATATTTATAATTTCATTTACACGAAATTGGGTTTTGGTGATTTTGTTTTTAGAAATCAGAGCGGAACAAAAGTGGCGATTGCAAAATCGATGGAAGAGTTTGAAGAAAAGTTAAAGTACGTTCCAGACGAATCTCTTCTCTATCATTCAAAAAGAAAT
The DNA here is from genome assembly GCF_002843315.1 of Labilibaculum filiforme. Lineage (GTDB taxonomy): Bacteria > Bacteroidota > Bacteroidia > Bacteroidales > Marinifilaceae > Labilibaculum > Labilibaculum filiforme. The sequence continues at coordinate 265,876 of NZ_MVDD01000001.1, read as the reverse complement.
GGAATTTCAACTTGGCTAATGGCACGTGGAGAAATTAATGTTGCCAAAAAGCTAAGAAGATATCAAATAGAGGATTTTAAATCAGTAAAAGATTTACGTAAATTTTGTTTAGATGTATTTGAAGCTTCGCGTATTAAACAATTACGAGGACGAATTATAAAGTTCAGACCAAATATTGTGAACTCGAATCATTACGTAGTTCGTTTGGGACGAGGATCTTTAGGAGGAAAAGGACGAGGATTAGCCTTCCTTAGTAACTTTATTGAGAATATTTACTTCGCAAAATTAATTAAGGATATCAATATCTCGATTCCTAAAACAGCGATTATTGGAGTGGATGAATACGATAATTTTATCGAGAAGAATAATCTCTACAACAAGATTTATCTGGATAAAAACTATAAAAAAGTTAGAGATTTATTTGCCAAAGGCGAGTTGTCTGATAAATTAAGAGAAAGGCTTCGCGAATATTTAGAGGAAATGACTTGTCCCATAGCAGTTCGTTCGTCGGGCTTGTTCGAAGATTCGTTAATGCAACCATTTGCAGGGGTTTACGCAACCTATTTACTTCCCAATAATCATCCAGATATCGAAGAGCGTTTTCGTCAATTAGTAACCGCAATTAAGCTTATTTATGCTTCTATTTTTTCGCCAGACGCACAATCCTATTTTAGTGCGGTTGATTATAAAATTGAAGAGGAAAAAATGGGCATTATCATTCAGGAAGTAGTGGGACAGGAATCAAACGGAAGATATTATCCAAATATTAGCGGGGTAGCACAATCGTACAACTACTATCCATTTTCATACATGAAACCAGAGGATGGTTTTGCCGTTATTGCTATTGGACTTGGAAAATATGTTGTGGGAGGAGAAAAAACGCATCGTTTTTGCCCCGAGCATCCTAAATTGCAGTTGGCATCTATCGAGGATCAGATGAAAGATTCGCAGAAGTATTTTTATGCAATTGATATGAAAAAGGAAAATATTGATTTGCTAAAAGATGGGGAGGATGCGGTTACCGTTAAATATCAGCTTACCGATGCCGAGGAGGATGGAAATTTGTTGCATTGTGCATCGGTTTACGATTTTCAGAATGATAGGTTGGAACCTGATTTGAATTTACGAGGACCACGTGTGGTTAATTTTGCAAACATTTTAAAATACGATCAAGTTCCTATTGCACATGCACTTAGTGTGATTCTTAATATTTTTAAACAGGCAATGGGAGCTCCTGTTGAAATTGAGTTTGCAGTAGATCTTTCGAAAGGGAAAAATGGTTTACCTACTTTTCAATTATTGCAGATAAAGCCTCTTATACGTCAGGAAATGAGCATTGAGATCGACATGAGTAAGGTGGATAAGGAAAAGCTCGTTTTATTGGCAAGCAAAGGGATGGGAAATGGAAAAGTGGACCATATTCGAGATGTTATTTACATGGACATTGATAAGTTTGATCGGATTAAAACCGAAGAGATGGCTTTGGAAATTGAGAAGCTAAATCAGAAAATGAAAGAGCAGGATCGTCAATATGTATTGATTGGACCTGGAAGATGGGGAACAAAAGATAAGTTTACTGGTATTCCGGTTCTTTGGTCGCAAATATCTAATGCTAAGATTATTGTGGAACAAGGTTTGGAAGATTTTCCTTTAGATGCTTCTTTGGGATCGCACTTCTTTCACAATGTAACCTCTATGAATGTGGGATATTTCTCGGTAAGAAGTAATTCGGAACAAAATTTTGTGAATACAGAAATTCTCGACAGTCAAAAATTAGTAGAGCAAATTCATTATTTTAAACACGTTCGCTTTAAAGAGCCTCTGGAAATTTTAATGGATGGTAAAAAGCAAACCAGTGTAATAAGTTACCAATAAAAAAAAAGCCGTTTCAATAGTTTGAAACGGCTTTTTTTAGGTATTGTATTTTTTATCCTTGAAATGAATCTACTCCTGCAGTCTCCATTTTACGGTCTACTTTTTTTACCAATCCTTGAATTACTTTTCCAGGACCAATTTCGGTGAAAAGTGTTGCACCATCAGCAATCATATTCTCCATGGTTTGGGTAAAACGAACTGGAGCAGTTAGTTGAGAAACCAAATTTTTCTTGATTTCTTCGGGGTCGGATATCGGCATTGCATTTACGTTCTGATAAACAGGACAAATTGGAGTAGAGAAAGTAGTATTCTCAATAGCTTCTTCCAATTCAACACGTGCAGGTTCCATTAAAGGAGAGTGAAATGCACCACCCACTTTTAGTGGAAGAGCTCTTTTTGCTCCAGCAGCCAATAATTTCTCGCATGCAATTTCGATTCCTTTCATACTTCCCGAAATTACCAATTGTCCAGGGCAGTTGAAATTAGCAGGAACAACAATTTCGTTAATTTCCTTACATATTTTCACAACAGTTTCATCATCTAGTCCGATGATAGCAGCCATAGTTGAAGGCTCAATTTCGCAAGCTTTTTGCATTGCAGCAGCACGCTGAGCAACCAATCTAAGACCATCTTCGAAAGACAAGGTACCATTAGCAACCAAAGCCGAAAATTCACCCAAAGAGTGACCTGCTACCATTTGAGGTTTAAAATCATTGCCAAGAGTTTTGGCCAATATTACAGAGTGCAAGAAAATTGCTGGTTGCGTAACATTTGTTTGTCTTAAATCCTCATCGGTTCCTTCAAACATTAGGTCGGTAATCTTAAAACCTAAAATATCGTTTGCTAGTTCAAAATGCTCCTTTGCAAGCTCTGAATTTTCGTACAGGTCTTTTCCCATACCAACAAATTGGGCTCCTTGCCCAGGAAATACATATGCTTTCATATTTTTTTTCAATTAACAATTTTCAATTCACTAATATGCTTCTTTGGTAAGGAATTGATTATTAGGATAAGATTTTAAAATCTTTCGGGCGCAAAGATACCTATTCAATACGCAAAGTGCAATTTAAATTACACATAGTGAAATCGATCGTCTTCGTTTTCCGAGGATTGGCATTTGTTTAATAACTGGATTTAGTTGCGATTAAGCGAATAAACTCTTCTCGGGTAGCTACTTTTTCGAAAGCTCCAGTAAAGTCGGATGTTGTGGTAATTGCATTTTGTTTTTGAACACCTCGCATCGCCATGCACATGTGTTGCGCTTCAATAACGACAGCAACACCTAGCGGATTTAACGTGTTTTGAATACAATCTTTAATTTGAGTAGTTAAACGTTCCTGAACCTGTAAACGGCGGGCAAAAGCATCTACAACTCGGGCAATTTTACTCAATCCGGTAATGGTACCGTTAGGGATATAAGCAACGTGTGCTCTTCCAACAAATGGAAGCATATGGTGTTCGCACATCGAATAAACTTCTATGTCTTTTACAATTACCATTTGGCGATAGTCTTCCTGAAATATGGCAGATTTTAAGATGTCTTCAGGATTATTGTGATAGCCTTGCGTTAAAAATTGCATGGCTTTGGCAACTCGTAAAGGAGTTTTTAAAAGACCTTCTCGTTCGGCATCTTCCCCTAATAGTTCAAGTACTTTTTTATAGTGAAACATTAACTGTTCTGTAGTTTCCTGATCGTATTTTTCTATTTTTGTAAAACCTTTATGGTTGTCTTCGTTGGTTGAAAATTCCATCTGTATTTCGTGTTTTTAAATTAAGTCGCAATTTTGACTTGCAAAATAAGTATAAATTTCACCTATATAACAAACTTTTTAAAGCTTTTGTTTGGGCTAAGTTCTTGCATCAATGGAGATTTTAGTAATTGCGGGCAATTTTTCGGTGCTGCAAAATTTTATCAGTCAACTAGTTTTAGTTGAAAATTTAGGAAAAAACTATGCTCGATTTAGTTATCAGGAGAAAGAGCTTGATATATTAATTTCGGGAACCGGAGGAAGTGTTACCTCCTATTTTCTAACCAAATCATTAAATTTTAAGCAATACGATTTTGTAATTCATTTAGGCAGGTGTTTTAGTTTAAAAGACCAACTAGAATCTGGTATTGTTGTAAATGTAATTGATGATTACTTTGGAGATATGGGTTTTGGAGCCAATGAAAGTTTTTCTTCGGTGTTCGATTTAGGGATGCAAAATAAAAGCGAATTCCCTTTTGTAAATGAAATGCTCGAAAATAATCTTTTGTTGCCCGAATTTCAATCTCAATACCGAAAAGTAAGTGGAATAAGTTGCAATGCTATTCCTAACAGTCTGTTCGGAATTGCGAATATGTATTTAAAAAATCATCCAGATATAATTAGTCGCGACGGAGCAAGTGTTTTATACATCTGCATGGAAGAAAAGGTGAAATTACTTCAGCTTTTTTATGTGGTGGATCGACTTGAAAACGCAAGTGAAAACTATCAAATTGAGGAGCTCGAAGTGGCAAAGCTTACCGAAGCTTTGGAGGTAAGCTTAGCCCAAGTGTTGTAATTATATTAATTCAATTTTATTGCAATTGCTTTTTTGTAATAGACAGATTGAAATACACCTCGCGCCAACATAAATGCTAGCATAGCAATCCATAGACCATGATTTTGAAGGCTATTGCTTAAAAAAAAGTAGCAGGGAATGAAAACAAATAGCGTTGCAGCCATCATTGTTTTTCTCATGTACTTCGAAGCGGTAGCACCAATAAAAATTCCATCAAGTAAAAAGGATCCAAAACTTAGGATTGGTAATAAAATTATCCATTTAATATAGTCTTGTGCTTCCAAAATAATTGCCTCACTATTGGTTAATGTCGACAATATCCAATTACTACTTGTTGCATAAAATAAGGTAAAAGCCAGACTTATTCCTATTCCCCACATAAAAAGCAGACGAATAACGTGTTTCAATCCATTTTGATTTTTAGCACCAATAAATTTCCCGACTAAGGCTTCGGCAGCAAATGCAAAGCCATCCATAAAGTAGGAAAAGATGAATAAGAATTGAAGAAGCAATGAATTTACTGCGAGTATATTCTTGTTGTTGCTGGCCGATTCAGTAGTAAAAAAGGTAAAAACAAAGATAATGCAGAGGGTTCGAATAAAAATATCCTTATTAATAAGAATAAAGTGTTTTAATTCTTTCATCTTCATCATTCCTTTTGCACTCCAATAACGAAAAAGACGTTGATAATAATGGGAGATAAAAAACAAAGCAAGAAATAAGCCACAGTATTGGGCAATTACAGTTCCTAATGCAACTCCGCGTGCATCTAAATCCATTCCGTAAACAAAGAACGACGACAAAGCAATATTAATAATATTACAAATAATGGCAATTATCATTGGAATCTTGGAATTCTGCATGCCAATAAACCAGCCTGTTAATGCATATAAACCAATAGTTGCAGGCGCAGCCCAAACACGAATATAGTAGTACGATTTTGCAATTTCCTCCACCGATTTTTCTGAGTTGATTACATAAAAACTAAGGTCGGCAATTGGTTTTTGCAGAATTAAAATGAATATACTACCTAGTAATGCTACAAAAAGTGCTCTAGATAAGGAAAGAATGGATTCGCTAAGATTTCTGGCACCATAAGCTTGCGCCGTAATTCCTGTTGTACCCATGCGTAAAAAGGCAAATCCCCAATAAAGAAAATTAAAAATGGTTCCACCTAAAGCAATTGCACCAATAAAATCAACTTTCCCCAAATGTCCCATTAAAGCTAAATCGACAATCCCCAATAGGGGAATAGTGATATTGCTAACAATATTTGGAAGTGCTATATGAAGAATTCGTTTGTTCACGATACTATTTTGAGAAGTTTTAAGGACACGAAAGTAGCTAAAAATCTTGTATCTAAAAGAACACAGTGCGGATCTAAAAATAAAAGACAAAAAAGTCTTTAAATTATTTGGATCTAATCCAGATAAAAATTAGCTTTGTTTTAGTGTTAGAAAAATAGATAGTAATTACAATTAAAATACATACAAAATATGGCATTTGAATTACCAGAATTACCATATGCTTACGATGCTCTCGAGCCACATATTGATGCAAGAACAATGGAAATCCATCATTCAAAACATCATGCCGGCTATACCAATAATTTGAATGCAGCACTTGCAGGAACAGCAGCCGAAGGCAAAAGCATTGAGGATATATTAGCGAACATTTCGAAGCAATCAGTTGCAGTAAGAAATAATGGAGGTGGTTTTTTTAATCACGATTTATTTTGGCAGGTGATGTCTCCAAAAGGAGGAGGAAAGCCTTCGGGATCCCTATTAGGAGCAATTGAAAAAGATTTTGGATCGTTTGATTCATTTAAAGAAGAATTTTCCAAAGCTGCGGCTACTCGATTTGGTTCTGGTTGGGCATGGTTGGTGAAACTACCAAACGGCCAGCTAGTTGTTAGTTCAACTCCAAATCAAGACAATCCATTAATGGATGCAGCAGAAGTAAAAGGAACACCAATTTTAGGATTGGATGTTTGGGAACACGCATATTATCTGAAGTTTCAGAATAAAAGACCAGATTACATTTCAGAATTTTGGAATGTAGTAAATTGGGAGGAAGTGGCTAAACGCTTTCAGGATTAGTTTTGTTTATTGTTTTTTTGATTTTGGGACCGGCTTTCTTTGGAGAGCCGGTCTTTTAGTTTTAATACTGTTCGCTATTGGTTATGTGGAGAATTATGTTGAAATTGTATCTTAAATCAAAAAAACAAAGTCATGATACACGAACTACCAAAATTACCTTATGCTTTAAATGCACTTGAACCTTCTATTAGCCAAAAAACATTGGAGTTTCATTATGGCAAGCATCATCAGGCCTACATTACAAATTTGAATAATTTAATAAAAGGAACTGCTTTTGAAAAGGCTAGTTTAGAAGATATTGTTCGACATTCCGAAGGTGGAATTTTTAATAATGGGGCACAGGTTTACAATCACACTTTTTATTTTATGGCTTTAAGCCCAAAAGGAGGAGGAGAACCTAAAGGAAAATTAGCCGATGCAATAAAAGAAACTTTTGGCTCCTTTGTTGCTTTTAAAGAGGAATTTTCGAAAGCTGGAGCAACTTTATTTGGATCGGGATGGGTTTGGCTGGTTGCCGATGCTCATAATAAGCTTCGAATAATGAAAAAAAATAATGCTGGCAACCCAATTACTGAAGGCATGCAACCCGTTTTAACGATGGATGTATGGGAACATGCTTACTATTTAGACACGCAAAATGCTCGTCCGAAATATATCGAGAACTTTTGGAATGTTGTAAATTGGGAAGTCGTTGAAAAGCGATTTATGGAGTTATAAAGAATTAAAGAATAGAAAAGCGGTGATTTGAATAGATATCATCGCTTTTTTTATGCCATAATTTGGAACATTCATGCAATTGTAATTTTGGCTATTATTTGGTAGTAGTAATTCTTTTTACGGAAATAGGCTATTTTCTTTTCATTCATAGCTAGTTGCGCTTGTAATTCATTTTGCTTTGCAAATTGTTTGTATTCAATATAGATAGTAAAACAGAAAATGATTTGTTTTTTTCTTGACGGGTAAGGAAAATTCACTTAATTTAAGGAAACAACGGCTTTATAGACAAAAATAAATCCCTAAAAAATGATTAGTAACAGATGATAAGAGAACTAATTTTAAAGAACAGAAGTTACCGCCGATTCGATGAACAGGAAGAACTTTCTTTAGAGAATATTAAACAATGGATTGATTTGGCTCGAATGGGAGCATCCGGCAGAAACGGGCAAACGCTTAAATATCAAATTGTACTGAGTGAAGAAAAACGAAACAAGGTGTTCGAAACTTTAGCTTGGGCTGGTTATTTGTCCGATTGGGACGGACCAATAGCAGGCGAAAGACCTACGGCTTATGTCATTATGCTGAACGATGAAAAATTAGGTAAAAATTATTTTAGTGACGATGGAATTGCGGTTCAGAATTTGTTGTTGGGAGCAGTAGAACAGGGATATGGTGGTTGTATTCTTCGTGCATTTAAGGAAAAAGAATTGCGTGAAGTTTTGCAAATTGCTTCGGATTATAAAATAATACAAGTTGTTGCTCTGGGAAAACCTGTTGAAGAAGTGGTTTTGGAAGAAATGAAGAACGGAGATATTAAATATTGGCGCGATGAAAATCAGATTCATCATGTTCCAAAGCGAAAGTTAGAAGATCTGATACTTGGAAATCTATAAGAAGTAAAATTTTAGAAATGAAAAAAAACGTAGTTAGTTGTTTAGTCGTACTTCTGGTTCTACTTGCAATAGAAGATGTAAGTGCTCAAAAAGTGAGAACGGATTCTATCTTTTTCACGGGTGCAGTGATGGATCAGGAGGAGCTATCGCCATTGCCTTATTCGCATTTTCGGGTAAACGATAAAAGAGCAGGAACTTCCAATTCTTATGGAAGGTTTTCGTTTTGGGTGAATGCCGGCGATACTATTCGATATACCTATGTGGGATATCATGAGGTACAGATAATTGTGAGCGATAGCTTAAAACAAGATTCTTATTTGTTTGGTGTGTTTATGGCCAAGGATACCATTGCGCTTCAGGAAGTATTAATTCTGCCTCGATTTGGTAATTTTAGGGAAGCATTTATTAATGCAAAAGTGAATACGCCGGAATATGTTCGGGCCAAAAACAATATTAATACTGCAACCTACGAAGCACTTACCAAGCAACCTGATAAAATGGATGCCAAAGCAAATACCGATATGTTGGTGAAGCAACATGTGGTAATGAATGAGCATCATGTAATGGTTCCACCCGATATGATGGTGGGAGTGAGTACCACACGAACTTTGCCCGAAGTGCAAAGATTGAAGAGAAAGAAAGACTTAAAGATTCCCGATAATTTAATCACCGATAAGGAGATTACAACTTTAAAACAAATGTATAAGTACGGATTAAAAAAAGAATAAAAAAAAAGCGGGTGTCCAAAAAATATCGTTCCATTGTCATTTTGATCCCGATAGCTATCAGAATAGCTCAATTAGGTTAATTCGAAACAGAATATTCCTTTTTGGACACTCTCTTTTTTATCGCCAAAACAGAGCGAATGATTACCCTCGGCTGAATAAAGCTTTTATAATTAGCATTGCCATTTTTGGATTTTCTTTTAATCGTCGAGTGGAATATCCAAACCAATCTTTTCCGAAAGGAACATAAACACGCATAGTGTGTCCTTTGTCGGTAATCATTTTTCGAAGTTCGGGGGTAACTCCGTAAAGCATTTGGAATTCATATTTTTCCTTAGGCACTTTATATTTTTCAATTAACTCGAAGGCAGGTTCTACTAAATTCTTATCGTGGGTTGCAATTCCAGGATAAACATCGTTTTGGAGCATAAACTCCAATCCTTTAAGGTAGTTTTCGTTAATCTTATCGTATTTTTTATAGGCAACTTCGGCTGGTTCTACATAAATTCCTTTACAAAGACGATAGTTTAATTTCGAAGTACCGTTTTGCATGTCCATCATATTACTAATATCACCAAGAGTTCTTTTTAGATATGCCTGAACTACTAAACCAACGTTTTTAGGGAATTCGGCTTTTAATTTTCTAAAAAGTTGAATCTCTTTATCAACACAAAGAGAATCTTCCATATCTATACGAACGAAGTTGTTGTATTCTGCTGCTTTTGCTACCACGGTGCGAATATTCTGATAGCAAACTTCTTCATCAATTAGCAAACCAAAAAAAGTTGGTTTCACCGAGTAGTTACCATCCACTTTATTTTCCTGAAAAGCTTCAATAATAGCAAGGTAAGCCTCTTTATTTTCAGTTGCCTGATTTAAATCTTTTATAAATTCACCTAAAAGATCAACGGTGACTTTAATGCCCTCTTTATTTAGTTCTTTCGATGCTGCAATTGCATCTTCGATAGTTTCGCCGGCAATGTATCTTTTAGAAAAGATCCAGACCAGCTTTTTAGGCATATATGGCAGGGTAGCTGCTATTAATTTATTAAACATTGGGAAAGGTTTTAAAATTGTTACTAGGGTTAATTTATGACTCCAATGTAAATAGTATTCTAAAAGAAAAGAATGACGTTTATCAGCAATTATTATTTCCTAAGCATTAGGGCAGTGCAGGGATTCCGAATAATAAATTTGAGGTCGCAGTATTTTTTAGTCTCCATTTTAAGCTTATATTTGTTAGGCAAAAATCAAAAAAAATAAATAATACCGAAAATGTCTTTACTGATTCAGATTTTCCTTAAGAAGGAAATCTTTATTCTGATTCAGAATTTTCAGTCAACCGGGGAAATATCTTGATAATTAAATCTTAAAAATACCTATGAAAAATTTATCTATTGTTTTAAATGCGGTACTAATAGTTGCAGTTGGAATTCTTTATGTACTTCATTTTTCTAACTCATCAACCGATTCTACAAAGGCAAAATCAGTAGCAGGCGAAGGCGCAGTTGTATATATTAATACCGATTCATTATTAACCAGCTATAATTTCTCACGCGATTTAAATGAGGCGTTTCTTAAAAAGCAGGAAGATTCAAGAACCGATTTTAATTTTAAAGCTCAAAAATTAGAGAAAGAAGCTGGTGAGTTTCAATATAAAGTTCAAAATGGTGGATTTTTAAGTCGCGAAAGAGCAGAAGAAGCGCAACGTGTACTAATTGGAAAACAACAAAATTTACAGCAATTAGAGCGGGAGCTTTCAAATCAATTAATGGGAGAGCAACAAGCCAATAGCAAAAGATTGTTTGATAGTGTTACTAACTATTTGAAGGAATACAATGCATCTCATAACTACAGCTTAATTTTAAGTACAACCAAAGGTGGCAATGTTCTTCTTTCTCAGGATGGATTAGATATTACCGGCGAAATTATTTCTGGTTTAAATAGCAGATATACCGCTCCAGCTAAGTAAATTGTACACAATATAGGAGAAGGGCAGATAAGCGATGCAAGCTATCTGCCCTTTTTTATATCTTTGTTTTTTTAAGATATGAGATGTCAGAAATGAGATGATAGATTAAAAGAGAATATTATAACTTAAAATCGTGATTTGTTGAGGTGTGTACATTAAAATTGATGGGAGAAGTCTCAAATCTAAATGCTCAGATCTCAAATCTAAAATAAGAATATGGCTTTCGCTGATAAATACCTAAAGAAACAACGACTGTACCCAGATTATATTACAGATACCGTTTCGGAACAACTAAGTATTATTGTAACAATTCCTTGCTTTAACGAGCCTGATTTACTTCCAAGTTTAGAGGCTTTATGGAATTGTGAACGTCCCGATGGGGAGGTAGAAGTAATTGTGATTGTTAATTCGGGAGAGGTTGTAAGCGAGGTAATTTTAGCTCAAAACGAGAAAACTATTGTAGCTGCAATGGCATGGATGACGACTCATCAGGATGAAAAATTAAAATTTTATCTGATTCATCAAGCCAATTTGCCGAAGAAATTTGCCGGGGTTGGATTGGCACGAAAAATTGCCATGGATGAGGCCGTAAGCCGTTTCAATAAAATCGACAAGCCAAATGGAATCATTACTGGTTTCGATGCCGATTCGGGATGCGATACGAACTATTTTGTGGAGCTTGAGAAGTTGTTTAAAAAGCATCCGAAAGCCAATGGAGCCAATATATTTTACGAGCATCCTTTAGAGGGAAGCGATTTTAAGCAACCAATTTATGATGCCATTGCCCAGTACGAACTTTATTTGCGGTATTACATGCTAGCCATGCGCTTTGCTGGGCATCCGCATGCTTATCATACGGTAGGTTCTAGTTTTGCAGTTAGTGCCAACGCTTACATTAAACAAGGAGGAATGAATCGCCGTCAGGCGGGAGAGGATTTTTATTTTTTGCAAAAGATTATTGCTTTAGAAAAGTTTTACGAGATAAAAACCACGCGGGTAATTCCATCCCCACGTGAATCGGATCGGGTTCCATTTGGCACCGGAAAAGCCATTTCTACTTTTATGGAAGAAGGGATTACTGATTATAAAACCTACAATTATTCTGCTTTTTTAGATTTAAAAAAGTTCTTCGATCGAGTTGATGATTTTTATGGAGTTAATTACGATATCTATTTACATCAATTAATTGTGGATCTTCCCGGACCAGTTCGTTCCTATTTAAAGGAGGATAATTTTTTCGAAGCTTTGGATGAAATCAATCGAAATTGTTCGGGTATTGAATCGTTTCGAAAGAAGTTTTTTGGTGCTTTTTCTGCTTTTAAAGTGTTAAAATACTTAAATAATGTTCACGAACAATTTATCGAGCCAGAAAGTATTGTTGTTTGTGCCAAGCAATTACTCATCGATCTTGGAATTGAAACCAAAGGAATTTATACTGCCAAGGAGCTATTGGAAATTTATAGAGAGTACGAAAAAACGCATGAATAAAAAAAAGACCTCGCGAGGTCTTTTTTTTATTCTTCTATCATTATAAATATATCTTCGTTTTTCTTCTTCATTAAATACTGTTCGCGGGCGAATTTCTCTAAATTTTTCCGATTGGTTTTCAGTTCGTGAATTCGATTTTTGTCGGTTTCTATTTTTTCAATAAAGTAAGCTTTTTCTTTTTCAAGAGATTCAATCGTATTCTCATTTCCTTTTCGCTCCCAAATAGAATGCTGGTCGAAAAACAGCAACCAAAAATAAAAGATCAGAAAGGTGATTACGTATTTGTTACGCACAATTCTGAGAAGTATTATTTTTGTTTTTTTTGGATTCATAGCGTGTTTATTTGCATGCTAAATTACAAAGAATATGTGAAAGTTTGAAAACAGGAGAGAGTTAAAAAATAGAAGCGTAAAAAGATTGCATTTATGAACTGCTTGGTAAATAAAAAACGACCGAAGCGAACTCCGGCCGTTTTACCCAATATAATTTGTGTTCTAAAAACAGGAATTAATTATTTTTCCCGATTGAAGATACATCAACTATTTGATATACTAATCTTCTAAAAAGTTTGGATACATATAATCTGTAGCCGAAACAAAAGTTTCTTTAATGGTACGTGGAGAAACCCAACGCAATAGGTTAATCATCGAACCTGCTTTATCGTTGGTTCCAGAACCTCTACCACCACCAAATGGTTGTTGTCCAACAACAGCACCAGTTGGTTTGTCGTTAATGTAGAAGTTACCTGCAGTATGTGTTAAACGTTTCACTAATTTTTCAATTGCATAACGAGAATCAGCAAATATGGCACCTGTAAGTGCATACATCGATCCTTTATCTAGAATATCTAAAGTCTCGTCTATTTTATTGTCTTCATATACGAAAATGGTCATTACAGGGCCAAATAGCTCTTCTCCCATGGTAACGTAATCCGATTTTAATGCACGAATAATAGTGGGAGCAATAAAATAACCTACCGATTTGTCGTAAGTACCACCAGCAACAATTTCCGCATCAGGAGAAGCTTTTGCAGCATCGATAGCTGCAGCTAATTTATCGAAAGAAGTTTCGTCGATTACAGCATTCACGAAATTAGTGAAATCTTCCGTTCCACCCATTTTAATTTGTTTCAAATCTTCCTTAACAAAAGCCATTACTTCGTCGTATTTGCTTGCAGGAATGAATGCACGAGAAGCTGCAGAACATTTTTGACCTTGATATTCGAATGCTCCACGAGTTATAGCTGTTGCAACCTCTTTAGCAGGAGCAGTTGGATGCATAAAAATATAATCCTTACCACCTGTTTCGCCTACGATACGAGGATATGATTTGAATTTATGAATGTTTTCACCAATTTTTTTCCAGATATCCTGGAATACACCTGTAGAACCTGTAAAGTGAATACCTGCAAAATCAGGAGAACTAAATAGTACCTCAGAAGCAGCAGGACCCGAAACATATACCAAGTTAATAACCCCGGCAGGAACACCTGCTTTCTGGAAAATTTCCATTAAAACCTGAGCCGAGTAAACAGCCGTTTTCGATGGTTTCCAAACAATACAGTTTCCCATCATAGCCGGAGCTGTTGGTAGGTTACCAGCAATAGCAGTAAAGTTGAAAGGAGTTAGTGCAAATACGAATCCCTCCAAAGGACGTTGCTCTACACGATTCCAAATTCCTTTCGATGAAATAGGCTGTTGCTTGTAAATATCAGTCATGTACTGAACGTTAAAACGTAGGAAATCTGCAATTTCGCAAGCAGAATCGATTTCAGCTTGAAATGCATTTTTTGATTGTCCCAACATGGTAGCTGCATTTAATTTTTGACGATATGGTCCTGAAATTAATTCGGCAGCTTTCAAGAAAATAGAAGCACGATGCTCCCAAGCCAAAGCTTCCCAAGCAGGTTTAGCAGCTAGAGCTGCATCAATGGCCATTTGAATATGTTTTTTCTCACCTTGATGATAATGACCCAACACATGCTGATGATCGTGAGGAGGAGTCATTGCAAATAAGTTCCCAGTGCGTACTTCTTCGCCACCAATGTACATAGGCACATCGATTACTTCAGAACGCATTTTTTTAATTGTTGCTTGCAATTCAGCTCTTTCAGGAGAGCCTGGAGCATAAGACAAAATTGGCTCGTTAGTTACGGCTGGAACGTTGTATATACCTTTTGGCATGATGTTGTGGTTTAAAGGGTTATTTATCTACTTTAATTTTCACTCTGAACAAATTTATAAAAAAAAGTACGATTGATTTATGAGGATTATCATACTTGCAAAAAAGCTAATAAATCGTGTGGTGTAGGAATTTCACAAGTAATTATCGATTTCATTTATTTTACACTTTCGTTGATTTAAAAATTGTATCGGAGGTTCTTCTAATTTTTATATTTAGGTAAGCCATGGCTATTGTCATTATCGGACTAATGATATTGAAAAAACAAAAAGGAGCGAAGGCAATAGTTGCTACTCCTAATGCCCCTGCTTGTGCTGCACCGCAAGTATTCCAAGGAACCAGAACCGAGGTAACGGTTCCTGCATCCTCCAAGGTTCTGCTTAAAACTTCGGGTTTTAAATGCTGATCTTTGTACGATTCCGAAAACATTCTTCCACTAACAACGATGGAAATATATTGGTCGGAAGCTGTAAGGTTTAGGAAGGTGCAACTGGCTACAGTTGTAGTTACCAACGATCCGGTCGAGCTAACCGCCTTCATCATGCTTTGTGTAATCTTGTGCAAAATACCTGCAGTTTCGAGAACACCGCTAAAAACCATTGCCGTTAAAATCAACCAAATCGTATTTAGCATGCCTGCCATTCCGCCGGTTGATAATAAATCTTGTATGTTTTCATTTTTAACAGGAATACTAATATCCGTAAAGATGGATTGCATTACCGTATGGTAACAAGCTTCGATATAGGAATCGCTTCCCGAAATTTGTTGAATGATTTGCGGTTGAAAAATAATCGCGAATACGCCTCCTATTAATGTACCTGCAAAAATTGCCGGTAGGGCAGGAACTTTTTTGCTGATAATCACGAAAAGTAATATTGGGACTAAAAATAGCCATGGTGTAATGGTAAAGCTTTCTTTAATGGCGACCTGTACTGCTCGAATACTTTCTGGATTAATTTCTCCTTGCTTACTTAAGCCAATGGCCAAAAATAGAAGAAGAGTGATAATAATGGAAGGAATCGTTGTGTACATCATATATCTAATATGTACAAATAGGTCGACCTCTGCCATTGCCGAAGCCAGATTGGTTGTGTCGGATAAAGGGGAAATTTTATCGCCAAAATAGGCTCCCGATATAATTGCACCTGCCACCAATGCATTGTTATATTCCATTGCATTGCCAACTCCTAAAAGAGCTACGCCAATGGTTGCGATGGTAGACCAAGAGCTACCCGAAACAACCGACACAATTGCACAAATAACTACCGAAAGCATTAAAAACAGCTTTGGATTTAAGAATTCCAATCCATAGTAAATCATTGCAGGAACCACGCCGCTAATCATCCATGTTCCTGCTAAAGAGCCAATTAATAGTAGGATTAACATCGATGGCATTGCTGTGCCAATACTTGCAACGAATCCGTTTTGAATATCATCCCATGTTTTGCCATGTCGCATTGCGATGATTCCTCCAATAGAGGCAGCAATTAAAAGAGAAAACTGATTGGCTCCTTCAATAGCTCCGTCGCCAAAAACAATGGCATTTACACTCAGTAAAATAATTAAGAAAACAATAGGAATAAGAGCTTCCGCGAGGGAGATAGATTTCTTTTGTAGGTTCATGTTGTGGTTAATTTGGGTGAATAGGCTCGTGAAAATACATAAAAAGCTTGGGAAAAGAAATCACTGATTTTAATTAATAACATATTAATGTTAAGTTTTATGCTAGCTTGATATTTGCAATTTTTAAGGGAGGAACGAAACCGAAGCGTAGGAGTAATTTACCGAAAGTTAGCAGCTTTCTATCGAAACAATTTCACAATAATAAATACATTATCTTATTTTACTTACAGATAATGGTAATCTCCGCGGATAGCCAATAGGTTAAACTAAAAAATAAATGGTCATGAAAACTAAATATTTTAAACTAAGCGGTTTGTTTCTTTTCGTTCTGCTTACTGCTCAATCTTGTATGGTGAGTTCTTTGCATCCACTTTATACAAGTAAGGATAGGGTACATTTGGATGAATTAGATGGGGTGTGGGTAAGCGAAGAGAAAGACAGATTCGAGATCAAAACGATTATAGATTCAACAGGTCTTAAAGCAATGAAAAATAAGAACTATCAGGAAGGTATGTCGAAAGAAGATGCTTTTTTCTTTGGTAAAACAAATAAGGAATCGAATTCTAAAAAAGAAGAGGATTTTTTTGCAGGAAAAGAAAAGAAAGAAGATAGTAATGTTGCGAATAGGGAGAAAATTGAGAATTTCTTTTTTAACCCAGTCTTAAGAAAGCATTATCAAATAAAAATTATATCAGGAAAAGAGGAAGCTTGTTTGTTTGAGGGCAGACTTTTTAAATTAGATGAGCATTATTTTTTAGACGTGATTCCAAATGATGACTTTTTGGAAAAAAAATTAAATAATTTTAATCTGATTGGTCTGGTGGTGCCGATGCATGCTTTTTTTAAGTTAAAAATTAAGGACCATCAATTGGTGGTTAATGGCATCGAAAATGATGTTTTTGAGAAACTGATTAAAGAAAAGAAGATAAGAATTGAGTACATAAAAAGAGGAAACAGAATTATTCTTACATCCAAAACTGAAGATATTCAGAAATTCTTAGTCAAGTTTTCCGATGCAAAAATGTTTAACGACCCTAAGGAAGCAATAGTATTGAAACGAGTAAAGAATTGAGGCTCCGACTTAAAGTCGGATTCTCAATAAAAAGAAGGAAATGATCAACCAAATAAAAAATAGTTTCAGTAAGTTCATTCAAAGCAGGATACTTCAACACCTTCTGTTTTGGATGGCTTCTTTTTATGTATTAGTACAATTCTTTGCCCTAGAAGAGGAAATTTCTGATATCGACATTGTTTACACTTTGCTTTTCCACATTAGTTTGTGGATAGGCGTTTATTTAAATACCGAATTACTGATTCGGATTTTTTTGAGGAGAGAAAAATACGTTTTGTATTTTATAGGATTACTTTCTCTTTGGTATTTTGTTGCCTTCCTCAATCAATTTACCTTCGAAAAACTGAGCGATAGAATAGCACCCGACTATTTATTCATCTCATCATATAGTTTTCAGGATTTACTAAAATTCAGTTTTGTATATATTGCTTTAAGTACTCTTTTAAAATTATCGAAATCGTGGTTTCAAGTTCTGGAGACAGCGAAACAATTGGAATCGCTAAAGCGGGAACAAGCAGAGACTGAATTGCAAGCCTTAAAATCGAATATCAACCCTCATTTTTTGTTTAATAATTTAACTTCACTTTACGGATTGGCAAGAAAAAAATCGGAGAATACACCAGAATATATTCTGAAATTGTCGGAATTAATGCGGTATATGATTTACGAGACCAAAGATAGGCTGGTAGGATTAAATAAGGAGCTCGACTACATTGTTAATTATCTCGAATTGCAAAAGTTAAGGTGCGATAAAGAGACGAAGATTCAGTACAAAATAAGTGGGGAATCTTATTTACATCAAATTGTGCCATTTCTTTTAATTCCTTTTATCGAAAATAGCTTCAAGCATGGAGGAATAAATCAATCGCATAAAAACATTGTTGATTTAAAAGTGAATATAAAGGAAGAGAATTTAGAGATGCGCTTAACCAACTCGATTCCCCTAAATGTGGCGATTACTATTGATCAAATTGGAGGTTTTGGAATTGACAATGTAAAAAGTAGACTCGAGTTATTTTATAAGGATAAATATACTTTGCACTTGTTTCAAAAGGAGGAAGAATTTATTGTAGAACTCAAAATCAAACTCAAATGAATAAATCCAACGAAAATACATTCACTTGTTTAATTGTTGAAGATGAACCCTTATCGCAAGAGATCTTGGAATCGTACATTAATGATAGTCCGCAATTGCTCTTAAAAGGGATTTGCAGCGATGCCATAATGGCCAACAGCATTCTGATGGAAGAAAAAATAGAACTTGTATTTTTAGATATCAACATGCCTAAAATGAATGGTATCGAGTGGGTTAAAAGCTTGCGTGAAGTTCCAGAAATCATTTTCACCACTGCGTATCCAGAATATGCAGTAGATGGTTTTGAATTGAATGCTTTGGATTATTTATTGAAACCATTTTCGTTGGATCGTTTTTTTAAAGCGGTAAACAAATTTATGAGCTTGCAGAAGAATTTAGAAAAAAGTGCTTTGTTTTTAAATGCTAATATTTCGGTAAAGTCGAACAAAAAAACCTATCTATTAAAAACTACCGATTTGAAATATATCGAATCCGAAGGAGATTATTTAAAATTACACCGAGACGAGGATTGTCTTGTAATTCATGAAACTTTAAAGAGTTTTCAGACAAAATTACCAGAGAAAAGTTTTTTACGAATTCATCGATCCTTTATTATCAATTTAAATAAAGTAGAATATTTTGAAGGGAATCAGGTTTGTATTGGCAATCAGATAATTCCTGTTGCTAGTTCGTACCGGAAAGAATTAATCGATTTGCTCGATAAATCGAGCTAAATTCTAATTTTTACCCTCGCATCCTGATTATAAGCAAGCTGTATAGGTCAGGTTACGACTAAAAACGATAGTGAAAGTGCTTCCAGCCCTACTTTTTCGGATAAAAAAAGGGATATACAATAAGCATATCCCTAAAAATTATAGTGAGTTCATCTTTTTTATTCCTCCAAAGTAGTTAACTCGTGGTAACGGGTTGGCACCATTCCAATCGTATCTAGTAAATGCTGATCTTCGTTAACGGTCATGTTTTTTACGGTAAGCAATTTGTCGCCAAAGAAAATGGAGTTTGCTCCGGCAAGGAAACAAAGTGCTTGTCCTTCCTGACTGTAATGTGTGCGACCGGCAGCAAAAGCGATTACGGCTTTTGGCATTAGAATACGGGCCGTTGCCACGGCACGAACCATCTCAAAAATACCGATGGTTTCTTTTCCAAAGAATGGAGTTCCTTCAACAGGAACTAAAGAGTTCAAAGGAACATTGTAGGGATGTTTTTCCTGATTCGATAGGGTACGAAGCATTTCAATACGATCTTCGTCGGTTTCGCCCATTCCTAAAATACCACCAGAACAGTAGGAGATTCCGGCTTCCTGCAGGTTAGCTAATGTTTCTAAACGTTCGGCATAAGTTCTAGTTGTAGTAATGCTGGGGTAGTAGCGTTCCGAAGTATCGAGGTTGTGATTTACGGCTGTAATTCCCAAACCTGCTAATTTTTGTGCTTTTTCTTTGTTGATCATTCCCATGGTACAACAAACCTCAAGGCCTAATTTTTTTACTTCCGTAATCATTTCGGCCATTTCGTCGAAACGATCATCGCGGTTGCCATCTCTTCCCGACGAGCTTAAGCAAACACGTTTCACGCCATTTTCTTTTGCAATTTTAGCTTCGGCTAAAACTTCCTCTAAACTTAATTTTTTTGGTTTTACATGGGTGTTGTAGCGGGCCGATTGAGCACAATATTTACAATCTTGAGAACACGCTCCAGTACGAGCCGAAATTAAAGTGTTCATGTTCATTTTTGTAGAATCGTGGTATTTGCGGTGGATATTGGCAGCTTTGTTCACCAAATCCAGTAATGGAAGGTCGTAAATTTCTCTGGCCTCTTCGTAGGTCCAATTGTTTCTGATATCACTCATAACTTAGGTTCTTTTTTGTTTCTAAAATTGCGGGAATAGGAATAATTAGAAAGAACCTTATTTGTTTGTTGATGAGGTTCAATCTGACTGGTTTTGCAAGTGCTCTGATTTTGCAAAGCAAGTACCTGCATGAGTTCGAAGCGCAGTGCTTCCAATTCATCCGTCTCATTCTTATCCCTGCTGTTTAATGGTACATAGCAAAATCCGGAAAAGCCGCATTCGGTTGATGGAACCAGCAAATTATAACTGGTATTGATACAGGAAATTTTAATTTCCCGGTTCATGCTGGCAAAAGCAGCATAGCCTTTTCGGCTCCATCGACTGAATACCTGCAAGTCCGATTTGTATCGACCTTTGTTAAAAACAGGGTTCATATTCATATAAATTTTAATTAAGAGAAAGCAAGATAGTTATTCTCTCTATTTCGGAGTCAAAAGTATTCTTTTTTTTTAAGATAGAAATACTTTTAGAACATGTTGCTTGCAGTGGTAGCTATTTACGATTTGTGCAGATTATAATTGGTTCGAATCAATACATGCAATATTCTATGCTTTGCCATATTTATTAGCAAAAACTTACTAGGGGAAGAATAGTTAACAGGGGAGTACTAACCCAAACCTAAAAAATAATATCGTATCGGGCTTTAAAATTTAGCAGTTGAGTTAATTGTTTGGTATCCAATTAGCCTATCGTAATTTAAAGCAATATCGTGGTAGTAAACGTAAATTAAATAGTTATTTTCTGTTTCCCAATGAGTTCCTTCAATGTAAGTAAGGTCTGGAGTATCTTTTCCATTTTCCAACAAAGCGTATTGGTAGTTGTAATATCCCTGTTTCAGGAAAATAGTTTTTCGGTAAGTGCCAGTACTAAAATCGTATTCCATTTTGTTTTTATCGGAGCAGGTCCAATTACAAAAACCGCCATAAACATATAGGTCTCCATGCTTAATTTCATTGTCGAAGGGCAGGCAAAAGGTAATATAGCAGTAGTCAGCCTCGGTAGCGGCTTCGTCTCTTTCCTGAACAGCTATTAAATAATGGCCATTTAAATCCTGCTCGTAAATGTATTGCTTAAAATGGCGATTGTCTTCATTGGTTAAAAGAACATTCGTGTTTTCATTTTCTTTCCAAATTTCTTTGATATAACGAGTTTGATACCTCATGCTTTTCAAATCAAAATTACGAAATTCGTTACCTCCCGGAAAAATATTTTCTATTTCGTAATCAAAAACCAATTCATTTTTACGGATAAAAATAGGTTTCAAATTTTTCTCACTTCCATCTAATCTTCCATTTTGGGTAAGTACAACTTTCAAATCCGCATGAGGATTATCAATCGTAAAACTTGGATGCAGAATGCTAAAGTCTACTTCCTGATGCGTTTCTCGTAAATCTATTGCAATAGGATGCTTTACTTCTCCTGCTATTTCTACTCTCGAATCTAAAAGCATAAAGCGTTGTCGAATAATTACTTTTTCAGGATCGAAATCTTCATAAACCTCTAAAATATAGTTACCCGATAATTTTAATTGTATGTCGTTGTTTGGAATTTTTAAGGAATAATGAATAAAATCAACATTTGTATTGAAAGAATGTTCGTAATCTTGAATCTGATTTTCGGCAAAACCATCTATAAAATCGAATTCGCTTAAACCAGAATTCTGCCAATTCGAGCTGCAATGAATAATTTTGTAGGAGTAATCTTGAATATCTTCTCCAATTTCATCGAAAGAAAAAAGAAGCTGATTATCGCCATTCAGTTCGATAATTGCTTCGGTTAATTCCCAGTTTATGGGATACATCTGAACAGTATGAATGCTTTCTTTCTTTATTTCGTTAAAATATACCGATTCGGGTACTGCATTGTATGCGAGTGATATCCTTGGAATGCTAAGGAATACAAGACTTATGAAAATAATGAAATTTTTAGGCATGTGAATAGGTATATGTACTGGTTAAAAATAGACCAAAGCGCTTCAAAAATACAAAATTGCTTTATATATTTGTGTTCGAATTTTTTACATGCTCTGGAAATGATTGTTATAAGCTTAAGAAATATGTATCGTATCCGAGCAAAGATTGTGAATTAGAGATTAAAATAGTTATTTTTGACGAAAATTAATAAATTCAAATAGTTTAACATGTCTGAAGTTAAAAAGATCAAAAAAGGCTTAGATATTAAGCTGGCAGGAAAGGCTGAAAAGGTACTTGAAAAAGCTGATCGTTCTGAGACATACGCCATTAAACCATCCAACTTCCCCGGATTAACACCTAAATTAAAAGTTAAGGTAGATGCTGAAGTAAAAGCAGGAGATTCTCTGTTTTTCGATAAGTATTGCCCTGAAATTAATTTTGCTTCTCCGGTAAGTGGTAAGGTTATTGCCGTAAATCGTGGAGAACGAAGAAGGATTCTAGAGGTAGTGATTCAAGCAGATGCTGAGATTCAATACCAGGAGTTTAAGAAAGCTGACCCAAAGGGACTTTCTCGAGAGGAGATTAAGGAAGAGTTGTTGAAGAGTGGCCTTTGGGCATTTGTTCGTCAGCGTCCTTACGATGTAATTGCCAAACCAAAAGATACTCCAAAAGCAATTTTTGTTTCGGCTTTCGATACTGCGCCATTGGCTGCAGACATTGATTTCCTTTTGGAAAATGAAGCAGAAGCATTTCAGGCTGGTCTTGATGCTTTAGCAAAATTGACTGATGGGAAGCTATACCTAAATACCAATCCTAATATCAATCAAACGAAGATTTTTTCGGAAGCAAAAAATGTAGAAGTACGCCAATTTACAGGTGTTCATCCTGCAGGAAATGTTGGTGTTCAAATTAGCCACATTAGTCCGATGAATAAAGGGGAAATTGCTTGGGTAATTCGTCCGCAGGAAGTTGTTTTCATCGGAAGATTATTCACAAAAGGCATTTACGATGTAAGTCGTAAAATCGCACTTTGCGGATCCGAAGTAAAAACTCCATGTTATTTTGAAACTATTTTAGGTGCTTCGGTTCGAAATATTTTAAAAGGCAAGTTGAAAGATGATGAGAAGATTCGTGTTATTTCAGGGAATGTTTTAACCGGAGAACAAATCACCGAAGATGGATTTCTTAATTTTTACGATTCACAAATTACCGTTATTCCTGAAGGAGATAAATTCGAATTTTTAGGTTGGGCGATGCCTGGTTTACAGAAATTCTCCATGTCGAAAACTTTCTTTTCTTGGTTAACTCCTAATAAAGAATACCGTTTAGATGCGAATCTTCATGGAGAGCATCGTGCTTTCGTAATGACAGGTGAGTACGATAAGGTATTGCCGATGGATGTGCTTCCACAACAATTGATTAAGTCTATTATGATTGAAGATATCGATCAAATGGAACAATTGGGAATATATGAGGTAGCTCCAGAAGATCTTGCTTTATGCGAATTTGTTTGTACATCGAAAATTAATGTACAAGATTTGGTTCGTAAAGGAATCGATTTGATGATTAAAGAAATGAGCTAAGAAAAAACGGATAATATTATATAATGAAAGCACTAAGAAAATTTCTTGATAAAAAGAAGCCCTTGTTTCAAAAGGGCGGGAAGTTTGCAAAGTTGCAGTCGTCTTTCGAGGCTTTTGAAACTTTTCTATTCGTTCCCGATATTACATCCCATAATGGAACCCATATTAAGGATGCTATAGATTTAAAGCGTACAATGTCGATCGTTGTTATGGCTTTAATTCCTGCATTACTATTTGGAATTTACAATACAGGATATCAACATTTTCTGTCTATTGGCGAACTGGCAAATACTGATTTTTTAGATATTTGTATTTATGGATTAATTAAAATCCTTCCAATTATTGTAGTTTCCTACGTAGTTGGTTTGGGTATCGAATTTGCCTTTGCGCAAATGCGAGGTCATCAAGTAAACGAGGGTTTCCTTGTTTCCGGAATGCTAATTCCACTAATTATGCCAGTAGGCGCACCTCTTTGGATGGTTGCTGTATCTACTGCATTTGCTGTAGTAATTGGAAAAGAGGTATTTGGTGGAACCGGAATGAATATTTGGAATCCGGCCTTAATTGCCCGTGCATTCTTCTTCTTCGCTTATCCTTCAAAAATGTCTGGTGATACTGTATGGATTGCAGAAAAAGCAGATAGTTTTTCAGGAGCAACTCCATTAGCACATGCAGCTAATTTGGTGGATGTGAAAGGAGAAGCTGCTCTTAGTTTTTATCAACAACATCTGGCTAACGCTTGGGATATGTTTGTTGGTTTAATTCCAGGATCAATCGGAGAAACATCTACTATTGCCATTTTAATTGGAGCAGTTATTTTAATTGTTACAGGAATAGGTAGCTGGAAAATTATTGTTTCGGTATTTGCTGGTGGATACGTAATGGGTTTACTTTTTAACCTAATTGGTGGAAATGCTTACATGGAACTAATTCCTGCATGGCAACATTTAATTATGGGAGGTTTTGCATTTGGAGCCGTGTTTATGGCAACCGATCCAGTATCTGGAGCCCAAACAGCCCGCGGAAAAATCATTTACGGATTCCTTATTGGTTTCCTTGCTGTATTAATTCGTGTAATGAATGCAGGTTTCCCAGAAGCAATGATGTTGTCAATTCTATTTATGAATACTTTCGCTCCACTTATCGATCATTATGTGGTTCAAAGTAACATTAAGAGAAGATTGAAACGAGTTAAGGTGAGTGCTTAATCAAATAATCAACTAGAAAATGAATACTCAAAGCAATACATATACATTTCTTTATGCCGCTATTATGGTGGTGTTAGTTGCTGCGGTTCTTTCTTTTGCTGCTTTGCAACTTAAGCCCCGCCAAACTAGAAATATTGAAATAGAGAAAAAGCAAGACATTTTAAAAGCAGTAAATGTTGCTTCTACTCCAGAAAATGCTGAGGAGCTTTACACGCAGTACATTGTGAAAGCTATAATTGTAAACTCAGAAGGAACTGTTACTTCAGAAGATAAGGATAAAACTTTTGCGGTTGACTTGAAAATTGAGAATAGTAAGAAAAATGTGGCAGATAGAAACCTACCTATTTTCGTATTCAGTAAAGAAGGAATAGGCGAGAAAATGATTATTCCAGTTCTAGGTAAAGGAATGTGGGGTCCTATTTGGGGCTTTGTTTCCTTAGAGTCAGATGGAAAAACGATCTATGGTGCAACTTTTGGAAACAAAGGAGAAACTCCAGGTTTAGGTGCTGAAATTTCAAAATCGGAATTTCAGGAACCATTTACAGGAAAGCAAATTTTTGATGAGGCAGGAAAGTTTACCTCTTTAGCTATGGTTAAAGGAGGAGCAGCAGGCGGTCGTCCACATGAATTTGATGCTGTATCTGGTGGTACAGTTACCTCAAAAGGTTTAGAAGCTATGCTTCAAGATAACCTAAGTAGTTATGAAAAGTTTTTAAAATCTTCTAAATAAGCACGATATGAGCGATAAAGAACCTTTATTCTCCGCTAAAAATCGGAAACTGCTGAAAAACCCATTGGGAAGCGACAACCCGATTACCGTTCAGGTACTAGGAATTTGTTCAGCTTTAGCGGTTACAGCAAAATTAGAGCCAGCAGTGGTGATGAGCCTTTCGGTTATGGCCGTATTGGCACTTGCAAATGTTATTATTTCATTAATTCGAAATACGATCCCTTCTCGTATCCGTATCATTGTTCAACTTGTAATTGTTGCTGCCTTGGTAATTGTAGTGGATCAAATATTAAAAGCTTTTGCTTACGAGGTAAGTAAACAATTATCTGTATTTGTTGGTTTAATTATTACCAACTGTATTATTATGGGACGTTTGGAGGCTTTTGCACTTGGCAATAAACCTTGGCCAGCTTTCTTAGATGGTATTGGTAACGCCGCAGGTTATGGATGGATTCTAATTGTTATTGCTTTCTTTCGTGAATTGTTAGGATCAGGAACCTTGTATGGTTTTAAAGTGATTCCTCAGGCATTTTACGATATGGGATACCAAAACAATGGTTTAATGATACTTCCTCCAATGGCATTGATTACAGTAGGAATTATTATTTGGGTTCAGAGATCTCGAAATAAATCTTTAATTGAGTCGAATTAATTGTAAAGAAAAATCGAAACATGGAAAATCTGATTAATATATTTATCAAGTCGATTTTTATCGACAACATGGTGTTCGCATTCTTCTTAGGAATGTGTTCGTATCTGGCTGTTTCCAAAACGGTAAAAACATCAGTTGGTCTAGGTATCGCTGTAATATTTGTTTTGGGAATAACCGTTCCTTTAAATTACCTGCTAAACAAATACATCTTAGTTAGTGGAGCTCTTACTTGGTTAGATCCTTCATTTGCAGATGTTGATTTAAGCTTTTTAAGTTTCATCATGTTTATAGCAGTAATTGCTTCTTTGGTACAGTTGGTTGAAATGATTGTTGAAAAATTTGCTCCAGCTCTTTATTCTTCCTTAGGTATCTTTCTTCCCCTAATTGCAGTTAACTGTGCAATTTTAGGAGGATCTCTTTTCATGCAGGAAAGAGACTATGGTACTTTAGCAGAAGCAACCTCATTTGGTCTCGGGTCAGGTCTTGGTTGGTTTCTTGCTATCATTGGTATTGCTGCAATTCGCGAAAAAATTCGTTACTCTAATATCCCAGCGCCACTGCGTGGTTTAGGAATCACATTTATTGTAACCGGATTAATGGGAATTGCTTTCATGAGCTTTATGGGGATCAAACTCTAAGCTTTTAACTAATTATGAATTATAATTTATGAGTTGAAATTGTGAATTATAGAATGCAGGTTTTTTGTTTCAAATATCAATATCATCTGATACTTACAAATCTTAATTCTTAATTAATAATTAATCATTCATAATTTTAAAAATTGGAATAGAGATGATATTATTAACAACACAGGGAACAGTTATTGCCACAAGTATTGTGATCTTCCTACTTGTGATCCTGGTACTGGTTTCTATCCTTTTGTATGCAAAAAAGAAGCTTACTCCATCGGGAGAGGTGACTATTGATATTAATGAAGGAAAAGTAAAATTAGTTGTGGAGCCTGGAAATACCCTTTTAGGAGCTTTAGGTGCCGAAAAAATCTTTTTGCCATCCGCTTGTGGTGGTGGTGGAACTTGCGGAATGTGTAGGTGTCAGGTTCACGCTGGAGCAGGTACTATTTTACCTACCGAAACAGGTTTTTTTACTCGTAAAGAGGCTCAAAATGATTGGCGTTTAGCTTGTCAGGTAAAAGTAAAAGAAGACATGTCCATGGAAATTCCTCAAGAAATTATGGGAATCAAGAAATGGGAATGTGAAGTGGTTTCGAATAAGAACGTAGCTACCTTTATCAAAGAGTTTGTTGTAAAATTACCTGAAGGCGAAATTCTTGAATTCAAATCGGGAGGTTACATTCAAATTGATGTTCCAAAAATCGATGTCGACTTTAAGGATATGTTGATTGAGGACAAATACAAAAGCGAATGGGAACATTTCAAACTATTTGATCTTAGTATGAAAAATCCCGAGCCTACTTATCGTGCTTACTCAATGGCAAATCACCCTGCCGAAGGAAATATTGTAATGTTGAATATTCGTATCGCTACTCCTCCTTTCGATCGTGTAAACGGTGGTTGGATGAAAGTGAATCCAGGAATTTGTTCTTCGTTTATATTTTCTCGCAAACCAGGCGATAAGGTTACCATCTCAGGACCTTACGGTGAGTTCTTTATTAAAGAAACTAATAACGAGATGATGTTTATTGGTGGTGGTGCTGGTATGGCTCCAATGCGTTCTCACATCTTCCACATGTTTCATACAGTGAAAACTGGTCGAAAAGCGACTTTCTGGTATGGAGCACGTTCTTTAAAAGAGGTGTTTTACGCAGAACAGTTTGATGCAATTGCGGCAGATTTCCCTAATTTCGAATGGCATTTGGCTTTATCGGAGCCTCAGCCTGAAGATAATTGGGAAGGCCCAACTGGTTTTATTCACCAGGTAATTTACGACAACTACCTAGTTAAACACGAAGAGCCGGAAGATGTTGAATACTACCTTTGTGGACCTCCAATGATGAATTCTGCTGTTACAAGTATGCTTTATGAATTAGGAGTTCCAGACGAAATGGTTGAATTCGATGATTTTGGATCGTAACTCTAACAAGATAAAAAACAAGCCTCGAAATTTTTCGAGGCTTGTTTGTTTTTGCTAGCTTGATTACTTTTGTTGCAGCAAATAGCTTTTATACATACCAGACTAAAGTCATGAAAAAAATATTTTATTTATACCTACTTCTAGGTGTTCTGATCCTATCTTCTTGCCAAACTAATAGTAACAAGTATTATTTCGACGAAGGACAGATTTTTGGAACCTTCTATCATATCGTTTACGAGCATTCCAGCGATAAAAGTCTTCACGAGGAGGTAATGCTTAAGTTGAACGATTTTGACCTTTCTTTGTCCACCTATAAGCCTCAATCCATTATTTCGAGAGTAAATAGTAACGATACCACTGTGGTACTGGATACCTATTTCTTAACGACACTAAAAAGAGGGGAAGAGATTTCGAAAATTACGAATGGGGCTTTTGATATGACGGTTGCTCCTTTGGTGAACGCCTGGGGATTTGGTTTCAAAAATAAGTTGGATCCAGAACAAATACCGGTTGATAGTTTGTTAGAGGTCGTAGGATATCAAAAAGTGCGTTTAATTGCCGGACGAGTAGTAAAAGAGGATCCAAGAATCATGTTCGATGCCAGTGCAATTGCAAAAGGATATGGTGTGGATGTGGTTGCCGATTTTTTGGAGCAACAAGGAGTAACTAATTATATGGTGGAAATAGGTGGCGAAATTCGCGCAAAAGGAAAAAATGATAAAGGCAGAATATGGCGGGTAGGTATCGATAAGCCAATTGATGACCCATCAACGATGTCGAGAGAAATTCAAGAGGTAATTCAACTAGAAAATGGAGCACTGGCAACCTCAGGAAACTACCGACAGTACTACATTAAGGATGGAAAAAAATATGCTCACACGATTGATCCTCGTTTAGGATATCCGGTGCAACATAGTTTACTTTCGGCCTCGGTTTTTGCTCCCGACTGTATGTCGGCCGATGCCTACGCAACAAGTTTTATGGTATTGGGATTGGAGAAAAGCATCGAAATAGTAGAAAAGGACTCCTTATTGGATGCTTATTTTATTTATACCGATTCGTTGGGTAATTATAAATCCTATGTTAGCGATAAGATTAAGGAAGCTATCGTAAAATAAATTGGACATTGAATAAAAAGCGAATGCAAAATTATCGGTTTTCAGATTTCTGAAGCTTGGAAAATAAGTAGTTGTTAAGAAATAATGCAAACAACAGAAAACAAAAAACCGATAATTAAATTTTATTTTGTAGCGCAATTTTCTTGATCCGGATCGGTGCAAGCACAAGAACTACAGCTACTACCAGATATTTTAGCGTTTTTATCGAAAAGTAGCTTAATGCCAATACCTAAAAATGCAAGTAGTAATAAGAAAAGCGACAGGAATAATATTTTAACGAATACCATTTTAATTTAGATTTAATAAGCCATTAATAGTAGTACGGTAATAAGATTAGATGGTTAGGAATCTAATGTTAAAATTGTAAATATATTTTTGACTTAAAGCGATTTTAATTCCTTCTCTAACAGAGTGAGTTGTTTGAATTGAAGAGACTTTTTAGCTTTAGACTGCTCCGTTTTGTCCTGAGAGGTAGCACATCCAATTCCTCGTTTTTTTAAATCTTCATTTTTACCAATATGAAGTTCAGGAAATTTACCATTCTTTTTAATCAGTATAGTTATAGCAAAGCCAGTAAATCCGATTGCTAAAAGAACAATTGTAATAAGTAGAACTGTAATCATTTGTATATTTCTTATTCTGTTTTTATAAAAATTTTGCAAAATAAAAGCTTAAAACTATTTTGGTATCCTACCGATTTATAATTTGTTAGCATGCACAAGTGTACTATATTAGTGATACGAACCATTTAATTATCAGGATAAATAATTTGGATGCAAAGATATCATTTCGGTATCGTTCTTCCAAACTAAAACAGATTTAAAGGTCTGTAAATACTTGGTAAAAATCTTCTTATTTAGAATAATTCTTGCTAAATTTGATAGGATTTTAACTGAAGGATATTCTGTTAAATAAACACACTAACACATCCTTGTTTACAATAGCTAGGGGGAAAAGCTTTGTAAACTAATAACGCAAAAATTATATGTCAGAAATAGTAAAAGAAGATATGGAGGCAAAAAAAGAGAATTTGTCATTCAACGATTTTACATCAGAAGTACTTGAAGATTATCGTATTGCCAATCTTAGTCGCCAACTGAGTATCTGGGGGCGAAAAGAAGTATTAACAGGGAAGGCGAAGTTTGGAATATTTGGTGATGGAAAAGAAGTTGCGCAGATTGCTATGGCGAAAGCTTATAAAAATGGGGATTGGCGTTCGGGATATTATCGTGATCAGACTTTTATGCTGGCCTCAGGCATGTTATCGAGCGAGGAATTTTTTGCTCAATTGTTTGGGGAAACCCGACTAGATAAAAATCCGGGTAACGGCGGGCGATTAATGAATAACCATTACGCATCCCGAAGTTTAAATGAGGATGGAAGCTGGAAAAATTTACTAAACCAAAAAAATTCTTCCGCAGATATTTCTCCTACGGCAGGTCAAATGCCTAGATTACTTGGGTTAGCTTATGCGTCGAAAATTTTCAGACAAAATAATGAATTGCATTCCTATTCAGAATTTTCCGATAAAGGAAACGAGGTAGCTTTTGGTACCATTGGGGATTCTAGTACTTCCGAAGGGCATTTTTGGGAAACAATTAATGCTGCAGGAGTTTTGCAAGTTCCTATGGCAATGAGCGTTTGGGATGATGGTTGGGGAATTTCTGTTCCGAATAAATTTCAAACCACGAAGTCGAATATATCAGAGGTTCTGAAGGGCTTCGAAAAAGATGAAAATGGCGAAGGTTACCTAATTTATAAGGCAAAGGGCTGGGATTATCCTACGCTTTGTAAAATGTATATGGAAGGAGTCGAACTTTGCAGAAAGAATCATGTTCCTGTACTTTTTCATGTTAGCGAGATGACACAGCCACTGGGACACTCTACTTCGGGTTCTCATGAACGGTACAAAACAAAGGAGCGCCTCGATTGGGAAGATGAATACGATCCGATCCGAAAAATGAGAGAGTGGATTCTTTCGATGGAGTTAACAACAGAAGAATACTTAGATGAGATTGAAAAAGCAGCACTTCAAGAAGTAAAAGATTCCAGAAAAGCGGCTTGGAAGTCGTTTTCCGAGCCAATATTAAAAGAAAGAGACGCTTTGATCGAATTGGTGAAAAATTCAGGTTGCGATTGCAAGAAAACCGATCGAATCGATAAAATAGTAAGCGATCTAAAAAAGATTATTCACCCGGTTCGAAAGGATAACTTTACCGCGGCAAAGAAAATATTACGTTTTATTTGTAGCTCGTGCGAAAGTTTTAAACCATTAAAGTCGCAGTTGCAGCTATGGCTTAAAAATTCTCTGAACGAGAATCATGAGCGTTACAGTAGTCATTTGTACAGCGAGACCGATTTAAGTGTGCAAAACATCAAAACGATTGCCCCTATTTATTCCGAAGAATCGAAAATTGTAAACGGACGTGAGGTGCTTCGTGATAATTTCGATAAACTGTTTAGTAAATATCCCTTGCTTTTAACTTTTGGTGAAGATACTGGCTTTATTGGTGGTGTGAACCAAAGTTTAGAAGGAATGCAACAGAAGTATGGAGAGCTTCGGGTTACAGATACAGGAATTAGAGAGGCTACTATTTTAGGACAAGGAATAGGTTTGGCACTAAGAGGACTTCGACCAATAGCAGAAATTCAATATTTCGATTATTTATTGTATGCATTACAAACCATGAGTGATGATTTGGCAACCTTACAGTACAGAACCAAAGGAGGACAAAAAGCGCCGGTAATTATTCGTACCCGTGGGCATCGATTGGAGGGTATCTGGCATTCGGGCTCGCCTTTAAGTATGGTGATTAACTCTATTCGCGGTATTCATGTATGTGTGCCAAGGGATATGACAAAAGCAGCAGGTTTCTATAATACACTTTTAAAATCGGATGAACCTGCACTAGTTATTGAACCTTTAAATGGATACCGATTGAAGGAAAAAATGCCGGATAATTTAGGCGAATTTAATACTCCATTAGGAATTCCTGAAGTGTTAGAGGAAGGTTCGGATATTACTTTGGTAACCTATGGTTCTTGTGTTCGAATTGCCGAAGATGCGGTGAAACAATTAAGAGATTTTAATATCTCTGTGGAACTAATTGATGTTCAGACTTTATTGCCATTCGATATTAACAATCGAATTTTAGAATCGATAAAGAAAACCAATCGAGTTGTATTTTTCGATGAGGATGTTCCTGGTGGAGCAACTGCTTTTATGATGCAGAAAGTATTAGAAGAACAGAATGCTTATTACTATTTAGATTCGGAACCAAAAACAATTACGGCCAAGGATCATCGACCTGCATATGGTACCGATGGAGATTATTTTTCAAATCCCAATGCCGAAGATGTTTTTGAAATCATTTATGATATTATGAGAGAATCCAATCCGCAACAATTCCCATCTATTTATACGAATTAAGACATTTTATTTTTGGAATAGAAAAGACTGAATTGTTAGCAATTCGGTCTTTTTTTTGCTAAAATCTATTAATTATCAGAATATTCTTGCTAGGATGTCACCCATTTTTGATAGATAACTGTTATAGTAGTGTTCAAGAGGATCTGTAGGGGAGATTCTTGAATATTTTTTAGTTAGTGATAAGTTGGATAAAATGTGGTAATTCTAAACAACAAATCAATTCTAAAAGGGCTCTAAAATATTTGGAGTTATAGCCATCTTAAAAAAGATGGCTTCTTTTTAGCTGAAAGTCGCTCCATTTACGCAACCTTTTTAAATATTGTAGTCAGTAATTTATTAGAACCAACGAAATATTCGAAAAATTTTTCTGGCAGAATTATGGGTTTGCCAGAATTTGTGAAAGTAATTATTAATTGTGTGTGGTAGTTCAATTAATGATTAATTTTAAAAGACTCCAATATAGATGGGAGTAGCAGCCATTTCGATAGAAATGGCTGTTTTTTTATGTGATAAAACAGAAGTACAACTATTTCAAAATAAAATAGTCATTGAAATTATTACACCAATAAAATTATTGCTTGCTAATTGTTTTTTTTTATAAAATCAGTCACCCTTTTTGACTTTTTAGTTGTCTTACAATTGTACGAGATAATCTATAGGGGAAAGTCTCGGAATTTTTAGTTAGTGATTGTTGGGTGCAATGTGGTAATTCTAAACAACAAATCAATTCTAAAAGGGCTCCAAAATATATGGGGTAACAGCCATCTCGAAAGAGATGGCTTCACTTTAAATTTTTCTGATAATGATTAGATATTTATTCGTAGTAAAAGAATGAGTTTATCACAAGATTCTTTTAATCGAAAGTATTATTCTAGATAAATAATTTTTAGTTAGTGTTGGTTTGATACATTGTGGTTAGTGGTATAATTGTCAAACGTGATAGTTGCAAATCGACAAAATTCTTGGTCCCGACATATAATAGTATTTGCTATTATGTGTCGGGTTTTTATTCTGCTGTTTTTCCAATATATTTTACAATTAAAAAAAGAAATATAAATCCAACAGGAATTATAATCCAGGAAGAAACTCCGTAAGCTGCGGGAATTAAACCAGCAAAAACAGAAACGCCTCCAACAGTTAAGGCATAAGGTAGTTGCGTGCGTACATGTTCAATATGGTTACAGGAACTTGCTAATGAACTAAGAATAGTGGTGTCGGAAATTGGGGAGCAATGATCCCCTAAAACAGAGCCTGCTAATATTGCAGAAACGGTAATGTAGAAAATATTCATACTATCTAAATCACTCATTCCAGTAGCATGGCACAATGCCCACGATGCTGGTAATATTAGTGGATAAAGGATGGCCATAGTTCCCCAAGAAGAGCCAGTCGAGAATGCAATTAAAGCAGAAAGAATAAAAGTAAAAGATGGTAAGAGATAGGGCGATACATTACTTGCAATTAGTGAATTAGAAATAAAATCGGCTGTGTGCATATCTTTTGTGATATCCGCTAAAGCCCATGCAAGAACTAAAATAAGAATGGCTGTTAACATCGTTTTAAAGCCAGATACCAAGGCTTCTACTGCTTTACTAAGGCCTAGTATTCTTTGACTAAGCGTAAGGGCTAAGGCTGCTAAAACGGCCGACAGAGACGACCACAAAAGAGCAAGGTAGGAGTCCGAAGCACCAATAATATGAGATAGCTTTTTTCCAAAAGCTAGATTTTCGTCGTTCCAAACATTTGCATCCCATCCAGTATAAACTAAGCCAGCAAAGGTTCCAAAAATTACAATCAGAACAGGAATACCTGCATTATACCATCGGGTAGGAGTACCTTTATCAATTTCAACTTCTTTTAATTCTGATGCTACGATCTCATTTTCCGATAAATTTTCAGTGTTTAAAGCTTGCCTGCATTTCTTTTCGGCCTTTAGCATTGGGCCAAAATCCTTTTTTAAAAGCACTAGCATCAGAATAAAAAATAGGGTGAAAAATGGATAGAAACGTGTGGGTAAGGAATGAAGAAAAACACTATAAGGACTTTCATCGATATTAATTTGAACCGTAGCAGACTGAATGTAGCTTAACTCGATTCCAATCCAAGTGGTAATCATCGCAATTGATGCCACTGGAGCCGCTGTTGAATCGACAATATATGCTAATTTTTCTCTTGATATTTTTAATTTGTCGGTTACCGGGCGCATCGTATTTCCTACAATTAAAGTATTGGCGTAATCATCAAAGAATATAAGAACTCCTAAAAACCATGTTACAAATTGACCGGATCTCGGACTATTGGCGAATTTGGATAGCTTATTGACAATTCCCTGCATGCCTCCATTTTTAGTAATTAAATTTACCATTGCTCCTATTAGCATCGAAAATAGAATGATAGATATATGACCAGTGTCAGCTAACGATTGAAGAATATAGGTATCTGAAATGGCAAATATGGCTTTAAAAAAGGCGCTAAAAATAGAAGCTTCCTGATACGAATAGATGAGTATGGTTCCGGAAAATAGACCTACAAATAATGCCGAAAAAACTTCCTTAAACAAAAGTGCCATAAGAATGGCTATTAATGGTGGAATTATGGAAAGCCATAAAGGAATTGGGTGAATTGTACTTGTGAAAGATTTGCTTTGGAAAGAGATTTGAATTTTCTCTTTTCCTTGAAAAATATGATGAAAAATAATTTTTCCTTCATCTAATTTTGCCAAAATTGGTTGCTTATTCACTTCGATCCAAACACTATCATCTTTAATAGAATTGTGGTTAATATCATCTGTTACAATTGAAATTTTTGTTGCAATATCGGCAATAATTATTTTAGGAAATTTAATGGACAGTTGCGGTGAACCTTCCGTACTTATCTTGTCTGAAGAATATGCTGAAAAGGAAATTAAATGGATAAATAATAGCAGTAAAACTGAATAGATTTGTTTACACATATAGTTATTTTTAGGGGAGCCCTAATATAATAATTTTGTATTCTTTATGCTAATTGTATAAACTGATATCAGGCTATTTCTTATTTGTAAAAACCTTTTTTTACTCGGTAAAATTGGTTATTTTGGATTTGTAAATAAAGGAGAAATACTGTGGATAGCAATTCAGATTTTTTTAGAATAGAAAAGAATAATATTCAACCAGAGAAGGGAAAGGTGCTAATTGCTGAACCTTTTTTAGAGGGACGATATTTTAAGCGCTCTATTGTTTTACTAGTAGAATGTAATTCGGATGGTGCGGTTGGGTTTGTTTTGAATAAGCCAATTAATCTAAGTATCGATGAAGTGCTGATTAATATTGCCCATTTTGATGGGGATGTTTTTATTGGAGGTCCGGTAGATACAAATCGAATTTATTTTCTGCACACCATACCCGACTTACTGCCACATAGTCTGCCAGTTTTCGATAATTTACATTGGGGAGGTGATTTTAGTGTCCTAAAAGAATTAATTGAACAGAAGTTAGTTCAACCCGATCAGGTTCGTTTTTTTGCTGGTTATTCGGGTTGGAGTGTCGGACAACTCGACGATGAAATTAATGAAAACTCATGGATGGTGAGTCAACTTAATGTGGAAGAAATTATGAATTGTAATAATGAGAAACTTTGGGAAAAATCATTAAGACGTATGGGTGGAAAATATAAAATGTGGTCTAACTTTCCCGAGAATCCAGGAATGAATTAGCTTACCATTTTATTGGTTACAAGTTATATTGAAATGTTGTCTGGTTTAATTCTTCTATTAAAAGTTTCGCAGTTTTGTTAAAATACCTTCTTTCCTGATAAGCAACCACCCATTGAATACCGTGAATTGCATTCGTCAGAAAAATTTCATCAGCACCTAAAAGGTGTTCTGAATTTAAAACGCAATCATCAAAAACGGTAATGTTTAAATTTACTGCAGTTTCAATAACTTGTTCCCTCATTATTCCCGAAACGGCTCCACTTTCAATCGAAGGAGTCATTAAAATTCCATCTTTTACCAAAAACAGGTTAGAGCTACAACTTTCCACAATGTTTCCTTTATCGTTTAGTAGCAAACAATCGTCCCAATTCATTTTGTTGCGGAAGTTAGCGGCAAGAATAAAAGGAAGCGAGTTCCCTGTTTTAAATCTCGAAATAAGGTTGTACGACTTTCTCATTTCTTCGTAAATCCCAATCTTTAAGCCTTTCCGATTTAGTAGGTAGTGATCGTTCTCCAAGGGAGAAGTCTCAATTAAATAAGAAATCGAATTGTCTGTTGGTGTGTATAAACCACCATCTTTACGGAAAACACTAAGTCGAATTCTAGTACCTGCAAAGGCTTTATTTTTATTAATTAAAAAAGTAATATCCGTTTTAATTCTTTCATAAAAACCAAACGGGATAATCATCCCCAAGCATTCCATGCCTTTAGTTAGTCGATTAAGGTGTTCGGAAAGAAACTGAATTTCGGTTCCGTTTGCGTGAATGGTTTCAAAAAGAGAATCGCCATAACGCAAAGCTCTGTTTCCTACTCCAAAAAGCAATTCATCTTTTGGGTATACTTTACCATCTAAACAAATTTTTTCTACAGTATTCATTTTTATATTTTTCCTTTCACAATCTGATCGCAATAAACACTAATATTTTCGTTAGAATCAACTTTGATTCCTTTTATTCCTGCAGCTTCGGCGGCTTGAATATCTCTTTTACTGTCACCAATTAGATACGATTTCGAAGCATCAATATTAAAATCGGCAATGGCTTTTTTTATAAAATAAGGACTTGGTTTCCGACATTCACATTTTGCTACACTTTCGTGATGAGGGCAGAAGTAAATCTTTTTTATGGATATTTTATTTTCTTTGAAAATAGCAAGTAGATGGTTATGAACTTTTTCCACATCTGCTTCGGAATAAATTCCTTTAGCAACTCCACCTTGATTGGTTACGATAAATAGGATGTATCCAGCTTTCGAAATTTTTTGTAAGGAAGGAATTATCCCTTCGTTAATTTTAAAATCGGCTACTTTGTAAATATAGTAATGTCCTTCGTCAGAGTTTATTACACCATCACGATCAAGGAAAAGGGCTTTTTGCATCTTCTAAAAATTAAGAATCTGCTGCAAAAATAAGGAGAATAATTGGGGTTTAATAAGGATAGGAAATAGAAATCCGAAAAGTGCTCCGTATAAATGTGCACTATGACCAATATTGTCTATGTTTTTTTTACTCATATAGTAGGAGTAGTACAAATAACCTAAAGCGAAAATTATTCCTGGAATCGGAATAAAAAACATAAAATAAATATTTTCTAGGGGAGCAAAGAAGATCGCTGCAAAAACGACCGCCGAGGTAGCGCCCGAAGCACCAACTGCATTATAATGATAATGTTCGCGATGTTTCCTTAAATCGTAAAGGGTTGAAAACACAATTGCACCAACATACAAAAGAAGAAAATAGACAACTGCCATTGCTCCAAAATAGTAGTTAAAATAAGTCTCCAGTACTCTTCCAAAGAAAAAAAGTACTACCATATTTACCAATAGATGATCCCAGTTAGCATGAAGAAAACCATAGGTAAATATTCGATACCATTCATTTCGCTTAAGAATTTGGTAAGCGTTAAACTGGTATTTGTACAATAGCTCTACCTTATTAAAGGCAGCGTATGATATTAATACAGTAATGGCAATTATAATAATGGTCATTGGTTTTTAGTTTAAAATGCTTCGGTTAGTTTGACAACTAAAGCGGATCTTCCGGAATTATATCCTGCCGATTTATACTGAATACGATTCGGAGTTATGCCTTTAGAAATAATATATTCGGAGGCAACTTTTGCTCTTTGTTCGCAAAGTAGATTATTTTCTTTTCGTCCTTTATCCTGCTTAGTAAATCCACTAATTTCAATAGAGATGTGAGGGTTTACTTTTAATAAACCTGCTAAATTGTTCAGTTCGGCAATTGTGTTTTCTTTTAATTTCCACGAATCGGCATCATATTCTACCCCATATAATTCCATATTTTGGTTGGTAGAAAATTTTTGAAGTTCGATTTGCTCAAATTTGGCGGATTGGTATTGGTAGCTATTAATTACTTTCGTGAAATAGCCCTCTTTTTGGATAATGATATCGTAAGTTTTCGAAGGGTCAATTTCTTGTTCAAAATCGCCATAATCATCGGTAATACAGAATGAATTACTCTTATACGTTTGATTAATTATTTGAATAGAGGCATCTTTTACGGCACGGGCAGAAAATTGATCGATAATATTTCCTTTGAATGGTACCCAATGGGTTGTATCCATAGAAATATTTAATTGCTTAAGCTCTGTTGAATCTGAGGAAGCAAAATAAAGAATTCGTTTTATTTTGTAACCAGGTTTACTAACAATAAAACTGTAATTTTTTCCTTTAAAAATATCAAAAGAAAAAAGTCCGTTCCCGTCTGTTTTTGTTGATTTCTCTCGCGATAAGTTATCCATTAGAGTTACTTCAACATCCTTTAAAGCTTGTTTATTATCGCTGGCAATTAGTAGCCCATTTAAGCTTTGAATTTTTTCAGGATTCTGTATGAATTCAAATATATCATCACTACCATTTCTGTTGGAAGAGAAGTAACCAATTTCTTTGTTTTTTTGGATCAGATATCCAAAATCATCTTTTGAGGAATTAAAAGGAGGTCCCAAATTTACGGGATATGTCCATTCGTTTTGCTCAAAAATAGATTTAAAAATATCTAGTCCACCAAATCCGATATGACCATCAGAAGCAAAATAGAGATAACCATCTTCAGCTATAAATGGAAACATTTCATTGCCATCGGTATTAATAGTAGGGCCACAATTAATGGGGTGACTCCAGCTAAAACCATATTTTCTACAAACATAAATATCTGTACCTCCGTAACCGCCTTCCATATTCGAAATAAAGTAAAGGTGCCTTCCGTCGGCAGAAATACTAGGATGTCCCATAGAGTATGATTGACCTGAGAATTGAAATATCTCTTCTTTATCCCAGTCCCGACCATTGTGTCTCGAGGTGTAGATATTTAATTCCGATTTTCCTTCTAAATTCAGAGTGCCTTTATTTCGAGTAAAAAAAATAAATTTTTCATTGGCACTAAAGCAGGCTGGTCCTTCGTGATATTTGGTATTAAAATCATTCGAAAAGGATTCTGGGTTTAAGAAATTATCTCCTGATTTTTCCGAAAAGTACATGTCTAAAAAATACTCCCCAGTTCTGCCATCAACTTGGTTCGATGTATTGTTTTTGCGTCCCGAAACAAACACAAGTCCGTTTTTGTAAAAACCAGACGCAAAATCCGATTGTGGAGTGTTAAGAGATATCGATTTTATAGAATACAATTGATCATCTTGTAATTCATTAATTAAATCACAGGAAAGAATCAGTTTGCTAATGTTTTTGTCTTCAGGTACTAATTCGGCGTATTTTTCAAAATAAATTTTTGCTTTTTCATAATTACGAACTCTCTTTAGAAGGGTAGCATATTGCAAATAATCTTTCGCATTTACTTCACTGCTCGATACAATACTTTCCAATAGGTAGTTGGCCTCAGTATCTTTTTGCATTTGAAGATAACAATTGGCTAGTTTTCTTTTTGTAGCAATATCTTCTGAGTTTTCGAGATGCTTTTCGTAGTAGTTAGTTGCGGCGGCAAATTCTTTATTATCGTATAAGCGATCGCCCTTCTGTACAAGTTGATTTTGAGCCAAGGAGGAAGAAAGACCTGTAAGAACAAATCCGATTATTAAAAGAAAATGTAAGGTTCGACTTCTATTCATATTACTAGAAATATCTTGGTGATGTAATTTGGCTTTTACGTAATGATAAGTTGTAATTTAATATTATTTCATGATTTGTATAGCCTTTTGTGGGATAATTTCCGTAAGATTTTTCATAAGAGTAAGAAAATCTTAGTTTTTGAGTTAGTTGATAACCGAGCAAACCTGCCCAGGTTCCATCACTTCGGTAACCTGCTCCAACAGATACGCCACTATTGTGTATAAAATCGAGGTTAATATTAATAAGATTAGAGGTTTTATGAGAACCTACAAACAAAACCGATGGAGCGAAATCAATTTCCGAGTTAATTGGCAGGTTAATACCAGCACCAAGGTAGTAGAAAAGCGATTTTGAATCGAAATTCATATTATTTGATATCCCTTCGGTGGAGGGTTGATCGTTCGAAAGTAGTCTTGGAATAGACAAGCTGAAATAGTAATCGGGGGTGTAATAGTAAAAGCCTAAACCAAAATTAGGAACCCAAGTCGATATGTTATTATCGGGAATTAATGCATCGTTAGCACTACTTGGGTTTGGATCATAAAAAGTCAGTTCCGTCCAATTCACTTGTTTATTAATGAATCCGGCCTGCAGTCCCATTGATAGTTTTCCTTCGTGACTAATCTGAATTTGATAGGCGTAGTTAAGGAATATTGCAATGTCCGATTGAATTCCAAATTTGTTTTGATACGCAACAAGCCCTACACCAGAGTTAGTGTAATTTATAGGAGCCTGAAAGGAAACTAATGCTGTTTCCGGCGATCCATCAACTCCTACCCATTGGTTTCGGTAGGCAAGAACAGCCTCCATAAATCCCGTATTACCCGCATAAGCTGGGTTATAAAAAAGACGGTTGTATTTATGATTTGAAAAACGGATTTCTTCCTGTGCCTGTATGTTTACAGAACAAAAAAGAAAGAATATGAACAAAAAAGAATACTTCAATATGCAATTTATTATTAGTACTTAATAACAATATACCCACTCTTCACATACTCTTTGTCTTTAATAATTAATTTAAAGAAATAGGTACCTTTGGGAAGTTTATCACCTGGGCCTAATTTTACACCGGCTTTATTGTAGCCACCATCCCACGCATCGTCATTCGAATAGTTTCTTTGTTCAAACACCTTAGTTCCCCATCTGGAAAATACGATAAATTCATTTTCGGGATAGTTTTCGATTCCTTTAATGTAAAATTTCTCGTTGGTTCCATCGTTGTTGGGAGTGAAAGAACTTGGAATTAGAAGTTCAACCTGATTTGGATCTAAAACATTTACGATTACTAATGCTTTGGCACATTTTTTATTTTCGTTACAAATTTGATAACGAATTGTATCAGTACCAAATGAGTTTTCATATGGATAGTAAATCATTAATGTGTTATTCTCTATTAAATGCATTTTTCCGTACTGATCGGACTGACTCAAGATCGAAATCTCCAGTTTGTCTACATCGGAAAACTTGTCATTTTGTAAAAAATCGACTTCAATATATACTACTTCGGTTGAAAGACTTTTATTGGTAATAGAAACCGTATCGTTCAGTGCAACAGGAGTAGTTTGTCCAAAACTTACTGATGAGTTTAGACAAAATAGTATTGTATATAGGCAAAAGGGTAAATAAAATCTCATAGTTGGGATTTATGTACAACTTATTTATGTTCTTGTTTCAATCAAAAATCTAATGAAGAATTTTAAATATTAATTCTTTTAGTAGATCTCCATGTTTGGTACTTACATCACCAAATCCTTTTGATTTAAGATCATATTCCCGGAGCAGTGCAACTATAGCAACTAGTTTCTTAGGGTTGTAATTTTTTGCTGCCAGCTTATAATCTTTTACAAAATAAGGATTAATCTGTAAGCTTGTAGCTACCATTTTATCATTGGTTTTATTTTTGATAAAATAATACTTCAAAACTTTTGAGAAATACGAGTGTAATAAGGCAATGGTTACAACCATCGGATTATTTTTTTCATTCGTAGCGAAATAGTTTATGATTTGATTGGCTTTAAAAACATCTTTTTTGCCCAATGCATTTTGTAATTCAAAGTTGTTAAAATCTTTAGATATTCCAATATTTTTTTCAATGTCACTAGGAGTGATTGTCTTCGATTCGCTAATATTTATGGTTAATTTACTAATAGCATTGGTAATTTTACCTAAATCGTTCCCTAAAAATTCAGCAAGTAAAAAACAGGCTTTAGAATCAATTTGATAGCCTTGTTTACTGGTGTAATTTTTTATCCAATCGGGAATTTGATTTTCATATATTTTTTTTGATTCAAATAAAATTCCATTTTTGGCAACCTCTTTGGTGAAGCTTTTTCGCTTGTCTAAGGATTTATACTTGTAATTAATTACGAGTATAGTGGAGTGAAGCGGATTTTGTACATAGGATAGAAGTTGATCGATGTTTTTTATGTTTTGAGCTTCGCGAACTACTACCAATTGTTTTTCAGACATCATTGGAAATCTTCGAGCAGTTGTAACTATGGTTCCAATATCGGTATCTTTTCCATACAAAATGGTTTGGTTAAAATCTTTATCCGATTCATTCAATGCATTTTCAATAATGTAATCTGTAATTTGGTCAATAAAAAAACTCTCTTCTCCCATCAAAAAATAAACCGGAGCGTATTCTTTCTTTTTTAAGCTTTTAAGGATATCCTCAAATGTCATATGTTTTCGTGTTAGAAGCGTAAGTGTTTTACTGATTTTTTATTGTGCATGATTTCTTTTAGGGATTCAATTCCTATTCGGATATGTTCTTCAACAAAATTGAGGGTAACGTTAGCATCACTTTCATCCGTTTTTATTCCATCAGAAATCATTGGTTGATCCGAAACTAAAAGCAAAGCTCCCGATGGTATTCCATTGTAGAAGCCAACGGTAAAGATGGTTGCCGTTTCCATATCAATGGCCATCGCTCTGGTTTTCGACAGGTATTTTTTAAATCGTTCATCGAATTCCCAAACCCGTTTGTTGGTGGTAAAAACGGTTCCGGTGTAATAATCTCTGTTTCGGTCCGATATTACCTGTGATACAGCTCGTTGAAGACTAAATGCTGGTAGGGAAGGTACTTCTGGTGGAAGGTAATCGTTAGAGGTTCCTTCGCTTCGAATTGCTGCGATAGGTAGTATAAGGTCTCCTAATTTGTTTTTACGCTTTAGACCACCGCATTTCCCCAAAAAAAGAACTCCTTTTGGTTTAATAGCGCTAAGTAAATCTAAAATAGTTGCCGCATTTGGGCTTCCCATACCAAAATTAATAATGGTAATATTTTCGGCAGAGGCATTAGGCATTGCTTTGTCTTCGCCTAAGATTTCAACCTGATGCCATTCTGCAAAAAGTTCAACGTAATGATTAAAATTGGTAAGGAGTATATAGGGACTAAAATCCGCAAGTTCTCTACCAGTATATCTTGTTAACCAATTTTTAACAATTTCCTCTTTTGTTTTCATGTAGGTTGGGGAATTAAATATCAGGAATAATCTTCTACCTTTATAAGCTATTATAGCAATTTTATGGAAAACTTAAATTTACCAACTTATTCGTTTAAAATAAAATCTGAACTGCAAAGAAAACTAATTTTTGACAGTATTCGAAAGAAGTATGTGGTATTGACTCCTGAAGAGTGGGTCAGGCAAAATTTCATTCAGTATTTAGTATCCGAAAAGCGATATCCAGCGTCTTTAATTGCAGTAGAAAAAAAAGTGGATGTGAATCTTCTTCCGCAACGAAGCGATATCGTTTTGTATAATAGCAAT
Source organism: Labilibaculum filiforme (assembly GCF_002843315.1). Taxonomy (GTDB): domain Bacteria; phylum Bacteroidota; class Bacteroidia; order Bacteroidales; family Marinifilaceae; genus Labilibaculum; species Labilibaculum filiforme. The sequence goes on along the minus strand of NZ_MVDD01000001.1, from coordinate 221,509 downwards.
GCAAAACCAATTATTATTGTAGAGTGTAAATCAATAAAGGTGAAAATTACTCAGGATGTTTTCAACCAAATAGCTCGATATAACATGAAGCTACGTGTTCCATTTTTGGTTGTCACCAATGGTTTACAACATTACTGCTGTCAAATGGATTATGAAAAAAGGAGTTTTAAGTTTATTCCGGAGATACCACTTTATGAGGATATTAAGAATTTGCAGGATTGAGTTTTTGCAGGTTGTGTTCATCTAACCAGCCATCTTTTGATCGAATCCAGTCTTTTTTAGTCCCGACAATTTCAAATCCTTGTTTTGTAAATAAGCGAAGACTAATTTCATTGGCACTAGTAATATTGCAATATAACTGATGAACCAGCAAGGTATTGAATGCATAATTACACAATATCTCTAAAGCTTCCGAGGCGAAACCTTTGTTCTTATTTTCGGCGTTATTAATTAAGATTCCAACACCTGCTCTTTGATGAAAGACATCAAACTCAAAAAGGTCTATTAAGCCAATGGGAGTGTTTGAATCAATTAATTCGATAACCAATCGAACTTGTTTCGTCTCAAAAATATCTAGATAAGAGGATTCTAAATATTGTTTTAAGATAAAAATCGAAAATGGTTTGGTGGTATGACTGACTTCCCAAATGGTGGAGTCGTTTTCCCATTTATAAAGTAGTTTTAAATCAGTTGGTTCAAGTGCCCGTAGTCTTATGTTTTTACCTTCGAGAATTTGCATTTTAGTGTTCATTGTACCATTTAATTTCTCGGGTGAAGGCATCTAAATAGCCTTTTTTAGTCACAGAGTTAAGTCTGCTTTTTGCTTTTTCTAAAGAAGAGTATTTCTGAAATGCATATCTGGATAAACCATCATTCCCTTTATAAATTCGAAGACTATCGGTTCCAAGATTATTAAAAAAGGATAGACCTTTGGCATTTCTAAGTGCCATTACCTGGATGGTATAAAAGTTATCTGTTTCATCGGTATTGAAGTTTAATACCTGTTCGCCCGATAGAGATTTTCTTACAAAAGCATCCCAATAACCTCTTTTAAGTACATGTCCTAAATCATTAATAGCGTCTCCTTTGTTTTTATATACCCGATAGGTATAGCGATACAAACCATTTAAATCGGAGAAAACTTTTACATTTTCTAAATCAGCAAAAAAGGATAACGGCTTAGGATTCCGAAGCGCCATAACTTGAATGGTGTAGGTGTCTTTTTCGGAGTATTTCATTCCAGAATATAGCAATTGATCGTTGATTACTGTACGAATAAATGCATCCCAATATCCCATTCGAATTAATCGGTTCATTTCAGTAACGGCATCTTGATACGACTTGAATTTTTTATAGGTATATCTGGTATATCCATCACCTCCGTGAAAGGCTTTTACATTGTCTAAATTGTCAAAAAAGTCTGCTTCAATATAGAGTTTAAGCGCCATAATCTGTATGGTGTAATAGGTTTCACCGCCAGTTTGTTCTTTAACTAAATTATCGTTCGATAAAATTTTAATTTTTGAAGCCGAATATCCTTTCGCAGCAATTTCTTTTCTAGCTTTTGCTGCTTTCTTGTAATCTTTAAACTTACCATAGGTGTAATGATATTTTTTATCAGAGCCAATGGTTTCCTTTACTCCGGCCAGATTTTCGAAAAGTTCTGGTTTCGGAGAATTAAAGTTTCCTAAATCTAAGGTGAATGCTAAGTCGCCAGAATCTATAACTTCCAGTTTTGAATCTTGCGAACTGGCAGTCGATTTTTTAATTAATTTATTTGTTTCCTCGAGAGAAACAGTTTTTTGTTCTTTTATTGCTTCGTCCTTTTTAACTTCCGGTACTATTTTAGGAGTAGTTGTTGTACTTACTGTTTTTGCAGGAAGATCTGGAATTACTGTAGTTGCTTCTTTTTCTTCCTCCTTTTTAGGGCTTAACACCTCTTTTATAACTGGTGCAGGTATAAAAGAATCTATTTTCACCTCTTCAACTGCACTTATTGTGTCATTGATTACTTCCGGACTAATAAATTCTTTATTGTCGGGGATAGAATCTTTTGAAGGGGGAAGGGAGCCAATATCGCTTAGCTTACTTTCATCCAAATCAATTAATTCCAGAGTGTTTGGATAGTCTGGTTCATCCTTAGTTCGTAATGTTAATGGAAGAAGGGTAATTACGCTATGATTTTCTTTATTAGCAAATTCAGGTGGAATATTTAAAACGGTACGAAGGGTTCTGTACCCTTCGGCTACAATTTCAATATCGTATTTCTTACCTGCATCAACAATAAATAAGAATTTACCAGTTGCTTCATTGGGAGTATAGATTCCAATTACATTACCATCTTTACTAACGGTAATTTTAGAATTTAAAACAACTTTACCGCTCGAATTAATCACTTTACCTTTTAGTACAAATAAGCCAGCGTCCTCTTCATTAGGAGTTTTAATAAGAAAAATATCTGTTCTTCCTAGGCTTCCATTTCGGTAGGAAGCAAAGTACGCTCTTTTACCATCAGGAGTAGGAGTGTAGTAAATATCATCATCCGTTGAATTAATTGGGTAGCCAACATTGACTGGAGTAGTCCAACGACCTTTGCTGTTTACACTTTTGAAAATATCCAATCCGCCCATTGTTTTATGTCCGGCGGAACTAAAATATAAGGTTTTTCCATCGGGATGAATAAATGGAGAATCATCGTCGTATTCTGTATTGATAGCTGGGCCAAGGTTTTTTGCACGCCCCCATTTTCCGTTAGGTAGTTTGGTTACGGTGTATATATCCATGCCACCATATCCGCCGGGGCGATTGCTGGAAAAGAAGATGGTTCTGCTATCTGCAGAAATCGAAATATGACTTTCTTTACTTGGAGAATTGATAACAGGTGCAAGTTTTTCAGGTTCACTCCATTCGGTACCATTTAAATGGCTTGTATAAATATCTCCTCCTTCGGATTCCCGGCTGTTTACAAAGCCGGCTTTGTATATATAAAGTTCCTGCCCATCAGCCGAAATAGAGATGGAAGCATCGTGATCGATAGTGTTTAATTTTACGATTCCTTTAGGATCCGACCAAATTCCATTTGTGTTATAGGAGATATAAATATCTTCGAAATATTGACCATCCGCATCAATTTTAGATCCGGTACCGTTTCTTCGGGATGTGAAAACCATGGTGCTTTCATCTGCTGTAACTCCCGGACTATGCTCCGAAAATTCGGAGTTGATTTTATTTCCCAGATTGATAATTGAAATGTTAACTGGGTTTTTCATTAAGTCAATCCCATTTTTACACATTTCAATATTACGCTGAATATCATTTCGAAAGACCGTATTCTGAGGGGAAATAAGCTGTAGTAAATCTTTGTAAACTTTAAGTGCTTCGTTAAATTGGTAATTAGCATGGTAAGCCTTGGCCAAATTAAAGTAAACATCCATTGAAACATTGTTCTTGGAGCTGGTGTATTGAATAGCCTTTTCGATTAGCTCGACTGATTTTTCTTTTTCGGATACAATGTTCAAATAACACAATCCCAATTTAAAATTCAGATCCGCATTTCTAGAGGACTCTTCGAGTAAGTCTTTGTAAATAACCGCTGCTTTTACAAAATTCCGGTTGTCAAGAAATTTCTCGGCAATTTGATATTGTCTTTTTGAGCTTACTTTTTGTTGTTTAGGAGAAGCAAAAAGGGAGTGAGAACTATTTATCCCTATAAAAATAGAGATAAGAACCATAAAAAAAACCTTTAGGGCAAAAGGTGTTTTTTCGTTCAGTTTATGGGCTGTTGAACAGTTTATATGGTTTAAATTAATTAACAATAACTAAATATAGTAGATAAGGGTCAAACTCCAATAACAAATATAATAAAAAAGTAGAATTGTTAATAAAAACTTACAACTTTCTCTGCCATTTTATTATTGTTGCTAAAGTAGTCAATGTTGTGCATTTATACTGTACAAAATATATAATTTTGTTTGATGTTTTGAGGAATAGGCAAGGAATAGGTATAAAAAAACCATTGAAGAAGATTCAATGGTTTTAGATTTATTTAAAAGGAGGGTTTAAATTGTTCGTTTTATATCAAAATTTTCTAAGTTTTCAGCAATTCGTTTTAAAAACATGCCTCCAAGCGCACCATCAACAACCCGGTGATCGTAGGATAGTGATAAAACCATAATTTGTCGAATACCGATGGTGTCTCCATGTGGAGTTTCGATTACGGCAGGTTTCTTTTTAATTGCTCCAACGGCCAAAATTGCTACTTCGGGTTGATTAATAATTGGGGTTCCGGTTGTACTTCCGAATGCTCCTAAGTTGGTAATGGTAAAAGTGCTTCCTTTTATTTCGTCGGGTTGAAGTTTGTTAATTCTTGCTCGATCCGCCAAGTCATTCACTTTTGTGGTTATCCCGACAAGGTTTAATTCATCGGCAGCCTTAATTACTGGAACTATTAAATTTCCACTTGGAAGTGCCGTAGCCATACCAATATTGATATATTTTTTGCGAATAATTCGATCTCCATCAACAGAAACGTTAACCATCGGATAATCTTTTAAGGCACTGGTAACTGCTTCCACAAAAATAGGAGTGAAGGTTAGTTTTTGATTTTCTTTTTTCAGGAATTCATCTTTTACTTTGTTTCTCCAATTTACCAAACCGGTTACATCTACATCAATAAAGGAGGTAACGTGAGGAGATACTTGTTTTGATTTGAGCATGTATTGCGCAATTAATTTACGCATTCGATCCATTTCTATGATTTCTACATTTTCGCCTTCGTAACTTTTGTGCTCGCTGGCAGGTGTAGTAGCTCCTGAATTGATTGGACTTATAGTTGGTGTTGAGGAAGCAAGTTTTACGCCTTGTGATTTTTTATCATTCAGATAGCTTAGTATGTCTTTTTTTGTGATTCTACCAGCTTCGCCCGAACCAGAAATTTGCTTCAATTCGTTGGCATCAATATTTTCTGTTTGAGCAATGTTTCTAACTAGTGGAGAAATAAAATTCCCATCGTCAGTTTTATTACTGATTTGAGGAGCTATTGATTCTAAAAGAACGGGAGCAAAATCTTCAGGTGTCGGCTTTTGTATTTCCTGTTTTGGATTTTCTTTAATTTCTTCGGAGGCAGTATCTTCTCCTTCGGTTGCAAGAATTGCAACTACATCTCCCACTTGAGGAGTATCTCCTTCATTAAATAGGAATTTTACGATTTTACCTGCTTGAGGAGCTGGAATTTCCGAATCAACTTTATCGGTTGCAATTTCCATAATGGAATCTTCTTCCTCAACAAAATCGCCAACTTTTTTAAGAAATTGAGTAATGGTTGCCTCTGTAATTCCTTCGCCCATTGCAGGAATCAGGATTTCTATTTTAGCCATGTTAATGTTGTGTTTTTTTTGATTGTTTTTATTTAGTCTAAATACTACACGAAATTAATAAAATTACAGAAAAGGACAAATGCATCCGAAAATGTTCAAAATCCAAGATTAAGTTGCAAGAAGTTAGTTTGTACTCCGTCGTATCCTGACTATAAGCAATACCAAACAAATGTGCAAAAGTGGCGGAACTACTATGTGTCAAGTGCAAAAAATAACAATAAATATGCATTAAGAAGCTTTTCCCTTTTAGTACGGATCTCCTAACTCTAAGCTATAAATTTTGATTGAATGGAGTTCGGTGTAAGATAGATCTTCCCAAAGTTATTTCATCGGTATATTCCAATTCATCGCCAATGGAAACTCCTCGGGCAATGGTTGTTATGGGCACATTGAATTTGCTCATTTTTTTAAAAAGATAAAAGTTGGTAGTATCGCCTTCCATGGTGGTACTTAAGGCCAAAATAATTTCTTTTGCTTTTCCTTCGCTTACTTTCTGAATTAGCGGCTCAATTTTTAAATCGCTAGGACCAATTCCATCCATTGGCGAAATAATTCCGCCCAAAACATGGTAAATACCGTTAAATTGCTGTGTCCTTTCAATCGACATTACATCGCGAATACTCTCAACAACACAAATGGTTTCATGATCGCGTTTTGGGTTGGCACAAATATCACACAAACTAGTGTCCGAAATATTGTAGCAAGAATTACAATGCTTAATTTCATCGCGCAATTGGGTAATCGAAGCACCAAAAAGATGGACATCTTCTTTGGGTTGATTTAGTAGATGTAAAACTAGGCGCAAAGCTGTTTTTCTGCCTATGCCTGGAAGTTTTGAAAACTCGGCAACGGCATTTTCGAGAAGCTTAGAAGGAAAATTGGTATAACTCATTTTTACGATTGAATCTTTAGTCAACTTCAAAAGTAGCAAAATAGAATTGAAATTAAACCGGACAGGTTTTCGAAAAGCTCTTTGGTTTATGTATTTTTGGTCTTCATTCAAAAATAAAGCCTGTGTCGCCACTTAGCATACTTCTTGTTGTTGTTGGGTATTTTTCCCTTCTATTAATTATTTCCTATTTTACGGGTCGTAAGGCCGATAATAAGGCTTTTTTTGTTGGTAACAAACAATCGCCATGGTATGTAGTGGCATTTGGAATGGTTGGGGCTTCGCTTTCGGGGGTTACTTTTATTTCTGTTCCGGGTTGGGTAGGATCTATCGATTTTACTTACATGCAAATGGTTTTTGGTTACATGTTAGGATATATTGTGGTTGCAAATATTCTGTTACCATTGTACTATAAACTAAATCTGACCTCTATTTATTCCTATTTGGATGGAAGGTTTGGGAAAACTGCCTATAAAACCGGAGCATCTTTCTTTTTGTTATCCAGAACAATTGGAGCCTCGTTTCGATTGTTTTTAATGGCAAACGTGTTGCAAATTACTGTTTTTGAAGCCTGGAATATTCCTTTTTTTGTTACTGTTTTACTCACCATATTACTGATTTGGCTGTACACGTTTAAAGGAGGAATAAAAACCATTGTTTGGACAGATACACTTCAGACTTTATTTATGCTACTTGCGGTTGGTGTTAGTATTTATCTGATTATGGATCGGTTGAATTTGGATATTTCTGGTTTAGCTAATACCATCAGCGAAAGCGATTATTCAAAAGTGTTTGAGTTTGGCGATTGGAAAAGCAAGCAAAATTTCTTTAAGCAATTTTTTACAGGTGCTTTTATAACTATTGTAATGACTGGTTTGGATCAGGACATGATGCAGAAAAACCTAAGTTGTAAAAATCTGGGCGAAGCCAAAAAGAACATGTATTGGTATGGCTTTGCTTTTATTCCGGCGAATTTATTATTTCTGGTTTTAGGTGCTTTGTTGCTTATTTTTGCTCAACACGAAGGCATTCCAATCCCGGAAAGGGGAGATGATCTATTTCCACTTTTGGCAACACAACATTTGGGGCCAGTAGTTGGTTTGTTTTTTTTGGTTGGGCTGATGGCTGCCGCTTATTCAAGCGCCGATTCTGCTTTAACATCTTTAACTACATCTTTTACGGTAGATATTTTAGGTGCAGATGAAAATGATGAGGTTCAGACCAAGAAATTAAGATTCCGCTCGCACCTTTTGTTTTCGCTCTTACTACTTGTTGTGATATTGATTTTTAGGGCTATTAACGACGATTCTGTAATAGCTGCTATTTTTACCATTGCTGGATATACTTACGGTCCGTTGCTGGGATTATACGCTTTTGGCTTGTTTACGAAACTGCAGGTGAAAGATAAGCTAGTGCCTTTTATAGCAATTCTAGCTCCAATTGTTTGTTATATCCTAAAAGATAATTCGATGCATTGGTTTGGAGTAGCCATCGGATTTGAATTGTTGATGATTAATGGTGCTTTGATGTTTTTAGGTTTGTGGGCGATTCGTAGGAAATAATTCAATTCTATATTGCCCCTGCTTCAGATGGGGCATTGAAAATAAATCTCTTACAAAACCAGACAGGTCTATTTACATCATGTAAGTAGACTTGTCTGGTTTGTGTGTGAATCGAACTAAAATACAGTTTCTTCAGATTTGTAAACTGAGGTTTCGCGTTTTAAAATTCCAAATTATTTTGAGGCAAATCGGATTGAAGGTGCTAAGTTGCTTGTCCATAAATTTCAAATTTTTAGGAGCGAATACGACAGTAACCGCCAACATTCCCAGTTTTTACTATATTTGTTTTTCTTAATAAAATAGATAGATATGAAGTATAGCTTATTAGCCTTGTGTTTTGCCTTTTTAGTTTCCTGTTCGAGTTCCGATGATGAAAAAGATTACAGGTTGGAAAATGATGACGAGATTGCAGCTTATATTCTTGCCAATAATTTAGTGGCACAAAAAACGGCTTCGGGTTTGTACTACGTAATAGAAGAGCAGGGAACTGGTGCACAGTTAACTAGTTCTTCAAGTGTAACAGTTACTTACAAAGGTTCTTATACCTCGGGTACTGCTTTCGATGATAGTAAAGGCGAATTGGTCTCGTTTAGTTTGCAAAATGTAATTACTGGTTTTACTGAGGGACTTAGCTATTTTAATGAAGGTGGAAAAGGAATTTTGTTGATTCCTGCACATTTAGGTTATGGAAGTAAAGATTATAAGGAAATTCCTGGTGGTTCAGTACTTATTTTCGAAATAATAGTATACAGTCCTGAGATGATTGCAGAGAAGAATGAAGCTGATATTGTAGCTTATTTGGATGCAAATGATATCAATGCAACAAGAAGCGATACTGGTTTATATTATACTATTGAAGAGGAAGGGACAGGAGTTCAACCTACAGCTACTTCGAATGTAACAGTCGCTTATAAAGGTTACTATTTGGATGGAGAGGTTTTCGATGAAAGTGGTAGTAATGGAGTTTCTTTTGGTTTGAATCAGGTAATTAAGGGTTGGGCCGAAGGGATAACTTATTATAAAGAAGGAGGGAATGGAAAATTATTTATTCCTGCAGCATTAGCTTATGGTAACTACAATTATTCTACTATTCCTGGTGGTTCGGTGCTTATTTTCGATGTAAAATTAATTTCGGTGAACTAATTGAATTTGCGTATTTCTTCAAGCGATAAAAAGAATAAAAATGAAGTATAGTTTATTAGCCATTGTGTTTGCCTTTTTAGTTTCTTGCTCAAGTGGCTCTGAGAAAGATTATTCAGTAATCAGCGAGAAGCAGATTTCTGAATACATAAAGACAAATAAGTTGGAAGCCATAAGGAGTGAATCTGGTTTGTATTATGTGGTTGATGAGGCTGGCGAAGGAGAAAAACCTACTAGTGCTTCAACGGTTCAGGTTGCTTATAAAGGATATTATTTAAATGGCGAAGTTTTCGATGAAAGTAGCGATAGAGGTATTTCATTTCCATTAAAAAGAGTAATAAAAGGCTGGACCGAAGGAATCACTTATTATAAAGAAGGTGGAAAAGGAACACTTTTAGTTCCAGCTCATTTAGGATATGGAAATTACGATACAAATGGCATTCCAGGCGGTTCTGTTTTACTTTTCGATATTCATTTAATCGCTGTAAAAGAGTAATTATTTTTTACAAAATAAAAATAGAAAAAGTATGAAAGCACTTGAAGCCCATCAGGTAATCGAAAGAATTTCTCAATATATCGACCTAAGTGTTATTCCATTTGGGCAAAACAAGCGGTCTGTTGTTCGTGTTGATACTCGAAAGCCAATGTATGGTGGTAATGGCATTGTTTATCTTTTGCAAATGTTCGATGCCGAGGAGTTAATCAACAATCGGATTGGTTGTTTTATGGTTTTTTTAAACAAGCACGATCAAGCCGGATTTCACGATCATGGTCCTCGTGGCGAAGAAGAAATTTACGTGGTAATGCACGGCGAAGGAGAGTATTCCGATAAAGCTGGTGTAGATGGTCAAGTAAGAAGTCACAAAATTACTAAGGGGAACATTACGGCGGTAAGTGGAACAGGTTTTCATTCGGTACAAAACACCACCGACGAACCACTCATTATTTTTGTGATTACTACGAATAAAGCATAGCTAAAAGCTATAAAATATAGGAAAAGGAAGCAGAGATGCTTCCTTTTTTTTTGCTTCTCTCAACATTGAACAAGCAAGCCTGACACTGTGGCAAAGACAGTAGCTAATTACGAATTATAAATTAGGAATTAAGAATTTATTTTGGAGTTTTCGTCTAAAAATCCTCGAGCCTGAAGGGCTCAAACCCCAATAACCCAGGGTAAATGAGCACAGCGAATGTCACCCTGGGCACTAGAGGTAGCAGTACATACCGACGCAAGTAAAATTGTCATTTGGAAAGCATGACTTTTTTGCGTCGGAATAGCAATAAAATAAATTACAAATACGATTTAACCACGAAGAACGGCACGAAGAACACAAAGTTTTTATCTCCCAAAAATAGCAATGATCTGTTTTTTTTTAATTAAAAATTGGAGAATTCATTTTGGAGTTCTGTGCTTAAGAAATAACAATGTTCTATTTGCAACTCTTCCCAAACTTTTAAGAATGATCAAGAGAATTTAAAAAGAGCCTCACGCAAGTGTGAAGCTCTCTATTGTAATGTATTTTTATGCTTCTATTTCTTCGGGGATTGAATTGTGTTTTTTATAGTTGAAGTAAGCAGTTAAGCTTAATATCAAAAGAATTGCAATCGAGTAGTACACCCAAGTTGGAACTGGTACAGGATCTCCTTTTGCGTAAGAATGCATCCCTGCCAAATAGTAGTTCACACCAAAATAGGTCATTAAAATTGAACTATAGCCCCAAACCGAAGCAATATTAAAGGAGTAAACCGATTTTAAACCTGGAATAAAGCGCATGTGTAACACAAAGCTATACACCAAAATACTTACCAGTGCCCAAGTCTCTTTTGGATCCCAGCCCCAGTATCGTCCCCACGATTCGTTGGCCCAAATTCCACCCAGAAAAGTTCCAATAGTAAGAAAGTACAAACCAATAGTCATGGTCATTTCGCTAATGCGAGAAAGGTCGGTTACGGTTCCTTTAATGCGCTCCAAATTTTTCTTACTCTGCAAATTGAATAGAAAAAGGTTGATCATGCCTAAAATAGCTGCTAAAGCAAGAAATCCGTAGCTAGCAGTAATAATTGCCACATGAATGGTTAGCCAATACGATTTAAGTACCGGAACCAAGTTGGTAACCTCTGGACTCATCCAACTTAAATGAGCGACAAAAAGTGTTAATCCGGCAAGCACAGATGTTGCGGCTAAAGCAAAATCTGATTTTTTCACAAAAATAAATCCGGAAAGCAAACAAGCCCAAGCAACGTAGGTCATCGACTCAAAACCATTACTCCAGGGCGCATGACCGGAAATGTACCATCTGGCAGCCAAACCCGTTGTATGTAAAATAAATCCGATTCCTAATATCAGCATAGCGCTTCGCATGATCCATTTCATCGGAAATTTCGGATGGATGATCTGAATCACTAGAAATACGATCAAAAAGAAGCCAATTAGCAAGTAGTAAGGGAATAACCTTTTAAAGATGTTGACATTATTGTATAGAATTTCAATTTTTTGTTTGATTGGGGAAGGAATAACGTTCTGCGCAAATCGGTTTTGATAGGTTTTTATTCCTGCAATGTAATTATCGGCGTTTGTATAATCACCGTTATTTAAGGCTTGTCCCAACATTAACACCGATTTTTTTACAAACAGAGAATCATCGCCCGAAAGATGGATTGGTTCGGTAGGATTGTACCAAGCATGCATGTCGTCATTCGGGTCGGGGAATAGCTTTAAAAATTCGCCGGTAAACACCATGTAAGTAATATTAATTCTTTCATCCACCGAAATAATTTCCTTATCGTAAGCCGAGCGTTGCGATGGTTTTAGCGAATAGGCGTTCTGTACTTGTTGTGAAAGTTTATATTGCCCTTGCACATTTAAAAAGTGTTGGAACGATCCATATTTACCCGAAATACCAAGTTCTTTTGCTAAATCTGCATTTCCAACCTTAATCATGGCAACGGTTTGCCACTGCTGTGGATTTACAATCATACTTAAAAATACCTGTTCGGCAGGATATCCTTGAAATTTATTCTTTTTAGTGATTTTACGAACAATCTCACTGGCCATAGTATTAATTGGCTCGAATCTACCACCATTATCTTGCACCAATAGTTTTCCAAAATCTTGCGATTGTTTTAATGGAACGATTGGTAAAACTTCATTTTGAGCAGATGCAGGCAAAACACTACCAGCAACAAGGAAAGCTAAAACTGCAATTGTTTTTGCGCTTTTCGATTTTGCGCCCAAAGTTTTAAAACGGGTAAACGGATTAATCAGCGACCAAGCCATACCCAACATCAGAATAAAATAACCAAAGTAGGTAATCATCATTCCCCAATGGTCGTGATTTACGGAAAGAACAGTTCCTTTTTCATCGGTATCGTAGGAGGCCTGAAAAAATCTATATCCTTCGTATTTTAGGATGTTATTCATGAAAATGCGATGGTTTTGTTCAATGCCATTTTTTTTGTCGTGAAGAGTTACTTCGCTGGCAAATGACGATGGACTGTTGGAACCTGGATATCTGTCTAAAATAAATTTATTTAATTGCAGCGAGAATGGAATTTCAATATTTTTTGGCCCATAAGCAATCGCAACATCAATACCATTAATTGATAAATTGCTTGGAGCACTCACATAATTTCCAGCGCCTTTCACGATCAATTCTTTGTGTTCGTTTCCACTTTTCACATCAAAAACCAATACGCTAGGAGCATTTTTATCCTCCCCTTGAATGTATTTGTAAATCGCGGCAGGGAAAAAGTTTTTAATAACGATTTTACTACCCTTTAAATCGTATAGTTTTTTAGGCGAAATTACGTGCCACTTGTTGGCATCCATAGCAATCGGATCTCCTCCCATCATACTAACTTCCGAAAAGTCAAAAGGACTGTTCATTCGAAGGCTATCGGTGTAATCAAAAACAACAGAATTTGAATTCGCAGGACCTCCAAAACTTAATAGATTGCCACTAATGTTTTTCTGATCCATGTATTCAAGAGTAAAACTTTGCATTCCCGACATTCCTTCGTTACCAACTGCTACCATTTCCATAATCGGCTTGCCGTTCATGCTTTGTGCAATAGTCGATTGAGCATTAAGAATTAGGGTTCTTAGCGAAATCTCAACCTCCTTATTATCGATATCTAAACGATTATGGTATTCGGTAGTCTTAACCGATGAAACAGTAACTTTTTCGCTCTCTCTATTAATTTGTCCATTCGCTTGTAACTGAACGTCAATAAAGGAACTCATAGTAGTAATTTGATTCGTAGTTTGTCCTTCTCGGATATGCATGTTGCCTTCGTAGCCAATATATCGGGTAACACCTGATCCAATAAAAATAACAATGAATGCCGCATGAAAAAGGAATATAGACCATTTCTCTTTTTTGTAGAGTTTGTAACGGAAAATATTCACTACTAGGTTAATTGCTAATAAAAGTAGTAGGAGCTCAAACCACCAGGCATCGTAAACCAATGCACGAGCCGCAGGAGTTCCGAAATCATTTTCGATAAAGGTTGCAGTTCCAATCGAGAACGCAAATAAAATGATGAGCACTCCCATCATTTGCATAGAGAATAGGAAATTCAGAAACTTATTCATATTTAATAAAATTTTATTTCGTGTGTCAAATTTTATAGCTATTCGGAATAAAGCCTTATGTCCCGTATGTTGCCGAATATGGGAGTTCAAGATACGCTTTTCTTTATAATATAAAAACAGGCCCAATAGTACCTCAGGTGAACATTATAATATGGTTTTTTCATCGAATTCGTGTAACTTGTTGTGAGTAAGATGATCTCTTTTCTAAAGTATGACATTTGTCTTTATTATCGAAGATAAATATCTGTTGTGCCTAGGAAAAATAGTAAGTATTAAATACGATAAAGGCTGTGTTTATTAAGATTAAAAACAAATTAAGTTGGTCCTGTTTGTATAATCATTGGTACGAAAAGCTTGAATATCAAGAATAGTAAAGGATAAAAAGGTATTAAAATTTAAATATAATAAATTTAAATAATCTTCTAATGTTGAAATACATCATTAATCTATTTAGTATTGCATTATAATCTATAGCATTACTGTGTTAATACACAGTTTTTTAATGGAAACCTATCCTAATAAACTATGAAGAATCTACTACGTCTGTTTTTTGTCCTATTTTTAGGATTAGTGCCACTAATAAGTATGGCACAGTTATCTTTTAATGGGGAACTTCGTCCGCGTACGGAGTATCGCCATGGTTTAAAATCCTTATTTAATGCCACCGATGATGCTGCTTTTTTTACCTCTCAGCGCACTCGTCTTAATTTGAATTACAACGACTCCAAATTCCGGGTAGGCTTGTCTGTGCAGGATGTTAGAGTATGGGGAGATGTTGCCCAACTAAACATGTCCGATGAAAATCAGTTAATGTTGCATGAAGCATGGGGTGAGATACTTTTTAACGAAGATTTATCTTTAAAAGTTGGTCGTCAGGAATTGGTTTACGACGATTCAAGAATTTTAGGTAATGTGGGTTGGGCGCAACAAGCCAGAAGTCACGATTTAGCATTGTTAAAGTGGAATACCGACGAAAATGGTCAATTTCATATTGGTTTGGCGGTTAATAATGATAGTGAAGATCTAAAAAGAACATTATATAACACAAGCTACAAAAACATGCAGTTTGCATGGTACAACCGAAAATCCGGGCAATTCGACTTTAGCTTGTTGTTTATGAATGTAGGAATTCAGGTGGATGAAGCAATAGTTGGAGATCCTGAGGATTTAACTTCAAAATACAATCAAACTTTTGGTACGATTATGAACTATCGTCCGGGTAAGATTTCATTAACAGGTTCGCTTTATGCTCAAACAGGAGAACATGCCTCGGGGAAAGATATTAGTGCTCACATGTTTAATGTAGGAATGAATTTTCCTGTAGCTGCTAACTGGAAAGGGAATTTGGGTATTGAAGTGCTTTCGGGTACAGATTCGAACGAAGCTGACGATTATAATTCATTTACTCCCTTATTTGGTACCAACCACAAATTTAATGGTCACATGGATTATTTTTATGTTGGCAACCATGTTGGTACAGTAGGTCTTCAGGATATTTATGGTGGATTAAACTATGCGAAGGATAAATTTTCTTTTGCAACAGCAGTACATGCATTTTCATCACAGGCCGATTTATACAGCGGAACAGAGAAGCAGGATAAGTATTTAGGAACTGAAATCGATCTTTCTGTAGCTTACAAATATTCTGGCAATGTAACGTTTCAAGCAGGTTATTCTCAGATGTTTGCTTCCGATTCTATGCAAGCATTAAAAGGTGGTGACAAAGACGAAACTCAGAACTGGGGATGGGTAATGCTTGTTTTTACCCCTGATTTCTTAAAAAAATAATGCCACAGGCAAATCCTATACTCAAAACTTTTGCTAATGAGAAAACTATTCAAATTTCTAACACCTCCACCACAATGGAAACTGCCGGTTTTGGTGTCTTTGGGAATTTTTGTTGGACTTGGCTTTTATGTGCTTTACCTTTCAAAGGCAGCATCGTATTTGTCCGACAATCCCGAGACTTGCGTGAACTGCCATGTTATGGCACCGCAATTTGCCACTTATCAGCATAGTTCTCATCGCGAAGTAGCTACTTGTAACGATTGTCATGTTCCGCATAACAATGTAATTAACAAGTACTATTTTAAGGCTAAAGATGGCTTGCGACATGCAAGTATGTTTGCCTTGCGAATGGAACCGGAAGTTATCTTTATTTTGGAGGAAGGCAAGAAGGTGGTTCATAACAATTGCATTCGTTGCCACAGTCAAACGCTTACTGATCCAAAATTAGCATCTCAGGTGCCAAATCATGCTCACAATACGCAAGATCGTGTATGTTGGGAATGTCACCGGGAGGTTCCTCACGGACGGGTAAATAGTCTGTCGAGTGTTCCAAATGCTAGAGTTCCACTACCTGAAAGTCCAATACCAGATTGGTTGCAGGAATATATGAAAGAATCAAAATCAGAAAACCAATAAAACCTAAATACAAAAGCATATGAAACCAATACAAGAATCTGTAGGCAAAAAACCAATGTTGGGATGGGCTATCTTCCTGATAACCTTGGTGGTTGTATTCCTACTTGGATTGTTAGCTTCATCAATAATGGAACGTAGAGCAGAATCTGTTTTTGCATATACTCCACAAGTTAAGCACGATCAGTGGGAGCCACGTAACGAAGTTTGGGGGGAGAATTTCCCAAGAGAATTTGAAACTTATTACGAGACATCCGACACTTCATTCCGTAGTAAATACAATGGTAGTGCAATGATCGATATGTTGGAGGTGGATCCAAGATTAGTTGTACTTTGGGCTGGTTACGACTTTTCAAAAGAGTACAATCAAGGGCGTGGTCACTACTATGCCATCGAGGATGTAACAAATATTTTACGTACCGGCGGACCAACAGATGAAAATGATGGCCCAATGCCAGCAACTTGTTGGACTTGTAAAGGTCCTGATGTACCTCGTTTGATGAATGAAATTGGGGTTGCAGAGTTTTACAAAGGGAAATGGGCAGGAAAAGGACACGAAATTGTAAATCCTATTGGATGTGCCGATTGTCACGATGCCGAAACCATGAACTTAAGAATTTCCCGTCCTACTTTGATTGAAGCTTTCGAGCGTCAGGGAAAAGATATTAGTAAAGCAACTCACCAGGAGATGCGTTCATTAGTATGTGCTCAGTGTCATGTGGAGTATTACTTTGATAAGAAGCGCGTTGAAGGAGCTAATTACCTTACTTTACCTTGGGATAAAGGAATGAGTGTTGAGGCTATGGAAGAGTACTATGATGAAATTGAGTTTAGTGATTGGACTCATCAATTGAGTAAGGCTCCAATGTTGAAAGCTCAACATCCAGGATATGAAGTGTACATGAAAGGAATTCATGCCGATCGTGGTGTTTCTTGTGCCGATTGCCATATGCCATACAAATCGGAAGGTGGACAAAAATTTACGGATCACCATATTCAGTCTCCTTTGAATAATGTATCTAACTCTTGTCAGGTTTGTCACCGTGAGGAGACCGATAAATTGATTCAAAACGTATATACTCGTCAGGATCAGATTATTGAAAATCGCGATAAATTGGAAGAATTATTGGTTCGTGCACATGTTGAAGCTGCAAAAGCTTGGGAATTAGGTGCTACCGAAGCTGAAATGAAATCTGTATTAATGGGCATTCGTCACGGACAATGGCGTTGGGATTATGCTGCGGCTTCTCACGGTGGATCTTTCCACGCTCCAACAGAAATTGGTCGTGTAATTTCTACGGGTATTGTTAGTGCTCAGGAGGCGAGAATTTCTTTAGCAAGAATTTTTGCGAAATATGGTTTTAACGAAGAAGTTGCTTATCCGGATATCGCTACGAAAGCTAAAGCTCAGAAATTTATTGGTCTTGATATTGATAAATTAAATCAGGAGAAAGCTGAATTTAAGAAAAATCTTGTTCCTCAGTGGGAGAAAAAAGCGAAAGAACGCGAAAGTACTTATCAGGTGAAAATGTAGTAAACATTTCATTCTAAATGGATGATTAAATGAATATGCCGCTCCATAAGGGTGGCATATTTTTTATATTTAGAGGATTAATAGCCTTTATAAAAGTTATTTTTTCAAGCGTCTAAAACTTTTATCTAATTGGTTGATAGTAGATATGAATAAAAACACAAAAGCCTTATGGCAATCGCCTTGGGGATATTCCGAGAGTTTTTTATTAAGCTTTGGTTTCCTTTTTATCGGATTTGCCCTTGAGTATACAAGTGGTACTAGTTCTTTTGGAGCAATTGTATTTCCTTATAATTTAATTTTTGGAGGTATTTACATATTGCAGATCGTTCTGGTCTATTTTTTTATCCGAAATACAGCAACATTTAAGTTTCTTTCCGGAATACCGGCATCTATAGGTGCAATTGTTGCCTTAAGTGTCTTGGTTGTTATAATGGGAGTAACATCTCAAGTACCTATGCAAGAAAAGGGATTTGTTAACAACTTTGGCTTAAATAGAATCACCAGCTCTATTCCTTTTTTACTCATCAATTTTTATTTGCTTTTTATTCTGGCAATGGTGGTTATTCGAAGGTTGTTTCCGCTAAAATGGAGCAATTGGGGATTTATTTGTAGCCACCTAGGTTTGTGGATTACTGTATTTGCAGCAGGTATTGGATCTGGCGATTTGCAACGCCTTCGCATGGATTTAATTGAGAATAGAATTGAAGGAAGAGCTTACGATGCGAAAGGAAATTATTTTGAATTGCCATTAGCAATTAAATTAAACGATTTTAAAATTGAAGAGTTTCGTCCAAAATTGGCTGTGGTGGATAATACAACGGGAACACTTTATGAAGCCAGCAAACCTTCCCTAATTATGATTGAAGATGGTTTAAGATGTAAGCTTCACGATTGGAAAATTGAGTTGGAGGAGTTTTATGTAACCTCTGGTAGGGCAGGAGACAGGTACTACCCAATTGTCGATTTAGGAGCGGCTCCTGCAGCAAAGGTGAAGCTGGTAACTCCGGCAAAAGATACAATCACTGGTTGGATTAGCTGTGGTAGTTTTAATCGTCCTCACGAATCTTTAAAAATTGATGATCGATTTTCCTTACTGATGACTGTGCCAGAACCTAAAAGATTTTCATCCGAAGTAAGCATTTTTACTCCCGATGGCCGAAAACAGGAGCAAACGCTCGAAGTAAACAAATCGTTTACTGTGAACGGATGGAAAATCTATCAGTTAAGTTACGATGAAAAAATGGGGATTTACTCTAGCAAGAGTATTGTAGAGATGGTAAAAGATCCATGGCAAGTATACGTTTATATTGGTGTGTTTATGATGATGATAGGTGCTGTCTACATGTTTTGGCGAGGAAATAAAGTGAAAAATGAAGAAACAATTAATGTTGTTTCAGATTAAAGCTTAGTGTTGGTAATAATTGTAGCATTTAAAGTTTCGAATAATGATATGGAGCCATTTTTTATTGGCAGCAGGAATCAGCACAGGTACTTGGGTACTGGCTGTTTTTTTGCCCAAGAGGGTATTAATTAGAAATATATTGGTGCTTGCAGGAATTGCGAGTATTGCCATTTTTATAGCCTATTTATGGTTTAGTCTAGAGCGTCCGCCATTACGAACATTGGGGGAAACGCGTTTGTGGTATGCCTTTTTTTTGCCAATAATTGGTTTTTTAACCTATTGGCGATGGCGTTACAATTGGATGTTGTATTACAGTCTGGGTTTATCTTTACTCTTTCTGTTTATTAACTATTTACATCCCGAGAACTTTTCTAAAACCTTAATGCCAGCCTTGCAAAGTCCTTGGTTTGTGCCTCATGTAGTAGTTTATATTTTTGCCTATGCATTCTTAGCGGCCTCCTCTTTGGTTGCAGTTCGTGGTTTGTATCAGGAATATAAAAGCGACTTGCAGCCTAAAGTCATGCTCATGGCCGATAATTTGGTGTATTTGGGATTTGCTTTTCTAACCTTAGGCCTACTTTTTGGAGCTTTGTGGGCAAAAGAAGCTTGGGGGCATTATTGGACATGGGATCCAAAAGAAACTTGGGCATTTATCACTTGGTTGGGTTATTTGGTCTACATTCACCGTCGTTTCCATATGCCAGCAAAATTTAAATCATCCTTATGGATATTGGCTCTCGCTTTTGTAATTCTACTAATTTGTTGGTTTGGAGTAAACTATCTGCCTTCAGCACAGTTTAGTGTGCATACCTACAGTCAGCAACCTTAAAAATATAAGATAAAAAAAAACGCCGTTTCAGTTCGAAACGGCGTTTTTTTATGCTTGTAGCTAAAAGCTTGTAACTAATAGATTATCCTTCAATTTTATGAAGAACCATTTTCTTGGCTACTTCAATTGCTTTTTCCAATCCTTTGGAATCTTTACCACCAGCCGATGCAAAGAATGGCTGACCACCTCCGCCACCTTGAATCTCTTTGGCAGCTTCACGAATAATGGCTCCGGCATTCAAATCGTATTCTTTAACCAGATTATCGGAGAACATGATAGTAATATTTGCTTTTCCATCTAAATCGGCACCCGAAATAAATACCAGGTTTTCCAATTCACCTTTTAGTTGGAATGCAATATCTTTAATATCGCCTGCGCTAGCCGTGGAAATAGGTTCTGCAATAATGTTAATATCTTTCGTTATCGAGATATTTCCTTTCAAATTATTCTTAATCACTTTCAGGCGATCTTTCATAAAGCCATCCAAATCTTTCTTTAAATCTGAATTTTCATTCATTAAATCAGTAATGTTTTTAATCAGATTTTGATTCGATTTAAAGATGCGTTCAATATCCTTTAAGGTGTTTAGCTTATCGGTTATAAATTGTTCAGCTCTTACAGCAGTAATTGCTTCAATTCTTCTTACTCCGGCAGCAATTGCACTCTCCGATGTAATTTTGAAATATCCAATTTGACCAGTTGCCTGAACATGGGTTCCTCCGCATAGTTCAACGGAATCATTAAATTTAATAACACGTACCAAATCACCGTATTTTTCCCCAAACAATGCCATAGCACCAAGATCTACTGCTTCAGCCATGGGAATATTGTTTTTTATTTCGATGGAAGCATTCTCGCGAATTTTTTGATTCACGATTTCTTCTACTTTGGCAATTTCTTCTTCGCTTAGTTTCTGAAAATGAGAAAAATCGAAACGCAAATGATCAGCAGTAACAAGAGATCCCTTTTGCTCTACATGCTCGCCTAAAATAGAACGAAGCGCGTGGTGCATTAGGTGAGTTGCTGTGTGGTTATTTGCAATTAAAGTACGTTTACTCTCGTTAACTTTGGCTTTAAAAACAACGGTTGGATCTTTTGGCAATTCTTTTGTGAAATGCACGATTAATCCATTTTCTTTTTTGGTGTCGACAATAGAGATTTTTTCTCCGTTTGCTTCAAGGTAACCAGTATCTCCAATTTGACCGCCACTTTCACCATAAAAAGGAGTGATGTTGAAAACCAATTGGAACAAATCTTTATCTTTCGAAGAAATTTTGCGGTAACGGGTAATTCTTACATCTGCAGAAAGGTAATCGTAACCAATAAACTCTTCTACATCATCTTTCAATATTTCTACCCAATCGCCTGTTTCAACAGCTGTTGCCGAACGGGAGCGATTCTTTTGAGCTTCCATTTCTTCGTTAAACTCTCTGCGATTAATCACCAAATTATTTTCTTTCAAAATTAATTCCGTTAAATCCAAAGGAAAACCATAAGTGTCATACAATTCAAAAGCTACCTTACCCGAAACAACTTTATAATCTTCCGACTTTGTTTTGTCTATAATTTGATCCAAAAGGCGAATTCCATTCTCAAGAGTTCTAAGGAATGAGTTTTCCTCTTCCATAACCACTTTCTCGATTAACTCTTGTTGTTTTACCAATTCAGGGAAATGATTTCCCATCACTTCAATAAGTACTTGAACTAAACGGTACATAAATGGTTCCTTGAATCCCAGAAAAGTGTAACCATAGCGAACAGCTCTTCTTAAAATTCTGCGAATAACATATCCTGCTTTATTATTGGAAGGCAATTGTCCATCAGTAATTGCAAAAGCAATGGTTCTAATGTGGTCGGCAATTACTCGAAGAGCAATATCAACTTCCGCATTTTTCCCATACTCTTTCGCACTCATTTTTGCGATAGCCTGAATAATTGGTTGGAATACATCGGTATCGTAGTTGGAAGTTTTGCCTTGCATGGCCATACACAAACGCTCAAAACCCATTCCTGTATCAACATGCTGATGAGGCAAAGCTTCTAAAGAACCATCTGCCTTGCGATTGTATTGCATGAATACCAAATTCCAAATTTCAATTACCTGCGGATGGTCATTATTTACTAAATCACGACCTGCAACTAGTTTTCGTTCTTCTTCGCTACGTAAATCAACATGAATTTCGGAACAAGGACCACATGGACCGGTATCACCCATTTCCCAGAAATTATCCTTTTTGTTTCCATTGATGATTTGTTCCAAAGGAAGAAATTTTTCCCACAATGCTGCAGCTTTATCATCTCGACCTAATTTATCTTCATCGCTACCTTCAAAAACAGAAGCATATAATCTTTCTTTTGGTAGTTTATAAACTTCAGTAAGAAGTTCCCAAGCCCAATTAATTGCATCTTCTTTAAAATAATCACCAAAAGACCAGTTGCCTAACATTTCAAACATAGTATGATGGTAGGTGTCGTGACCTACTTCTTCTAAATCGTTATGTTTTCCCGAAACACGTAAGCATTTTTGAGAGTTGGCAATTCGTTTGTATTTTATTGGTGAGTTCCCAAGAAAAATATCTTTAAATTGATTCATTCCCGCATTGGTAAACATTAAAGTTGGATCATCTTTAATAACCATTGGTGCCGAAGAAACAGTTTTATGTTGTTTGGAGGCAAAGAAATCCAAAAATGCCTGTCTGATTTCGTTAGAATTCATCTGTAATTATGTTTTGTTTCACTGAGATTTGTATGCTTAGCTTGCAAAGTTAGATTATTTCCTTAATTTTGTTAGCTGTGGAGGAAAAAAGTTTAGTCTTTTTTCAGTAAATTCAATCTAAAAATATTACATGGCGAAGACTAAGTATCGGTTTAACCCAGAGTCTATTAGTTACGAAAAAGTAGAGGCTAATTTTAAGACGAAAATAATTAACGTTCTTAAGCACATGGCTTCAAGTTCAGTACTTGCTATTGTTATGGTGGTAGTATTGTTCTATTTTTTTGGATCCCCAAAGGAAAGATCTCTCATTCGTGAAAATCAGCAGTTAGTGGCTCAATATACTCGTCTTAATACAGAATTAACGAAGTTACAGAGCGTTTTAACGGATCTCGAACAACGCGACGATAATATTTATCGCGTTATTTTTGAGGCGGAACCAATTCATTCCAATATTCGAAAAGCTGGTTACGGTGGTGTGAACCGATATAGTAATTTAGAGAATCTGGAAAATTCAGAATTGGTTATTTCAACCAGTAAAAAAATTGACCGTATTGCTAAGTCAATGTATGTTCAAACCAAATCATACGATAGTGTTGAGGAAATGGTAAAGAACAAGTTTAAAATGCTTGCGTCAATTCCTGCTATAATGCCTATTGCAATAAAAGATTTTGGAAGAATTTCATCGGGTTACGGTTGGAGAATGCATCCGATTTATAAAACCCGTAAATTTCACGACGGAATGGATTTTAATGGAACCATTGGTACTCCTATATACGCAACTGGCGATGGTGTAGTTAGTTATGTGAATCTAGAAAGAGGGTACGGTAAAAAAGTTGTGATTGATCATGGGTTTGGATACAAAACTGTCTATGCTCATCTCGATGGATATAATGTAAAAGCAGGACAGAGTGTAAGGCGAGGAGAAGTTATTGCATTTCTTGGAAATACGGGCTCATCAACAGGGCCTCATATTCATTACGAAGTGAGGAAAAATAATAGAACAATAGACCCGATTAATTACTTTTTTAACGATTTAACAGCCGACGAATATGACAGTATGGTTGCTTACGCTGCTAACACTGGTCAAACAATGGATTAGTTCTATCGAAGGAAAATCGGAAAACATAAAAAAGTGGCACGAAAAATCTTATTTCGTGCCATTTTATTTGTTACTTTAGATGATAAATTGTTCTAATCGGTTCATTTCTAAACAATTTATTTGGTTTGTGAAATTTAAATCGTAACAATAGTGCCTTACAGAGAAAAAAAAATCGAAAAACTATATTACGCCATTGGTGAAGTAGCTGATATGTTTCAGGTAAATACATCTTTGATTCGATTTTGGGAAAAGGAATTTGATATCATAAAACCAAAAAAGAATAAGAAGGGAAATCGATTTTTCACACAAGCAGATATTGAAAATTTTCACCTAATATTTCATTTAGTAAAAGAAAGGGGAATGACTCTAAAAGGAGCCCAGTTAAAACTAAAAGAAAATAAAGAAGATACAGAAAATAATTTTGCGGTTGTTACTCGTTTACAGGAAATCAAAGAGCTGCTTCTTGAGATTAAAGAGGAGTTGTAATCATTAAATTTTAGTAAAATTGAAAATAAGAGATGTTGTTTCATCGATTGAGGAGATGGCTCCACTAACTTATCAGGAATCGTATGACAATTCCGGTTTGTTGGTCGGTACTTACAACTCAGATGTTTCCGGAGTACTTATTTGTTTAGATGTTGTTGAAAGTGTAGTGGAGGAGGCAATTAAAAAAGGAGTGAATTTAATTATTGCTCATCATCCTATTATTTTTAAGGGTTTGAAACGCTTTAATGGGAGTAATTATGTAGAGAGAACAGTAATTCTTGCCATTCAAAATAATATTGCAATTTATGCAGCTCATACTAATCTTGATTCGGTTAAAGGTGGTGTAAGCGATCGTATCTGCGATTTAATAGGGCTTAAAAATAGGAGAATATTATCTCCGGTTCGCGAAGATCTTTTTAAATTGGTGACCTATGTTCCTAATAAGTTTGCACAAAAAGTAAGAGATGCCTTGTTCCAGGCAGGAGCTGGAAGCATTGGAAATTACGATTCTTGTAGCTATTCCGTTGAAGGAACCGGAAGTTTTAGAGGTGGAGAGAATACAGATCCTTTTGTAGGTGAAAAAGGAAAGTTACATTTAGAACCTGAAGTTCGTTTGGAAATTATATTTCCGAAACATTTAAAAGGCAGAATTAGTGAGGCACTACTTAAAAATCATCCTTACGAGGAGATTGCTTTTGATATATATCAACTCGAAAATGAAAATAAACAGGTAGGCCTAGGAATGATTGGTGAACTTTCAGTTCCCGAAGAGCCGCTTTTATTCTTAAAAAGGATAAAGGAAATATTTGGATCGGCATGTGTAAAGCATACCGAAATAAGTAAGAAGGAAATTAAAACTGTTGCAGTATGTGGGGGGAGCGGAAGCTTTCTGCTTCGCAAGGCAATTAACCAAAAAGCAGATATTTACGTGTCAGGAGATTTTAAATATCATGAGTTTTTTGATGCCGAAGGCAGAATAATAATTGCCGATATAGGACATTATGAAAGTGAACAATTTACAAGAGACGTTTTTTATGAGATTGTTACAAAAAAATTCCCTAACTTTGCGGTTTATATTTCAGAGATAAATTCGAATCCAATAAATTATTTGTAAAACATATGACTACACAAGATCCAAAGGCTTCAGATTTTAAGGATATTTCAGTAGAAGATAAATTGCGCACAATGTACGAAATGCAGTGTGTTGATTCTGAAGTAGACCAAATTAGAACGCTAAGAGGAGAGCTTCCACTAGAAGTTCAGGATTTGGAAGATGAAATCGCAGGTCTTGATACTAGGATTGCCAACCTTAATAATGAGGTAAAAGATTTAGTTGAAACTGTTGCGAAGAAAAAACAAGAAATTAAAGAAGCTGGATTACTTATTAAAAAGTACGAAGCTCAACAAATGAATGTTCGTAACAATCGTGAATTTGATTCTATTTCAAAAGAAATTGAATTTCAAAATTTAGAAATTGAATTGTGCGAAAAAAGAATTAGAGAATTTACTTCCGAAATCGCTAATAAAAAAGCTGTAATTGAAAACTCTGATAAAGTTTTTAGTGAAAGAAAAGCTGATTTAGAAGGTAAAAAAGGGGAGCTTGATGCAATTGTATCAGAAACTCAAATCGAAGAAGAAAAATTGGTTGCTTCTTCTGCATCGTTTAGAAAAAAAATAGAGCCAAGATTGTTAACAGCTTATACTCGTATTCGTTCAAATGCAAGAAATGGTCTTGCTGTTGTAACTGTTGAGCGTGATGCATGTGGTGGTTGTTTTAATAAAATTCCACCTCAACGTCAGATGGATATTCGTTCTCGTAAAAAAATTATTGTTTGTGAGTATTGCGGACGTATTTTGGTAGATCGTTTTATTGTTGATTACGATAACAGTTTAGAGGAAGCTGAAAAAGCAGAACTAGCTGAAAAACCAAAAAGAAGAACTCGTAAAAAAGAATAGTACTATTCTTAATAGGATATAATAAAAGCTGTTTCCATTTTTTTGGAGCAGCTTTTTTTGTAGGAAATAAATTAGGGAGAAGAGTTTTTCGCTGAAGAGTTTATTATTTTAGAAACAGAATTAAAATTTGTAGTATGAATTTGTCTTTGTCCGAATTGAAAGGTTTGCAAGAGAAAAGAGAATCGTTTTATATCTATTTTTCAGCGCCTTCTTGTGGGGTTTGTGAGGCTTTATCACCAAAGCTGAGAGGAATGATGCAAGAGCAGTTTCCTAAGTTAAAAGCTTTTTACATTGATTCTTCTCTGCAACCAGAATTTGCAGCGCAATTGGGTTTGTATACCAATCCTGGTATATTGGTTTATCTGGATGGAAAAGAAGTTTTACGAAGAAGTAGGTCTATAGGGGTATCGCAAGTAGAAGAGGAGATAAGACGTACCTATGAGCTTCTTTTTAATTAGAGACGCCATTATTATAGCGTCTCTTTGTATCTTATTGCTTAATAAACTCCAGTACGAAGCATTACCAACGGACAAGCCTCTTCTGTTTCTATGCCTAAAGCGTTTGCTTTGCGATAGAATTCAGGATTTTCTGTTCCAGGAGGAAATAAAATTCTTTCCGGTTTTAAACCAATAATATAATCGTAATACGATTCTTGATTTTTTGGTGAAAGGTAAACTGCAACAGTTTCCACTTTACTTGCAAAAGGTTGACCAAGATTTATTTTTACATCGGCAATTTTTCCTTCTTTGTTGCCAACAGCAATGGTTTCAATATCGTGCTCACGCAATAGGCGTACGCATTGATTTGAATATCTTTCTTCATTTAAACTGGCACCTATAACAACTGTTTTTCTCATTGTGGGGCGAATTAAATATTTATATATCTATATAAAACAAATATAGCAAAATAGAGAAATTATCAGATATAGAATGGACAAGAATACTAATTTATTTTTCGCAAAAAAAACCTTCCCGAAATTACTTCGAGGAAGGTTTTTAACAAATTAAAACTACTGAGTATTCTTATTTTTGGATTAAAACAGTGGCATATGCTGCAATACCATCTTCGGTACCAACAAAACCAAGTTTTTCCGTTGTTGTTGCTTTTATAGCTAAGTCTTCCAATTCTATTCCCATTACATCCGATAGCACTTTTTGCATTTCAGGAATTATGGGTTTAATTTTTGGTTCTTGTAAAGCTATGGTTGCGTCAATATTTCCAATCGTAAATCCTTTTTCAGCGATCAAACCAACCGTTTCTTTTAGTAGGATTTTACTGTCGATATTCTTAAAATCATTGGAGGTGTCGGGAAAATGATATCCTATATCGCGCATGTTGGCAGCGCCAAGCAAGGCGTCGCAAATGGCATGAATTAATACATCTCCATCCGAATGGGCAATGCAACCTTTCCGATGTGTTAATTTTATACCTCCCAGCCAAAATTCCTCTCCTTCGGCTAATTGATGAACGTCATAGCCAAATCCTACTCTAATTTTCATGTTATTTTAGAATTTTATCGATATTGGCAGTAAGCGTGAATCGTAAAGTGTTTTTTAAAGGGTTATTTTGCGAGGAAGGAATCAAGTAGGAAAAATCCAAATCAAACATATTTAATCTAACGCCTAATCCAGCAGTAAAATATTTTCTGTTCCCTTTATCTTCGTGCTCGTAATAATAGCCTGTACGTAAAGCAAATTGTTCTTGATACCAATACTCTAAACCAAGTGACCAAGTCATTTCTTTAAATTCTTCACTCATTCCACCTGGAGCGTCGGAGAAAGAGCCAAAAACACCGCTCATTACCGATTTGTTGGAGGTTTGTCCGCCAACAATAACAGTACCATTATCTTCGCCATCTTGTAGCGAACCATTGGCTGGTGTTGGAACCAATAACTTATTAATATCAGCAGCAATTGTAAGGGAATTGAAATTATCTAATTCAAATTTAAGAGCAGAACCAAATCTAAGATTGGTTGGAATAAATTCCTTCTCATCGTCGGTAGTATAGCTTATTTTGGAACCAAGGTTGGAAATATTCAATCCCCAAGACCAAAGTATTTCTTTTCGGTTTTGTTTAAATTCTTTTCGATAGTAAACCGAGATGTCTGTTGCAAAAGCGTTACCAGCTTGAGTTTCTACCCCAGCAACATACTGTGCCTGGGTAAGATCAGAGCGAATATATCTAAAAGCAATCGATCCGGATAAATTATCGGTTAATCTTCTTGAATAGGCAATGTCGAAAGCCCACTCATTCGGATTTCTTGAAATTGGAGTTGCGTTTTCACTTTCTAAAAATATTATTTCACCTAAAGTAAAATAGCGAAGCGATGAGGCAAGAACCTGATTTTTATCTAAACGATAGTAGCCGGTTAAATAGGCAAGGCTCATGTCATCAACCAAGTCTCTTAACCAAGGAGTGTAGGAGGCTGCAACTCCGTACTTGCCATCGATCATGGCAAATTTAGCTGGATTCCAATGCATCGAATTAGCATCTGGTGAAGTTGCAACACCAACATCACCCATTGCTCCTGCTCTGGAGTCGGGAGTAATTGTTAGAAAAGGCACGGCTGTTGAAATGTAATTGGCACCTGAAGTTGAGGTTTGCGCCCAACTTGTTTCCATGTTTGCAAATAGCAAAGTGGATAAAAGGCATGTGATTAAAGTTAGTCTGTAATTCATAATAATTTAATATAATGGTCTGCAAATATATTCAATTAACTGTTAAACTTTCTTTTTATTACTTTAGGATTACTAATTTTTGAAATTTATTCACCATTTTTCCATCATCGGCCCTTACTTTTACGCGATAAAAGTATACTCCACGGCCAATAGAATTGCCAAAATCGTCTTTTCCATCCCATGGAATGGGGCCAACACGATTTCCCGATGAATTTACACTAATCTCTATAGTTTTAATTAATTTTCCAGATATAGTGAGAATCTGAATTAAAACATCTAATTCTCGGGAAGATTGATTGTGCTCAAAATAAAAACCGGTATTAGTTGTAAATGGATTTGGATAATTTAAGACATGTTTTAAAATTAAATCTGCATCATCGGCAACTATAAATTCAAGTTGGTTTTCCGATGAATTATTAACATTATCCCAAACTTTAACTTGAATTTCATGTTCACCTGTCTCTAGGTCTGAAAGACGATAGCTAATTTTGCCTTTTTGATAATTATCCAGATCTGATTCGTAGGAATCATTCAGAATTATTGACTGATCTGTTTTTTGGTCGAGTATGGCAGTAATATCATGACCAATGGAATTGCCAAGGGTATTAATGCCACTTGAATCTTGGACAATTGCTAATAATAGGGGAGATGAGCTTGTCATTCCACCTGGAGTAAATTGCTCATCGTCCATATAAAGTTCAATTTCAGGACCAATTTTATCGTTATTTGCATCAGGATTGGTTCCTCCAATTACAATGCTGTTTGTGTATCCTGCAGCATCGGAATTTAAGCTATTGGCATAGTAAGAAATTTTACCATTTCCATAATTGTAGTTGATATCTTTAGGGACGAAAAAACTAAAAGTAAAGTTACTATTGCTAACACTAGCTTTTCCTTTAAACAGAACGCTGTTTTGTTCAGTATACTCAAAAGGATCACCATCATTTCCTCTTGTTGTTTTAATACTTGCTTTGTCGTAAACCGTTGGGTAAACGGTTCCAGTAAAGTCAGTCAGGTTCTCACCTGTGTTTGCAATTATTTCGCCCGAAATAGTCACCTTACTTAATGCTTTTAAGGTATCGGTGGGTTGACTGATATTGATATTATTGATTTGAATCGTTTTGGCGGTATGTTTGGGGTAATTTAATCTTAAAGCAGGATCGCCAAGTAGTGTAAAATTTCTTTTATTTATTCCCGAAGCAGTTTCATTCTTTGTTTTTCGCATAATATCGCCCAAGCGGAGGTGATTGCCATCGGAATCTTTATCAAAAACATGGTGGTAAAAGTTCTGGTTTAAACTAAAATTAGGCGACGAATATACCAAGCGGGTGGTTGTAAAAAGACCAATACCGCCACCATCGTTACGAAGAAGAATCATTTCTCCTGAAGATAGTTTTTTGTAATTGTCAAAACGGCTGAATTCGCAAGTTGCAGTCATGAATAGTGGAAGTTTTGTAGGATTCTTCCAACTTAAAATATCATCGAGCATTAAAATGTGCTCGTGTCCCAGTCCGTTTTCGTTACCATGCCCTGTGTAGTTCATGATTAGACTTCCTTTATTAATACTATTGGCGATTTCTACATTCACATCAGGGTATTCCTGTCCGGCAGAATTAGTGATCTGTTCATAATCGTCAAGAAAAATTCGTTGAACTTTAAATTCCGGATAGTTTGTTTCTACCTGTTCAGCCAATTTATTGGCATCTCTCATGTGGGTGTTATTGTCTTCATCATCGCCAATAAAACAAATTAAACTTCGCCAATCTCCAAACTCTGTATTGTTGTAGTTTAAAATTTTATTGCTTACAATTTGTGCTTCTTCGGTTGTGTTTACGGGGAAACGACCAATGCCAATATCTACTAAACCACTAGCTTCTCCTTCTTCATCGTCTAGCAAGCCAAAAAAATCATCAGTAACAAAAGATTGGGTTGGAATTAAAGAGTTTTCGGATTGATAGGTAAGAATTTGATTGGTATTGTTTTCACGATCCGATTTATTGTCGAAGGAGCCATCACCAAAAAGCAATAAGTATTTAGGCATATCTAGCTCACTACTGGATCGATCGTATAACATTTTTACAAAATTTCGAATAGCGCTTACGTCGGGAGATCCAGATGAAAATTCATTATATATTTCTTCTGGATCAATAACACTAACCTTTAAATTATCTTTAGTTCGATGAAAATCTGCTATTTTACTGGCGTAAGATGAAAACTTTGTCGGACTAATAATTAGCATATCGGTTGGAGCTATAGCATGTAAATTTTGATTTTGAATAGAACCAAGGTTAATTGGTGTTGGAAAATCGCCATTTGGGTCAATAGCGATATATTCTTTTAATAAATTGGCATCTGCAATAAAGGAGGTGCTACTGTTGCTGTAATTTGTAACTATTGATTTTAAAGATGATGGAACAGTAACATCCCAAATTTGAATTTTGTCGTTTGAATTTTGAAGTAAAAATAACGCATTGTTTCCTGCGCCAATGCTTTTTAAATCTCTAAATGCCATTTGATTAGTGGTGAAAATTAAGTTTCTTCTGGCGTTTATGCGAATATAATTTAACCATCCTTTCGAGGAAGGAGAACTTTTTTCATATTCTAAATCTAGATTAATATTGGCTGATGTAGGAATGAATTGATCGAATTTTTTTTCGATCATGCTTGCATAGCTGGATGTGTAACTTCCTGTATTTACCGAGGGAATCTCTACTTCTCCAATTAAATTGCTTTCGGAAAGAAGCTTGAATTGGGATGTTGATGAGGATCGGGCGACAAGATTGGTATTTATTTTTATTGGCTCTCCAGCAACTAAATTTGGAAAGGAAAAACTAAAAGTATAATTGGTAATTACATCAAAAGTAGTTCCAAGCCAAAGTCTTCCACTTTCCAAAAGATTGGTTTCGTCTTCATCAATTACAACGTAATCATCAAATCCTGTAACGTTTATATTGGAAGAGGGCAAAGAGGCTACCGATTGAATAAGTGTTGGACTTCCCATATCGGAACTAAGAAAATAGTAGGAGAAATCGGAATAAAGATGATTTTCGTGAATAAATTCATTGGAGGTTTCATCATATTTCCAGTTTTGTGGTCCTCTAGCATAAAAAAGAATGAAATCACCCGAATTAAAGATGTTATCACTTCCTTTTTCCATATAAATGGGATTGTTAGGAAGATCATCAAGACTAGTTGCTGCATTCATTTTTGGCAACATACCTCCTCCCGAACCATAAATTCGAATTGATTCTGGATTTGAAATCCCCATTTCAATTAACTGAGAATAGGTAATTTTATGCACAGCTGTTGTGTCAACCGAGATTTTTACCCATTTTCCCGATTTAAGAACAGAACTAGTAAGGTAATTTTTATTTTGAAGGTTTGTTTTTGTTTGATTTTTGCTTTGTAATTTGAATGAGAATCGAATCAATTTTTCCAATTGACCATTTTGTGGATTTTTTCGCAAGGGGATAAAGTTTATTTGTTGATAGGTTTGTTTTCGAATAGTACGGCTGTTAATGGAAGGTTTTATGTCGTTGGGAATGCTTTTATTTCGTAAAATTTGCCTTTCAGTGGAACTTAACAATTTAAATTCCGTATCAAATAACTCAACGGTGAATAATTCATTGGTTGAACCTGTTAATTGTAGGTGCGAATATTCTGGTAACCAGGAGTTTTTTTCATCCAAAGAGGCTCCGGTAAAAGTTAGCGTATTGATTTTTTCTCCATTCGGATAAGTAATTAGATTTTCAGACCAATCCAATTCGATTGAATTGGTAGTTTGTGAAAAAGAGCTGAAACTAGTAATGAAGAATAGGGATAGGATTAAATAACGCATATATAATGGCAGTAATTTTTGATTTTATTAAATAAATTACCAATTCCCGAGAATTGCAAACAGTGCAAAATAAGCAAAAGTTAAGACAAAGTCGAGCAAATAGATTAAGATAATAGGTATGATTTTGTTGGGGATAAAGGTTTTTGTTATTTTAAAGTTTGTTTTGTATCAGGCAGTTAGGAGTATAGAGGTGTTTTATTAATTGCTTATTCTACATTTAGTCTTTGTTTTGGATAGGAATAATTTGCTGAAAATGTTAAATAATTTTATAAAAAAGTAAAATTAAATACAATAAACTCTCTACTCTTTTAGTTATATTTGTTGAGTTAAGTATTTTTGAGATAAACTACATTCAATCTATTATGAAATTAAGATCGAGCATTATTCTCTTTGTTTTTGCAATTTCACTGATGATTTTACCATCTTGTTCGAAAGTGAAAAATCTTGTTGGAAAAGGAGAAAAATCTAAAACCACAGGTTGGGCTTATAATGAGCCTGAGAATGGAGGTTTTGAATATCATAGCGGCTTTCAGCAAGAAACAGGTCCTGGTCTGAAATTTGTTCAGGGAGGTACATTTACTATGGGAAGAACACAACAAGATGTAATGTATGATTGGAATAACGTTCCAAGAAGAGTTACAGTCCCTTCTTTCTATATTGATGAATCTGAAGTTCGAAATGTTGATTATTTGGAATATTTACATTGGATTAAGAGAGTATTCGTTTCTTACCCAGAAGTGTACCGAAAAGCATTACCAGATACTTTGGTTTGGCGCGATGAACTTGCGTATAACGAACCATACGTGAATAATTACCTTCGTCATCCAGCTTACGGAGAGTATCCTGTGGTTGGTGTAAGTTGGGAACAAGCGGTAGATTTTTGCGAGTGGCGTACCGATCGTGTTAATGAAAGAATCCTTATTGATAGAGGAATTTTAAAAGACGATCCAACACAGCGCGATGAGAATAATTTTAATACAGCTGCATATTTAGCAGGCCAGTACGAAGGTGCTGTTAATAAGAATCTTACAGATTTGAATCCAGATAACGAAGAAAGATCAGTTCGTTGGAGTGATGGTATGTTACTTCCTAAATATCGTCTTCCTTCCGAAGCAGAGTGGGAGTATGCTGCAACTGCATTAATTGGAAATTCAATGGATGAAAGAATTACCGATCGTAAGATTTTTCCTTGGAACGGACATTGGGTAAGAAATGATGAGAAAAAAGTTCGCGGTCAAATGATGGCCAACTTTGCTCGTGGACGTGGGGATTACATGGGTACTGCTGGTGCTTTAAATGATGCTGGTGATATTACTGTCCCTGTAAATTCATTTTGGCCTAACGATTTTGGATTGTATTGTATGGCTGGAAATGTTAGCGAATGGGTTGCTGATGTTTATCGTCCAATGTCTTCAGATGATATTGCTGAATTTAATCCTTATAGAGGTAATGTATTTAAAACTGCCGTGAGGGATGAAGAAGGAAATATAGCTGAAAAGGATAGTTTGGGAAGAATTCGTTATAGAAATCAAAAAGATGAAGAATTAGTAGGTCGTGAGAACTACAAAACTGCTGATAATAGAAATTACCGTGATGGAGATGTGGAGTCAAGTATTGTTTCCGATTATACATGGAATAATCCAGAACATCAGGCTGCAGGTTCAAGTCGTATGTACGTTCAAGGCAGAGGCCAAGGAGGAAGCGATTTCAGTTCTATGGTAACCGATGATTCTCGGGTTTATAAAGGTGGTTCTTGGAAAGATCGTGCTTTCTGGATGTCGCCAAGTGCACGTCGCTTTATGAATCAGAAAGAAGCTCGTGATGATATAGGATTTCGATGTGCAATGACACATGTTGGACATCCTGCAAATAAAAAAACGAAGTAGATATTCTTAAATATTTTTAAACCCCATCTCTAAAGGATGGGGTTTTTTGTTGGAAATTATTAATTTCGTTTTTTGAATTAAATCTGAAAAAGAATACAATGCAGTTGTCCAATATTTACCTTCATTTTAAGGAGCATCCAATAATCGTAACCGATACTAGAAAGGTTGTTTCAAATTCTATTTTTTTTGCTTTGAAAGGCGAAAATTTTAATGGAAATAAATTTGCGAAGGCAGCAATCGAAAAAGGCTGTGAATATGCTATTGTCGACGAAAAAGAGTATGCTGTTGATTCTCGTTTTATTTTGGTGGCGGATGTTTTAACTACATTGCAACATTTGGCGAGAGAGCATCGAAGACAATTAAATATCCCGATTCTTGCCATTACTGGTACGAATGGAAAAACAACAACAAAGGAATTGGTTCATGAGGTTTTGAGCCGTAAGTTTAAAACCGTTGCTACGATTGGAAATTTTAATAATCATATTGGCGTTCCTTTAACCCTACTTTCCATGAATGAAGAGACCGAATTTGGTATTGTTGAAATGGGAGCTAATCATCCGGGTGAAATTCGACAATTATGCGAAATTGCAGAACCAAACTATGGCATGATTACAAATGTTGGGAAAGCTCATTTAGAGGGGTTTGGATCCTTTGAAGGGGTGATCAATACAAAAAAAGAATTGTACGACTTTCTTTTGACTAATGGGGGAAAGGTATTTGTTCATTCTGATAATCATTACCTTACAGAAATGATGAGTGGACAGGATTTTATTAGTTATGGAAATTCTGAAGATGCATTTTCGAAGGCAAAGTTTTTGCAGGCGGAACCATATTTGGTTTTGGAAATTAGATCGGTGGTTGGCAAACTGTATATAAAAACAAAGTTGGTTGGCGCTTATAATTTCGAAAATGCATTGGCGGCAGTTACTGTTGGTAGGTATTTTAAGATTGATGAGATTGAAATTAAAGAAGCTTTGGAACAATACGTACCAAGTAACAATCGATCTCAATTAAAACAAACAGAAAAAAATATTTTATTCTTAGATGCTTATAATGCTAATCCAACAAGTATGAGAGCGGCTATTGAAAATTTTGCAGGCATGTCTCGTAAGAATAAGGTGCTTATTTTAGGCGATATGTTGGAGCTGGGAGCTGATGCCCAAAAGGAACATTTGGATTTGTTAAATCTGATAAAAGAGCGTGAATTGAAGTCGGTATTTTTAGTAGGGGATATTTTTTCGGAAGTGAATGTGGAGGAGAAGTTCAAAACATTTAAAAGTGCTTCCGATTTAGTTGTGGAGCTGGATAAAACAGAATTGCGTGATCAGTACATTCTGATTAAAGGATCTAGAGGGATTCGTTTAGAACAAATAATAGAAAAACTATAATTATGGCTATTGCTTGGATGTATTTGATTATT
The DNA here is from genome assembly GCF_002843315.1 of Labilibaculum filiforme. Taxonomy (GTDB): domain Bacteria; phylum Bacteroidota; class Bacteroidia; order Bacteroidales; family Marinifilaceae; genus Labilibaculum; species Labilibaculum filiforme. The sequence continues at coordinate 185,683 of NZ_MVDD01000001.1, read as the reverse complement.
GCCGGATTATTTGAAGCCGTTTGGGCTATTGGATTAAAGTATGCAGAAGGATTTACCAAATTTTGGCCTAGTGTAATTACGATTGTTGCAATGGCAATAAGTTTGTACTTTCTGGCTTTGGCAATAAAAACCTTGCCTTTAGGTACTGCTTATGCTGTTTGGACAGGAATCGGAGCATTTACGACTGCTATTTTAGGAGTGGTTTTGTTTAGCGAACCAATTCACTTTTCCAGAATATTCTTTTTATTGTTGCTTTTGGTGTCGATAATTGGTCTTAAATTTACCGCGGCCAACTAATTAAGAAATTATATTTTTTTAGAAGGAAATGTCGGAAAAATGCTTCTTCTTTCTCAGGTAAAAATCAAAAACAATACTGTTTTTATACATTTCCTGATGATTTATTTTAGTCGCAAGAGGGCTTAGTCTTTTGCGTTTTTCCCTCATTTTAGAGAGCATAGCGTAGTAGGATAGATGAGCTTTGAAAACAGCAGCGAAATTTGAAAATTCACCACTTAAAAGAAATTTTATAGCTGCAATACCATCTAATATCATTCTTTGGAACAGAATGGTGCACAATTTATTTTTAGGTAAATTTTTATGCAACATAAATAGATTGTTGCGAAAATTTAAATAAAGTTTTCTGGAGCTATGGTTTGGTAATGTTGCTCCACCAACGTGATAAACTGTTGATTTCGGCTCAACAATTATCCGGTGGCCTTGGTTTTTAATTCGCCAGCACAAATCAATTTCTTCCATGTGCGCAAAAAAGTCACCATCCAATCCGCCAGTTTCTTTGTAAATAGAGGCGCGAATAAATAAAGCAGCACCACTAGCCCAAAAAACATCCAATTCCGAGTTGTATTGGTTGTTATCAGTTTCTATCTGATCGAGTATTCTTCCCCTGCAAAAAGGATAGCCTAAATAATCAATGAAGCCTCCCGAGGCACCGGCATATTCAAATTGAGTTTGCTGGTAATAAGCCTTAATTTTGGGTTGAGCTGCGACAATGCTAGAATCTTTCTCGAATTTTTCATAAATAGGATCCAGCCAGTTCTCTGTAACCTCAACATCCGAATTTAAAAGTACAAAATAGCGATGAGAAAGTTGCTCAAGAGCTTTGTTGTAGCCATTGGCAAAGCCGTAATTTTCAGTAAGTTTAATAATTTGTATAGTAGGAAATTGATTCTCTAAAAATGAAATAGAATCGTCACTGGAAGCATTATCGGCAACAATTACATCGGCCCATTCCCGATTCGAGTGAGCTACTACTGAAGGAAGAAATTTCTCTAACAAATTTCTTCCGTTCCAGTTAAGAATTACAATTCCAATTCTATTCATATTGTTCTTAACGAAGGTTACTCTTGTGATTTTTAAAATTTAATCTTCTTTTTTGTGTTTCCAACGTCGATGTGACCATAGCCAGTAAGCTGGGTTTTCTTTGATGATATCTTCAAGAACACGAGTGTGTTTTTCGCTTATTTCGAATTCTTTAGTTTCTTTTGGATTGTCAAAAAGAGGAATGAAATCAACTTCATAGTAGCCTCTTTTTATTTTATTCATCTTAATAAAAACAATTGCTTGGTCTAGTTTTTTCGCAATTCGTTCGGTGCCAATTAAAATAGCAGTGTCCTGATTTAGAAATTTAGTCCAGTAATTAATGCTGTTTTTATTAGGTGTTTGGTCGCCAAGAAAAGCAGTTGCAGTGTGTTTGTTTTCGTTACGATATCTCATCATGGTACGCAAAGTATCGTTCTTTGCCACAGGTATAGTTCCAAACCTTCTTCTTATTTTAAGAAACATTTGATCAAAAACCTTATTGTGAAGAGGTTTGTAAATTGGAAGATAATAGGCATCTTTCCAAAGAGCAAAAGAGGTTAGCCATTCCCAATTTCCATAATGACCTAATACCGTAATTACATTTTTATTTTGGGCTTTGTAAATATCAAAGATTTCTGGATTCAGGAATTTGCAACGTTTTTTCATTTCCTCTTCACTAATGGACCACATTTTAATTGTCTCTATAAATGTGTCGCAGAAATGACTGTAAAATTCTTTTCGAATACTACAAATTTCCTTTTCTGATTTTTCGGGAAAAGAATTATTGAGGTTTTCGGTAACTACCTTTCTTCGATAGCGAAGAATGTAATACACAATGAAAAATACAATATCAGAAAATATATAAAGAATTGGAAAGGGGAGATAACTGATTAACCGAACCAATCCGTAGATAATATAAGACAGAAATTTTATCATTTAGAGTAAGGATTTTTAATAATCGCTGAAAGTATAAAAAAAAACGACAGCTTTAGTTAATCATGTATTTATTAACAATATTTCTGAATTCGTCGTGAATGGATGCATTGCTGGCAATTATTTCCTTTCCAAAAATATAATCATTGCCTTTTTTAAAGTCGCAGACTTTACCACCTGCTTGCTCTACTAAAAACGATCCTGCTGCAACATCCCAAGCATGAAGACTATATTCGTAAAATGCTTCGAATCTGCCACAGGCAACATAGGCCAAGTCGGTAGCAGCAGAACCTGGTCTACGAACTCCGTGCGAATGAATAATGAAGTATTCCAAAGAAGCCATAAAGGTTTTTAATTGGTTGTAATCGTAGTATGGAAAACCAGTTGCAATTAGGCTGGAGTCGATCGAATTGGCTGTCGAAACAGAAATCGTTTGTCCATTTAAATAGGCTCCATTTGCTCCTTTCCAGGAATAAAAACACTCATCGAGGCTAATTTCATACACCACGCCCAGCACAATTTCGTTGTATTCTTGTAAGGCGATGCTAACTGCAAAAGGAGATAAACCATGAATGTAGTTGGTTGTTCCATCTAATGGGTCAATAATCCAATTGTAGTGCTCTGCTCGATGCGTTTCCGTTCCTTCTTCGGCAATAAAACCAGCATCGGAAAGAATAAGCTTCAATTCTGCAATAATTTTTTCTTCTGCTGTTTTATCAACATAGGTTACAAAATCGTGCATTCCTTTCACTTCAATACTATCCGATTTAATTTTACTTTGTTGCTCTTTTATGAATAAACCAACTTTTCGGGCAATGTCATTCGTTTTAAAACAAAGTTCTTTAAGATCGATCATGCTATTCTACTTTTATTGCAAAATTGGTTTAAGGTTGAATCGTAATTCGTCAATAACAGAACCAGAAACATTACCATTTGAATTTACTTCGTGCAAGTTAACAAATGTTAGTTCGTTACTTAGGTTTTGATTGTATGGAATTTCGACTTTTATGTAATTTTTTGTAAATCCGTACATTTTTCCATGATCGTTATAAGATTCGAATAGAACTTCTTCCGATTTTCCTAAGTTTGCCTGATAAAAGTCTTGTAACATTTTCTCCGAAAGAATTTGAAGCATTTTAGCTCTTCTTTTTCGTTCAGGAATAGGAACAACCTCCTTAATTTCTAAGGCTTTGGTACCTTGTCTTTCTGAGTAGGGAAACACATGTAACTGACTAATTGGCAATTCTTTAATGAATGAGTAAGCATCTTCAAAATCTTGTTCGCTTTCACCACGACTTCCAGCAATTACATCCACACCAATAAAGGCATCAGGAAGTAAGGATTTAATTTTTTCGATACGTTGGGCAAATAATTCTCTATCGTATCTTCTCTTCATCAGTTTTAAAACTTTATTAGAACCGGCTTGAAGAGGTAGGTGAAAATGGTTGACAAATTTTTCTGATTGAGCTACAAACTCGATAATTTCATTGTTTAAAAGATTGGGTTCAATAGAGGAGATTCGGAAACGACTAATACCTTTTACTTTTTCAAGCTCCTTAATTAAACCGAGAAAAGTTTCGTTGGTGCTTTTTCCAAAATCGCCAATGTTTACACCAGTTAGAATAATCTCTTTTGCACCTTTTTTTGCAACTTCTTCGGCTTGTTGAACCGTTTTCTTGATACTCATATTTCGACTATTTCCTCTGGCATATGGAATAGTACAATAGGTGCAATAGTAATCGCAACCATCCTGAACTTTTAGAAAACAGCGAGTTCTGTCTCCCATCGAATAGGAGGAATGAAAATCTTTCACCGTAGCAACTTCACAAGGATGTAGTTCGCCAGTACCTTTCTTTTCAAGGTGATCGATGTATTTATGAATGTTAAATTTCTCGTTGGCTCCTAAAACAAGGTCAACACCTGGAATCGCAATAATTTCATCGGGTTTAAGTTGTGCATAACACCCAATTACTGCAATAAATGCATTAACATTAGTTTTAATTGCTTTTTTGATGGCTTGTCGGCACTTTTTGTCGGCATGATCTGTTACAGAGCAAGTGTTGATAACATAAATATCAGCTTTCTCTGTATGCTTAACTGTTTCGAATCCCATTTCTTTAAAGGAACGGCCAATGGTCGATGTTTCCGAAAAATTAAGCTTGCATCCTAATGTATAGAATGCTACTTTTTTACCTTGCAACATAATTTCTTCCCTTCTTGCTGATGATTAGCCAGATGCTGATAGACAACCTAAGGCTAAAATAAATGAACTATTTCAAATTAGATTTGAAATAGTTCAAACTATAGAAAATATTTTGTTGCAAATTTAGGAAAAAAGAATTGCTTTTTAGCCTCTTAGAAGGTTGTTCGAATTATATTCCTTATACAGTTGATGAACAATACCATCGGTAACACCAATTTTAGGGACGTGTATTATTTCCGCATTTGCCCATTCCATAATGCTTAGGAAAATTGTTGCTGCTGGAATAATAACATCCGCTCTGTCGGGATTCATATCGTAGTTAATCATTAACTCCTCGTAACTATACTGTTTAAGGTCATAGAAAATACTCTTAAATTCCTGATAAGTAATGAATTTTTCTTTTTTTGGAGTTGCGAGTTTTACCAATCTGTTAATGTTACCACCAGATCCAATCAGTTCAATATTTTCGCAACTAGGGCATACATCCAGTAAGCATTCTTTGATGCGAACGAATTCATCTTTTGGCACACAATCTCTAAGAATTTTAATTGTTCCCACATTAAAGGATGCAGAAAATTTACAAATTCCTTTTGAAAAAAGGGTTAGTTCGGTGCTTCCACCACCAACATCTACGTATAGATAGTCTTTTGTTGGATCTAGGGAATCAGCAATTTTATTGTCAAAAATAATACTTGCTTCCTCTTTTCCACCTATCACATCAATTTTGATGCCTGATTCTTTTTCGATTCGTTGAATGATTTCGGCACCATTTGCAGCTTCTCTCATTGCGGAAGTTGCACAGGCTCTATAGTTCACTACCTCATGAACATCCATAAGGTTTCGAAAAGCCTTCATGCTTTTAATTAATTTTTCGGCTTTATCGGTAGAGATAAACTTTTCGATAAAGGTGTCGGTTCCCAAACGAATGGGAACTCGCACCAATGATGATTTTTTAAAGTGAGCATTACCACCTTCTTCCAGCACATTCATAAACAGCAATCGGATGGCATTGGATCCGATATCAATGGCGGCAAATTTCATTATTTTCATAAAGAATATATTTAGATGTTCAGCGAAAGAAAACAAGCCGTAACAAAAGAGGCTATTTTCCAGAAGCGATCAAATGTACAGGTTTCAGAATTTAATTTAAAAGAAATTTCTCAGTATTGCAATAAATATATTTACAGAAGGTGACTCGCCAATTCGGCAAGATGACTTCGTTCCCCTTTTATTAGATTTACATGTGCAAAAACATCCTGTTCTTGCATTCTATCTGATAAGTAAGCTAAGCCGTTCGATTTTTTATCCAGATAAGGAGAGTCTATTTGTTCAATATCTCCTGTGAATATCATTTTAGTTCCTTCTCCTGCTCGTGTAATTATAGTTTTAATTTCATGAGGGGTAAGGTTTTGAGCCTCATCAACAATAAAGAATGTATTAGATAAGCTTCGTCCCCGAATATAGGCTAAAGGTGTAATTTGTAACCTTTCCTCCTTTAATAATTCGTCAATTTTAAGGTTCTCTTTACTGTGGATATTAAATTTGTGTTTAATCACGCTTAGGTTGTCGAAAAGAGGTTGCATATACGGGCCTATTTTTTCTTTAGCATCGCCTGGTAAATATCCAAGATCTTTATTTGCCAAAGCGACGATTGGTCGGGCCAAGAAAATTTGATCGTATAAATCGATTTGTTGCAGAGCTGCAGCTAAGGCAACTAATGTTTTCCCAGTTCCGGCTCGTCCGGTTAATGCAACTAAGGAAATTTTTGGATCCATAAGTGCATGGAACGAAAATGTTTGTTCTGCATTTCGAGGATAAATTCCATAGGCATTAGGTTTTTCAACTCGGGATATTGTTTTTTCAACCGGATCGAAATGAGCAAGAGCACTCGAGGAATTATTTTTTAAAATAAAATATTTATGACCTTTGATTGGGTTTTCAAATCCAAAATCAGCCTCAGGAATCCCTTCGTTTGATTTGTATAGGAAATTAATTTTTTCATCATCAAAATCCTCTAGTGTTGTAATTCCCATGCTAATTACATCGTCGAGATCTTTCACCTGATCGTTCTTATAATCTTCGGCAGGAACGCCTAAAGACTTGGCTTTCATTCTTAGATTAATATCTTTGGAAACCAAAATAACCTTTTTATTGTCGCTGTGGTTATGTAGATACTCGGCAATGGCTAAAATTCTATGGTCCGGAATATTTTCCTGAAAGGATCTTTTCATTTCGGGTGAAAATTCTTTTCCTGTTTCCACCGATAGTTTGCCTAACTTAAGACCCAAAGGAACTCCCGAAGAAAAAAGTAAATCTCCAGAGATTCGGTCTAATTCCCGACTGAATTCTCGTGCATGGAAGTTAATCTGATCATTTCCTTTTTTAAATTTATCCAGTTCTTCCAAAACTGTTATGGGAATTACAACATCATTTTCTTCAAAATTATAAATGGAATTAAAATCGTGAAGAATAACATTTGTGTCGAGAACGAAAATCTTTTTGAGTTTTGCCATAATAAATGGTGTTAGAGGTGAATTTTGACTCGCTTTTTGTGTCGGTTCTATTTGCTGTTAGTACAAATTGCTACGGTTTAAAATGTTAGCTGATGAAAAGTGATTTTGAATCGGGTAATTTCATTTAATTAGATTTTGTGATTCAAAAAAGCAGTAGTAATTAATAGTTTTAATTTAGTAATTTTTGTAGGAAATTCAACCTATTAACAAAAAATTTAAGAAATTTTATTCTTCTTTGTACCAACATCAAAATTGTAGCGAGTAAGAAATGAATTACCAAGAGACTTTAGATTATATGTTTACTAAACTGCCTATGTTTCAGCGTACTGGGCAAGCAGCATATAAAGCCAATTTAGATACTACTTTGGCTTTGGATGACTATTTTAATCATCCTCATAAGAAATTTAAAACAATTCATGTTGCGGGAACGAATGGGAAAGGTTCTGTTTCTCATACTCTTGCTTCTGTTTTGCAAGCTTCTGGATATAAAGTGGGTTTATATACTTCTCCGCATTTAAGAGATTTTCGAGAGAGAATAAAGGTGAATGGGGAACTTGTTTCGGAAGACTATGTGGTTGAATTTATTCGTAAATATCAAACTAAATTTGAAGAGTTAACTCCCTCTTTTTTCGAGATGACAGTAGCGATGGCTTTTGATTTTTTTGCAAAGCAAGAGGTGGATATAGCGGTAATAGAAGTTGGTTTAGGTGGAAGGTTGGATTCTACGAATATTATTAGTCCGGAACTTTCTGTGATTACAAATATTAGTAAAGATCATACTAATTTGTTGGGAACCGAATTGGTACAAATTGCTGGGGAAAAAGCTGGGATTATAAAAAAAGGCATTCCTGTAGTAATTGGCGAGAAACAGGAAGAGGTGATGGATGTTTTCTTGAAATTTGCAGCTGCTAAAGGTTCCGATCTACTATTTTCTGAGGATCAGTATAAGTTTCAATCATCAGAATTAATAAATGGCAAAAGAAATTTAGTTTATCAGTCTGCAGCAAATAATTCAATTGTTAATTTGTCCTGTGATTTAGTGGGATGTTATCAAATTAAAAATATTAGAACAGCTCTTTGCGTATGCGATCAATTAAAAAGTAGGGGCTGGGCAATTTCTGATCGTTCCATTCAACAGGGAGTTTCAGAGGTGGTAAAAAGAACAGGTTTGCTAGGACGCTGGCAGACAATAGGTAGAGCACCAAAAGTGGTGTGTGATACTGGACACAATGTTGCGGGTATTAAAGAAATAATAGAGCAAATGGAATCGTTGGATTACGGAAAATTGCATGTTGTTTTTGGAGTGGTAGATGATAAAGATATTAACGAAATACTTGAATTATTGCCGAAGAATGCAAGTTACTATTTTAGTCGTGCCAATATTCCTAGGGCATTAGATCAAAATATTCTTGCAAATAAGGCGAAAGCATGCGGATTAATTGGAAATACGTACTTATCTATAAAAATAGCATTAGAGGCCGCAAAGAAAAATGCGCAGGATAACGATTTGATTTTTGTAGGTGGAAGTACTTTTGTTGTTGCAGAAGTTGTATAAACAAAACTGCGATTTTTATTGCTGTGCTTATTTTTTCTGTTTAGCTTTGCAAGCTTTAAGGGCGATTAGCTCAGTTGGTTCAGAGCACTTGGTTTACACCCAAGGGGTCATAGGTTCGAATCCTATATCGCCCACATTTATAAAGAATTATTATACTATTCTTTGCAGTGTCCCCAGCGCCATTTATTTAAAAATTAGATTTGTATAACAAAATAATCATTAAAGGAATTTTTCTTTAATGAAAACTTGGTTATTTTTGTTTTCATTTAAGGTGTAAGTAAAAAATTATGGTTCAAAGTTCAAAGAAAATTCAGGTGGTTCCTGAGCCAACTATCAGGCGTATGCCGTCGTATTTGGCATTTGCTGAAGGCTTATTAAGAAAGGGGCAACAGTTTGTATCGTCTACTCAGATTGCAAACTATATGAATATAGACCCTACACAGGTCACAAAAGATTTATCCTATACAGCTATCGTTGGAAAAACAAGAGTAGGTTACGAAGTAAAAGCATTAGTAGAAGTTCTATCGGAATTCCTTGGATTTACGGTGATGGATAATGCTTTTCTTGTGGGAGCCGGATCTTTGGGTTCTGCATTATTACACGATAGTGGTTTATCGCATTTTGGTTTAAATATCGTTGCTGCCTTTGATGTTAATTCTTCTACTATTGGGAAAAAAATTAATGATATTGAAGTTTTTCATATCGATCAATTTCGTGATTTGTCGCAAGAAATGAATGTGATAATGGGGATTATTACCGTGCCCGCAGAAAATGCACAGACTGTTGCTGATTTGATGGTGGCATGGGGAATTAAAGCCATATGGAATTTCACTCCTGCACGAATAAAAGTGCCCGATGATATTATTGTTCAAAATACAACCCTATATTCTAATCTGGCAATTATTTTTAATAAATTGCATAATGATAGAAAAGAGACTCGTTAAGTGATTGTATTTAATGGATAAAAAACAGGGCTGTTGAATTATTTCAATAGCCCTGTTTTTTATTTATTAATGTGTTAATTTAATTAAGGCTTTTCTAAAAGATTAATGGCATGTTCTAAAATAGTTGTATCATCTAGTTCTACAACACCTCCATCGGGACCTTGTTCTACATGAATCCCAGTAATCTCACCTCGATCAAAATTTGTTCCCCCAAAATAATTTCTGACGGTTTCTACTTCTAATTGTAAATCTTTTGCAATCCTTCGCATGCTTCCCTCTGGCAATCGATCTTTAATCTCTCTTAACTCATTGAATGTGATTGTTTTAGTCATATGCTTTTAAGTTTTAATTAAAGTTTAGAAACTGATTTGCCTTCTAAATTTAGCGAAAGAAATTGTTAATTTAAAATTATTAGCGTGTTAAATCATGTTAAAATGTAAGTGTGAAACTGGTTTTTTCGTTTGGAATTGACTGTGCTGTAATGGTTCCTCCGTGCAATCGTAATATCTGTTTCGAAAGGCTAAGTCCAATTCCCGAACCTTTTGGCTTGGTTGTGAAAAAAGGAATAAATACTTTATCAAGCACCTCTTTTATAATTCCTTGGCCATTATCGCTAATTTGAATAGAGATGCGACCTCTTTTATTCATAAATGCTTTTAGTTCAATTTCTGGATGCTCTGTGTGTTCCAATGCGTGTATAGAGTTTTTAATTAAATTGATTAGAACTTGTTCCAAAAGCTGTTCGTCGGCAAAAAGTTCGAGACTTTCTGGATTGATACTAATTTCACACCTAATTCCTTTTCTTTTTATTTCCTCCTCCATTAAACGATGAATGTTGTTGAAGAGTTTTTGTACCTGGAAAATGCCAAAATTTGGTTTTGGTATTTTGGTTAGGTTTCGATAGGTGTCAACAAAATGAAGAAGTCCCGAGCTTCGTTTGTGAATTGTTTCAAGTGCTAGCTTTACCTCGTTTAGAGTCTCCAAATCTTCATCTTGAAATTTATTGGTGTTGTTCTCCCCAAAGTTGTCAAGAATTGTAGTTAAAGTTGTCGATAAAGAGGAGATTGGTGTGATTGAATTCATAATTTCATGCGTAAGCACACGAATAAGTTTTTGCCACGATTCAATTTCCTGTTCTTCCAGTTCGTATTGGATATTTTTTATAGAAACGAGGATAACCTGCCGGTTATTAATTTTAAACTCGGTGGCGTAAATGGCGAGTTTTAGAATATCTTCGTTATCAATTACTTTAACCAGAGTATTTTCTCCATGTTTAAGACTTAATAAGCAAGTTACAAGCTCCTCGCTGAAACGACTTAGGTCTTGTATTTGTTTTAGGCTGCTTACCTGAAAAAGTTTTTTGGAAGCATTGTTAATCATTTCAACTTTTCCATCGCGGTGAAATGCAATTAAACTAATTCCAATGTGTTGAATTACAGTTTGTAGATAGAAATAGTGTTCTTCTTTTTCGGCTCGTATTTTCTGAAAATCAGTTATTACGGCATTAAAAGATTCCTGTAATTTATCAAAGGAACTTCCCAAACCTTGCACCTGAAAATTTCGCGTAAAATCAGAATATCGAATCGATTCAAGGAAATTTTTAAGTAGGCGATTGGTTTTTTCAACGTATTTAATAATTTCATAAATTTGATAAACAATTGCAAGGAAAGTGAGACTTGCAGTAAAGTAAAGACTTTTTTTTGCAAGCAAGTAAAATAGTAAGAATATCGTGGCTGAGAGCACGATAATTCTTATTATAAAATTAATTCGAAAGCTTTTATAAACCATATTTTTCTAGTCTTCGATAAAGAGATGTTCGCGTAAGCCCTAATTCTCCGGCGGCTTTAGATATATTACCCTTATTTGTTTTCAATACTTTTTGTATGATATTCTTTTCAACCTCTTCTAAGTTATAGGAGTCGAATTCAACATCATCCTGTCCATTTCGTTCAATGCTTACCTGAAAATCCGATGGATCAAGATTTCTGTCGTCTGCCATAATTATAGCGCGCTCCATTAAATGTTGAAGTTCTCTTACATTTCCTGGCCAACTGTAATCGTATAGCTTGTTCAGGCATGCTTTAGAGAGTGGATTAATGCTTTTTTTATATTTTTTAGAATAGATATCGAGAAAATGATTGGAGAGCAGAGGGATGTCCTCGTAGCGTTCTCTTAAAGCCGGAAGATTTATTTCAACCGTATTGATTCGGTAAAGAAGATCCTGACGATATCTGTCTTCGGATGCCATTTGTTTTAGTTGCATGTTGGTGGCACAAATTAAGCGAATATCGATAGGGATTGGTTTGTTGGATCCCACTCGAATTACTTCTCTTCGTTCTAAAACGGTTAATAGTTTGGCTTGCATGGGTAAACTTAAGTTTCCTATTTCATCTAGAAATAGAGTGCTTCCAGAGGCTATTTCGAATCGGCCCGGACGATCGGCACGTGCATCTGTAAATGCCCCTTTTACGTGTCCAAATAGTTCGCTTTCAAATAAATTTTCATTAATAGAACCAAGATCGACACTAATAAACACTTCATCTTTTCGAGCTGAATTTCGATGTAATGCCCTGGCAACTAGTTCTTTGCCAGTCCCATTTTCTCCAAGAATCAATACATTGGCATCGGTAATTGCCACTTTCGTGATTGTGGTGAATACTTGTTGCATTTCTGGTGACGTGCCAATAAAGTCGTTAAAGGGTTGATCAAGAACTGCATTAAGTTCTTTTTGTTTTGTTTTTAATTCTTTGACTTCATTTTTCGACCTGCGTAGTTTTATTGCAGATGAAATGGTTGCAAGCAGTTTTTCGTTTTGCCAAGGTTTTAATATAAAATCGGTAGCACCTGCTTTAATTGCTTTTACAGATTTTTCGATATCACCATATGCTGTAATGAATAAGACAACAGCTTGGGAATCAATTTCTAATATTTTATTTAGCCAATGATATCCTTCCTGACCGCTGATAGCATCTTTTGTAAAATTCATGTCAAGAAGCACGACATCGTACTGATCCTGTTTCATGAGTTTTGGAATCATTTCCGGATCCGATTCTGTGTGAATTAATTCTACATGTTGTTTAAGAAGCAGTTTTAATGAAAACAATATGTCTTCATTATCATCAATTGCTAGTATTTTTCCGGTTTTTTGATCAGCCATAATATAAATTAATTTGATGTTTCGGGCTTTTATGCTTATTTCAAAATTCAAGTTATCATTAAAAAATTGAAATTAAAAGAAAAATGTTCGTATGCGTACAGTCTTTGTATTGTTTTCGTTCACAGTTGTATGAAAATCAGTAAGTTTGACTTTTTTAAAAAGTTGTTAATCAATGTTAAAAGTATTTTGGCATGAAAGTGGTAATGTTGTTCTTGTGTTTGAAAAAGGATTAAAAAAGGCGAATGGTATATGGATAGAATTATTGAAAAAAAATCATGGTATCTCATAAAGAAGAATTGGTTTTTAGCAGGAGCCATATTGGGTGTTGTTGTGTTGTACACTGCATTTTTAGGAGAATCAGGATCCCAGTTGAAGGTAGATAGAGAGAAAATTATTATCGCCGATGTGAAATCCGATTATTTTCAGGAATACATTGCAAGAACAGGAACCGTGAATCCAATTACAACTGTTTATTTGGATGCCATTGAAGGAGGACGTGTAGAGGAGGTGTTGCTGGAAGAGGGAAGTATGGTGAAAAAGGGAGATGTGATTCTTCGATTGAGTAATTCGGAGTTGAACCTACAAATTTTAAATTCGGAAGCGAGTTTTACCGAACAAGTAAATAGATTAAGAGATACTCGATTGAGTATGGAGCAGGATCGATTGAATATAAAGAGAAGTTTATTGGATATCGATTTAGATTTAGCAAAGAGTAAAAGAGCTTATCGACGAAACAAAATTTTCTTCGAAAAGGATTTGATTTCCCGGGAAGAGTTTGAGGAGTCGAGCGATAATTATAACTACTTTCAAAAAACCAGGGATTTGCTTTTGGAAAGACAAAGAACCGATTCACTTTCCCGTTCCATTCAGATTCAGAGATTAGAAGCCAATTTAAAAAATATGGAAAATAATTTGGAACTGGTTCGGGCAAAGCTCCGAAATTTAAATGTTAAAGCTCCTGTTGATGGTCAATTGGGATCCTTAAATGTAGAGTTAGGAGAGTCGAAGTCGAGAGGGCAACGTTTAGGACAGGTGAATGTGCTGGATAATTACAAAATAAATGCGATGGTTGATGAGCTTTATATTGTACGATTAAGTAAGGGATTGAATGCTAAATTTAGTTTTAGCGGTGTGGATTATAATTTAATGGTGTATAAAGTTTATCCAGAAGTAAGAGCTGGTCAGTTCGAAATTGATATGAAATTTGTTGGTGATCTGCCTCCTGGAATAAGAACGGGACAGACATTTAGAACGAAAATTGAATTGGGCGAACCTCGCGAGGCTGTTTTGATTCCAAGAGGAGGATTTTTTCAGAGTACGGGTGGACAATGGATTTTTGTGATGGATGCTAGTGGAGCATTTGCAACAAAACGAGCAATTAAATTAGGGAATCAGAACCCGATGTATTATGAGGTGTTGGAGGGATTACAAGCGGGAGAAAAAGTAGTTACAAATAGTTATGAAACCTACGGGGATGTGAATAAATTGGTATTAAAGTAAACGGATGTTAAAGATATTATTGAATACTGTTTTACGAAGTTTGTATCGGCAAAAAGCTTATTCTTTAATGAATATTATGGGATTGGCAACGGGTGTTACTTGCACATTGCTTATTTTAATTTGGGTAGAGTATGAAACAGGATTTGATAAATTTCATGAAGAAATCGATCATATTTATAGTGTTTATGAGAACCAAAATTATGCCGATGGAGATGTTTTTTCTGTTTATTCAACACCGGCACCGCTTGCAGAATCTATAAAAAAATCGTTCCCGGAAATTAAATATGCTACCAGATTAGTTACTACCTTGGGACAATTGGTTCTTTCGGTGGGAGATAAAAGTTATGTAGAAGATGGTGGAAAAATTGTTGATGATGATTTCTTTTCTATTTTTTCTTTCCCAATTCTAAAAGGGGAAAAGAAGCATCCTTTTCAAGAGGAAAATTCGATTGTACTTACCGAAAAGTTGGCCCAGAAAATGTTTGGAGAATCGAATCCAATTGGAAGAATGGTGGAATTAAATTCAAAGTTTAGATGTAAAGTGGTTTCGGTAATTCAGAATCCGCCAGCAAATTCATCGGTAAGTTTCGATTTTATTCTTCCATTTCAATTTTTTGAGAAGTTATGGGACTACGATTTAAATGATTGGCAGGCAAATACGTTCCATACTTTTATAAAGGTAGAAAAGGGAGTGGCTTCGGATAAATTAGCGTTGCAACTACAAACTTATATTAAAGATAGGGTTCCGAATTCGAATGTGGAATTAGCTCTTCAGGCTTTTGTGGAGTATCATTTGTATGCTATTAATGCAAATAAAGCTGGTCCCATTTGGTATGTAAGAGTGTTTTTAATAATAGCAGTGTTAATTCTGTTAATTGCGTGTTTTAATTATATGAATTTGGCAACAGCCAGATCCGAGCGACGAGCAAAAGAGGTTGCTATTCGAAAAGTAGTAGGAGCTCAACGAAATGGATTGGTAGGATTGTTTCTTGGAGAATCGATTTTTTTCGCCTTAATATCCTTGGGAATCGCTATTGTGTTGGTAGAATTATTATTGCCTGTTTTTAGTGAACTTACCGATCGTAATTTAGCTTTGGGAATTAATAACATAAAGTTTTTACTTAGTGTTTCGGGTATTGTGATTATAACAGGAATTATATCAGGAAGTTATCCGGCCTTATTTCTATCTTCTTTTTTACCGATTCAAGTTATTCGTGGAGTTTCAAGAAAAGATTCTGCCTTACTAAGAAAAGTGTTAGTGATTATTCAATTTAGTATGTCGATAGCACTGTTTGTTTGTTCAGGTATTATTTATCAACAGCTTAATTTTTTGCAGCAATCGGATGTTGGTTATAATCGTAATGATTTGATATATATTGAGATGTCGGATGATTTTAATGTCATTTATCCGAAACTAAAAAGGGAGCTCATTAAAATTCCTGGAATTTATTGGGTAACAGCAGCAAATCAAATGCCTGTTAATTTTACCAATTCAACTTGGGATGTGGGATGGCCTGGAAAAACAGAAAATTCTGAAGATATTCTATTTCAATTGTCTTTTGTGGATTACGATTTTATTGAAACCTTTGAGATGGATGTAATTCAAGGGCGAGGATTTTCCAGGTTGCAGGGCGAGGATAGTTTGAAATTTATTATTAACGAATCGGCTGCCGAAAAGATGAATATGGTGAATACCATTGGAGAACCGTTGCGAATTTGGAATTATTCTGGAGAGGTGATTGGTATTGTAAAAGATTTTAATTTTAGGAGTCTGCAGGTTGGAGTGGAGCCACTAATCATGATGCGAAATCCGGATACATTTAAATATATTGGGATTCGAATTGGAGAAGATGTGGAACCTACCCTAAATAAAATTAGAGCAGTATGGGATACTACAGTTCCCGATGTTCCTTTTACTTATCGGTTTTTAGAGGAAGATTTTAAATACTTTTATACGGCTGAATCGAGAATGAGTAAAATATTTGTTTCGTTCACATTGATTGCTTTTGTAATTTCATGTTTAGGTTTATTTGGTTTGGTTTCGTTTGTAACCGAACGTAAATCTCGCGAAATGGCGCTTCGGAAGGTGTTTGGAGCTAGTATGGATACAGTATTTCAATTGTTATTGAAAGAGTTTTTTAAATGGGTGTTATTTTCCAATGCTGTTGCTTGGGTTCTTTCTTATTTTGTGATGGAGTGGTGGCTAAAAGGTTTTGCATATCGAATAGATATTGGAATAGGAATTTTTATTTTAGCTGGGTTTGTATCTTTATTGATAACCTTTGTTACCGTTTATCAGCAAATATGGAGATTAGCGTTAAAAACTCCGGCACATGTGCTAAAATACGAATAGGTGTTTGTTTAAATTGAAGTAGCTATGATTAATACGAAAAATTTAATTAAAATTTTCAGAACCGATGAAGTGGAAACTACGGCATTAAATAATGTGAATCTGGAAATTAATACGGGAGAATTTGTTGCTATAATGGGACCATCGGGATGTGGGAAGTCAACCTTGCTCAATATCATTGGATTGCTTGATAATCCAAGTGAAGGAGAGCTGCATTTTAATGGGTTTCGGGTAGAGAAATATACCGAGCGACAAAGAACAAATTTAAGAAAAGAAAATATTGGTTTTGTTTTTCAGAGTTTTAATTTAATTGATGAGTTAACTGTTTTTGAGAACGTAGAGCTACCATTGTTGTATTTGAAAGTATCTGGAGCCGAACGAAAAAGAAGGGTGAATGAAGCATTGGAACGAATGAATATTGCTCATAGAGCAAAGCATTTTCCTCAGCAATTATCTGGAGGACAACAACAAAGGGTTGCCATAGCAAGAGCTGTAATTTCTAATCCAAAATTAATTTTAGCAGATGAGCCAACCGGTAATTTAGATTCAGCCAATGGCGAAGAGGTGATGAATTTGTTAACACAATTGAATGAGGAGGGAACCACAATTGTAATGGTAACTCACTCTCCTTCAGATGCCGATAGAAGTCATCGTATTATTCAACTTTTCGATGGTCATGTGGTAACTGAAAATATGAGGCAGAAACTTTAAAAGAGAATGTTGTATTTTCGACATGTGGTTTTTTCTTCTCTTGATTTAAGATTGAGCTTCGTACTAATTAATTGAACAGGTATGTTTAAGAATTTCTTCATTAACCTTTTTCGAAATTTTTCCAGAAACAAATTTTATACAAGTATAAATGTTGTTGGTTTGTCGGTAGGCTTAATGTGTACCATTCTGATTCTGCTATTTGTACAGGATGAATTGTCCTACGATAAATACAATGTAAATCACGAACGGATTATTCGATTAGGATCGGATTTTACCTTGGGCGGAAATAGAGATCGTATTGCTACCTCTCCCTTGCCTTTTGGGCCAACTTTTGCTGAGGAATTTCCTGAGGTAGAACAGTTTGTACGTTTTCATGCTTCGGGCAAACAACAATTTAAGTATGGCGAAAAAGAGTTTTACGAAGAACGAATTTCCTATGTTGATTCATCTGTTTTTAAGGTTTTTAGCTTTCCGTTGTTAAAAGGAAATCCTGAAAAGGCGCTTACGCAAGCTTATTCAATAGTATTGAATGAAACACTGGCAAAAAAATATTTTAATGATGAGGATCCAATGGGCAAGGTACTGCTGGTTGGCGAAAATGTACCTTACACCGTTAGTGGAGTGATGAAAGATCTCCCGTTGAATAGCCATTTCAAATTCAACGCTTTTTATTCTATGAAAAGCTTGGAGAATATTCGTGGTGCCGAAGAATTTAATAGTTTACAACCTGTTTCATTTTGGTCTTTCAGTAGTTATACTTTTTTGTTGTTGAAAGAAAATACAGAGAATGAGGCCATTCTTGAAAAGTTTCCAGCTTACTATGAGAAATACATGAGGAAACTTGGTGATCAATTGGGCGTTTCCTACAAGCTTATTATTCAGCATCTTGGTGATATTCATTTGCGCTCGCAATTGCAATGGGACGCTCCAACTGGGAATATAAAATATATCTACATTCTTAGCGCGATTGCTATTTTTATTTTATTGATAGCCAGTATAAACTATATGAATATGGCAACCGCACGATCGTCGAAACGTGCCAAAGAAGTTGGTATCCGTAAAGTGGTAGGAGCGCAAAGAGAAAATATCATTCGTCAGTTTATGATGGAGAGTATCTCCTTAACTGTATTCGCGCTGATAATAGCTTTAATATGTGTGGAGCTACTGTTGCCAGTGTTTAATCAGTTGGTGGGAAAAGATTTGGTATTGAGTGTTGTGGGTACTCCGGAGGTGATTCTCTTTAATATTATTCTGGCAGTAATCTTGGGTATTTTTTCGGGAAGTTATCCTGCCCTTTATTTGTCTTCAATTCAGCCAATTAGTATTTTAAAAGGAATAAAAGGGAACGCTAACTCTAATGGATTTTTACGAAAATTGCTTGTTATCTCCCAATTTACGGTATCGGCAATAATGATTAGCGGAACTATAATTGTTGCTTCTCAGTTTCTATATATGAATAATATGGATGTGGGGTTCGATAAAAGTAATGTTGTGGTTGCAGTGATGCGCGATTCGGTGTTACGGACCAAAATTGATGCATTCAAAATAGAGCTAAAGAAAAATCCAAATATTAAGGCGGTAGCCACTTCTAGTTCGTTGATTGGTTTTGATGGTTCAAAATCGGTTCATTTGTTCGAGAGTAAGGAAGGGATGGAGGAGTATGCATTAAATTTTAATGTAATTGATTTCGATTATATTGATTTAATGGAAATGGATATCCTGGAAGGAAGAAGTTTTAGTCAGCAAATAGCTTCAGATACCGTTAATGCCTTTATCGTTAATCAGGCAGCCGTAATTAAATTTAATTGGGGCGAAAATGCCTTAGGGAAAAAGCTTCAGTTGGGAGTAGATGTGGATGGAGTAGATGAAGGTGGAGAGGTTCAGTTGGGCGAAGTAATAGGAGTGATGCGCGATTTTAACTATCAGCCGCTTAAAGATTTAATTGAGCCAATGAACCTCATCCTCTCCGAAAATCCAAACCACAGAAGGGTTTTGCACGTGAAAATAAATTCCGAAAATAGAAAGGAGACCTTATCCTATATCGAGAAAGTTTGGAATCAATTCTGTCCCAATATGTCATTCGATTATTTCTTTTTAGAAGATCGGATGAGAGAAAATTACCAGGACGAAGAAAGGTTAACATGGATATTTTCCATCTTTTCTTTAATCAGTATATTAATTGCCTCTATGGGATTGTTTGGTTTGTCCTCATTTATGGCAGAGCAACGAACCAAAGAGTTGGGAGTGAGAAAAGTATTAGGCGCGTCGGTAGGTAAATTGGTGTATTTACTAACAGGGGAGTTTATTCGTCTGATTATAATTGCTAATATTTTGGCTATTCCAATATCCTATTGGGCTTTAAATATATGGTTGAGCGATTTTCCCTACCATATTTCCATAGGTATTTGGGTGTTTATTGTTACTATAATTGTTTCCTTAGTAATAGGACTATTTACCGTTGCATGGCAATCGTACCGAGCAGCAACATCCGATCCTATTAAAGCAATTAAATACGAATAAAACTTAAAAGTGCGATTGTTGAAAAGTGGTGCCTAATATTTTAAACCAAATGCATATTAAAATTAAAACTAAATTCCTTGAACGATAACACTTAAATGAATAAGTCAACTTATACCAATTTAATTTCAAAAGTATCTTCAAATAAAATGGAATAATTTTCTGCTGTATCAAGACAAAAAAGTAAGAGGTAGCCAAGTTAGCTTGCATCTTTTTTAACAAAGATACAGCGGAAAAGAAACATTTTATAAGATGTTTTTTGATGTTGATTTGGTATTAAAGTGAGTTATCTCTCTGTATATGAATGGGAAGATTTTAAACTTTTTGGAGCGACTAAATTTTTTAATCATTTGTTCCCAAACAATCTACGAACCTAAAAAAAACACCCAAATATTTTATTTACTTGCCGTGTAACTTTTGCTGTAAGTGTTCGTCTTAAGAACGGAAAGCACAAATAAATTAAAATCGGGAAGTATGAATTATTTAGCAAAAAATATATTTTTCCTTTTTCTCATAACTCAATCATTTTTGGGAACATTTTCTGTTTCGGCTCAATCTTACCCATGCTATTTATATGGCAGTGTCACTACAATCGATGGTGATGTGTATAAAGGTGCCATTCGTTGGGGCGATGAAGAGGTTTTTTTAACAGATTTATTTAATGCAGAAAAAGAGGAGAATCCTTACCTAAAATACCTTCCTAAGTCTCAGATTGATAAAGATCAGGAGAAATATATGAAAAAGAGAGGTTGGGATCGTTTTGAGTTTGCTTTCGACGATGAAAGAAGAAATTTAACTAGCGTTTACGATCGGAAATTTCAATGTCGCTTTGGCGATATAAAATCAATATCTGTTACTGGAAGTGAATCGGTAAGTTTAGAGCTTAAAGATGGAAAGTTTATTAATTTACGTGGAGGTTCAAATGATGTAGGAACCAAAGTTTGGGTTATTGATCAGGAATTGGGATTGTTAAAAATAGATTGGGATCGTATTGATATTGTGAATTTTGAAGCACCTATACTTAGTAATGTTGAGAATTTTGGGGAGCCTGTTTATGGCAAAATTACCACCACAAAAGGAGAGTTTACAGGTTTTATTCAATGGGATCATGATGAGCGTTTGGCAGGAGATAAATTGGATGGTCGAGGTCGCGACGGTGACTTATCCATTACTTTTGATAAAATTAAAGCCATTGAAAAAACAGAGAATGGAAGTCGAATTACTTTGCACTCCAATCGACAATTCGAATTAACAGGAGAGAATGATGTAAATAAATACAATCGAGGAATAATAGTTAGTATTCCAAAGGTTGGCCGAGTAGATTTTTCCTGGAGTCATTTTCTTTCTTTGCAGCTACTACCTCTTACCAAAAATGTTGCAGATTGCTTTTCAGAATTTAGGGTATCGGAGCGTTTGTTCGGTACATTAGTTACAAAGGATGGTAAAATATTTAAAGGAATTATTGTTTATGATTTAGATGAGGCAATGGATTCTGAGATTTTAAATGGATTAAATGATAAATTGGAATTTTCTATTCCTTTCAGAAATATTGGAAGTATTCAACCAATGGCATACAATTATTGTCTTGTTGAACTCAAAAATGGAATGAAACTATATCTTGGCGATCAATCCGATGTTTCTAATAAAAATGCAGGAGTAATTGTTTTTGAAAAGGAAGATAAGTATCAAAATTTTAGGTGGGAAGATATCGAACGTATCGATTTTATGTGAATAATACCACATTTATATACCTAATCCCATTATGATTTTTTCAATAATGGGATTTTTTTTTATTTAATTGTTATGTTTATGCTTATCAAGGTTTAAGATATTTTAAATGAAACTATCACGTAGGTAATGTGTTAAAATAAGACTTCAAAGGAATAAAATATTATGGACTAATAAATAATATGTTGAAATTTTTCGCCAAATTTGAAACTTATTTATTTTTCTCTCGTCAAAACAAAAGATTCTTTAACACTAAGAATATATGTTTCTGCCTAAGTCAATTAGGCTGTCGATTTATAGGAAAACCGATTGTTATGAAAAGAAATGGAGCAAGTCTACTACTAATACTATTTTTACAATTAATATGTTTATCTGCGGAAGCCAGTGATTTCTACTGGATTGGTGGTTCGGGTAACTTTAACGATATACAGCATTGGAGCGATCAGCCGGGAGGTAAGGTGAACCCAGGTGCTTTGTTGCCCGATAAGGATGATAATGTGTATTTCGATGAGTTCTCTTTTCCTGATGCAGGAGCAGAAGTAGTAATTACAAACGTGGCGCGTTGTTTAAACATGTATTGGGGCGATGTAAAAAACATGCCTACTCTTAAAACCGATAGTAATTCTGCACATTATCTGGTTATATACGGAGGAGTACAGTTCAATACGAAGATGGTTCTCGATTTGGATCGTCCGCTTTATTTTAGAGCTACAACTCTGGGTAACGTTATTGATTTTGGAGGAAATAATTTTAATGGAGATATTCATTTCGACAACAATGGAGGCTGGAGAATTACCAGTGATCTGAATTTGCTGGATAATACAGTCTATTTTAATCAAGGAACTTTAAGTATTGAAGCAGAATTAACCTGTGGAAATATTTTATCAGAGAATCCAGTATCCAGAGAGCTTTATTTAAATTCATCCGTAATTAATCTCCAAAAAAGCGGAGAAGTTGTTCTTTCTATTCAAACCGATAATTTAAATCTTTATCCCGGAAATTCAAAAATCATTGTGAATTCATCCAATTCTACCATCGAAACGCTTGGTAGTAAGCGGGTTGATTTTTACGATGTTTTGTTTTTAGGAGATCATGGAGCAATAGAGAGTAATGTTTTATTAACCGCTTTTAACGATGTGGTTTTTGATCTTAACGGAAGTTTAAAAGGAGAAAATGATTTTGAGAATTTAACCTTTACCTCTGGATATACTTATTCCATATTAAGTGGAACACAGAATGTAAAAACAAAATTTGAAGCGTTAGGAGAATGTTATGCTTTTATCTCTTTAGTTGGAGATGTGAGTGGAGGAACCATAAAAGCAACAACAGTTAATCTAGATTATCTGAAAGTTAAAAATATAAATGCTTTGGGTGCTGCAATTCCTTTTATTGCAAATAACTCATACAATTTAGGCGGAAACAATACAAACTGGACTTTTCTGGCTCCATCCTCAGCAGATTATACATGGGTTGGAACAGCAGGCGATGGCATGTGGGGAACACCAACTAACTGGAATTCAGGCTGTGTGCCGTCTCGAAATAATAGTGTGATAATACCAGCTACCCATGTAGTTACAATTGATATACCTGCCGAATGTAAAGGCCTTTCGATTAATGATAATTCTACTTTACAAGGAGCTGAAAATATAGAAATTTTTGGATCTCTTGCTGCAGGGAACTGCACTTGGAATGTTACTGGCGAAACTCAATTTAATGGAGATGCGACCAATACTATTGCATACAATAAAAGCTTCGTTGGCCCTATTGCATTTATTGGGGATGGAGAGTGGACGCTTACCACAGATATTACTGTTGCAAATAATTTAGAATTATTTAAGGGAACTTTGCATGTGAATGGAAAGAAGTTAAGTGTTGGAGAATTTATTTCTACGAGTGCATATCTTCGGGAATTAGATTTGACAAATTCTAAGATGGATATCACCGATGGTGTTTCCAAAGCTTGGAATGTTTCGGGTAGTAATTTTTCCATACAAAGTACCAATTCCGAAATTCGCTTAATTTCGGATGCTGCAGAATTTTATAATAATTCTTCCGATTACATTACTTACGGGAAAGTAATTTTTAATTATCCCGATGGTCAAGTGTTTTTAACCAACGAAGGAGCGGCACAACCAGCATTTGAATCATTAGAATTTAAAGGGGGTGCCAAGTTGTATGGTGATCATCAGTTTGATCAAATAATTTTTAATAAAGGAAAAGATTATTTATTCCAAGCAGGTAGCAAACAAAAAATATCTATAGCCGATGGATTAATTGCTCATGGTACTTGCTCCGATTATATTTCGTTTAAAGGAGTTGGTGGTATTGCATATTTCGACTGTGATGTTTCCTCAAGCGATCTTTATCGACTAAGAGTTGAAGATGTTAATGTAATTGGTGGTATTGGCACTTTAACCGCAAATGAATCTATTGGAATTTCCGGTTACGATGGATGGGTTTTTCCCGACGATTTAACAGGAACAACCATTTATTGGACAGGAAATGTGGATAACGATTGGTTTACAGCAGGCAACTGGGAAGGTGGATGTTTACCAAACAGAAAGGATATCGTTATTTTCGATGATGCTAAGGTATTAAAGACCTACGATGTAAACATATCCAAAAAAAGTGGATCGGCGGAATGTTTAGATATGATTTGGACAAATGCCAATTTAATGAGCTTTTCAGGAGATCAGCCAATATCTATTTTTGGAAGTTTAGATTTTTCGGGCATGGTAAATGCCAATTATTCCTTTTCAGGCGATTTTTATTTCAAATCAGAAAATGTTGCAACTATTAATGCGGGAGCAGTTGATTTGCTTAGTGATCTACTTTTTCAAGGAACACAACAGGATGATGATACTTGGAAGGCAGGAAGCTGGACTTTGCAAAGTGCATTAAAAACAGCTGGTTCTATTGTTTTAGAATATGGAGATTTGATTTCTAACGATCACAATATGGAAGCGATTAGTTTTGTTTCCAATTTTGGTGTTGATAATGTAAGAGAGTTAAGCTTGGGAGCTTCGAAATTTAGATTGGAAACATTTGAGATTTCACCCGATGGTTTTACTTTTAATGCTGGCACTTCAGAAATAATATTTACCAAAGAAGGAACTTTAATTGTTTCTAGTGGAGCAGTGCCAGTAGTTTTTTACGATGTAACTTTCGAAGATACCGAGGGGAACGCAAATGTAAATAATTATTCGAGTGATGTTTCATTTAATAACATTATAGCAAACAGTAATACCTATTTTAGCTATACTGGTTTTTCTGCCGCAAGTATTCAAATGGCTGTTGGCAAAACTTACTCGTTCGAAAGTAGTCGGACTTATGTATTAGGGAATGTAATTGCAAATGGAGCTTGCGAAGGAACTATTGATATTACTGGTTCTCGTTCCGATGCTGCAATTTTTAAAGCAAAAACAGGTGTAACCAATATAACTGTGAGTTCAGTTAATATTTTAAATGTGAATGCAGAGCCCGCAGATACATTTGTTGCGAAAGCATCTATAAACTTGGGAGGAGCAGATGGTTGGAAATTTGAAGATGAACCTTTAGGAACAAACTTGTATTGGGTAAATGGAACAGGAAACTGGGATGACCCAAATCATTGGTCAACGGTATCTGGTATTAAATCAGGTGGTTGTGTGCCAACAGCAAAAGATAATGTGTTTTTTGATGATGGTTCGTTTACAGATACAGAACAAACTGTTTATACTGGTGCAAGTGATATTCGTTGTAGAACAATGGATTGGACGGGATCTGAAGCTGCAAGACCAAATTTTGAAATGGGAGCGATCGATATTTCTGGTGTATATATATATGGATCCCTTATTTTCAATTCAGCAGTAGATATTAATTTATCGGCAATGGTTGATTTCTATTTTAGAGCAACCGAAGCACAAGTGATAAATACATTTGGATATGTATTTCCAAATATTGTTGAGTTTGATGGAGATGGTGGAGAGTGGACTTTATTGGATAACATGACCATGGAAGGAGATTGTTTTATTCGATACGGTAAATTGATAACCGATGGTTTCGATTTGGAATGTAAAAGTATTACTTCTTCTGATTTTACAGACGATATTAATTCTAGAGGTTTAGATATTCGAAATTCAAAAATAGTTATTACTGGCAAAGATGATGATTTGAATAGATCATTGTATTTGAATCTTGCTAATATTGCTGGAGATCAAGTTTTTGAATTTTTATCAGATGGTAGTGAAATTATATTTACTTCTGATGCCGAAATCGTAATTTTAAGATCAACATTAAGTACGATTAGTTTTAATAAAATAATTTTTGAAAAAGAGGGTATACTTAACGGTGGAAATGTAGGTGGAAATATTCCATACATTAGTTACATCCATTTTCAAGGAAATGGTAAAATAAAAGGAAATAATAAATTTGGAACGGTTGAATTAGGCCGAGGATTTGAGTTTGAATTTCAGAATGGAAAAAATTACGAGATGGATTTCCTTCTTGCTGAGGGAAGTTGTTTTGCTCCAATTTCTTTGCATTCCGATAAAGATAGTAAACAAACTACCATATTAGCCGCGAATAATGTGGTTGGTGATTTCTTGGAATTAAAAGATATTAAAGGAGATGGAGCTGCTGGAGCAACTTATACCGCTACCAATTCCTTCGATTTAGGGAATGTTACTGGCTGGACTATTGATGGCGCTATTGCTCCAATCGCTTTATACTGGGTTGGAAAAGGAGCAGACGATAGCTGGCACAATCACGAAAATTGGAGTCGTACTCAGGATGGTAGCGAAGAAGGTTGTGTGCCTACTTTAAACGATGACGTGTTTTTTACAGTGAACTCCTTTTTAGGAAGTAAAATAGTAGAACTAAGTGCTGCTGGGAAATGTCACAGCATGACTTGGTACGATGATATTGATCCGGATGCTGATTTTAGAGTGGATGCAAATCTACAAATTGCTGGATATATGGACTTAACCGAAACCATGTCGATGAATATGCATGGAGTTTTCGAGTTTGTTGGAGATGGATTAGCAGGAAATAAAATTGTTGATTTTGCCAATAAGTCGATGGATGGTGATGTTATCTTCGATGGCGATGGACAAACTTGGGTTTGGAATTCCAGCTTACTAACTTCTGGAGATTTATATTTGGAAAGTGGTTCTGTAAGTACAAATAAGAATGATTTTACAGTTGGAAGATTTAGTTCGCTATCATTAAGCGATCCTTATGCAGTTCGCAAGTTCGATTTAAGTGGTTCATTAGTAACCGTTACTTCCGATTTGGATAATGCATGGAATATGATTGTAAATACAGATGGAGGACTAGAATATATTACCACCGATGTTGGAATGACATTTCAAAATGGCGGAGGTATCTATTGTGAAACAGATACAGAGGTAAGTTTTGGTTTTGTTGATTTTATAAATAATGGAATTATTAAAATTGAAGGCACTGGGAAAGGTGATTTTAAATCGGTTAGATTCTTGGAGCAAGGACAGATTTATGGAGATAATACCTTCACGAATTTGGAATTTACATTGGGATACGAAAACAATATCATTGAATCAGGGAAAACAATTACCGTTATTTATGATTTGAAAATGGAAGGCGTGCGTTGTTCGTATGTTTTCTTAAGGTCAAGTACTCCAGGAAGTATGGCTTATATTAATAAACCATCTGGTTTGTTCGATAAAATTTACAATGCATCCTTAACGGATATTGCTGGATCTTCAGGTTCAGGAGGGGTTCATCCAGTTCGCTATGCATATGATGATAATGGTGGAAGTAGTACTGGTTTTACTCTATTGACTGAAGATGCAGATGGTGATGGTTTTGACGATGAAAATCCACCTTCGTTTGAAGAAAGTTTTGATCAGGCTCGTGAAGAATGGTGTAGTGATGTTGCTGTTTTAGATCATGTTAAAAACTTTCCTATTAATAGTACCACAACATTTCAATGGTATTATAGTGTGGATGGAGTAGCACCATACTCAATATTAGCTTCTGAAACAAATACAGTAATTGAAGTTTCAACATCTGGATTTTATAAGGTTGATGTGATTTATGGTGAAAATACTGTTGCTAAAGATGGTTCTTTGTGTCATATAGAATCGATTATTGAGGTTCAGTTAGGTGCCAAATCAAATGTTTCGCTAGAAATTACTGCGAATAATGTAAAGTGTTTTGGTCAAGGAAATGGACGAATTGTTGCGAAAGTTTCAAATGTTCAATATCCTGAATATAAATTTTTCTGGGAAGATGAGGATGGAATCGATTTTTCTTCTTCAACATCAACCAATAAAACAAATTGGGAAAGTACAGCTTTAAATTTAGCTCCTGGTAAATACAATATTACTGTTGCTGATGGAAAGAACTGTGAATTCGATACAGTTGTAAATATATTTGATGCTTACGAATTGTTAGTGGATAGTATCAAAACTAAAGACTTAACTTGTTTTACAATTCCTACAGGAGAGATTTTAGTTGCCGCTTCGGGAGGAACAGGAAATTTATCTTATTTCTTGGATAATATTGTGCAAGCAAGTGAAAATATGACAGGATTATATTCGGGTGATTACAAAGTACACGTATCAGATGCAAATTTGTGTGCAACTCCAGAACAGGATGTTATCGTAAATTCAAATCCTGAGATTGTAATGAATTTGAATATTAGAGATACGATTAAGTGTTATAATGATAATAACGGATCGTTTAATCCGATTATTGCAGGCGGTGTTACTGATTATTCTTACGCTTGGACCGGACCTTCTGGTTTTACGGCTACAACAGCAAATATTTCTGGTTTGGCAGGAGGAACATATGAATTAACTGTAACTGATGCCGTGAACTGTACTTCGGTTTTAAGCAAGGAACTAGCAGAACCACAGGAATTAATAGCAAATGAATTAACGATTGAGGCTGCAAATTGTAATGGCGAAAGTTCTGGTGAAATATTCGTGGAAGCAACCCAAGGAACTCCAGGATATAATTATTATTTAGATGGAGTAGAAAGTACAACAGGAATATTCTCGAATTTAGCACCTAAATCTTATGCTCTTCGAATTGTTGATGCTAATTCGTGCGTATTAGAACAGAATGTAACCGTTAGCGAACCCGGAAAAATAGGTTTCTTAATTGAAGATGTTGTGTTGCCTAGCTGTAAAAATACGAACGATGGTATTATACGAATTTCTCCTTATGGTGGTAATAGCGGGTATAAATATAGTTGGTCAGGGCCTAGAGATTATCGAGCTTATTCTCAGAATATTGAAAATATTGTTGCTGGAGATTATAGTTTGCTGATTACCGATAAAAACAATTGTTCTTCGGAAGATGAAGTCGATTTGAATTTAGGATTAACGATTCAACTAGGTTTAGTTGTAGAGCAGCATATTTTGGTTGCAGGAACTAATAATGGTATTCTGGCTATTGAAACTTTGGAAGGAACAACTCCTTATAGTTTCACCGTAACAGGACCTAACGGATATTCTTCGGTTAGCCCGAATGATTACGACGACAATAGTTTCTTAATTGAAAATTTAGCGGGAGGTGTATATACTGTTGTTGCAACAGATGCTTCGGGATGTTCTACAGTAAAAAAATCGATAATAATTAAAGAACCAGGAAGCACATTTGCATATATTGAAGAAAAACAAGCAGTTGGTTGTTCGGGAAGTCCGGTTGGGGAATTAAAAGCACATGCCACTGGTGGTGATGGAACATTTGCCTATACTTGGTCAGGACCAGCAGGTTATACTGGTTTCGGGGAAATAATTTCCGGATTAGCTGCTGGAATTTATACGCTAACAGCAACATCGGCTGGTCAATCGGCGAGCAGTACTTACGAATTAATTGCTCCCGATCCTTTACTAGCGAGTGTTGCAAATGTTAAAAATGTTAGTTGTAATAATGCTGCAAATGGAGAGATTGAATTGGATGTAGATTTTGGAGATGCAAACTACACAATTGCATGGACCAATGGAACTGGATTTTTGTCGGGAGCCAAACATATTCTGGATTTAGAGCCGGGAACATACGATTATACAGTTACTTCGGAATATGGATGTTCTGTATCTGGAAGTGAAGTAATTACAGAGCCATCTTCCTTAGCACTAACAGTTACACCATTTGATATTACTGCAGAAGGTTTGCGTGATGGAGTAATCACAGCAAGTGTTACAGGAGGAACTACTCCTTATATTTTCTTGATATCAGGACCGAATGGATATTCTTACGCTGAATCTTCAAATTTTTCAGGAAGCATTTCGGTGAATGGTTTGGAAATGGGGGTTTATGAGGTGGTTGTTTTAGATGCGAATGAATGTAGAACTGAAGATTCGAAAAAGATTCATGAACCAGAAAAACTATTACTTTTCACGACTAAGATTACAGATGTTACTTGCCCTGGTGGAAACAACGGTGCAATTGATGTGGATATTTTAGGAGAAAGTGATCCTGCAAATGTAAGCTACTCGTGGACTGGTGATAACTATTTTAGAAGTACAGATAAAAATGTGTCTGGATTAAAAGCTGGTAGTTATATTGTTACTGTATACGATACTGCTGGTGATCCAGGATACGAAAGTCAGAGTTTGCAGGTTGTGGTTAATGAACCCGATAAGTTAGTCGCTGAATTTTGGAAGGAAGACATTTCTTGTCCGGGAATGAAAGATGGTTATATAAATATACATCCACAAGGGGGAACGCCAAGTTATACCTATTTATGGGGAGGACCAGGAGTGACGCCAACTAGTGAAGATCAGCAGGGACTGGAAGAAGGAACCTATACCGTACAGATAACAGATGCAAATAGTTGTAAATCAGAAATAACACCAATTAGTATTGTTGAGCCAAAGCAGGTTTTAGTAACGGTTGCTGGTTTTTCTGAACCATCCTGTTATGGTTTGGAAGATGGTTGGATAAAGCTTAATATTTCGGAAGGTACTGGGCCATATGTAATTAATTGGGATAATTATGGTAGTATCACCAAAGATATATTTGATATAGAAGCGGGTGATTATTCATTTGTTGTTGTTGATAATAATGGATGTGAGACTTCGGATAGTAAGTTATTGAACCAGCCGGATACTTTAATTGCAGAAATTAATGTCTTCCATGGTCCAAATTGTTTTGGTGAAAAATCTGGAAGTGCTACAGTGGATATTTCAGGAGGAACTCCAAATTATCTAATCGAATGGTCGAATGGACAGGAAACGGATATAGCTTCTGATCTAGCTATTGGTACTTATGATGTTAAGGTAATTGATGAGCATGGTTGTTCGGATGTTGCCAGTGTGGAGCTAGTTCAGCCAGACGATTTGGTTATCAAAGTGGAGGCAAGTCGTCCAACAACAATTGATGCTAATGATGGTTCCATTCGAATTGATGTGACCGGAGGAGTTCTTGATTACACCTTAAATTGGGAGGATCAGGATTTGAATCTTTATTCGGGATCAAGCATTGAGGATTTAGGAAGAGGAACTTACCATTTAATAGGATATGATTATAATAAGTGTCCGATAGACTCAACAATTGTACTTGAATATTTATATGAGAATAGAATAAAAATACCAAAGGCATTTACACCGAATAATGATAGTTATAATGATTATTGGGAATTAGAGAGAATCGAGTTTGTACAAAACCTTAAGATTGTAATTTACGATCGATGGGGAAAAACAGTTTATAAATTTAGTGGAACAGGTAATCAGTACCGAGGCGACCCATGGACAGGTGCCGATGGAAGTACTAATTTACCAATAGGTTCGTACTATTATGCTGTAGAACTAGATGATGAAAAACCAATACTGGGAACTGTTACAATTCTCCGTTAATTAATATTATTAAACCTGACCCTTAGAATCTAATGAGAATAACAATAATTCTAGGAGTGCTACTATTTGTATTCACTCAAGGAAAAGCTCAACAATTACCACTGTACAGTCAATATGTCGAGAATGGATTTTTACTAAATCCAGCAATGGCAGGAAGTCGAATGTATTCACCTTTGCGTTTAAGTTTACGGCAACAGTGGTCGGGGGTAGAAGGGGCTCCTGAAACGCAAGCCTTGAGTTTTAATAAAAATATGAGTAACAAATGTATTACCTGTAATGTGAAAGGGAATCCGTTATCGCGGCGAAATAAGACAAGTGGGGTTGGTTTGGGAGCATATTTTTTTAACGATAAGGCAGGAGAAGTTGCAAGAACAGGGATTGAGTTTTCATATGCTTATCATTTACAACTTTCGAAAAGTACATTGGGACAAACAGGAACAAAGCTTTCCTTTGGATTAGGTGGTGTTTTTTACCAGTTTAAGTTCGATAAAAGGTACATACCAGTTAATGATCCAAAAGCTGGTCCTGACGAAGTATCCTACGTTCCTGATGCTAATTTTGGGGTTTACTTATACAACGATGATTATTTTGTAGGAGCATCCGCTGCGCATTTGTTTGAGTCTTCGGTTAAAATGGGAGACGATAACATCGATGATAATATCATGATGCGTCACTTTTATGCAACTGCGGGTTATACTTTTCATTTAAAAGATTTGGTTGATTTGGAGCCTTCGGTGATTGTTCGTAAAACCATGGATTCGGATATTTATTACGATGTGTCGATGAAATTGTATATTAATCATTTTTGGATGGCTGCTTCCTACAGAACAAACGATCAGATTGTTGGTATGGTTGGTGTAAATTATAACCAATATTACATAGGATATTCGTACGATCATTATACAAACAATTTAATTGCTGATAGTAGTGATGGAACGCATGAAATTACCTTAGGAATTAATTTCGATATCCCGAATAAGATGAAACGGGAAAGCAGGTTGAGAGAAAGAAGAGCTGCTGATCGTAATTTTAGTAAAACTAAAACTTCGCGATATAAGAGAAATAGCAAAAGCTATATTTTCTTTTAATAAATTTTAGAAAAATTTGAATCCGGTATTTTTACATAAAATACCGGATTTTTTATATCTTCAAGTTCGATTTTAATAAAACAAACTATGCATTTTTATCGTTTTCTTTTTTTTATTGCCATTTTCATTAGTCTGGTTTCCTGCGATAAAGAGGAGCAGTTTACCACCGATCCTAATTTTAGATTGTCATTTTCTACAGATACATTAGATTTCGAAGCTCTATTTACTGGATTTGGTTCTACTACCAAACAAGTAAAGGTGAAGAATACTTCCTCCAATAAAGTTATTATCTCCCATTTATACCTGCAAAATTCGGAGTCAGCTTATCGATTAAATGTAAATGGAATTCAGTCGAACGATTTGATGGATATTACACTGGATGCGAAAGACAGTCTGTTTATTTTCGTGGAGGTTGATCTTCAAGCAAAAAATGAGGATGCTCCACGTATGATGGAAGATCACTTGGTGTTTGCAGTAAATGGCAATTTGCAGGGAGTGGTTTTAAAGACTGTTGCGCAAGATGTTTACGTAATTGATACAGATATTCAAGAAAATGTTATTTGGACCGCAAATCGGCCTTATTTGCTTACAGAGTCTGTTTGGTTGGACAAAGGAATCGACCTTATTGTAGATAAAGGAGCACGGGTTTATTTTAAAAAGAATGTGGCACTGCATGTGAAAGGGAATTTAGAGGTGACGGGAAGTTTTCATCAACCTGTTTATTTCGGTAGTTCTCGATTGGATGAATCGTATAAAAATATTCCCGGTCAATGGAATGGAATTTATTTTTACGACGAAAGCACTACTAGTTACCTTAGTCATTTTATCCTCGAAAACGGCATTAGTGGTTTGAATTTTACCAAAAGCAAATTGGATAAGAATCCTGTAAGGATAGAGTACGGAGTCATAAGAAATTTTACAGGGAATGGAT
This sequence comes from Labilibaculum filiforme, assembly GCF_002843315.1. Classification (GTDB taxonomy): domain Bacteria; phylum Bacteroidota; class Bacteroidia; order Bacteroidales; family Marinifilaceae; genus Labilibaculum; species Labilibaculum filiforme. The sequence goes on along the minus strand of NZ_MVDD01000001.1, from coordinate 152,412 downwards.
TACAAGCTTCTAATTCCAACATTACTGCTCATGATATGCTAATAACTAATTGTGGCGAGGAATGTGTTCTTTTAAAGGGAGAGGGCTCCTATCAGCTAGTTCATTCTACACTATACAATTCTTGGTTTTTTTCAGCCCGATCGGCGCCCATAATCTCCTATAATGGCAATAGTGAAGATGGTCTAATTATTAGGAATTGCATAGTAGAGGGAAATAGACTCAATGAATTGGATGCAGAGCAAGCAGAAACTGTTTTGTTGCAGCATTCTCTTCTAAAATTAGGCAATTCGGCTCAAACTACTTTTGCATCCTCTTTAAACGAATGTTTATTTAATGAAGATCCGGCTTTTATCAATGTGAACGAATTTGATTTTAATTTAAGTGAGCAATCACCAGTTATAAATAAAGGAAGTGCCGCATATATAGCGACTTGTATTTTCGATTTGGCCGGTAATCGCAGGGATCAAGATGTTGCACCAGATATGGGTTGTTACGAATTTTTTGAAACAGAATAGAATGAAACGTATCGTGCCACTAATGATCGGTTTGTTGTTTTGCGTGAATTTTACTTTTGCACAAACGGTAATCGATGGATCGGAAGAGGGAAAACGAGGCGATTTTAGACTGATGTTCTATAATGTGGAAAATTTGTTCGATTGTTTTGATGATAGTCTCACTTTAGATAATGAATTTCTCCCAATGGGAGAGAGAAACTGGACGTGGGAAAAATATCAGAAAAAAAGCCAAAAAATTGCGAAGGTGATATTGGCAGCAGGAGGATGGGAGTTCCCCGATTTAATCGGACTTTGCGAGGTTGAGAATAGATTTGTTTTGGATGGTTTATTTAAAATTGGATATTTAAACAACACAGGATATCAAATTATTCATCGCGAATCGCCGGATAGAAGAGGAATTGATGTTGCTTTAATTTATCAGCCAGAAACTTTTCACCCAATTGACACCTCTTTTCTTCCTTTAATTTACGAGGGAGATAGCATCTCTACCACTCGTGAAATACTATACGTAAAAGGCAAAACAAATACCGACGATACTTTACATGTATTTGTTAATCATTGGCCATCGCGTTGGGGAGGCCAGTTAGAATCTGAAGAGAAACGGATTGGTGCAGCAAAGTTGGTAAAAAAGAAAGTCTCCGAAGTTTTCGAGGTTCATGCGAACGCATTGGTCGTAATTATGGGCGATTTCAATGATTATCCGGATAACCGATCCTTACAAATAGAATTAAATGCTTTAGCACCAAAAAATGAGTTTTGCACGAATAAATTGTACAATTTGGCTTATCCTTATTTAAATAAAACAGGAATAGGAAGTCATAAATATCAGGCGAAATGGGGAATGCTCGATCAATTTATTGTATCGGGAGCTTTGCTTAATAAATCAGGTGTTTTGTATTGCGATCCTGAAAATATGAGTCTTTTTAAACCTGATTTTTTATTGGAAACCGATCGTACTTATTTTGGACAAAAGCCTTTTCGAAGTTTTGTAGGCTATAAGTTTAACGATGGTTTTAGCGACCATTTGCCTATTATTCTTGATTTATGGAGAAAATAAAAATGGCTGCAGATATAATTCCACAGCCATTTTTTTTTAGTTTATTTATTCTGCAGCAATAATATCTGCAAGATTTTTTTCGTATAATTTTCCACCTGTTTTTGGATCAAAATTGGAACTTGGACCTGAAATACAACCACCTTCACAAGCCATAACTTCAATAAAGTTACCACTGGTTTTACCTGTTTTGGCAAATGCTTTCAGCATGTTTATCTTCTTTTTATCAAGTCCATTTACAATAACCGGTTTAATGTTAACGTAAGGCTTAAGTTCAAGAACCGATTGTGCTACACCACCACTTGCTGCGTAAGCTCTACCATGATTAAGAATGCTTTTGTCCAGATTAATAGCGTTCTCTATTTCCATTTCTACTTTCCAACCTTTAAAAAGGGCCGATAATTCCTCAAAAGTCATTACGTAATCCACATTAGGATCATTCATTCCTTCGCGACGTTTGGCAATACATGGCCCAATAAATACAATTTTTGCATTAGGATGTTTTTCGCGGGCAATTTCAGCAGCATAATACATCGGGCTCTTAGTGGTCGAAACGTATTTTTTCATTTCAGGAATGTGCTTGTCAACTGCCGAAACGTATGCTGGACAACAAGATGTGGTCATGAATGGAGCTTTAGCTTCCAAACGTTCCAATAATTCATCTGCTTCTTTTACGGTAGTAATATTGGCACCTTTAGCAACTTCCATTACATGAGTAAAACCAAGTTTTTTAATGCCTCCCAATACATTTTCGGTACTCGTACGAAATTGTCCAATAATAGCAGGAGCAACAATAGCAATTGTTTCCTGTTTTTCATTTTTAATCGATTTCATCACATCAATAATCTGCGAGTTCTCCATAATAGAACCAAAAGGACAAGCAGTAATACATTTACCACAATCAATGCATTTTTCATCATCTATGCGTTCAATGCCATATTCATCTTTTGTGATTGCTCCAACCGGACAAGCATTTTCGCAAGGAACAGGCATAAATATAATGGAATGGTAAGGGCATACACTCATGCAAATACCACAATTGATACATGTTTTTGGATTAATTTGAGCTTGGCCGTTTGCGTTCCAGCTAATGGATTCTTTCGGGCAATTCATCATGCATGGATGAGCCACACAACCTTTACAAAGATTGGTTACGATGTAGCTATTCTTTACACAAGAGGTACAAGCTTCATCAACAACCGTTAATATTTTATTAATTGGGTTTTCTCTTAGGAGAGCTTCTTCGGCGTAGGAAGCCAATGTTTTAAGCTCATCGGTATATTCATCCAAATCGAAACCTAAAAGAGGAATCAATTTTTCTTTTATAATTACACGTTCTTTAAAAATACAGCAACGATCCGAGTTTGAGTTCCGACGTGGAGCCATTTCAAGAGGGATTCTATCTAATCCTTCAATTAACTTGTTTTCATTAAAAAGATCTGCCATTCTTGCTAAAAGATCTCTTCTGATAATCATTGTATTATCAACGTATGCCATTCTAAATTAATTTATGTACGCATTGGTTACTAGTTTTTTCAGCGTGCAAAAATAGATATTATTGTTTGATTTTATGGTGCTATTTTAGAAAGCACCTGTTTTTTTGTCAAAAAAAAAACCTTTGGGGTAAGCCAAAGGTTCATTTTTACTGGTTTTTTTTAATGGGCTCAAGCCCTAATTCTTTTCCTTTTTTCAGCATAAATTCATAAGCCGCATCATGTTCGTTGGGAATAACACCATCGAGTATGGCTTCTTTTATTGCCATTTTAATATCACCAATCATTCTACAGGGCGATAAATTAAAAATTTCAATAATTTCCTGTCCATCAATCGGTGGTTGAAAATTGCGCACCGAATCTTTTTCCTCTACTTCCTTAAGTTTCCTTCTAACTAGTTGAAAGTTATCCAGAAATTTCTTTACTTTTTCTTCATTCTTTGAAGTGATATCGGCTTCGCAAAGTTTCATTAATTCATCCACATCATCGCCGGCATCAAATAGCAATCTACGAATAGCCGAGTCGGTAACTACTTCTTGAGCCAATACAATAGGGCGCATATGAAGTAATACCATTTTTTGAACAAATTTCATTTTTTCGTTCAAGGGTAATTTCATTTTTTTAAAAATGCCAGGAATCATTTTTTCTCCAATAAAATTGTGAGCATGAAAAGTCCAACCGATTCCATTCACAAATCTTTTTGTATTTGGTTTGGCAATATCGTGCAGTAGAGCAGCCCATCGTAACCAAAGATTATTCGAATTGGGAGTTAATTGATCTAGTACTTCAAGGGTATGGTAAAAATTATCTTTATGGCTGATTCCATTTTTAGTTTCCCGGCCTTTTAATCGAACAAATTCGGGAAATATTAACCTTAATAAACCCGTCTCATCTAATAGTTTAAAGCCAATAGAAGGTTTTTCGGAAAGAATAATTTTATTTAATTCTTCAATAATTCTTTCTTTGGAAATAATAGCTATGCGCTCTCTATTGTTGCGAATGGCTGCAAGAGTTTCTTTTGATATGGTGAAGTTAAGTTGTGTTGCAAAACGGATCGCTCTCATCATCCGTAAAGGATCGTCAGAGAAAGTAATCATTGGTTCCATGGGCGTTTTAATGATTTTACTTTTTAAATCATTAATGCCATTAAATGGATCCAGTAATTCACCAAAATTATCGTGGTGTAAGCTAAGCGCTAGCGCATTAATTGTAAAATCTCTTCTTTTTTGATCGTCGTCTAAAGTTCCATCTTCCACAATTGGATTTCTGGAATCCCGGTTGTAAGATTCTTTTCGGGCACCTACAAACTCTATCTCTAAATCTTTGTATTTAAGCATTGCAGTCCCAAAGTTTTTAAAAACGGAAACTTTGGATACTCCGGCTTCCTTTGCTACTTTTTGAGCTAGATCAATACCACTGCCAATAACTACAATATCAATATCTTTTGATTCTCGTTGTAAAAATAAATCTCTTACAAAACCTCCAATGACATAACTTTCAAGATTTTCGCGGGTTACAATTTTGGAGATAATGGAAAATATAGGGTGTTTTAAATGTTCTTTCACTTTACTTTTTTTCAAACAGTTTTTTTCTAATGGATAGGCATTAGGAGTATTAATTGACAATTCCTGAGTCCTTTTCGCTGACAAAATTACAATTATTTAAATAGAATCTATAAAAATAAGAAGATTTTGAATTTGGCATATAAATTGTAAGATGTAAATATGTATATTTATACATGTAAAGTGATTGTATTATTTTAATAAGAAAAGTTATGGTAGAACATTTAACAGTAGAAACATTTAAAGCGAAAGTATTCGATTTCGAACAAAATAAAGATTGGAAATTTGAAGGAGATAGACCTTGTTTGGTTGATTTTTATGCAGAGTGGTGTGGACCTTGTAAAACAGTAGCTCCTATTTTAGAAGAGTTAAAAGAAGAGTATGGCGACAATTTGGATATTTACAAAATTGATACGGAAAAGGAACGTGAATTAGCTGCAATGTTTGGAATTCAGAGTATTCCATCCTTGTTATTTATTCCTAAAGATGGTCAACCACAAATGTCGCAAGGTGCTATGTCTAAAGAATCATTTAAGCAGGCATTCTCTGAAGTTTTAGGAGTAGGAAAATAACATTAGTAAAGTTTAAAATTTTGTTAAAGCTCATCAATTATAAGGATGGTTATTAAAAAAATGTCATTTTTGTAGTGGAGTAAAAAACAAAAAGAAGTTGAATGAGGGGTTGTTCGGATAGTGGGTTACCTCTGTAAATGAATAAATATGAAACGTCCATGACAAGGGTGTTTTGACATACAGGGAGATGATTATTCCAGCATGGTAAGTTCCATATGGCAACTAAAAAACAAATTATAATCATATGAAACGTCCATGTACAAATCTTTCTACACACAGGGAGATGATTATTCCAGGATGGTAAGTTCCATATGGCAACTAAAAAACAAATTATAATCATATGAAAAAGATATTTTTTTTATTGGTGGTAACAATGCTAAGTCTGAATGGCTTTTCTCAAGCAACAAATGAAGTTATTCACTTGGATGACAATAGTTTTAAAGAAAAGATATTCGATTTTGAGAACAGTAAAGAATGGACTTTTAAAGGCGATAAGCCGGTAATAGTCGATTTTTATGCAACTTGGTGTGGACCCTGTAAAAGAGTTGCTCCAGTGCTGGAAGAACTTCAAAAAGAGTACGGTAATGACATTCAGATTTATAAAGTAGATACGGATAAATCTCCATCAGTTTCAAGTGCATTTGGAATAAGAAGTATTCCTAGTTTTTTGTTTATTCCAGCTAATGGAAAGCCAACAATGGCGCAGGGAGCTTTGCCAAAAGAAACTTTTGTAAAAGCTATTAAAGATGTTTTGGGTGTTAATGCTCCTGAATCAATTAAATAGGAATAAAAATAATAAAACTTACGTTTTAAAGAGAGTCGGCACTTAGCCGACTCTTTTGTTTTTGTACAATTTCCGATTACCTTTGACGCGAAATCACAGTGGGGTGCCTTAAATAACAGGCTGAGATCATACCCTTTAAACCTGATCCGGATAATGCCGGCGTAGGGAAAACTGCGAATTAACTTTTCGCCAATCTGATCTTATTACAACCTCATTGCAATATTTTATTAACCTTTTTAACTTATAAACAATGTTTACAAGAAAAATGAACTGTGTTTTACGCAGAGCTAGCGTGTTAATTTTATTGCAATTTGTATGTTTTGTCGGATTCTCTCAACTTACCCTAACAGGTAAGGTTACCGATAAAGCAGGGAAAGCACTTCCGGGTGCTACAATTGCAGTAAAAGGAACTTATTTAGGAACCGTTGCCAATTCGAATGGCGATTACAAGTTTCAGAATTTGAAAGAAGGAGACTACAGCTTTGTAGTTTCATTTTTGGGTTATCAAAGTGCACAAAAAGAAGTGAAGTTGAACAAGTCGGAACAAATTGATTTTACATTAGAAGCATCTGCCATTTTGGCTGGTGAGGTTTTGGTTGCGGCAACTCGAGCTGATTTTAAAACGCCAGTAGTTGTTACTAACGTAAGCAATGAAGAATTGTCAAAGAGAAATTTGGGACAAGATATTCCTATGCTTTTATCGATTACACCTTCATTTGTAACAACATCAGATGCTGGATCAGGTGTTGGTTATACTGGTTTTCGAATTCGTGGATCTGATGCCAATCGAATTAATGTAACCATTGATGGAATTCCATTGAATGATTCTGAATCGCATGGAGTTTATTGGGTGAATATGCCTGATTTTACTTCATCTTTAGATGACATTCAAATTCAGCGTGGTGTAGGAACATCAACTAGTGGTGCAGGTGCTTTTGGTGCTAGTATTAATATGCAAACTCAGAATGTGAATGCTCAACCTTATTCTGAAATTTCTAGTTCTGCAGGCTCATTTAATACATTCAAAAATACAGTTAAGTTAGGAACAGGACTTAAAAAAGGTTTCGCTTTTGATATGCGTTTATCAAAAATTACTTCTGATGGATTTATTGATCGAGCAAGTTCTAATTTGCAATCGGCTTATTTCTCGGCAGGTTATTATGGGGAAAGAACAAGTATAAAAGCCAATGTAATTGTTGGGAAAGAAAAAACATTTCAAGCTTGGAATGGGGTGCCTAAAGTTCGTTTAGAAAATGATGAAGCTGGTATGCAACGATATGCTGATCATTGGTTATTTAGTAGTCATGATGAGTCAATAAATATTGAGACTCTTGCACATATGAAAGCTTCTAATTCCAGAACTTATAATCAGTATACTTATAAAAATGAAACTGATAATTATTGGCAAAAGCATTATCGTTTGTTCTTAACACACTTATTTGCTAATAATGCAAAATTCAATATGGCCTTTCATTATACTCAAGGTGAAGGTTATTACGAGCAGTTTAAGAAAAATGATCCGTTGAATAAATATGGTTTGGCTCCAATTGTAATTGGATCAGAAACGATCGAAAAAATGGATATTATACGTCGTAAATGGTTAGATAATGATTTTTACGGAACTGTTTTCTCATTTTCTAAAAAGACAGATTTTGTAGATTTAGTTACTGGTGGTGGCTGGAATAAATATGAGGGTGACCATTTTGGAGAAATTCGTTGGATGAAGAATGCTGGTGATGTATTCTTAGGAGATAAGTACTACGACAACAATGGAACAAAAGAAGAGTACAATGCTTATGTGAAAGCAAATGTTTCTGTTGATAGTCATATTAGTTTGTATGCCGATATACAATTAAGAGGTATCGATTACAAAATAAAAGGGGTTGATGATAATTTAAATGCTGACAAAACTGCCTTTAGGGATATTACTCAGAAACATGATTTTTTATTTTTTAATCCTAAGTTAGGTTTGAATTATGAGATCAATGAGAGTCATCGTCTTTTCGTTTCCTTTGCAATAGCTAATCGCGAACCCAATAGAGGTAATTACATTGATACTAAAGATGGAAAAATTCCAACTAGTGAGCGTTTATATGATTATGAATTAACTTATAAATTTAACAAAGCTAATTTCTTACTCGAAGCCAATCTATTCTATATGGATTATAAGGATCAGTTGGTTTTAACAGGTGGTGTTGATGATGTTGGTTCTCCTCTAATGATGAATGTTGATAAGTCTTTTCGTAGGGGTATTGAGTTAAGTGCAGCAGCAAATATCACAAATTCATTTGCATGGAAAGGGAATGTATCTTTGAGTGAAAATAAGATCAATAACTTTACAGAAGGTGTTGAGAATTGGGATGAAGGAGGCAATACATTAACTAATTTAGGGGAAACTAATATTGCTTTTTCACCTAATGTAATTGCTAATTCAATTTTTTCTTATAATAAATCAGGTTTTGGCGTTCAGCTTATAGATCAATATGTGGGTAAGCAGTATATCGATAATTCATCGAGTAATGATAGAAGTTTAGATGCTTACACGGTATCGAATATGAACTTTTCGTATGAGTTTAAGCCTAAATTTGCAGAGAGTATAAAATTCAACTTTTTGGTTAATAATATATTTGATGCTGAGTACGAGTCGAATGCTTGGGTTTATTCATACATTACTGGAGGAGAGCGTTTTGATATGGATGGTTATTTTCCACAAGCAGGAATTAACTTTATGGCTGGTGTAACAGTAAGATTTTAAATAAATTTGTAGGGACACAACATCTTGTGTCCCTACAAAATATATCTCCAAAATATGAATTGGATACTTGATAATATCATCGAAATTATTGGAACCATTGCAGGTTTAATCTTCCTTTATTTGGAAATCAAACAAAATAAATGGTTGTGGCCGGTGGGGCTACTTACTTCGATAATGTATATTTATGTGTTTTTTGTGGCTAAGCTTTACGCGGATATGTCACTTCAATTCTACTATGTATTCATTAGTATTTATGGGTGGATTGTGTGGTCGAAAGGAACGACTAAAAAAGAACTTCCGGTAAGAAGATTATCCAAGGAATTGTTTTTGATTCTTTTTGGAGCAAGTATGCTTATTTACATTGCAATTTCCTTTGTGTTAGTTAATTATACCGATGGATCGATTCCTTATTGGGATGCTTTCACAACGGCATTAAGTATTGTGGCAACCTGGATGTTGGCACGTAAAATATTGGAACAATGGTTGGTTTGGGTAATTGTAAATGCAGTCTCTTTGGGCTTATATCTTTACAAAGGCTTGTATCCAACTTCTGTTCTTTTCTTTTTTTATACTGTTTTGGCAGTAGTTGGCTATGTGCAATGGAAAAAAGATATGCATTTTACCGAAGCAATTTCCCATGAATAATTACTTTTGTGCTTGGTAATATTCAAATTCTGAAAGATTTAGATTAAAAACATGCAAAAGAAAGCGGTAATTCTGGCTAATGGTTCATTTCCTACTCATAAAATTCCTTTACACGAATTAAAAACTTCAAAATACATTGTTTGTTGCGATGGCGCAATTAATAAATTAGATGAAGCAGGTTTCGAACCCTATGCAATTGTTGGTGATCTAGATTCTTTAAATCCTGAAATGAAATGGAAATATCGTGAGATTATTCACCATTTTGCCAATCAGGATACCAACGATTTAACCAAAGCCATTAATTGGTGTCTGGAAAACAAATTTTCTCAGGTTACTATTGTTGGTGCAACCGGACAACGCGACGATCATATGATAGGGAATGTATTTCTTCTGCCTGAATTTGCCAAAAAAATAAAGGTGAAAATGCTTACCAGTTACGGTTTTTTTACTCCCATTCTTCGTTCAAAAAATTTCGATAGTTATACCCGTCAGCAAGTCTCAATATTTTCCCCAAACCCGGAGACTCTTATCTCTACGGCCAATTTACGATATGCATTAACCGAGCAAAAGCTGGAAATGATGTATCAGGGAACCTTAAACGAATCGATGGGAGACAGTTTCCGAATTGAGTTCGACGGAGGACCATTAATTATTTATCAGGAATATTGAGATATCTGCATGATAAATAATTCTTTATTTTTTTGAAATTCTTTTAAAATGCTTTGTTAGGTTTTTGTAAGTATTTGATTGTTAAGATGATTTGCTTAATATGTGTTTCGGTATAAAGATCTGAAAATAAGCACACTGCAAATCGATCTAATATCTCACATCTAAAATCTAACGATTTTATTGCAAATGGAAAGCTGTTTTATAATATTCTTATACCATATATTCCTGTTTATCTTTGCCGAGCAAAAAACTAATAAAATCTATGAGAAAAATTAACTACCTACTACTTTTAATGCTTTTTTGTGTTGGCATTCCTACTGGTAAAGCGCAAGAGAAAAAACAAGATATTTCGGTGAAATTTGGCGGTTTTGCGCATTCATTATTCACTTACGATACACGTCAAACAGTTTGTGCCCGAGAGGGATTTATTCTATTATATCCAAAAGATGAACTTTTAGATGGAAGTGGAAAGGATATGAACCAAGGAGCTGTTTACAATATGGCTGTTATTCAGTCGCGTGTAAATGCAAAAATTAGTGGTCCCGAAATTTTAGGAGCAAAAACGAACGGCTTATTAGAGGCGGAATTTATTGGAAATGCAGAATCGGATGTGAATGGATTGCGTTTGCGTCATGCCTTTGTAAATTTAGATTGGGGAAAAACCTCCTTACTAATTGGGCAAACCTGGTCTCCTTTATTTGTGGATGAAGTATTTCCAGGAACTGTTGGAGCCAATGCTGGTTTACCATTCAAAGCCTTTGCTCGTAATCCGCAGTTGCGTTTAACACACAAAACAGGACATTGGAAATTATTAGCAGCTATTGCGTCGGAACGCGATTATACAAGCACCGGACCCGATGGGGCAAGTAATAAGTATTTAAGGAATTCGGGATTGCCTATTTTCCAAGCTTTGGTGCATTATTATGCAGGCAAACATCTATTGGGTCTTAGCGCCGAGTTTAAAAATATTAAACCATCGTTAACAAGTACAACAGGTACTGCATCAACTAATGATTTAATTAATTGGAAGAATGATGAAACACTTTCATCGTGGGCTGTAGTTGCTTCCTATAAGCTTAAATTACAGGAAATTACATTTAAGACACAAACTACCTATGGAACCAATTTAACAGATGTGTTAATGCTGGGTGGATATGCAGCGAAAAGTGTAAATACTATGACTAATGAGGCTAGTTATACAGGAATAAAAGTTTTAGGTACTTGGGCTGATGTTTCGTACAATAAAAATAATTTTGAGTTGGCATTACTTGCTGGATATTCGAAAAACATGGGTGCTGATGAGAAGGTTATTTCGAGTATGATTTATAGCCGAGGAAGTGATATTGGTGAGTTGTACCGGATCGCACCGCGTGCATCCAAGCGAATTGAAAATTTAAAATTAGAGTTAGAAGTTGAATATACTGCAGCTGCCTATGGTGATATTACCGAAAAAGCAGAAGTAGAGAATACCCATTGGGTTGGAAATACTCGTGTTTCTGTAGGAGTATATTATTTCTTTTAATAAAGATGAATATAAATAGATTGAAGGCGAACAGATAGGTTCGCCTTTTTTATTTTGTATAATCTAAAATTAACTTGCGACTAAAAGGGAATGGTAAAGTAAAAAGTAGTTCCCTCGTTAAGTTTCGAAGTAAACCATATTTCTCCTCCCAGCAATTCCACTAGGCTTTTACTAATTGCTAAGCCCAATCCGGTACCGCCATAGGTTCTTGTATCTGCATTTAAATCCGCTTGACGAAAACGGTCAAAAATAATTTTTTGTTTGTCTTCCGATATCCCTATTCCTGTATCTGTTACAAAAAAGCGCAGATAATCTCCTTTTATATCATATCCAATTTCAATGGTTCCTATACTCGTAAATTTTATCGAATTCTCGATCAAATTATTAAAAATTTGAAGCAAGCGCATACTGTCTGTATTAAATTCGATGATGCTTTTATCTGCTGGAAGTGTTGTTAGTAGCGAAAGTTTTTTATTGTCATGCAATTCTATTATAGCTGCATAAGCTTCATTCAAGTTTACGAATAAATCGTTTAGAACGCATTTACTTTTTACAATTTTTAGTTGGTTGGTTTCAATTTTCGAGATGTCTAGGATATCACTAATTAAACGCAATAGATACTTCGTGTTTCTTTGAATTATTGCAATAAAACGGGTTCGTTTTTCTCTTTCTACGTCATCGGCAGATAATAGGTCTGTAAAGCCTAAAATGGCATTCATTGGAGTGCGAATTTCATGCGACATATTGGCCAAAAATGCAGATTTCAGTCTGCTCGATTCTTCTGCTTCCTCCTTTGCAATTTTCAGATCTTCATGGTTGGCTTTTATTTCTAATAAATGTGCTTTTTCTTTTTGTGTGCGAACTTTTCGTAAATGCATATTAATTGTCATAACAATAATGATAATTGTTAGTAGAATTAATACGGTTAGGGTTAGAATAACTATTTCTTTATTTTCGTGAACAAAACTGTATGGTTCATTTATTATCCGCGAATTCTTAGGTAAATTCGATCTATTTATATTGAAATGAGTTAGTTCCTTGTGGTCGAAACAATATTCATATGCCGCCAGTTTAGCAGGAATATCATTTATATTAGTACCAGTAAGTATTTCTTTTGCCATTTCGGAAACTTGTTTTCCTTGCTTCTCACCAGAAATTAAAGCTCCTCCAACTGCACCCAGATTCATATAAAAATCCCAGATACTATAAATAGGTACCTTACAATAAGGCTTTGCTTTGATAAAACTGGTTTCGTAGGTAATATAGTTTCCATTGGCTTCTCGGTTGTAAACCAGATAAAGCACAATACTTCCTTCTTTCAGAGCGGATAATTGTGATTGCAAATCGCAAATAGTAGGAGCCTTAATAATTCGATATGGAATAGGATCTTTCATGTGCTCCAAATCTTCCGATAAAGCTTTTATTAAGGTAAGTCCGGTTGTAGATTGATCTGCTACAACCACTAACTCTTTACAATTAGGGTGATTGTTTTTGATAATAGCAATGGTGGAACAGAAATGCAGGGTTTCAAAAACACCACTATATCCTTTGGGAACAGTGGTAATAGAGTTAAGTCCGGAAAATAAAGCAGGAACATCACCAAAAATTTTCTCTTTATATTTTAGCAGGAAATCGTAGGCATTATTATCCGTAGATATAATTAAGTCAAACTTTTTATTCTTATATTTTTCCTGATAAAAATTGGCAAGAAGATTCAAATAATCTTGCGAGTAATATCTTTTGGTATCCATATCTTCGATATAAATCGAGTAGGATAGTTCTGTTGAAAGTTCTCGTTTGATGCTGGATACAATGGAGTCGGTCCAACTTAACCCATTGTGATAGGAGTTTAGCACCAAAATATCTTTTTGATTGGAAGAAATTCCTTCGAAACAAAAAGATAAAAGTAAGAATGCAATAGATAGCAACTTTATAATTCTCATATTATAATAAATTGGGATCAGTAAGCAGGTGTAGTCGGAAGTTAATAATTATAAAGTTGATTTAAAAGGATTAGAAGTTTATTATTTATAGTAGAAGTACTGCAGGAGTAATTGTTAATTAAAATTGTTACGGCAAATTCTTTTCCATTTTTTGTTTGTAAATAACCGCAATAGGTTCTAACTCCAGTCATCGATCCGGTTTTAGCTTTCCAATTGCCAAGTAAATTACTGTTTTTACCAAAAGACTTTAAAGTTCCCGATTTTCCAGCAACAGGTAAGGAAGAGGTAAATTCACCGGCATATTTACTTCGATACATGAATTGCAAAAGCTGATCGAAAAAACCAGCAGAAACCGCGTTAAAATGCGAAAGTCCGCAACCATCGTAAAGGGAGATATACTTGGTAGGGAGATCTTCTTTTTCCCAGAAATTTTTAACGGCATGAATGCCATTTTCCCAACTAGCTTCCCCAAATTCTTTTGCTCCAATCTCGAAAAGCAGCTGATCGGCAAAAAGGTTAATGCTTTTTTGATTGGTAAGCTTTATAATTTCTTTTAGTTTAGGCGACAAAAGACTAAAAAGGATTTTCCTTTCCTTACTTGGAATTACCATGTTTTCGATAGAGATGCTTTCCTCCAGAATCGATTTGTTTAAGGCTTCGAGTAAACTATTTTTAGGATGCAAAAGAGCTCCTTTTACCTCAAATTCGGCTCTGTTTTGTGGAATACTTCCTTCAATTCTTCGTTGATTGCTGGTATTTCCACCAAAAATATAAGCCAAATCGCGATTTAGAACAGAACTTTTTACCTGATTATCGAAAATTAAGCCAGTAGTATTGGGTACTGTTCTTACTAATTGTGTTTGAGAACCAGCTTTTCCTGATGAAAAGAACAGACTGTACCAATTGTCCTGAAAATTGAGTGCGTTGGGAATTGCACTGTAGTAATTTCCAATGTCTTCCCAGATCCAGGTAGCTGGTATTTTCGCTTGAATGTAAGTATCGTCGGCAATTAATTTTCCTTGTATTTTTTTTATGCCAAGTGCTTTTATTTGCTCGGCAATTTGTTGTGTAATTGTTTTATCGGTTTCAAAATATTTCGACCCCAGAGTAGGATCTCCAGCACCTCTTACAATTACATTTCCATTTAACGTTCCGTTTGCAAGTATTTCTCCGTCGGTTTCTATTGATGTTGTAAATTGGTAATTACTACCCAAAATTTCCAGGGCAGCGGCTGTGGTAATTAATTTTTGTGTGGAAGCTGGTGTTAAGGCCAAATGAGCTTGATTTATTGCCAAAACAGCACCGGTTTTCACATCAGAGATTACCATTCCAATTCCTGCCGAATAAAAACAGCTATCCTGCGCAAAATCATCTACATACGTTTGCAAATCATGCTTTTCAGCTTTTTGCGCCTCGCAAGAAATCCCTATAAGGGAAACAATAAATACAAGCAACAATTTATTCATCCATCTCATTTAAAATTTTTTCGACTTCTTTCTCTGTATTGTGAAGCTTCTCTTTGCAAATTACTAGAAGTTCCGAAACACGTTTCACCTTGTCGGATAAATCATCCACATCCAGTTCGTCATTTTCAATGGAAGCAATGGTTTCTTCAATTTCGGTAATTGCATCGCGATAGCTTGTTTTCTTTTTAGCCATTTGTATTTAATTTAGTTTTTTGTGTTTTCTCTTTTTTATTGATTTTTTGAACCTGACTTTCCACGCTTCCGTTTGCAAATCGGGTTTCAATTATATCTTGCGACGATAACTGATCAATATTTTTTATTATTCTGCCTTCTTTCAAACTTAAGGTATATCCTTTTTCTAGAATATTATTTGGATTCAAATACTTTACCGATTGTTCGAATAAGCTAATGTTGTGTTTTTCTTGCTCAACCTGTCGCTTAATTTTTGTTTGAATCGCTAGCTGTAGTTGTTTAATAAGCGTTTTTTGATTCTCTATTCTTCGTTGGGTAGAATGCTGAAATTGTGCATTTAATTTTTGTTGCAAATGAAATTGATTACCAGTTAGATGTGTGCCTGCATTTTTTAAACGTTGCTTGGCTAAGTTTAACCAATTCGATTTTCGTTCCAGTATTTGACTTACCATTGGGGAGAATTTGTTCGTTAAATGAACTAATTTTTCCGATGAGGATAAAAGAACTTCATTCACTTCTTCTAAAAATTGCTCGCGTAAGCTATTCTGATATTCTCGGCACTCGTCGAAACAATCAATTAAAAATTCGGCAGCGGCAGTTGGTGTTTTTACCTTGGTATGCGCCACTAAATCAACAATCGTTTCATCTCTTTCGTGTCCAATACCCGATAGTACTGGAATAGGGAATTGTGCAATGTTAAAAGCCAGCCAATAGCTATCAAAGCAGTTTAAATCTGCTTGCGAACCGCCACCACGAATAATCACCGCAATATCAAAAATAGCTTCGTATTCATTTATTTTATCGAGAGCAGCAATTATCGATTCTTCGGCATTATTTCCCTGCATAATAGCGGGAAATAACTTATAATGAAACTTGTAGCCGAACGTATTATTTTCCAGTTGGTTTACAAAATCTTCACACCCAGCAGCAGTGGGAGAGGATATAATGGCAATGCACTTGGGAATTTCAGGAAAAATCAATTCCTTATTCATATCCAACACTCCTTCTTCATCTAAACGAGCAATTATTTCTCTTCTTCTTTTGGCCATATCACCCAAAGTGTAAGTGGGGTCAATGTCTTTGATATTTAATGAAAAGCCATAAATTTCTTGAAATTCAACATTCACATTTACCAAAACCTTTATTCCTGATGAAAACGGCTGGCTAGTTGTTGTTTCAAAGTAAGGTTTCAGCATTCGAAAAGTATACGACCAAATAGTAGCTTTTGCTTTCGCGATAATTTGGTCGCTATTTTCATCTTTTTCTACTAACTCTAAATAACAATGTCCGTTTTGATTGTATCGCAACTCACTAATTTCGGCCACGATCCAAACGCCCGAAGTAAATGTTTCGGAAAGGATATTTTTTATTTGCTGATTCAGTTGAAAAAGACTGATTCCTTTTTGGCTCATTTGCTTGCGCTTAATGAATTAGTAATTAGGAGAGTGATAGATGCGATTTTGTTTATCTTGATTGCAATCGAAGATAGGAATCGGGATCATTAACAAATTTTTCAGGATCGACAAATTTGTCTTTTTGCTGTTCCATTTCCTGCAATTTATCCTGCTGAATTTTATCCAATTCATCCTGATTATTAGCGATTCCATTTTTATAGTCTATCTGGAAAAGAAGCTCGCCTTTTTCAGAATAGAAATCCCATTTTCCATCGCGCTTGTTATTTTTATAAGTGCCACTAAATTCGATTACACCATTTGTAAAATACGATTGTGTAATGCCATCTAAATTATCAGATATGTATTTTGCTTCCAGATAAACTTGACCATTTTCGAAAAATCGTTTCCAGATACCGTTTCGTTTTCCATCGGAATAGTTTAGTATTTCGGCAGGTTTCCCATTTTTAAAGTAGTAAATACTTTCACCAGCCTTAATTCCATTATCAAAAGTCTCACTTGCCCTAATGTTGGTGTCTTTATCAAAATACACCCAAATGCTATCCTTTTTTGATTGAATAAAATTTCCTTTGGCAATTAATACCGCAGATTCATTGTATAAACTTGCTTTTGTTTTTTTTCCTTGATCGGAAAAGAACAATTCTGCTTTTAATAATCCGTTGGAATGAAAACGCTTCATTTCTCCAATAGGGTAATTATCTTTAAAAGTTCCCGAATACTGAAGTTTGCCATTGGCATGTTTTTTTTCCCAAATGCCTTGTTTGTAACCTTGCTCGTCTGTCTTATTAATTTGTTGCGCAAAGTTGAACAATGGCAAAAAGAGAAAAGCTAGTAAAAGTATTTTTTTCGTCATCTTATTTTTATTGGATCTATACAAAACTAATAAAAGATTGATTGATGCTAAAAAAAAACAGATAGCTTTTCCCATTAAAATCAATACGTTTTAAGGGGCGTTTGTAAAAACATGTTGTACATCATTTTCGATATTTTCCCGATCGTACTGATTTTTTGTATTTTATGTGTCGAAAATGATGTGAATTCATGTAATTATGTAATGAATTTGGTACAGATTATTTCTCAAGTATTTGTTACTGTTTCAAAAAAATTCTGTAAGTGGTGAGATAGAATAACAGTAAAAAATGAGAGTGTTAAAATGTATGCATAACTAATAAAATTGGTGGTATGGAAACAATAGATTTTCCTTTTAGTTTTGATGAAATGCCCGTGGCGGCAAAATTTCTTTTGGACAGTTATTCTAGAGACATGTCCGATTTCAATAGATTGTATCCGATATTTGATGAGAAGTTTAAAAATCGCTTAAACGAGCAAATTAAGCGTGCAAAAGAGTACGTATGTTGTGGCCCCGAAGGAGTTCAAATTCAAAACTTGCGTTTTGGAATTTATAAACGAATAGAATCTTTAAATAGTATGATGTTGGAGGTTCAAGATAATTTTCCCGTGTCGCGAATTAAGGAATTCGATAAGATTGTCGAGATTATTGAAAAGAAAGATTTAAAAGCGATATTGAAAGTAATTCCAAAATTTGTAGTGCAACTGGAAGCGAATATTCCTCGCGAAAATGCCGAAGTAACCCAAACTATTATCGATCGTATTTTGATGCTTTTCCAAGTGCTTAAATTAAATAAAATTGAACTCAATCGTTTGTTGAACTCGAGAGGATTGTTAAAAGAGGAAGTTTTTCGTTGTTTGAACAATTTGTGGGCAACCATGCAAGATATTATGGAAATTGGACAGGATTTGTATAAAAAATCCGATCCAATGAAATGTGTCGAGTACGAATCGAACTATTTAAAAATGAAAGTGAAAAGCTTTTGGATGCATACTAGCGAAGATCTAGTTGCATCGTAATTTGTTTTAATAATAACTAATTCGCAACGCCCAT
Organism: Labilibaculum filiforme; assembly: GCF_002843315.1. Lineage (GTDB taxonomy): Bacteria > Bacteroidota > Bacteroidia > Bacteroidales > Marinifilaceae > Labilibaculum > Labilibaculum filiforme. Next base: position 133,925 of record NZ_MVDD01000001.1, on the reverse strand, counting down.
TTTGAACCTTCAAAATGGGTTTTTCTTTCTAAATTTTAAATTGTTTTGTTAAGACAGTTTTAGCACTTAAGTATAAGAGCTATGATTTAATGTAAAATGCTTTTGAGACAATTTTTGGAGGACTTTGTTTTGTAGATTTCGATAGTTGTAAAAAAAGTATTTCTACATTAAATTTTAATATAGAAATACTTATAAAAATTACTCTTATAGATTTAAAATAAATTTGGTTTAATTATCGGACTCTTTTTATTGTCATGGTTTCTATGGTGTTGCCATTATTATATTTGAATCCATGATGATTGATAGTTGTTTTACTCCAATCTATAGAATAACCGTAGCCTTCGAAATTTGGATCTACATCTTCACTACTGATATCAACGGGAGCTATCGATGGAATATTTGCTATATATTCAGGATATGCACCATTTATTTTATCAACTGTTATTTTATTAAAATATTCGTCTGGCATGCATTTAGCAAATTCTGGCCAATAACGACATTGTGCATTATCACCAAAGGTTACGTCAACATTTCTTACGAATGATTGGGAATTAAAATGACCTGGAGTAAGTGTAACAGTTAAATTACCAGATGAATCGTATCCTTTCGCATAAACTTTTGTGCCATTTTTTGTTTCTTTATATACAAAACCAGCATGTACTTGTATTCCTTCTTGACAACTTACAGCATTTACTTTTTCTATGCAAATTGTTCCTTCACATTGTTGTGAGTGAGGGGATATCATTACTGCAGCAGCACCATTTTCACATTTTAAATTATGTCCTGTAATATCAAAAATTCCACCTTCGTTAAAATTAGAATATTGATTCATTAGGTTCCATCCTGTTTCTAAACGATAACACACTCCACCTTTTGAATAACAATTTTCTGCATGAATTTTTCTTGCTGTTTGAAGTTGCATAAGACCATAACCAAAATGACAATTGAATGAACTTAAATTACCTACATAACCATCTGTTGGTCTTGGAAAATCTGTATGATCGGCTGGATCCGCTGGACTGAATCCAATACAACAGTATTGTGTTTTGTGATCGTAGAAGTTGATATCACTTATTATGAAATGTTCAACTTTACTTAATGAGATAGAAGTAATGCCGGTTTCCCAAGTAGGAATATCTATTCTAGCCCTACCACCTTCGATACCTCTAATACCTACATTTTCTATTTTATTATTTCTTTTATCTCCTAGATTAAACATAGTGATTTTGTTCTTTGAGCCACCTGCAGTGTAAGGTTTAAATACTGCCCCAGGTCGACATGCAATCATTATATTGCTTCTCAAATTAATTTCCTTAATAAAATATTCACCTCTTGGTATTATTAAGATACCACCATGCTTATTGCTATTCTTAAAACCAGAAATAAAATCTAAAGCTGTTTGAAGTTTGGAACTTTGATCGGTATTAGAATTTGTACTGGCATTAAAATCTGCTGCAAAATCATATACGTCATTTTGAGTATGAGGTATTTTGTTTGTAAGGTCAAGGGAGTTACGATTTTTTGTAATGCCTTGCATTGTGTTCGCATTGTAACTATCTACACCATTTGTGTTAACTGCATTCCATTTTACAGATAAACTTTCAATGCATGCTTTTAAAAGAAATTCAGGGATTGTGCTTTTATTTCCAAGTATTGAATCAGATGTAAGATTACTTTCGAGTATATAATCATCTGCTAGTAACTCATTTTTATCCGAACAATTTAGAAGTAAAAAGCAAAAGGATAAGATAAGGGGAATGGAAAAAATAATTTTTAAATGTTTCATGTTTTTTAATAATTTAATTTAAGAGTAATTTATTTAGTCGTTTTTTAATTCTGTTTAGCATTGTTAAATGCTTCGATTAAATTATGTATTATTAATGAGTGAAACAATGATTATTATTGCGTTAGATAAAATATTTACCAAAAGATACATTCTATTTATCCTCCGATACAAAGCACCTTTCACGATTCTGGTTTATGATAATTATAAAACTTAACTGAGAAAGGATTTATAGAGAGATAGGTTTTTCATGTCACGAAAGTGGAATGGAGGATTAACAGTGCTCTATTTTTGAGTTTAAAATAGGAGGGGTTTCATCTGGTTTTAAAAAAACATTATTTAGAATGATAGTTTATATTCCTTATTTAGCATTTATGTAATTAATAAATAGATATATACTATTTTTAGGGGGTGGAGGTATTTTTATTTATTCAAACTTGTCCTTTTTTAATATACTTACTAATGAATTGATTTCCCTAGTTTGTAGTTACTAATAGTATAAAGTTATTTTTTTTTGAAATAAAAGATTAATGTGCGTAAGGAGTTCCTGTGTTTTTAGAATTTGGAGTTTTTTTTTTGCGTATTTTTAATTGTTAAAATACTTTATTGTTTTAATGATATCTATTTATGATTCGGAATATCCTTCTAGTTGTTACTTTGTATGATTTAATCATAAATATGAATTGTAAATAATATGATTTTACACATATAAAAACATAACTTATAGAGAGGTGCAGATCCTGTTTTTCTTAATATTTAGTCGGTTTCGATCAAAAATAGCGGTTTTATATATTTTTTGATGTTCTAGATATAGAATAACTTCAGAATTGTCGAGTGGACCGCATTCGAGAAAAAATAGAGAATTGTAAAGCGTACAGGAACCTATCCTGTTTTTAAAAAATAGGAGTAGTAGTAATTTCTGTATTATAAATTTCAGTGAAGTACTCAGTTTAAATCAAAGCAATGAAATTAGAGTGTAAAAATTCTGTCGATTATTATATCAGCTGTAAAAGTGATTTTAAGGGGATTTTTATCGATAAAAGTGTGCTGGTTACTTGTTTCGATTTTGCCTGCAATGTGGTTTTTGGAGATGGACATCATCGAAAACATCGTTCGGGAGGACAGTATTCCAGAAAAAATGGAGAGTTGTTCGCTAATACTTTTCAAGGGAAACTAGCCGAATTTGTTACTTACCAAGAGTTCGTGAAAAATGGTTTTTCCGGATTAAAAAAGCCCGATCTAGGAGTTTACGGAAAAGGGATTTGGGACGATGCCGACTTAGAGTATCGGGGTAAAAAAATAAATATTAAATCGGCAGCATTTTTTTCCAATCTGTTATTGCTCGAAGCTAAAGATTGGAACTCCGATGGAGAATACATTCCTAATTTGGAAAATTCATCTTGTCAGGATTATGATTTCTTTTTGCTGGTTAGAATTAAACCCGATCTTAAAAATAGGCTTCGGAAACAGAAACTTTTTTATACGAATGAAATTGATCTTGACCTTTTGAAAGAGATGATATTAGGAGAGCAGTGGTCTTTCGATTTTGCTGGTGTTTGTAGCCAGCAGACAATAAAATACATTATTCGTGAAAATTACCTCTTGCCTCAAAACTCCTTGTTAAATGGGAAAATTAAAATGGATGCAGACAATTACTACATCCAATGTGGCGAGTTAAAAGATTTCGATTTTTTGGTTCGCGAATTACAGAAGTTCTAGTGGCTACTAATTTTACAATCAATCCCATTAATTGCTTTTTGAATATTTCCGGCAATTTTCTTAATAACCGGAACACTAACCGAGTTTCCTGCTTGTTTGTACAAATGCGAGTTTGCAATTTCGGGTAAAATATAAGTATCAGGAAATCCCTGAAAGTTAAAACATTCTTTGGGTGTTAATTTTCGAATTCCAAACTCTGTTTTTATTAAAGGTACATTGTGTCCACCAGTGCCCATATTGGCAGTTAAAGTCGGACAAACATCCGATTTATTTTCTCGCACATATTGTCTTCGAAACTGATATACGGTATCATCTCTTGTGATATCGTTTTGTAGCATTTCAAACATGTACTTATCTTCCCGATAATAAAATTTCTCTTCCACTTTATTTTTTAGAAATACACTTTTAACCTTCTTGGTTAATTTTTCTTTGGCCGGAAAGTCGAAATACTTATAATTTTCTGGATATACATTTTTATCGAAGGCAACGATAAAAATTCGCTCCCGGTTGTGCGGAATATTGCCGTAATCTTTTGTGTTTAGTACTTTGGACTGAAAAGAATAGTTTCGCTTTTCAATTTCGTTCTGAATTACTTTAAAGGTATTCCCTTTATCGTGACCAACCAGATTTTTTACATTCTCAAAGAATAAAACTTTGGGTCTCATTTCATCTACAAAATCGAGCATTCTAAAAAAATGATTTCCTCTGTTATCGCCAAATCCTTTTCTATATCCGGCCACCGAAAAAGGCTGACAAGGAAAACCACCAGCAAGCACATCTATTTTGTTTAAGGAGCTAATATCAATTTCCATGATATCGCCCTCAATCAGTTTATGAGAAAAATTTTCGCGATAGGTAATACAAGCATTTTTGTCGTATTCATTGGCCCAGGAAATGGAAAATCCTGAGTTTTTAAATCCCAAACAGATTCCACCTACTCCTGCGTATAAACTCCCAACTGTTAATTTGTTCTTCATAAATCGATTTAATAGTTTGCGAAAATAGGGGTTTTTATTGAAATATAAGAACGGAAATTGACTAAAGGGTGAAGGAAAAGAAAAAAGCAAGCTGTTAAATCTAACTCTGGAGTTGGCATGGGATTTAGAACAAGGCAGACTAAATTTTAGGAACCAGCTGCGGTATTTTTAAGTAGAAAGAAATAAGCCATGCGAAAACATAAGTTTACGTGCACACTTTATGGGATACTGTTTTTGAATGGAAAACCCCGGTAAAACAATGTTTTACCGGGGTTTAATTATTTTTGACTATTCTTTAAATAGCTTCTTATTTTACTTCTTCGAAGTCTACATCAGTTACTTCGTCGTTTTTGCTTGCACCTTCAGCTTGAGGTTCGCCACCTGGCTGACCAGCTTGAGCATCTTGTGCTTGTGCGTTATACATCTCTTGAGAAGCAGCCTGAAATACAGTGTTTAACTCTTCAAGTGCAGTATTACATGCTGCAACATCCTGAGCTTTGTGAGCTTCTTTCAATTTGTTTAAAGCATCTTCGATTGGTTGCTTTTTATCAGCAGGAAGTTTATCGCCGATTTCTTTCAATTGCTTTTCAGTTTGGAAAATCATACTGTCAGCTTTATTCAAAGTATCCACTTTTTCTTTTGCTTGATTGTCGGCAGCTTCGTTTTCTTTTGCTTCCTGTCTCATTCTTTCAATTTCTGCATCAGATAATCCTGATGAAGCCTCGATACGAATACTTTGCTCTTTTCCAGTTCCTTTGTCTTTCGCAGAAACATGAAGAATACCATTCGCGTCAATATCAAAAGTTACTTCAATTTGAGGAATTCCACGAGGTGCTGGTGGAATACTATCTAAATGGAAACGACCAATTGTTTTATTTCCGTTTGCCATCGGACGTTCTCCCTGAAGAATATGAATTTCTACAGAAGGCTGGTTATCAGCAGCAGTTGTAAATGTTTCCGTTTTCTTAGTAGGAATAGTTGTGTTCGACTCAATTAATCGGGTCATTACACTTCCCATTGTTTCAATACCTAATGAAAGAGGTGTAACATCTAAAAGAAGTACATCTTTTACCTCACCGGTAAGAACACCACCTTGAATTGCGGCACCAACAGCAACAACTTCATCAGGATTAACACCTTTTGAAGGAGTTTTTCCGAAGAAAGTTTGAACGATGTTTTGAATAGCTGGGATACGAGTAGAACCACCAACTAAAATTACTTCGTCGATTTCTGATGTAGAAATACCAGCATCTTTAAGAGCTAATTTACAAGGTTCAAGAACAGCTTGAATTAATTTGTCAGCTAATTGTTCAAATTGAGAACGAGACAACGATTTAACAAGGTGTTTTGGAATACCATCTACTGGCATAATATATGGCAAGTTGATTTCAGTACTTGTAGAACTAGAAAGCTCAACTTTCGCTTTTTCAGCAGCTTCTTTCAAACGCTGAAGAGCCATAGGATCTTTACGCAAATCAATTCTTTCCTCTTTTAGGAATTCTTCAGCCAACCAGTCAATAATAACTTGATCGAAATCATCACCACCAAGGTGAGTATCACCGTTAGTTGATTTTACTTCGAAAACACCGTCGCCTAATTCCAAAACAGAAATATCGAAAGTACCACCTCCAAGGTCAAAAACAGCAATTTTCATATCCTGATCTTTTTTATCAAGACCATATGCCAAAGATGCTGCTGTTGGCTCGTTAATAATTCTTTTTACTGTAAGACCAGCAATTTCGCCAGCTTCTTTAGTAGCTTGACGCTGAGCATCGTTGAAATATGCAGGAACTGTAATTACAGCTTCAGTTACTTCTTGTCCCAAATAATCTTCAGCAGTTTTCTTCATTTTTTGAAGAACCATTGCCGAGATTTCTTGTGGAGAATATTTACGATCATCGATAAGAACACGAGGAGTGTTGTTATCACCTTTAATTACTTTATAAGGAACACGACCAATTTCTTTAGTCACTTTGTCGAATCCTTCTCCCATGAATCTCTTGATAGAAGAAATCGTTTTTGTTGGATTTGTAATAGCCTGACGTTTTGCAGGATCCCCAACTTTTCTTTCTCCGTTTTCTATAAAAGCAACAATAGATGGTGTTGTTCTTTTACCTTCGCTATTAGGAATAACAACAGGCTCGTTACCCTCCATTACAGAAACACAAGAGTTGGTTGTTCCTAAGTCAATTCCAATTATTTTACCCATTTTTAGTATTTATTTAATGTTCTAAATTCTTTTTAATTGTTTGGGATGTTTTTTTCATCCGCTTACAATTTATCAAAGCCTGTGCCATTAGTTATTTTGCCAAAAGAATTGTTATTCTGGCATCGACAGGTAAATTCTTGGCTCTTCTCATGACATGTTTTCTGCCAAAAAGACAGAAAAACTTGTTTTTTTTAGGAAGAGAGCTGTGGCACGAATGAGCTTTTGTCCGAAGATTTTTTTGTTTTAGTATTGATTTTTCCCGTTTTTGCCTTTCTTATTTTATCTTGTTGCTTTTGCCTTATTTTATACCTTTGCAATAAAATATTTGTTTATTACAGACAAGGTTTACGATACCTACTTAACGATCAAAAAAATTAAAAATGTCAATTCATAAAGAATCCGCAAAGAGAGTTACTACACATGTACTTTCTGAAATGAAGTTGAAGGGCGAGAAAATCTCTATGCTTACTTCCTATGATTATTCTATGGCACTAATTGTTGATAGAGCAGGTATAGATGTGATTTTGGTTGGCGATTCGGCGTCCAATGTAATGGCTGGTCACGAAACCACTTTACCAATTACTTTAGATCAGATGATCTATCATGGTGCATCGGTTGTGCGGGCGGTACAAAGAGCATTAGTTGTAGTCGATCTTCCCTTCGGAACTTACCAGGGAAACTCAAAAGAAGCTTTAAATTCTTCTATTCGAATTATGAAAGAGGCTAGTGCCGATGCGGTAAAATTGGAAGGTGGCCGTGAAGTTTTAGAATCAGTAAATAGAATTCTTTCTGCAGGAATTCCAGTAATGGGACACTTAGGTTTAACGCCGCAATCAATTCATAAATTTGGAACTTACGCAGTTCGTGCCAAAGAGGAAGAAGAAGCCGAAAAATTAATTGAAGATGCAAAATTGTTGGAAGAGGCCGGTTGTTTTGCGCTGGTATTAGAAAAAATTCCGGCTAGTTTAGCTACCAAAGTTGCCGAGAGTGTCGCCATTCCTGTTATTGGAATTGGTGCTGGTGGAGGTGTTGATGGTCAGGTTTTGGTATTGCATGATATGTTGGGAATCACTCAGGAATTTTCTCCTCGATTCTTACGAAGATATCACAACCTATTTGCAGAAATTCAAGGAGCAGTAGAAACCTATATTGGGGATGTAAAGTCAAGAGAATTTCCGAACAAGCGGGAGCAATATTAAAGGATAAAGAGCTGAAAACAAGTCGGGAAGATCAAGTATCCATCCGATGGTAAGTATCAAGTCTTTTTCTTACCTTTGCGCGCTTTCATTTGAAAATTAAATAAATAAAGAATACCAATGGCTAAAGAACAATTGGATATATTATTCGAAGACAATCATATAATTGCCGTAAATAAAAGGTGTGGTGATATTGTACAGGGTGATAAATCGGGCGACGAACCTTTAAGTGATAAGGTAAAAGCCTATATTAAGGAGAAGTACAACAAACCTGGAGATGTATTTTTAGGAGTACCACATCGAATCGACAGACCGGTTAGTGGGGTGGTTTTGTTTGCAAAAACAAGCAAAGCATTAACCCGCTTAAGTATCATGTTTCAGCAAAAGGATAAGGAATTCAGTAAAATATATTGGGCAATTGTACAAAATTGTCCACGACTTGAGGAAGAAACGTTAACACATTACTTGTTAAAAAACGAGGAGAAGAATAAAACGAATGTGTTCGATAAATTAAAGCATGGAGCGAAGGAAGCAACTTTGGAATATAAGTTAATGACTCGTACTCAGAATTATTTTATGCTCGAGGTTAAATTACACACCGGGCGTCATCATCAAATTCGTGCACAGCTGGCTAAAATTGGTGTTCCCATTCGTGGCGATTTAAAGTACGGAGCTCCCCGATCTAAAAATGGTGGAGGCATTGGCTTACATGCAAGAGAAATATCTTTTATTCATCCAGTAAAACAAGAGCCAGTTCGAATTGTAGCTCCTGTTCCTAAGAATGATAATTTGTGGAGAGAATTGGCGAGTCAGTTATAAGCAAATGATTCTTAAAAAGAATTTAAAATGGCTAAATCATCAGCAAGTGCTAACGATTTAGCCATTTTTCTTTTGTTGTAGAACTTAGGCCTACAAAGTGTTTAATTTTGCAATTTTTCGATGGGAAGCAATAAATAAATATCCAACAAAACTACAAGTAGCCTCTTTTATTCATTCAGCATATCTTTTTCGAAATACAAGGGAAGCATTTCTTTAATGTTTTCAACAACTCGTATTTTTTTTTCACCAGATAAAATCATTTTAATTGGTTGATTAAAACGGGCTTCGGTTTCTAATAATACCTGTCGGCACGAACCACAAGGTGGAATAGGATTATCTAAAAAACGATCATTTGTACGTGCCGTAATTGCAATTGCCTTAACAGCTACATCGGGAAATTTTGAGTTAGCATAGAACATCGCAACACGTTCGGCACATAGGCCAGACGGATAAGCAGAATTCTCTTGATTATTGCCTTGAATGATCTCTTTATTATTGAGTAGAATGGCAGCGCCTACACTAAATTTTGAATAAGGAGAATAGGAACGTTTGGCGGCTTCTTTTGCGTTTTTTATCAACTCTTGTTCTTCCTGTGGTAATTCATCCACCGAATTATATTCGAAAACAGTTGTAATTATTTGAGTTTTCTTCATGTTTTGACTGTTTGTTCAGATCGTTTAAGGATAATTAGTGTGCCTTGAGCAGGAAATGAAGCGTAGTGCCCATTTCAAAAGGCAAGTAAACCAATACTTTCTGAAATTTAAACATTTTTTCAATAATTATACTAAGCAAGCAATAATAGGCGTTTTTTACACTAAAAACAGATTGTTAATTAAATTATTTGTTTAAAGTAACGGAGGATAACAGGATTGTTATATTTTTATGGTTGTTTTGGAAATCGCGACTAATATATTAATAAATAGATTGATTTCCCATTTTTTATACATGATTCAAATAATCTTAATTGAATGAAGAAAGTTTTTTTATTTATAGTAGTAGGTTTTGTGCTGGCAACATCGGTTTTTGCAAAGGGATTAAGTAGAAAAGAATACATCGAAAAATATAAGGATTTAGCGGTTCGGGAAATGTTGAGAACCGGAATTCCAGCTAGTATTACTTTGGCGCAAGGATTATTGGAATCCGGAAACGGGAATTCATTATTGGCAACAAAAGGGAATAACCATTTTGGAATTAAGTGTCACGATTGGGTGGGGCCAAGTATGAAAATGGATGATGACCATAAAAATGAATGCTTTAGAAAGTACGATCATGCATACGATTCTTATAAAGATCATTCTCAGTTTTTAACTACGCGTTCGCGTTATGCCTTTTTGTTTCAGTACGATTCGAATGATTACAAACGTTGGGCTCATGGATTAAAAAAGGCTGGTTATGCTACCGATCCTCAATATGCGCATCGATTAATAAAGATTATTGATGAGGAGAACTTGCATCAACTCGATCAAAAAGGAAAAGGTAACGATTTGATTATTGAAAAACCTACAGGAACCGATTTAGCAGATATTGATTCTGATTATGAAATTGATCCTTTCGGAGCACGATTGGAAATTGCGAACGGCATACATTATATTGTCACTAAAAAAGGCGATACATTCTACAGTATCGAGAAAAACTTAGGGGTGAATCAACGAAAATTGTTGAAATATAATGATTTACCTAAGAATTACATTTTACAGTTGAATCAGAGATTATATTTGCACAACAAGCGAGGAAGAGCTGCTAGAGGTTACAATTTTCATCGTGTAAAAGAAGGCGAAAGTTTGTACAGTATTGCACAGGAATACGGAGTTCGATTAAAGAGCCTTCGAAGATTTAATGATATAGATGAGGATTATAGGCCTCAGTTGGGTGAAAAAATTTATCTAAGAAATAAAAAGAGATAATAGTTAAAATTCGGTTCGAGAGAATCGGATTTTTTTTTTGCCAAAGAACTTACTGTTTCTGGAATATTCGGGTGCTGCCACAATGTATTAACTGGAAAGGGATGTGACAGATACCCAATTGAAATTAGGAGATGGGCTGTAAAAATTAACTGAATATTTAGGATAATATATTGATATCCTGTAAATTCAAGCATCAAAAAACACACACTTAATAGAAAGTCTGGGAGCGGTAAAAAGGAACACTTACAGGCTTTATTATACCTTAAATTATAACTCATGAATACCTTACAAAACTTGAAGAAAGGGGTTTTTTCGTTGTTGTTTTTGGGAATGCTGATTCAGCCCGGATTCCTACAGGCAAAAAAGAAAACAACCGAACCAAAAATGGACACTTTAATCAATTCTGCATTGGTTAGTGGTTTAAAATTCAGAAATATTGGTCCTGCAACAACATCAGGACGTATTGCTGATTTTGCTGTCAATCCAAACAATCATAGCGAATACTATGTGGGAGTTGCTAGTGGTAATATTTTTAAAACGATTAATAATGGAACTACCTGGATGCCGGTTTTCGATAAGTATGGATCTTATTCTATTGGAGTAGTGACTATGGATCCGAACAATAGTAATGTAGTTTGGACAGGAACAGGAGAGAATAATCATCAGAGAGCTTTAGCCTATGGCGATGGAGTTTATAAAACCATGGATGGCGGTAAGAGCTGGAAGAATATGGGATTGAAAGAATCTCGCCATATTGGTGGAATTGTTATTGACCCTAGGAATTCGAATATCGTATTTGTTGCCGCAGAAGGTTCGGCTTGGGGCCCCGGTGGCGATCGTGGTTTGTACAAAACCATTGATGGAGGAGAAACTTGGAAGAAAGTATTGGAGATAAGTGAAAATACAGGAGTTAATAATGTAGTTATCGATCCTGTTGAGCCAGATATCATGTATGCAACATCCGAACAGCGTCGTCGTCATGTGTATGGAAAAATAAATGGAGGTCCAGAATCTGCAATTTATAAATCGACCGATGGAGGTGAGAATTGGAGAAAACTAAAATCAGGATTGCCAAGTGTGGATATGGGAGGAATGGGAATTGCCGTTTCGCCGGTAAATCACAATTACGTGTATGCAATTATTGAGGCTGCAGAAGATAAAAGCGGATTTTTTCGATCAACCGATAGAGGAGAATCGTGGTCGAAAATGAGTGATCATGCAAGTAGCGGACAATATTACAACGAGATTTATTGCGACCCTATTGATGCGGATAAAGTGTATTCGGTAGAGACTTACACCCATTTTACCGAAGATGGTGGAAAAACTTGGACCAAGTTAGGTCTTAAAGACAGGCACGTGGACGACCATGCCATTTGGATTGATCCAAGCGATACGAATCATTTCATGATTGGTGGCGATGGCGGTATCTACGAAAGTTTTGATGCGGGCGAAACCTATGTTTTTAAATGCAATCTTTCTGTAACTCAATTTTACCGCGTTCAGGTGGATAATGCATTGCCATTTTATAATGTTTACGGCGGAACTCAAGATAACAATACCCTTGGCGGACCTTCTCAAAATATCAGTAAAGAAGGTGTTGCCAATGCCGATTGGGATCCAATTCTAGGTGGTGACGGATTCTGGGCTCAAATAGATCCAACAGATCCGAACATTGTATATTGCGAATATCAGTATGGAAATTTATATCGTTACGATAAAAAAAGTGGTGAGAAAATTGAAATTAAAGCACGTGAACCAAAGGGCGAACCAGCTTATAAATGGAATTGGAATGCACCCGTAATTATTAGTCATCATAAAAATACCCGTTTGTATGCAGCGGCCAATAAGCTGTTCCAAACCGATGATCGTGGAAACACCTGGAAAGCTATTAGTGGTGATTTAACAACGGGTAAGGATAGAGATTCATTTAAAATAATGGGACAATATTGGTCGGCCGATGCAGTAAAAAAGCACGTGTCTACCTCGCAGTTTGGAACCATTATTTCCTTGGCAGAATCTCCATTAAAAGAGAATTTATTATACGTAGGAACCGATGATGGATTGATTCAGGTAAGTGATAATGGAGGAGGGCAGTGGAAAAAATATGCTGCTTTCCCCGGAATTCCGCAATATACTTATGTGAGTGATTTATTGCCTTCGAAACACAATGAAAATGTAATTTATGCTTCGTTTGATAATCGCAAGCGCGATGATTTTAAACCTTACCTTTTAAAGAGTACCGATAAAGGGAATTCTTGGGTAAATATAGCTGGGAATCTTCCGGAAAACGGAACGGTTCATACTATTGAGCAAGATTTTATGGCTCCTGAATTGCTGTTTGTGGGAACAGAATTCGGGGTATTCTTTACAAAAGATGAAGGCAAAAACTGGATACAATTAAAAGCGGGTATTCCTACAATTGCCATTCGCGATTTAACCATTCAGAAACGAGAAGGCGATTTGGTAGCTGCAAGTTTTGGGCGTGGATTTTTTATTTTGGATGATTATTCCCCTTTACGAAGCGTAACATCAGAAATGATAGAAAAAGATGCCCAGCTTTTCCCTGTAAAAGATGCTTTAATGTACATTCAAAAGGGAGGAAAAGGAAGCATGGGAGCTACTTATTTCACGGCTCCAAATCCTGAATTTGGTGCAGCTTTTACCTATTATTTAAAAGAAGTACCAAAAACTGCCAAACAAATCCGTCAGGAAAAAGAAAAAGAGCTACTGAAAGCAGGCACTTATATTCCACAGCCAAGTTGGAAAGAGATGGAAGAGGAAGCTAAAGAGGTAGCGCCATATCTTGTTTTTGTTGTGAAAGATAAGGATGGGAACGAAGTAAGAAGATTAACTGCTAAGGCTCAAAAGGGAATTAACAGAAGCAATTGGGATCTTCGTTTTCAGTCTTTATATCCTGTAAAAGACGAGGAATTTGTACCTACCAAAGAAGCAAAATCGGGAATGTTGGTAATGCCGGGAGTTTATCAGGTGGAAATGGGAATAGTAAGCAAAGGTGAATACAAACTATTGGCAGATGCCGTTCCTTTTAAAGCGGTAACTTTAAACAACACAAGTTTGCCAGCCGAAAATCGTGCCGAATTGGTTGCGTTCCAGCAAAAAGTGGCAAATATGTCGCGAGCCATTTACGGAAGTATGCAACTGAATAATACCTATAAGAATCATATTAATGCAATAAAAATGGCTTTGTTGCAGACACCTGGTGCGGGAGCAGTTTTAAGTACAAAAGTGAACGATTTACAACAGGAAGTAGATGCAATTGATTTCTTATTTAATGGGGTAGAAGCACGTGCCAGTGGGGAAGAAATTCCACCAGCACAAATTCCAATTTCCGAACGGATAAACAATATTGTTGGTGCACATTGGGCCAGTACATCGGGAGTAACCCAAACGCAAAAAGAGCAATTTGAAATCTTAAAAGAGGAATTTCCAGTTGCTTTAAAACGACTACATGCTGTTGCCGATGAAATGAAGCTGGTAGAAGCCGAATTGGAAAAGACAGGTGCTCCATGGACACCGGGTAGAGTACCAAGTTATAAAATGGAGTAGTATAAATTAGTAAGTAGAAAACTATGAGAGTTTATTTAATAGGGGTGCTAGTTATCCTGATACTAGGTGGTTGTGCTATGACACAAACTATTGTGGAGGTTCCAGCAAATGTGAATCTTCCCAAGAAGGCATTGTTTCTTTCTCAATCGGGTACTGAATCGAATTTGTTACAAACCTTAATCGATTTGGAGAATAATGAGATGGTGGTGCTGACCTATAATAATGCCTATATTATTAATGTTACTAGAACAGGTATCTTTTTAAATCCTGAAGATTACAAACAGTTTAAAGTAATTGGAACAGATGCTCCTTTCAAAAGGGATGTGGAAGAGGAGGAAAACCTAGAATCTTCCGAAGAATAATAAACTAAAATGGGGCAATCTAATCGCAGATTGCCCCATTTAATTTACGACCTCATCCTATCCTTCTCCTGAAGGAGAAGAGAACACATCTTCAATTTTATTTGTGAGAATATAGGAGATTTGTTGATCCTGTTTTTATTTGGAGAGAGACTCCCTTTCGCGCTTAGGAGAAGGGGTTGGGGGATGAGGTTTTTTTGACGAATTAAAAATTCTTAACTCCCACACCTCACAATTACAAATTGGAGGTAGCAAGAAAGTACTAGTATGGTTTAGTATTCGGCACGCTCCTGTAAATTTGCAATTTACAGGTTTTGAGTGTTGAGATCTGTGATCTCCTTTCAATATCTGCATTTACATTTGGTGCCCCGACTCAAAGTCGGGTTGCCAATAGTAAGATAAAGAGAACATGTTTATTTTCAGCAAGCTATTTATCCAATTGATCCTTCGTGCGACTAAGTAGAAGTACGTCGGCTATCTGAATCGAAAGAATACAAAGCACACCAAACAGAACAGGATATTTGTAAGTGAAAATCAAATCGAGAATTACATCTATCTTCGTCGATTTTAAATAGTAAAGCAATCCAAAGGCGATGCCGGGAATCCCCAAATAGCCCAAAGTCATCATTATTAATCGCAACAGAGCCTCCCTAACCGATTTTTGTTTTTCGACCTTTTCGGTAACAAAATCAGCAAAATCATCAGGTATCGAAACCGAAAAATCCTGCTTAAGACTATCCTTAAGCAACTCATCAATCAGCTTCAAGTCATCTAAATCCCAATTTTCTTCTGTATTTTCGAAATTCATATTCATATCTGTATTAAAATCTCATACCTCACATTTCGCATTTCAAATCTCAAAATTCCTACTCAGTTCGCTCTTTTCCAGCATCTCTTTTAGCAATTTCCGAGCTCTAAATATATAATTTTTCACCGTTCCCTCAGGCAATCCGGTAATTTCAACAATCTCACTGTATCCATATTCTTCCAAATGATACAAACTCAAAATCGTTTTGTATTTAGCCGGCAGTCGGTCCACCATTTGTTTTACCATATCCTTCAACTCTTTTTTCTGAGTCAATTGCTCCGGATTTTCATCCGAAACTCTGCTGTGCTGCATCAATTCATATTGCGATTCTCCAATATCCACATCCGGTTTTCGCTTTTTTAAATGATTCACCGAAACCCGATATGCGATGGTTGCAATCCAAGTCGAAAGCTTCGAATCACCTCTAAATTCGGGCAATTTCTGATGCACCTTTATAAAAACTTCCTGCGCCACATCCTTCAAATCTTCCTGCTGATTCAACAATCTTCCGGCTACATGAAACACCAATCGCTCATATTGCTTCACCAAATATCGGAAAGCTTGAGGATTGCCATTACAAATTTGTTGTATCAGCTCGGTTTCGTTCATCTTTGATGGAGTAGACAAGCACTCCCTTTTATTTGTTGCACGATAATGTAACTAAATTTAATTTTCTTTTAGGCGTTCCCCTTCGGGTCGGGTCATCTGCTATTACTCCTCGTTCGTACCTCCCTGCGGGGTAACCGCTTCTACCCCTAACGCACGCCAGTATTATAGAGAGTATTTCTAAAGTTAGCTTATTTTTCTATTCCACATCCAAACTACAATATTGCCGTTGTAATCCAGAAAAAAAACAAAAATTCATTATGAATACTTATTGAATGTATGGCTCCTTTGGAGTCATATGTATATAGATGTTGTATTTTATAGACCTACGACCTCACATGGGGTCGAATCTGCTTTTAGGGATAAGCAATACGATATAGAAATAGCCACAACCTAGACTCATAGAGTTCTTATACGTATTCTTAATTCTCACACCTCCGATTACAAATCTGCGGAAGCAAGAAAAAAATATAACTTTTTGCAACATTCTACAAAGCACTATGGTCTAATAGGCAAAACACATTCAGAAACTTAAAACTTAAAATATGAATTTAGGAGAATTATTAATGGCGGCAGTGGTATTCTTTAGTATTATCACTTTTGTGAAAACTTTATCGGCGCATTTTTTAAAGCGTAAAATAATTAAAACGGGTCACTTCGAGCGAGCAGGTATTTTAGACCAGGATGCAGAAGTTGAAATAAAGAAACAAGTGAAATACGATCAATATCCAGCTTTAAAGTGGGGATTAGTTGCATTTTTTGGAGGAATAGGTTTTATTGTAATGGAAGTATTGGCATCCTACAATCCTATGTTTAAACAGTACGATAGTGCGATGCCTTACGGAATCTTTTTTGTTTCAATATCGATAGGTTTCTTGTTGTATTACCTTATTATGAGCAAAAAAGTAAAAGAATAGTCTGTTTTCAATATTAATATTTTTAACAAAGCCTTCATCAGATTTTTCTGGCGGAGGCTTTTTCTATTGTATTTATATTGTGAGTAGTGTGTGAAAATTGGCTTTAAATAGATTTTAAACTTATAATTAAGAGTATTTAGGGCTTATTATTTGCCTTTAGCCAATAATTGTACAATTTATCCCATTTCAATTACAATATATCTTCTTCTGGCATGACTTAAATTTGTAGTATCAATTTTAATAAACTATTTACAAAAAAAAATAATACAAAAAGTTATGAAGAATCAAACTTTAACCATCGTTGCTAGAATTTTAGTAAAAGAAGAAAAGAGAGAATTTGTAAAAGCAGAGTTGCTAAAGTTAATTGATATTACTCGTGCAGAGGACGGATGTATTCGTTACGATCTACATCAGGATAATGATAACGAAAACTTTTTCTTGTTCTACGAGAAGTGGGAAAATAGAGAATTATGGCAGAAGCATATGCAGAACGAACATTTAGCGCAATATTTGGAAGCAACAGAGGGTGCTGTCGAAGAGTTTATTGTAAATGAAATGTCACTAATAGCTTAAGTCGGGTCGAATAATATTTAATGATTTTAAAAAAAATAAGAAGATGAAAAATAGCCTATCAAAATTATATTTAGTAGCCGTTCTGGCTTTGTTTGCGACAAACAACACAAATGCTGAGACTTCGAAGAATAAAAATACAGAAAAAGTTAAAGTAGCCGAAGTAGTTGTTTCTTCTGAAACGGTAAGAGCAGGAAACATGGCAATTACAGAGTCAGGCAGAATGTTTGTTTCTATTAACCCACTAATGGGTGCTGATGTAAGAGTTTACGAAGTAGATAGTGAAGGAAAAGGAAAAGCCTATCCGAACGATGCATATTCTAAAGGAGCCAATTCCAGCATTAAAGCAATTATCGGAATTAGAGCCGACAGTAAGGAAAATCTTTGGTTGTTGGATATGGGTGCTAAGCAATTTATTGTTTGGGATACTAAAAACGAGAAGTTGGTAAGAACTATTGCCATTCCTGAAGAGGTAGTCACTCCGGTTAGTTTTCTACAAGATTTTGTGATCGATGAAAAGAACGGCCGTGTGATTATTGCTGATATGACACAGGGAGATTTGAAAAGTGCTCCAACTCCTGCCTTTATTGTGATTGATACAAAAACTGGAGAAGCAAGAAGAATGGCAGAGAGTCATGCTTCTATGATGCCTGATTTTGAAGGAGGATTTGCTTTAAATCCAATTGCAATTGATCCTAATTTTAAGTGGGTATATTTTGGTGCTTTGCATGGTAAAAAAGTTTATAGAGTTCCTGCTAAAAGCTTTGATTCCAATGAGGAGTTAACAGCAGGTATTGAAGATTATGCTCCAAAATCATACAGCGATGGTATTGCTGCAGACAAAAAAGGAAACGTATATGTAACCAATATCGAGAAGCAAGAGCTAGGGGTAACTAATAAAGACGGATACAAAACTATTGCAACTTTGCCAGAAGGACAAACATGGCCTGATGGATTAGAGATGGCTAAAGATGGATATTTATACAGTACCGTTGATCAACTAAACAGAGTGCCTGCTCTTAATAATGGGAAAGATGATAGTGTTGGACCATTTATAATTGTTAGAACAAAATTGTTAAAATAGCCTATAAACTAAAGAGCTTATTAACGATTTTGAATCGGTTTTATAGAAATAACACTAAATCAAAAAAAATATACAAGATGGATGCAATTAAAGCAATTGAAGAACGTAGAAGTGTAAGAAAATTTAAGGAAGAGAAAGTTGACCGAGAAATCATGAAGGAAATTGTATCGATAAGTCGATGGGCACCTTCCTGGGGGAATTTTCAGGTAGCACGTTACACTTTGATTGATAATAAGGAGGTGATTACAAAATTGGCGACTGATGGTGTTGATGGCTTTGTATATAATGTAAACACCCTAAAAGAAGCCAAAGGTGTTGCGGTTTTGAGCTTTGTAAAAGGAAAAAGTGGCAAAGCAGATAGCGACGACTACATAACTTCAAAAGGAGGAGCTTGGGAAATTTTCGATGCAGGGATTGCTTGTCAGACTTTTTGCCTTGCAGCTCATGCCAAGGGTGTTGGTACTTGCGTGCTCGGTATTATTAACGATGAAAAAATATCAGGTATTGTTGGTTTACCAGAGGGAGAAAGCGTAGCAGCGCTTATCGTATATGGTTATCCTGATGAAACTCCAAAAGCTACACCAAGAAAAAATGTTGAAGATATCATGCGTTTTATTTAGGAATAACAATCTCTGAACCTAATAAAAAGTAAAACTGCGAACAATACCATTTCGTTGGCGGTTTTTCTTTCAAATCAGTAAATAGCTTTTACAACAAACACTAAAAACATGAGTAAAAAAAATATACTAGTAACAGGAAGTACCGATGGGATTGGGAAATTGGTGGCCATAAGATTTGCTAAAGAAGGTCATCGTGTTTTTGTTCACGGAAGAAGCCCCGAGAAAGTGAATACCTTAGTTTCTGAGATGAAAAAAGCTACTAATAATGAAGAAATTGATGGCTTTGTTGCTGATTTTTCAGATTTAAAAGCGGTAAGAGAAATGGCTCAGGATGTAATTGGTAAAGTTTCTCACATTGATGTGTTAATTAACAACGCGGGTGTGTTCAAAACTCCAATTCTTTTAAATAAGGATGGCATGGATTTGAGATTTGTGGTGAACTATTTAGCTCCCTACCTACTTACCAAAGACTTATTGCCTGTACTCAAAAAAGGAAATGAAACACGCATTATCAATCTAAGTTCGGCAGCTCAGTCTCCCGTTTCTTACGATGTGATGTTGGGTAAAAGCAATGTTTCTTTAAACGAATCGTATGCGCAAAGTAAGTTGGCTTTAACCATGTGGAGTTTCGATTTAGCAAAACAGTTGAATGATATTGCCGTTATTGCGGTGAATCCAGGTTCACTGCTAAACACGAAAATGGCAAATGAAGCTTATGGGCAACATTGGTCACCTGCTGATAAAGGCTCCAATATACTATACGATTTGGCAGTGTCGGAAGATCATCAAGGCATTACAGGAAAGTATTTCGATAATGATAATGGCGTTTATGCCCAAGCTCATCCCGATGCTTATAACCAGGCAGCCATTCAAGAACTTACCGAACAAACAGAAAAAATAATTGCTTAAAAAATAAGCAGATCAAGTTAGCGATCAGGAATCAGTAGCTACTGGCTTATTTCGATTTCTGTATCAAATTAAAAAGAGATGAATTATACAGGACCCGTTTACCGGCCTCCTTACGAGGCAAATACGCTTTTACTGCAAGTAACAGTAGGATGCGCACACAACAAATGTACCTTTTGTACCATGTATCGCGATGTAAAATTTTCGGTTGATAAAATGGATCAGGTGGAAATGGATTTGCAGGAAGCACAAGCAAATTACCCTGGCGTAAAGCGGATCTTTTTGGTCAATGGAGATGCATTTGTTCTATCAGGAAATCGATTAAAGGCAGTCGCCGAAATGATTCACAAGTACCTGCCCCAGGTGGAGATAATTACCATGTATGCGTCGATTAATAACATTATGGGCAAAACCGATGAAGAGCTGGCGGAATTGAAAAAGCTGGGTATTGGTGATTTGTGGGTTGGTGTTGAAACTGGTTTGGCCGATGCGCTCGACTATTTGAATAAAGGAGCTTCGCTTGCCGATGCCTACGAACAGTTAGAACGCCTAAACAAAGCAGGCATTACATTCTTCTACGGATTTATGTTTGGAGCGGCAGGCAAAGGACGAGGAATTGAAAATGCCGAAGCCAACGCGAAGCTGATTAATCAGGTGAAACCTTTGGGGATTGTGCCAACAAGTTTGAACGCAAATAAGGGAACCCAACTAGCTAAAGATATTGAAGCAGGAATTTTCGAAATGGCTAGCGAGGGAGAAGTGCTCGAGGAGCAAAAGAAAACCCTGGAACTAGTAGATGTGGATACCTACTATATGGGAATTCATATCATTAATACAGTCAGCTTCGATGCGCATTTGCCTAATGAGAAACAAGCTGCTATTGCCAAAGTAGAGCAGGTAATTTCAGAAACTCATGCGTCTATTTTAAATCGTGTTCCAAAGCGACATACGATTTGATGATTCGAAATTTATATGGAATAGGTGAAAAACAATCCATCTGTTTTTTTTAAAATAAGCAAAACCTCCGGCTGCAAATAAGCGGCAACTGGAGGTTTTTTTATTGACATGCTAACGTCTAATTTTGTTCACTTTTCCTTATTATATAGGCTTCCCAGACTTGCAGGTGGAGCTTTATACTTTTATTGAAGCCTATTTTCGCAACCAAATGGAGCTTTTCACTTTTGTGGAAGCCTATTTTCGCAACCAAATGGAGCTTTCTACATTTGTTGAAGCCTATTTCAGCATGAAAAAGAGACTTTCTGCATTTGTAGAGGCCTATTTTGCCGGAAAAAGAGACTTTCTGCATTTGTGGAAGCCTATTTTCGCAACAAAAAGAACCTTTCTACAATTGTAGATGCCTTGTTTTTTATAAAAAGGAAGCCTTCTATTTTCATAGAAACAAGTTTTCGCAGGAAAAGGAAAGCTTTCGTTTCGAGTTAAGCTTTCGGATAATTGCCTTGCAATATCTCTATTGTAGGGGATGTGTTGTTAGTGATGTTTTTATTCAAATCCACTACGAAAACAGAACTGATTTTCATTACAAGAGAGCTTTCAGGTACAATTGTCCTGCTTGTTTTTATTCTCCAGGCATTAGAAACAATATCGATTTTCTTCCATCAATTTTGCGGCAATTAATCGTCGCTGCTCTTTGCTGTTTAAACCGGCATGCTTAGTGAATCGTTTTAAGCCTAAGAGCATCATGCGCAATTCATCGCCTTGGGTAATTGCATTGGCTGCATCTTTGGCATTTTTATGAATACGGTCGGCCGCATCGTAAAAGAAAACCTTACACATAGCCAATTGTTCGGTACTGGCATCTTCACCTTTTAGTTCCATTAATTTTTTAACACGAAGAAGGAGAGATTCCGCCTGATAGCAGTCTATAATGATATCAGAAATATTCATTAGTATTTCCTGTTCATCGCTTAGCTTTTGCATAAATTTTTGAGCTGCAGCTCCGGCAATTAGCAAGGCGCTTTTCTTAAAGCCGATTATTAATTTACTTTCTCGTGCTAAAATTGCCGTATCCTCTTCTCCAAAATCAGGAATAGCCATTAGTTCTTTCACCACATTTTGGGCTGCCGTTAAAAGAGGCAATTCATTTTTGAATGCTTTTCGCAATAGAAAGTCTACAATAAGCATTCGGTTAATTTCATTGGTTCCTTCAAAAATTCTATTGATCCGGGAATCGCGGTAAGCGCGCTCCATAGGTGCTTCGGCCGAATAGCCCATGCCACCATAAATTTGAACGCCCTCGTCGGTAACATAGTCCAAAACTTCCGATCCGGCAACCTTAAGAATAGCAGCTTCGGCAGCAAATTCTTTCTGCGCCTGAATTACAGCCTTTTCTTTGGGCATTCCTTCCTCCATTAAATGATGCATTGCATTTTGTATGTCGTTACTGCAACGGTAAATGGCCGATTCAACCGCATAGGTTCGTATGGCTTGTTCGGCAATTTTGTACTGTATGGCTCCAAAGTTTGCAATGGCTTGTCCGAATTGAATTCGTTCATTTGCATAGATAATGGAGTGCGTTATTACTTTTTTGCCAGCACCTAAAACAGCTGCTGCTAATTTAATTCTACCATTATTTAGAATGTTTAGGGCTATTTTAAAACCTTCGCCACGCTCGCCCAAAAGATTTTCAACAGGCACCTTACAATCTTCAAAAAACATCATACAGGTCGACGAGCCTTTAATTCCCATCTTTTTTTCTTCTAGTCCGAGCTTAATACCATTAAAACTTTTCTCAATAATAAAGGCACTAAGGTTTTTATCATCAGCAATCTTGGCAAAAACAGTATAGATATCTGCAAAACCAGCATTGGTAATCCACATTTTCTGTCCGTTTAAAATAAAGTGCGATTCGTCTGCACTAAGTATCGCTTTACTTTTTCCCGAGTTGGCATCCGAACCAGCTCCAGGTTCCGTTAAGCAGTAAGCACCTTTAGCTTCACCACTTGCCAGTTTTGGTAAATATTTTTCTTTCTGATCTTGTGTTCCGTAATACAAAATAGGAAGAGTGCCGATTCCTACATGAGCCGCATAAGCTACAGCAAAAGAACTGTAGGTTCCCATAATTTCGGTACTCAGCATCGAGGTATTCAGGTCTTGACCGAAACCACCGTATTCTTCCGGCACGGCAATTCCTAATAAACCAAGTGCGCCGGCTTTATCCATTAGGCTGGTCATTAAACCTTCTTGCTGACTGTCGATTTCATCGAGAAGGGGAAGTATTTCTTTTTCCTGAAAATCACTACAGGTTTCCAGAATCATTTTTTGCTCCTCCGAAATTTCTTCGGGAATAAAAATATCTTGAGGACTGGTTTCTTTCACTAAGAATTGTCCGCCTTTTATTGTTTTTATCTTTTCCATATTTTATGAGTTTAGAGTTATCTTTCTCACCCCTAAATCCCCTAAAGGGGACTTTGAAAAAACATTGTCAATTATCTTTGAAGAAGAACTAGCCCCTTTAGGGGGTTGGGGGTAGTTTTATAATAATTCAAAAATCCCGGCAGCTCCTTGTCCCGAGCCAACGCACATGCTAACCATGCCGTATTTTTGCTTGCGCTTTTTCATTTCGTGAAGCAGTTGCACCGTTAGTTTTGCACCAGTACATCCAAGAGGGTGACCAAGAGCTATGGCTCCTCCGTTCACATTCGTGATTTCAGGATTCAGGTGTAGTTCTTTCATCACGGCAAGTGCCTGTACTGCAAAGGCTTCGTTCAGTTCAATTTGCTCTATTTGGTTCATTGCCAATCCAGAGCGTTTCAGCACCTTTGGAATAGCCTTTACCGGACCAATTCCCATATGTTTAGGCTCTACACCTGCAACCGAGTAGGATACAAACCGAGCTATTGGTTCTACATTTAGTTGTTTCAACATTTTTTCAGATACCACCAAAACAAAAGCTGCACCATCCGAAGTTTGCGAGGAATTACCAGCAGTAACACTTCCACCTTTTGCAAAAACGGGGCTTAACCTACTTAAGGCATCTATTGTGGTTCCCGGTCGGGGACCTTGGTCCAGACTAAGGATGTGTTCTCTGCTTTTTATTTTTTCCTGTTCATCAACAAAAGTTTCTAACATATGAATGGGAACTATTTCGGTTGCAAAGCGGTTTGTTGCTTGTGCTTCCAATGCTTTTCGGTGCGAGTGAAAAGCAAATTCGTCTTGCTCCTTACGGGATATGTTGTACTTCATCTGCAAAGCTTCGGCGGTAATTCCCATGTTCCAGTACCAATCGGGATGCGATTTTGCGATTCCCAGATTCGGCACCAATCGCCATCCACCCATGGGCATCAGCGACATCATTTCTACGCCGCCGGCAAAAATGCAATCGGCAAGGCCGGCTTCAATTTTCGAGGCAGCAATGGCAATGGTTTCCAATCCCGATGAGCAGTATCGATTTACCGTCATTCCTGGAACTTGCACGTTGTCCAATCCCAATAGGGCAATCATACGACCAACGTTTAAGCCTTGTTCTGCCTCGGGGGTGGCATTTCCAACAATCACATCATCCACCATGGTGGCATCTAAATTTGGAATTTCTTTCCTAATTCGTTGCACCACTTGGGCGGCCATATCGTCGGGACGAATAAATCTTAAATTTCCTTTTTTTGCTTTGCCTACAGGACTTCGGTAGGCGGCAACTATATATGCGTTCATAAATATCAGTTATCAATTAACATTAATCAGTTTCTAAGAATTTTACCTTTTTGTAGTAAGCTTTGCATTCGCTCCAGCGTTTTCTTTTGCTGACAAAGCTTTACAAAAGCAATGCGCTCCAAATTCAGCAGGTAATTCTCCGAAACTTCGGTAGGTTCGCTTAATTCGCCGCCACTCAATACTTTACCAAGTTCTATTGAGAGGTATTTATCGTACTCCGAAATGTAATTTCCAACTTCCATTCCATCTGCGCCGGAATATACTAATGCGAGTCCTTCGGCACCTAACACACGAATATCTTTGGTTGGAAGAGGAGGAGTGTAGCCTTTTTCGCACATCAAAAGAGCGGCTTTTTTTGTGTAAAGCAACTGATGTTTTCTGCTGATAATTACTTCATCTACATCTTTACGCAGGTAGCCTAAGTTGAAGGCTTCGTAGCCCGAAGTAGATACCTTTGCTTGTCCGATACTTAAAAATTTTTCGCGAAAACGGTTGGTTCTAATATCGTCGGCAGCCATTTCGTTCGATAGGCGGTAAGCAAATTCTTTCGTGCCACCACCAGCCGGAATCACGCCAACACCCAATTCAACCAATCCCATATAGGTTTCGGCGTGAGCAATCACCTTATCGGAGTGCATGCAAACCTCGCAACCGCCACCAAGTGCCATTCCATGCGGAGCGGCTATAACTGGAACCGATGCATATTTTAATTTTAACATGGTATTTTGGAAGGTACGAACCACCATATCAAGCTCTTCATATTCTTGCTCGATGGCCAACATAAATACCAAACCGATATTTGCTCCGGCAGAGAAGTTTTCGCCTTCGTTCGATATAATGAGGGCTTTGTATTGGGTTTCGGCCAAATCAATTGCTTTATTAATTCCCTGAATAATCTCACTGCCAATGGTGTTCATTTTGCTGTGAAATTCCAGATTAATTACGCCATCGCCCAAATCGATAATACTGCAGCCTTCGTTGTTCCAAATGCTGTGAGTAGAACGAAGATTATTAAGAACCACTAATTCTTCCGTTCCCGGGATCGTGCTGTATTTTTCAGAACTAATATCAAAGAATTGTTTGTTTCCAGCTTTAAGCTGATAAAATTTCTGATTTTTTTCTGCCATTTTATAGATCCAGTCGGCAGGTTTGTAACCCAGCTCTTCCATCATCGGAATAGTTTTCTGCAAACCTAGCTCATCCCAAATTTCGAAAGGCCCCATTTCCCAAGCAAAACCAGTACAAATTGCTTCGTCAATCTTGTAAATTTCGTTGGCTATTTCAGGAATTCGGTTCGATACATAAGCAAATAATCCCAGGAACAATTTGCGATAGAATTGACTGATTTTTCCTTCCCCTTTTAGTAGCAGTTTAAATCTATTGTTTAGATGAGGAATGGCTTTGGCAGCTTCAAATTCAGCAAATTTTATTTGTTGTTTGGCCTGATATTCAAAACTCGATAAGTTTAAGCTAAGAATCTCACTAACACCACTTTCATTTTTAATCTTTTTATAAAAACCTTGTCCGGTTTTTGCTCCCAGCCATTGGTTCTCCATTAATTTCTGAATAAAATCGGGAATCTGAAATACAGCTTTAGATTCGTCGTTTGCGAGTGCTTTCTGTAGGTTTTGAGCCACAAGCACCAAAGTATCCAAACCAACTACATCGCAGGTTCGGAAGGTTGCCGATTTTGGTCTCCCAATAATTGGGCCGGTCAATTTGTCTATCTCCTCCACCGAAAAGTCGAATTCTTTTTGAAGATGAAAAACCGACATCATGGAATAAACCCCAATTCTATTTGCAATAAATGCAGGAGTATCTTTGCAAATAACTACCGATTTACCCAAATATTTTTCTCCAAATTCCGTAAGGAAAGCGATCACTTCCTTCGAAGTATATTTGGAGGGAATAATCTCCAGCAGTTTCAAATACCTTGGCGGATTAAAAAAATGCGTACCACAAAACGATTGTTTAAAATCATCCGATCGTCCTTCCAATAGCATTCCAATTGGAATTCCTGATGTGTTGCTGGTAATTAAAGAATTAGGCTTTCTAAATTCCTCTATACGAGCATATAATTTTTGTTTGATTGCTAAATTTTCTACGATTACTTCTATCACCCAATCGCAATTCTGAATACGGGAAAGGTCATCTTCAAAGTTTCCGACAGAAATTCGCTTTGCAAAACACTTTAGATACAAAGGTGCCGGATTCATTTTTATGGTTTTGGCAAGCATTTGGCTCACAATTCTATTTCTCACTTGAAGATGTTCGAGGGATAAGCCTATTTTCTTTTCCTTAGCATTCAACGCTTTAGGAGGCATATCCAATAAAAGAACTTCTATGCCAATATTTGCAAAATGGCAGGCAATTTGGGCGCCCATAACACCGGCTCCTAAAACGGCTACTTTCCTTATTTTACGATGCATATATAGTATTTTTAGTGTGTGTTAGGAATAAATTTCTTCAATCATTAACTGATATTTATTTTTTAAAACAGTGCGTTTTAGTTTTAAAGTAGGGGAGAGTTCTCCGGTTTCGGGAGTCCAAACAGTAGCAACCAATCGGAAACTTTTAATTTTTTTCGGATGATCAAGATTGGTATTCATTTTTTGAATTTCTTTCCAAATTCGAATCTGAATTTGCTGGTTGTAGATGATTTGTTCTGCATTTTCGAATGGTATTTTTTTGCGGCGACAATATTCTTTTAGGAATACAAAGTTTGGAGAAATAATCACAGATGGGAACCTCCTATGTTCGCCAATAACAATACTTTGATCAATAAATGGAGATTCTTTTAATTTGTTCTCAATTTCCTGAGGAGCAATATATATTCCTCCCGAAGTTTTGAATATTTCCTTTTTGCGATCCGTAATTTTTAAGAATCGCTTGTCTTCCCAACAACCAATATCTCCAGTATGAAACCAGCCATCGTCGTCAAGAACTTCTTTGGTTAATTCAGGATTTTTATAGTACCCAAGCATTACATTTGGTCCTCGGGCCAGTATTTCTCCATCTGTCGCAATTTTTACCTCCACTCCTTTTAAAACTGGTCCAACGGTTCCAAATTTCACATCGGGATAAGCATTTTTATTTGCAGCAATAATTGGTGATGTTTCGGTTAATCCATATCCCTCTTGAACAGGAATTTCGGCGGCCCAAAATAGTCGTTCCAAACGAACTTGCAGGGGAGCACCTCCCGAGCACATGAACTTTATATTCCCGCCCAAGGCTTCCTGCCACTTACTAAAAACTAGTTTTCGTGCAATTTTTAATTGAAATTCATACCACCAGCCGTTTGCCCGGTTCAACTCATATCTTTGTCCCAGATTCACAGCCCACAGGAAAATTGTTTTCTGCAAAAAAGGTAAACTTTTTCCCTTGGTCATGATTTTATCGTAAACTTTCTCGAGCAAACGGGGAACCGTAGCAAATCCGTGCGGCTTCAATTCTCGTAAATTTTCACCGATAGTATCCATACTTTCGGCATAACAAATACTAATTCCTTTAAATTGATATTGGTAATTTACCATCCGTTCATACACATGATTTATTGGCAAAAAACTCAGGGTTTTGTGCGTTGAATCTAAATTTAAACTGCTTGCAGAAGCCATAACGTTACTCATGAAATTATGATGAGAAAGCATTACTCCTTTCGGATTTCCTGTTGTTCCTGAAGTGTAAATAATAGTTGCTAAATCGTTGGCTTGAATGCTATTTTTTATTGCCAATAATTCCTTTTCGAGTTTATGCTTTGCTTTTTCACCTGTTTCTAGTAAACGAGTCCAATGGCTTACTGATTTTACTTTTTCAAATGAATACACCAACTTAATCGACACATGTTTTTTTAGCAGAGGTGCAATTTTTTCGTACAAAAAATAATCGGATACAAAGATGGCAACGGGTTGGCATTGCAAAATAATGTAATCGTAACTTTTGGTGTTTATGGTTGGATAAAGGGGAACATGAATTGCTCCTATCTGCGCCAATCCCATATCCACAAAATTCCATTCGGGTCGGTTATTGGTTATGGTTATCACACAATCATTTTTTTTAATTCCATTTTCAAGCAAGCCATAACTTATAAAGTTGGAGTAGTTAACGTACTGTTCTGTTGAAAATGGAATCCATTCCGTTCCTTCTTTTTTTACAAAGGCATTTCTTTTGTCCGGATAATTTGTCTGGTAATTTTCAAGTAAGTCAAAAATGCGCGTTACCATAAATGGTGAGTTTAGGCAGATGAGGTTGTATAGCATATCAATATGTAGCTGTTACATATGATGAGGCGCAGAGAATATAGTCTCTATGGAAGAGGTGAGAGGATGAAAAAGTTGTTCTTGCAATAGGTTTTACTAAATATGTAATTGGAATTACTCCTAATCTAAAATTAGATTAGAGTTCTATAGAATTTACGAAAAGCTTTCCGAAAATAAAATATTAATTGCTGGGTATTGTTTTTTATTTGGTGGGCGTAAAAAAAAGGAAGCCGATAAAAGCTTCCTTTATATTATAAGTGATAATTTTTTATTTGTTGAAATCCCCGGAGGAAATCTTCTGTTTTCATGCGTTTTTTACCTGCCTGCTGTAACATTTTTATGGAGATAAAACCTCCTTTAACAGCTACTTTTAAATAAGATTTTCCGTCGGTAGTAAGATGTCCAATTTTTTCACTGTGTTTTTCTTCTTCTTTCTCAGCAGTAAAAATTTTCAGACCAATTGCTTTTCCTTCTTCCTTAGGGATTAGTTCGGTCCAGGATGCAGGGTAAGGACTCAATCCTCGAACAAGGTTATGAATAGCATTCAAATCCTGTGTCCAATCAATTTTACAATCCTCTTTAAATATTTTTGGAGCTACTTTTAGTTCCAGAACTTCTCCCGATAAGCTTTCCTGAGGAATTTGAGGATATTTTCCGGCTTCAATAGCACGAACCGTTTTAACAACCAGTTCAGAGCCAAGCGTCATCAATTTGTCATGAATAACTTCTACATTATCATTATCGCCAATGGAAATTTTTTCTTGAAACAGAATATTCCCAGTATCAATTTCGTGTTGAAGCAGAAAGGTAGAAACTCCTGTTTCTTTGTCGCCATTAATAATTGCCCAATTGATTGGAGCAGCTCCTCTGTACTGAGGGAGTAGGGAGGCATGTAGATTTAATGTTCCAAATTTAGGCATGTTCCAAACCATTTCAGGAAGCATTTTAAAAGCGACTACTACCTGAAGATCTGCTTTTAGTGCTCTTAATTCTTCGAGGAATTCTTCGTTTCGAAATTTCTCTGGTTGAAGAATTTTAAGTCCTTTATCTACTGCAAATTTTTTCACTGCAGCTTCTTGAATTTGTTGACCTCTTCCGGCAGGCTTGTCGGGATTGGTGATAACACCAACAACATTGCATCCGGCATTTAGTAAGGCTTCAAGAGGAGCAACCGCAAAATCGGGTGTGCCCATGTATACTATTCGTAATTTATTCATCATTCCTTACTCTTTTAATGTGCTGTTTCCTTTATTGTGTTTTGGGAAGTAGGGGCAGTGTTTGCATCCATTTCCACAACAATAGCCTCTTTCTGTTAAATACTTTTTGGTGAGTATTCGGTATCCATCAGGGCTCATTGTATAATCAATATCTGGTTGTAAGTCGTCGAACATACTATTCTTGTTGAATTAATAAAAATTCGTTCATCTTCTCATTTTTGATAGTTACTGAAAGATGGTAGTGAGAAATTTTGAGTTTTCCATTTTCCAGAATTATAATTCCCGAGCCACGACAAACTCCCATCCATGTAGTAAGTAATTCATCAAACCAAATGGTTTTGTTATCGTCCGAGAAATATATTTGTCGGTTGTAAGGCTTAAAATCCCAAGTTTTTCCCTTTGAAAAGTGAGGCTCGCAAAATGCGAAAAACTCTTTTTTAGTCCAACGTTCGCCGGCATCGGTACCAATATAAATGGCATTTTCACTAAAGCAATTAAAATAAGTATCCAATTGAGCTTCGGTTGCTGCCTGATGCCATTTGTTTATGAATTCATCGATTTCTTTCTTTTGTTTTGGTGCGTTTGTATTGCACGAAAAGGCAATTAGAATAAGGATAAATCCTAAAGTAGGAAATAGTTTATTCATTCTTTTTCTTGAAAAATTTCAATGGATTAATTTTCTTAAAGAAATCAATATAGTTCTCAATATTGAAAACAGTAGAGTCGGTGGTTGCTTTATAAGTAAGAATTATTCCAAGTGGCAACACAATAAGAGAAGACATCCACATGCCCCAGACAGGTTCAAGAACCAGTTCTTTTGAGAAACGTTCCGCTGTCATCGAAATAATATAGTAAATAATAAAGAACAAAATGGAGACAATTACTGGCATACCTAATCCTCCTTTACGGATAATTGCTCCAAGAGGAGCTCCAATAAAGAAGAAAATAAAGCAGGCAAAAGGCAATGTGAATTTACGATGCCACTCGTTCGTGAATTTTCGCAGCCATTTAATTTGCCCTGATAATTCGTTATCTTTTCTCGCAATATTTTCACGGGCTTTTCTCCCTTTGTCTAAAGCATAACTAATGGTAGTCAGCTTTTTAGAAGGATTAAGTTTGTTGAATAAAGAATCGGCATCCTTTATTTTTTCAGTTATCAAGACCGATTTAATAGAATCATTTAAAAGATTCTTAGGTTCTTTTTGGAAGTAATGTCGAACGAGTAAACTTTTCGAGAAATTATTCTTTTCCTCTTCAATTATTGAATTAAGTGAATCTTCCTGATTTACCAGTTGACCCAAATTTAGCATTCTGTAACTATTCTTAAATCGATTCTCGTCGGTTCGTTTTAAATCATTGCCTGGCAATGAAATATTCTGCTTGAATTCATCAAATTTTATTCTTCGCGAAGGATGGTTTTTATCTCTATCTCGTGGCTTTTGTTTTACTTCCTGATATATATTACCACTGTAAAGTGTAAGGTTCATGGTTAATTTGTCAGCCGAGGTAACCATAGTTCCCGAATCGGCAACCGTTACATCGGTGTTTCCCAAACCTTCACGATGATCGTAGATCAAAAGATCGTGCAGCATTCCAGTGTTTTTATCAATTTTACCAACCTTAACACTAAATTTTGGGAGGTCGTTGGTAAAAATACCTTCTTTAAGAATCAGTTCTGGATTTTGTTTTTTAATGTCGTATAGTAAGGTGCTGGTTTTTAGGGAAGCAATAGGCATTATTACATTTGAAAAATAGAATGCTCCTAAACTAATAAAGATAATTAGGATGATTAAGGGTTTCATAATCCTTTGCAGGGATATTCCAGCAGCTTTTAATGCGGTTAATTCATAGTTCTCACCCATATTTCCGAATGTCATTATGGATGCCAGCAAAATGGCTAATGGTAAAGCCATAGGAACCAAAGTTGCCGAAACATAAAAAAGAAATTCAGCAATAATAGTCCAATCCAAGCCTTTCCCTACAAATTCATCGATATAACGCCATAAGAATTGCATTAGCAAAACAAACATGCAGATAAAAAAGGTGAATGCCAGAGGCCCTAAAAAGCTTTTTAAAATAAATGAATGTAATCTTTTCATTCCTTGCCATTTTGGTTGATAAATGGAATCTAAATTATTTTCAACCAGATTAGTAAATCATGTTTGTTGAAACTTCACGATTTGTTCCATACAAAACAAGACCAATAACACAATGAGACTGGTCTTGAGGAATACAAAAATAAGGTATTTTAATTAGGTTTCGTAAATGTGGAGTGTTAAAAAATCATATCCCTAAAACTTGCTTTAGCTCTGAAATTTGAGAGTCCCATAATTCAATTCCCTCATCTACCTCATCTTCTTCGGCATAATCAGTAATTATTAAAGATAAATCGTTGGTAAGAGCATCTATTTCAATTTTGAACTCGAAGAAACTATCATCATCATCGCTGTCTAACCAATGAAAACGAACCAGACGATTGTCTTTCTTTAAAAGTAATTCTGCTTGTTGTTCGGAACCTTCCCATATAAAGGTGAATATTTTTCCTTTTTGATTAACATCATCGGCAAACCATTCTGATAAACCACTTGCGCTGCTTAATCTATCGTAAATTACTTTTTGTGAGGCTTGTAGCACATATTCTAGTTCAAATTGTTGCATTGGACGGACTTTTGTTGAATAAAATAATTAGATGAAAATATGTAAAAACTAATTAAACAAGTCTGAAGTTTTTTCATATAACCCGAAAACCGGATTTTTTTCTAACTAAAAACGTGAATTGTAAGTTACTACTGAAATTTTTCGCAAGATACTTAAGATAATGGAATTAAAAAAACAGGATTGCAACTTACAGGATTTCCATATTTATTAGTATTGGTTCGTTTTGCTAATTGTTTGATTTTAGTAATATAAGGAAATTTTTAGAAATAAAATTTAGATGCTTTTATTCTAAAAAAATATGAAAAAAAGGGGCAAGGATTTTTTTTAAATGAAAAAGGATTTTATATTTGCACCTCGTTAGAAAAACGGCGAGGTAGCTCAGCTGGTTAGAGCGCGTGATTCATAATCACGAGGTCGGCGGTTCAAGCCCGCCTCTCGCTACAAAAAGGGAATTGCTGAAAAGTGATTCCCTTTGTTTTTTTATTAAATGCGATATTAGACTTGGAAAGAATGAAATGGTATCGTAAACTTTCTTTTTTGGTAGAATGATTTGAGTTTGTTTTTTAGAGTGATTTGCTAGAAATAGAAGTTTTAGGTTTATATATTACGAATCGGAACCTTCTTTTTTTCCCGATTGAGTATGGATAATTTACTTTTTTGAAAAAAAACAAAATATTTTTTAGCTGTAATAATTCTGTAATTGAGATAGTTTGCAATATTATTCGGGAAGCTTACTTCGATTTCCAATAAAAAGATTTTTTTTAGAACTAAAATGCAATTATATTTGCACCGCAATCCAGCAAAAATGGCGAGGTAGCTCAGCTGGTTAGAGCGCGTGATTCATAATCACGAGGTCGGCGGTTCAAGCCCGCCTCTCGCTACAAAAAGGGAATAACTGAAGAGTTATTCCCTTTTTATTTTTAGGAATATTTCTTTCATAAAACAATGGTTATTTTATCTTTGTTAGGCTAAAAATTTAAATAGAATATGATGACAAGTAATTGGTTTGAGTGCAAAGTGAAATACGTGAAAATTGACGAAGCATCTGGGAAAGAGAAAAAAGTATCGGAGCCATATTTGGTGGATGCGGTATCTTTTACCGAGGCCGAAGCAAGAATTCACAAGGAGCTGGAACAAATGATTAGTGGCGATTTTAATGTAACAAACATTAGTAAATCTAATGTTACAGAATTATATCCAAACGAAAATGGCGACCGTTGGTTTAAAGCAAAGGTTTCTTTTGTTGATATTGATGAAGCATCTGGGAAAGAGAAAAAAGCAACTCAATATATGCTTACCCAAGCAAGTAATGTAAAACAAGCTTACGAATTTTTAGAAGAGTGCTTAAGTACGATGATCGTACCTTACGAAATTCCTGCTATTTCGGAAAGTCCGTTAATGGATGTATTTCCATATTTTAGCGATGAGCTGAATGAAGAAATTCCTGCACATTTAAAACCTGTTTCTGAAATGGAAGAGAATAGCAACGAATTCGAATAGATCAGATTTTTCTGATCCTCTTCTTATCGAAAACGTTTGTTTACTGTTTAAAAACAGGTGTAAAATTACAAATTAAGTGTTGTAAAACCCTGTGTGTGTTGATATAATAATCACACATACAGGGTTTTATGTTTTTAAATG
Organism: Labilibaculum filiforme; assembly: GCF_002843315.1. Lineage (GTDB taxonomy): Bacteria > Bacteroidota > Bacteroidia > Bacteroidales > Marinifilaceae > Labilibaculum > Labilibaculum filiforme. The sequence goes on along the minus strand of NZ_MVDD01000001.1, from coordinate 99,441 downwards.
GGAAGCGTGTTGTTTTTCTTTTAAATATTCGTTTAAATTTAATTCTTGTTTTACATTTGTTCCGATAAATAAACACAAATTAATTCTTACCGAATAATTCTTTCTTTGGTAAGAAGTTTTAAGCCTTTAATCTATTGTTTTGGCTTGAACAACATTGCTCTTCATAAGAGTTTTTGGCGCACGAAAGAGGTGGATATGCTTATTGCGATCCACCTCTTTTATTTGGATGAGAATTGTTAGTTTTAAGCTGTGTATTAAAAATCGAAAAATGACTGAAATTAAATTTGAAAGCTTGGGAGTGATTCGAACATCCTATAAAACGCTTGAAAATATGCCGATCCAGCCAATGGGAGCAAAAGGCGTAAAGGCTAATATTGTTTTAAATACTGAATTTGTTGATGGATTAAAAGATTTGGAGGGTTTTTCTCATATCACTCTTATTTACCATTTGCATAAAGTAAAAGACTACAAATTGCGTGTAATTCCATTTATGGATTCCGAAGAGCATGGCATTTTTGCAACACGTTCGCCGCGCAGACCCAATGCAATTGGTATCTCAACAGTAAAATTAATTGGGATAAACGAAAATATTATTCATATCGAGGATGCTGATGTTTTAGATGGAACCCCTTTACTGGATATTAAGCCTTTTTTTGGACGTTTTGATAATCGTGAAAATGTGCAATCGGGTTGGTTAGATCGAAAATGGGACGACAAGCATAAAACATTAAAGTCGGATGAACGATTTAAAGTCTGCGATAACGAATAAGAGGTAGTTGGTTTATGCTTTTAAAACCAAATCCTTTAAGGTAGCAATCCATTTAGGATGATCGTTTAAACTTTCTACCAATACTAATTTCTCACCGCCGTTTTCCTCGAAAATCTCTCTATATTCGATGCCAATTTCTACAGTTGTTTCTAAACAATCAGCAACAAATGCTGGACTAAAAACTAGTATTTTTTTGGCTCCGTTTTTTGCTTTTTCTTCCACTACTTTATCGGAAAAAGGTTCCAGCCAGTTCTTATCCAATCGCGATTGAAATGAAACAGTGTATTTTTCTTTCGGAATAGCGAGTTTTTCGGCTAATAAACGACTGGTTTCGAAACAGGTAGATCGATAGCAATAGTAGTCTGTATCGGGTTTAAACTCTTTGTGGCAATTACAGGTAAGACAATTTCGATTGGGATGCACCTTGTTTATCTGACGAATAGGTAAGCCGTGATAGGAGAATACGAAATGATCGAATTCATTCAAATCATTCTTCTGTGCATTTTCAACAATCGTATCCAAATATCCTTCATGGTCGAAGAATTGATTCACAAATTTAACCTCTGGAATTACCTCCCAGGTTTTAATGATTTCCATTGCTTTCTGGAAAGTGGAACCAGTAGAAGAGGAAGCGTATTGCGGATACATTGGCAGAATAATTAATTTCTGAGGCATATCCTTTTGTATCTTATCCAAAACACTTTTCATCGATGGTTGTTGGTATCGCATGGCTAATTCTACCGTGAAATTGGTTTCCAATTCTTTCTGAAGAAGTTGCTTCACTTTTTCACCGTAAATCATTAATGGCGAACCATCCTTAGTCCATACTTGCTTGTATATTTTCGAGGATCCTTTTGCGCGAAAAGGTACAATAATAAGATTCACTAATATTTTTCTTAGCAACCAGGGAATGTCAATAACTCTTGGGTCGTTTAGAAATTCGAAAAGATAGGTACGAACATCCGATACGTTAGGACTTTTTGGGGTGCCTAAATTAAGAAGTAAAACAGTTGTTTTTTTTGACATAGTGTTTATGTGGTTTATTAAGATAAAAGGAAAACGTAATTGTTTGTTGCTAGCTTAAAGTAATAAAAATTTTCTTCCACCACTAAACAATTTAAATAGTAATTTGTTTTTCGAAACAGTCACAATTTAGTTAATTCATTCGTTGATCCAATTAATTCCTTTCCGCAATAAGGAAAGTGTTTGTTGCTCTTTAGAATTTTTTTCAATTGGGTATTGATACGTCCATTTAACCTCAGGTGGCATACTAACCAATATTGATTCCGTTCTGCCATTGGTATCCAAGCCAAATTTTGTTCCCTTGTCGAGCACCAGGTTGAATTCTACATATCTTCCTCGTCGGTGTAATTGCCAGTCTTTCTCCTTTTCGGAATAAGGAGTTTTGGCATTTTGTTTCATTATCTGACAGTAAAGAGGTGCAAATAAGTTCCCAACATCCATCGTAAAATTAAAAATTTGCTCCTTACTTAAACCATCCGTTCCATTTAATTGATCAAAGAATATACCACCAACTCCTCTTGTTTCCTCTCGAAAGGGAAGATAAAAGTAGTCATCAGCCCAAGTTTTAAATTTGGCATAGTAGTCTATGTTATGACGATCACAAACTTCTTTTAGTTGTAAATGAAATTCTTTGGCTTGCATTTTATCAATATAAATAGGAGTAAGGTCTATGCCACCACCAAACCAAAACGTACCGTCTTCTAATTCAAAATAGCGAACATTCATATGAATAATAGGCACGTGTGGATTTTCAGGATGCATGATTAAGGAAACACCTGTTGCAAAGAAATTGGAATTGGAAAGGTGCAATTTGTTTCTTATTTTATCGGGCAGTTCGCCGTAAACTGCCGAAAATTGAACACCGCCTTTTTCAATAATGTTTCCATTGGTAATTACCCGACTTCGACCTCCACCACCAGCTTCTCGCTCCCAATTATCTTCCATGAAAAGTCCTTTTCCATCCGTTTTTTCAATGGACTTCGTGATTCTATCTTGTAGCTGTTTAAATTTGCCTGCGATTTCTTCTTTATGCATAGAATTGTTTACTTGTTTACGAATCAAACATTACTTTTTTAAGCTTCCTTAGAAATTGCTTGTCTCTTTTTTTTTGAAGAGAATCGGGAGAGCATTTTCTTCTCAAACTTCCAGAAAAAACGAAACTGCCCCAATAAGCTTCCAACAATGATTAATAATACTTGATAGCTTGGAGTAATGATTAAAATGCTTAAAATAATTTTGATGAGTAAATTGGTATCCGGTCCAATGGATAGAAATTCAAAAACTGGCTTACGAACCATAACCGAAAGACTTCCAGTAAGCGAAAAAGTAATAAGAATAAGAATCAATTGGATGTTAGAGGTGATTTCCCAACGCTTTTTAAGTTTCTCAAACATGAGGTTTATACTTTTTTTTAATGTGAAATTTATCTCGTATAATGTTGTCCCTATTTATCGGGATTACCATTCCATATTTGCTTTCGCAGATAAGGAATGAGTCAAATACTAATCGACATTATTTAGAATAGTTTTTAATAAGGACAAATATAATATAAAATACCTTTTAGTCTTTAATTGCGCGAAATAAATTGGATTGATTTTATTGATTAAGCAATTGAGCTCTTTGATCGCTAGTTTGAGGCATAAAAAAACCGCCTCATTACTGAGACGGTTCCTTAAAAATATTTTACTTCGATTATTTAGAAACTCTTTCCAACCATTTCACCATAAATATGATTGTAAACATCGAGATGGCTGTTGCGATAACAAAAATACTCCAAGTCATCCAAACTGGTATAGTTTGATATAAAACTGCACCAATCCATAATAGACCATTGCCTAATGCAGTAGCACCTAACCATCCACCTTGCATCATCCCTTGATATTGAGGAGGTGCAACCTTAGAAACAAATGAAATACCCATTGGGCTAATAAATAATTCAGCAACAGTTAATATGAAATAAGTTCCTAATAATAAATATGGAGCAACACGCTCCGAATCCATAAGAGGAGTACCACCTGCTGAAGGAGTAATAGTTTCCCATAAAGGTAAACCGAAAGAACCTAACATCATTACAACAAAACCTAAACAAGCTATACCCATACCGATAGCAATCTTTTTAGGAGTAGATGGTTCCATGTTTCGAGCTCTTAACCATCCAAAGATACCAACAACAACAGGAGTTAAGAATACAACAAAGAACGGATTCATTGATTGGAAAAGTTCTACTGAGAAATTCCAGTTTCCTATCTTAAGTACGGTGTAATCTTTAGCAAATAACGTTAATGTTAAGCCATTTTGGTGGAAAGAGAACCAAAAGAAGATAACAACGGAAAATACCGCTAATAAAGCATACATACGTTGCTTAATTTCCTTAGCTTCCATTTTCACTTCTTCCTTAGTGTATCCAGAACCTACAGTTTCTGTTCCTTTTGGATTCGGAAACTGTTTTTTATTTTTGATAAATACAATAAGAGAAATAACCATGGCTACAATTGCCGTTCCAAATGCGTAATGGAAACCAGTATTAAATACGTTTAAGTATCTATCTGCAAATTCAGCTAAATTAGCTACAGGTGCTCCGCTTGCTTTGTCAGCATACTCTTGAAATGTATGCATGGAAGCTTCTGAAATGTTACCATTAATGAAACTGTGACAATATTCAGGTAAACTCGCATCATATTGTAATTGATTTTTTCCTAACCACCAATTACGCATTACAATTGCAACAATTGGTGCAAAAATTGCACCGATATTTATGAACGCATAAAATAGAGAGAAACCTGAATCTCTTAATGCATTATACTTAGGATCGTCATACATTTGACCAACCAATGCTTGTAGGTTACCTTTGAAAAGACCGTTACCAAAAGCGATTACAAATAAACCAATTAGTGAAATAGTTAAAAAGAGAGGTACACTTGATACAGGCGTAGGAGTAGGTATAGCTAAAATAACATAACCTGCTGCCATCATAATTAAACCAGTTAGAATGGTACCTTTAAAGTTGTTTATTTTATCCGCAATTATACCTCCAACTAATGCAAGTATATAAATCGAAAAATAGAAAATAGAGTAAATAATACCAGCATTAGCTCCATCTAAATTAAATTTTGCTTGTAAGAATAATACCAGAATAGCCATCATGGTGTAGAAACCAAATCGTTCTCCCATGTTTGCTAGAGCAGCAGGAATTAGTCCTTTAGGATGTCCTTTAAACATAAATGTTAGTTTTAAATTATAATAGTATAGTTTTTCTTATTCTAAGAAGCACAAATATATAGAAAAAATCAGAAGAGAGTAACGAATTGATAGCAGAATCAATCTATTTAAAACGTTTTCGTAAGCAGAATTGATAATTGAAAGTTTAGTATCTTTGAGATAACGCTCCAAAAAAAGACGAATTTAAAATACATAGAGAAATAACATATATACGGGGGGACAGTTTCCTGATGTTTTGTTTTATTTGGTGTTGTTTTTATCATTTTTTGCTCTTTAGGAGGGGGTATAATTTATATTTTTTAAAATTTGATAACCATGAAAATATTTTCTGCAAAACAGATTGCTAAAATTGATGCATATACCATAGAGCATGAACCAATTATGTCTATCGACTTAATGGAAAGGGCGGCAAGTAAAATTTTTAAATGGATTGTTTCACATTTTCCTGCTCCACAAAATTGTAAAATTTTTGTGGGGCCAGGGAATAACGGAGGGGATGGTTTGGCCTTGGCTCGAATGTTGGCAGTTAAAAATTATGCAGTAGAGGTGCATGTACTTCGAATTACCGATAAGCTATCGACAGATGCTGCTAAAAATTTAGAACGTCTAAATGGATTGAATACATTGGATTTGTACGAAATGTCGTCTATTGAATCCATGCCTTGGCTTTTTAAAGACGATATAGTGGTCGATGCCATTTTTGGATCGGGTTTATCAAGACCTTTAGAGGGATTGGTTTTGGATGTTGTGAAGGCAATGAATGCTAGTGAAGCCAATGTTATAGCTATCGATATTCCATCTGGACTGATGACAGAGGATAATTCGGAAAATAGTGGGAGAGGAATTGTTCGGGCCGATTATACTCTAAGTTTTCAGTTTCCAAAATTGGCATTTCTTTTTCCCGAAAATGCACAATACATTGGTGAATGGGAGGTTTTGTCGATAGGGTTACATCCTGAAATTATTAGCTCAGAAACCACGCCTTATAGAATGCTTAGTAAGGAGTTCGTAAAATCTTTATTAATGCCAAGGAAAAAATTTGATCATAAGGGGACTTACGGTCACGGGTTACTAATTAGTGGAAGTTATGGAAAAATGGGAGCGGCAATATTGGCATCTCGGGCTAGTTTACGTTCGGGAATCGGTTTGTTAACCACTCATATTCCACGTTTGGGGTATCAAATTCTGCAAACAGCAGTACCCGAAGCAATGGTGAGTATCGATCGTTCCGATATTATTTTTACAGAATATCCAGATTTAAGTCAATTTAAGGCAATTGCTATTGGGCCGGGAATCGATAAAAAGCAAAATTCTTTTAGAGCGATGATTGATTTATTAAAGGAAGTTAAAGTTCCAATGGTTATAGATGCCGATGCAATTAATATTATTGGAGAACATCCCGAATTAAAAAAGGAATTGCCGTTGGGAAGTATTTTTACGCCACATGTGAAGGAATTTGAGCGTTTGGTAGGTAAAAGCGACGATAGTTATACCCGCAACTGTATGCAGCGAGAGTTTGCCAAAAATAATGAAATAAGCTTGGTGTTGAAAGGTGCGTACACTGCTATTTGTTGTCCCGAAGGAAGTTGTTATTTTAATCCGAAAGGAAACCCAGGAATGGCAACTGCAGGCAGTGGCGATGTGTTGACCGGAATAATATTATCTTTGTTATCGCAGGGCTATCCTTCGCATGTTGCGGCTATAATTGGAGTGTACCTGCATGGTTTGGCTGGCGATTTGGCCTCGGTTGATTTTGGGGTAGAAGCATTAACAGCCAGTGATATTGTTGACTATTTGCCAAAGGCATGGTTATATCTAAAAAAATAGGGTTTTCTAATATAATAGTTAGCCAGTAGTAAACGAGTTTAATGATCCAATTTGTAAACAAAAAAAATACAGAATATAATGAAACGAATGATTTTTAGAACCTTGTTGGTATCAGTTGTTGTAATTTCTTGTCAGTGGAATACTACAGCACAAAAGAGGAGAACTCTAGAAACTCCAAGTACCGTTGTGTATGCATTGCCACAAACGGTTATAAAGCTTAATGTAAAGGCCGAAAAATCAATTTTGAAGAGAGGTCCTTTTGCCGATTATGCGAAAAAATTTCTGAATGTTTCAGATGTGGTTGTTGCCGATGGAGTGGAGTGGAAACTTAAATCGATTGATGTTTCGGCCTACGGAGAAGTAGATCCGGAACAGTACCATAAAATTACTACTTCGGTAGATTATGAACCAAGCTTAATTTCTTTAACTCCCGATGGATTAATCAGTGGCTTTAATTTGCAAAAGAAAAAGATGTTGGGAGCAGAAAAAGAAGTGGTTTTTATTAACGATGATGAGGTTAAAATAGAATATGGAAGGTTTGCAATTGATCCAATAATTAAGTACAAAGAGGATACTGTTTTTAAAGTGGTGGAAACCGATACCGCTTTCGTAAAAGTTCCTGTACTTGAAAAGCAAGCTTTGGTAAAATCAATGGAGGAAAAAGCTGAAGAAGCGGCTCATCAGATATTTAAGTTACGGAAAAGAAGATTTAAAATACTAACAGCTAATTACGAAGTATTACCTCCAGATGGGAAAGCTTATGAGTTGATCGTTAAAGAATTGGAGAAATTAGAAAATGATTACTTGTCTTTATTTATTGGAAAGAGAGTTGCTTTTGCCGAAAATTTCGAGTTTTTATACACTCCTAAAAGTGGTGAGACTGGTGGGGTAATATTTAGAATGTCTCCTCAAACTGGTCCTGTTGGAGTTAATGATTTAGGAGGAAAACCAATTCGTATCGATTTCAAAAATTTAGAAACAACAAGAGAGTTAGCTATTGTTCCAACAGCTGGTGTTACTGCTCAAAAGCAGATATTCTACCGAATTCCTGGAATGGCTGATCTTAGCATTTCTAACGGAAAAGATATTTTATATAAAAACAGAATATCAATCGCACAATTTGGCAAAATTACGAGTATGCCAGCAGAGGTATTGATGAACGAAAACTACAGTATTGAATTTTATCCAGATTTAGGATCCATTAAAAATGTGAGCAAGTAGTTTCTTTTTAATTCTAAAAGTAGTTTTAAATAGAAGGAAGTTACTTATAGTTAGGTCGATACAAACAATAGAATAAAAAAAACCTGTTTGAATTTCAAACAGGTTTTTTTATGCGCCTTATTAGGCTTTTATTATTGTGCCCGACTAGTCAAGCATTCTTTCAATAGTTTGAGCTCTGTTTGGACCAACAGAAACAATTTTAACAGGTACTCCAGTTTCTTCTTCAATGAAATTAATGTAAGCATTGAATTCTTCCGAAAATTCATTTTCATGAGTAACCGAAGTCATGTCGGTTTTCCAACCGTTAAACTCTGTATAAACAGGTTTAATTTCGTCTGTCATCTCGTAAGGAACGTGTTCTACTTCTTCTCCATTAACAAGGTAAGAAGTACAAATTTTGATAGTATCGAAATCGTCCATTACATCCGATTTCATCATGGTTAGTTCAGTAACTCCATTAATCATGATGGAATATTTAAGGGCAACCATATCCAACCAACCGCATCTTCTTGCGCGACCTGTAGTAGAACCAAATTCATTTCCTTTTGTTCTTAGCATTTCGCCGTCTTCATCAAAAAGCTCGGTAGGGAAAGGACCCATACCAACTCTTGTACAATATGCTTTAAAAATACCAATTACTCTACCAATACGATTTGGAGCAACACCTAAACCAGTACAAGCTCCTGCGCATACTGTATTCGATGAAGTTACAAATGGGTACGATCCAAAATCAACATCCAATAAAGTTCCTTGTGCACCTTCGGCAAGAATAGATTTACCATCTTTAAGGGCATCATTAAGGAATTGTTCGCTATCAATTAACTGAAATTCACTTAATACTTTAATTCCTTCGAACCATTCTGCTTCGTATTCCGAAATATCATAATCGAATTCGTAAAGTTTGTCGAGCATTAAGCGATGCTTTTCAACCAGAGCATTATATTTTTCCTTAAAATTCAAGTTGATATCACCTACACGCAAACCGTTTCTACCTGTTTTATCCATATAGGTAGGTCCAATTCCTTTAAGAGTAGAACCAATTTTTGATTTTCCTTTTGCAGCTTCAGATGCGGCATCAAGAATTCGGTGAGAAGGTAAAATTAAATGAGCCTTTTTTGAAATAAATAAGGTTTTGGTAAGATTGATTCCAAGTTTTTTGATCCCTTCAATTTCTTTTTTGAATATCACAGGATCGATAACAACACCATTTCCAATAACATTAATCTTATCGTCGCGGAAGATACCGGAAGGAATTGTATGCAGAACGTGCTTAATTTTATTAAATTCTAAAGTGTGTCCTGCGTTAGGGCCACCCTGAAAACGGGTGATAAAATCGTACTTTGGGGTCAGTACGTCCACAACTTTTCCTTTACCTTCATCTCCCCATTGGAGGCCTAAAAGTACATCAACTTTCATCTTTCTAATAATTTGATAGTGAATCTTAACAAGTAACTATCCAAACCAATTTTATTATTGGATTTATAAAATGGTTCGGGGTATGAGGTTAAATCTTGAAGGAGTGCTTACAAGTTTTAACAGTCAAAGGTAATAATTATTTTTAGTTTGGGTAGTGCAAAATCGGTCTTGTTAATAAGTCAGTTTTGGACATAAAAAAACCTCCGTAATTCGGAGGTTTTAAGAGATATTATCTGTTGATAAATTAATTATTTTCTAATTTTCTACATTCTTGGCAAATTCCGTAAATGTATAAGGAGTGATGAGAAACTTTAAAGTCCATATCATCCGAAACATTTTTACGTACATCCTCTAGACGAGTATCGCAGAATTCAAGAACTTTGCCACAGCGGGTACAAATTAGATGATCGTGTTTATTACTGTCGTAGGCTTTTTCGAATTGAGCTATGTTTTTACCAAATTGATGTTTCACTACTAATTTGCAATCCAGAAGAAGATCTATAGTATTGTATAAAGTCGCTCGACTAACACGATAGTTTTTATTTTTCATGAATATGTAAAGCGATTCAATATCGAAATGCCCTTCTCGGGAATATATCTCGTCAAGGATTGCGTATCTTTCCGGAGTCTTTCGATGTCCCTTCTTTTGAAGATATTCTGTAAACATCTTCTTAACAATTTCTTTAGTGTCTTCGTTGCTCATATCAAAAAATAACCTAGGTGTTATCTAATCTAATTTAAAATAATGGGTCTAAAATAGTGATTTTTTTTAGAACTAAAAGCTTATTTAGAATAAATTTTAATTTAGCTATATTCTTCAATATTTTCGATACGTTTCACATTATCAAGTCCTTTAATCTTGATAAGTTTCATAATTAAATTGTTTAAATCTTCTGTATTGTGAACATAGAGATGGATTAAGCCCTCAAACACACCATCATGGCTTTCAAAATGTAAGGATCTCATATTTACATCATGATCCTTTGAAATAACATTTGTTACTTCATTAACGATACCAACTTTATCAATTCCGGTCAATTCAATAATTGCCAAAAAAGACATTAATCGATGACTCGTCCAATCTGCGGCAAGTATCCGGTCTCCCTGACTAGACATCAGTTTAAGTGCGTTGGGGCATTTTCTTTTGTGAATGGTAACATTATTGGCCATATCCAAATACCCAAGCACTTCGTCGCCGGGTATGGGTTTGCAACAAGTTGCAATTTTATAACTCTCATTAGCTGCTAATTCGGTAAGCATAAGAGTTTTCTTTTTATCAACTTCGGGCTTTATATTTTCGGTTTCCAGCACTTCATCCTCATCACTTTCTTCCGAATGTCCAAAAAACTGAAGTTTCCAATACTTAATAAATTTGCTTTTCGATTTTTTTCGAACGACTCCATCAATTTCATTGATATTAATTTTGCCTAAACCAATTTTATAAAATAATTCTTCTTTGTTGGCAAGTTTGTAGTGTTCGAGCATTTTCCGGAATGCTTTTGCATTCATAAGCAGGCCACTATCAATCAATTGATCTTCGATCATTCGGGCACCTTTTGCGGTGTATTCTTTTCGTTCCTTTTTAAAGGCTGATTTTATTTTAGATTTTGCTCGGGCAGTAATTACAAATTCGATCCATTCGTATTTTGGTGCTTGTTTTTCCGAAGTTAAAATTTCTACCTGATCGCCACTTTTTAATTCATGACTTAAAGGCACTAGTCGATGATTTACTTTAGCGCCAATGCAATGATTTCCGATATCGGTATGTATATCGTAGGCAAAATCAAGTGTAGTTGCTTTTTTTGGTAAAGTGCGGATATGTCCTTTAGGAGTAAAAACCTGAATTTCCTTCGAAAATAGATTCAATTTGAATTCATCCAGAAAGGCCATTGCATCGGCTTCCGGATTGTCTAGAATTTCGCGAACATCGTTTAGCCATTTATCTAATTCCGATTCTCCGCTACCATTATTATTGTATTTGGAATGAACTGCAAAACCTTTTTCGGCAATGTCATCCATTTTTTCGGTTCGGATTTGAAATTCCACCCACTTTCCTTGTGGTCCCATAGCGGTTACATGCAAAGCTTGATAACCGTTGGCTTTTGGTGTACTAACCCAATCGCGGATACGTTCTGGTTTTGGTTTGTAGATATCTGTAATAAGAGAATAGATATTCCAACATTGATTTTTTTCAGGAACACCTTCTTTAGGAGTGAAAACAACCCGTACCGAAATCATATCGTAAATTTCTTCGATACTGGTATTTTGGGTTTGTACCTTATTCCAAATCGAGAAAATGGATCGCGGTCTATTTTTAATAGAACAATGAATATCTGCTTCTTTCAGTTTTTCTTCGATAGGAGCAATAATACTTGAAATAATTTTTTGTTGCTTTTCTTCCTGCTCAATTATTTTTTTGGATATACTTTCAAAATCCTCAGGATGTTCGTATCGTAAACTTAAATCTTCAAGTTCCGATTTAATAGCATACAAACCCATTCTGTGAGCGAGAGGAGCAAAAAGAAAAAGTGTTTCACCAGCAATTTTCATCTGCTTTCTTAATGGCATCGAGCTCAGAGTACGCATATTGTGCAATCTGTCTGCCATTTTTATCAAAATAACTCTAAGGTCATCCGATAAAGTTAAAAGCATTTTTCTGAAATTTTCTGCCTGAAGAGAGGTTTGCTGTCCAAATACATCCGATATTTTAGTCAGACCATCTACAATTTGTGCAACTTTTTCTCCAAAATGATTTCGAATATCATCGAGAGTATATTCGGTGTCTTCAACAACATCATGTAATAAAGATGCCACAATCGACTTTGTTCCCAAGCCCATTTCTTTTGCTGCAATTTGAGCAACAGAAATTGGATGTAGCACATAAGGTTCTCCTGATTTACGGCGCACGCCTTTATGGGCTTCCCATGCAAAATGAAAAGCCTTATCTATCATTTGTTTGCTTTCCGGCTCACGACTTCTTTTGCAATGTGTCAAAAGTTGCTCGTAGGCGTCAAGTATCATTTGTTTGTCTTCCTCAGTCTCACCGCTCATAAAAACCTATTTGTTCAGAATTGTTTGTTGTAATTTTAAAAGTAACAAAAACTAATAATTTTTTAATACTAAATATAGGACTTGTTTGCCTTTTTTTATTGGGTAATCATGAATATGTGAGGTTTTGCAGCAAATTAGCATTCATTAAGCGGATGTAATATCCATTTCAGCAAAAAATGAATGCTAATTTATTGTAACAAGTGCGTCTTCACATTCTTTTGGTCCGCAAACCACAAGGTAAAGATCTTCAGCCTTTAAATATTCATTTGCCAATTGCATTAATCTTTCGGCACTAACAGCCTTTAAATCTTTAATAAATTTCGCAAAATAGGTATTGTCCAAACCAAAAGGCAAATTTCCTCTTAAACCATCCGATAAGGCAAAAGGACTATCTAAATTTCGAAGCATTTCACCTGAAAAATAGTTTTTCACTAGGCTTAATTCATCTTCGGAAACTAGTTCCTCTCTTAATCGTTTAATTTCCAGGAATATTTCTTGAACTGCAGCTTTACACACTTCGGCTCCAACTTCGGTAACAATTACAAAATGTCCTTCTTTTAAATGAGATAGCATAATGGAGTTAATACCATAGGTGTATCCTTTATCCTCGCGGATGTTTTGCATTAATCTCGATCCAAAATAACCTCCTAATATTAAATTAAGTAGTTGTATTCCAGTGTAGTCGGGGTGTGTTTTTGTAAATAATTTACGTCCAATACGAATGGTCGATTGCACTGCATCTTCTTTGCATACAAAAGCAGTTTTTTCTTTTGATCCGATATTTTGGTAAGTATGATCAATAAGTTCGCTTTGCTTTAACCATTTGTTCTCCCCAAATAAATTGTCAACTTGAGTTAATACATCTTCATCTACCTTACCGGCAATTATAATATGACAGTTGCTGGCTGTGTAGTTGGTCTGGTAGAATTCCTTTACCTCCTGTAAGCTGCAATTATCGAACTCGCTAATGTTGTAGGAGTTTGAATAGGGATGATTTTTACCATAAATCAATTCGGTAAATTTCTCTTTTGCTAAAACATTTGTTTTCTGATGATCTACTTGATATTGTTGCTTTCTATTGGTAAGAATTGTTTTGAATTCTTTCTCCGGAAAAATCGAATTTTTGATTAGGTCAGCGGTTAATTCAAGCGTTTCAGAAAAATGCTTTTTAAGGCTGTATAAGGTTACGCTAGCTTCATGTTTACTAGTTGAAAAACCGATATGCGCTCCTAAAAAATCAAATTTTTCTGCAATTTCGGATGCTGTTAAAGAAGTAGTTCCTTCGTTAAGCATGCTATTGGTGAGTGTTGCAATTAAAGGTTTTTTTTGTTGCCAGATTCCAGCATTAAAAACAAATTCAATTTTCACCACATCCTGACTTCCACCATTAATAATGTGGACAGGAATATGATTGCTTAAGGAATGCTTTTGCGATGGTAGAATCTCAATGCTATCAACAGTTTTAAATTTGGGCGCTGTGTTTCTATATAGATTTTCCATTCTTATTTTTTAGAGTAATAATAAAGTGTAGAACAATTTTCTTTTCGGAAAATTTTAGCAGAACTGTTTAACAGGTCATCAACGCTCACTTTTTGATATTTTTCCACTTCTTTATTAATGTCGTTGGCATCACCTAATAATTCATGGGTAGCCAAGTTCATGGCTTTATTTAGATAGCTGATTTCGGAAAATACTAAAGTCGATTCAACTTTATTTTTTACTTTTTGAAGTTCATACTCATCTACTTTAATGGTGGCAATTTTGTTGAGTTCTTCCCAAATGGCAGCTTCTGCGGTTTCCATACTAACTCCTTTAACAAGCTTCCCGGTGATTAGAAACAATCCAGGTTCAAATTCCCCGGTAATATATGCATCTATCGATGAGAATAAGTTTTTTTCTTTTACTAAAGATTGAAAAATTCGCGACGATTGTCCGTTCGACAATACATCCGAAACCAGATCAATGATATAGAAATCCTCGTCCATTCTTCTTCCCATATGAAATGCCATATATATGGCGTCCAAGGGTACGTTACTATCAATTCTCTTGCTTCGGAATTCATTTTGAATAGGTTCTTCCGGAAGATTTCTTGTTGCAAGTTCCCTTTTCTCAATTGGACCAAACCACTTCTCAGCTAGCTCTTTAACTTGTTGTGTATCTACATTTCCAGCAACAACCATAATTGCATTATTGGGAGCATAATGATGGAAAAAGAAATCTTTAACCTCTTCTAAGGTCGCTTTTTCGATGTGATCGATAGATTTTCCAATGGTAGGCCATTGATAAGGATGTTCTTTATAAGCTAAAGGACGTAGGTGCAACCATACATCCCCGTAAGGTTGATTGAAATACCTTTGTTTAAATTCTTCGATAACTACACTGCGTTGTACTTCCAGACTTTTTTCACTAAAAGCAAGGCTCAGCATTCTATCAGACTCCAACCAAAATGCAGTTTCTAAATTTGCTTTTGGAACGGTCAGATAGTAATTCGTTATATCATTATTGGTCCATGCATTATTATCGCCACCTACCATTTGTAAGGGTTCGTCGTAATTCGGAATATTTATCGATCCTCCAAACATTAGATGTTCAAAAAGGTGGGCAAATCCAGTTCGTTCTGGGTTTTCATCTTTAGCACCAATATTATATAAAATATTTACGGCAGCCATTGGAGTGGTTTCGTCACGATGCACAATCACTCGCAAACCATTCTTAAGTGTAAATTTATCAAATTCGATCATAGTTTCTTTTGTGTAGTTTTAAGAATGGTTCTCCCTTAAAATAGATATTTGTCGGATTTTAATTGAGCAAGACTGTTTTGATATTCTTTATTTATTTGAGTAATAATTTCAGAAACAGTTTGTATTTTATCGATTAGAGCAGAAACCTGTCCAATTTCCAATTCTCCTTCTTCCAAATCTCCCTCAAACATACCACTTTTAGCGCGACCTTTACCTAATAGTTGCTTCATTTCGTCAGCGGAAGCTCCACGGCATTCAGCTTCGTTCACCTGATTGAAAAATTGATTTTTAATTAAGCGGGTAGGAGCAAGTTTTTTTAAAGCAAGTTTTGTTTCCCCTTCTCCTAGTTGAAGGATCGAGTTCTTAAAGTTTATATGTGCCGAAGATTCTTCAGAAATGGCGAAACGAGTTCCCATTTGAACACCATCAGCCCCCAAAATCATTGCGGATAGCATACTTTCACCAGATCCAATTCCACCTGCAGCAATTAAAGGAAGTTGAATGGCCTTTCGAACCGAGGGAATTAAGGTCATTGTTGTAGTTTCCTCTCTGCCGTTATGGCCTCCTGCTTCAAAACCTTCTGCTACCACAGCATCAACACCTGTATCTTCACATTTTTTTGCAAAAAAAGCACTAGACACAACATGAACCACTGTAATTCCATGCTTCTTTAGGAATGGAGTCCATTTTTTAGGACTTCCTGCTGATGTAAATACAATTTTAACACCTTCGTTTACAATAATATCCATTATTTTATCCATTTCAGGATATAGTAATGGTACATTAACACCAAAGGGTTTATTCGTTGCTGCTTTTGTTTTTTGAATATGCTCTTGAAATGTATCTGGGTGCATCGATCCAGCACCAATTAAACCTAATCCTCCGGCATTGCTAACTGCTGCGGCTAATTTCCAACCCGAACACCAAACCATTCCACCTTGAATAATAGGGTATTGAATATTGAAAAGAGATGTTATTCTATTTGTCATGTTCTTTAAAATCTTAAGTAATTCAATCAAAAAAGACACAAGAACAAAAATAGTATGCTTGTGTCTGTGGATATGAATAGGAGATATTGCAAATTTAAAAAAAAATCTCGATAAGAATAAGACATCGAAGTATGATTTTAAGTAATATTAAATAAGTTGTTTGTCATCAGGACTCATTACTGCAGAGATCGTACTAGTTCTTTAGATTTAATATATATATCAGAATATAGGGAGTTTTTATCTTCTTTTATAGCTTGCTGCTTGTATCTTAAGGTAGATATTCCTTATTTTATGCTTCTTGTTGAAGTAGTAAGGAAACTTAGTTGTTTCGTAAGATTCTTATTTGCAGATGGATATTATTTAATTGAAAAGTGAAAAAAAAATCATTATTAGGTCGTTTTTTAGTTTGGCGCTTGAAGCATGTTAACGATCGCCAGTTTATTTCTATGTTAGCCATTCTTATTGGAGTAACATCGGGAATAGCTGCTGTAATTATTAAAAATTCGGTGCATTTTATTAGCTCTCTTCTACAAAATAATTCGTCGGTTGAATATGAAAATATACTATACGTTATCTATCCAACCATCGGAATTTTAATTGCCGTACTATTTATAAAATATGTAATAAGACGTCCGGTTCGGCATGGTATTCCTAATGTTCTTTATGGCATTTCGAAATCCAATGCCCAAATAAGCAGGCACAATATGTTTTCATCCATTATTACTTCCGCTTTTACGGTGGGTTTTGGTGGGTCTGTGGGATTGGAGGGACCAACCGTAGCAACAGGTGCTGCTCTAGGATCAAATATTGGTCGCTTGTTTCATTTAAACTACAAGCATATAACTCTGCTTTTGGGCTGTGCATGTGCTGGAGCCATGGCTGCTATTTTTAAAGCTCCGATTGCAGCCATTGTATTTGCCTTAGAGGTAATTATGCTTGATCTTACTATGTG
This sequence comes from Labilibaculum filiforme, assembly GCF_002843315.1. Taxonomy (GTDB): domain Bacteria; phylum Bacteroidota; class Bacteroidia; order Bacteroidales; family Marinifilaceae; genus Labilibaculum; species Labilibaculum filiforme. Next base: position 82,233 of record NZ_MVDD01000001.1, on the reverse strand, counting down.
GTCTTTGGTTCCACTTTTGTTGGCATCTACTTCTGCAGTAATTACTTCCTATTTCTTTTTGGGAATGGATGTGTTGTATCCTTTTAAAGTAGAAAATGGATTTATAATGTCGGATTTACCTTATTACATTGTATTGGGAATTTTTACAGGCTTATTAGCTACTTATTTTACCAAATGTTACATGTTTATTCATGGTATTTTCGATAAGATTGAATCAATTTATAAGAAATTAATTTTTGGGGGATTATCACTTGGTATTATTATCTTTTTCTTTCCCTCCTTATTTGGAGAGGGCTACGATGCTATAAATGCATCTCTTTCAGGAAACTACTCCTATTTGTTTAATAATTCATTGTTCTATTCTTTTCAGGATAATTTTTGGATGATTATTGTTTTGTTGGTAATGGTGATCTTCTTTAAAGTGATAGCGGCATCTATTACTTTTGGAGCTGGAGGGGTAGGTGGTATTTTTGCTCCAACACTATTTATGGGAGTTAATGCAGGAGTATTGTTCGCTAAATTGGTGCAACATCTAGGGTTTCGTGATTTAGAGGTTAATAATTTTGCTCTTATTGGCATGGCTGGTATGATTGCCGGAGTGCTGCATGCTCCATTAACTGGTTTATTTCTGATTGCTGATATTTCAGGAGGATATCAACTATTTGTTCCATTGATGATTACAGCTACGGTTTCCTATGCAACGGTAAAAACCTTCGAAACTCATTCTGTATATACAATACAGTTAGCCAAGCGCAAGGAGTTGATGACGCATGATAAAGATCAAAACGTGTTGTCGTTGATGCGGGTTACTAAATTAATTGAAAGAGATTTTAGTACAGTAGATGCGAATGCTACTCTAGGCGAATTGGTAAAAGTAATTGCCAAAGCGAACCGAAATATATTTATTGTTATTGATGAGGAGAATAATTTTAAAGGCATTGTGAAGTTGGATGATATCCGAGAAATTATGTTTCAGCCTGAAAAATACAATGATGTTTTCGTGCGTGACTTAATGGTGATGCCACAGGTAGTTATACAGCATGATGAATCGATGGCTGATGTGGCTAGTAAATATCAATATTCCGATAAATTTAATTTGGTAGTTTTAAACGATGGTAAATATTGTGGATGCGTATCGAGGGCGCAAATATTTTCTACCTACCGCCGTATGCTAAAACATTTTTCTGAAGATTAGAGAAGTAATTTCGGAAACCGAACTTATTGGCATTTGGTTTTTTAACAAACGTTTGCTTTGTTCGCTCTGGTAATCAATGTCTTAGTTTTTGTTGTGGAAAGTTTTTAAAAATTACCGCTAAAAGGTTTTCTTCTTACTAATTATCTATTACTTTTGCACTCAAATTAGGAGCTGTTATGCAAATATAGTTGCAAATTAGTTCAGATAATCAGTAGGATACATATATTTTATAAAGTCGCTGGATTTTTTTATGTAACTATAATTTAAGGTCGCCTGACTTCTTCAGCCATTCGACCTTTCCGGATTATTTTTTAGATGTAAATGTTGATTGTAAGCAATGAAAAATAAAAGCTTGCTTTCCCGGTTTTTGATTTGGAGAGTGAAGAACATCAAGGAGCGGCAATTCGTTCTACTTTTAAGTTTTTTAGTGGGTTTGATAAGTGGTTTGGCGGCACTATTGCTAAAGAATGCAATACACTTTACGCACCATTTTTTAACCCACCGATTACATGTTGATTCTGCCAATTTACTGTATTTAGCATATCCAGCAATCGGAATTTTATTAACTGTCTTGTTTATAAAATTCTTTGTGAAGGATAATATCGGACATGGTGTATCGAGAATTCTCTATGCTATTTCAAAGAAAAATTCTCAAATAAAATCACACAACAATTTTTCTTCAATTATTGCCAGTACATTAACCATCGGATTTGGTGGGTCGGTTGGAGCAGAGGCTCCCGTAGTTCTTACCGGAGCATCAATAGGATCGAATCTTGCTCGTATGTTTCATATGAATTACAAGATTGTTACGCTGATGGTTGGTTGTGGTGCAGCCGGAGCTATTGGAGGCATTTTTAAAGCTCCAATGGCAGGAATGATTTTCACATTAGAGGTGCTCATGCTCGATTTAACCATGGCTTCTCTTATTCCTTTATTGATTTCATCCATTACCGGAGCAAGTATTTCCTATTTTTTTATGGGAAAAAGTGTTTTACTAAGCTATGATGTTGCTACCCCTTTTGTAATTAATAATATTCCTTACTATATCATTTTAGGTGTTTTTGCTGGTTTAGTATCTCTTTACTTTACTCGGTTTTCCATGTTTTTAGAAAGTATTTTTGGAAAAATCACCAATTGTTATCGAAAAATGGTTGTGGGAGGTATTTTGCTTGGGGTAATGATTTTCTTGTTTCCTCCACTTTACGGGGAAGGTTACAATACGATTCAGGCGCTACTCGATGGGGATCACACGCATTTGGTAAGCAGTAGTATTTTCTATTTTTTGAAAGATAATTATTGGATGCTGCTGGGCTATGTATTACTAATACTTGGTTTTAAAGTAGTTGCTTCTACGGTTACTACCGGAAGTGGAGGAGTTGGAGGTATTTTTGCTCCTTCCTTATTTTTAGGAGCGGTTTCCGGATTTTTTGTTGCTCGAGTTATTAATGGATTTAATTTCATTAAGCTTTCCGAAAGTAATTTCACCCTTATCGGGATGGCAGGTATGATGGCCGGAGTTATGCATGCGCCACTTACAGCAATCTTTCTTATTGTTGAAATTACTGGTGGATATGCATTGTTTATACCCATCATGATTACAGCAACAATTGCATACCTCACTATCATGTATTTTGAACCACATTCCATTTATACCAAACGATTGGCCAAACGTGGTGAGTTGATTACTCACAATAAAGATAAAGCGGTGCTTACGCTGATGAAAATGGGGAAGGTGATCGAAACAGATTTAAAACGAGTAAATCCAGACGCAACTTTAGGCGAACTGGTGAAGATTATTTCACAATCGCAACGAAATATCTTTCCGGTAGTTGATGAGGATGAAAAGTTACTGGGAATAGTACTTTTAGATGATATCAGAGACATCATGTTTAATCCTGAAATGTATGATGATACACATGTATGGAGCTTAATGATAATGCCACCTGCAGTTTTAGATGTAGATGCTCCAATGGATAAGGTAATGCGTAAATTTGAAGAAACAGGAGCCTGGAACCTGCCAGTTGTGCAGGATGAAAAATATTTAGGTTTTGTTTCAAAAGCGAAAATATTCAATGTTTACCGAAGAGTTTTGGTGCATTTCTCCGATGAATAGAAGAATAGATTTATCAAAAAATAAAGTCAACTCCATTTTGCAATTGCGAATTGGAGTTTTTCTTTTTTTTAAAGTGTTGAAATTAGAATTTGATTTATTAAATTAGAACTTCAGCCAATTAAATTTCATGATCGGGAATACACAATGGCGTCGATTTCTAATTTGGAGACTTCGTTATATCAACAACCAAAGTTTTATTTTAATTCTGAGCGTATTTATTGGTATCGCTTCGGGAATGACTGCGCTTGTGCTAAAAACAGCAGTCTATCGCGGGCGTGAGTTTTTATTGGAAGGAATTAATTGGAGTTATCAGAATTATCTATTTTTTCTGTATCCTATGATTGGAGTTGGGCTCACTTTGGTATTCCGAAAATATATTATTCGCGATCTGGCAAAGCACAACCTTACCTCTTTGTTGCATGCAATATCAAAAAAAAATAGTATTGTAAAATTACATAAAACTTATTCTTCGATAATTGGGGCAATAATAACCGCAGGCTTTGGTGGTAGTATTGGTCTTGAGTCTCCTATTATTTCATCGGGAGCAGCTATTGGATCCAATATGGGACGTAACTTTCACCTGAATTACAAAGAAATTACATTGATGTTAGCCTGTGGTGCTTCTGGAGCTATTGCGGCTATTTTTAATACGCCCATTGCGGCTATTGTATTTGCTTTGGAGGTGTTATTAATCGATATGTCTCGATTTTCCTTAATTCCTTTATTAATGGCCTCGGTTAGCGGTGCAATTACCACCAAACTTTTTTTAGATGAAGAGATATTGATTGAGTTTGCTATTACGCATCCGTTTGCTATTCGGGATATTCCATTTTTTATTTTACTGGGTATTCTATCGGGACTTGTATCGGTTTATTTCACGAAAACTTTTCTTTGGATAGAAAAACGATTTGAGCAAATTAAATTGTTACGAAACAGAATGCTGATTGGGGGAATTACACTAGGGGTAATGATATTTTACTTTCCTGCTTTATATGGGGAAGGTTATAATACGGTAAAAGCATTGATAGGTGGAGATTTATCGGAGGTTTTTCGCTCTAGCTTATTCGAAGATTATACTCAAGTATGGTATATGGTTGTGATTTTTATTGGGACTTTGGTTTTTTTTAAGGTGATTGCAACCTCCATTACTATAGGTGCAGGTGGAATAGGCGGTATTTTTGCTCCTTCGGTGTTTACTGGAGCAATGCTCGGGTTTCTGTTTGTATTTATTTACAATCATTTTGAGTGGGGAGAACCGCTTTCGGCAAGTAATTTCACCTTAGTAGGCATGGCTAGCGTTCTTGGTGGTGTTTTGCATGCCCCTTTAACCGGCATATTTTTGATCGCAGAAATTACAAGTGGATACGAATTAATTGTTCCACTGATGCTGTCGACCACGATTTCCTTTATCACTGTAAAAAGTTTGCAAAAGGAATCTATTGTTACGGCTCAATTAGCTAAAAGGGGAGAGCTTATTACCCACAATAAGGATCTAGCTGTTTTACGTTTCATGCAGCTTTCTAAAGTGATAGAAACAGATTTAATAAGCGTTTCGGAAGATGGAAATTTAGGTGATTTAGTAAAAGTGATATCCAAATCGAAACGAAATATATTCCCTGTACTAACCGAAGAAGGGTATTTAATAGGAATAATATTGCTCGATGAGGTTCGGGATATCATGTTCAACGATGAATTGTATTCCACTCCAATTAGTAGTTTAATGAATATGCCACCAGCATCAATTTTGGTATCCGATTCGATGGAAAAAGTATTAGACAAATTTAAAGAAACAGGAGCTTGGAATTTACCGGTTTTGGATAATGGTAAATACCTTGGTTTTGTTTCGAAATCGAAGTTATTTTCTGCATACCGTCAGCACCTGGTAAATATTACAGCCGACTAACATTTTTCCTGCAAAATAACCTATTGCATTACAATTCGATAGATTTACTATTTTCGTTTTCTTTCTCCTGATAGATGGAATCTTTTTGTTGGAAAAATCGCCTCTGTTTTTCCATAAAATCATTGTGTAAAGAATCTAAATTTCTAGGTTTTAGCAGATCATTTCTTTTGGAGAAACTGTTGTGCTCTTCTATCATTTTTTGTATTTCAGTAAGCATGTCATGGTGCAGCGAATCCATCGAAAAAAAGTTATTTTGGAAAAATTGGGAATCGAAAATATCCCTTCCAAAGAAATCATCAGAGAAAAATGGATGGTGAAACTGTTTATTTTCAGAGCTATCTCGACTAAAGAGATGTTCCATTTGTTCCTGCATTTTTTTTCTCATTTCATGAATATCCGAAAAATTATAAAAAGCCGAATCAGGTGTAAATGAATGAATGCTATCCGAATGCCAACTATAAATATAGGTAGAATCGTAACGAATTAAGTTGCCGTCTTTATCGAATTCTTTATTGACCGTAATGTCTTCGTTTGGTTTGTTTTTGTTGATTTTGTTTTGAGAAAATCCGGTAAAGGAAAATAGTAAGATCAAAACAATGAATGTAGATTTTGTTCCCATTTTTTTAGCAGATTTATGTAGTTAAACATTGTTACAAATTTACAAAAAGGGAGATTTTATTCCGAGTTAAAATATTTTAAAAAGTATTAAAAAAGCCGTTCAGTGTAGAACGGCTTTCGGTATAAAATAGCTTGAATTTTTACTATTCCATATGTTTTAGGTTCACTGCGTACATAATAATAAACAATATTGTAAAGAATCCCATAATTAATGCATTCATCATTGAGGCTTCAAAGTCTACAAGAACTAAAGGAACAAGTAGCCAGAAAAGATTAGCCACAGAGTACAGATAAAAACCATTCTTTTTTAATTTGAATATAAGAAAAATACCAGCTAAGCTTAGTATTGCAAACAAAATGTTGACTCCACTTATCATGCCTAAATTTTGGGATGTTTTTTCAAGTGTTACAATTCCATTCTCAAGACTTTTATAGGTGAATCCAGAATCAATGCCTGCATCTGATAAAGTTTCTAACTGAGTAGTGAACATCTCCATTTGTTTCGGATAGCTTTTTTCAAATGTAAAGTACTGGTATATACTCGCTCCTAGGAGAAATACACTACCAATAAATGATAAAATACAAAGAACGGTTAAGAAACTTGGTCTTTTTTTAGGGGCTTCAATAGTTGTTACATTTTCTTCCATAATAGTTTGGTTTTTTTTAGGGTTTAAAATATTAATTAATTCATATTCTTAAGGTTAATGGCATAAAGGGCAATAAATAGGATGGTAAATATACTCCCAAATAAAATTGCCATATTCACAAAAAGGTTAAAGCCAATAAAGATAGGAGCTACAAATAAAAGTAGAATTTGCGCTATTGTATAAATGTAGAAACCAGTCTTTTTTAATTGAAACATGAGAATGGCACCTATTAAGCTTGCCACATACAATAGGATTTGAGTGAGGGAAATTTCAAAGATATGGGCTATAGCTTTTTGTCCCATTTCCAAGGCTTCTCCCACAAATTTTCGTAAATACACATCATGAATACCATCAAGGGCTGTTGCAAAGAGGTCAGGATTAATAAAATTCTTAATCGGAGACATAATCATGCCAAAAATATTGTTGAGGACTCCAAATCCACTACCAATAAAAGAAAGAATAGATAAGGTAGTTAGTAATCCGGGGCGCTGCTTTGGGTTTGTATCTATTATTTCCATGATGGTTTGTTTTGGGTTAAATACAGTTTTAAATTTACAATAAAAGCTTTACGTTGTGAAATGAATGCTTATAAATTAGATTTTATATGCTTATTGAGAGGTAAGTCGGGATTTTTACTAGATAATCAAGCTGTTTTTTTTATTCGGTAGCCTTGGTTGAATTAGAACTGAAAATAAGTGTTTAGCGAGCTTTAGGTTCTATATGCTTTATAAATATTCATTTAAGCAGGAATTAGGCAAGAAATAATTTTTTTAATATGCTGATTTGTCTAATTTTGAACCTGCACTTTCAAGAATTTATAATTTAAAGTTTTTTTCAGTGCATCATCTTTTCAAGGGGGAATAAGAACTTTATAGTTAAGGAATTACATTCCTTCTAACACACTAACAAATCATTAATTCATTTCGAAGAAATTCGGAAAAAGACAAACAACAATGGAAAGAGATATTCAAATTTTCGACCTAATTGATCAGGAATACCTACGTCAAAAGAATGGTATTGAATTAATTGCTTCTGAAAACTTCGTAAGTCAGCAAGTAATGGACGCAATGGGCTCATGCCTAACAAACAAATATGCTGAAGGATATCCAGGTAAGAGATACTATGGTGGATGTCAGATTGTTGATCAAACCGAGCAATTGGCTATTGACAGAGCATGTGAATTATTTGGTGCCGAATATGCTAATGTGCAGCCACACTCTGGAGCACAGGCAAATGCGGCTGTATTTTATGCCTGTTTACAGCCAGGAGATACATTTCTAGGATTAGATTTATCACACGGCGGTCACTTATCACACGGATCACCAGTAAATTTATCTGGAACATTGTACAATCCTGTTGCCTATCATGTAAAAGAAGAAACCGGAACGGTTGATTACGATGAATTAGAGCAGTTGGCAATGGAGCACAAGCCTAAGATGATTGTTGCAGGAGCTTCGGCTTATTCTCGCGATTGGGATTTTCCTCGTTTGCGTAAAATTGCTGATAAAGTTGGCTGTTTATTGATGGCTGATATTGCTCACCCAGCAGGATTAATCGCCAAAGGATTATTAAGCAATCCGATTCCTTTCTGTCATATTGTAACTACAACTACTCACAAAACGCTTCGTGGACCACGAGGAGGTTTGATTTTGATGGGTAAAGATTTTGAGAATCCTTGGGGACAAACAACTCCAAAAGGAGAAGTGAAAATGATGTCACAGGTATTAAACTTTGCAGTTTTCCCAGGACAACAAGGTGGACCTTTGGAGCATATTATTGCTGCTAAGGCCGTTGCTTTTGGTGAAGCTTTAACAGATTCTTATAAAGAGTATGCTATTCAAATGCAGAAAAATGCAAAAGTAATGGCTGCTGAGTTTATTCGTTTAGGATATAAAGTTATTTCTGATGGAACAGATAATCATTCTATGTTGGTTGATCTTCGTTCAAAATACCCTGAAATTTCTGGCAAAAAAGTGGAGAATGTATTAGTGAGAGCTGATATTACTATCAATAAAAATATGGTACCATTCGATACTCGTTCCCCATTTGCAACATCTGGTTTACGTGTTGGAACTCCAGCAATTACCACTAGAGGTTTAAAGGAGGAGCATATGTCAGTTATTGTTCAAATGATTGATGAAGTAATTAGTAATATCGAAAACGAAGAGGTAATTACTTCGGTTCGCGAACGTGTAAACGAAATGATGTGTGAGCGTCCGATGTTTGCATATTAAGCTAATATCATATAAAAATATACGTTGAAAAGAGGGGATTTAGTTCTCCTCTTTTTTTTGATAGAAAGTGTATCTCTATTAAGATGAGATTTTAATGCCTCTACAACATACTGTTAGCATATTATTTTACTGCATGTTTTGTTTTTAAACATATATACTCTCAGTTTTTATCCATAGTTTGAGCATCTAAAAAAAATAAAATTATGGAATGGTATTATTACGTTTTGGTGGTATTAGTTGGAGTTTTTGCAGGATTTCTAAATACACTTGCAGGTAGTGGATCAATAATTAGCTTGGCGATGTTGATGTTTATGGGACTTCCTGCAAATGTTGCTAATGGGACCAATCGAATTGCAATACTTTTACAAAATATAGTTGGTGTAAGTAGTTTTAAAAAACAAAAGGTATTCTCTTTTAAAGAAGGTATATGGCTTGCAATTCCTGCCATTGTTGGATCGGTAATTGGAGCTGGTTTGGCCGTTCAAATAAATGAGGATATGATGGAGAAAACCATAGGAGGTTTACTGATATTCCTATTTTTTATTGTGCTTTACAAGCCCGATGCTTGGGTGAAAGGACAAGCGGGACTTATTCGATCGAAACCAAGTATCGTACAAGTTATAATTTTCTTTTTTATTGGTTTGTACGGTGGTTTTATACAAGCAGGAGTTGGTTTCTTTCTCTTATCAGGTTTAGTACTTGGAGCCGGTTTCGATTTGGTAAAGGCAAATGCAATTAAAGCGTTTATTATTCTTCTTTATACTGTATTTGCGATTGGCATATTTATTCTAAATGATCAAATTAACTACCAGATTGGGTTTATTCTTGCTATTGGAAATATGATTGGAGCTTATATTGCTGCTAATTTTGCGGTAAGTTTAGGTGCTAAATTTGTACGATATATTCTTTTGGCAGTAATTATTTTCGCCTCGCTTAAGTTTCTTGGGGTTTATGAAATGCTTGGTTTATTGTAGATGGATATCGAGGAAAAATGAAACTACTGTAGCTATTTTATTAAGTACATGTACATTTTAAAGAGCAAATGTAATTTTTAAGGCTTTAAAGTACGTAAACTTAAACTTTGAGAGAGAATCATTAAACATTCTCTCCATGATTATAGTAGTTCATTTAAGGTATAAAATCAATCTAACTGAAAATGATAGGTGATGGTACCTTTTTGAAAAGCTGAAGCTTTTGGGTCCGCATTAAAAACCGCTTTCATTGCGGCCTTTCTGGCAGCTTCGAATAGGGTGGAGTTACTAGTGGTAGAACCAGGCATTCCAGGTCTGGCATTAACCACTTTACCATTCTTGTCAACCGTGATTTCAACAACAACTTTACCGCTTTCTTGCAGGTTGTATTGTGGTTTTGGTATCGATAAAGAGTTTCTGCCTTTTAAATCGTACGAAACGCCTTTATTTCCTAATCCGGAACCATTATAATTGTCTGAGTCTGGAGATCCGTTAGGAGCGCCCTGATTCCCCGAGGGAAAGGTAGTTCCTTGTGAGGAATTAGAAGAAGTTCCCTGACCAAAAACATTTTTTGCTTTATTGTTAATATTGGCAATTTTTTCTTGACGTTCAGCTTCTTCTTTTCTTCTTCTTTCTAGTTCAGCTAATCGTTGCTTTTCAGCCTCTGCTTCCTGTTGCTTTTTTATCTCTTCAAGTCGTTTTTTTTCAGTTTCAATCTTCTTTAGTCGGTCCTGTTCTGCTTTTATCTTCTTATTTTTTTCAACTTCCGCTTTTTTCTTCGCAATTTCTTCGGAAGAAGGAACCGAAGGAGCATCCTCACTGTTCTGAGTTAGGATTTTTTCGTTGACTGAACTTGCTGGTTTATCCGGTGTTGTTGGAGAAGCCTGGGGTTTTGGAGCTGGTTGCGAAACTGCAGGAACAGCCTGACTAGATTGAGAAGGTGCTGGATCTTCTTTCCCTAATCCTTGATCTGTATTCCCAAAATTCACCAGGATACCTTCTTCCTCAGGAAGAGGAAGTGGAGTATAAAAGCCTAAATAAAATAGTAAGGCAAGTAATCCAATATGGAAAATTATTGTCCCAACAAATCCAATTTGTTTACCTTTTGAATTACTCATCTAATATATTATTTAGCTCTTGTTGCCAATATTAACTTGTACTTGTTGTTTTTTGCAATATTCATTACTCGAACAACTTGCTCCATAGGAACAGATTTATCAACGTGCAAGGAGATAGTTGGTTCCTCTTCTCTTGCTAATTGTTTTTGCAAACGATTTTCAAGTTGAGAAAAAGGAATTGGAGTTGTTTCAATAAAAAAATTAAAATCTTTATCGATAGAAACTGTAGTTATCGGTTTTGCAGCGGTTTGATTTTTACTTTGTGGTAAAAGTAATTTTAGAGCATTAGGTGCGATAAGAGTTGATGTTACCATAAAAAATATAAGTAACAAAAACACAATATCTGTCATCGATGACATACTAAAATTAGGATTTACCTTATTTCGGGTTTTTAATGCCATGAGCTAATTACTTAATTGGTTCGTTCAACAAATCCATAAATTCGGTAGTGGTAGCTTCCATTGTGAAAACTACTTTTTCAACCTTTGCTACCAAAATATTATAAGCAAAATAAGCGATTATACCTACAATAAGACCAGCAACGGTTGTTACCATAGCTGTATAAATACCATGTGATAGAAGAGAAACATCAATGTTGTTTCCAGCAGTCGACATATCGTAAAAAGCCTGAATCATTCCCATAACCGTTCCTAAGAAACCAATCATTGGTGCAGCTCCAGCTACGGTTGCAAGGGTTGGGAGGTTTTTTTCTAGTTTAGAAACTTCTAAATTACCGATATTTTCAATGGCAGCGTTTACATCATTTAAAGGTCGTCCAATTCGTTTCACACCTTTCGAAATCATTTTTGAAACAGGAGTATCATTCGACTCACAAAGGGCTAATGCCGAATCCATTTTTCCTTCATGGATATAATCTCTTATTCGATTCATAAAGTTTGAATCGACCATTGAAGCTTTTCGTATGGCATAGAATCTTTCAAAGAAGATGTACATCGCAATGCCCGAAAGTGCTATAATCGGAACCATAATCCATCCTCCTTTAAAGGCTAGATCAATAAAATTAAGAGAAATTTCGGTGGCTTCCGCTCCTTGTTCTTCAAGTAAGGCTTCATTTTGAGCCACAGTTTGAATTCCAGCTAAAATCAAAAGATAATTCATATTTACTATTTTCAAGTTAAATCTAACACATAAAAAAACGAGATACAATACAGAATATTATATCTCGCTAAAATTATATTAATGTTTTCGAATCCCCATACAAAAAATGGGAAATTATGATTTTAATGAAATAAGACTGCTTCAAGGTAGTAAACTCCGGCTCCTGCAAGGTATCCAGTTAGGGCAAGAAGAGAAATCTTTTTGAAATACCAAATGAAATCGATCTTTTCCATTCCCATTGCTGCAACACCAGCTGCAGATCCGATAATTAAAATACTTCCACCTGTACCAGCGCAATATGCTAAAAACTCCCAGAATAAACCATCCTGTACAAAATGGGAAGCGTAACCAACAGCACCTGCGGCTTCGATAGGATACATTCCCATGGCGGCAGCAACTAAAGGTACATTATCAACTACTGAAGAAAGAACTCCAATAATAAGGTTGATCACATAAATATCGTGAACATTATCGTTAAGCCATTGTGCTAAAATATCTAAATGTCCTGCAGATTGTAAACTAGATACTGCAGTTAAAATTCCTAAGAAAAATAAAACAGTTGGAACGTCTACTTTTCTTAATACACCAGTAACATTTAAGCGGGTTTTGTACTCGCTCTCTTTGTTTTTGTGCATAATTTCTGTTACAATCCACATTACTCCCAAGCCAAATAACATTCCTAAGTAAGGAGGTAGGTGAGTAACCGTTTTAAATACAGGAACAAATAGTAAAGCCGAAACTCCTAGGCAAAGAATAGTAAATCTTTCCTTTTGGGTGGTATATTCTTTATCGTTACTATTTGTTTTAGGACGGGTAACATTTCCTTTCATATAGGTACTAACAATTGCTAGAGGAACAAGCATTGTAAATAAACTAGGTAAAAATACTCCAGTGATAATTTTCATGGTGGTAACCTGACCGCCAATCCAAAGCATAATAGTGGTTACATCACCAATAGGAGACCACGCTCCACCGGCATTAGCTGCCAATACTACCATAGATGCAAAGAACCAACGGTCTTTTTTGTCACCTATTAGTTTACGGATTAAAGCAACAATTACAATAGTTGTTGTAAGGTTATCTAATGCCGCAGACATGAAAAAGGTTAAAATACTAAGTACCCAAAGTAGTTTTATCTTATTTGTTGTTTTAATTTTATCGGTAATAATTTTAAAACCTTGGTGTTGGTCAACAATTTCAACAATTGTCATTGCTCCTAAAAGAAAGAACAGAATTGTAGAAATTTCAGATAAGTGATGTAAAACCTCATGGTGGGTGATGAAATCAAGCATTCCTTCATGAGAATCGGAACCAGGATTAATTGCGATGTACTCGTTCCAAGCTCTGCTGACTCCTGAAGAAAGAATATCAACTCCTCCAAATACATACAGAACCCAAGTAATTACTCCGATTAGGAGAGCGGTAGCTGCTTTGTCAATTTTCAGTGGATGTTCTAGTGCGATAGCTGCATATCCTAGAACAAAAACTACAACCATTAATGTAAACATAGTAATAGATTATTTTTTAGTGAATTTTTTTCGAGTTAGATAAGATGCTAATATAACAATATTTGCAGTTTTTTTATTTGAAGCAATAAAAGAAAAAAATCTCTTTTAAGTTCTGTTGAAAAACATTGAGATCGAAATTTTTATCCTTTTTTTAATTCACAACTAATCTTTTTTTTCGTCTTTATTAGATCGTAAAAAATTCAGGTACTTTCGAAATAAATCAGAGAATGTGTTGAAGTCTTCTTTGTAAAATATGCCAATTCCTTGAGTATTTCTAGTTTCTTCATACACCAAATATTCATTGGAACGTGTAAATGCTTTTAGTTGTAATTTTCCTTTTTTATCCAACTTTAAATTCACGTCAACATCGCCAACAATATCACTACTATTGGTTTCACTATCGCCAGTTCCGATGTTTCCATTAATAGTTAGTTTATCGTTGAAAACCTGAGTAGAAAGTGCTAATTCAATTTCATCATTGGTTAAGTTATCTCCAGGTCGGTAGCTAACACCAATATCAAAATCGTTGCTTATTTGGCTAAGCCAGTTCGATAGTTGATTGGATAATAGTTCGCTGGTGGTGATTCCAACGGCATAACTTGAGTTTTTATTTTCAAAATCAGGATCGGTAGATCGCAGGTACTCTGGAGTATAAAAACGATTTAATACCAGTAACGATAAAATTTGCTTATTCATTTCATCTTCGGTAGAGAACAGTCCGTCTAAAATACTTTGTGTTTGCTGATCTAAGGTCGGGAAATTGATATCGAAACGAATCATTGGATTCTCAAGATTCTGACTTAAATTCATATTACATTCCACCGGAATTTTTTTTGTGTTATCGATGTATGGTGTATTAAGCAATAGATCGTACAGTGTAGTTTTTACATTGTAAACTGCATTAATATTAATGGTTGCGTTATACGGATCGCCATCCCATTTTATATTTCCGCCATTTGCCAGATCGAACTTTTTATTAATTACATTTTGAAGTGTGAATAAGTAACTTCCTGTTTGAATGGTATAATCTCCAAATATCTTAAAATCGCCTTTGGTGTCGGTTTCTAGTTTTAAGTTTCCTCCTCCTTTGGCTTTTAGTACATCACCAATTTTCGAATCGAAAATAATTTGTATTTCGGTTTGCGGCGTAATTTCTAAATCGCAATTAAGACGGATGCCCGTTAAGTCAATTTTGTATTCATCTTCTAATTTGGTTTCCGACTGGCGATTTAAATTTACGAAAGTGATAAAGTTACTTTCCTCTATATCGCCACTATTGTTAAGAGGTACATACAATTTTGTATCCTTCTCGGTTTTTGCTCTAACCTCAATATCTAAGTCGAATATAGGACCAAATAAAGTAGTAACTCCACTTACGTATGCATCTCCGTAGAATAGTTCGTTGTCGGTTATTTTTGTGTTTAAAATGTTAAACGAACGGGCATTTACAGACAAATCTAATTTAAAGTTGTGGTATTGCTCATGAGATATTACCCCATAAATAGTAGCTGTATGTTGATCGGTATCTACTAGTTTAAAGTCATTAAACTGTAATTCGGATGGGGTTATTTTTATGCTGTCGTTGCAAGTATATGTGGTTTGTAATTCATTTATTTTAAAACTTGCATCATCTAACTTTAAAAAGCCCGAAGTTTTTGGCTTGCTTGTATTGCCTTCAATATGTACATGGCCAGATGCATTTCCTGTTATGTTTGAAATATTTTCTTGCAGGTAAGGATTCAATAGATCTAAACGCATTTTATTAATAGTCATATCTATACTTAAGGAATCTGAGCCAGGGTAATAATGGCCTTGTAAATCCAACTCTTTCTGATTGTTATAATCTGTAAATGAAGAGAATGAAAGTTTCTTTTCTACTTTATCCCAATCGCTGATTAAATAAAAATTACCTAAAGTGTCCCTGTTAAGAACTAAATTTTCGAGCATTAGATTAGAGTTGGATCGCCTGTCTCCATAAAAATCTGAAATTTGAACGTAGCCACGCACAGTTCCATCAATTCCGATGTTTTGTTCTCGGGTTAAATCATTTAAATTTTTTAAGCTTATATTCTGAACCTCAAAGTTGATACTATCGTTTGGGTTGGCCGATATTTTTCCATCCAAACCAAAGAATTGATTATCTCTGCTGATTCTAAATTTATCAACGGAAAAACTAGTACTATCAATTATCATCTTCGATTTTTGGATAGACCAAACACTATCAGCCATTATTATACTGCTAGGAAGTAGATTAATACTCCAAAAAGGCCGATTGGATTCTTTTGATTTTTGTACGCGAGCATTTGCAGTTACATAGCCGCTATAAGTAATGGAATCCCAATTATTCCATAGCAAATCCAGATTAACTTTATTATTACTTGCTGTAATTTTTTCCGATAAATTGTATAATCTTAATTGATCTGAAAAGCTAAATTTATTGGTGCGTCCTTTAATCACCAATTCCTTATTGTCGGTGGAAAGATCTATTTTTAGCTCTTCAAAAGATTTGTCCTGAATACTAAGTAACGGGGAGTTAAAATGCATTTCAATTATTTGTGCTTTTGCATTTAAACTGCCAAGCAAACTACTGTTTGGAGCTAATTTAATATCTGGATAAAGGAGTTTTGTAATTGGTTCTGTTTCTTTTAAATCTATCCTGAATTTGAAATTATTGGTGCTGTCGGTATTTACAAATTTCTTTCCCGGAGCATAGGCTGGGAAGTAAACATATGCCAAGTTCGTAACCGATGAAATTAATTGAGTAATTTCATAATTTCCTTCTACCTTGGCATCCGAAATATCAGAATTTAAAGTGATTTTCTTAAAAGCAGGAGAGGAAAAAGAGTTAATTGTAAATTTATTGAGAATAAATTCACCCAAACTGTTTTTGTATTCAGTGTTCGTAATTTCAATACTACCATTGGCATTATCAAATCCACTTCCTGCAAAGTTTGCATCCATGGATAAACTAAGTTCCGATTTTGGATCTTTGGTGTTTAAATGCAAAGGAAATAATTTAGCATTCCGAAGATGAGAACTAAATTTCATTATTGGAATTTCCTTAGAAAAGTCAATGTTTCCATTAAAATCAAATCCTATGTTAGGATCCTCAATAGAGATGCGTCCATCGAACAGCGAATTGGCAAAAAGACCATCTAAGGAAAGGTTTTTGTATTCGTAGTCATAGAAGTCTACTTTACTAATATTTCCTTTCATTACCCCTTGGGTGGTAGTTGTTTCGGTAAATCCTTTCACCGAAACGTTTAAAGATACATTCCCTACTTTTTCCTGTTCAATTAAGCCTCCCAAATAAAAGTTAGATGCTTTTAAATCTCCTTTAAAATTTAATTTACTACTGTCAGGGTTTGGTTTAAATAAGATATCTGTTTCTATTTTTCCCAAATCGGTTTCAAAATCGCCATAAAAAACGAAATCATTTAAAAATCCATTAAACTGACCATTGTAATGAATCAATCCTAAATTGTCGAAGTAATCGGGCAAATTAAAGTGTTCTTTGTCGTAACCAGGGATATAAACCTTTTCAATATCAGAAATTGTTGTTGTTAGTTCCTCAAAATCGGCTTCTAAATAGGCATCTTTTAAGTAGGGAAGACCATTCATATAGAATTTTCCTTTAAGCGCTGTGTTTGCGCCGTATACAATATCTATGTCACGACCTCTTAAATCATAAATAGTGCCGTAAATATGTCCGGATACGAATCCAGTTTCTCTAAACCCGAGGAGTAATTCATTAAAATAGGCAACATCTAAAAAACTAACCCGCGAGGAGGTTAATTGAAAATCCAGCTTCATTTTTTTCGTGAACTGCGACCAGTTCTCTCCACCGGGCTCGTAGTTAAAGTACAAATGCTCCGCTTGTAGTTTACTATTTGGCGAGGTAATATTTACATCCTTTAGTCCCCATTGATGACTGGTAATCCACGTTCTGGCAGTAAAGTCTTTTAATTCGAATCCCGATTTTTCAATACAGCTTAAATGCTGAAGTTGAAAATCTACAGAATCCCCTATTATTTTAATTTTTCGAGCTTGAAGGTTAAGTTTTGTAACATAAATATCATCGTAATTCATTCCAAAATCTTGAGGAACGGCATAAGAGGTGTGGTATCCAAATTGAGAATTAATAAGATCAATGTTAGCAACTGTTATAGTCCAGGATTTTTGGATGGTATCACTTTCATTTCCTTTTTTACCGTTCGATAGCGAGTCAAGAAATACATCATAGTTAAACAATCTATTTTCATCTTCGTGAAGATTTACATAAGCTCGGTCTAAGGTGAGTTTGTTAATAAAAATCTTTTGCTTTCGGATATTGAAAGAATCTATTTTGGCAGTTAAATTTCCAACGTAAACTAAGGTGTCCTGTTGATAATCTTCAATGTAAAGACCTTTTAGTATGATACTTTTGAAAGGAGATATATTTACTCCTTCAATTCGAACAGGAGTATTTGTTTGCTCGGTAATATAGTTGGCAATTTTTTGACTCACATAAGTTTGTACTCTACTATTTAAAAATATCAAATACGTCAATATAGGTATCATAATGATAACCGTAAGTGTCCAAATTGATATTTTGAGAAATTTTTTGATAATTTTGCTTTTATATGAGTTGCACAAAATTAGCTAAAAAGAAGAAGATTTTTACATCTCAATATAGTGTTTCCTGAGATTTTTGATTTTTTTAACCTTTTGAGTGTGCAAAGGCATTTTTATTCAGTTTTAAATTAAATTTAATGAGTATTACAATATTAGGAATTGAGTCGTCTTGCGATGATACTTCTGCTTCAATATTAAAGGATGGCGTGATTTATTCGAATATCATAGCGAGCCAAAATGTACATATGGATTATGGCGGAGTTGTTCCGGAGCTAGCTTCCAGGGCACATCAGCAGAATATAATTCCGGTTGTTCATCAAGCCATGCAAAAAGCGGGAGTAACTGCTGACGAGATTGACGCTGTAGCGTTTACCAGAGGACCGGGTTTGCTTGGTTCATTGATGGTTGGAACTTCTTTTGCTAAAGGTTTTGCTCTTTCTAAAAATATTCCGTTAATCGAGGTGAATCATCTACAGGCTCATATTCTTGCGCATTTTATCGACGATTTAAAAAACAAATATGAACATCCTGGTTTTCCTTTTTTAGCATTACTAGTGTCTGGCGGTAATTCTCAAATTATTGTGGTAAAGGATCATTTAGAGATGGAAGTAATAGGGGAGACTATTGATGATGCTGCCGGAGAGGCATTCGATAAATGTGCCAAGGTAATGGGTTTGCCATATCCTGGGGGACCAATAATCGATGCTAATGCAAAGTTGGGGAATCCACTTGCTTTTGAATTTAGTCGCCCGAGAATTCAGGGATTGAATTATAGCTTTAGTGGACTTAAAACCTCATTTTTATATTTTGTTCGCGATAGAATTAAGGAAAATCCGAATTTTATCGAAGAAAATAGGAATGATTTGTGTGCTTCGTTGCAATACACCATTGTTGAAGTTTTAATGAATAAACTTAAAAAAGCGGCAAAGGAAACGGGAATTAAGCAAGTAGCTATTGCTGGTGGAGTATCGGCTAATTCGGGCTTGCAAAATGCTTTAAAAGATGCGGCGCTTAAATTAAAGTGGAAAGTATTTATTCCTCAATTAGGATATTCTCTCGATAACGCCGCAATGATTGCGATTACAGGATATTTTAAATATCTAAAAGGTGAGTTTATAGCTCAGGATGCGGCTCCTTTTGCAAGAATGACCATTAAATAATATAAGAAAAACGGAAAACTTTTAAGTCTTCCGTTTTTTATACATTCAAGTAACTTTTTAATATTGAAATTGCCTGATCGCTAAAACAGCATAAATCGATTGGTATTTTTTCTTTACTTTTTAGAATAATAATTAATTCTTGATCGGTAATTGTGAAATCTTTAATATCCTTTAGGTAAACTTTAAGCTGTTTATTTTTCCAACCTGTTTTGTAGGTCAATTTTCTGGCATTAATAGTTAAATATTCTTTCGGATAAAGGAATTTGCAACCCAATAGTAAGCCTATAAAGTAAAGGGAAGTAATTACTAAAACAAGTAAAATGTACTCGCTAAAAGGAAAGAAGTTTAGGTAACTAATAAATATAAAAAATAAAGTAGCACAAATCATAAAAGAAATACTTAAGGCAAGCTGTATTCCTTTCGATTCATTGTTGTTAATTTTATGGTCTCGTATATCAAATTCAAATTGAAGCATCAAAACCTGGCTTTAGTTGTCTTTTAAAGGTACTAAATTGTTTGCTGATATATAAAAAAAACTAAGCTTTTGGTAGCATTTTATTCATCGACTAAAATCTGACTAAATAGATTATTTTGTTGTAGAATATCCGAGTATGATTCTGAAACTAAATCTTTTGCGTTGATTTCTAATGTTTTAATATAGAGGTTGCATTGTTCCTGTAATTTTTCTTTTGAAATACTGCCATTTTTATTTTCGGCTTCAATTTCAATAAAATCGCCCAAGTATTTAACGGTGTCAATATGAAAGTTCACATTGCCGATGGAGTATATTTCTCTTGTTTTTTTCACAATGCATTTAGTTCCTACTGTTTTTTCTAGAATTACTTTTAAACCCGAATTTGGCTCCGATGAATAGTAATTAACCTGACTTTCGCTAGCGCCTTTTTTATCTTCCCGAAGGTAGTGGATTAACTTATTTTCATTCGCTCCTTCTCTAAGCTTTAATATGCCCGATTTAGAGTGAAAGTAGGTATCGGTCTGCGAATCAATATTTTTGTATATAGCACCTATCGATAAGAGAATCTCTCTTATTTTATCCTTGTTTTTACAGTATGCTTTTAGTTCTATGTTCGTTTGCATTTTTTGCCAATTAATTATTGGGGAAAGGTCGGAAAAAAATATCGATTTATATCCTCCTATTATAACAAGCAGTACGGTATAGGTTTTTGCTAATATCGCGATAGCAGCAGTTTTAAGAAAAAGTTTAATGCAGTTTACTTAACTCTACTAGCTTTTCGGAAATTTGATTCAAATTTAGAAGGTAGTCTGGGTTCATTATTTTAATCGCAGCTACTGGCATAATGCTGGCAATAGCGGTTTTTGGATTTTCAACAATTGTAATACCACCATATTTTTGGATTTCTTTGATACCGTGAGCACCATCCTGATTTAAACCGGTTAATAAAACACCAACTAATTGGTTTTTGTAGTGCCAAGCTGCAGACTCAAATAAAACGTCGATGGATGGTCGTGAATGATGAACTTTAGGTTCGGCTGATAGAGCGATGCTAGAATCATTTTCAATTAATAGATGATAGTTGGGGGGTGCAAAATAAACAGTTCCGGCTTTTACTTCTTCTTTTTCTTCTGCTTCTTTTAAAATTAGCTGGCAGTTTTTACTTAAATACTGAAGGAAAGAACCATTTTTATTATCGCCAATGTGCAGTACAACAATAATCGCCAAAGAGAAATCTTTTGGTAGCATGGGGATAATGGCTTGTAAAGCCTCTAAGCCACCGTATGAAGTACCTATGACTACAGCTTTAAGCATTGTTAATTTTCTTTTTATAAATTTTTAAAGGAGGATCGATAGCTACAAAATTACCTTCTAATTGGGTGAAACGAAGACTCTCTTTAGTGCCAAGACACAAAAATCCGCTTGATGACAAACTGCTATAAAACAGGTTGATCACTTTGTCTTGTAAGTCTTTATTAAAATAGATTAATACATTCCGGCACAAAATCACATTGACTTCGGCAAATACTTTATCGCTTACCAAATTGTGATCGGCAAATACTATTTTTTTAGATAAAGATTGATCTAATTTTAAAGAGCCATAATTAAGCGTGTAATAATCTGAAAGTTTTTGTTTACCGCCTGATTCGATATAATTACGATTATATTTTTCGAGATCTTGAGTGGGATAGATTCCTAATTTAGCAATTTCTAATACTTTCCGATTAAAATCGGTTGCATAAATCTGACATCTTTCAAGCAGATTCTCTTCTTTTAAAAGAATAGCTAGAGAGTACACTTCTTCGCCAGTAGCACATCCGGCATGCCATATTTTAATAAATGGATAGGTTTTTAAATTAGGGATAACATGCTCGCGAAAAGAGGAATAAAAATCGGGATCGCGGAACATTTCGGTTACATTTATGGATAGATCTTCAAGCAAACTGATAAAAAAAGTTTTATCGCGAAGAATTTTATCTTGCATTTGAGAAATAGAATCAAACTTACCAAGAGTCATGCGGTGCATTAAGCGTCTTTTAATATGGGCATTGGAATAATTCCTGAAATCGTAACCATATTTTTGAAATATTGCCTCCAAAAATAAAGGAATTTCGATATCGATATTTTCAAGAATTTCAAGTTTTTTTCGATCCATATTTATATGCTAAAGGGAAATGCTTTTTGATGCTTGATTCAATATTTTTCGGAGTCCGTCTTCTTTAAATGGTTTACTAATAAAATCATTCATGCCTGCTTCAATACATCTTTGTTTGTCTTCGATAAAAACATTAGCGGTAAGTGCAATAATGTAAGCAGGCTCTACAATTGTTTCCGATTGTTCAAAAGCCCTAATTTTTTTGGTAGCACTAATTCCATCGAGAACAGGCATTTGCATGTCCATTAGAATTACTTGGTAGCGATCTTTTTTATACATTTCAAGTGCTTCTAAACCATTTTTAGCGATATCGCACGATAAGCCCATCATTCGAAGGGTGAGAGTAACTACTTTTTGGTTGATTGGATTATCCTCCGCAACTAATATCGACAAATTAGATGGAGGGATAATATTCTGATCCTCAGTCATAATTTCTTGTATTTCTTTGTATCCAAAACTTAATTCGAACATAAATTCGGATCCAATTCCCAGATCGCTTTTCACTATAATTTTTCCCCCCATCAATTGAGCGAGATTTTTTGAGATAGCAAGACCTAATCCTGTACCTCCATATTCCCGGGTAATTGATTTGTCGGATTGTGTAAACTCACGGAATAGTTTTTTTTGTGCTTCTTTTGATATTCCTATGCCTGTATCTTTAATGGAGAAGAATAGAGACACGCAGTCGTCGGTTTTTTCAATGCATTTTATCGATAAAATTACCGAACCATTTTGAGTAAACTTAAGTGCGTTATTCGTCAAATTCATAAGAATTTGATTCAATCGGAATGAGTCACCAACGATTAGTTTAGGAATTAACTCGTCAATTTCTATTTTAAAATCGATATCTCGTTCACTGGCTTTGTAATTTAATAGTTGAAAAATGGTATCGCTTAGCTTTCTAATATCAAAATCAATATTTTCTATTTCAATTTGTCCAGCTTCAATCTTCGAATAATCTAAAATATCGTTAATAATTTGAATTAAATTTTCACCTGATCGTGTTATTACGTCTAACATGTCTTTTTGTTCCGAATCGAGTTCCGATTGTTGTAGAAGTTTTGAAAGTCCTAAGATTCCATTCATCGGAGAACGAATTTCGTGCGACATATTTGCTAGAAATAACGATTTGGATCTGGTTGCTTCCTCGGCTTTATTTTTTTGAATAATTAGTTCCTCGTTCTTTTTCTCTAAATAAAGCAAAAGTAGATCCAATTCCTTACGTTGACGATATAAATCTAAAAAAACGCTTACTTTTCCCTGCAAAACTTCAGGAATAATTGGTTTTGGGATAAAATCAACTGCTCCGGTTTCTATTCCTTTAATAATGTGTAAATCGCTTTGGTGAATTGCCGAAACAAAGATCACCGGCAAAAATTTGGTTTTTTTTCGTTGTCTCATTAACTCTAAGGTTTCATAACCATCCATGTTAGGCATTTGAACGTCTAAAATGGCCATGGCAAATTCATCTTTAAGAGTTTGCTTAAGAGCATCTTCCCCAGAAAAAGCACGAACGAATTCAATATCAAAATCGCCAAGAATTCTTTCCAGACTAATTAAATTCTCCTCTTTATCATCAACGATTAATATTTTATTTTTTTTCATTTTATTGTCGTTGTTTGTAATCCATTAGAGTTTTAAAATGCATTTTTTTGTTGAAGTAAATGCACTTAAACAGTAAGATTAATTATAGAGCCATATTTTTAACATCGCAAATAATTTGTTTTCGTCAATTGGCTTCGATAAATAATCATTTGCTCCCGAGGAAATTGCTTTTTCGTAATCTTCCTTCATCGCCTTAGCGGTTAAACAAATAATTGGAATATTCTTTATTTCAGGTGTTTTTCGTATAATCGTCATGGCTTCGTAACCATCCATCTCCGGCATCATAATATCCATCAGTATTAAATCTACGTTTTTGTTTTCCATTAAAACATCCACAGCAATTTTTCCATTTTCTGCCTCCAAAACTTCTATTTCTTTATCTTCCAATATTTTACCTAATGCAAAGATATTTCTAATTTCATCATCAACAACCAGAACTTTTTTTCCTTTAAAAATAGAATCATCTATTTCGGTTGCCTTAGCTTCTGGATTATCAGTAATATTGCTTGCAACATGATACAGAAAGAGCGTAACTTCATCCATAAGTCGCTCGTCCGACTTTAAACCTTTTAAGATAATCGAATTGGTAAATTTACTTAACTGTCGATGTTCTTTGCGCGATAATTCTTTACCAGTGTAAATAATTGTATTCGGTATCGGAATATGGGCTTCGGTAAGCTTCGTAAGAAGTTCATTTCCTGTAAAATCGGGCAAGCCTAAATCCAATATTACACAATCGTAACTATTTTCTCGAATCAGTTTAAAAGCTTCAATTCCGGTCGAAACTTCTTCTATTTCAGCGTTTGTCGATTTTAAAAGAGTTCTAATTATTTTTCGGGTGACCGCATCATCTTCTATGATTAATATTTTTTTTGATTCAGAAAATAGTTCTTTTTGAATTTTTTTAATGGCACTAGCAAAATCTGTTGCCTTTACCGTAGGGAGTACTTTTTTTTCTTTTTCTCGGATTCCTTCAACGGGGTTAACGATATGTATTGGTAGGTTGCATGCAAAAGGGTGCGATTTTAATCGATCCAATTCAGCTTCTCCGTTCTTCATTAGTAATTCTACGCCTATTATTATTGCCGAAGGCTGATGAGCTTCAATTAACACAATTGCGTCTTCAATATTTACTGCGGCCAGCGCATGAAAACCACTTGTGTGAATTTGATAGTACAACAAACTAGCTTCTTTTTCATTGGGATGAATAATTATTACTGTAGAACCAGAATGCGGAATATCCCTATCATCATCAATAAAAATTGGAAGAGTAATTTTTTTTTCGGGTTCGGATATTGTATCGTTCAGCTCCGAATTAGATTTTGGAGTGCTTATACTAGCTTGTTTTACCGGTATGATTAGCGAAAAAGAAGATCCTTTTCCAATATCACTTTCCAAATGAATTTCTCCGCCAAGCATTCGTGCTAATTCTTTAGAAATTGATAAGCCTAAGCCAGTACCGCCATATTTTCTTGAGGTGCTTCCGTCGGCTTGCTGAAAAGCTTCAAAAATAGCTTCTTTTTTTTCGTCGGGTATTCCAACTCCAGTGTCGGTAACTACGAAAGCACATGTTTCAACACCTTTTAAATCATCTCGATGTACAATTTCTGGATCGCTAAGTTTTCTCATCGTTACAGAAATGCCTCCTTTAGAAGTGAATTTGAATGAATTGGATAAAAGATTTTTTAAAATTTGTGTTAAGCGTAATTGATCTGTTTCAATGGTTTTTGGGAAGTTATCGTCAATATCTATTGAAAAATTAATTTTTTTCTTTACCGCCTGATGTTTGAAATTCATTAAAATTTCTTGAGCTATATTATCTGGATCTAAACTTTCAAAATGAACGGTCATTTTTCCGGCTTCAATTTTCGATAAGTCTAGAATTTCATTTATAAGTTGTAGTAAGTCTTGTCCGCTTTTGTTGATAATCTCTATGGATTCAATATCATCTGTATCTAAATTTCCTTTTTTATTTTTAGCCAAAAGGTTGGATAAAATTAGTAAGCTATTTAAAGGAGTTCGCAATTCATGAGACATATTTGCAAGGAAATCCGTTTTATATTGACTAGTTTGTTCTAATTCTCTGGCTTTTGTTTCTAATTGTTCGTGGGTGTGAGATAGGCTAATATTTTTAGTTTGAATTTCGTCTTTTTGGATTTCCAGTTGATTGGTTCTTTCTTCGAGTTCTTCATTTGCTACTCTTAATTCCTCTTGTTGCACCTGAAGCTTTTTCTCATTATTGATTAGGATTTTTGTTTGTTCTGCTAATTCTTCGTTTGCAACGCGAAGCTCTTCTTGTTGCACTTGTAGTTCGTTGGCTTGTTTTTGAGTTGTATCTAATAGCGTTTCGAGTCGAACCCGTGCCATTGTCGATGCGATTTTAACGGTAATGCTCTCTCGAACAGCTTTTATAAAATCGAGTTCGGTGGTACTAATTTTTTTTATGGCTGCTAATTCCAAAACTCCCCAAAGCGTGTTATTGAAAATTAAAGGAACAATAACCAAGTTGCTTGGTTTTATTTCTCCTGTTCCCGAGAAAATTGTAAAGTAATCTTCCGGAATATCTTTAATATATTTTAGTTTTTTAATTTGGGCAACTTGTCCAACTAAACCATGTCCTAAACGAATGTTTTTATATTGGTTTTTATTTGGTAATCCAATTGATGCGGTTAGAGATAAAGTTTCATTCTCCTCCTGATAAACGTATATGGCACCCAGTTCGACATTTAAAAATTCGCTTATAAATAGCAAGGAGTTATTCGAAACCTCTTTTAGATTTTGATCTCCCTGAAGAGCTTCGTTTAGTTGATTAACGCCAGATCTAAACCACAAAGTTTCATCATTTATAGCTTTAGCATCCTGAAGCGTTTTTACCATTTTATTTAAAGAGGTGGATAATTCATCCTCTTTTGATTTAGGGCTTAAACTAATACTTAAATCGCCGTGAGCGACTTTTTGAGTATAGTCAATTACATTCAAAAAATCGTGTTGAATAATTTCAAATGAATTTGCTAAAGCTCCAATTTCATCTTTTGTATGAATACTAAGGGGAGTGTGAAAATTACCTTTAGCAATTAGTTTAAAGTTGTTCACCATTTGCTGAACAGGAATAGAAATGGATCTGGAAATATATCTCGATAGCAGAAGAATTAAAACAGATAGAAGTAGGGCAATAGTAAGCATTGCCCAAATTAATCCCGTGTTAAATTTGTTTGCTAAGGCGTTTATTCCAGAGCTGATTTCGGCATATTGTTTTTGAATTTTAATGAGTTGCTTATGAGTAGTATCGGTATTGATGTTTTCTTTTTGTTCTAGCAGGTTATTTCTTATTTCTACTACTAAATCGAGGTTTGTTTTTACAATTTCTCTCGATTTTCTCATGTCTGAATTTTCTAAGTTATTTAGCAGTCTTAGTCTGCTTACCATCATTTTTGCATTATCGAATTCATGGTTGTATACTTCCGGAAAGTTTTCAAAAAGATAGGTCGCAATTTCTTTATTGTTTTTTAGGGCATAATCATTTCTAAGTTTGAGTAAATCTTGTACCAAAAGATTTGCTCGATTTAAATGGCTTGCTGAAGTTTCCAGATATTGCGAGTCGTTGGTTATTTTAAAATGATAAAGATCTTCAACTGCATTTTGAATAAGCATTTGGTGAACACGAACACCATTAATCATTACACTAAGAGTTCTGCTTGTGTTAAAAAAATAACTGGAGATCAGACTTAAAATAAGAATACTAGTAAGTGTGAGAAAAGTTAGCAATAAAAGCTTGGTTTTTATCTTCCAGTCTTTAAATCGTGTAAATATGGTTCGCATAGTTTCTTGAAGCATTTATGTCTTATAGAAATAAAATTTTGGTTTGTTTTTCTATAATAGAAATAGTACGTCAATCCCTGTGGATAGTTACTATTGCAGTTCGAATGTTTATTTTTATTACATCAATACCTAATTTACTGATATTTTTTGGTTTTAAAGCAATAATATTTTATGTGTGTGGCTAGGAGCTTAATAATTAGGACTTGTTAGGGAAATAAATCTTGTTAATAAGTGGTTATTTATTAGGATTTATTCCTTGGTAATCATAAGTTTGTGCTAATCAAAACAAACAATTAATAAGTCTAAACAGTAACAGAATGAAATACTTAAGCATTATTGCAATTTGTCTTTTGTGTATGTCGTGTAATTCAAAACAAAAAGAGGCAAAAAATGGAATTATTGAAACAAATCAGCTCACTCTAACCGAATCGTCCGTTGAAACGATTGATCAGCTAATGATAAATGCGGAGAATTTGGTAGGAAAACAAGTTAATATTAGTGGTTTGGTAAATCATGTTTGTGCACATTCCGGCAAACGTTGTATTTTAAAGAATTCAACGGGGCGATTATCTATTCGTGTGGAAGCAACAGGAAGCCTAGAAGGGTTTGATAAAGAGATTGCTGGACAAGTTATTAAGGTTTCGGGTATTCTTCGTGAAAAACGAATGGATATAGCATCTATTGATGAATGGGAAGCAGAAGTAAAAACCAAACACGATGCCGAGGAAGGTGGAGAGCATTGCAGTTCGGAAATGGCAAGTATTAAGGAAATGCGTGATTGGATGAAGGAGAAGAATAAAGATTATTATGCAATTTATTATGTAGACGGAAACAGTTATGAAGTTGTGGAATAGTGTTGCGCTTAGAAAATGGTTGCGGTTTATTCATCGCGACTTAGGGTATTTTTTTGTTGGAATCACTATTATTTATTCTGTCTCCGGAATCATTTTAAATCATAAAAAAAATGGAGAAGATCCGGCATATCGCACCGAATATACAACCATTCAGTTAGCAACGAATTTAACCCCTGATCAGTTAACAACTTATTGGCACAAAAATATTACAGATTACTCTTTAAATCGAATTCTTCCCGATGATAGCAAGTATAATGTATACTTAAAAGGAGGATTGGGGAGTTATAATCCGATGAATGGCCGTTTATCTTTTGAGGTGTATGAGAAAAAGGAATGGGTTTATTTTATTAATAAATTGCATTACAACAGTAAAAAAGGTTGGACATTAATGGCAGATATTTTTGCTGTTGTAATGATTGTTTTTGCTTTGTCGGGAATGTTCATGGTTCCTGGTAAAAGAGGTATTGCCGGAAGAGGGAAATGGTTGGTTCTGATAGGAATAATTATTCCGTTTCTATTCTTTTTGTAAAAAAAATCACTTAGACATAAAAAAAAAAGTTCAGACATAAGGTTTTTTTGTCCTTGATGAATGAGCTTTTTTTGTTTCTTAATTTTAAAATTATTTTTGGAATAATTATTGACTAAAAAGTAAAGAATAGTAATTACTCATTTTGTGAATCAATTTATTCCTGTAAATTGTCAGCTCCAAATCAAATTTAAACGATGAATAGAATCCTTATTACCATCCTGCTAATCATTTTTCATTTTAGTTTAATGAGTCAAAACAAGGAGTTGAAAAAATTATTTTCGAAAGGAAAATACGATCAGGTAATTGAGAAGGCACAGTCTAGGTTGCAAGGAAATACAGTAGATCCTGATTTAAATTCGATATTAGGGCGTGCTTACACAGCTTCTAAGCAATTTACAATCGCAATTCCTTATCTCGAAAAATCTATTGCATCGGAAACAATATCGAATGAGGTAAAACAGATAAGTAAGGCTTATTTGGCAAAATGTTATTTTGTTAAAGGCGAGGAACAAAAAGCTGTTAAATTATTAAAAGAGTGTCAGAATGACAGAAGCTCAAAAGAAGCAACTAATTATTCGCATAAATATTTGAGTTTATTTCAAACCGAAGTTTACTATAAAGCTTGGGAAGTGGTTGAAACAGATTATATTCGATTTCATTTTCAAGACAAGAAGAAATTGGAAAATGTTGGTGAATTTATTGCAAGAAATGAGATTAACTATAAACGAATTACGGAGGTATTGGATGTAGATCCGATTAAAAAAGTTGATATATTCGTTTGGAGTGATAGAAATGAAGCGTTTCGAAAATTTAATCGACCGCTTGCATTTTCAAATTCCGATCTTCGAATTGTAAATGTATTATCCAATCAGGCAAATGAATATGAACTTTCTCATATGCTCTGTCAGCTGGCTGTGCAATCGAAGTTTAAATCGATGCTGATTCAGGAAGGCTTAGGATTGTATTTCGATCAAATGGATAAAAATTTATTAAAGGTTGCTCGTCTTCGTGTACCAAAAGATAAGTTCTCATTGCTTGAATTGTGGCAGGAACCTACCAAGTATGAAAGGGATTTAAGCTATCCTGTTGGAGCCTCTTTTATCGAATTTTTGATTAATAAAGGAGGAAAGAAAAAACTGAAGGAATTTTTAAGAATTCAAACCATAAAACATGCCGAGGAAGTTTATCCTGATTTTCACAAGTGGGTGAAAACTTTTGAAGCTATGCTGATGATGAAAATGTAATAGTGTAGGTTTGTTTAAAATTGGGTATAATTAGATAATCTGGTTTTCATACCCTTTTTCTTTTTCATTTTATTTCTTCTGTAATTTCATGGAAATTAGGTAGTTTCTTTATCCATTTATGAAATTCTTTTTCTTTACTATTCGTAATCGAAACAATTTTATCTTTTGGAACTTTTAACCTTACCGAAATGGTTCCATTTGTTGATATGATTTTTGTAATATTGCATTTATTGATAATGCATTGTCTATTCACTCTAAAAAAATTCTCATCCAATAATTCTTCGTAATGGTTTAGAGAGAGCGGTAAAACAAAATTATTTCCCGAAAAGTTGATTAAGGAAACAATTTTGCATTCAATATACATGTAAGCAATCGTGTCGCTATTAATTAATAATGTCTCATTTCCCTTTTGTATCTGAATCTGTTTTTCGTTTTGGTTTAGTGTCTTATTTAAATTTTGCCAGGTATTGGTTGAAGTGAATTGAAAAGGGACTACCTCTATTTTCATTTTATACTCAATTTTATCTTCTGTTTTTGTTAGTTCCATTCTGCATTTATTTTTACAAATCATTTTCATTATGTATTTGTTTTCCTATGTTCATAAGCAAGCTTTGTAGTAGAAACTCAATTTATATCTGGGAAAGTATTTGGTGTGAAAAAATTAACAATATGATTTTAATGTATTTAGTTGGATTTATTGAATAATCTCATTTTTATAATTACGAACTGCGTTGATAATAACTGGCAAATATATATAATTGGAATGATGAATTTTAATGAACGATGTTAATTAGTTGATGAGATGCGATTTATTGTAGGTAAGTGTTAGCTTATCGAAGAAGATTATAGTAGAGGAACAATAGAACTTGATAAGTGCTTGCTTAAATTTGATTAGAATTTTATTCTTCGTCTATCGAAAAGATAAATGTTGTTAGTGATGAGTTCGGGGTATTATCTATTGTTAATAGTTGGTTAAGGTATTAAAACATTTTTATGTTTGGAAGTGTAAATGTAAGAACGCATTTTTGTTTCGCTATTTTAAAATTGATTTTATTCACCGCTAAATAAAGCCATTCAAATACACTAAATGATTAAAAATAAAAAGACGGCATTGATGTTTTGTGTTGATAACACAGAACGAAAAATCTTATCAAGATTAATGCATACTTTTTCTTTTGAGGTAATTGAAGAAAATTTTATTGATGAAGTTCTAAATTTAGTTCAACATTCGAGTGTTGATTCTATTCTTATAAACGAGGATAAAGAACAATTATTCGGATTGAGAAAGATTTTGAAGAAGGCAGGTTATAGCGGTATTAAATTTATCCTTTTTCGGAAAAGTTTAGTTTATCTTCATCTTAAATTTTTTAGTAAGGATGAAAATCATACGAGTTTAATGGTTGATTTAAAAGATTCTGGTTTTGATCAACGCAAAGAGCTTTCTAATGGCAATGAAAATTTCAGCAAAGCTTTAAATAGGAATCTTCTTTCGATGCTTTGTCATGAAATATTTACTCCTTTAAATTCGGTGATTGGTTTTTCGCAACTACTTCAGAAATTTAGTTACAGTGAAACGGAGGTAAGAACTTATTCTGGTTTTATTAATAAGTCAGGACGAGAGATGCAGGGGAAATGCACATTACTTCTTGATTTTGTAGCTTTAAGTAGAGGGGAATTAAAAACTCATTTGTCTCATTTTTCAGTTGTTTCGCTTTTTAGCGAGGTTTATGAAAGGTATAAATTTCAAAAACAATCTGTGTTTATTAATGTGGAGTACGATTATGCTTTGCAGGATGTTGAAATTTATACCGACAAAGCTAAAATAGAACGAATGCTTGAAATGCTTCTAGATAATGCATTGAAATTTACCGATATTGGAAAAGTGAGTTTTGGCTTTTCGATTAAAAAGAATAAATCCTTAACTTTTTTCGTGAAAGATACTGGTATCGGAATTACCGAAGCAGATAAAAGCAATGTGTTTGAGGCTTTCTGGCAGGTAGATAGTTCTGACTCAAGAAAATATTATGGTTTAGGGATTGGTTTACATTTGGTGAAGGAATTTTCGGACTTGTTAAACGGGCAAATTGTATTAGATAGCCAGGTTGGAAAAGGGACTTGTATTCAAGTAGAGATACCATTAGTCGAATCAATGGTCTTCGAAGAGATTGCGTCCGAAAAGTCTTTTATATAGCGTAGTGTTAGAAAAATAATTTCGAGTGTACTTTGTAATTTTCATTCGCTTAAGCCACAATTAGTAGTTTAACTACTTTATTGCATTCATGTAGCTTGAAAAATAGTAGGTATTTTCTTCGTTCTATATGCTTTTGTGTTTCTCTAAATATAGTGGTGCTTTTATTGTGCATTTTCTAATAGAATGTAAATATTCGTGTCGCAAGTAAAATCTCCATCTAATATTTTATAAAGGGTTTTAAAAAATACAGATGCATAAAAATCTAAGGTTTAGTTCCCTTTTTATTGTTCTCTACTATATTATTCGTCGTTTTTTTTATTTCTACTAAGGCTAAAGTTCCAATTCGACCTTGTTATACTTCGGGATAGATGATTGTTAATTTCTCCTTCTTTTTTGACAGTCTAAATTATTAGCTTATAGCTCACTTTTTCATTATAAATTTATTGTCACCTTACAAGTAGATAGTGATCAAAATTCAATGAATTAGCAGTACATTCATTAATAGGACTAATAGTTTTTCTTCTCGGTGAAAATGACTTACTACAGGAAGTAAGCCTTCTTAAGAATATTGATATTCCCCTATTTTTTTGCTATAAATTTTGATTTGTATCGGGATTAGTAATGTGTGTTTATAGTTCTATTTTAAATTAATATTAAAAATGAATATGGAGACTTGTACGAATGAAATATTTTATACATTTGTCCTCAGAATACTATTCAAGTTCAATTATGGCAAAAACGGATAAAATAGAAATTCAGGAACGGGTCACCAAAGTAGCCATGGAGATGATTTTAAAGTTTGGTTTGCGTGGCTTGAATATGGTGGACCTTGCTAAGGAGTGTGGCTTGGCAAAAGCTACTTTGTATAAAATAATTGGATCGAAAGAGGATTTGATTCGGGAAATTGCATTGGAAATTTTCGATATTAATATTGTAAAGGTTCTAGATCCAATCATGAAACAGGATGATCCAGTACTTGCATTTAATCAATTTTTAGACAACTATTTTAACTATGCAGTTGAGAGTCAGAAGATTTTAATTGACCAGATTTATAAGGAATATCCTTTAATAGAAAAGGATGTTAAAGCTAACTATGATAAGATGATCGTAAAAATGCATCATCGATTTATAGTGTGGCAAAATAATAAACTAATAAGATCGGATATTAATGTTGATTATTTTTTGGAATCGGTGGAAGCTCTAAATGAATTCTACATAAGGAGTGATTATTCTAACGAGGAAATAATCAGACGATTGAGAGCAGTGTTTATTACTGCATTTCGAGGAATAGGAATACTATTATAAATATAATTTATAGGCGGTAACAAATTCTGCTTAATTGATTTTGTAGGATATTCTAATTTGAAGTTGAAATGCTTCTTTTATTTTTTTTACTAAAGTGAACCGGGTGAACCGTTAAAGTTCAAAAGCGACAGGATGAAAATGATGAAAATGACGAAAATGATGAAAATCGTAATGTTTACGGCAATATTGTCGGTAGGGATTTTTGCATGCAAAGAAAAAGCAGAACCCACAAAGGAAATTCTTCAACCAGTTAAGGTTTTTAAAGTGGGGCAAGATAACGGTAAAGCATCAATTAAGATGTTTACTGGCTTGGTTAAGGAATCGAGAGAAGTGAAATTAGCTTTTCAAATCTCGGGTCCTCTTGTAAAATTAAATGTGGATGAAGGGAAGTTTGTTAAGAAAGGGGAATTAATAGCTGCCTTGAATGAACGTGACTATTTGGTGCGATTAGAGGCTGCGAAGGCACAGTTTGAAAATGCAAAATTGCAAGCAGAACGATATACCGGATTGTATGAGAAAAAAAGCACATCAAAAAGTGTCTACGACCAAATTCAAGCGGCATTTAAATTGGCCAAAGCGCAGAAAGAAGCAGCCGAGAATGCATTAAATGACACTAAAATTTACGCACCGTTTTCGGGATATGTACAGGCGATGTATACCGAGAATTTTGAGAAGATAGGAGCTGGGCAACCTATTGTTTCACTTTTAGATTTAAATAATTTAGAAGTTTCTGTAGCCTTAAGTGAAAATGATTTTTTTCAAAACAATCTATTTGCTGATTTTAATGCCAAGTTCGAGAATTTCCCAAATACGGAGTTTGGTCTTCAATTAATCGAAATAGAGAAAAAACCAAATGGCGACAATTTCTTCCGAATGAGATTGAAAATTGATACGCAGAACAAACAAATTGTACCAGGAATGGTAGCTAGTATCACAACAAAATTAAAGGCCACAAATACCACAGATTGCAAAGTTCCAGTAGAGTCTGTTTTTAGCAAAGATGGTAAATCATATGTGTGGGTTTATAATCAAACATCCGATTGTGTAGAAAGCAAACACGTACAGATGAAAGGCTTCGATTCAATGGGAATGATAACTATTACGGAAGGTGTTTCGGATGGAGATTTAATTGTGGCAGCAGGAGTTAATAGTCTTCGCGAAGGGCAGAAAGTTAAGCAATTGAAACAGAAGTCGAATTCTAATATTGGAGGTCAATTATGAGTTTTACAGATGCTGTTTTGAAACGGCGAAAAGTACTCCTTTTTGTATTAATTGCAATTGCATTTGGAGGAGTAGCCGCTTTCTTTAAAATGGGCAAACTCGAAGATGCCGAAATTAGTGTGAAAACTGCTTTGGTGATTACTCAGTATCCAGGAGCTTCACCACATGAGGTGGAATTGAGAGTCACCGATATTTTAGAAACTGCCATTCAATCGATGGACAATATTGATAATATTGAATCCCGATCAATGGCAGGATACTCCGAAATTACTGTTAATATCGCAAAATCGGTACGAACAAAAGATTTGCCACAGATATGGGATATCCTTAGGCGTAAAGTAAACGATATAAGTGTTGCTATGCCTCAAGGAGCAGGTAAACCGATGGTTGTGGATGATTTTGGTGATGTATATGGTATTTTTATGGCTTTGAGTGGTGATGGGTTTTCGGATGAGGAAATTCAGGACTATGCTCGTTTTATGAAACGAGAACTATTGTTGGTAGAAGGGGTGAAAAGAGTTGATCTTTTTGGGGAACAACGAAGTTGTATCAATGTGGAGTTGTCACAGGAGAAGTTGGCTTATTTGGGAATACATCCTGCTAAAGTGATTGAGATTTTGAACAATCAGAATCAAATGGTTGATCCTGGAAGCATGAAAGTTGGAGGAGATAGAATTCGAATTGCTTCGGAAGGTAGTTTTCATGAACTAGAGGATTTACAGAATATTTTGATTTCTGCTTATGGTAAAAGTCCAATTTATTTAAAAGATGTTGCTAATATTAAAGAAGACTATGTAACCCCATATTCCACCAAGTTAAAGTATGATAAGATACCAGCTATTGGATTGGCAATTGCCATGAAAAAAGGTGGTAATGTTATTGAGTTGGGCGAGCGGGTACAGCAACGCATAGATGTTTTGAAATCTACTATTCCTGTAGGAATAAATGTAAATCCGGTTTTTTACCAGCCAGAGCGTGTTAGTATTGCTATTGATTCTTTTATGATAAATTTGATAGAGTCGGTGTTGATTGTAGTATTTGTACTGTTGTTAGCTATGGGTTTTAGAACCGGTTTGCTGATAGGTAGTGGTCTGATATTCACTATATTGGGCACTTTCATTGTCATGCTTAGTATGGATATCATGTTGCAACGGGTAAGTTTGGCGGCCATTATTATTGCCATGGGAATGCTGGTGGATAATGCAATTGTTATTGCCGACGGTATTTTGGTTGATTTAAAAAAGGGAATTCGTAGAGATGAGGCAATGAGCAGAACAGCTCGGCAAACAGCTATGCCTTTATTAGGAGCTACAATAGTTGCCATTTTGGCTTTTTTACCTATTTACATGTCGCCAGATGCGACGGGCGAATTTTGTGAGAGTTTATTTCAAGTCGTAGCAATATCTTTGTTTTTAAGTTGGATATTATCACTTACTCAAACACCTTATTTTTGCGATTTATTCTTAAGAGGTAAAAAATATGAGAATATTCAGGAAGGCGGAGCAGATCCTTACGGAAGTAAATTTTATTTGAAATTTCGTCACTTCGTAAAATACTCATTACGTCATAAAACAATGATTCTTCTTGGAACAATATTTTTCTTAGTTTCTTCTGTTCTAGTATTTAAGAGCGTAAAGCAACTTTTTATGCCTAATTTGGAATACAATCAGTTTATTGTTGAATATTTTTTGCCAGAAGGTGCGGATATTGAAACGGTAGAAAAAGATTTGGGCGGACTGGAAGCTTATTTATTAGAGCAAGAAGAAGTTTTGAATGTAACAACCAGTTTAGGAGCTACACCGGCACGATATACTTTGGTTCGACCTTTTACGATGAGTAATTCCAATTATGGAGAGTTAATTGTGGATACCAAAGATTACGAAACTACAGTGAAATTTGGTGCTGAATTACAAGCATATTTAAATGAAAACTACTCTTGGGCAAGAGCTAGAGTGCGATATTATTCTGCTATTTCGAGCGAATCTATGATTGAAGCCAAATTTTCGGGTCCCGATCCTCAGGTTTTAAGAGATTTGGCAGAACAGGCAGAACAAATAATGATTGATGAACCTGCAGCTATTAAAGTGACTAACAACTGGAAAAATGCGGTCAAAGTTTGGAATCCTCATTTTTCACAAGCGCAGTCTCGTATAACCGGAATTCAACGTTCTGATGTATCGAATGCTTTGGCTTGTGCAACCGATGGATTGCCAATTGGGGTATTTAGAAAGGATGATGATATTTTACCAATTTATTTGAAAACGACAGTTCCTAATGATAAATACATTGAATCATTGGAAAATACTCCGGTTTGGGGAGCCAGACTTCAAAGTATTCCTTTGCGTCAGGTGGTGTCGTCGGTGGATATAGAATTTGAAGATCCTTTAATTAAGCGTTACAACAGAAGAAGAGCCATAAAAGCGCAATGCGATCCTGCTCCAGGATATAATGCTCCAGATACCTACAATCAAATTCATGATAAAATAGAAGCAATTGTTTTACCTGAAGGGTATGATTTGGAATGGTTGGGCGAACACAAGAATAGTACCGATGCGAATGAGAATATAGGTAAATTTCTACCATTGGCATTTTTACTTATTGTAATTATTATCATGGCTTTGTTTAATAATTTCCGACAGCCAATTATTATTTTATCCATTTTACCATTGGCCTTT
Organism: Labilibaculum filiforme; assembly: GCF_002843315.1. Lineage (GTDB taxonomy): Bacteria > Bacteroidota > Bacteroidia > Bacteroidales > Marinifilaceae > Labilibaculum > Labilibaculum filiforme. The sequence continues at coordinate 44,960 of NZ_MVDD01000001.1, read as the reverse complement.
ATTGGTGTAAGTTATGGATTGTGGATTACGGGAAAACCATTTGGGTTTATGCCTGTTTTAGGAACGCTTGGTTTAATGGGAATGATGGTTAAAAATGCCGTTGTATTGCTCGATCAGATTAATTTGGATGTAAAAGAAGGGAAGGACGTTTTAGTGGCAATTATCGATTCTGCAGTTTCGAGAATGCGCCCTGTAGTTATGGCGTCGCTTACCACTATATTAGGAATGATTCCCTTAATTAGCGATGAGCTATTTGGAGGAATGGCTGTTGCAATTATGTTTGGATTGTTAATTGGTTCCATAATTACTTTAATTATTGTTCCTGTTTTGTATGCAATTTTTTACAGAGTTTCAACCAAAAACGTAATGGATTTATAGTGTTAGTAGATATGAAAAATAAAATAATTAGCCTTTTGATCTTTTCCCTGATTACTTTTCAGGGATTAGCTCAAGAGTTGTCATTGAGCGAGAGCCGTGCATTGGCATTGGAATACAATCAGAAAATTAAAATTGCTGATGAGATGATTGCGGAAAATGAATCGAATGTTCAGTTTGTATTCACTCAATTTTTGCCAAACTTAAAAGCAAGCGGATCCTATAATTATTACCATGATATAGATAATATTAGTTTGCCCGGATCATTTTTGCCAACTGCCAACAGTCTAGCCGAAGCTCAGCAAGGAGTTTTTAGCGGAACAAGCGATGTTTATTTTCCAGGCTTTAATTTAGAATTAGGGAATGTAGATTACTATTCGGCAAACTTAACGTTAACGCAACCTATTTATATGGGCGGTAAAATTAGGAGTTCCTATCAAATGACTAAGATGGGAAAAGAAATTTCTATCTATAACAGAAAACTCCAATCATCAGATGTTCTATTGGAGACCGATCAAGCATATTGGAATTTGGTTTCGATAAATGAAAAAGCAAAATTAGCGGCTAAGTATGTAGACTTGCTTTCTGCTCTTGTGCAAGATTTACAAAATGCGTTTGATTTAGAAATTACTACTAAAAATGAGTTGTTAAAAGCACAAGTGCAATTAAATCAGGCAAAATTAGATTTGTTTCGAGTACAAAACCTTCAGGTGTTGTCTAAAATGTCACTATGTCAGGTAATAGGAAAAGATTTAATGACGAACATTATTGCTTCCGATACCATAGTGGAAGTTACTGAAAATGCTATTGATGCAGGTTATATGCAAAAAGCGTTGCAGCAACGCCCAGAACTTTTGATGATGGGAAAACAGGTTGAAATAGCGCAGGAACAAATTAAAAATACTCAAGCCGATTATATGCCTCAACTTGGTGTTGGTGCATCGTATGCGTATATGAGCGAGGTGGAAAATTTGATTGGATCGACTAAAATATTCGCTGTACAAGCAAATTTATCAGTTCCTATTTTTCATTGGCAGGAGCGGAAACATAAAGTAGCAGTAGCTCGATTTAAAAGTAAACAAGTGGAGTTGGAAATGGATCGCACAAAAGATTTAATAAGTCTTGAAGCGCAACAGTCTTATTTCAAATTACAGGAGGCTTATCAGCAAATCGAATTGGCGAAAGTATCCATGGACCAGGCAAACGAAAATATTGAACTAACTCAGAATAGTTTTTTCGAAGGTCTAGCCAATACAACCGAACTACTCGATGCTCAGGCTTTTTGGCAAAGAGCACATAGTGAGTTAATTGATTCTAAAATAAATTATAAGCTTCGAGAAATTAGTTTCTTGAAAGCAATTGGAGAATTAGAAATTTAATAGTGGAGGGGTTGTGGCCGAATTAGCAGTAGGATGGGATTGATAATTATTTGTCAATTTTTAATTCGGTCACGCCTTTTTAAATATAAATATGAAAGTAGCAAAAAGTCATCAGGACAGAGAGAGATTATACCGATTTGGCATTGGTAAATTGGGAAACACATCTCCTGAAAATATTAAAATGTTAGAAAATCATTTGTTTCATCTAAAAATGAATGAGGATTATGTAATTAACTCTTTTGAAGAAGTATCGGAATTAGTACAATTTTTGAATAATAATAATGAATAGTATTTCTTTTAAGTATCACATTCAACCTATTGTTTTATATTTCCTTACGATAATATCGGTTTGGGTACTTGCATTGTTTTTTTTAATGGTGTTTCAAATCGATAAACAGAGTCAATTGTCGGTATACAGAATCGAAAATTTGATAAATGTATTTTGGGCTGGTATTATTTCAGGGGTTATTTGGGGAAGCATATTTAAGTTTGCAAAATATTTTCGGAATCAAATTCCAACTTATTTTCTTTCCATGGCGGTTAGTTTTCTTGTTAATAGTAGTAGCGCTTTCCTGTTAATTTACTGCATGTATCATTTAGAAGGTTTGATTGCCTTCGATAATTTTCCTGAAACATTTCCTCAATTACTTTTGCTCTACAATTCACAATTTTTTTATGCCGTTTTAGTCTATTTTTTTGTGGTGGGAAGCTTAATTGAAATTTTTCATGAAATAGATCGGAAATTGGGTAAAGGAGTGCTTTTAAAATTTTTATTGGGAAGATATTACAAACCAAAAGAGGAGCAACGTATCTTTTTATTTATGGATTTACGGTCCTCAACTTATTATGCAGAAAAGTTAGGACATTTTAAATACAGCAGATTAATTCAGGACTGTTTTAAGGACCTTTCTGATGCGGTATTAGCAAATCATGCACAAATATACCAATATGTTGGTGATGAGGTTGTATTAACCTGGAAAATTAAAGATGGAGTCGAAAAACTGAGGTGTTTGCAGGTTTTTTATGATTTTTTGGATACGCTGGAAAGAAGAAAGGAATATTATCAAAATCAATATGGGATGGTTCCAATTTTTAAGGCAGGGGTGCATTCTGGTAAAGTAATGGTGGCTGAGGTTGGAGAGTTAAAATCGGAAATTGCCTATCATGGCGATGCTATTAATACAGCATCAAGAATACAAGGATTGTGTAATTCCTACCAATCCAGATTATTAATTTCAGGTAATTTATATTTAGAATTGCAGAAAGAGAATGCTTTAAGATTTAGGTATGTGTCGTTAGGACCAGTATTGCTGACTGGGAAAAAAATACCGGTAGAATTATACTCTTGCTTTACTAATTAATTTATTTCGTTTTTTTAGGTGTTTGTTAATGGTTGAAAGTAGCTTACTCTCATCAAAAGGTTTTGCAATAAAATCATCACAACCAGCTTCTATGCTTCTGTTTCTGTCTTCTCTGTAAGCATTTGCTGTTTGAGCAATAATTGGCAAATTGTCTCGCATTTTTTTAATCGATTGAGTTGCTTCCAAGCCGTTAATATCTGGTAATCTTAAGTCCATTAGCACCAAACTAATTGTTGGATTTCTTAAGCTTAATTCAATGGCTTTATTTCCCGATATAGTATGCAGTATTTTAGCTTTGGTTGGTTTTAAAGCCGCTTCAATGTATTTAAAATTTGTTTCATCATCTTCTACAACGAGAATTAGTTTATCGTCCCATTGGTAGTTTTTTTTTATTGCTTTATTTTCCGATTCTATATTTACCGGGTGATATGGAATTGTGAAGTAAAAGGTAGTTCCTTTATCCTCTTGGGTTTCCATTCTAATTTGTCCGCCCATTAATTCTACAAAACCTTTTGAAATTGCTAAACCAAGTCCGGTACCACCATATTTACGGGTAAAAGTTTCTTCTACTTGGCGGAAGCGTTCAAAAATAATTTCCTGTTTTTCTTTTTGTATTCCAATTCCCGAATCTTTAACGTAAAATTCCAGAAAATCATTATCTATTAATCGATAGCCATACTCTATAAAACCCGAGGAAGTGAATTTAAACGCATTATTAATTAGATTAGAGAGTATTTGTCGCAATTTTCTCTCTTCTGTAACCACAAATGCTTCTTCTTCCGAAAGTGTCTTATAAACTCTAAAATCAATCGCATCATCGGTACTATTATCTTTCGAAAATTGAACATGTAATTCGTCCAGGATAACATTTAGGGAGCATTTTGTTTCCTTTATAAATGTTTGTCCGGAATCAAGTTTCGAAATGTCTAAAATATCATTAATGATTTTTAGTAGCTGATTGGAACTTTTGTAAATAATATTAATATAAGTATCACTTTGAGCCTCTGTTCTATCTGGTCTGCGAAGCATATCTGCAAAACCAATAATACCATTCATTGGCGTTCTTATCTCATGCGACATGTTGGCCAAAAAAGCCGACTTTAAGTGATCACTCTCTTCTGCTTTTTCTTTTGCTTTGCGTAATTCTTTTTGTGTGGATATAATTTCCGAAATATCATTAATAATAATCATGGAGGAATTGTCGAAAGGAACCATAAAGAATTCACAATGGCGAGTTTCTCCATTTTTAATTGTCATGTGGAATTCTTGTTTTCCGATGTCGGAATGTTCTTTTTTTGCTTTTTCGATAGCCTCTTTCCAAGTATTTTTAACTTGTTCGCGATATGCTTTATTTGGGAAGCAGGATTTATACCAATCGTCCGAGGTTTTAATATCCTCTAAAGTATATTCAAATAGCTCAATAAATTTATCATTAAAGTATTCTATATTTTGTTTTTCATCGGTAAGAACAATGGGCAGGGGAGACTGATGAATCATTTTTTTCAACCTTCGTTCGCTTTGCACAATTGCCTGCTGGGCATGTTTACGTTCGGTTATATCTCTTGATGTTGACAGAATTACGTGTTTGCCTTGCAAAGTAACTAACTGACTCACGGTTTCCATCGGAGTTTTTTTGCCGTATTTAGAAACAAAGGTTTGTTCGTGAGTGAATTGCTTTTCTCTCGTTAATCTTTTTATGGAGTTGATAATATATTCTTTAGGAAGATCATCGATGTAATTTGCTGGAGATAGAGTAAAAAGCTCATCCTTGGAATATCCGAGCATTACGCATGCTGTGTCATTTGCTTCTATTAGTCTCGAACTGCCATCGCCAATATATTCATTCACTAAAATAATATCGGTACTTCCATTAATTAGGTTACGGTATTTTTCTTCACTCTCGGCCAAGGCAGTTGTTCGTTCGGTAACCCTTTCTTCCAATTTATCATTAAAGAGTCTTAGCTTTTCCGAATATTCATGAATTTCCTGATACTGCACCCGAATGGTATCTTCGCCACGCTCGCGCTCCTTAATTTCATCCTGAAGCTTATTATAGGTTTGAGTTAATTCGGTCATAGAATGATCCAGAAGCTGTTCCTCGCTAATTCTACGAATAGAACCGTTACCTTGTCCCTGATAAATTGCTTGTGCCTTATATATAAATTTTTTAATCGGTCGAGCAATGCTTTCCGAGATAATATAGGTTATAAAAACGCTGGATAGTACAATGAGAATTGCAATAACAATAAACAGGTACAGTTTTCTATTGTGATTGGCAGTGGCTTGTTGATAGGTATAATTCGCCTGGTTTTCGGCGAAATCGGTCATTACCTTCGTTTTTTCCTTTAGTTTATTCAAATGTTCGGCAGCAATACCATCCACCATTTTTTTTGCATTTACCTCTTTACCGCTAACTTTCAGGTCAATAATTTGATTTCGAAGCTCTTCCCATTCTATGAAAGTATGATATGCAATTCCAACGTCTCTTTTATCGCCTAAAAAGCGATTAAAAACAGTGTCGAATTGGGTCATGGCTTTTAGGTGATATAAATTGATTGTGTCAATTGCCTGATCGAACTCTTGTTGGGTTTGGGCAAGGAGAATATCCTTCATGGCACTTTCCATGGTTTGGATATGTGTATTAATATCGCGAACAGCGTTACTTACCGTATAGGTGTGAGTGTAAATGAATTCGGATTCGTTACGAAGATCTTTAACTTGTAAAATAGAGAGGATAACAAATGATACCGTAAACAGCAGTATTAAACCGAATCCGGCAAGCACTCTTGTGCGGAATTTCATTTTATTTAACATGAAATCTCAACGAGTTTAGGTGTAACATAGTGGTAGTTCTGATCCAAGTTGATCGCAATGGTTACCAAGTTAATTATTATTCCGGATTTTCACAATAAATTTGATTAAAGGTATTTATTTGCCCATATAGACGTAATAATTAGCAATAAAAAAAGCAGCTCTAAATGAGCTGCTTCCTATATATAATGGATTGTTTCTTAATTACACAATGCCAGAGAATCCCATAAAAGCCATCGCTAATAAGCCAGCTACAATTAGAGCTGCTGGAGTTCCTTTTAGTCCTTTTGGTAAATCAACCAAATCAAGATGCTCGCGTAGACCTGCAAAAATTACCAAAGCAAGACCAAAACCGATAGCTGTTGCTCCCGAGAAAACAACGGCTTCAAGAAGATTGTAGTCTTTCTGAATGGTCATAATAGCAACCCCTAAAATGGCACAATTGGTAGTGATTAGAGGCAGAAATACTCCTAATGCTTGATACAATGCAGGACTAACTTTTTTAAGGATGATCTCTACTAATTGTACCAGAGCTGCAATAATAAGGATAAAGGTAATAGTTTGCATAAAACCAATTCCAAAAGCATCCAAAACATATTTTTGAATGAGATAGGTAACAATGGTAGCTAAAATCATTACAAATGTTACGGCTCCTGTCATACCTACTGCAGTAGATACTTTTTTCGATACTCCAAGGAAAGGACAAATTCCAAGGAATTGTGCCAATACAACGTTGTTTACGAATATGGCGGATATAATAATTATAATATATTCCATGATAATTTCTCTTTATGCTTTTCTTAATCGGTTAATAATTGCAATCAGATAGCCTAATGCTAAGAATGCTCCAGGAGCTAAAACGAATACCAACATACCGTAAGTGTCACTAAAAAGAGAGATTCCAAATACTTTTCCACTTCCTAATAGTTCTCTAACAGATCCTAGTATTGTTAATGCCATTGCAAAACCTAAACCCATTCCGGCACCATCTATAATCGAAGGAATTACCTTGTTTTTAGAGGCGAATGCTTCGGCACGACCCAGTACGATGCAGTTTACAACAATAAGAGGGATGAAAACACCCAATTGAGCATGTAATGCTGGTGTATATGCTTCCATCAAGAAACTAATTATAGTCACAAAAGTGGCGATAATAACAATGAAAGATGGAATTTTAACCTTATCAGGAATTAGGTTACTAACCATTGAGATTACCATGTTCGACATGATTAAAACAAAAGTAGTTGCTAGTCCCATTCCCAAGCCGTTAATTGCCGAAGAGGTTACCCCAAGCGTAGGGCACATACCTAAAAGCAGAACGAATACGGCATTCTCTTTAAAGAATCCTTTGGTGAAATTTTGAATGTTATTCATTGCTATTTCCTCCTTCTTTTTGATTTTTCATATACTCATTGTAGGCCGTTTGAACAGCATCTAAAAAAGCTCGGGAACTGATGGTAGCAGCAGTAATTGCATCTATTTCCCCACCATCTTTACTTACCGTAAAATTGGTAGTTCCTGGGTTTTTATGAAGAATACTTGCTTTTTCTTTAGTAGGATCAGTAGGTTTAAACCAGGCTCCCATTTTTGAACCCAAACCAGGAGTTTCCATATGTTCCAAAACGGAATAATTGTTAATGGTTCCATCAGGAGTAAATCCAACCATGAGCCAAACATATCCCGAAAAGCCATTGGTAGTAAAAGTTTTAACAGCAGTACCCACTAATTTTCCATCTTTTTTAGCTGGATAAAATTCCAGACTGTCTTTCTCGTTGATACCAACTTTGTACACTTCATCGCTAGGATTGTTGTCAAATTCAGGTACAACTTCTTTAATTGCGTTTAATTTTTTCGCCAATTTCGCGGCAGCAATAGGTTCTTTAGTTAACTCATAAAGTCCTCCTAAAGCTGCTGATGCTACTAGTGTTACAATAAATAACACTAGAACCATATTTATAAATGTAGATTCTTTTTTCCCAGCCATGATTATTTTCTTTTTTCGCCGAAACGCTTAGGTTTAACATACACATTAATCAGTGGCACAAATGCATTCATTATTAGAATTGCAAAAGAAACACCTTCGGGATAAGCACCGAATACACGAATGATAACAGTTAGTAAACCAATACCAATACCGTATATAATCATTCCCTTATGCGACATTGGAGAGGTAACGTAATCGGTAGCCATAAAAATTGCTCCCAATAGCAAGCCTCCTGTTAAGATATGGAATAATGGTCCGGCGTAAGCCTCAGGATTAGCCATATGAAGAATGCCTGAGAAAATAGCAACCGTTCCAAGAATAGTTAGTGGAATATGCCAGGAAATAATCTTTTTAAATAGCATGTAAAGCAAACCTAGAAGTAAGGCAACACCTGCTATTTCTCCCATTGATCCGCCCATGTTACCCATAAACAAATCCATATTACTTGGAATATCATGCATTAATTGTGATAATGGCTCTCCCTTTTTTAATCCCTCTTTAATAATGGCAAGAGGAGTAGCGCCTGTTTCCGCATCTAAATAAGCTGTATTAAAGCCTAAAGGTTTTGGCCAGCTAGTCATTTGTACCGGAAACGAGATTAAAAGGAATACACGACCAACTAAAGCAGGGTTAAAAACATTGTTTCCTAATCCGCCAAAGGTCATTTTACCAATTCCTATTGCAACTAAGGCTCCAATCAGAATAATCCAGATTGGCAGGTTGGCCGGAACGTTAAAGGCTAAAAGAATACCGGTGATTAAAGCAGAACCATCGTTTAAAGTAGGAACTTTTTTAAGCAGGTATTTCGAAATTAAAAATTCGAAAAGATAACAAGATGCTACGGCGGTTAGGGTAACAATAATTGCACCCATGCCAAAGTAAACGAACGAAAAAACAAGTGCCGGTAGCATCGCAAATACCACTCCATACATGTTTTTCTGTATGGAATCTCCACCATGAACATGTGGAGATGGGGCGACTAGTACTTTGGAGTTCATATTTATTAGTTTATTAGTAATTGAGTTAATGTGTGAATGAGTAATTTGATCTTTATTTAATTACTCATTATTAATTTTTAATTACTTGCGTGATCGCATAATCTGTCCAACTTTACCTTTGCCCATTCGGATATAATCCAATAACGGACGGTTTGCCGGACAAGTGAAACTACAAGAGCCACACTCCATACAATCCATAACGGCATTGTTCTCTAGTCGCTCGTATTCTTTTTTATCCGCTAAAACCATTAGTAAGAATGGTTCCAATCCCATCGGACAAGCAGAAACACATTTTCCACAACGAATACAAGGTTTCGATTCCTTACGAAGGGCTTCTTCACGAGGTAAAAGTAACAATCCAGAGCTTCCTTTGGTTAAAGGAACTTCAACAGTTGTTAAAGCTTTTCCCATCATTGGTCCTCCGCCAATAATTTTACCTGTATCTTCAGGTAAACCACCTGCAGCATCAATTAAATCTTTAACCGGTGTTCCAATTCTAAACCTCCAGTTCGAAGGGTTTTTTAATGATTTACCTGTGATGGTAGCAATACGCTCGAAAAGAGGTTTGTTTTTTTGTACTGCTTCATAAACTGCAAAAGCAGATCCTACATTTTGAACCACAGCACCAACTTCAATTGGTAGGGCTCCCGAAGGTATTTCACGTTTTATAGTTGCCGAAATCAATTGTTTTTCTCCCCCTTGAGGGTATTGAGTCTTAAGCGGGCAAATTTCTATTCCTTGATAGTTTACTGCAAGCTTAGTTAAATGGGCTATTGCGTCAGGTTTGTTGTTCTCTATACCAATAATGGCTTTGTTAACCCCTAAGGCTTTCATTAAAATTTGAGTTCCCACCAATACTTCATCACCTTTTTCGAGCATAACTCGATGGTCAGAAGTTAGGTAAGGTTCACATTCCACTGCGTTAATGATTAAAACTTCGGCTGTTTTTCCCGGAGGAACCGATAATTTCACATGAGCAGGGAAGGTCGCACCACCCAAACCAACGATACCAGCTTCGGCTATTTTTGCAATAATTTCTTCTTTGCTTGCGCTGATTTCAGTAACTAAAGTTTCACTGCGATCAATTGTTTCCAACCACTCGTCACCATCTACTTTAATGATGATTGCTGTTCTGCGAAAACCACTGGAATCCATAATGTCATCCACTTTAAATACGGTTCCTGACACCGAAGAGTGAATATTTGCGGATACAAAACCAGATGATTTTGCGATCAATTGTCCTACTTTAACTTCGTCGTTCTTTTTTACGACAGGAGTAGCAGGAGCACCAATATGTTGAGAAATTGGAATACTTACTATTTCGGGTATTGGCAATACCTGGATTGCGCTACTTGCCGACAATTTGTTTCCGGCAGGATGAATACCTCCTAATGAGAATGTTTTTAACACTGATGATCCTCCTATTTATTTGTTCTCAGTTGTTTCGTCATTTGCAGTTGGCTTCGCTTTTGGAGCCTCTTCTGCTTTTGCTTCAGCACTTGGCTTATCGGCAGGTTTTTCTTTTCGAGGTGGAAAATTCAACTCGTGAATTGCATGTGTTGGACAAACCACTACACATTTTCTACAAAGTTTACATTTAGTGTAATCGATGTAGGCAAGATTGTTTTCCAAAGTAATTGCACCGAAAGGACATTCCTTTACACATTTACCACAGCCAATACAAGCAACGTCGCATGCTTTTTTAGCAACCGCACCTTTGTCTTTGTTTACACAAGACACAAAGATTCTTCGACTTTTTGGACCTTTATTTCGAAGCTCGATAATGTTGTTTGGACAAGCTTTTACACATGCACCACAAGAAACACATTTGTCTTCAATGATTACCGGAAGACCTGTTTCTTTATCCATATACATGGCATCGAAATTACATGCCTCAACACACTCGCCTAAACCTAAACAGCCATATTGGCAACCAGTTTCGCCACTATAAAGAGTGGCTGCAATGGTACAAGATGCTGCGCCATCGTACTGATTGGTTTTAGGACGGTTTTCGCAAGTTCCGTTACAACGAACTACTGCAACCGTTGGTTCGGCAGCACTAATTTCGTGACCAAGAATAGATGCAACCTGCGACATAACAGTAGCTCCGCCAACAGGGCAGTTCATTTTTGAAATGTCATCGGCTTTTACCAATGCTTCGGCAAAACCTCTACATCCAGGATAACCACAACCACCACAATTTGCGGCAGGTAATACCTCTTCTACCTCGTCGATACGAGGATCTTCATACACTTTGAATTTTTGCGCTACAAAATATAGAATAATAGCTGCTGTTACTCCAATAGCACACAAAGCCAGAATAGTGATAACTATAATGCTCATAGTTTAAATGTTTACGATTTTCTCGATTGTAAATGAAAAAGTTTTCTTAAAACGGCCTTTAAAAAAGGACAGTATTATATAGTAGGGAAGTAATATGGCTAATGCCGATATCCCGCTTATTAATTCGTTATTGGTGAAGGCTGTGGCAATAATCAGGGCAAGTACTACCAAAATAAATGGTAACACATAAGCAATAAACATAGCTAACCATCCTAAGGATTCGCGATAGCTAAGGTTAACCTTTTCGCCAATAGTAAATTTATTACTGTAGTCAATAACATCAATCGACTTTTCTTGCATGTCAGACATGGTGCAAGCACCTTTTGCATGACAAGCTGCACAGGCAGATACATTTATAATGCCTACCGTAATCTTACTATCCTTTATTTCAAGGATAGTCCCCTCGTGATCAATCTTTTTGGGATCTTGCATATTACTTTTCCCTTTTTTTGTTAAAATGTGAAAAAACTTTCGAAAGCAATTGGGCTTTATTCCTGTAACACTCACTTAATCATGATAGTAGTAAGAAGCGTTGTTTAACACACCGCAACAAAAATAACACTTTAGAACACATTCGATTCTGGTAAAAGTCAATTTATAGTGTGTTTAAATAGAGCGACTTCCCTACTTTTGTAAACTAGAGATTACAATTTTTCTTGTATCTCTGTTGAATACAGTTAGTTTCAGCTATTATCGAAAAAAATCGGTAATTTGACTCTGTTTTGCAATCGTAGTAATTTAGATTTAGTATGAATAAGGTAGATCTATTTCCTCGATTAAAATTAGCTTCGGTTCCATGTTTTTCTGTGCAGGAATGTTTGTTTCGTAAATATCTGATAGAATGTTTGTTTGTATTTTATGCATTATTACAGAAAAAATAATACGGGAAGAGGTAAAGCAGTCTGGCAAAAAGATTCTTACTTTAATAGTTTAATTTTAAAAACAGACTCATGAAGAAATTTTTATTAGTGGCATTTTTGTTGATGCCAGCTTTATTAATGGCAAAAACTCAAAAGTTAGAATCTTTTGAACAGTTAATGGATGCTTTAAAAGAGGGCAAAACAGTTAAAGCGGTTTTTTATTATAAAGATTGTCAGTTAATAAGCGACAACGAAATTGAGGATAAAAGTGTGGATGCCGTAGGTGGAATGAATTTTGAGACTTGGGAATTTTTTGCGAAAGGATCAATTCGAAACCTGGAAGCTTTTGTTGTGAGTTCTACATCCAAGCTAATTGCGAATCCTTTAGGCGATGGCTATGTGTACAATTATGTGAAAATTAAGGTGAAAGAAAATGGTAAAGTAAAGATTACTGCTAATTATGTCGATTCAGTAAGTCATGAGGAGACGATGAGCGAGAACTTTTTTACAGAAATAAATAAAGGGGAAGTGGGAGCGGCTCATTTTTTTGCAGTAGAATAAGCTTTTAATAATAAAGTTACTAACAGCGAAACACACCTTGGTTTTCGCTGTTTTTTTTTGCTTATTGGTTACAAGTGAAAAAGCAGGCTGGTTTGGTTTCTTAGCTGTTACGAGTTGGATTTAACTAATTACACTCCAATTTATTTTGGTTTTACTAAGTCGTTTAACCTGTTTTGCTAGTATAAAGTTTTCTTCCTTCTCCAGCAAGGGATCTTTATCGAGTATTTCCTGGGCTACATCTCTTGCATATTTTAGTAATTGTCCGTCTTTACCAAGGTTGGCTATTTTTAAGTCGTAAGAAATACCACTTTGTTGCGTTCCCTCAATATCTCCAGGACCTCGAAGTTTTAAATCCACTTCGGCAATTTCAAAACCATCGTTGGTGCGCACCATGGTTTCAATTCGCTTTCGCGATTCGTTGGAAATTTTATAAGACGACATAAGAATGCAGTACGATTGTTCGGCTCCACGACCAACTCTACCTCGAAGCTGATGAAGTTGAGATAAGCCAAAGCGTTCGGTACTTTCAATAATCATTACCGAAGCATTGGGGATGTTAACACCAACTTCGATTACTGTTGTTGCCACCATTATTTGCGTTTCTCCTTTTGCAAAACGTTGCATTTCGGCGTCTTTTTCGGCTGGTTTCATTTTTCCATGCACCATACTAATGCCATATTTTTCGGTGGGGAAATAATGGGAAACACTCTCGTATCCTTCTTCCAGATTTTTATAATCCATTTTTTCAGATTCTTTAATCATTGGATAAACTAAGTAAATTTGTCGACCTAAATCAATCTGTTTTTTCATGAAATCGTATACCTGTTTTCTTCTTTTCTCGAAGTAATGAACCGTTTGTATCGGTTTTCTTCCCGGAGGCAGTTCGTCTATTACAGAAACTTCCAAATCCCCGTAAAGGGTCATGGCAAGTGTTCTGGGAATAGGTGTTGCAGTCATTACAAGAATATGTGGAGGAATGTTATTTTTTTTCCACAAACGAGCCCGTTGAGCAACTCCAAATCGATGTTGTTCGTCAATTATTACCAATCCTAGGTTTTTGAACTGTACAATATCTTCTAAAAGTGCATGTGTTCCAATTAAAATTTGCAATTCACCACTCAATAATTGTTCATGAATTATTTTTCGATCTTTTTGCTTGGTTGATCCGGTAAGCAAAGCAACTTTAATATGCAGCCCTTCTAGAAATTCACAGATTGATTCCATGTGTTGGTTTGCCAATATCTCTGTTGGAGCCATTAAGCAGGATTGACAGCCATTGTCCAGTCCTATAAGCATGCACATCAACCCAACCATTGTTTTTCCGCTCCCCACATCTCCTTGTAGGAGTCGATTCATTTGTTTTCCCGAACCTACATCTTTTCTAATTTCTTTTACCACTCTTTTTTGAGCGTCGGTGAGCTCGAAAGGCAGGTTGTTTTGGAAAAACTGGTTAAAGTTTTCTCCTATTTTAGTGAATTGATGACCACGATAAAGCACTTTGCGCTTCATCTTCATTTTAAGAATGTTAAGTTGAATGTAAAACAGTTCTTCAAATTTTAGGCGGTAGGTTGCTTTTTTTAAGATTTCGGTATTACTAGGAAAATGAATCTGCATAAGTGCTTCATGAAGATTTATTAATCCTAATTTACTGGTTAGACTTGCAGGAAGTGTTTCTGGTATTTTCCCGTTTAAAGATTGCAGGGCATTTTCCTGAAGTTTATGAATGGCTTTCGAATTAAGGAAACTGCTTTTCATCTTTTCGGTAGTTAGATAAAAAGCTTGCAGGGAAGCATTCAATTTGCCATTTCTGGATTCATTCTCTTCGAGTTCCGGATGAACCACATTTATTTTCCGATTAAACTCGGAAGGTTTCCCAAAAACTATATATTCCGTTTTTGGTTTAAGGCTTGCTTTAATGTATTTAATTCCTTTGAACCAGACTAGTTCCATAACTCCTTTACCATCGGTAAAATTAGCGACTAGTCGTTGTTGTCTTTTTTCTCCAATTACCTCAATGCTAATTATTTCTCCTTTTACCTGAATGTATGGTAGTTTGGAGTGTATTTCGCTAATTTCGTAGAACTTGGTTCTGTCGATATATTTGTAGGGAAAATGATACAGTAAATCTTCGTAACTATAAATCGATAATTCCTGATTAAGGATGGAGGCCCGTTTGGGACCAACTCCGGCTAAAAATTTTATGTCGAGTCCAGCTAATTCTGACATTCTAAGGATTCTAATTCTATTTAAAAGGAAAAGATAAAAAACTATCTCCTTTTGTGAAAAAAACATTTTAAAAATCTAAAAGTAGTAACAAAAGTAAATTGAAAAACTTTTATTTTAAAGAAATGAATGTTTAATCTTAATTAGATAATGTTTGTAACAAGTGATATCTTGGCGAAAGAATTTGAAGAAATTCAAATTTACGAGTAAATTCGCCATTTCTACTTTATTCTAAATATGGGTCGAATCCACTACAAATTAAAAAAACGTTTATATCGCTTAAAGGCATTTCGTCGCAAAGGCTTTGGGGTACATTCGCCTTTTACTTTTCACCTAATTGTGAATGTAATCGAGGCAAAATTAACCTATTATGCATTCGGTCAATTGTTTCCCTATCGAAAAATCATTGCCAACGCATTAAAAAATAAATTGGAAAATAATGAAGTTGAGAAATCTTTAATAAAGAAGTACAAAGAGGAAATTCAAATTGTAAAATCGACCGAGGGTTTGGATCGTTTGTTGTTTCGTTTAATGAATTTTTGGCAAGCTAAAAAAGCTGCCTATTGTGGTGGTGGAATTGGATTGTCAATCGTTTATATGGCAAAACTCGATTCTCGAAAAGAGATAGCATGTCTGGATCGGGGAGATGTATTTGCTACTTATTCGGATGATCTTTTTCAGAATTATATGGAATTTCGGAATCTCAAGAACTTCGATTATCAGGAGATTTTGAAGGAGAATCCAAATTTTGATTTCCTGGTTTTTTCTGAAAACACAAGTAGTGAAATACTATCTGATTTTTTGCAAAATTATGAACATTTGTTGGCCGGTAAATGTATGGTGGTGGTTCAAAATCCGCATAAAAACGATGCTATTAACCAGTTTTGGAGGCAAATGAAGAAGTTAGAGCGAATTTCGGTAAGTCTTGATTTATTTTATTTGGGAATATTGATTTCGAGGGAGGGAATGCAGAAACAGGATTATGTAAGAAAGCATCGATTTTAACTATTGCAATATTTCTACGAAATTTTATCTTTGTAGAAGCGCTACGAATAACGATAAAAATATTGTAGAAATCGAGAGCCAATTAAAAAATACAAAATGACTAAATTTAAAGTATATACAAAAACCGGCGATGCCGGAACCACAGGATTGATTGGTGGAACAAGAGTTCCAAAGTTTCATTTACGATTAGAAGCTTATGGAACGGTTGACGAACTAAATTCTTATATTGGATTAATTCGTTCGCACGAAATTGAAGCAAAATCAAAAGAAATTTTGTTGGTGATTCAAAATAAATTGTTTCTGATAGGTTCCAGACTGGCAACTGATGATGAAAAATCTGATTTGAAAGGAAAGTTACCAATTCTTGAAGAAGATATTCTTTTATTGGAAAAAGAGATGGATCGAATGGATGAAGAGCTACCTGAACTCAATAACTTTGTACTGCCCGGAGGTAGTGTGGCCAATGGTTTTTGCCACGTTGCCAGAACTGTTTGTCGAAGAGCGGAGCGTAGGGCTAATCAATTATCAAGTGATGTAGATGTAAATCCTCTCTTATTGAAGTATTTAAATCGACTTTCGGATTATTTATTTGTGCTGTCTCGTAAGGTTTTGCTGGATGTTGGGGCTGATGAAATAAAATGGAAGACGGACTTGTAAATTCAAAAAAAAAAATTATATTCGCAGAATAATTAAGGATCATTAAAATAATATTAGATATATGTACTGGACACTTGAATTAGCAACTAAATTAGAGGATGCACCATGGCCTGCTTCAAAGGATGAGTTAATTGATTATGGAATTCGTTCTGGAGCTCCGTTGGAAGTAATTGAAAACTTGCAGGAAATTGAAGAAGAAGGTGAAATTTTCGAAAGTATTGAAGATATCTGGCCAGATTATCCAAGCAAAGGAGATTTCCTATTCAACGAAGATGAATATTAAAATATAGAAAAAAGGGACTTTATAAAGTCCCTTTTTTTAATGGTTTTTTTTGCAAAGTATTCAATTTTCTAATTGGAGTATACTGTTTCCAGATAAATATATCCTCCTTCGATTTCGGTTGATATTCATCAAGCCATTGAAAGTCTTTCAGGAATTTCATTTCCTTTTTTACTTCAAAAAGAGGATACATATTGCCATCGGGCTTTTTCAGGAATATAATTTTATCAATCTTATTATTTTCGATAAGAATATTGATGTTACTACTCTTGGCAATGTTCATTCCCATAATTACTTTTTTATCAACAGGGTAATATAGCGTTTCTCCATTTCCTCTAATATCAAGTTTGTAAAGCTTATTCTCTTTAACGTGGCCAAGCATATTCCGTCCTTTTATCTGATTGTAAAAGGTGGTGTCTTCTTTTGCTGTTAAAAAAGCCGATCCTCTAAAGTGCAGGTAACGAATTGCTTCATTTTTTGTTTGAATACCAATAGTATCTGCTACCATTTGATTTTGCTGCGACCATAGGACCGGATTATTAAATAGTCGAATGGTAGAATCCTGCATGGTGTAAACCATCGAATCGCAAATGCCCTGCATATCTTTACGATAAAATTTCACGTGGTGAAAAGCTTTAATCCGTTCAAATTTAGCGGTGTCTTTTTCAATTTTCAGGGTATCAGAATGCAGAAATAATGAATCACCTTCGGTAATTTGAATAAAAACAGCAGAATCAGTCATGAGAGCTTCTTCTGTATTTTTAAAAGTTTCTAGGTAATTTCCCTTCAAAATTAAATTATTCACCGTATCGCGCAATTCCACATTTTTAAAAATACGAGCAAGTTCGTTGTTTCGATCCAAGTAAATGCTGTCGCCTTTAATTTGATACGATTTACTGTCAAGAGTAGTATTCTTAAAAAATTGAGAGATATTGGATTGCGTATTGTACCAACCATTTTCGGAATACAAGGTTTCTTTTTCGCCAACAATTTTAGTTGGTCCTAAAATAAAAGCAACTTTGCTTACTGTGTGGTATTTTAAAGTATCCGAATACAAAGTGTAATCGGTAGTTACAGCTTTAACACTATCTTTAAAAAATAGTAATTCCTGCTTGGTGTAATACCTTCCAATATCGCTTGTTAATACATTCTTAGCATCAACAATTTTCCCACCGTTATAGTAGTACCCAACGCTTTCATTCATATCAAAATCAAGAAAATGAGTAGTAACGGTAACCGATTTATTTTGCAGTTTCACATTATTTCTTAATTCAGCGAATTTTGTGTTGCCAAAATACTTTAGGTAGTCGCCATAAATATGAACCGTGTCGGCATTAATAATATGCACATTTCCAAATGCTTCCAGAGTATTTAGTTCTTTTACTTGATATGCACTGTCGCAATACATTTTTATATCGCCATGCGTGATGAAAACATCACCTAAAAATTTATTTATTGCAGGATTAGTATTCATTATAAATTCAGCAGTATTTGAATTCCTGATCTGAACTTTAGATTTCTTTTGAGCAGAAGCCGAAAGATTTAACAGACAAAAAATGCCGGTTAAGAATAAAATGATATATCGGTTAGCAGTGCTAAGCATTTTTTTTACTTTAATAGTTCTTGTATAATATTTTCAATACTAATTCCTTCGGCTTCGGCTTTATAATTTTTCATGATTCTGTGGCGAAGAATGGATACTGCAACTTCCTTTACATCTTCAATGTCTGGAGAATATTTTCCAGATAGTAATGCGTTGGTTTTAGCACCTATCACCAAATATTGCGACGCTCTTGGACCAGCACCCCAATTAATGTATTCGTTTGCCATGGAATGTGAATGCTCGGTATTTGGTCGTGTTTTTGCGGCCAAATTAACGGCATATTCTAATACGTTTCTATTAATTGGTACTTTCTCAATTAATTTCTGATAATACAGAATCTGTTCAGCCGTTATTATTTTATTAAGAACAATTTCTTTGCCAGAAGTTGTATTTTCTACAATTGCCAATTCGTCTTCTATTTTTGGATAGTCCAAATAGATACTAAACATGAATCGATCCAGCTGCGCTTCGGGAAGAGGATAGGTTCCTTCTTGTTCAATAGGATTTTGAGTAGCAAGCACAAAAAATGGCTTTTTAATCGGGTAGGTTTTACCGTTTACCGTTACCATCTTTTCCTGCATCGCCTCCAAAAGTGCTGATTGGGTTTTAGGAGGTGTTCTATTTATCTCATCAGCAAGCAGAATGTTTGCAAACAAAGGACCTTGAATAAAATTGAATTTTCTCTCGTTGTTCAGTATTTCGGTTCCAATAATATCCGATGGCATTAAATCGGGTGTAAACTGAATTCGTTGGTATTTTAAATCGAGAACCTGTGCTATGGTGTTTACCAGAAGTGTTTTTGCTAAGCCAGGAACTCCAACAAGCAAACAATGTCCATTACTAAAAATGGAGATTAATACTTTTTTGATAATATCATCTTGCCCGTAAATTTTTTTCTTGATTTCAGCAGTTAACTTTTGGTAATCTGCCTGAAGGGCATTTGCAGCTTCAACTTCAGTTGTAAAATTCATAAGCTTCCTTTATTAATTATTGCCGTTAATAAATCAGACACAGCATAGGCTGTGTCTGAGAAAAATATCGGTATTTGTTTATTTTATCCAGCCTTTGAATCGGAATTTTGAATTTTTATAGGAGTCGTCAACATGAACGTAAGTCTTGTCTTGTTTCTCCAAAATCCATTTGTTCAGAATTTTTTGTTGTTTTTCACCTGTCAGCATATTTTCAAATATACTCCAATCATCCGCTAGATTGGCTTTATGTGCTTTTGTTTCCGATTTAATTCGAATTACTTTATAGGCCTCTTTACCTCCGGTAATATCTAGAAAAGGGGAGGATATTTCATTAATTTTTAATTCGTTAATTGCTTTAGATACTGCAGGAGGTAAATTATCTTTTTCGAATTTAGATGCTCCAGTATAAGGATTTACAAGTAATCCTCCATTGTTTCTAGTGTCTTTATCATCGGAGAAGTAGAAGGCGGCTTGTGCAAAGTCCATTTTATCCTCACGAATTAAGTCGGAAATACTATCTAACTTTGTGGTTGCTGCAATTCTTTTTTCTTCTTCAATTTGTGGTTTTAGAAGAATGTGACGAACATTTATGCGTTCTCCTTTTCTATCGATTAGTTGAATAATATGGAATCCAAATTCGGTTTCAACAATTTTAGAAACTTTATCTGTTTTTAAATTAAAAGCAACATTTGCAAATTCAGTAACCAGACTAGATCGAGGTGTGTATCCAAGTTCTCCACCTTTTTGTGCACTTCCTGGATCCTCCGAATAAAGTACTGCAAGGGTAGCAAAACTATCGCCATTGGCTACTCTTTCCCGATACTCTCTTAATTTGGTTCTAATTCTATCTTTTTCATCATCCGATACCTGAGGGTATTTTACAAGTTGTTGAATTTGAAGTTCGCCAGGAATAGTTGGCAAACTATCGGCAGGAATAGAATTGTAAAATTCTCGAACTTCGGCAGGAGTAATGTGAATGTTTTTTGTGATTTCAGCCTGCATTTTTTCTTTTATACGTTCGTCGCGGGTATCATCACGAAGATCGTTTTTCATATCCAGAATACTTTTATTGAAATATTGTTCTAGTTTTTCTTTGGAACCAATACGTTGAATATACATTTCCATTTTACGTTCCAGTTGCTCCTCAACTTCCTGATCGGTTACCTCGATACTATCCACTTGCGCTTGGGCAATCATCAGTTGTTGAATCAAAAGATCTTCAAAAATCTCGGTTTTTAAATCAACACTTCCGGATGTGTATCCCTGAGCTTGCAGACTTAAAAATCTATTTTCTACATCCGATTTTAGAACCACCTGATTCCCAACAACAGCAATTACTTTATCTACCATATTATCTTGAGCATTGGCCGAAAAAACGCCAATTAAAATCAAGGCTAAAAGAGTATTGAATTTCTTGAAAATGTTACGCATATTTTATGGATTAATAAATTTTGAATTTGTTTTTGGATTCGGCATCTCTGTAAATGTTTTCTTCCAAATTTTTAATAAACTGAATTTTACGTTTGTTTAATAATATTTTTCTAATGTCTTCCTTTACAAAAGGTAAAGGTGCAAGATTATCTTTTAGTTCAACCTCCTGAATTTTCACAAAATAATGATGCGTTGAATCGCTTGTTTCATAGTTTTTTGTTCTTTTCAGAAATTGGTCTTCATCGCCTATTTTTCCGGGAAGCTTATTTAAAAGTTCTTGAGCATAAATCCAACGATCGTTAAAATTATCAAATTTTGTTGCATTTTGAAAACAGTAGTCCTGCAATTCCGACCAATCGTCCTCTTTGTCCGATTTGTAAAGTTTTTGGATGATAGCAAGATTAGGTACCGGAATAGGTACTTTTATATACAAAGCTTTAAGAATGTTTCGGTTCAAAACAAAATTGGCTGAATAGGTTCTGTAATAATTATCGATTTCGAATTGACTCACTAAAGTGTCAATTTTTTGTTCGATTAATTGTTGCTGATATTTGTGAATAATAAGGGACGATCTATAATCTTCCACCATTTTACTAACATCTTTATCCTGATCGCTTAAATTCAATTCTGCCTTTGAGATAAGAAGTTGTTTTTTTACCCACTGATGGGTATAATTGTTGGCAATAAGTAAACTGTCATCTTTACTGATACCAACCGGAATTACCTCATTAACGGTGCTTGAATAAAGAATTTTGTCGTTTACTTTTGCTACTGGTTTATCGTTCTCACTTTTGTTCGGATTACACGAATAAAAAATTACAACTAGAAGTATTAGTAAGGAATATTTAGTCATTTCGTTGTGTTGCTATTTTGTTTAATGCTGATTGTGAGATTTTAACTTTGTAATTTTCCCATAATTTAGTTTCCCACATTTCTTTCAAATACATTTTGTAATCAGAAGTAACTTCTTGTTTAATGCTTTCAAAAGCAACATTGGTGTTATATCTATTTTTTTGTTTTTGATAGAATTCCATCAGGCCTTTCTTATTGTGTTTTGCCGGTAACCAAACATTTAATTTGGTGATAGCAAGAACCAAGACTCTGTTTTCGTAATTTAGCACCAAATTTTCAAGTTCACTATTGTTCTCAAGTAACTGTTTTTTGTAAAAGGCTAAGATACTATTGTTTGAGAAATTATCGTAAATTCGGTTGATGTATTCTATAAAATTTTCGTAAATATCTTTTGAGGCCTGCTGGCTAAGATAGTCTGCAAAATCTTCTTGAGTATATTCTTTTCCTGCTATTGTGAATAATGGATCTACTAAATCGGCATATGCATAATCTAAAATGGAATAGAAATTGGAAAGAAGATGTCTGTTTTCCTTAAAATGACTGTCTTTTTTTATTTTAGAAATTAATTCTTCAGGACTTAATTTAGATCGACTGTCCGATGCTATTAATCGTTCAATTTCATCTCTACAATTAGCTAATGAGGAATAATCCTTTTTGTCGATAAGTTGAAAAATATGATAGCCGAAGTCTGTTTTTACGGGCGCTGCAATTTCGCCAAGCTTTAACTGAAATACAGTTTCCTCAATTTTAGGGTGAGTTTCAAAAAGTCCAAACCATGGAATAATTCCACCCGATGGAGCAGATCTTTTATCCTCAGAATATTTTTTTGCTATTTCTTCAAAGTCCTCTCCATTCAATAGTAAAGTATACAGAGAATCTATTTTTTGCTTTTTTACTGCTTCATTTTTGGCCTTATATTCAAGTAGTATGTTTCTTACTTTTACTTTACCCGGATTAGGTATTTTTTCTAGAATTTGAATAATATGATAGCCAAATTGAGTTTTTATTGGGGCAGAGTATTCCCCAATTTTTAAATGATAGGCACTTGATTCAAACACATAATCCATATCAAAGGCAGTGAAATAGCCTAATTCACCATTGTTGGCATTTACCGATTGATCGTCGGATTGTTTGTGAGCTAATTTTTCAAAGGATTTTCCGTTTAAAAGATCCTGATAAATTTTCTGTGCTTCCTGATATGCTGCAAGAGTATCGTTGCCTCGTTTGTTAATTTTTACCAAAATATGTCTGGCTTTCAGAAAATATTGAATGCGTTGGAAAGCTTCCTGAATTTTTTCTTCGCTTACGATTGTTGGGTAAAGAAAGGAGTGCAGAGCAATGTCTCTGTTAACCTGAAGTTCGTGTTTTATTTCGGGTAGAGTATCTATCTGTAATTTCTTTGCTTCGGATAGTTTAATTTGAAACAAGATATACAAATTTAGAGCTTCTCTAATGGGCAGTTGATTGTTTTCCTGATAAAGGTATTCAAACTCTTGCGAAGCGAATGGAGTATTATTTATAGTAAAAAGAGTATCTATTGGATACTGTTGTCCAAAGCTTGCCATTTGGCAACACAACACTATCGATAGATAAAAGAGAACTCTCTTCATGTAACAGATATAATAGGTTCATTGAATCGCAAAAAAAAAATGGTAGCCTGTATGAAACAAGCTACCATGAAATATCAGATATAACTATCTGCTATAATTTGGAGCTTCGCGAGTAATCGCAACATCGTGAGGATGACTTTCTGCCATACCCGAAGCTGTTATTTTTACAAATTTAGCATTATGAAGCGCATCAATATTTGCGGCACCACAATAACCCATTCCGGCTCTTAGTCCACCTACTAACTGATAAATAACTTCATATAGTGTTCCTTTGTAAGGCACACGAGCTACAATTCCTTCCGGAACCAGTTTTTTAATATCGTCTTCAGTATCTTGAAAATAACGGTCTTTCGATCCTTGTTGCATGGCTTCAATAGATCCCATACCTCGGTACGATTTAAATTTACGACCATTATAAATGATTGTTTCTCCAGGAGATTCTTCAACTCCAGCAAATAACGAACCTGCCATTATTGAATCTGCACCAGCAGCAATTGCTTTCACAATGTCGCCTGAATAGCGCAAACCACCATCAGCAATAACCGGAACACCTGTTCCTTCAAGGGCTTTAGCAATTTCGTAAATCGCGGTAAGCTGAGGAACACCAACACCAGCAATGACACGTGTAGTACAAATAGAACCCGGACCGATACCAACTTTAACAGCATCAGCACCAGCTTCCACTAAAAATAAAGCAGCTTCGGGAGTTGCAATGTTTCCAACCACAAATTGCATGTCTGGAAATCTTTTCTTTGCAATTTTAAGTAAATCCGCTACGCCTTTTGTGTGTCCGTGAGCAGTATCGATAATAATTGCATCGGCATGAGCATGCACTAATGCTTCAATCCTGTCAAGCGTGTCGCCTGAAACACCAACTGCAGCAGCAACTCGAAGTCTTCCTTTTTCATCTTTACATGCCAAAGGTTTATCTTTTGCTTTGGTAATATCCTTATAGGTAACCAAACCAATTAATTTATTATCAGAGTCAACAACAGGTAATTTTTCAATTTTATAAGCTTGAAGAATTGCGGCTGCTTTTTCAAGATCGGTTGAAACCGAAGTGGTCACCAAATTATCTTTGGTCATTACCTCAGAAATAGGACGATCCATGTCTAATTCGAAACGAAGATCTCTATTGGTTACAATACCTGTTAACGATTTGTCTGATTCAACAACCGGAATTCCTCCAATTTTGAATTCTTTCATCAATGCCAATGCATCTTTAACTGTTTTGTAAGAAGCAATAGTAATAGGATCATAGATCATCCCATTTTCTGCTCTTTTCACAGTCATAACTTGTTTGGCTTGAGATTTGATACTCATGTTTTTGTGGATGACTCCAATTCCTCCTTCTCGAGCAATCGAGATGGCCAATGCCGATTCTGTTACTGTATCCATTGCTGCTGAAACAATTGGGGTGTTCAGAGTAATGTTACGAGTGAAACGGGATTTAAGATTTACATCTCTTGGTAATACTTCAGAGTACGCAGGAACTAAAAGTACATCATCAAAAGTTAGGCCGTCAGAAATAATTTTATCAGATACAAATGACATTATGCAATAATTTTAGATTTAAATTGCATGCGAAATTACAAAAAAATAGTGGAACAGAGATTGTTCTGAATTCTAAAAAGTGTTAATTAGTTGATTCATTTCAAAAGTTACTATTTTTAATTTGATATTTGTCTTTCATAATCGTGTTTTTTTTAATCAAAACGCTTGTAATTCAGTTTAATGGATCGTTACAATGAAATTTTAAAAAAATATTGGGGCTATGAAGGTTTTCGACCCTTGCAGGATGAGATTATAAAATCTGTTGCTGCCGGGAAGGATACGCTTGGATTAATGCCAACAGGAGGAGGGAAATCTTTAACTTTTCAGATTCCTGGTTTGGCAGTGGAAGGAATATGCATTGTTGTTTCCCCTTTGGTGGCTTTAATGAAAGACCAGGTGCAAAATTTAAAGGACAAGGGAATTAAGGCTGAGCTTCTTTATTCGGGTTTATCGCTTAAAGAGATTGAAATTATTTTGGATAAATGTTTGTTTGGCAATATTAAGTTTCTGTATATCTCGCCCGAGCGAATTGGTTCCGATTTATTTCAAATTAAATTAAGACAAATGAATGTTTGTCTTATGGCTGTGGATGAATCGCATTGTATATCGCAATGGGGATATGATTTTCGGCCTGCTTATTTAAAAATCACCAAGCTCAGGGAATTACTGCCAGAAGTGCCGGTATTGGCTTTAACCGCCACTGCAACACCTGATGTTGTGAATGATATTCAGGATAAATTAGAATTTAAGGAGAAGAATGTTTTTCGAAAGAGTTTCGAACGTAAAAATTTAATTTATTTGGTTCGCGAAGTTGAAGATAAAAACAGGTATCTATTAAAAATATTCAGTAAGCAAGGTGGAAGTTCGGTGGTGTATGTTCGAAGCAGGAAAAGATGTAAGGAATTAGCCGAGTTTCTAAAAACAAATAATATCAGAGCGGAGTTTTATCACGCAGGTTTGCCAAATGAGGTGAAAGATTTTCGTCAGGATCGATGGAAAAGGGGCGTTGTTCAGGTGATGGTAGCAACCAATGCTTTTGGGATGGGAATTGATAAGGCAGATGTGCGAACTGTGGTTCATATGGATTTGCCGGATTCGCTCGAGGCTTATTTTCAGGAAGCCGGTCGTGCGGGTAGAGATGGGAAGAAAGCTTATGCCGTATTGCTTTATTCGAAACCCGATAGAGTACAATTATTAAAACGAATTTCCACTTCTTTTCCGGAAATAGATACAATAAAAAGAGTGTATCAATCGGTGGGGAATTTTTTACAAGTTGCCGAAGGCGCAGGAAAGGATGCTGTCTTTGATTTCGATTTATCTTTATTTTGTCAGAATTTTAAATTTAATGTGCTGCAGGCTTTTAATAGTTTAAAGGTACTTGAAAGAGCAGGATATTTGGAACTTACCGATGATTTAGAACACGAGTCGAGAATCCATTTTCGAATGGAAAGAGATGATTTGTATAAATTTCAGGTTGCCAATAAAGATTTCGATGCTTTTGTAAAAGTGCTTCTTCGATCTTTTACTGGTTTATTTACCGATTTCGTTCCTATTAATATTGATTTGTTGGCAAAACGCACGAAAACTTCCAAGGAGTTAATTGTGAAATATTTAAAAGAGCTATCTAAATACAGGGTAATTCAATACATTCCCAGAAAGAAAACTCCTTTCATAATTTTTACACAGGAACGCTTGCCACAAACTTTTATAAAATTCACAAAAGAAGTTTATCAGGATCGGAAAGAAAATTTATCTCAAAAAATTAATTCGGTGATTAATTACGCTGAAACGAAATCCATCTGTCGATCAAAATTTTTGTTGGAGTATTTCGGACAAGCTTATGCTCCAGCCTGCGGGCAATGCGATGTTTGTAAAGAGCTAGATGGTGGGGTGATTAGTAAGGATGAATTTGCTTCTATCTCCCAAGAAATTGGGATGATAATGGGAAAAGAAATTGTTGCGGTGGAGGCAATTATTAAGGCTTCTAAATTCAAAGAAGAAAATGTAATGGAGGTAATTCGTTTCCTGAAAGATAATGACGAATTGGAGTCTTTAGATGGCAACAGGCTTCGTAGGATTTCTCCCTAAGGCTTGTTTTTATTCTTTTGTAAGCAGTACTATCTTGTTATTCTGTCAAATATTAGCAAAATCTTGTTATTTTTGCATGCTTATAGTATTATATAGAAGATGAAAGATCAATTTGACCATATCGTATATTCAAAAAATGTGATCGAGTTTGTAACGATCGCAAACGAGTTTTGTTTGCTGTTGGAAACTAGTGGAAAGATTACGAAGATTGAATTTATTGAAACTGCACAGAAACTATTGCCTTTATTATACCTAAAGGCATGTTTGTTGCCTAAAAACGAAACCGAATTAGAGGAAGAAATTGAGAAATTTGTTTCCGAAGCAGATTGGGAATTTATTCACTCTTCTGTGCAATCGAAAATGGGAGCTCACGACCAATATTTGGAAGTATTCGAAAAGGATATGGAATATAGTGAAACGCCTGTGATTGCTTCTGTTTCGGAAAATTTTGCCGATATTTATCAAGATTTAAAAGATTTTCTTACTTCCTACCGAATAGGAAGTTTGGAGGTGATGAACGAAGCCTTGTGGGATCTAAATAACAGTTTTTATCAACATTGGGGACAGAATTTAGTAAATTCACTGCGGTCCATTCACAATTTAGTCGCCAGAAACGAAAACCTTGACGAAGAGATTGATGATTCGGATGGCACAGGATTAGACAATATCGACTTAAGTGACTCTATCTTTTCCCAGCGGAAAAGAGAATGGGGAGAAGAAGATTAATAGATGGGAAAATAAATTCATGTTTTCCGAAGAAAAAGACATAATAGATGTTACCATTTCAGAAATCAATTACTAAGGAAGAAGTAAACGAGTTGCCTTTGCAGGCTTTCGACGGAGAAATCATTTTGGTGGATCAAGGCGAGGAGCTGCAAGACGCGGTGCAGTATTTGAAAAAGTTTCCCATTTTGGGATTTGATACCGAAACGCGACCGTCGTTTAAAAAGGGGAGAGTGAATGGTGTAGCCTTACTACAATTGGCGGCTAATTCAAAAACTTTTCTTTTTAGGGTAAATAAAATAGGATTACCGGAACCATTGGTTGATTTGCTTACTGATCCAGAAATTATAAAGGTAGGAGCAGCTATAAAAGATGATATCCGAGGATTGCAGAAATTGAACGATTTCGATGCCAATGGATTTTTGGAGTTGCAGGAGTATGTTTCTAAGTTTGGAATCGAAAGTTTTTCTTTAAAAAAACTATCTGCAATAGTATTAAATTTCAGAATTTCGAAACGCCAACAGGTTTCCAATTGGGAAGCAGAAGAACTAAGTGCCGGACAACTGAAATATGCAGCTACCGATGCGTGGGTATCCCTTAAAATATTTGAAAGATTAAAGGCTTCAAAAACAAAATAAGCAAAGCTTTGTGAACTGAGTTTCTCTGCAGTAACTATACTGGTTAGAGGAGTTTTAATTATTATTTTTAAGGAGAAGATCGACGGGAGGAACAATTCCGATTCGAATTTTCTCTGTTCAAAAAGAAAAGAAATTTCCAAAATGATAGATTATCCAAAAGTTATCCTAAAGCAAGGAAAAGAACATTCTATTAAACGATTTCATCCCTGGATTTTTTCGGGAGCAGTAAGTAGAGTGGACGAGGGGCTGGAAGAAGGAGACTTGGTTGCTGTTTATTCGGCAAAAGAAGAATTTTTAGGGATTGGGCATATTGCTATCGGTTCCATTGTGGTTAGAATTATTTCCTTCGAGAAAGTTGAGATCAATCAGGATTTTTGGGTAAGGAAATTCAACTCGGCCTGTAACATGCGTAAAGCAATTGGCTTGTATGGAACAGCGGATAATAATGTTTGTCGTTTGGTACATGGCGAAGGAGATGGATTATCAGGATTAATAATTGATTTTTATGCCGGAACTGCTGTTATTCAGTGTCATTCGGTGGGAATGTATTTGCATCGCGAAGAAATTGCAGAAGCATTATTAACTGTTTTGGGAGATGATTTAAAAGCAGTTTACGATAAATCGGAAGGAACCATTCCTTTTAAATCGGGAATTGAGCCAAAAAATGAATATTTGTATGGAAATGCAGATTCTTTTGTTGCTTTGGAGAATGGATTAAAATTTAATGTGGATTGGCTAAAAGGACAAAAAACAGGATTTTTTATCGATCAGCGCGAGAACAGAAGCCTTTTGGAACAATATGCTAAAGGAAGATCGGTTTTGAATATGTTTTGTTACACCGGAGGATTCTCATTTTACGCCATGCGTGGAGGTGCAGAATTAGTACACTCTGTGGATAGCTCGGCAAGAGCAATTGAGATTACAAAAGAAAATGTGGAACTAAATTTCCCTGGGGATACTCGTCACGAAGCATTTTCGGAGGATGCATTCAAATATTTGGATCGAAGCGCAGGGAAATACGATTTAATTGTGTTAGATCCACCGGCTTTTGCAAAACACAAGAACGTGTTGTCGAATGCCTTAAAAGGGTACAAACGATTAAATACCATTGGATTTGAACAAATTAAAAGTGGGGGAATTCTATTCACTTTTTCATGTTCGCAGGCGGTTAGCAAAGAAGATTTTCGAAAAGCCATTTTTGCAGCAGCCGCAAGTGCAGGAAGAACCGTACGAATTCTTCATCAGCTAACACAACCGGCCGATCATCCTGTAAACATCTACCATCCCGAGGGAGAATACCTAAAAGGTTTGGTTTTATATGTAGAATAGTCTAAGTACTTTCACAGAGGAATGGGTAAAAGAATACTCCGTTTTTTGTATCTTCCCTGTCGCTTGATATTTAGTTGGTTTTCAGATTTGAAAACTCAGTCATCAATAAGTAAATCGAAAAAAATTGAAGTTTTCTGAATTTAACTTTACACCTGAATTAATGGATGGATTGGATTCCATGGGGTTCGAAACTCCTTCTCCAGTTCAGGAACTTGCGATTCCGCAAATCATCGACAATAAGGATTTAATTTGCTGTGCTCAAACAGGTACCGGGAAAACGGCGGCCTATTTGCTGCCAATAATGGATAAAATACAAAAGAACAAAATTGACGGTTTTAGTACTTTAATTTTGGTGCCTACCCGCGAGCTGGCGATGCAAATCGATCAGCAAATGGAAGGCTTTGGTTATTTTGTATCCATTACCTCGCTTTCGGTTTACGGAGGTGGTGATTCTTCGGTTTGGGATCAGCAAAAAAAAGGATTAATGGAAGGCGCAGATATCGTAATTGCGACTCCAGGACGAATGATATCTCATTTAAGTTTGGGTTATGTGAATACCTCTAAACTAAAACATTTAATTTTAGATGAGGCCGATAGAATGCTGGATATGGGATTCTACGATGATTTAATGCAGATAATTGGTCATTTGCCAAAAGAGCGTCAGAATTTAATGTTTTCGGCTACCATGCCACCTAAAATTCGCGAACTGGCAGGAACCATGATGAATAATCCAGAGAGCATTAATATTGCGATCTCGAAACCTGCTGAGGGTGTTTTGCAGGCAGCCTATATGTTGCATCCAGAACAAAAAATTCCCTTGATAAATCATTTGCTGTCTGGCAAAGACATTAAGAGTGTTATTATTTTCTCTTCAACCAAGCTGAATGTAAAAGCAATTACCAAAGAGCTTATTAGAAATAAATTTAAAGCCGCTGGCATTCAATCGGATTTAGAGCAAAAGGAGC
Source organism: Labilibaculum filiforme (assembly GCF_002843315.1). Lineage (GTDB taxonomy): Bacteria > Bacteroidota > Bacteroidia > Bacteroidales > Marinifilaceae > Labilibaculum > Labilibaculum filiforme. The sequence continues at coordinate 14,359 of NZ_MVDD01000001.1, read as the reverse complement.
GGGAAGATGTGTTGCGCGAATTTAAAAATCGCAAGCATCAAATATTGGTGGCTACCGATATTATTGCCCGAGGAATTGATATTGATTCCATCGACCTGGTAATTAATTTTGATGTGCCACGCGATGCCGAAGATTATGTGCATAGAGTGGGAAGAACCGCTAGAGCGGAAACCGAAGGAGTTGCGATTACATTAATTACTCCGAAGGATCAGAACGATTTTAAAAAGATTGAAGATTTAATAGAATCTTCGGTTTATAAAATTCCTGTTCCGGCAGAATTAGGAGAAGCTCCGGAATACAATCCTAAATCTTTTAAAGCAGGCGGAAAGAAGAAGTTTTTCAAGAAAAAGAATTTCAAAAAAAAATAAACCCAAGCTAAACGAACCCAAATCATGACCCATTCGAAAGTATACGATATGATTGTTGTGGGCGCTGGCATTAGCGGATTAAGTCTCGCTTATCAAGTCGCTCAAAAAGGAAAACAAGTTCTTGTATTAGAGAGTGATAATAGAATTGGAGGTTGTTTAAATACCCATTACCACGATAAAAATGATTTTTGGGTGGAAATGGGTGCGCATACTTTTTATGCATCCTACACCAACCTGATTGCTTTGATTCAAGCTTCCGGATTAGAAGCGAGCATTGAACCAAGAGCAAAGGTGGGAATGAAAGTATTTACCGATCGGCACGAGAAAATTATGTCGGGAGTAAATAAATGGGAGCTGTTTACCTCCGCACCGAAATTATTTTTCTCGAAGCGCGATGGTAAAACAGTAAAGGAATATTTCGGGAATATTGTTGGCAAAAAAAACTACGAAAAGGTGTTTAACCGCATGTTTAGTGCTGTAATTGTTCAGAATGCAGACAATTTTGCGGCCGAATTTTTCCTGAAACGACGCAAAACAAAAAGTAAGGAGCATCCGAAAAGTTTTATCCTGCAAAAGGGAATGCAAAGTTTTATGAATGCATTGGCCCAATCGGAAAATGTAACAGTGCTTACCAAGCAGAAAGTGCTTTCGCTTCGCAAAGAGAATGGTGTGAGCCTAAAAACGGAATCGGGGGAAGAATTTACTGCAAAAGATATTGCTTTTGCAGTTACTCCATCGGTAGCTGGGGATTTATTGACCGATGTGCTACCCGCTTTAGGAGCTAAACTGAACGAATATACTACCAAAAATATTCTGTCGAGAACTATAGTTCTGCCCAAGGAAAAATTGTCTTTCGATCCGGTTTCCTTTATTATTCCTTTGCAGGGAGCCTGTTTATCGATGGTAACCAGAGACGTGATGGAACACGAGGAATCGAGAGGATTTGCTTTCCATTTTGAAGAGGGTAAGGCATCTGCCGAAGAGCAGGAAGCTGTAATGGCGAAAATGTTAGGTATCGATGCATCGAAAATGGGAAGTTCAATACTGGCAAATCACCGCTTGCCGGTTTTAGACTTAGGACACAAGCAACGAATTCTGGATATCCAAAAATTAGCCGAACAAGCAGGAGTTTATTTGACCGGCAATTATTTTAACGGTCTTTCGTTAGAAGATTGTGTAGAGCGTTCGACAAATGAATGTAAAAGATACTTAAGAAATAATAGTTAATAGGCGCAGTGATCTCAAATCTCAGGTCTAATATCTCATATCTAAAATAATGAAAAAATATATCGATCACATAACGAAAAGCTTGCAGTTGCAGGCTTTTCAGGTTGAAAATACCTTGCAACTTTTTACCGAAGGTGCTACTTTGCCATTTATTTCCCGTTATAGAAAAGAGATGACGGGTAGTTTGGATGAAGTGCAAATTGGCAATATAAAAGAAGAGCTTACCCGATTAACAGAGCTCGATAAACGTCGCGAAAGCATTCTGGATTCTATCGAAAAGCAGGACAAGCTAACCGACGAGTTGAAGCAACGCATTATGGCTTGCGAAGAGCTAAATCAGTTGGAAGATATCTATTTACCCTATAAGCAAAAACGGAAAACCAAAGCGGTAAAGGCCCGAGAAAAAGGACTGGAACCATTGGCAAAAATTCTGATGAAGCAGGAGGAACGTGATGTAGAAAGTCGTGCCACCCACTTTTTGAATGATGAAGTGCCAAATGTCGACGAAGCATTGCAAGGAGCCCGCGATATAATTGCCGAGTGGGTGAACGAAAATGAAGTAGCCAGAAATTCGGTGCGAAGTATCTTTCAGCGCCAGGCCATTATTCGTTCGAAAGTAGTAAAAGGAAAAGAGGAAGAAGGCGAGAAATTTAAAGATTATTTTGAGTCGGAAGAGCCTTTGAAACGGGTAGCCTCGCATCGTATATTGGCTTTGCGAAGAGGCGAGGCCGAAGGAGTTTTGCGTGTGAGCATTGCTCCCGACGAGGAGGAAGTACTGGAACGTTTGGATCGGCTTTTTGTAAAAGGAAATACCTCGGCAGCCCAGCAGGTGGAACTTGCCGTAAAAGATGCTTACAAAAGATTGTTGGGATCGTCGCTCGAAACCGAATTTGCAAACAGCTCGAAGGAGGCTGCCGATAAGGAGGCCATTCGGGTATTCTCCGAAAATCTACGACAGTTACTCCTTTCATCGCCGTTAGGGCAAAAAAGGGTTTTGGCTTTAGACCCCGGTTACAAGAGTGGTTGTAAAGTAGTTTGTTTAGATGCGCAGGGAAATTTGCTGCACAACGAAACAATTTATCCACATCCGCCGCAAAATCAGGCTAGTATGGCAGCTAAAAAGCTGACTAATATGGTAGAGACCTATAATATTGAAGCCATTGCTATTGGAAACGGAACAGCGAGTCGCGAAACAGAACGTTTTGTAACCAACTTGCATTACGATCGCAAGGTACAGGTTTTTGTGGTGAGCGAGGCTGGAGCGTCTATTTATTCGGCATCGAAAGTAGCACGCGAAGAGTTTCCCGAATACGATGTTACCGTGCGTGGCGCGGTTTCCATTGGCCGTCGCTTAATGGATCCACTGGCCGAGTTGGTGAAAATTGAAGCAAAATCGATAGGCGTGGGGCAATATCAGCACGATGTAGATCAGAATTTATTGCAGCAAAGTCTCGATCAGGTGGTAGAATCCTGTGTAAACAAAGTGGGCGTGAATTTGAATACCGCCAGTAAGCATTTGCTGAACTATGTATCGGGCTTAGGACCACAATTGGCACAGAACATTGTCGATTACCGTGCCGAAAACGGAGCTTTTACCACTCGTAAAGAAATATCCAAAGTGAAACGAATGGGAGCAAAAGCATTCGAGCAATGTGCAGGATTCCTTCGAATACCCAATTCCGATAACCCTTTAGATAACTCCGCCGTGCATCCCGAATCGTATGGTATTGTGAAGCAAATGGCGAAGGATTTAAAATGTTCGGTGGCCGATTTAATTGCCGATAAGGAATTGCGTAAGCAGATTGATCTGAATAAATATGTAAGCGATGAGGTTGGATTGCCTACCCTTAAAGATATTATTGATGAATTGGAAAAACCCGGGCGCGATCCGCGAACCATTATTAAAGTGTTCCAGTTTAAAGACGGAATTTATAAGGTAGAGCAGTTGGAAGTAGGCATGGAGTTGCCGGGAATTGTAACCAATATCACCAATTTTGGCGCCTTTGTAGATGTTGGTGTAAAGCAGGATGGTTTGGTTCACATCTCACAACTGGCAAACCGCTTTGTAAGCAATCCGGCCGATGTGGTTCAACTACATCAGCATGTTACGGTGAAAGTAACCGAGGTCGATGTTGCCCGCAAGCGCATTCAGCTATCGATGAAAGACTGCGAACAGTAAATGAAAATAACCTACATCCCTCGAATAATTTCGGGGGATTTTTATTTGTAATCGTTCATTATGGGGTTTCCCTTCGGGGCAGGCTTTCCATTTCAACTCCTCGCTCGTTCCTCGCTGTGGGGTTTCCACTACAATCCTTAACCCGCCGGCATAACTATTGCCTTTCCTTAGTTGGGGAAAACGCCAAACAAAAATGTAATGCCTTTCCCCGGGTTTTTGAACTGTTAAAACGGAATGGTATTACTTATTTGGAACGCGGAATATTCCAATTTTTCCAATACTTTTGTGAATCGAGACTTAAAAATAAGAAAGCATGGAATTTAACGATCAGGAAGTAATTATTGATTGTCCGCATTGCAAGGGCGAAATTATTGTAAATATTTTAGAAATAACCAATCACCACACGGTTAGCTGTCCAAAATGTTTAAAAAAAGTCGATTTAGCAGCGAACGATCCTTCTGCAAAATTAGGAGTTACTAAAACCTATATGCCTTTCGAAGGTTTAGGCGATTATCTGAAACAGGTAGAGGAGAAAAGAAAAAAGAAATAATATCACTACTGTCCGACTAAATAATGAGCATGCATGGCAAAGAACTTTTTTCACTTGTTTTTACACTGTATCGCCACCTACGGGGCTCTTTTTGTTGATTGTCTGTCAGCTACCATATTCTCGCTCCTCTGGAGCTGTTCAAAATCCCGAAGGGATGTTAATATGGTAGTAGTCAATTAATATCAAAATAAGAAGTGCTGTGAGCACGAAAGAAAATAATAGAAAAGAATTTTAAAGCAGGAGGCAATTACCTCTGTGTACCTCAGAGCTCTCTTTGGTGGAAAAAAAGTAGTGGTTTGGGGAAAGAAAATAGTTAAAATCGAAAAGAGACATTCCGAAAAGAAATGCCTCTTTGTTGCTCTAACGACGATTAACATCTCCACCGCTCGAATCACTAACCTTAACTTTGGTTGGATTCCCGTAGTAGCTCACATCGCCACCCGAACTAGCGTTTGCCTCAATTTCTTCCGAAGCATAAACACTAACATCGCCACCGCTTGAGGCTTTTGCTCTGCAGCTTCGGGCAATCAATTCTTTGGCTTGTAAATCGCTGCCACTACTTGCTTTTCCCGTAAAAAAATCAGCTTTCCCTCGAAGCGTGGCGTTGGCACCAGAGCTAACCGAACAGCTTAATTCTTTAGCATTCAATTCCAATTTTGCATCGGCACCACTACTTACCGAAATGTCTAAATTTTCAAGCTCTAAGGTGTTTCTGCTTTCAAAATCAGCACCACTCGAAACATTTATTTCATTTATATTTACCAGCGTTACATAAATATCCATTTTAGTTGCCCGGCGAATAGTACCATTTACTTTAAGAATTAGTTCGTTTTCTTTTACTTCGGTAACAATATATTCCAATAGGTTCTCGTCAGCTTCAACAGTCACCGATTCTTTATCGCCCTGAAGCACGTATACATTTAGACCCATACTTGCCGATATTGCAGAGAAGGATCCAACTTCACGATCTTGTTTTTGAATGTTTCCGTTTCCTTTTTCGCCCCAGAATTGAGCACTTGTATTTCCCGATAAAAGGAAAGTAAGACCTACAATAAGAAGAGAGGCCTTTTGAATGATTTTTTTCATAAGAATTGTATTTAAGTGAAAATGTTAATCGGTATATAGGACGCTACGAACAAGTTTTAAGTTACAGCTCCATAAAAAAAAGCAGAGATTCATAAGAATGTCTGCTTTAAATAATTCGAAGTAATGACGATAAAACACACTTAAGCGTTGCACCAAAACTTAATTTTTGAGAAGTGGGCTATAAAGCTCATTTTTAGTATATATCCAGAAGCAATCGTTTCTCTTTTTTCATCTTTTTTACATATTCCTCCGCTTTTTCGATACTCATTCCACCTTCCTTCCTAATAATATCCAATAAGCAAGTTTGAACCCCTTTGGCCATGTTATTTTTGTCGCCACAGATGTAAAAATGGGCATCATTTTCGAGCCATTGAAATATTTCTTTCCCTTTTTCTTTCAATCGGTGTTGCACGTAGTCTTTTTCTTCCTGATCTCTCGAAAAGGCAAGGTCTAATTTCTGAAGTATTCCTTTTTTAAGGAGTTTTTGCCATTCCGTTTGGTAAAGAAAATCCTCTGTAAGTCGCTGATTTCCGAAAAACAACCAACTTTTTCCTTTGGTGCAATTTTGCTCTCGCTCCTGTAAAAAGCCTCGGTATGGTGCGACTCCGGTTCCTGCTCCCACCATAATTAGCGGTTTACTTTCATCATCCGGCAAACGGAAAGCCTCATTTTTTTCGATGTAAATAGGTATATGATCGCCAACCTTAATTTCATCGGAAATGTAACTCGAGCAAGCTCCGTTTCTGTCGCGCTTTTTGCGATTGTATCGAACCGAGGCAATGGTAATGTGAACCTCCTCAGGATTTGACTTCGGACCCGAGGCTATAGAGTAGAGGCGTGCATACAAAACCCGAAGAGTGGATAGAAATTGATCGCTGGTAATTTCTCCCTTATAATCCTCCAGTAAGTCATAAGCATCGGCACCATGCAGGTAATTTTCCAATTCTATCTCATTATTCAGCAACAGTTCCAGCTCCTTATTGTGCACTATGGCATTGTATTTTTCCAGTACTTCGCGATTTAAAACCGTAATTTCCAATTTATTTTGCAATGCTCTAAACAGGCTTACTTCTTTTTCGCCAAGGCTAAGCATTCGTTCCGGATCATCTTCTAGCTTGTCAATTAGTAGGTCTACCAAATCAATAGGGTTGTTGGGCAAAATGCCAATACTATCGCCGGCTTGATATTGTATGCCCGAATCGGCCAAAGCAATTTCTACATGGTAAATTTCTTTTTCAGAATTGGGAGTGGTAATTCTCACTTTATCAAGCACTTCGGCATAGTAGGGATTTGTACGGTTGAATTTCTTTTTAGTACTTGCAGTACTCCCCACAAATGCCGACTTGCTTGCGTTAGGAAACAAGTTCTTTAATTTGTCAAGCACTTTGGTCATCCATTGCTCAGCTACTTCTTCGTAAGCAACATCGCTGGTTTCAACAGGAAGAATTGCTTTAGCACCCAATTCGGTAAAACGTTGATCGAAGTCGATACCAGTTTGGCAATATTTTTTGTAGGTTTTGTTTCCTAAGGCCAAAACAGCATAATTCGTATCTGTTAATTTTGGAGCTTTGCTATCGTGCACATATTCGTAAAATTCTTCGGCCTGAATGGGAGCTTCGCCTTCGCCATGGGTACTTACAATCAGGAAAAGGTATTTCTCCTTTTCCAAATCCGTTTTAGTGTAAAAGTCAAGGCCTTGTATCTTCGCATCAAAACCAAGGGACAAAAGTTTATCTTGAAAATCCATAGCTATTTCTTTGCTATGCCCGCTATGCGTTCCAAACAAAATAGTAATACGTTCGGAAGATATTTCGGAAGCAATTTCGAGGGATGCTTCGCTCTCCTTTTTTTTATCGATGTTTTCGGATAAATATTCCTTTACCCAAACCAATTGGTCGGTGGTTAAATTTTGTGTCAACCGTTCGAGTTGAGACAATTGGTCTTTATTGATTTGAAATTTTGTTTCCATTATAGTTGTCAATAAATATATTCTTGGAGTTTGTTAGTAGATCATTGCTTTGGATATAAAAAAGCCTTTTTGCTATAGCAAAAAGGCTCTTGAGAATATTCCAATATCTAATTCGTCAATTTAAGCTCATCCTTTATGCATAACAATACTTTCTATGCACATACAACATGTTGTACACATAAACAAAGACCTTTTGTTATTTTGAAGAAAGTTGCTGATTGCTAAAAATAGGATATAGTAATCTGTTTATCTGATACAAGTTTAGACAGAAATTTTTTGTAATCCAACAGGAAGAGAATAAAAAAAAGACCTATTTGTCTTTTTTATTTATTCTTTTCAAGAAATCTTAGCCGGAGAATTACTTTTTCCGGCTTTAATGAAAGGGGAATTTTGAGTTTTAGTAGCTTATTTATCTTTCACGATTCAGGAAGACAAATGCTTTCACTTCCAAAAAGATAAGATATAATTAACAGGAAATGATTGATTTTGTACTTCGGTTCTTCTAAACTTGTGGAAGTAATTTACGATAGCATTCTAAATGTACATCGGGAGGAGGCAAGAGATAAATTTATTCGTTTTCCTAAAAAATACTCTCAGGATGGTGATGTGGCAATTAAAATTGTCGATTTAGGAATAGAGAATAATTTTTATGATTTTATTTTAGACGATATGTCTATTTATTGCAACAAAAAGGAGGTGAAAATGCTGTTTGTTTTTGGTCTGAAATTGGTATTGAAAAAGCTATGGATGAGGAAAATGATTGTGAATTATGAGTATCAAAAAATAAAAAAAACGAAATAAAAAAATTGTTAAGTCTATTTTGTTGCTTGGAGTTCAATCTCTTCCTATATTTACACCACGAAATTAAATTAAAAATTATGCTCCCAAAGTTTTTATTAGCAGACAATTCACAAGAGTTACCAGACACTCTTTTTATTGTTCACACTCGTACACCAAAGTGTATTATTGAATGTGATGTGGAAGATTTTAACTCCAATCAAACAGTTTATTGGTTAGAGGAAACCCCGGAAGATAAAAATCTTATTGAAGATTTGATGGACGAGGCGGAAACCTTCTATAACGATGAGTTAGATAATCAGGAAGACCTTTACGACGAAGAGTTTGATGATTAATTTGGAGTAACTGTTTCGGACTAAAATTTAGGTGGATGTAGCTTAAATGAAAGTGTGAAATAAAAAATAAAGTATATGTCAAAAAGAATGAGACGATCATCGGATAAGATGATTGCAGGCGTTTGTGCAGGAATAGCTGAATATTTTGGATTAGATGTTAGTCTGGTTCGTATTCTTTATGTATTGATTTCCATTTTTAGTGCAGGATTTCCTGGCATATTAGTTTATCTTATTCTTTGGTTCATATTACCAGATAGTTATTAGAAAATACATTCGGAATATATATAAGGAGAAGGGCAAGTGCTTTTCTCCTTTTTTCATGCCCGATTTTTGGCTGATTTAACGAGCCATTTATCAGTCAGAATCTGTGTTTAACAACACTTGATAAATAAGATAATTATCATGATTTCTGCCTTCTTTTTCTTCTATTTTTGCATCGATTTTAAACACACAAGAGGGAATACGGATCGAAATAAAAAGGAAATTTATTTTAAAAAGGACACTCTCTTTATACAAACAACAACACCTTAATTATTTTTACTGATGAAGTTTTTTAAATCTATCGTTTTGATAGGATTATTACTAATCTGCGGGGGAGTAAAAGCAGACAATTTACCATCAAAAACCAAGGTAAATAGTAGGATTGATTTGGTTAGTCGACATTTGTGGCGCGGATTCAATAGTGGAACAGCACCAACCATCGAGCCTACCATCGAATTGCAAAGCGGAAAGTTTACTGTTGGTGCCTGGGGAGCCTACTCGTTCGACGAGAGTTATCAGGAAATCGATTTGTATTTGCAATACAACACACCACTATTTCAATTTAGTTTATTCGATTTTTATTGTCCGGCACCTGATTTTTCCAATTCAAAGTTTTTTGATTTTGATAGCAGGCAAAGTGTACATTTATTCGATATTTCGACGAAATACAAAGGCTGTGAAAAATTTCCAGTTTCGATAATGGCATCTGTTTTATTTTATGGTGAAATGGATCGCGATGAAAATAATGACCAACAATATTCTACCTATCTTGAATTTGGATATTCAAATTTTATTGGAGGAAAAAAATTCTCATGGGCGGTGGGCATGACTCCTTTTAAAGGGATGTATGACGATACCATTAATGTTGTGAATATGAACATGACAATGTACAATACCATTAAATTTACAGATCAGTTTTCATTGCCTGTAAGGGGCGGTCTTACTTTGAATCCGGTTAGCGAAAAATTATTTTTAACTTTTGCGATTACGCTGTAATCTATTCTCTAAAATATTGTAAAGGCTACTTTTTGCAGCCTTTTTTTGTGCAGTGAATTCTGCTATTAAAAAAGATTTAGTGATATTTAAATTTCGAAACAAAGCACGGCATTAAATCTAGAATTAATAACTTATGACAGCATTAGAAAAGGTGAATGAATTTCACGAAGCATTTGGTGTAAATGTTGAAAAAGCACCAGTAATTCCTGCAAAAGAAAGGTGTGAATTAAGACAGAATATCATTCAAGAAGAGGTGGATGAGCTGAAAGAAGCATGGAAATCGGGTAATTTAGTGGAGGTGGCAGATGCACTAGCAGATATTCATTATGTAATTATGGGTACAGTACTTGAATTTGGTCTTCAGGACAAGTACGCAGAAATTTTTAACGAAGTTCATCGAAGTAATATGAGTAAATTAGATGAAAATGGGAAGCCAGTCTATCGGGAAGATGGAAAGGTAATTAAATCAGAATTGTACTCGAAACCAGAAATTGGAAAAATATTAAAACTTGAAGACAAATAGCTAGCCGATGAAACTGCAGAAATATCATATCGATGCTTTTACCAATAAATTGTTTGGAGGTAACCCTGCTTGTGTAATTCCATTAGAGGAATGGTTGCCTAATGAAATTATGTTGTCCATTACAAAAGAGAATAATTTAGCCGAAACTGCTTTTTTTGTGGCGCATGAAAATGATTTTCAGATAAGGTGGTTTACTCCTGAAGTAGAGATGGATTTATGCGGGCATGCAACTTTAGCAACGGCTCATGTAATCAAAAAACATTTAGGATATACTGGCGAACTTATTCGTTTTCAGTCGGCAAGTGGAGAATTGCAGGTAAGTTTCGAGGCCGGTAAATATGTACTTAACTTTCCTTTTCGGATGCCAAAAGTGGCAATATTGCCCGAAATTATTAAGGAGAGTTTAAATATACAGCCCAAGGAAGTTTATTTGGCCAGAGATTATGTATTGGTTTACAATTCGGAAGCGGAAATAAAGGCTTTGCGCCCCGATAAAAATAAATTGGAGCAAATCGATTTAGGCCATGGAGGAATTGTTTGTACAGCTTTGGGAGACGAAGCAGATTTTGTATCCAGATTTTTTACTCCTGGAGCGAGTATTTTTGAAGATCCAGTTACGGGATCGGCGCATTGCAGTTTAGTTCCTTTTTGGAGCAATCGGCTGAAAAAGAAAGATTTACTAGCTCATCAGCTATCCGATCGTCATGGTGTTTTATTTTGTACCAATAAGAAGGATCGCGTTCTGCTTCGTGGAAATGCCGTTACCTACAGCGTTGGAGAAATTATATTACAACAGTGTGAAAGGGATTAGAGTGAAGAAATTAAAATGAAATTATGCCAAAAGTATATATAGAAGATCAGGTTTTTGAGAAAAAAAATTATACCTCGGAGGCTTTACCTAAAGGAGAGTATGAGAATTGTCGTTTTGTGAATTGCTCATTTGCCAACAGCGAATTGTCCGAGAACATTTTTCTCGAATGTGAGTTTGAAGAATGCGATTTAAGTCTGGCTAAATTAAATTTTACTGCTTTTCGCGATGTACTTTTTAAAAGTTGTAAAATGCTAGGACTAGGATTTCAAGATTGTAATCAATTGCTGCTATCGGTGCAGTTTGAAAATTGCCAGTTGAAACTAGCTTCTTTTTACAAATTGAAATTAAAGGGTACTAAATTTAGGAATTGCAATTTGCAGGAAGTAGATTTTTCCGAGACGGATCTCTCCGGATCCATACTAGATGATTGTGATTTGAGTAGAACTGTTTTCGAATATACAAATATTGAAAAAGCGGACTTACGAAGTTCTTTTAACTATCTAATTAATCCTGAAATCAATAAAGTAAAAAAAGCAAAATTTTCCTTGTCGGGAGTAGCAGGTTTATTAAGTCAGTTCGATATCGAAATTGAATAAATAGAAGTAGGCTGTTTTGGTATTTGAAACAGCCAAATAATTCTATAATTTTCATTTTTTTTAAATAGAAGTTCATTATCTGTACAGGCAAGTGTACTTATTAAGAACAAGGCATTATCTCGTGCATTGTTATAAATGTGCTTCATATTTTAATTTGCTATTTTATAGCTTTATAAGCTCGTATAGCTTACTATTTTATTGCATTGGTTAAAATACAAAAAAAACACCCCAAATGTTGTGTCCAACTTTTGGGGTTCACTTCATCTCTTCGTTGTGGATTTAAATATCTCCGGGATGTTCTTTCGAAAATTTATCCAGATAGGTATTCATAGTTCCTTTCATGTCTTTATGAAGCATTAATATTCCTACTAAATTGGGAAGTGCCATTAGTGCAATGGTAATCCCCGAAAGGGTCCAGATAATGGTTGTATCTGCAAAAGAGGCAATAAAGAATGCAATACAATAAATTATTCGATAGGGAAGAACACCTTTAGCTCCGAAAAGATAGGTTACCGATCGGCCTCCGTAATATGCCCATGCAATTGCTGTTGAAAAGGCGAATAGGAGTAAACCAATAGATACAATCCATTTTCCCCATTCTCCCAATAAACTTCGTGTGAATGCTTCGGCAGTTAAGGGAGCCGAATGCACTAATGAATTTCCTTCGAAATATGTCTCGTTATCGGATATATTTTTACCGGATTTTATGGTAATGACTCCGGAAAAGGCTTCATCATTTAAATTATAGACTTTAACTTCTTCGGCAATGGAACGAGAGTTGATAATAGAAAGAGGATTTTGAATAATTCCATTTTCTACATTCAATTCTCCATTGAATACTGGTAAATCTGATTTTCCAATTAAATAGTTATAAAGCTTTTCTTGATCCTCCTCATTAGAATCGTCATACTGGTCGGCCATAATTACCATATCGGTAGTTTGAAAACGGTTGGGAAGTTTTTCTTGCCAAACTCCCGATGATAGGATTACTAAACCAGTTAAGGAACAAATAATAATAGTATCAATAAATGGTTCTAGGATAGCAACCATTCCTTCCGATACGGGTTCTTCGGTTCGGGCAGCGGCGTGAGCAATTGGAGCAGAACCTTGTCCGGCCTCATTACTAAATAAACCACGGTTTACCCCACGGTTAAATGCATAAGCAAAACCAGCTCCTAGAAAACCACCTGTGGCTGCTGTGCCGGTAAATACATTTGCAAATACCGAAACCAAAGAAGGAACAATATTTTCGTAATTGTACAAAATTACAGATATCGCACCAACAAAATAGATTAAAGCCATTGCTGGAACCAACTTGTCGGTAACTTTCACAATTCTTTTAATTCCTCCTAAAATTACAAAGGCAAGTAATACGGCCAATACGGCTCCAGTAATCATTTGATCGAAACCAAAAGTAGAATAAAGCGAACTAGATATGGAATTTATTTGTGGCAAACTACCCGTTCCAAAAGAGGAAACAATGGTCATTGCGGCAAAGAAACCCGCAAGCCAAGGCATTTTAAGTTTGTTTTTCATGTAGTACATCGGTCCACCGGAAATGAATCCTTTTTCATCCGTTTCGCGATACTTATGCGATAGGGTAACCTCAACAAATTTAGTGGTCATACCCAAAAAAGCAGTTACCAGCATCCAGAATAAGGCAGCAGGTCCTCCCAAATAAATAGCAAAAGCAACACCGGCAATATTACCGGTTCCAACAGTTCCAGAAAGTGCCGTAGTTAAAGCTTGAAAATGTGATGCATCTCCTTTTTCGCCGGGCTTATCGTATTTTCCTCGAACTACTCGTAAAGCGTGCTTAAAAAATCGAATTTGTGGAAACTTAAGGTATATGGTGAAGAAAACACCAGTGAAAAGTAGCAAAAGAGTAAACCAATTGCTTCCTCCTAAATAGATTTCAATTCCGGCTAAAAAGTCGTTTAGTTTGTGCATAAAAAATAGGGGATTAGTAATTTAAGCTTGATAGATTTATTTAAAATCTCCCTAAGATAAAGGATAATTTTTAAAAGACAGCAAGGAATCAACAAACTAGTAAGGTTTAAGTTTGAATGTGTAGATAGCGTTTAGAATATATCTATATAATCATAATTTATTTGATAGAGACGTAACATAAGAAATGCATTTCTTATATTTATTTTTAATATAACTAAATAGGGAGTTTTCCTTCATCTAAAATTTTTACTCATGACAGAGATTCTTGTAATAATTCTTATTGCCGTATTTATCTTGTTTTTACTATGGAAAAATAAGAAGAGTGCTTGGAAAAGTCCAACGACACCTTTTCCGAAAGAATGGAGAATAATTTTAATTGATAAAGTTGTATTTTACAATGCACTTTCGATGGAAGAGAAAAATCGTTTCGAACATAAAATTCAGGAATTTTTATTGAATTGCCGAATTACAGGAATTAATGTAGAGGTTAATCTTACCGATAAAATTTTGGTAGCATCAAGTGCAATTATTCCCATATTCGCATTTCCAGAATGGAAATATACCAACCTTTTTGAAGTACTTCTATAATACCCTAAGAAAATTAGACCAGGAGCTTAATTGAAAAATAATGTAAATTAAACTCATGGAAAAAATGAAAAGAACACGTCGTAAATTTAGCTCAACATTTAAAGCAAAAGTTGCAATAGAAG